>NZ_JBNHIA010000030.1:0-200 GCF_059092805.1 Arthrobacter sp. Y3222053 | reverse complement strand
GTCGGCCTATTAGTACCGGTCAGCTTCACGGGTCTTTAGTCCCCGCTTCCACATCCGGCCTATCAACCCAGTGGTCTGGCTGGGGGCCTCTCACACCTCAAGGGTGTATGGAAATCTCATCTTGAAGCAGGCTTCCCGCTTAGATGCTTTCAGCGGTTATCCCATCCGAACGTAGCTAATCAGCGGTGCACTTGGCAGTA
>NZ_JBNHIA010000029.1:0-208 GCF_059092805.1 Arthrobacter sp. Y3222053 | reverse complement strand
GAACATATGTTTCCCGGTGGGTGCTCAAGGGTGGAATATCAATGAATAGGTGCCGGCTGTGCCGGTGGTCGACTGGTTAGTACGTTCGCTGCGTCTCCCTTTGGGGGGCACGGTGTTCTGGAACGCGGTTGGTTGCCGGGGGCTGGTTTTTCCGTTTGGCACACTGTTGGGTCCTGAGGCAACAGGACCGTGAAGGAACCTGGAGCCT
>NZ_JBNHIA010000028.1:0-208 GCF_059092805.1 Arthrobacter sp. Y3222053 | reverse complement strand
GAACATATGTTTCCCGGTGGGTGCTCAAGGGTGGAATATCAATGAATAGGTGCCGGCTGTGCCGGTGGTCGACTGGTTAGTACGTTCGCTGCGTCTCTCTTTGGGGGGTGTGGTGTTCTGGAACGCGGTTGGTTGCCGGGGGCTGGTTTTTCCGTTTGGCACACTGTTGGGTCCTGAGGCAACAGGACCGTGAAGGAACCTGGAGCCT
>NZ_JBNHIA010000027.1:0-214 GCF_059092805.1 Arthrobacter sp. Y3222053 | reverse complement strand
CCAGATGGTCGTATCCAGTATTAGACCCGGTTTCCCAGGCTTATCCCAGAGTCAAGGGCAGGTTACTCACGTGTTACTCACCCGTTCGCCACTAATCATTCTGTGCAAGCACAGAAGTCATCGTTCGACTTGCATGTGTTAAGCACGCCGCCAGCGTTCATCCTGAGCCAGGATCAAACTCTCCGTAAAAAACTACAGACACAACACCACGAAC
>NZ_JBNHIA010000026.1:0-239 GCF_059092805.1 Arthrobacter sp. Y3222053 | reverse complement strand
GTGATCGTGGCAATGATCGCCCCCGGTTCAACGACGATCGCGGGCCGCGGGAGAACCGTGGCTACCAGGGCCGCGACGAGCGTGGCGGCAGCGACCGCCGTTCCTTCAACGGACCGCGTGGCAATGATCGTCCCCGGTTCAATGACGATCGTGGGCCGCGGGAGAACCGTGGCTACCAGGGCCGCGACGAGCGTGGCGGCAGCGACCGTCCCCGCAGCTTCGGCGACCGGGACCGCGGC
>NZ_JBNHIA010000025.1:0-250 GCF_059092805.1 Arthrobacter sp. Y3222053 | reverse complement strand
CCGTACTGCTGCTGGGCTGTGGGGTCCGCCGGCTGTCCGTACTGCTGCTGTCCGTACTGCTGCTGGGCTGTGGGGTCCGCCGGCTGTCCGTACTGCTGCTGTCCGTACTGCTGCTGGGCTGTGGGGTCCGCCGGCTGTCCGTACTGCGGCTGTCCGTACTGCTGCTGGGCTGTGGGGTCCGCCGGCTGTCCGTACTGCTGCTGTCCGTACTGCTGCTGGGCTGTGGGGTCCGCCGGCTGTCCGTACTGCT
>NZ_JBNHIA010000024.1:0-295 GCF_059092805.1 Arthrobacter sp. Y3222053 | reverse complement strand
GGGGGGGGGGGGGGGGGGGGGGGGGGGGGGGGGGGGGGGGGGGGGGGGGGGGGGGGGGGGGGGGGGGGGGGGGGGGGGGGGGGGGCCCCCCCCCCCCCCCCCCCCCCCCCCCCCCCCCCCCCCCCCCCCCCCCCCCCCCCCCCCCCCCCCCCCCCCCCCCCCCCCCCCCCCCCCCCCCCCCCCCCCCCCCCCCCCCCCCCCCCCCCCCCCCCCCCCCCCCCCCTTTTTCAAAGAAAAAGACGCCACCCCAGATCTGACTCAGTGACTGGAGTTCAGACGTGTGCTCTTCCGATTC
>NZ_JBNHIA010000023.1:0-302 GCF_059092805.1 Arthrobacter sp. Y3222053 | reverse complement strand
TTCGGAATGGGACCGGGCGTTTCCCCCACGCTGTGACCGCCGTAACCCTTGCCACCAACCACACGTCCCTGTTCTGTGCGGGACCTGTGGTGGTGAAACCTGTGTGGGTACACGTGTTCAACCGTGTATTCAATTGTGTTCCCTGGTTCCGCACCTGGTGGTGTGGGTTGTTGGTTGGGAACCACATAGTGGACGCGTAGCAATCGTGCTGTTTTTTTCGTGTGTGGTGTAAGTTGTCGGCCTATTAGTACCGGTCAGCTTCACGGGTCTTTAGTCCCCGCTTCCACATCCGGCCTATCAAC
>NZ_JBNHIA010000022.1:0-307 GCF_059092805.1 Arthrobacter sp. Y3222053 | reverse complement strand
CCGGAGAGCGGAGCGACGATCCCCTTCACAACTGATCGGATGAGAATTCCGGGTGGCTTTGCTGCCGGTTTTTATCCGTGGTTTTGGAGGTCCTGAAAGCCTGTTCTGCCTGGTTTCCGGTGAAGGACCGGATTTGCAGGAAAACGGTTGGAGGGTTTAGGATTGTAACACACCACGGCGGTGCGAAAGGGAAAAGAAAGTTCCGGTTTCGGAACGGTTTTCCTGAGTAGGCCGGATGTGTCTGTTGTTTGAGAACTCAATAGTGTGCCAAGTTTATTGATACCAATTATTTTGATTGGTTATTTGG
>NZ_JBNHIA010000021.1:0-324 GCF_059092805.1 Arthrobacter sp. Y3222053 | reverse complement strand
GGTTGATAGGCCGGATGTGGAAGCGGGGACTAAAGACCCGTGAAGCTGACCGGTACTAATAGGCCGACAACTTACACCACACACGAAAAAACAGCACAGACTGCTACGCGTCCACTATGTGGTTCCCAACCAACAACCCACACCACCACGTGCGGGCCAGGGGAACACCAATAATTGAATACACGGTTGAACACGTGTAACCACAGACTTCACCACCACACCCCCAGGGGGTGACTGGTTTGGTGGCAAGGGTTACGGCGGTCACAGCGTGGGGGAAACGCCCGGTCCCATTCCGAACCCGGAAGCTAAGACCCACAGCGCCGA
>NZ_JBNHIA010000020.1:0-328 GCF_059092805.1 Arthrobacter sp. Y3222053 | reverse complement strand
TCGGCGCTGTGGGTCTTAGCTTCCGGGTTCGGAATGGGACCGGGCGTTTCCCCCACGCTGTGACCGCCGTAACCCTTGCCACCAAACCAGTCACCCCGTGTGTGGGGTGTGGTGGTGAAACCTGTGTGGTTACACGTGTTCAACCGTGTATTCAATTATTGGTGTTCCCCTGGCCCGCACCTGGTGGTGTGGGTTGTTGGTTGGGAACCACATAGTGGACGCGTAGCAATCGTGCTGTTTTTTCGTGTGTGGTGTAAGTTGTCGGCCTATTAGTACCGGTCAGCTTCACGGGTCTTTAGTCCCCGCTTCCACATCCGGCCTATCAACC
>NZ_JBNHIA010000019.1:0-329 GCF_059092805.1 Arthrobacter sp. Y3222053 | reverse complement strand
AAGCATGGCGGCCAACCCCAACAAATTTCCTCGGTTTCAACGCTGCGCGCTTAGGGCGCCGGCCGGAAGAGCCGGGTATTTTGCTGGGTTCGGAAGGACGGTTTGACCGTAATTCGCAAGGTTCCTGAGGAATCGGCCGAATTGCAAAAACCGGCCGGATGAAATAAGCTGAAGAAACACCACGGCGGTGCGAAAGGGAAAAAGAAAGTTCCGGTTTCGGAACGGTTTTCCCGAGTAGGCCGGATGTGTCTGTTGTTTGAGAACTCAATAGTGTGCCAAGTTTATTGATACCAATTATTTTGATTGGTTATTTGGCCGGTTTGCCGCAC
>NZ_JBNHIA010000018.1:0-351 GCF_059092805.1 Arthrobacter sp. Y3222053 | reverse complement strand
GATCGTGGGCCGCGGGAGAACCGTGGCTACCAGGGCCGCGACGAGCGTGGCGGCAGCGACCGTCCCCGCAGCTTCGGCGACCGGGACCGCGGCAACGACCGTCGCCCCTCCAACAGCGACCGCGGCAACGACCGCCCCCGTTCCTTCGGTGACCGCTCCGAGCGCCCCGAGCGTTCGGATCGCGGTTTCCGCGGCAACGATCGTCCCCGTTCGTTTGGTGATCGTGATCGTGGCAATGATCGCCCCCGGTTCAACGACGATCGCGGGCCGCGGGAGAACCGTGGCTACCAGGGCCGCGACGAGCGTGGCGGCAGCGACCGTCCCCGCAGCTTCGGCGACCGGGACCGCGGC
>NZ_JBNHIA010000017.1:0-501 GCF_059092805.1 Arthrobacter sp. Y3222053 | reverse complement strand
TGTAACTCTTACGGTCGTTGTGAACGCGTTCTATGGGTGAGCGTCCCTCGATCCCGGTATGGGGTCGGTGATAATTGTAGTGATGGAGCCAGGCATCGTATTCATTGATCCTGGCTTCTTCGCTTTTGTAGGGCTTCGCGTACGCCCACTCTGAGGCCAAGGTGCGGTTGAACCGCTCGACTTTGCCGTTGGTCTGCGGCCGGTACGGTCGGGTGAATTTGTGTTTGATGCCCGGCCCCAACGCCTGGGCGAAAGTGTGCGAACGGTAGCAGGAACCGTTGTCGGTGAGGACCCGGAGCACGGTGATGTTGTGGGATGCGAAGAACTCGTGGGCGCGCTGCCAGAACTCGGCGGCGGTCTCTTTCTTCTCATCGGTGAGGATCTCGGAGTAGGCCAGCCGGGAATGGTCATCCACGGCGTGGTGTAGGTAGGCGTAGCCGGGCCTGCGATTGGCCTCGGTCCGGGTCTTGTTGCGTTTCCCGGTGGCCCGGCCGAGCATCC
>NZ_JBNHIA010000016.1:0-560 GCF_059092805.1 Arthrobacter sp. Y3222053 | reverse complement strand
CCCATGTCGGGAACATATGTTTCCCGGTGGGTGCTCAAGGGTGGAATATCAATGAATAGGTGCCGGCTGTGCCGGTGGTCGACTGGTTAGTACGTTCCCTTCGGGGTTCCGGAACGCGGTTGGTTGCCGGGGGCTGGTTTTTCCGTTTGGCACACTGTTGGGTCCTGAGGCAACAGGACCGTGAAGGAACCTGGAGCCTTGTTGAAGGTTTTCCTGCGCGCCTGTCCGCGCTTTCCCTGGTGGGTCCCGTGAGGGGTTCGGGGTTGGTGGCGGGGTGTGACGGGGTTGTTGGTTGAGAACTACATAGTGGACGCGAGCATCTTAAAAACTGTTTTTTGTGATCGTTTGTGGTCAAGTTTTTAAGGGCACACGGTGGATGCCTTGGCATCAGGAGCCGAAGAAGGACGTGGGAATCTGCGATAAGCCTGGGGTAGTCGATAACCGGACGTTTGAGCCCAGGATCTCCGAATGGGGAAACCCCGCCCGGCGTGACTTTGTTGCGACCGGGTGACCCGTACCTGAACACATAGGGTGCGTGGAGGGAACGCGGGGAAGTGAAA
>NZ_JBNHIA010000015.1:0-635 GCF_059092805.1 Arthrobacter sp. Y3222053 | reverse complement strand
TCCGAATGGGGAAACCCCGCCCGGCGTGACTTTGTTGCGACCGGGTGACCCGTACCTGAACACATAGGGTGCGTGGAGGGAACGCGGGGAAGTGAAACATCTCAGTACCCGCAGGAAGAGAAAACAACAGTGATTCCGTTAGTAGTGGCGAGCGAACGCGGATGAGGCTAAACCAGTGGTGTGTGATAGCCGGCGGGCGTTGCATCACTGGGGTTGAGGGACTGTCCGTACTGGTTCTGCCGGACCGGTGGGGTGAGTGCAGGTGTATAGGTGAACGGGTTTGAAAGCCCGGCCGGAGAGGGTGTTAGCCCCGTAACCGTAATGCATGCTGCCGCTTTGTGATGGTATCCCAAGTAGCACGGGGCCCGAGAAATCCCGTGCGAATCTGCCAGGACCACCTGGTAAGCCTAAATACTCCCTGATGACCGATAGCGGACAAGTACCGTGAGGGAAAGGTGAAAAGTACCCCGGGAGGGGAGTGAAACAGTACCTGAAACCGTGTGCCTACAAACCGTCGGAGCAGCCCTGGTAGCTGTGACGGCGTGCCTTTTGAAGAATGAGCCTGCGAGTTAGTGTTACGTCGCGAGGTTAACCCGTGTGGGGAAGCCGTAGCGAAAGCGAGTCTGAACAGGGCG
>NZ_JBNHIA010000014.1:0-757 GCF_059092805.1 Arthrobacter sp. Y3222053 | reverse complement strand
TGCACCCGGGAGGGTGTGGGAGAGTAGGTCACCGCCGGACAACCATTACAAGGAAGAGGGCCCCGCACCGACGCGGGGCCCTCACCCATTTAACAACCCACCCCACATCCGGAACGCTGTTGGCGGTCAGCCGGCCGAAAACCGGGGCCCACCTGGGGGCATCGCGGCGGCGCAGCCAGGGCGGCGGTGGCGTAGTAGCCGACACGTGCTGATCGTCTTTACCGCCGAGCCCAGGGCCGTTCATGCGGTTCGTAGTCCGGTGCTCGCCGCATGGAATCGGCGCCGGTGGTAAGCCCCGGTCGGCCTACGGACTAGAATGGAACAGCGGCCTGTTGATATCCGGCTGATCCGGTCCGGGCCACCGCAGATTTCGCGCCCATCCCGCGCACCAACCTACACATCCATAGTGACGAGCGACTGCATTAGCCCGTTGGTCGGCTCACGACGAGAGGAACCAGATACATGTCAGAGCAGAACAACCGGGACCGAAACGGCGACCAGGGGTCGCCCAGGAACAGCTCCTCCGGACGCGGGGGCTACCCACGCAGCTCAGGCGACCGCCCCGGCGGGCGCAGTGACCGCGGCTTCCAGTCCGGCGAGGGCCGTGGGCAGTCCCGCTCCTATGGTGATCGTGGCAGTGATCGTCCGCGGTTCAACGATGATCGTGGGCCGCGGGAGAACCGTGGCTACCAGGGCCGCGACGAGCGTGGCGGCAGCGACCGTCCCCGCAGCTTCGGCGACCGGGACCGCGGCAACG
>NZ_JBNHIA010000013.1:0-1595 GCF_059092805.1 Arthrobacter sp. Y3222053 | reverse complement strand
GATTAGTGGCGAACGGGTGAGTAACACGTGAGTAACCTGCCCTTGACTCTGGGATAAGCCTGGGAAACCGGGTCTAATACTGGATACGACCATCTGGCGCATGTCATGGTGGTGGAAAGCTTTTGCGGTTTTGGATGGACTCGCGGCCTATCAGCTTGTTGGCGGGGTAACGGCCCACCAAGGCGACGACGGGTAGCCGGCCTGAGAGGGTGACCGGCCACACTGGGACTGAGACACGGCCCAGACTCCTACGGGAGGCAGCAGTGGGGAATATTGCACAATGGGCGAAAGCCTGATGCAGCGACGCCGCGTGAGGGATGACGGCCTTCGGGTTGTAAACCTCTTTCAGCAGGGAAGAAGCGCAAGTGACGGTACCTGCAGAAGAAGTGCCGGCTAACTACGTGCCAGCAGCCGCGGTAATACGTAGGGCACAAGCGTTATCCGGAATTATTGGGCGTAAAGAGCTCGTAGGCGGTTTGTCGCGTCTGCTGTGAAAGCCCGGGGCTCAACCCCGGGTCTGCAGTGGGTACGGGCAGACTGGAGTGCAGTAGGGGAGACTGGAATTCCTGGTGTAGCGGTGGAATGCGCAGATATCAGGAGGAACACCGATGGCGAAGGCAGGTCTCTGGGCTGTAACTGACGCTGAGGAGCGAAAGCATGGGGAGCGAACAGGATTAGATACCCTGGTAGTCCATGCCGTAAACGTTGGGCACTAGGTGTGGGGGACATTCCACGTTTTCCGCGCCGTAGCTAACGCATTAAGTGCCCCGCCTGGGGAGTACGGCCGCAAGGCTAAAACTCAAAGGAATTGACGGGGGCCCGCACAAGCGGCGGAGCATGCGGATTAATTCGATGCAACGCGAAGAACCTTACCAAGGCTTGACATGGACCGGTAACGCCTGGAAACAGGTGCCCCACTTTGTGGCCGGTTCACAGGTGGTGCATGGTTGTCGTCAGCTCGTGTCGTGAGATGTTGGGTTAAGTCCCGCAACGAGCGCAACCCTCGTTCTATGTTGCCAGCGGTTCGGCCGGGGACTCATAGGAGACTGCCGGGGTCAACTCGGAGGAAGGTGGGGACGACGTCAAATCATCATGCCCCTTATGTCTTGGGCTTCACGCATGCTACAATGGCCGGTACAAAGGGTTGCGATACTGTGAGGTGGAGCCAATCCCAAAAAGCCGGTCTCAGTTCGGATTGAGGTCTGCAACTCGACCTCATGAAGTTGGAGTCGCTAGTAATCGCAGATCAGCAACGCTGCGGTGAATACGTTCCCGGGCCTTGTACACACCGCCCGTCAAGTCACGAAAGTTGGTAACACCCGAAGCCGGTGGCCTAACCCCTTGTGGGAGGGAGCCGTCGAAGGTGGGACCGGCGATTGGGACTAAGTCGTAACAAGGTAGCCGTACCGGAAGGTGCGGCTGGATCACCTCCTTTCTAAGGAGCACCTCGGATCGTGGTGTCCTTCCACTGTGTTGGATGCCTGGTCCGCAGGAGATGCCCATGTCGGGAACATATGTTTCCCGGTGGGTGCTCAAGGGTGGAATATCAATGAATAGGTGCCGGCTGTGCCGGTGGTCGACTGGTTAGTACGTTC
>NZ_JBNHIA010000012.1:0-2276 GCF_059092805.1 Arthrobacter sp. Y3222053 | reverse complement strand
AGTGGCGTGATCTAGACCCGAAGCGGAGTGATCTACCCATGGCCAGGTTGAAGCGACGGTAAGACGTCGTGGAGGACCGAACCCACTTCAGTTGAAAATGGAGGGGATGAGCTGTGGGTAGGGGTGAAAGGCCAATCAAACTCCGTGATAGCTGGTTCTCCCCGAAATGCATTTAGGTGCAGCGTTGCGTGTTTCTTGCCGGAGGTAGAGCTACTGGATGGCCGATGGGCCCTACAAGGTTACTGACGTCAGCCAAACTCCGAATGCCGGTAAGTGAGAGCGCAGCAGTGAGACTGTGGGGGATAAGCTTCATAGTCGAGAGGGAAACAGCCCAGACCACCAACTAAGGCCCCTAAGCGTGTGCTAAGTGGGAAAGGATGTGGAGTTGCTCAGACAACCAGGAGGTTGGCTTAGAAGCAGCCATCCTTGAAAGAGTGCGTAATAGCTCACTGGTCAAGTGATTCCGCGCCGACAATGTAGCGGGGCTCAAGTACACCGCCGAAGTTGTGGCATTCACACATGACCCTAGCCTTCGTGGTTCAGGGGTGTGGATGGGTAGGGGAGCGTCGTGTGGGCAGTGAAGCTGCGGTGTGAACCAGTGGTGGAGCCTACACGAGTGAGAATGCAGGCATGAGTAGCGAAAGACGGGTGAGAAACCCGTCCGCCGAATGATCAAGGGTTCCAGGGTCAAGCTAATCTGCCCTGGGTAAGTCGGGACCTAAGGCGAGGCCGACAGGCGTAGTCGATGGACAACGGGTTGATATTCCCGTACCGGCGAAGAACCGCCCATACTGATCGGGGGATACTAACCGCCCGAAGCCTGCCCGAGCGCCCTTGTGGTGTGAGGGTTTTGGTGGAGCGCGGGACCTGATCCCGGGAGGTAAGCGTATTAACAGGTGTGACGCAGGAAGGTAGCCGGGCCGGGCGATGGTTGCCCCGGTCCAAGGATGTAGGGACCGTGATAGGCAAATCCGTCACGGAGCTCTTGGATGAGCACTCCTGAGATCTGATGGGACCCCTGTATGGGGGGATCCGGTGATCCTATGCTGCCTAGAAAAGCATCGGCGCGAGGTTCCAGCTGCCCGTACCCCAAACCGACACAGGTGATCAGGTAGAGAATACCAAGGCGATCGAGAGAATTATGGTTAAGGAACTCGGCAAAATGCCCCCGTAACTTCGGGAGAAGGGGGGCCTGCGCTGTGAAGCACCTTGCGTGTGGAGCGGCAGCGGGCCGCAGAGACCAGGGGGAAGCGACTGTTTACTAAAAACACAGGTCCGTGCGAAGTCGCAAGACGATGTATACGGACTGACTCCTGCCCGGTGCTGGAAGGTTAAGAGGACCGGTCAGCCGCAAGGCGAAGCCGGGAATTTAAGCCCCAGTAAACGGCGGTGGTAACTATAACCATCCTAAGGTAGCGAAATTCCTTGTCGGGTAAGTTCCGACCTGCACGAATGGAGTAACGACTTCCCCGCTGTCTCAACCATAAACTCGGCGAAATTGCAGTACGAGTAAAGATGCTCGTTACGCGCAGCAGGACGGAAAGACCCCGAGACCTTTACTATAGTTTGGTATTGGTGTTCGGTGTGGCTTGTGTAGGATAGGTGGGAGACTGTGAAGCCCGGACGCCAGTTCGGGTGGAGTCATCGTTGAAATACCACTCTGGTCATACTGGATATCTAACTTCGGCCCGTAATCCGGGTCAGGGACAGTGCCTGATGGGTAGTTTAACTGGGGCGGTTGCCTCCTAAAGAGTAACGGAGGCGCCCAAAGGTTCCCTCAGCCTGGTTGGCAATCAGGTGGCGAGTGTAAGTGCACAAGGGAGCTTGACTGTGAGAGAGACATCTCAAGCAGGGACGAAAGTCGGGACTAGTGATCCGGCGGTACATTGTGGAATGGCCGTCGCTCAACGGATAAAAGGTACCTCGGGGATAACAGGCTGATCTTGCCCAAGAGTCCATATCGACGGCATGGTTTGGCACCTCGATGTCGGCTCGTCGCATCCTGGGGCTGGAGTAGGTCCCAAGGGTTGGGCTGTTCGCCCATTAAAGCGGTACGCGAGCTGGGTTTAGAACGTCGTGAGACAGTTCGGTCCCTATCCGCTGCGCGCGCAGGAAATTTGAGAAGGGCTGTCCTTAGTACGAGAGGACCGGGACGGACGAACCTCTGGTGTGTCAGTTGTACTGCCAAGTGCACCGCTGATTAGCTACGTTCGGATGGGATAACCGCTGAAAGCATCTAAGCGGGAAGCCTGCTTCAAGATGAGATTTCCATACAC
>NZ_JBNHIA010000011.1:0-27211 GCF_059092805.1 Arthrobacter sp. Y3222053 | reverse complement strand
TACTGCACCCGGGAGGGTGTGGGAGAGTAGGTCACCGCCGGACAACCATTACAAGGAAGAGGGCCCCGCACCGACGCGGGGCCCTCACCCATTTAACCCACCAAAGGAACGCGGGTTTAACCCACCAAAGGAACGCGGGAAATTTCTAGGCCCGCCGGAGACCGAAAACGCCGGCCCCTATGGTGTTCCGAAGCTGGCTTCGTTAGCGTAACGGCTCGTGCCGGTAGCAGCCAGCTGCGGCATGCGCAGACATCACTCTCACCGCTGAAGAAGGTCCGCCCATGAGGTCGCATCACGCCCGGTCACACCCGCACGCCATCGGACCAGGAACACGCCGCCGGCGCAGGCCCACAGCCTGGTGGGCGCTCATCGCCACCGCAGCCATGGTCCTGCTGCCCTTCGCCGCCCCGGCACAGGCGCGGGTGGGAGATATCGCCGGCGTCGTTTCCCCCATTTTCGGTCCCAACACCGACATCCAGATGACCGGTACGGGTGCGGGGCAGAACGTCTTCGGCGCCCTGCCGCCTGCCCCGACGCCCCAGGATCCCACGGCGCCGTACCCGGCTACACCGCCGGCCGGCTACACCGCGGAGAATGTCTTTGCCGGAATCATCACCACCGCCAGCATTGATGACCCCACCCTCACGGGAGAGATGTACTGCATCAACATCCGGGTACTGACCGAGCCGGGCATCGGTTACGAGAACGGCACCTGGGCGGAATCGAATGTCGCGAACGTCGGCTATGTCGCGTACATCCTGAACAACTACTACCCTGCCAACCCGGCAGCACCTGCGGGCCTGACCGCTAATCAGCAGGCGGCAGCCGTACAGGCGGCGATCTGGTACTTCTCCGATGGGTATGTCCTCAACGCGGGCCAGGCAGCCATCCGACCTGCCGTGGAAGCGATCATTGCGGACGCCCAGGCCAACGGGCCCGTTGTCGAACCGCCGGCTCCGAATGTCACCGTCACGCCGCCGTCGGCCGCCGCGCCCGTGGGATCTCCCGCCGGCCCGTTCACCGTGGCCGCCGAAAACGCGGCCGTCGTCACCGTCTCCGTTCCCGATGGCTTCACCATGTACAGTGATGCAGCCGGAACGGTGGAGATCGCCAACGAGTCGGAGGTTGCCTCCGGAACCCAGATCTGGATCCGGAGCGCCGCGGCCATTCCGGACTCGGGGGTGTTGTCGGCCCGTGCGGCCGTGACGGTCCAGCGGGGCCAGGTGTACCTCTACGACGGCAACAATCCGGCCATCACCGATGCCCAGCGGTTGATTCTTGCCGAGACCGCGGTCCTGGAAGCAACGGCCCAGGCCACCGCAGAGTTCTTCCCCGTGGGAGACCTGTCGGTGACCAAATCATTCCTCGGAGAGGCGGCGGGGCAGCAGGGAGCCGGGCAGCTGCTGATTGACTGCGGCGAGGGATACACCTTTACCGCCGACGTGCCGGCCGGCGCGGTTGAACCCGCCACGTTCGTGTTCACGGACATCCCGGTGGGCACCACCTGTGTGGTGACCGAGCCGGTCACGGGTGCCACCACGGCCGTGGACGTCACGACGGATACTCCCCAGGAGGCCGTCCTGACCGCGGAGGGCGCCGCCGTTGCCGTGACCAACACGGTCAGCTACCGGCCGGGGAGCCTGAACGTGACCAAGGTGATCACCGGAACCGGAGCCGGGCTGCAGGGCGAGATCTCGGTCAACGTGGTCTGCGCCGACGTGCTGAACGAGACCATCCTCCTGCCGGCCGGCACCGCGGCCGGAGAATACGTGCAGGCGTTCGTGGACCTGCCCGCCGGAACCGAATGTACCGTCACGGAAACCGCGACGGGCGCCGTCCAGGGCGTGCAGGTGACCGGCGGCGATCCCGTGACGGTGGCGATCCAGCCGGGGGCCGCCGTCGACGCGGTGCTCACCAATGAGGTCAGCCGGGAACCCGCTCCCGCCCCGGCGCCGGAGCGGCCGTCCCTGCCCGAAACCGGAGCCGGCGGAACGCTTCCCCTGCTCGGCGCAGGCGCAGCCGCGGCCGCAGCCGGGGCCCTGCTGCTGATGCCGGGACTCATCCGCCGCCGGCGGACACAGCTGCACGATCAGGCTTAGCCGCCGGCGGGGAGTACAGGAGCGGGGCCGCAGCACACGGCCCCGCTCCTGTGTTGTCCTAGCCCCGCAGCCCTGCAGGCGGCTCCGGGACCGGGACCGGCGCTTCGGCAGCGGGCGACGCGCCGGCAAACCCGGCGTCCCCTTCAGCCAGCTGGAGCAGTCCGGCAATGCCCAGCAGAAGCAGCAGGAGCATCACCAGGGGGAAGGTCCCCAGACGTGTGAGCCTGCCGAAGAGGTGGTTGCCCGGAACACGGTGCATCAGCGACCGCTGCCGGCCGGGCCATTTGATGGGGTCGAACTGCAAGCTTCTCCTCCTGCCTGCTGTGGATCCGGTTGCCCCCTGACTCAAGTATCCCGCCGGGCCCGCGGGCCCCCGGCCCTCCCGGACGTGAGATGGCGGACGCTGAGGGGTGAGATCCGCCGCGGAGTGCGGAGCTACGCTGGAGGAATGGATTCGCTTTTCTCCCATGCTCCGGAGCCGGAACCCGACGACGTCGGCCGGCCCGACGTCGAGCTTTCCCGCGTTGTTCCCCGTGAAACCGGGGAGGCCGCGACGGGGTTCCTGGAGTACATCCACCTGTGGTGGCCCTCGGAGCTGACCGCCTTCGGTGCGGGGACGTACCTCGAGCTCGAGGACGGGAACCTGGTGGAGACCGGCCCCGACGGAGACGAGCTGCTCTGGGCGGCTGTAGCCGGGGTCGAGCCGGACGGCGGGGTGCGGCTGGCATGGCATTTTGGCCAGGCCCCGGGCCGGCCGGGGAACGTCACCATCCGGTTCGAAGCCGCCGAACCCCGCCCGGACACCGCCGACGCCGCCGGAACCACGGTACGGCTCCGGCACACGGACATTCATGCCGGCGACGACGGAGAGGTGCCGGACTTCCACGCGTTCTGGGACCAGGCGCTGACACACTACGCCCGGTTCATGGGTGCTCGCTAACCTGATGGCATGACTGACGTGTTGAACGGGCTGCGCGACGTAGCGGGCCTCGAAGTGTCCACCGAACCGGATGTGCTGGCCGCGTACGGCCGGGACCAGGGACCTGTGCTTGAGTTCATCGAGCCGCTGGCCGTCGTCCTGCCCACCACCGTGGATCAGGTGCAGGACATCATGCGCTGGGCCAGCAGCACCGGCACCGCCGTGGTGCCCCGCGGCGCCGGCACCGGCGTGTCCGGCGGCGCGCACGCCACCGCCAACTGCATTGTGCTGAGCCTGGAACGGATGAACCGGATCCTGGACATCCGGGTGGAGGACGAGCTGGCCGTCGTTGAACCCGGCGTCATCAATGCCGACCTCAATGCCGCCGTCGCCCCGCACGGGCTGATGTACGCCCCGGATCCGGCCAGCTACCGGATCTCCACCATCGGCGGCAACGTGGCCACCAACGCCGGCGGCCTCCGCTGCGCCAAGTACGGCGTCACCCGCGACTCCGTCCTCGCCCTGGACGTGGTCCTGGCCGACGGCACCCTCATCCACACCGGCCACGGCACCTTCAAGGGCGTCGCCGGCTACGACCTCACCGGGCTGTTCACCGGCTCGGAAGGAACCCTCGGCATCGTCGTCGGCATTACCGTCCGCCTGCGCTACCTGCCCCGGGAGGTCTGCACCGTTGCGGCGTTCTTCCCGGATTTCCAGACCGCCGCCGCCGGCGTGCTGGCAGTGGGCGGGGCCCGGGTGCAGCCTGCCATCATGGAACTGCTCGACGGCGAGACCATGGTGTCGCTGGACAGCACCCAGGGGTCGGATCTGCGGGCCCGCGGCGGAGCGCTGCTGCTCATCCAGACCGACGGTTTCGCCGCCGAAACGGAGGCCGCCATTGTCCGGCGTGTCCTCACGGACCTGGGCGGAACGGTGAGCACCGAGGACACCGAGGAAGCCGTTCGGCTGGTCGAGCTGCGCCGGCACAGCCGCGGCGACGAGGTCGATGACGAATTCCGGGTGGGCGAGGACGTTGCCGTGCCGCGCTCCAAGCTGGTGCACTACATTGCCGAACTTGAGCAGATGGCCAAGACCCACCGGGTGAAGCTGAAGGTCGTGGCCCACGCCGGAGACGGCAACCTGCACCCCACCTTCTGGATCAACACGAACGAGGCGCCGGAGGGCCTGGACCGGCTCAACGCAGCACTCGACGAGTCCGTCAACGTGGCCCTGGCCATGGGAGGCACCATCACCGGCGAGCACGGCGTGGGCCAGTACAAGCTGCGCTGGCTGCCGCTGGAGCAGGGCACCCAGGTGCTGGAGTATCAGCGCCGGATCAAGGCGCTGTTCGACCCGGCGGGAATCCTGAACCCCGGCAAGGCCATCGCCTGACGGGGCACGCAGGCCCTGTCCGCGACGACGGCGGCTGCCCCTGATGCAGGTGCAGCCGCCGTCGGGCGCGGGAGGCTAGCCGGCGTCCAGGGCGGGGAGCCGGATCCAGGCGGCGTGGTCCGGGTCCAGCTTCCCGTGCGCGCCCGCTCCGGGGACGCTGGCCGCGAGCAGCTCGCCGTCGGGAAGCTCCACCGGCTCGGTCCCCATGTTCATGATCACCAGGACGCCGTTGTTCACGAAGGCGACCACATCGGCCGGGGCCTGCACCCACCAGGCCAGGGTCCCGTGTCCGAGGTCCAGCCGGCGCCGCAGGTCCAGGGCATGCTTGTAGAAGTTCAGCGTCGAGTCGGCGTCCTGTTCCTGCACGTCACGTGCAAGCTCGCCCCATTCCGGGGGCTGCGGCAGCCAGCTGACTCCCGCTTCGGAGAACCCGTACGACGGCGCGTCCTTCCGCCAGGGCAGGGGAACCCGGGAGCCGTCCCGGCCGACGCGTTCACCGCCGGTGCGGTGGAAGGTGGGGTCCTGCCGGAATTCGTGCGGAATCATGGTGTGGTCCGGCAGCCCCAGTTCCTCGCCCTGGTACAGGTACACCCCGCCGGGCAGGCCCAGCATCAGCAGGGTCGCGGCCCGGGCCCGGACCAGGCCCAGCACATGGTCGGGCTGCTGGTCCCGGGGGCCGATGCCGTCGCCGCTGCGCAGGTCGTGCGCCTGCAGCCCGAAGCGGGAGACGTGGCGGACGACGTCGTGGTTGGACAGCACCCACGTCGTCGGCGCGCCCACGGCGTCAAAGGCGGTCAGAGAGGACTCGATGATGCGGCGCAGCTCGGGCGCATCCCAGGGGTGGTGCAGGTAGGCGAAGTTGAACGTCTGGTGCATCTCGTCCGGGCGCACCCACTTGGCCAGACGCTCGACGGGATCGATGGTGGCCTCGGCGCAGAGCACCCGGTCCCCGTCGTAGGAATCGAGGATCCGGCGCCAGGAGCGGAAGATGTCGTGGATGCCGTCCTGGCCGAACATCGGAGCCTCATGGCCGGGGAAACCCTCGCTGGAGGAGCCGTCGGCGCGCCCGCCCCAGTCCGGCAGCCCGGACTTCTTGATCAGCGCGTGCGCGACGTCCACCCGGAAGCCGCCGACGCCGCGGTCCAGCCAGAAGCGCAGGATCCGCTCAAACTCGTCATGCACGGCGGGGTTGTCCCAGTTGAAGTCCGGCTGCGAGGAGTCGAACAGGTGCAGGTACCACTGGCCCGGGGCGCCGTCCGGCTCGGTGATGCGCGTCCATGCCGGTCCGCCGAAATGGGACTCCCAGTTGTTGGGCGGCAGCTCGCCGTGCTCACCGCGTCCGTCCCGGAAGATGAACATGTCCCGGGCCGGCGAGCCCGCCGGGGCAGCGAGGGCGGCCTGGAACAGGACGTGCCGGTCGGAGCAGTGATTGGGCACCAGGTCGACAATGATCCGGATGCCCTGCCGGGACGCTTCGGCGACCAGGGCATCGAAGTCCTCAAGGGTGCCGAAGATCGGGTCGACGGAGCAGTAGTCCTCGACGTCGTACCCGGCGTCCTTCTGCGGCGACTTGTAGAAGGGCGAAAGCCAGACGGCGTCAATGTGCAGCTCGGCCAGGCGCGGCAGCTCCGCGGTGATGCCCCGAAGGTCGCCCACGCCGTCGCCGCGCAGGTCCCGGAAGGACCGGGGGTAGACCTGGTAGATGACCGACGAGCGCCACCACTGGTGCCCGGGCTGACGGAGATGGACGGGTTTCACGCGAAGGCCGGTGTGCGGATCAACGGTTTCTTCGAGCGGTTTCTCCATGCTGCCAATCATCCTTTGGATTGCGGTTGCGGTTTTAACTGCTTATCCACCATTTAACGTCAGCGGCACCCCTGCGCGTGCCCGGGCCCGGGCGTGAAGGTGGCCACAGCCCGGCAACGCCGGAACGGTAGACTGTCCACGTCAATGATCCGCAGCACTCCAGGGGGAACAACGTGACCGACGTCAATGGCAGCGGAGGGCAGCAGCCCGGGCAGCCGCAGCAGTATCCGCAGCAGTATGCCCAGCAGCCGTACGGGCAGCCCTATGGAATGCCGAGCCAGGGCGTGCCTGCCGGCTACGGATACCCGCCCGAGAACCCGGGCAAGACGTTCGGCATCATCGGCCTGGTCCTGGCCTTCTTCCCGGTCCTGAGCATCGGCGGCCTGGTCCTGAGCATCATGGGCCTGCGCCGCTCCAGGCGGGCCAACATGGGCAACGTCCCTGCAGTGGTCGGCATCATCCTCTCCGCACTGAACATCCTGTTCACCGTGCTGACGACGATTATCCTGGTGATCGGCATGACCGCGCTCATCACCACCTGCCAGGATCTCGGCCCGGGCACGCATTACGTGGACGGCGTCGAATACACCTGCAGCGTCTAGACCGATCCGCCGGCGGGACGCGTTCTCAGCCGGTCCCGCCGCCGCCCAGGATTTTCAGGGTCTTGGTGTCCGCCGTCAGCAGGATGGCCGCCTCGTCCCGGCGATGGCGCAGGATGTTGTCCATGTAGGACTGCACGGCCTCGGCCATGGGCACGTTGCGGTTCTGTTCCTCGGACATGTACCAGCGGTGCTCGAGCACCTCGTGGACCACTTCGGCCGGCTCCAGCTTGCTGCCCAGCTCCTGCGGCATCGCCCTGACGATCGGCTGGAACACCTGGGAGACCCACAGGTGGGCGCTCAGCTCCTCGTCGAGCTCGGGATGGTTGTCGGCCCGGTAGGAGTCCATGTCGTTGAGCAGCCGGCGGGCCTGGTTCTCCTGCGCGTCGAGCCCGGTCAGCCGCAGCAGCCGGCGCTGGTGGTGGCCGGCGTCGACCACCTTCGGCTGCAGCTGCACCTGCGTGCCGTCGGCGGTGGTGCGGATGGCCAGCTCGTCGACGTCGAACCCGAGGTCGTTGAGCCGGCGGATCCGGGCGTCCACCCGCCACCGCTCGCCCGGGGCGAAGGTCTCCTGTTCGGTCAGCTCCCGCCACAGGTTGCGGTAGCTGTCCATGATCCGCTCGCTGGTGGCCAGCGGGTCGACGCTCTCCTCGATCAGGTTGCCCTCGGCCAGGTCCATCAGCTCGCCGGCAATGTTCACCCGGGCGATCTCGAGGTCGTACTCGCGCTGGCCGCCGGAAAGCTCGGGATAGAGCTCTCCGGTCTCCGCGTCCACCAGATAGGCCGCGAAGGCGCCGGCGTCGCGCCGGAACAGGGTGTTGGACAGCGAGACGTCTCCCCAGTAGAAGCCGGCCAGGTGCAGGCGCACCAGGAGCAGCGCCTGGGCGTCGATGAGCCGGGTCAGGGTGTTCTGCCGCAGGGTCTGTGAGAACACCGCCCGGTAGGGGAGGGAGAACCGCAGGTGCCGGGTCACCAGGACCGGATCCAGCGGCTCGCCGTGTTCATCGCTGCGGCCGGTGATGACGGCGACGGGCGCAACGCACGGAACGTTGAGCCGGCGCAGCTTGCGCAGCATGTGGTACTCGTGCCGGGCGATGTGCTCGCCGGTCTCCTTGATCGCGATCAGTGAATCGCCCAGCCGGGCGAAACGCACCACGTGGCGGGAAATGCCGCGCGGCAGGGCCGCCAGGCGGTCGGCGGGCCACTCCTCCAGCGGCAGGTGCCAGGGCAGGTCCAGCAGGGCCGGGTCCATGGACGCACTGGTCACGTCCAGCGATCCCAGGCTGCGTGCGCCGGACTCCTCATGGGGGCGGGGCAGCTTCCCCGCCTGCTCCCAGTCGGTGGGTTCGTTGCGCCAGTTGGCGCGCGCGGTGTCGGTCATGGCGGTCCCTGCCTGCATGAATCGTTGGACGCTGCGGATTAAAGGCTGAACGGCGGCCCCCTGACCCAAATCTTAGAACAGGTCAGGAAGCCGCCGCAGGGGATTCAGCCGGTGGAAGACAGGTCAGGCCTCGTCCGCCAGCCGCTCTCCGCTGGAGGAATCGAACAGGTGCACATGTCCCTGCTGGGGGCGCACGTAGATGGTTTCGCCCTTCATCGGCGGGCGGCGGCCGTCCACGCGGGCTACGATCTGGTGCTCGGTGCCGTCGAGGTCGGTGTGTCCGTAAACGTAGGCATCGGCGCCGAGCTCCTCGACCACGTCCACCTCGACCTTGAGCCCGGCGCCTTCGCCCACGGTCTCCAGGTCCTCGGGACGGACACCGAGGGTGACGGTTCGGCCGGCGCTGCCGAGCACGCTGCTGGCAACCGGGTAGACGGTGCCGCCGAAGGCGACGCCGCCGTCGACGACGGGAAGCTCGAGCAGGTTCATGGCGGGGGAGCCGATGAAGCCGGCCACGAAGACGTTGTCCGGGTGGTCGTAGAGCCGGCGCGGGGTGTCGACCTGCTGGAGGACGCCGTCCTTGAGCACAGCGACCCGGTCGCCCATGGTCATGGCCTCGGTCTGGTCGTGCGTGACGTAGACGGTGGTGACGCCGAGCCGGCGGGTGAGCGAGGCGATCTGGGTGCGGGTCTGCACGCGCAGCTTCGCATCCAGGTTCGAGAGCGGCTCATCCATGAGGAACACCTGCGGGTTCCGGACGATGGCCCGGCCCATGGCGACGCGCTGGCGCTGGCCGCCGGAGAGGGCCTTGGGCTTGCGGTCGAGGTAGTCCTCCAGGTCCAGCAGCTTCGCCGCTTCCTGGACCCGCTTCATCCGCTCTTCCTTGGACACGCCCGCGATCTTGAGGGCGAAGCCCATGTTGTCGGCCACCGACATGTGCGGGTAGAGCGCGTAGTTCTGGAAGACCATGGCAATGTCACGGTCCTTCGGCGGGACGTCGGTGACGTCGCGGTCGCCGATGAGGATGCTGCCGGAGTTGACGTCCTCGAGGCCTGCGAGCATCCGCAGGGAGGTGGACTTGCCGCAGCCGGAGGGGCCGACGAGGACCAGGAACTCGCCGTCGGCGATCTGCAGGTCCAGGCCGTCCACGGCCGGGCGGTCAGTGCCCGGATACAGGCGCGTGGCCTTGTCGAAAGTTACCGTTGCCATGGTGGTATTTCCCTTCACGGGCAGGTACGTGCCCGACGATCCGTTGTGAATGGGTGTGTATTCAATTCGCTGTCCCGGCGCCCGGGACAGGGTCAGTATGGCACGCGTTTCCGCTTTGTGAAAGGAAAAGTTTCAGCCCACGGCGGCGCGGCGCAGGCGCAGCAGCTCGGTCAGCACGCCGCTCATTTCCTCGGGCGAGGAGACCCGGAACGCCGCTGCGGTGGCGCCCGGGCCCACCTTGATGCCGAGGTCCTGCGGCTGAAGCACCGCGAAGGCCCGCTCGTCGGTAACGTCGTCGCCGCCGAAGAGGACGGCGGTCGCGCCCGTGAGTTCGCGCAGCGCCTGGATGCCTTCGCCCTTGCTGGTGCGGATGACGGAGGCCTCCAGCACGGCCTTGCCGTCGGTGACGTGCACGCCGTCCAGCCCGCCGAGCCGCTCGCGGGCCTGGGCGGTGGCCGCGGACGCGACATCGTCGGCGACGCTGCGGGTGTGCAGTACGACGCCGGCCGGCTTGTGCTCGATCCGGCAGCCGGGACATGCGTCGACGACTTCCTGGACCGCCGCCCGGGCCCGGGCGAGCAGGTCGGCCTGCTCCGGGGTCAGCTGCAGCGGTTCCGCATTGGGCCCGGTCCAGGTTTCGGCGCCGTGGCTGCCGATCAGCAGGGTTTCCGGTTCGGGGCCCGCCACCCGGCGCAGGCTGTCCAGGGCCCGGCCGGAGATCAGCGCCGTGACCGTACGGGGCAGTGCGGCGAGCTGCTGCACGGCGGCTGCCGACTCCGGCAGCGGCCGGGCGTCGTCGGCGTGTTCGACCAGCGGGGAGAGGGTGCCGTCAAAGTCCAGGGCGACCAGCAGCGTTTCGGTGCCCGCCAGTTCGGCCAGTGCCGCCTGCAGGTCGGGATCGGGGATGCTCATGCGTCCTCCGTGTTGCGCAGGGCCGTGAGGAAGTCCTGGGACCAGCGTTCGACGTCGTTCTGCAGCACCTGGCGGCGCATCAGGCGCATCCGGCGCTGGGCTTCCCGGTCCGGCATCTGCATGGCGGTGACGATGGCGTCCTTGAGCCCGTCGATGTCGTGCGGGTTGACCAGCACCGCCTGGCGCAGCTGGTCCGCCGCGCCGGCGAACTCGCTGAGCACCAGGACGCCGGAGTTGTTGGTCCGGGCGGCCACGTATTCCTTGGCCACCAGGTTCATGCCGTCGCGCAGGGCGGTGACGAGCATGACGTCGGCGGCCAGGTAGAGGGCCACCATCTCCTCCACCGGGTAGCTGTGGTGCAGATAGCGGATCGCGGTGTTGGAGATCGTGTCGTAGGTGCCGCTGATCCGGCCCACGGTGCCCTCGACCTCCTCGCGCAGCAGCCGGTACTGTTCCACGCGCTCGCGGCTGGGGCTGGCGACCTGGATCAGCGAGGCGCCCTCCACGGTGATCCGCCCGTCCTCCAGGAGCTCGCCGTAGGCCTTCAGCCGGTGGCTGATGCCCTTGGTGTAGTCGAGGCGGTCCACGCCCAGCAGCACGACGTCGGGATCGCCGAGTTCCTGCCGGATCTGCTTGGACCGGGCGATGATGTCCTCGCGCTGGGCGAGCTCAGTGATCTGGTCGGCGTCGATGGAGATGGGGAACGCCTCGGCGCGGGAGATGTGCGAGGTGCCGTCCTCGGCGGTGACATGCACCTGCTGCGCACGGATGGTGTGCCCGGCGAAACGGCGCACGCAGCGCAGGAAGTTGCTGGCGTCGCTGGCGCGCTGGAAGCCGATCAGGTCCGCGCCGAGCAGGCCCGCGATGATGTTGCGGCGCCAGGGCAGCTGGGCGAAAATCTCCAGCGGCGGGAAGGGAATGTGGTTGAAGAAGCCGATCTTCAGGTCCGGGCGCTGCTTCCGCAGCAGTTGCGGGACCAGCTGGAGCTGGTAGTCCTGCACCCACACGGTGGCGCCCTCGGCGGCGATTTCCGCCGCGGCCTGGGCGAAGCGCTCGTTCACGGCGCGGTAGGCGTCCCACCAGGTCCGGTGGAACTCCGGCGGGGCGACGACGTCGTGGTACAGGGGCCACAGCGTGGCATTGGAGAAGCCCTCGTAGTACAGCTCCACCTCATCGGCCGACAGCGGCACCGGCCGCAGGTGGATGTTGTCGTGGTCGAACTCGTCGAGGGTCTCGTCAGGGGCGCCGTGCCAGCCCACCCACGCACCGTCGGCCTTCGCCATCACCGGGGCGAGGGCAGTCACCAGCCCGCCGGGGGAGCGGCGCCACGACTCGCCGTCGGGCCCGCTGACCCGGTCCACCGGCAGCCGGTTGGACACCACGATGAAGTCGAAATCGCCGTACCCGTCCGCTTGATTTTCCTTGCCCGGATCAACGGCCGCAGCGTCCACGATCAGCACTCCTCTGTTTCTGGGGGTCTCACCGCCACTCTATCGAAGAGGGAACCGGCGCGCGGGGTATGCGCGTTAGGGCCTAAGGAAGAACCCCCAGCTGCGATAGCTAGACTGTAGGCAGTTTTGCCACCATGCCCGGTGGAAGGTTATCGCTGAGAGACGTGAGGACACATGAGCAATCCCAGGCCGACCAAGGCTGAGCGGACCGCGGAGGCACGGGAGAAGGCCCGCGCGCTGCGTGAGGAACAGCTGCGCAAGGAAAAGCGGAACAAGCTGCTGGTGCGCTGGGGCGTAGTGGTCGCGGTCGTCGCGGTCATCGCCCTGATCTTCGCCGTGGTCTTCAGCAACATGAACCGCTCCATTCCGGCCGCCGGCCCGGTGCCCGCCAACGGCAACCTGGACGGCGGCGTGACGCTGACCTCCACCACCTCCCTGGCACCGACCGACGGCGGCGAGGTGGACACCGAGAACCTGCCCGAGGGCACCGGCGAGGGTCAGCCGCCGCGCGGCGTCGAGCCGGCCGCCGAGGGTGAGCCGGTGCCGATCGTGGTCTACGCGGACGTGAACTGCGTGCACTGCGCCACCTTCGAAGATGTCTACGGCGACCAGATCGCCCAGTGGCTCGACGCAGGCGAGGTCACCTACGAATACCGCCTGGTCTCGTTCCTGGACCGGAACTCGCCCACGAACTACTCCTCGCGCGGAGCCAACGCGGCCGCCTGTGTCGCGGACACCGCCCCGGAGTCCTACTGGGACTTCACCGCGGCGATCTTCGCCCAGCACGCGCAGGGCGAGGTCGACAACCAGGGCCTGGCCGACATGGCCGCCTCGGTGGGCGCCGAAGGCGCCGAGGACTGCATCAAGAACGACGGGTTCCGCACCTATGTGCAGTACTCCACCGAACTGGCGCAGGCCGACGGTGTGCAGGGCACCCCGACCGTCTACGTCAACGGCGCCGAGGCGAACCTGGACGCCTTCACCGAGACCGTGCAGGCCGCCATCGACGCCAACGGCGGTGCGGACTCCGAGTAGCAGTTCCCAGGGCCCGACGGCGGGCGGCCCGGTTTCCACCGGGACCCCGCCGTCGGCTACCCTTGAGGGGCTGGCCTTGAGCCAGTCCTGCCGGGCACGCCCCGGCACCGCCTCCTTAGCTCAGTTGGCCAGAGCACCTGTCTTGTAAACAGGGGGTCGCCGGTTCGAATCCGGCAGGGGGCTCCAGCAAAACCCCCGGTTTATCCGGGGGTTTTTCCGTTTCCGGGTCGGTGCCTCGGCCTCGGTGCAGCCACAGGTCCAGCCATTGCAGCCGCGGCTGCTGCCGCCGCTTGATCAGGCGGGACGGGTCCGCTGCCGCCGCGGCGGCAGCGGAAGGATGGCCGACGTCCGCCGCTGGTAGTCCCGGTAGTCCGGATACCGGTCCAGCGAAATGCTCTCCGTGAAGGTCGTCGAGCCGATGAACAGCAGGGTCAGGAGCGCCGGCCCGGCCAGGGTCCAGTGCAGCCACGTCCCTGAGGCTGTCACGGCGAAGCCGTAGAACAGCCACCACTGCAGCTGCTCGAAGAAGAAGTTTGGGTGCCGGGAAAACCGAAAAAGCCCCGTCTGCGCGAAGCCCGGGTGCGGGGTGCGGCCGGCCGCCGCCTCGGCCTTCTTCCACTGCTGAAATCTCCACTGCTGCTGGTCAGCGGCGGTCTCCCCGACCAGGGCCGCCACAAAAAGTGCAGCCAGCAGCCAGTCCGCGGCGGTGAGCGGGCGTGGATGCTGATAGACCGTCAGGACCGGCAGCGTCATCAGCCAGATGATGGCGTTCTGGTAGACGCTGATGAACGCGAAGTTGAAGAGCTGGAACTGCCAGGGCCGCATCCTGCGCTGCAGCACGCGCCACCGGTAATCTTCGCCGCCGGGACGGTAGCCGCCCTTGCGTGCAAAGTTGAACGTCAGCCGTGCACCCCACAGGGACACCAGGACGGCCATCAGCACGATCCGCGGATCCCCGCCCGAGGCGGCCGCATAGAGCCACAGGTAGACGATCGGCGTCAGCGACCAGATCCGGTCCGTCCACGAGTACTCCCGGGTGAGCAGCGACATCACCCACGTGCCGGCGGCGGTCGCAACGAAGATCCAGAAGCCGAGAAGGAACGGGTCCATTCCCGGCAGCGTACGGTGACGCGCCGTCGTACGGGACCCTTTGCCTGCTTCCCAGGCGGTTCGAGCCAAAAGTCCGACACAAAGCAGGCAGGGCCGCCGGTTTCCCGGCGGCCCTGCCTCAGGCCACTATGTGACGGTGGCTGTGCCTAGCGCGCGGCGGACGCCACCAGCTCGGTCACGCTCGGCACCGCGGCGCGGGCTGCTGCGGCCGCAGCTTCATCCTGGAGGGCAGCGGCGGCGTCCTGCGCCTCGCTGCGGGTGCGGTACGCCTGCACCTCGGCGTCGCGGCGCGGCTGGTCCCAGCCCAGCGCCTCGGCAGCCAGGTCGGCAATCTCCTCGACGGCGTCCAGGCCGTGGTTCGGGGCTTCCCAGACCAGCCGGGTGCGGACATCGAACAGGTCCTCCAGGTGCAGGGCCCCCTCGTGGGTGCAGCCGTGCACGATCTCCGCGCGCAGGTACGCCGGGGCGCCCTGCAGCGGGGCGGCCAGCTCCGGCCGCTCCTCGACCAGCTCGAGGACCTCGCTGATGGCCGATCCGTAGCGGTCCAGCATGCGCATCACCTGCTGCTCGTCCCAGCCGTACTTGGCGCCCAGCGCGGCGGCCTGGCGGGTCAGCGGCAGGTAGCCGTCGGCGCCCAGCAGCGGGGTCTTGGCGGTGACGGAGGGCAGCTCCTTGGCGCGTGCGCCGAGGGCCAGGTCCACGGCGTCCTCCGCCATTACCCGGTAGGTGGTCAGCTTGCCGCCGGCGATGGCGATCAGGCCGGGCACCACCTCGGTGACGGTGTGCTCGCGGGAGATCTTGGTGGACTGCTCGTCGCCCTTGGTGCCCGGCTGCAGCAGCGGGCGCAGGCCGGCGAAGGTGCCGATCACGTCGTCGCGGGTCAGCGGCTTCTCCAGCACCACGTTCGCGTGCTCGATCACGTAGTCGATGTCCGCGCTGGTGGCGACCGGCGTCGACAGGTCCTGATGGTACGGGGTGTCGGTGGTGCCGATGATCCAGTACCGCTCCCACGGGATCACGAACAGCACGGACTTCTCGGTCTGCAGGATCAGGCCGGTCTCGCCGGAGATCCGCTCCCGCGGGACGACGATGTGGATGCCCTTGGACGCCAGCACCTTCAGGCCGCCGTCGGCCTTGGCCAGGTCCTGGGTGGTTTCGGTCCAGACGCCGGTGGCGGTGATCACGGACTTGGCGCGCACCAGGCGCTCCTCGCCGGTCTCCAGGTCACGCACGACGGCGCCGATCACGCGGCCGCTCTCATCCTTGGGGAACTCGACAGCGCGGGTCCGGCTGGCGGCCAGCGCGCCCAGACGCACGGCGGTGCGGACGATGGTGAGCACCAGGCGGGCGTCGTCGACCTTGCCGTCCCAGTACTTGATGGCGCCGACCATGGTGTCCGGCTTGATGTCCGGGAAGGCCTCCTTGACGCCCTTCAGTCCGAGGTGGCGCTGGATGGGCATGGTGGCGTTCTTGGCACCGACGTGGGCCATGGTGTCGTAGAGGCCGATGCCGGCCGCGACGTAGGGGCGCTCCCAGCCGCGGTGGGTGATCGGGTAGAGGAAGGGCACCGGCTTGACCAGGTGCGGGGCCAGGGAGTCGAGCAGCAGCTCACGCTCGCGCAGCGCCTCGGCGACCAGCTTGAAGTCCAGCTGCTGCAGGTAGCGCAGCCCGCCGTGGACCAGCTTGGAGGACCACTGCGAGGTGCCGCCGGCCCAGTCCTGGGCCTCGACGATGCCGGTGCGCAGGCCGCGGGAGACCGCGTCCAGGGCGATGCCGGCGCCGGTGACGCCGCCGCCGACGACGAGGACATCGAGTTCGGGGCCGTCGGCCATTTCGTTCAGGGCCGCGGTGCGGGTGGCCGCGGTAAGCAGGCTGGAGGTCACGGTGAAACCTTTCAGAGGGGATGGGACGACTTCGTCCCGGCAGTGCTGTTCGAAGGACTCTAGGCCCCGCTTGGGAGTACGATCAAAGGGATTGAACGAACGTGCACGGAAAGGACGGCTGCCATGCACGAAGACGCCCGGCTGTACCGCGCGGCGGAGCTCTACTACATGCAGGGCGCGACCATGGACGCGGTCGCGGAGCGCTTTGCGGTCTCCCGGTCCACGGTGTCACGCATGCTGCAGGCGGCCCGGGACCGGGGCATTGTGCGCATCACCCTGGCCGCGCCGGTGGACACGGGCAATGAACTGGTCCGGGCGCTGCGGAAGGCCTTCGGCGTCACCACCTACCTGGCGGCCGTCTCGCCCACCGCGACGCCGGCGCAGCGGCTGGAGGCGGCCGCCCGGCACGCCGCGGTGCTGATCGGGGACTGGTTCGGCGACGGGATGACGATGGGCGTGGCCTGGGGCACGACGACGTCGGCCGTGGCCTCCTATGTGCAGCCCAAGCCCACCCGCGACGCGATGGTGGTGCAGATGAACGGGGCGGTCAGCGCGCGGGATCCGGAGACCGGCCGGGCGCCCGGGTTGCTGCCGCAGATGGCCGCGTCCTTTGACGCCGCGCTGATCGAGTTTCCCACCCCGGCGTTCTTCGACGACGAGCAGACCCGGGAGCTGATGTGGCGCGAATCCACGGTGCGCCGGGTCCTCGCAGTCCGCGCCGAGGCGGACCTGGCCGTCTTCAGCGTGGGCGCCTTCGAGGGCCCCTCGCCGTCGGAGGTCTACAGCGGCGGTTACCTCACCGAGGACGCGTTCCGGGAGTTCGCCGCGCACCGGGTGGTGGGCGATGTGTGCACCGTGTTCCTGCGGGAGGACGGCACCTACGCCGATATCGGCCTGAACCGGCGGGCCTCCGGGCCCACGCCCCAGGAACTGCGCCGGATTCCTCGGCGGCTGTGCGTGGTGGCCGGAGACCACAAGGTGCCCGGTCTCATTGCCGCGCTGCGGGCCGGCGTGATCACCGACCTGGCGATCGACGACGGCACCGCCCGGACCCTGATGCGGCGGCTCTCCCGGCTGATGCCCGGAGCGTTCTAGCCGCCGGAGCGTTCCAGCCGCCGGGCCGGCGCCGCCGGAGGGGGATGGCGGCGGCGCCGGCCCGCTGGCGGAACGTCCTAATGGTTGGCCAGGCCGGCGGTCTCGCCGCCGTCGACCACGAATTCCGCGCCGGTGGAGAAGCTCGAATCGTCACCGGCCAGGAACACCACCATGTTGGAGACTTCCTGCGCCTCGCCCATCCGGTGCAGGGCGGCGTGGTTCATCGGGTTGTCCATGCCCTCGGTCATCGGGGTCCTGATCACGCCGGGGTGGATGGAGTTGACCCGGATCCCGTACTTGCCCAGGTCCAGGGCCACCGACTTGGTCAGGCCGCGCACGCCGTACTTGGTGGCGGTGTAGCCCGGCAGCTCCACGAAGCCCTGCAGCCCCGCGGTGGAGGAGATGTTGATGATCGAGCCGCCCTTGGACTCCTTCAGGGCGGGAATGGCCGCCTTGATGCCCAGGAACACGCCGGTCAGGTTGATGCTCACGATGGCGTTCCACTGATCGAGGGTGAAGTCCTCGATGTGGCCGAAGTTGGCGATGCCGGCGTTGTTGACCAACACGTCCAGCCCGCCGAACTCCTCGACGGCGGTGCGCACCGCCGCCTCCCAGTCCTCCGGGCGGGTGACGTCCAGGTGCACGTACCGGGCGCTGTCGCCGAGGTCCGCAGCGGTCTTCCGGCCGTCCTCGTCCAAAATGTCGCCGATGACGACGCGGGCGCCCTCCGCCACGAGGGCCCTGGCGTGCGAGGCGCCCATGCCCCGGGCGCCGCCGCTGATCAGGGCGACCTTGTTCTCCACGCGTCCCATGCTGTCTCCTTCTGTTGAACGGTTGCTTGTCTTCTTCAACAGCGGCCACAGCGGAAGATTCCGTCACGGCACCGGATGTGACCGGGAGAACGGCCCCGGGTGGCCGGAAGCACGAAAATGGTCCCTCCGACGGAGGTGCGCGCGGGCCGCCGGCGGTACGTTGGGCGTGGAAGCATCTGCTGCACTTCCCGGTGCACCAACCCGAAAGGCCCCTGTATGCGCCGCCTGTTCGCCGTCGCCCTCCTGACCGTGCTGGCCCTGCTGGGGGGAGCGCCGGCAGCGCTCGCCGAGACGCCCACCGACATCGTGGTGGAGGACACCGCGGGCGTGCTGGACCGGAACACGCTGGTGCCCGCCCTGGAGGAGATCGACTTCTACGAACCGACCAAGGTGGTTGTGTACACCCGCAACGGCAGCGCCTCCGACAACTTCAACGAGGAAGTCCTGGCCTACGCCCGGGCCGAGCATCCGGACTGGCTCAGCCCCGACGGTCAGAAGTGGGCCGACGGGCTCTACCTTTTCGCCTTCGACCCGGTCGGCCGGCAGGTGGGCACCTACATGGGCGAGGACCGCAAGGTCAGCCTGGAGCAGCGCGAGGACATCCAGGAATCCACCTACGACCTGCTGCGGGATGCGCAGTGGACCGACGCCGCGATTGCCGGCGTCGAACGCGGCGCGGAACTGATCAATCGTCCCTGGTACCGGAACCCGGCGTTCTACATCGCCGGAGGCGGCGTCCTGGCCGCGGGCGGCATCTCCGCCGGCGCCGTCGTGCTGGTGCGGAACAACCGGCAGAAGAAGAACCGGGAAAAGCTGCGCGAGGCCGAAGCCGCGTACGCCAGCGTGACCGCGGACCTGGATGCAACCGAACTGAACACCCACACCATCCCGGAGGATTCGCCCTACGGCGCCAAGGTCCTGGACCGGTACCGCAGCTTCAAAGAGCAGTACACGGAGGCCACGGAGCTGGGCAACCAGGCGCGGGCGTTCTCCGACAAGGAGCTGAAGACCACCCGGGCCACCAAGGTGATCGACCGCTACGCCGAGACCGCCGGTGAGCTCGACGCCGTGGACGACGTTATTGCCGACACCAACACCCTGCTGAACCGGGCACCGGGCTGGGAGGCCGCATGGGAGCGGCAGGCACTCCCGCTGCGCGAGGACCTGGAGGAACTCGACGAGGTGTTCGCGCAGGGGCTGGCCTCCGGCCCGACGGCGGATGCGCTGCGCCGGTTCCGCAGCCGTACCCAGGACCGGCCGGGGGAGTGGGCGCATGCCCTCGCCGAGGGGCGGATGAGCCCGGAGCAGGCGCTGGATGAACTGCGCCGCGCCCGGGAGGAACTCTCGGCGCTGCTGCAGGAGCACAGCGAGGCCGCGATGGAGGCCTATGCGAAGAACAAGACCGAGCTGGAGTCGATGCGCGGGGAAATGGAGAAGGCCCGCAGGCGCGGCACACGGTACCGGCGCGGTTACGGCATCCTCGACGCCGCGTACCCGTCCACCTGGTATTTCACCGCCCCCATGTATATCCAGAGCTACAGCGCCGGGGTCAGCAGCGTGGAGTCCGCGCGTTCGGCGGCCAGCTCCGGTTCCAGCACCGGATACGGTTCCAGCGGCGGCAGCTTCTCCGGCTCGGGCAGCTCCTCACGCTTCTGACGTGGGAGCCTCCTGACTGCCAGCGGTTCGGAGGCTCCGCGGCGGGCGCGCCGACGGGCACGGCGGGCGTGAAAAACTGGGAGTATGCTCCCCGCCGACACCGTCCAGCCCATCGTCCTGCTCGTTGACAAGGCGGAGCCGGCCGCGCATCACGACGCCGTGGCAGCTGCCGCGCTCGCATCCGTCCGGTCCTACGCGGACCGGGAGGACGACGCCGCGTGGGTCGGTTGGGTGGACGGGCGCTTCACCAAGACCGTCCGCCGCGCCGGGCCGAAGGCCTTCGCCAAGCTCGCCGCCGGCGCCCCCGGCGGGATCACCGCCGTCGGGCGGGCCCGCGCCGTCGCCTTTGAGCCGGTGACCTACGAGCAGATGCCGCGGGCGCTGCGTGCCCTGCAGGTTTCCGGAACCGAGCTGCCCCGAACCGAAGGCGGGCCCGCCGACGCGGGTGCCCCCGGAACCGTACCCGTGATCGTCCTGAACGCCGGCCTGAACATGTCCACCGGCAAGGCCTCCGCGCAGGGCGCGCACGCGCTGCTGGCCTGGTACCTCCAGGCGGCGGACCGCACCGCCGTCGCCGACGTCGGGGATTACACCGTTCCGGCGCTGCCCGCGATCCCGGCCTCGGTGCTCGTGCGTGAGCTGGCGGCGGAGGACTTCGCGGCGCTTGCGGACCGGCCCGGCAACGGCCCGCTGATCGTCGACGCCGGGTTGACCGAGATCGACCCCGGAACCGCCACCGCCTTCGTGCTCCCCGGAACACCGGTAGCTGCCTGACCTGCCGTGCGCCGCGTGCGGCACCGTGCCGTCTCCGGCATGCGGCGTTCGGACAGTCTTCACCCGCGATTCACCTTTCGGCCAACGAGGCTTTCCCTGGCTTGGGAAGGCTCGACGGTGAGGCTCCCGTGAGGGGAAGCCTCCCCGGACACCCCGGGGCACCGCACCCGAAAGGCATACCTTGGTCTCCACCCGTTCCCGCCGGCCGGTACCTCCAGCCGACGCTGCCCGCAGGCGCCGTTCCGGCACCGCCGCCGGCGCCCTGCTCCTCGGCGGACTGCTGGCCGCCTCCGCCGCCGTTCCCGCGCAGGGGGCCGTGCCGATGCGCTACGACATCCGGCCCGGCTCCGACGTGCTGATCAGCGAAATCGCCAACGGCGGCGCCGGCGCCACCACGCAGGCCAACCGCGACTCAACGAAGAACTTCATCGAAATCACCAACTACGGTGCCGCGCCGATGGACATCTCCGGCTGGAAGATCTACCGGTGCGGGCAGACCGGCGGCGGCTACGGGCCGCAGGCCGTGGTGCCCGCCGGCACCGTCCTGGCCCCCGGCGACCAATTCACCGCCGCCCGGGCCGGCTCCGGCTACGCCGCCGACGCGTTCTATGACACCAGCCTGCACGAGTTCGGCTTCGGCGCCTTCCTCGAGGACGGCAGCGGGCAGCGGGTGGACGCCGTCGGCTTCTACCACGCCGATGTCGCCACGGACTGCGCCGACGCCAACGGGAACTGGCTGCAGCGCGGGCTGCAGCACCGGCTCGACGAATCCCACCAGCGGGTGGCCAACACCGGGAACCTGGAACAGGACTGGGTGGTCGCCGCCCGGACGGTGGGCGCCCCGAACGCGGCCACCGGAACGGTGCGGGAAGTGGACAACGGACTGCGGATCACCGAATTCACCAACGGCGGCTCGGCCGGCACCGCGGAACAGTACGTCGAGATCACCAACCAGGGCGCCGAGCCGGTGGACATGGGCGGCTACCAGCTCTTCCGCTGCGGGGAGAACGGCACCCAGTACGTGCAGATCGGCTCCGTGGCCGCCGGATCGGTGGTGGCACCGGGCGACAGCTGGGTCTTCGCCCACGAGGCGTCCGCGCTCGCCGCGGAGGCCGACGCCACCTACGCCACCGGCCTGCACTTCCGTGATTTCGGGCTCATGCTCCTGACCGCGGACGAGCAAATCGTGGACCGGGTGGGCGCCTACGACAACCGCAACAGCGCCTGCACCGACGGCGCCCCGGTGGAGCCGAAACTGAACCCCTTCAACGACGAGGCCTACCAGCGGGTGGGCGACACCGGCAGCAACGACGCCGACTTCGCCGTCACCACCACCCGCACGCCCGGCAGCCACGACCCGGCCGCAGTGCCGACCACCGCCGCGCCCTCTCCGCACACCGGCCTGAAAATCAGCGAGATCACCGCCGCCGGCCCCGCCGGCAGCGCCGACGAATTCGTGGAGCTCGCCAACTACGGCACCGAACCCATCAACCTTTCGGGATTCTCCGCCTTCCGCTGCTACGGCAGCGGGCAGGCCGGCGTCGGGCCCAACGCCCAGGTCCCGGACCTGGGCAACGTCGTCCTTGCACCGGGCCAGACCTACCTGATGGCCGCCGCAGGCGCCCCGGCGGCCCTGCTGAACTCGGCGCAGGCCGTCTACACCGAGGGTCTCAACGAGACCGAGGGATACGGCATGTACATCACCGACGACACCGGCGCGCTGGTGGATGCGGTGGCCGTGTACGACGTGAACGTCGACCGCGATACTCCCTGCCGGCTCGGGGAGGAGGTGCGCAACTACACCCGCTTCGACGAGGGCGAGTCGGTGACCCGCGCCCGGCACACCGGGGACAATGAACTCGACTTCCAGATGGCCCCGCGCACCCCTGGCGTCCTGGCGGACACCCCCTACGTGGATCCGACCGTTCCGCTGCCGGGCGAGACGGACCCGGCGGCCGTGGACACGGACGCGGTCCCCGGCACCCCGGTGCTGGAGGTGGACGGGGGCACCGGAGACGGCGCCGATCTCGGCATCACCGTGGCCGACGCCGACGACGCGGCCCTGGAGCTGAGCACCCGGACCGCGCCGCTGCGTCCGGATGAGGACGTGGTGGTCCACGCCGGCGTCAGCCCCGACCCCGTTCCGGCCGGGCTCTCCGTCGACGGCGAGCGGGAGGTGACCGGCTCGGAGCGGCAGGAGCTGGACACCCGCGGCGAGGACGGCGGCTTCCCGTTCCAGCGCTTCGAGATCCCGGTGCCCGACGCCGCGGACCTGCCCGAGTTCACGTGGACGGGAACCGGCGAAGCACGCAACGAGGTGCAGCTGCTCGCCTGGACGGGAGCCGAATGGCGGCAGCTCGCCGCCGCCGTCCCGTCCGCCGACGGCGACCTGACGCTCTCCGCCGCCCTGCCGCCCGAGGCGGTGACCGACGGCGTCGGGCATGTGATGGTGATCGACGGGCCGCGCACTGCCGGCGGGCTGCTCGATGAGGTGGGCGTCGCCGACCAGGCCTTCGCCAACCCCGGCAGCTACGACTTCGCGGTCAACCATATGACCGACACCCAGTTCTACTCCGAGGGCTTCCGGGACGTCTTCCGACAGATGGCCACCTGGGTGATCGCCAATAAGGATGCCCGCAAGATCGCCTATAACTCGCTGACCGGCGACATCGTCGAGAACTGGATGAACGGAAACCACTCCGCGGAACGCGCCAACCGCGAGTACGCGGCGGCGCGGAGCATCGTGGGCCTGCTCAACGAGGCCGGCGTCCCCAACGGCGTGCTGCCCGGCAACCACGACAACATGTGGGGCTACAACAACGACAAGTACAACGAGTACTTCCCCGTGGAGATGTTCTCGGAGCAGCCCTGGTACGGGGAAGCCTGGGCCCCCGGGGACAACTCCGCGCACACCGATTTCTTCACGGCGCAGGGCGTCGAGTTCATGGTGATCAACCTGCCCTACCGCCCCTCCCTGGAGCAGATGGAGTGGGCGTCGGCGCAGGCACAGGCCCATCCCGGACACAACGTCATCCTGGCTACCCACTCGTACCTGCACACCAGCGGCGCCCGGGACAACGTGGAGCTGCGCTACGGCGCCACCGGCGACGCGATGTGGAACACCGTGGTGGCGCCGAACGACAACGTCTTCCTGGTCTTCGGCGGGCACTACCACGGCGTGGTTACCAGCTACGCCGACCCGGTGACCGGCGGGCAGGTGGACGCCACGGAAATCGCCGGCGACGGCGCCTACGCCATCACCAACGTCGGAGCGAGCGGGCGCACGGTGGTGGAAATGCTGGCTGACTACCAGGGCTACCGCTCCACCCAGGCCGCCGATCCCACGGTCACCCGGGCGGATCTGCTGGACCGGGATACCGGCTTCCAGCGCCTGCTCCAGTTCGACCTCGACGCCGGGCTGATGGCCGTGAACACCTACTCCCCGACCCTGGACTCGTTTGAGGCCTGGAAGTACGACGAACCCGGGTTCCGCGGTGCGGCCGCCCGCTACGACGCCGGAGACGACGAGTTCGTCGCCAAGGTCTCGCTGCGCCGGGACACCACGCTCGCCGCGTCCGGGTGGGCGGTGACCGGCCCGTCCACGGAAGCGGACGCCGCGTCCGTTCCGGCCGGGGCCGCACACCGGGTCGCCCTGCCGCGTACCGACGTCGGGCAGCTGGTCACGGTGCGGGCCGCCGACGCCGCGGGCAACACCTCCGCGGCGGTCACCGTGCTCCCCGCCGCAGGCGCTTCCCCCGGGGATCCGGGCAGTCCGACGCCGGGCGAACCGGCGGACCCGCAGCCATCGCCGGAGCCGTCCGACAATACCGGCGGGGGCGCAGGGGAGGACGGCGGCCCGGCCGCGCCCGACGGCGGGGGCGAGCCGTCCGGCGAAGCAACGGCCGACGTCGCGGATCTGTCCGTCCAGGGCGGCCTGGCCCACACCGGCGTCGGCGCCGGCATCCTGACCGCCGCTGCGGCGGCCCTGGCGCTGCTGGCCGCCGGATCGTTGATCCTGATCCGTCGCCGTCGGGCGGCGAACCGGCTTCCGTGACGCGTGCAGGTCCTGCTCGGCCGGCTAGAGGCGGAGCAGGGCCTGCACCGGAAGATGGTCGCTGGGCCAGCGTCCGTTGTGCCGGAACGGGTTGATTCCGGTGGACCGGGCGGGAATGCCGTCCGTGCCCAGGATCCAGTCGATGCGCCGGCCGCCGACTGCGGGCATCCGGTATCCCGGCGAGGTGCCGTACGCCGGAGTCAGCCGGTTTCCGGCTGACCGCCAGGTGTCCCGGAATGTTTCGGAGCCGACGAGGATGGAATACACCGGGGACGCCGCAGCGGAGGCGTTGAAGTCGCCCATCAGGATCATGGGCGTTCCGGCAAACCAGGTCCTGGCCTCGGCCATCAACCGCGCGCTGCGGACCCGCGCGTTCTCCGATTCATGGTCGAGGTGGGTGTTGGCGGCAACGAACTCCCGGCCGGTGGCGCGGTCGGCGAACCTGCCCCAAGTGACCACACGCGGAATCCGGTTGCCCCATGTCCTGGAGCCGATGACGCCGATGGCGTCGGAGAGCCAGAACTGGTTCCACGCCACCAGGCGCAGCCGAGCGCTGTCGTAAAAGATGCTGCAGTGCTCTCCGTGCCAGCCGCCTTCCCGGCCGTAACCGACCATCCGATAGGTTGCGGGCAGGGCGTCCGTGACGGCGGCCAGCTGGTGGAACTCCGCTTCCTGCACGCCCAACACCGTGGGCTGCTCCAGGCGGAGCAGCGCCTGCAGGGCGGGGATGCGTTCGGGCCAGTAGTCAGGCTGGCCCGGGCGTGCCTCGGAGCTTTCCATCCGGATGTTGAAGCTCATCGCGTGCACGTCCGGAGCGGCCGCCGGGCCGATCAGCTGCCCCGGCGGCCGCTGCCGGCCGACGGCGTGCCCGGGAGAGACGGTACTGAACGTTGCCGCCAGCGTGGCGGCGCCCAAGGCTCCCAGGACCGTCCTGCGGCCCGCTGTTCCCTGATGCTCCTGCTGGGTGAAGTTGTCCACGGCTGCTCCTCTTTTGCTCTCCGGGCCACCCCTGCGCATGGCATGCTGTCCCGTCGGCCGCAGCCGTCGACAGGGCACGTGCCCCGTGCAGGTAGGTTTCACGTATAAGACGCCGGCGAAGCAACCTGAACGGCGGGACGCGGGCGGGCCGCGGTGCAGCGGAGGCATACTGGAACCGGACGGAACACGCCGTCCGGCCCCCATAGCTCAGCTGGTCAGAGCAACCGACTTTTAATCGGTGGGTCGCAGGTTCGAACCCTGCTGGGGGCACCTGACTGAGCCGGGCGGGGGCGCGGAGGTCCGGCGCCGGGCACGCGGCCTGCCGCACAGCACCTGCACCGGCTTTATGAGGCGGTGCTCACACCGGGGTAGGGTGGGGAGGTTCCACCTCGTGAAAGGCCAGCATGAACGACCGCATTCTCCACCCCGGACTCCGTAACCTGCTGATGTCGGCTGACCAGGCCGCATCGCTGATCAAGCCCGGAATGACGGTGGCGATGAGCGGATTCACCGGCGCCGGGTACCCGAAGTCGGTGCCGCAGGCGCTCGCCGCGCAGATGGAGGCGGCCCACGCCCGCGGCGAGGAGTTCCGCATCAAGGTGCTGACCGGGGCGTCCACCGCGCCGGAACTGGACGGCGTGCTGGCCAAGGCCGGAGGCATGGAGCTGCGGCTGCCCTATCAGTCCGATCCCGAGATGCGCCGGCGGATCAACGACGGCGAACTTGAGTACCTCGACATCCATCTGGGCCACGTCGCCCAGCACACCTGGTTCGGGTTCTACGGACATATCGACCTGGCCGTCGTGGAGGTCGTGGGCATCAACGAGGACGGCAGCCTGATCCCGTCCTCCTCGGTCGGCAACAACAAGACCTGGCTGGAGCAGGCCGACAAGGTGATCCTTGAGGTCAACCTGCAGCAGTCCGAAGCCATGGACGGCATGCACGACGTCTACTACGGCACCGCCCTGCCGCCGCACCGCAAGCCGATCATGCTGACCGAACCCGATGACCGGATCGGCGAGCCGTATCTGCGCCTGGACCCGGAGAAGGTCGCCGCCGTCGTCGTCACCGACGCCCCCGACCGGCTGACGCCGTTCGCCGACCCGGACGAGGCCTCCAAGCAGATCGCGGCCAACCTGGTGGACTTCTTCGGGCACGAGATCAAAGCCGGCAGGCTGGGGGAGTCCCTGCTGCCGCTGCAGTCCGGCGTCGGGAACATCGCCAACGCCGTGCTGGCCGGGCTGGCCGACAGCGGCTACCGCGGCCTGACCGCCTTCACGGAGGTCATCCAGGACGGCATGCTGTACCTGATCCGTGACGGGGTGCTGGAGAAGGCCTCCGCCACCGCCCTCTCGCTCAGCCCGGCCGGCATCGAGGAATTCAACCGGAACATCGCCTTCTACCGGGAACGGATCATCCTGCGCCCGCAGGAGATCTCCAACCATCCCGAGCTGATCCGCCGGCTGGGCTGCATCGCCATGAACGGCATGATCGAGGCTGATCTCTACGGCAACGTCAACTCCACCCATGTGGCGGGCACGGCGATGATGAACGGCATCGGCGGCTCCGGCGACTTCGCCCGGAACGGTTTCCTCTCCACGTTCATGTCGCCCAGCACGGCCAAGGGCGGAAAGATCTCCGCCATCGTGCCCATGGTCTCGCATGTGGACCACACCGAGCACGACACGATGGTCGTCATCACCGAACGTGGGCTGGCGGATCTGCGCGGACTCTCGCCCAAGCAGCGGGCCCGCACGGTCATCGACAAGTGCGCCCACCCGGACTTCCAGCCCCTGCTGCAGGACTACTTTGACCGGGCCTGCCGGGAGAGTTTCGGCAAGCACACCCCGCACCTGCTGAACGAGGCGCTGTCCTTCCACCAGCGGTTCGTGGAGACCGGCGACAGCCGCCCGCAGGCAGCCTCGCTGTAGGCAACCCTGCGCGGACGGGGCCTAGCTGTAACTCTTACGGTCGTTGTGAACGCGTTCTATGGGTGAGCGTCCCTCGATCCCGGTATGGGGTCGGTGATAATTGTAGTGATGGAGC
>NZ_JBNHIA010000010.1:0-54959 GCF_059092805.1 Arthrobacter sp. Y3222053 | reverse complement strand
TTGTTGGGGTTGGCCGCCATGCTTCGGGCGCTTTTCCAGCGTCCCGGCCGCGGCGACTTCCAAAACATTACACGCCCTCCGGCACCCGCGCAAATCGGGCTCCTGCCGCCTGCTCGACGCCCCTCTCCTCAAGGCGGCGGACCCTCAAATGGAGCAGGTGTCCCAGCAGCAGCGTCAGCTGCCGGCGCGGGGTACTGCCCTGTCCGTGGGGCGTCGAAGCCGGCAGGCGATCCTGGAGCAGGCGGCGCCGGTCCCTGTGCCGTTCAGCGTCCTGCGCCCGCTCCCGGACAATCTGCTGCGCCAGCTGCATCTCCATCAATCCCATGCCTCTTCCTTTCCGTTGTGCCGCTCCGATGTAAGGCGTTGCCTTGTGCATCACCGGATCCTCCGCGCGGCGGCCGCCCCCCGCTTTCCACCACGCTAGGAAGCGGGCGGAGCACGGGCCACCGCTTTGCGGACAGGCGCGGTCCTCGGGCGGCAGTCGCCCAACGGGCCTTTCCCGGCCCTCGCCGGGGACGTAGATTCGGTGCTAGGGATGCACCCGCCACCCCAAGGAGGCGACATGGCCAAGACCAGCACCGAAGCGCAGGACGCCGCTGCCCGCAGCGACGGCAGGGACCCGGCACCGCCTTCCAGGAACGGCAGCGGCGGCGGAAAGGGTCCCGAGGCCGGAGAGGCGCAGCCCTCACAGGGGCTTGCCCTGGATTACGCCGGCGAACTGGACGAGATGCAGGAGCTGACGGCCAAGACCCGCAAGCTGGACAGCAGGCAGCGCGAGGAGGCATGGCGGCAGCACTATCCGTATGACACCAAGCTCGGACGCCGGCCCTACGAACGGCAGAAGCGGGCCCTGCAGATCGAGCTGCTGAAGATGCAGCTGTGGGTCAAGGAGACCGGGCAGAAAATGCTCATCATCTTCGAGGGCCGGGACGCCGCCGGCAAGGGCGGGGCGATCAAGCGTTTCGAGGAGCACCTGAACCCCCGCGGTGCCCGGATCGTGGCACTGGAAAAGCCCACGCCCCAGGAAAGCTCGCAGTGGTATTTCCAGCGCTACATCTCTCAGCTGCCCAGCGGCGGGGAGATCGTGATGATGGACCGGTCCTGGTACAACCGCGCCGGCGTCGAACGCGTCATGGGCTACTGCACCCCCGCGCAGTACCTGGAGTTCATGCGGGAGGTGCCCGAGCTGGAGCGCATGCTCGTCAACTCGGGCGTGATCCTGTTCAAGCTCTGGTTCTCGGTCAGCCGGGCGGAGCAGCTGGCCCGCTTTGCCGCCCGGGAGACCGATCCCGTCAAGCAGTGGAAGCTCTCCCCCACCGATCTGGCCAGCCTGGACAAGTGGGACGCCTACACGGAGGCCAAGGAGGCGATGTTCTTCTACACGGACACCGGTGACGCGCCGTGGACCGTGGTGAAGTCCAATGACAAGAAACGCGCCCGTCTTGAAGCGATGCGCTTCGTTTTGCACAGCGTGGACTATCCCAACAAGGACCCGCAGGTGGCGCACGCTCCCGATCCGCTGCTGCTGGGCCCGGCGTCGAGCCTCTTCGAGGAAGAGGAAGGCCACGACCTCGGCGCCTTCCCGGTGGTGAAGCCGCAGCCGTAGGCTGTCCCGGCCACGGTGCCGGCTTCCCTGATGCGGCACGCAGCACACACCGGCTCCTCAGGCACTGCGGCACAGGTTACATACAATGAGCGGATGACTCCTACCCCCGCCGCCGCATGAGCTCACGCCTGCACAGCCTCGTGGTGGAGAGCCTGGGCCGGCGGGTGGTCTCCGGCGAGCTGCCCCCGGGGTACACCATGCTCTCCGAGCAGCTGGAGGCCGAGCTGCAAGTCTCCCGCTCCGTGGCCCGGGAAGCGGTCCGGGTGCTGCAGTCGCTGGGGCTGGTGGAGACCGTAAAGCGCGTCGGCATCCGGGTGCTGCCGGCAGCCGGATGGAACGTCTTCGATCCGTCCGTCATCCGCTGGCGGCTCGCAGCGGACGGCAAAGGGGCCCAGCTGCGCTCACTCACCGAGCTGCGCTCCGCCGTCGAGCCCGCCGCCGCCGAGCTCGCGGCCCGGTACTGCCCGGAGGACCTCGCCGCGGAGCTGATGGGGGTCGCCGCGCAGATGCGCGCCGTCGGCCGGGCCGGTGATCTGCAGCGCTTCCTCGACCTTGATATCCGTTACCACGCGCTGGTCCTGGCGGCCTCCGGAAACGAAATGTTCACCCGGATGGAATCAATGATCGCCGAGGTGCTGCGCGGCCGCACCGACTACGGGCTGATGCCCGACCGCCCCCACGAGGAGGCGCTGCAGCTGCACGTGGACGTCGCCTACGCCATCCAGGGCCACGATCCCGACACCGCGCGGGAAGCCATGGACCGGATTATGCGCCGCACCGTGGCGGAGGTCGAAAGCGTCTGGGCGGACGAGCCACGGCTCTTCACGGAGCCCGACGCCGCCGTCTAAAGCCCGCATGACGGGCCGCCCGCCGTTCGGGTTCAGCCCGGCGACGGCCGCCGGGACGACAAACGCCAGGAGGCGGGAACGGCATCAGCCGTTCCCGCCTCCTGTGTGTTCAGGGGCTAGAAGTTCGTGGCGACCAGGAAGATGGCCAGCGCGAAGACGAAGCCGACGACGCCCAGCAGCGCCTGGCCGACGGTCCAGGTCTTCAGGGTGGTCTTGGTGTCCATGCCGAAGAACCTGCTGACCAGCCAGAAGCCGGAGTCGTTGACGTGGCTGGCGAACACCGAGCCGGCAGCCAGGGCAAGCACGATCGCGGCGGTCTCCACCGAGTTGTAGTCGGGGTTGCCCGCCACCACGGGCGTGAGGAGGGCAGCGGCCGTGGTCAGTGCCACGGTGGCCGAGCCCTGGGCGACCCGGACGACGGCGGCGATCACGAAGCCGGCCACGATGACCGGCAGCCCGATGGCATCCAGCGAGTCGGCGATGGCCGTGCCGATGCCGCTGGCCCGCAGGACGCCGCCGAACATGCCGCCGGCGCCGGTGATCAGGATGATGGTGCAGACCGGGCCTAGGGCGCTGTCCACGACCATCTCGGTGAGGCTGCTCGGCTTGCCCTTGCGGGCACCGAGCAGGAACATGCCCAGCAGCACGGTGATCAGCAGCGCCACCGGGGTCTCGCCGAGGGCGCGGAGGATCTGCACCCAGGTGTCGTCCGTTGAGACCAGGCCGGCGGTGTTGGCCATGTTGAGGCCGGTGTTGAGGAAGATCAGGAGCAGCGGCAGCAGCAGCAGGGTGAGGATGGTGCCCAGCTTCGGCGTGGAGCGGAACTCGTCCAGCTCCGAGCCCTTCGGGGCGGCCAGGATGGCCGGAACAGGAATGTCGAACTTGCGGCCCAGGAACTTGCCGAAGAGATAGCCGGTCAGGTACCAGGTGGGGATGGCGACGATCAGGCCGAAGATCAGCACCAGGCCGACGTCGGCGCCCAGCAGGCCGGTGGCGGCCACCGGTCCGGGGTGCGGGGGCACAAAGATGTGCATGGCGGAGAATGCGGCGGCGGCCGGGAAGGCGTAGGTCAGCAGGGAGCCGCCCATCCGCCGTGCCACGGCGAAGATGATCGGCAGCATGACGACCAGCCCGGCGTCGAAGAAGATCGGGAAGCCAAACAGCAGCGAGGCCACGGACAGGGCCAGCGGCGCGCGCTTCTCGCCGAACCGGCGGATCAGCGCGTCGGTCAGCACCTGGGCGCCGCCGGAAATTTCCAGCATGCGGCCGAGCATCGCGCCCAGGCCGACCAGCAGGGCCACGCTGGCCAGGGTGCTGCCGAAGCCGCTTTGCAGGGTGGGCACCAGGTCCGCGGCCGGAATGCCGGTGGCCACGGCGGTCAGCAGGGACACCAGGATCAGCGCCAGGAAGGCATGCACGCGGAACTTCATGATCAGCACCAGCAGCAGCGCAATGGCCGCCACGGCGATGAGCAGAAGTCCGGACGTGCTCAGCGTCCAGTTCAACTCGAGATCGGTCATCTTCGTCCTATCAGGGTGGGGGTGATGCGGCCGCGCGTCAGCGCCCGGCCGGTGCGAGGGCCGAGGCGACAGCCTCGGCGATCTCTTCGGGGGAAAGCGTGATGTCCAGCCGGATACCGGCCTCATCCTGCGCCAGGGGCTCCAGGGTTTCAAACTGAGAGTCCAGCAGGGCCGCGGGCATGTACTCATGGTTCCGCTGCGAGAGGCGGTCGGCGATCAGCGACTGGTCGCCCTGCAGATACACAAAGCGGACGTCGGGCGCCAGGTCGCGGATGAGGTCGCGGTAGCGGCGTTTAAGCGCGGAGCAGGCGATGACGGTCGGCTGGTTTTCCGCCAGCCGGTCCGCGAGCGTCCGGCCGATGGTGGTCAGCCACGGATGCCGATCCTCATCGTCCAGGGGCTGGCCGGAGGCCATTTTCTGCTTGTTCTCGACGCTGTGCAGGTCATCGCCGTCAATGAAGGGCAGCCCCAGTCGGAGGGCGATGGCCCGACCCGCTGTGGATTTCCCGCAGCCCTGCACACCCATGACGATCAGAGGCGGCAGCTGTTCCCGGGTCGACGGCATGGCGATACTCCCTCAGACGCTCCATTACATCTGATTTGGTGTGGCCGCGGCAACAATAAATCAGATTTATCGCGTCAAAGATAGCACAGGCAGCTGTGAGCGCCGTCGCGCTTCAGGGAAGCGCGCCCGTCCGCGGCTGCCGCCCTGCCAGCGCAACGCCACCCTGTGGAAACGTGGCCCCATGGGCATGCTGCTGCTCGCGGTCCTCGTGGGCGTCGTGGTGGGCGCCGTCGTCGGGCTGGTGGGCGCGGGCGGCGCGATCATTGCCGTCCCGGCGCTGGTCTACCTGATCGGGCTGGCCCCGCATGAAGCCGTGCCCACGTCACTGATCGTCGTGGGACTCTCCGCCCTGGCCGCAGTGCTTCCCCGCGCCCGCACCGCCGTCGACTGGCCCCTGGCGCTGATCGTCGGCCTGGCCGGGTTTCCCGCCTCCTGGGCCGGAGCATGGCTCGGCCGGCGGCTGGACCCGGACGTCCTGATGCTCCTGTTCGCCGCGGTCATGGTGCTGGCCGGGCTGCGGATGGCCCTGGCGCCGCGCGCCAAGCCCGCCCCGGCGGTGTCGGGGCCCCGGCGGACGGCGCAGGGCATCGCAGTCGGGCTGGCCGTCGGTTTCCTCACCGGGCTGCTCGGGGTCGGCGGCGGGTTCCTCATCATTCCCGCGCTCACCCTGGTCCTGCACCTTCCCATCCACCGCGCGGTCGGCACGTCCCTGGCCGTGATCGTGCTGAACTCGGCGTCGGGGTTCGCCGCCCACATCACGAATTTGAACCTGGACTGGCCGCTGACGGCAGTGTTTGCCGGCACGGCCGTGCTCAGCTCCCTGGCCGCAACCTCCGTGGCCGCCCGTTTGGACGACCGCGTGGTGTCCAGGGCCTTCGCCGCGGTCATCTTCGCCGTGGCCGCGTGGGTGGGGGTCACCGCGGGCGCCGGGCTGGTCTCCGGCGGAGCCTCCGGCCCGGTGCCCGACGACGCCCCCGCGGGCACCGGCCCGTCCACTTCCTCGGTCGGGCCGCAACGGGACGCGCCGGAAGCGGCCCCGCTCACCGCCACGCTGGCGGCCAGCCGCCTGGATGCCGGTGAGCGGACGATCCAGGTAACGGTGCGGAACCGCACCGGCGAGGCGCTGGTGCTCCGCTCGGCCGCGGTGCGTTCCGTGCTGCTCGCCGCGCCGGCCCCCGAGTTCACCGCAGCGCTGCACACCTTCGTGCGCGAGGCCTGCGCCCTGCGGGACCAGGGGCGATGAGAAACGGATGATGAGAAACGCAGGCCACCCCATTGTGACCTGCGTTACGTCGATGCTAGCGAGGTGGCTGCCGGAAAGCGAAACGCGCCCGCGGCCGGGCGTGGCAGCCTCCCGGCCAGGCCCCGGGGCAGGCCGGAACGTCGGTGCTGCGTGAGACGATGGGCGCATGGTCCACTCCCCGCCGCTTGTCGATGTTCAGGACATCATCCGGGTGGTCGGCGGAGCGGCTTTTCAGCGCGGGCAGGCGTACGCGCGCTCCGGCGCCGTCGAAGGCCTGGACTGGGACGCCGCCGCCGGAGTGCTGCGCGCCCGGGTCCAGGGCGGGGGCTCCGTGCCGTACCGGACGCTGCTCCAGCTTGAGCGCAAACGCCAGGGTGACTACCGGCTGCAGGACAACCACTGCAGCTGTCCGGTGGGCTTCGACTGCAAGCACGTGGCCGCCGTCGCCATGCAGAGCAACACGTCCCATTTGCTGTCCCGGCACCGGCCCGCGGCGCCAGAGGCCCAGATGCCGGAATGGCAGGTGTCCCTGCAGGGGCTGCTCGACGGCCGCCCGCCCGCCGGCGCGGAGCCCGCCGTGCCGCTGGCCCTGCAGTTCGAGGTCCGTTCCCAGCCCTCGCCGTCCATTTGGGGTGCCCCGAAGTCGCTGGGCGCCTCGCCGCTGCGCCTGGGCGTGCGGCCGGTGGTGCGCAACAAGCGCGGCAACTGGGTGAAGAACAACCTGGCCTGGTCCAACATCGCCTACCAGACCCACGGCCTGAAACTCGACCCCGACCAGCACCGCTGGTTCTCGCAGTTCCCGGCCCTGCACCGGGCCACCGGGGTGACCTACTTCGGCCAGAACGATTCCTGGCTCTACCTCGACGACTTCGCCAACCCGCTGCTGTGGGAGCTGCTGCGGGAGGCCCGGCGGCTGGGCATCGAGTTCGTCGGCACCCGCAAAGACGTCCAGGTGCTCCTGGCCGACGGCGCCACACTGTCCCTGGACGTGCGCGCCGACGACGGCGGCGGCGCGCCGGCGCCGCTGCGCCTGGACCCGGTCCTGGAACTGGACGGCGAGCAGTATCCGCCGGAGCGGACCGGCACCATCGGCAACCACGGCGTCTACGTGCACCATCCCGACGACGTGCTGCGGCTGGCCCCGCTGGACCGGCTGCTGACCGACCAGGACCGGGCCCTGCTGCACGGCTCCAAGGCGCTGCGCGTCCCGGCGTCGGACGCCCCGGTCTTCCTGGAGAAGTTCTACCCGCGGCTGCGCCAGGTGCTGCCCGTGCAAAGCCGCGACGGGTCCGTGGCCTTCCCCGAAATCCTGCCGCCGCGGCTGGTGCTGGCCGCACACTTCCAGCCCGAGGACGTGCTGGCCCTGGACTGGTCCTGGGAGTACCGCCAGGGCGGGCAGGCCGAGAGGCTGCCGCTCACGGCCGCCTCGGGGCCTGCCGCCGATGACGGCGCATACCGTGACACCGCGGCCGAGGCCAACGTGATCGAGGCGGTGCGCCCGGTCCTCGGCGAAGCGCCCCGGCCGCGGACCCTGCGCGGCGTCGACGCCGCCGAGTTCACCGAACACCTGCTGCCGAAGCTGGAGAAGCTGGAGGACGTCCTGGTCGAGGTGCACGGCGAGCGCCCCGACTACCGGGAACTCACCGGCTTGGCCACCCTGAAGGTCACCACGGTGGAGAGCGAGCGCCGGGACTGGTTCGACCTGCACATCATGGTCCGGATCGACGGGCGGCTGGTGCCCTTTCCAGACATCTTCAAGGCCATCGCCCAGGGCAAGTCGAAGATCATCCTGCCGGACCGCAGCTACCTGTCCCTGGACCGGCCGGAGTTCGAGCGGCTGCATGCCCTGGTCGCCGAATCCCAGACCCTCGACGAGTGGGACACCGGCGAGCTGGGCATCAGCCGCTACCAGGCCGGGCTGTGGTCCGAATTCGAAGAGCTCGCCGAGGAAACCGAGGAAGCCGAGGCCTGGCGGGCGGCCGTGGGCGGCCTGCTGGACCTCGCCGGACGCGACGGCGCCGCCGTCGAGCCCGTCCCGCTGCCCGCCGGGCTGAAGGCCGAGCTGCGCCCGTACCAGCAGGAGGGGTTCAACTGGCTCACCTTCCTCTGGGAACACGGGCTCGGCGGCATCCTGGGCGACGACATGGGCCTGGGCAAGACCCTGCAGGCCCTGGCGCTGATCGCCCACGCCCGGCAGCACGCCCCGGGCCGGCCGCCGTTCCTGGTCGTCGCGCCCACCTCCGTGGTCCCGAACTGGGTGGCCGAAGCCGCGCGGTTCGTGCCCGGGCTGACGGTGCAGGCGGTGCCGGACACCTCCGCCAAGTCGAAGAAGCCGCTGGCCGAGGTGATCGCCGGCGCCGACGTCGTCGTCACCTCCTATGCCGTGTTCCGCCTGGACTTCGCCTCCTACCGGAACCAGCCGTGGGAGGGACTCATCCTCGACGAGGCGCAGTTCGTCAAGAACCGCACCACCCGCGCCCATCAGTGCGCCCGTGACCTGCCGGCACCGTTCAAGCTGGCGATCACCGGCACGCCCATGGAGAACAACCTGATGGAGCTGTGGGGGCTGTTCGCGATCACCGCACCCGGGCTGTTCCCCTCCCCCCGCCGCTTCGCCGAGGAGTACCAGCGGCGGATTGAGCAGGGCGAGGATACGGAGCGGCTGGCGCAGCTGCGCCGCCGGATCCGGCCGCTGCTGATGCGCCGCACCAAGGAGGCCGTGGCGGCCGACCTGCCCGAGAAGCAGGAGCAGGTGCTGGAGATCGAGCTCGGCCCCAAGCACCGGCGCATCTACGAGGCGCACCTGCAGCGGGAACGGCAGAAGCTGATGGGCCTGATGCAGGACCTGGACCGCAACCGCATGATCGTCTTCCGTTCCCTGACCCTGCTGCGCATGCTCAGCCTGGATCCGGCCCTGATCGACGCCGAGGAATACGCCGACGTCGGCTCCGCCAAACTCGATGTGCTGTTCGAGCAGCTCGAGGACATCACCGCCGAGGGCCACCGGACGCTGGTGTTCAGCCAGTTCACCTCCTTCCTGAAGAAGGCCGCGGACCGGCTGGAGGCCCAGGGCATCGAGTACGCCTACCTCGACGGCAGCACCCGGAACCGCGGCGAGGTGATCGGCCGCTTCAAGGACGGCGCCGCCCCGGTGTTCCTGATCAGCCTCAAGGCCGGCGGCTTCGGACTGAACCTCACCGAGGCGGACTACGTCTTCCTGCTTGATCCCTGGTGGAACCCCGCCGCCGAGAACCAGGCGGTGGACCGCACGCACCGGATCGGCCAGCACAAGAACGTCATGGTCTACCGGCTGGTCGCCGCCGGCACCATCGAGGAAAAGGTTATGGCCCTGAAGGAGCAGAAGGCCCAGCTGTTCAGCTCGGTGATGGACGACGACGGCGCCGCCTTCAGCTCCGCCCTCACCGCCGAAGACATCCGGGTCCTGCTGGAGTAGGGGCTGCACGTGTTGCCCGGCCAACAGTAGGCCGTGAATCGCCTAACCGATGATGCCGACGCATCCCCTCTGACCTGCTGCTTTGCCGTCCGGGCGGCGTATCCGGCCAGGCGGCGGGGGCTAGCGTGGAAGATCATGAGCACGATGGAAGCGACGCTGACCCGTCCCGTTGAGGCTCCTCCCCGGGACGAGGATGAGCTGGTGCATATCTTCTGCACTCCCTGCAAGCGCCAGGCCATGCGCCGCGCCCGTCGTCCGGTGCCCTACTGCGGCAAGCAGATGCCGCCCCGTCCGCTGCGCGACGACAACGGGAGCCTGCCCGTCTGCGTGGTATGCATGGAACTGGCCCGCTCCGGCCCCTGCCCCCGCTGCGGCATGCAGGCCCGCTTCGACTAGCGCCGGGCCCGCCGCCCCTCGTCCCGCCCGGGCGGCCGGTGACGGTTCCCACGGCAGGTTCCCGTTTGTACAGTGGGGACATGGCTGACGAACGTCCCATCGGGTACTGGCTCAAACTTGTGGACCAGCTGGTCGATGACCAGTTCGGAGCAAGCTTCGAGGAACACGGCGTCACCCGTCGGCAGTGGCAGATGATGAACATGCTCGAACGCGGCCCCGCCACGGAGAAGCAGCTGGTGGACGGGCTGCGTCCTTTCTTTCCCGCCGCCGAGGTCGGCACGTCCGTGGAACTGATCGATGAACTGCGTGAAAGCGGCTGGCTGGAACGCAGCGACGAACGATACGGCCTGACCGACCTGGGCCGGCGGGCCCTGGAAAACCTGCGGGAAGCCGTCGAACGGATCCGCAGCGACCTCGCCGTCGGCATCAGCGACGACGAGTACCGCACCCTGATCGACCTGCTGCAGCGGATGGCCCGCAACCTGGGCTGGACCGACACCGACGAGGCTCCGGAGCCTCCCGGCGCGACCGCCTAGCGGGCCCGCCGCCGGCGCAGGTGGCGCCGGCGGCGGAGACGGGTCTAAGCTCGTGCACTGTGTCGATGAGTTGCATGCGCCGGGTGCGCACGGAAGGGCAGGTGGGCCGCACGGCCTGCACTGCATCGCCGGCGTAGCCTTCCGCCTTTTCCTCCTTTCGGCCGGCTCCTTCCGGCTGTCTCACCGCCGAATCTTTTCGGCCGTCGGTTAATCCCCTTCCCCGCGTGCTGCCTTCTGCGGCTGCCGGGAGTCCGGGCTGCTCCGACGCATCGACCCTGCAAGGACTTTTGCCATGACCACGTTTTCCCCCCTGTCCGAGACGGCCCTGCGCCGCTGCTTCATCAACGCCTCCCGCTCCGAAAGCGCGGCGATCACCTTTCCCGCCGGGTTCACCGCGCCGGACCTCAGCACGACGCCGGTGTTCGGCTGGCCTGATCCCAAGCTGCCGCTGCGCGCCTACCTCGTGGTGGAGGACCCGGCGTCGGGGGCACCCGCCGGCGTCCTGCTGCGGGCCCCGGACGCGTCCGCCGGCCGGAAACGACGCGTTATCTGCGCCCTCTGCGAGGACATCCACTCCGAGGACGACGTACTCATGTACGTGGCCCGCCGCGCCGGATCCCGGGGGCGCAACGGCGATTCCGTCGGCACCTTGATCCACGCCGACTTCGGCTGCGCGCAGAACGCCGTCGCGGAGCCTCCGGCCAACGCCCTGATCACCGACCCGGAGCAGGCCGCCGCCGAGCGCCTCGCGGCCCTGCGCCGTCGGGCCGGAATGTTCCTGGACCGGGTGCGCTCGTAACGCAGGGCCGCACAGGAATAGCCCGCCGCGGGGCGCGGTTGCGTCGGCATGGACACTTCCCGTGACAATGCCCCGACGCCACCCGCCCCGCCGGTCCGCCAGCTGCGCCTGGTGGTGGCCGCCGAAGACTACGACGCCGCACTGGCCTTTTACCGCGACACGCTGGGCATGCCCGAGCAGGCCGCCTATCAGGGCGGCGACGGCGCCGAGGTCACCATTTTGGACGCCGGCCGGGCGACCCTGGAGATCGCCAATGCCGCACAGGTCCGCATGATCGACGAGGTGGAGGCCGGCGGCCTTCCCAGCCGCAAGCTGCGGGTGGCCTTTGAGGTGGAGGACGCCGCGGCGGCCACCCGGGCGGCGGTCGACGGCGGAGCGCAGCTGGTCGCTCAGCCGCGCGAGACACCGTGGCGGTCGCTGAACTCCCGGCTGGACGGCCCCGAGGGCCTGCAGCTGACCCTGTTCGAAGAACTCGACTGACCGGCCGGCCCCGGGGGCGCTGCCAGCCAGCGCCCCCGGGGCCGGCCCGGCAAGAGCGGGGTCAGTGCCCCTTGAAGGCCTCGGCCAGCCACCACGCGCCGCCGTCGGAGGCAATCTTCGCGTCGATAACCAGCGGCGCGGTGCGGGGTCCGTCCAGCCAGGCCTGCACCGGGGCGAGGTCGGCCACCGACCGCACCGTGACGCCGTCGGCTCCGTAGCCGCGGGCGACGGCGGCCAGATCCGTGTCCGGGAAGGTCACGGTGTCCATGGGTACCGTGTCCCCCGGGTCGCTGCCGGCGGTGCCGAAGTGGTGCACCTCGGCCCCGTAGGCGGCGTCGTTGTAGATGATGACCACCAGCGGCAGGCGCAGCCGCACCGCGGTTTCCAGCTCGGAGATGCCCATCAGGAAGCCGCCGTCACCGGTGCCGAGCACCGGCAGCCGGTCGGGCCGGGCCGCTGCGGCGCCGATCGCCGTCGCCAGGCCGAGCCCGACGGATTGGAACGCCTGGGTGAAGCAGAAGCCGAACTCGTCCGGCACCCGCAGATGGGTAGAGGGATAGCCCATGAAGTTGCCGGAGTCGATGGAGACGATCCGCTGCCCGGGCAGCAGCCGGTCCAGCTCGATGGTCAGCAGCCGGGGATCGATCCGATCCGCGGTGGAAATGTCCTGCACCGGTACCTGCTGCCAGCGGGCCTCGTCGGCGATCCGCCGGCCTGTCTCGAGGGTGCGGTAGTTGACCGCGGGGCGCTGCGGCAGGGCGGCCAGCACGTCGGCGGCGGTCAGCGCGGAATCGCCCAGGACGCCCAGGTCGATGGGCCGGTTGGCGCCCAGGGCCGGTTCCTCCACGTCCACCTGCACCACGGTTGTGCCCGGACCGATCAGGGCCCCGTGCCGCATGGTCCACATGTTCAGGGTGCAGCCCCAGCCGACGATCAGGTCCGCGCCGGCAATGAGCTCCGCGGTCAGCGGCGAGGAGAAGCCGCCTGAAATGCCCAGGTTCCAGTCGCTGCCTTCGAACAATCCGTTGGCGACGGCGCTGGTGGCCAGCAGGGCGCCGGCCTTTTCGGCGAGCGCGGCGATCTCAGGCCCGGCCCCGCGGGCGCCGCGCCCGGCCACGAACACGGGGCGCCGGGCCCGGCGCAGCGCGGCGGCCAGGGCGGCGACGGCGTCCGGCTCCGGGCGCACCCGGGGTGCGGGCGGCGGCGTCGGCACCGGGGCGGGCCCGGAGCCGGCCGGGGCAGGCGCGGCCTGGACATCCAGCGGCACGCTCAGCACCACGGTGCGACGCTCGTTGACGGCGGTGCGCCAGGCCCGGACCGTATCGGCGACGGCGCCGCCCGGGCTGTGGATGCGTTCGGGGACGGCCCCGAGGCTGCGGGCGAGCCCGTCCTGGTCGATGCGGAAGTTGGAACGGACGGCGGCGCCGGCCGTGTCGGCGGTCAGCACGATCAGCGGCGTGCGGGACTTGGCTGCCTCGCCGATGCCGGTCGCCGCGTTGGTCAGGCCGCAGCCCTGGTGCGTGGTGATAACGGCGGGGCGGCCGGACATCCGGGCATAGGCGTCGGCCATGGTGGCGGCGCCGCCCTCGTGCCGGGCGGCGGTGAACGGCACGCCGTGGCGGATCAGGGCGTTGGTCAGGTGGAAGTTGCCGCTGCCCACCACGCCGAACACGTGTCCGATTCCCAGCTCCGCCAGCGTCCGTCCGATGACGCCGGCCACGGTCTGCCCGGTCCCCTGCTCCGCCACGCCTGCTCCGTTCCACCGTTGATGATGCCGCTGCCGTCCAGCGTTCCTCCTCAAGACTCTAGGCCGTTCCCGCCGCCGGGCGGGAACGGCTATATGACGCCGGTGCGCGGTACATGGCCGGGCGGCGGGTATTCTTCCTGCACACCCACCGGAACGCACGAGGAGATCACATGAGCCTGAACGGCACCGAACCGCAGCTGATCGGCTCGTTCCTGGAGGCGCTGTCCTCCGGCGCCCTGGAGGTGCTGGACCTGACCGCTCCGCTGAGCAGCGGCACGCCGTCGCTGAAGCTGCCCGAGCCCTTCGTGAACCTCATCGACTTCCGGTTGGAGGAGGTCGCGGCCTTCAACGAGCCCGGCCCGTTCTGGCGGCACAACAACATCCACACCGGTGAGCACATCGGCACCCACCTGGACGCCCCGGCGCATTGGATTTCCGGCCGGGACGGCGACGATGTCTCCCAGGTGCCGCCGCGGCGGCTGATCGGGCCCGCCGTCGTCCTCGACTTCAGCGAGCAGGCCGCACTGGACCCGGACTTCACGGTGGAGGTGGCGGACATCCAGACGTGGGAGGCCGAGCACGGGCCGCTGCCGGACGGCGCCTGGCTGCTGCTGCGCACCGGGTGGGACAAATTCGCCGACGATGAGGCCGCGTTCCTGAATATCGACGACACCGGCTCCCACACCCCCGGCATCTCCGCCGAATGCGCCCGCTGGCTGGGCGAGGAGCGCCCGATCACCGGGCTCGGCGTCGAGACGGTGGGGATCGACGCCGGCAACGCCGGATCCTTCGATCCGCCCTTCCCGGCGCATTACTACCTGATGGGAAACAACAAGTACGGCCTGACCCTGCTGCAGAACCTGGCCCAGCTGCCGCCCACAGGGGCGATGCTCATTGTCGCGCCGCTGCCCATTGTCGGCGGCACCGGTTCCCCGGCCCGGGTGTACGCCCTGGTGGAGCGCAGGCCGGAGCCGGCCGAGGTGCTGGCGGAGACTCTGGGGGCCGAATCCGCCCTCTGACCGGGAAGGAAGCAGGGACCTTCGGGCCGGGACTTCCCTCCGGCCGAGGCGGGTTCTTCCCATCCGCGAAGGCGCAGGTACGCGCCTTCAGGGCAGGTCGGGCGGCGGCATCTCTGAGTACGTCACCGTAACCCCGGCCAGGGCAGGCGGCGGCGGCAGGACTCCGGTCTCCACCCACTCCTGGACCGCGTCGCCGGGCCGGTAGGCCGCCTGCGCGGCCACGAAGAGGGCGACGATCAGCGTCAGCACCGGGAGCACCGTCGCGGTAACGGGCCTGGTTGAACGGTTGCGCGTCCGCCGGTACCGGATCCAGGCCAGCGCCGCAGTCACAACGGCCAGCACCAGAAGCATGACGACAGGCAGCGGCCCGTACTCGATCTGCACGCATTGCGGAACGGCTGTCGTGGGGTTTCCCCGGCCGTCTGTGAACCCGCCGTCGGACGTATAGCCGCCGGCGCACCCCCCGGCGCTGCCCCGCCCGGTGAACAGGAAGTAGCAGAGAGCGGCGATGAACGCCGCCGCCACCACTTCGCGGGCAGCCGGGTCCGCCGTCGCCCGGGTGCTGTCCGCGCCGTCGTGCTGATCCTGTATGTCCTGGTCCTGCCCGTGTGCCATCACTCCCCCTGCCGGCCGGTTTTGTGCCAGAGCCTACCGGGCCTGCCGACCTGGCCGTTGTCACATTCCTGTATCGGCCGGCGCCCGCTGGCCAGACCCGGCAGCGTACCGGTCAGGAACCGTCTTCACCGGGCACGGTCAGCCGGCGAGCGAGGCGAAGACGACGTAGTTGTCGTTAAACGTCCCGGTCACCGGGTCATACCCGTCGCAGGTGATCAGCCGGAGTTCGGAGCCCTCCGTATTGCCGTACACCTCCAGCGTGGGGAAGCTGCCCTTTCCGTATTGTTCTCCCCGGTCCACCAGGAAGACGGCCGTGGTCCCGTCATCACGGGCGATCTCGATCCGGTCCCCGGGAACCAGGCTGCGCAGGTCAGCGAACACGCCGGGGCCACCCCCGGTGGCGTTGACGTGGCCCAGCAGCACAGCAGGTCCGCGGGCTCCGGGAGCAGGTGAGTCGGTGTACCAGCTTGCCGGGGATCCTGGCGCCTCGGGCGGCACCTCCAGAGTTCCATCCCCGCGCAGCCCCAGCTGAAGCAGATCCGACTCTGTGCCGGTGACGGGAATCCGCAGGGAGACGGGGACCGCTGTCGGGAGCACCGGTGGAAGGTCGGTTTCGCCTCCCTCCGCGCCCTCCGTGCCCGCAGGAGTCGAACCCGACGGGCCCGGCACAGCGGGAGCGGACGACGTTCCCGCAGTCGGCGCAGGCGACGGAGGCGGGGCCTGCGACGGTCCTGCCTCGGTATCCGGCGCGGCGCACCCGGCCAGCAGAACCAGTGCGGCCGCTGCCCAGGGCATCAGCCCTGCTCGGCGGCCGTCGCGGGATGCGGTCATGATGACGCTCTTCCCATCACCGGCAGCGCAGTGCTCAGGCGCGGGCGCGGCGTCGGGCGACCACGGCTGCTGCGGCCACGGCCAGTCCGCCGGCGCCGACGCCGGCTGCGGACATACCTGCGCTCACTCCCCGATCGGTGCCGACCTCCACACCCGTGTCGGCGCCGCCTTCAGGCATGGCCCCCATCTGTGAAACCGCGACCGTGCCGCAGGCTGCCGGCAGAGTCGCGGCGGCGGGCAGCGTCGGGTCAAGGTCGGACATCTTCTCGGCGGCTGCCGTCGGCATCAGCGCGGGGTCGACGCCATGCACCACGATCACCGCGCTGCCGTTCTCCAGCGAGGCGGCCGTTTCGGGATCAAGCTGGAAGGTGCGCTCGTAGGAGTATGCGGAGCCGCCCGGGAACCGTTCCACAGCCAGGGCGGAGTCGGGGCTGGTGTCGCCCTCGGTGGTCAACGACGTACCGATCATGCCGTAGAACGGATGGCCCTCGGTGGTGTTCACGACGCCATCACCGTCGGTGTCGGCGTCGGAGCCCGGGCAGGTGCCCTGGGCGCCGATATGGATGTGCTGGGCGTGTGGGAAGGGCCCGTCCATGAAAGTCTCGGCCGCACCGGCCACATCAACCGTCACCGTCGCCTCGGTGCCGTGTACCTCGACCATGGCCTGGCCGCTGGTGCCCGAGTTGTTCAGGGTATTCAGGGTGGCTTGGCCTGACCAGGAGTCCTCGCCATGGGCCAGCGCCGGCGTGGCGGACAGTGCCAGGGCACCCAGCGCGAGGGTCGGAACAGCCAGCAGTCGCATCTTCGTGTTCATTTTCGGTTCCTCCAGCGTGTCGGGCCGCACAGCGGGTGCACGGCGTTCAGGTGACATGGGCTATTCGGAGCCGTCCCCGTTCCGGATGGGTCTGCAGGCGAAATCTTTTCCCGGCCGGGCGGAGGCGGCGGTGTTTGAAGACGGCTGGCGGCCGGAGCCCGGCTGTGGCAAGGTTCAGACCGAAACGCTCCGTGTCCTCCCAACGGGGCGGCAAGGCCGAAGGGACTGCAGTGGACGCCGATGACTGATGCGGAAGCGGACCCCGGCGGGAGCCTCGGCCGGCGTCCGGAGCGTCCCGGCCGAACGGATCCCACCGTTCCCGCAGCCGCTCATGATGTGCCGGCGTCCGCCGTCGCATCGCACGAGCCGGGAACGCCTGACGGCCTCCAGGACCTGGTCCGCCGCTCCGGGCAGGGCGACGAGGCGGCCTTCGCCGCCCTCTACGACGTCACTTCCGCCGCCGTGTACGGCCTGGCGATGCGGGTGACACGCTCCCCCGAACTCGCCGCGGAGGTGGTCCAGGAGACCTACCTGATGGCCTGGCAGCAGTCCGGTCGCTTCGATGCTTCGCGCGGTTCCGTGCCGGCCTGGCTTTGCACCCTGGCCCACCGGAGGGCCGTGGACCGCATCCGCCAGGCAGCCCGGGAACGGGAGCGGGAGCAGACGTATGAGCAGCGCCGGGCGGAAACGCCCACGGACCAGACCTGGGAGGAAGTGGAGCAGACAATGGACACGCACGAGGTCCGGGCGGGGCTGGGGCACCTTACGCCCCTCCAGCGGGAGGCGGTGGCCCTGGCCTACTACCAGGGCTTCACGCACCAGGAAGTGGCCCGGCGTCTCGATGTTCCCCTGGGCACTGCGAAGGCCCGGATCCGCGACGGCCTCACCCGCCTGCGTTCGGCACTGGGCGGTCAGCCATGACCCGGCCGGAAGACAAAGGCGTGGGCTTCGGGAACCTCCACGACCTGGCCGCCCTCTACGCCGTGGATGCCCTCAGCCCTGAGGAAAGCACCGCCTTTGAACAGCACCTCGCTGGCTGCCGGACCTGTCGTGACGAGGTCGTCGGCTTCTCGGAGGCGGCCGCCGGACTGGCAGCCGGGACGGCCCTGGCCCCGCCGCCGGCGGTGCGGGCATCGGTCCTTGCCGCAATCCGGAACACACGGCCGCAGCCCGGACAGCAGGCACCCCACGGGCTTCAACCGCTGGCGGCGGCGCCCGTGCCGGACGGGCTGGTCGAGCGGCGGCGGCGGACCCGCCGGCTGCTGGCTGCGGCCGCAGCCGTGGTGCTGGTGCCGGGAATCGCCCTGGCAGGCTGGGCTCTCGGTGTCAGGACCGCGGAACAGGAACAGGGGCAACTCGCCGCCGCGGAGCAGGAGCGGCTCAGCGCGCTGCTCGCCGCCCCCGACATCGAGGCCCGAAGTGTCGATGTCGACGGCGCCGCCGCAACCCTGCTGTTCTCCGAGAGCCGGAACGAAGGCCTGTTCGTCGGCCCCGACCTGCCGGCGCCGGAGCCCGACAGCGAGTATCAGCTCTGGCTGGTAGACGACGAGACTCCGATCCCCGATGCGCGGTTCAAGGATGGCGGGGAGCGCGGAGTGTGGCTGCGCGGGAACCTTGCCGCCGCCAACGCGGTGGCGCTGACCATCGAGCCTGAGGGCGGCTCGGCGACACCCACCTACCCGTTGCTGGCGGTCGCCGCGATCGACGGCTGACGCGCCTCAGCGCCGTCCGGGGCGGCTAAGGCATCCGTCGGCATCATCCGTGCGCCGGGACGCTGTCACAAATCGGAGTCGGCCGGTGTCCTATGGACAGACCGGCAGCGGGCCGGCCCCGAATGACAGGAGCCAAGACCATGAGCGTCGAAACCAGAGTCCTCATCCTCGGCGGCGGCTACGCGGGCGTGATGGCGGCGAACCGGCTGGCCGTCGCGTCCAGGCCGGGACTGGAGGTTCGGCTGGCGAATCCGCGCCGGCAGTTCATCGAACGGATCCGGCTGCACGAGTACGCAGCCGGCACCCGCGCAGGCGTGGCCGTGTCCTTCGGCCGGCTGCTGCATCCGGCCGTCCGCCAGGTGGCGGGCACCGCCGTCGCCATCGACGCCGGGCGGCGCACGGTCGGCCTGGCCGAGGGCGAAACGCTGCCCTACGACTATCTGCTCTACGCGGTCGGCAGCACCGGCCCGGCTGCACCGGCGGGCGCGCTGGCGGTGGCCGACGTCGCGGACGCCGCGGCGGCGCGCACGTCCCTGCGCTCGCTGCCCGCCGGGGCGGCGGTCGCCGTCGTGGGCGGCGGACTGACCGCCCTGGAGACCGCGGCCGAGACGGCACGGGCCCATCCCCGGCTCCGGGTCCACCTCTGGTGCTCCGCCCTCCCCGGACGGTTGCTGCCGGAGCCCTCCCGGGCCGGCCTGCTGCGCTGCCTGCGCCGGTCCGGAGTGCAGGTGCATCCCGAGGTTCCGGTGTCCGCCGCGACGGATCCCCGCGGGCAGCTCGGCGCGGACCTGGTCCTGTGGTGCACCGGGTTCAGCGTTCCGGACCTGGCTGCCCGCAGCGCGCTGCCGGTGGACGGCGCCGGCCGCCTGTGCGTGGACGCGTCACTTCGCGCTGCCGGGCAGGACCGTGTGTTCGGCGCCGGTGACGCCGCGGTGATCGGGGATCCCGGATATGCCTATCTGCGGATGAGCTGCGCGGCGGCGATGCCGATGGGAGCGGAGGCCGCCGGGAACATTCTCCGCGCGCTTGAAGGACTGCCCCCGCGCCGGCACGACAGCGGTTTCCAGGCCCAGTGCATCAGCCTGGGCCGTACCGACGGACTCGTGCAGTTCGTCGGCGCGGACGACACGCCGCGGAGCCTGCACCTGCATGGTCGGACGGCTGCGGTCCTGAAGGAAATAATCTGCCGAATGACCCTGCGGTGGATCCGCAGCGAAGCGAAAAGAAGCGGAGCGTACTCATGGCCGAAGGGACCGACCGCGCCGCGGCGGGCACCGGTGGAAAGCCGCCCCTGATCGGCGCGGACCGCGACGAGGATTTCGTTGCCCACCGGCGGCTGTTGTTTGCGGTGGCGTACGACATCACCGGCTCGGTGGCGGACGCGGAGGACATCGTCCAGGAGACCTATCTGCGCTGGCGGGCGGTGCCGGGCGACGTCGCCAATCCGCGCGCCTACCTCGCCCGGATCGCGGCTCGGCAGGCGCTGAACGCCGTCCGCACCGCTGAGCGGCGGCGGGAGGACTATCCGGGCGAGTGGCTGCCGGAGCCGCTGCTGACCGGTGCTGGGGCAGGAAGGCAGGGTCCGGCGGCTGCCGGCTCCGACGCGGCATGGGGGCCGGCAGCCGATCCTGAAGCTGCGGCGCTGACCGCAGCCGAGGTCTCGACGGCCCTGCTGGTCGTCCTCCAGACCCTCACCGGGCCGGAGCGCGCGGCCTTCCTCCTGCGCGAGGTGTTCGGCTTCGGCTATGCGGAAATCGCCGGGGCGTTGGACACCCGTGAGCCCGCGGCACGCCAGCTGGTGCATCGGGCGCGGGCACGGGTGCAGGCCCGGGTGCCGCGGAACCCGCCGGACCCGGCGGAGCACCGGGCAACGGTGGCACGGTTTCTCGCTGCTGCCTCGAACGGCCAGGTCCAGGGACTGCTGGACGTGCTCGCGCCCGACGTGGTGCTGATTTCCGACGGCGGCGGCAAGGCCACCGCCGCGCTGCGCCCGGTCACCGGACCGGAGAAGGTGGCCCGCCTGATGCTCGGGCTGGCCGAAAAGTACGGCGCCGGGGTGGAACCGTTCTTCCTGGAACTGAACGGGCTGCCGGCGGTCGCCTTCCGCGAGGCCGACGGCGCGGTGACCACCGTCTTCCAGCTCAGCGTGGCCGACGGGCTGGTGCAGGGCGTGTACACCATGCGCAATCCGGACAAGCTGGTGCGGCTCCAGGCCTAGGGGCACCGCGTCACCAGGTTAAATCTGTGTTTCGCGCGTACTTCCGCTTTTTGTCCCCGCTCGGCAAAAAACGCGGAATTCCTGAGGACGAGCCATTGGCATCATTTTTTTCGATGACTGCTATAAGACAAGAGCGATTGCACTGGTCTTGAGCCCCAAACCATACTTGATTCGCCCCCCACAGGTCCGGCTTCTGCCTCCGTGCAGAAGCCGGACGCGCACCAAGGAGAATCAATGAACCGACGCCGTCTTTCAGCCGCGCTGGGCGTTTCCGCACTGGCCTTCGCGCTGGTGTCCTGCAGCAGCGCGGAAGCCACCACCGAGGGTTCGCTGCCCGGCCTGACGGAGGCTGGGAAACTGACCGTCTGCAGCTCCGACTCGAACTACGCGCCCATGTATTCCATGCACGACGGCGAGTTCGCCGGCGTGGAGCCGTCCCTGACCGAGGCGCTGGCTGAGCGCCTCGGCCTTGAAGTCAGCTTCACCCGCATGGCTTTCGCCGGCGTGATCCCGGCTATCCAGTCCGACCGCTGCGACCTGGCCATGGGAGCGTTCTTCCTGACCCCGGAGCGGCTGGAAACCATGAAGGGACTGCCCTATCTCGCAGCGAACGTGGCGCTGATCTTCCCCGAGGGGAACAGCTACGCGGAGCCCGAGGACCTCGCCGGCAAGACTGTCGCTGTCCAGCGCGGGTCCGTCCAGGCCAGCACCGTCGAGGCGGTATCGGCGGATCTCGAGGCTGCCGGGAAGGAACCCATTACGGTCCAGAGCTACGACGACCCCGTTACCGCCATCAACGCAGTGATGAACGGAAAAGCGGATGCAGCCGGCGAGACTGAAATCTTCGCCAGCAACTTCTTCAGCGAAGAACGCGCCGGCCTCGATTTCGAGCCGACGTTCTTCCCCACCGGATCGGTAACCGGCTTCCTTTACAAAAACAGCGAACTGGAGGATGCACTCACTGCCGCCATGGATGAGCTGCGCACCGACGGCACCCTCGCGGGCATCCTGGAAGAGTTCAACCTGAGCCCCGAGTCCATCTCCGACGGCAAGTAGGGGCTCGTCGTGCAATTCGATGTCTCCCTGTTCCTGGAGGCCCTGACCTCGCAGGCATACCTGTCCGGCGCAGCCCTCGCCATCGGGCTTGCCTTCCTTGCACAGTTCCTGGGCTCGGTGCTGGGACTGGGCGTGGCGATGCTGCGGCGCAGTTCCTTCCGGCCCCTGAGTCTCTTCGCCCTCGGCTACGCCTGGGTCTTCAGGGCCCTCCCGGTCCTGCTGCTGCTGATCCTGGCCTGGAATGCACTGCCCCAGATGGTTCCGGCACTCCGCGAGTCCTGGTACACGCCCTTCCTGGCGGCGCTGCTGGCCCTGACGGTGCATGAGACAGCCTTGATGTCCGAGGTGTTCCGGTCCGGCCTGAGCTCGGTCAACGACGGGCAGCGGCTTGCGGGGCGGGCCCTCGGGTTCGCACCTGTGGGCACCTACCGCTGGATCATCATGCCGCAGGTCATCCGCACCATCCTTCCCCCACTGGGAAACCGCATCATCCTGCAGGTTCAGATCACCAGCCTCACGAGCGTCATTGCTATGGAGGAACTGATGACCGCAGCTCAGGACGAGGTAACGCGGACCTTCCGTTATGCCGAGTTCTACACCGCGGCTGCGGTCTATTACCTGGTCATCGTGAGTCTGCTGATGCTGGCGCAGCACTACGTCGAACGTCGCTACAAGTGGACCTCTTCCCGATCCACTTCCCAGCCGAAGAAAACAAAAGCGAGTGTGTCCGCATGAGCCAAACAGTTGTTTCCCGCACCGGATCCGCCGTCTGCGAAGTGCGCGGGCTGCGCAAGGCCTACGCCGGCACCGAGGTCCTGAAAGGCGTCGACTTCTCCCTCCGACACGGTGAGGTGAAGGCGGTCCTGGGCCCCTCCGGCTCGGGCAAGTCAACCCTGCTGCGCCTGGCCGCCCTGCTCGAGCACGCTGACGGAGGAGAGATCCTCCTGAACGGGGAGCGGATGGGCGTTGACGGCCGGGGCAGGCCCCTGCCGGAGGGCCGTCTTGCCCTGCAGCGCCGACCCATGGGCATGGTGTTCCAGTCCTTCAATTTGTTCCCGCACCTCAGCACCATCGACAACGTGATGCTGGCCCTGCGCCGGGTGAAGGGGACGGCCCGCTCCGAGGCCCGGGAGATCGCCGAGGCCATGCTGGAGCGGGTTGGACTGACGGAGCGCCGCTTCGCGTTCCCCTCCGAGCTCTCGGGCGGACAGCAACAGCGCGTCGCCATCGCCAGGGCGTTGGTGATGTCGCCGCAGGTGCTGCTGTTCGACGAACCCACGTCGGCCCTTGACCCTGAGCTCGTCCGGGAGGTACTGGCCGTGATGGAGTCCCTGGCAGCCGACGGCATGACCATGATGGTGGTCACACACGAGCTGGGCTTTGCCCGCCATGTTGCCGACACCGTCGCCGTGTTCCACGAAGGCCGCATCCTGGAGGAAGGACCGCCGGAGCAGATCTTTACCGATCCGGCGGAGGACGTCACCCGGCGGTTCCTGCTCCAGGCGCTGTAGCAGCGCTCCGCCTGGTCCCTGCCGCCGGCGGCAGGGGCCAGGCGGGCCCGGGAAACGATCGCTCCCTCCCGCCTACCCAATTGCAACACTTTTTTCGATGACTCTTTTATCTTGAATCCGCTTTATTTTTGCAAGAATGATCGTGAGGATGAAATCATGAGCCTTGCACCAACTTTTCCTCCCTCTGCGGCCCCGACCACAGAGGTCGACGAAACCCTCGCCCGCACCTCCTTTGTCCGCTCCATGGGAATGGCCGCGACCGGAGTCACCATCGTGTCAACCGACGGTCCGGCCGGCCGGTTCGCCCAGACGGTCAGCGCCATGGCCTCCGTCTCCGCGGATCCGCCCTGCCTGCTGGTGTGCGTACATGACAAGAGCCCCCTGGCGCAGGCCGTGATCGCCAACGGCGCCCTCGCCGTGAACGTGCTGGCCGCCGACCAGGCAGACGCCGCGCAGACCTTCGCCGGCCAGGCTCCCGGCGGATCAGCTCCCTACGACTTTTCCCGCCATGCCTGGCGGTCCGGAGCCCTCGCCCAGCCGCTCCTGGACGCGAGCGCCGCCGTGTTCGAATGCCGGCTGATCGGCCACCACCGCTACGGCACCCACCACGTCTTCGTGGCCTCTCCGGTCCAGAGCCTGCCCGGGGCCGCCGACGCCGCGCCCATGACCTACCACGCCCGCTCGTTCGGTTCCCATACCCCCGCGGCCTGAAACAGATCCCCGCTTCAACCGATCAGCAGCGCAACAGTTTTTACCGAGAAAGAGAGAAACCCCATGATCCGCACAGGTGACGAATACCGCCACTCCATCAATACCGGCCGAGATATCTGGATTGATGGCGAAAAGGTGGAGGACATACTCAACCACCCGGTTTTCAAGCCCGCGATCGACGTCCGTGCCCGCATCTATGACATGGCGCATGAAGATAAGACCCGCAGCATCATGACCTATGAGGCAGACGGGGAGACGAACTCGATCGCCCACAAGCGCCCGTACTCCGAGCAGGACTGGCTGGACAAGCGCCGGGCGGTCGAAGCCGTCCTGGACGATGTCAAGGGTGTCGTTACCCGGGTCGGTGACGCCACCATCGGTGAGATGTGGTCCCTGTACGACGGCCGCGACGTCCTCAACGAGGTCAACCCCGCCTACGCGGACAACATCGGCCGTCACCTTGACGATGCCGTGACCGCCGACCTTTTCCAGGTGTCGGCCAACACCGACCCCAAGGGCGACCGCTCGCGTCCGCCGCATGAGCAGGATCCGGACATGCTTCTGCACGCCGTGGCCGAAACCCCGCGCGGCATCATCGTCCGCGGCGCCAAGTACGAGACGGCTGCCGCCTACGCCAACCGGGCTTTCGTGAAGCCCACCATCGCCAACTGGGGCAACTCGGAGCTCTCCGAGTACGCCCTCGGCTTCTCCCTGGACATGAATACGCCGGGGCTTAAGTTCATCTGCCGCTCGGGCTTTGCCGGCCGCCAGAAGCCCGAGGACTACCCGCTGTCCAACCGGGTGGACGAGGTCGACACGCTGGTGGTTTTCGACGACGTCGAGATCCCCTGGGAGGACGTGTTCTTCTACCAGCACACCAAGGCTGCCACCTACATCCGCCAGACCCTGCACCGCTACAGCGCCTACCCCTTCGTCCTGCGCGTCATCCGTCTGGCCGACATGCTGATCGGCACCGCCCTGTGGAACGTGAAGCAGACCGGGCTGGACAAGGTTCCGGCCGTGCAGGAGAAACTTGCCCGGCTTGCCTGCTACCGCGAAGGAATCCACGCCCACCTGACGGCCGCGGTGAAGCTGGGTGAGACCAGCCCCGGCGGCCTGTACATGCCCAACCAGTCGCTGCTGTACTCGGGCCGGATCCTGGCCTCCAGCCAGCTGCCGGAAATGATGCACCTCGCCCGTGAGCTCTGCGGCGGCCAGATGGTCCTGACCCCGGACTACGCGTCCTTCCAGCACCCGGAAACCGGTCCCTGGCTGAACAAGTTCTACAGCGTGAACGAGAACTGGGTTGCGGAGGACCGCCGCCGCCTGCTCGCCTACGCCCGCGACCTGCTGAACAGCGATTACGCCGGACACCGCGTCACCTTCCAGCTCTTCGCCCAGTCTCCGCCCTTCGCCAACTCGGACGCGCTCTACCGCTCCTTCGATTGGAACCACTCGCTGGACGTCGTCAAGGAAGCCGCCGGGCTTTCGGACAACATCCTGCCCGAGCGGTACGCCAAGGACCTGGCTCTGTCCGGTGCAGGGGCCTAGCCGGAAATGACCATTTCCATTGTTGCCCGCTGCTCCAACGGCACGTCCGTTGGAGCAGCGGTCACCTCCTCGAGTTTTTCCGTCGCAGCCCGCTGCCTGCGCTGGGATCCCGCGGTCGGCATTTCCTGTTCCCAGAGCATCACCGACCCGCGGCTGGGCGAAAGCCTGCTGGCCCGCCTCGGCCGGGGCCAGGATCCGACGGCGGCCCTCGCCGGCCTGCAGGCCGAGGAGGCCCACTTTGAGTACCGCCAGCTGACCGCCATGTCCTTCGCCGGAGCCCATGCGGGCTACAGCGGCCCGCTGGTGCTGGGCTACCATGCGGTGCTCGACGCCGGCGACCACGTCGTCGCCGGCAACATGCTCGCCCATGGGCAGGTCCTTGAAGCGGTCTCCGCCGGCTACCGGCAGGACCCGAACGCCCCGCTGGCCCTTCGCCTGGTCCATGCCCTGCAGGCAGGTGAAGCCGCCGGCGGCGAGGTCCGTGAGCTGCGTTCGGCCGGGGTCATGGTCCTGGCCGGCGACTCCTGGCCGCTCGTCGATGTCCGTGTGGACTGGCACGGGCACCCGTTGGAGCAGCTGGCGGACCTGACCGCCCGCTGGTTGCCCCAGGCAGCTGCCTACCGGGACAGGGCATATGATCCCCGGGAGGCATATGCACTGGTCAGCAGCCAGTTGGAGTCCGAGAACCAGGTATAGGGGGACGTGTTCGGATGATCGGCTCGGAGGACGCAGGAGCACCGCAGCGGGGCACCCAGGATGACCCGGGGTTCACGCTGACACAGCTGCGCTACTTCTCGATAGCAGCGGAGACCGGGAGCATGACGGCGACGGCGCGTGCCATGCATGCCTCCCAGTCCGCCGTCTCGAACGCCATCGCCCAGCTGGAACGCCATGTGAAGGTCCAGCTGTTCATCCGGCACCATGCCCGCGGACTCACGCTGACCCCGGCGGGCAGGGAGTTCGTGCTGCAGGCACGGGACCTGCTTGCCCGAGCCAACGACATCCTCTCCCTGGCCGGCGGACTCGGCGAGAGTGTGGAAGGCGAGGTCAAGCTCGCCTGCTACCACACCCTCAGCCCTTTCTACCTGCCCCGCATCCTGGAACGGGTGGCCGAACAGTATCCGCTGCTGTCCATTCGGGTTGTCGAGGGAGAAAAGGCCGAAGTCTTCGAGTCCCTGCTGACCGGCGAAGCCGAAGTCGCGCTCACCTACGAGAGCGAAGTTCCGGGAATGATCGCCACTGAGCAGCTGGCCGTGTCCCCTCCCTACGTCATCGTCGGCGAGCGCCACCGCCTGGCCCGGCGGACGCCGCGACGCCGCATCACCCTGCAGGAACTCGCGGAAGACCGGATGATCCTGCTCGACATCCCCTTTCCCGGCCGGTACTTCCTGGACATCGCCGAAAACAGCGGAATCAGCCCCCGGATCGCGTTCAGCAGCCCAAACTTCGAGACGGTCCGCTCGATGGTCGCGGCAGGGCTCGGATACTCGGTCCTGAACCAGCGCCCCGTTCACGACCTCACCTACGACGGCGGCCGGGTCGTGGCGTTGGAGCTCGAAGGCACGTTTGCCGACATCCCGGTGGTCATGGCCACGGTGCGCGGATCCCGGCTGACCACCAGGGCTGAGGCCGTAGCCGCCCTGCTCCGGGAGGCGGTCCCCTCAATCGCTGCGGAGTTCAGTCCCCACCGCCCTTCCCGCCGGGCCTGACAAACCACGCCCCGGCTGCGGCCGGCACCGAAGGAGATAACTGTGCATCTGTCCGCCGTCCGCCATTCCTGGGCGCTGCGCGAAGCCGAGCTGGCCGCCCGGCTGGAACGGTACGTGCGCGCCGAAAGCGGCTCCGATGACAAGGCAAAGGTCGACTCGACGGCTGAGGTCTTCGCCGCCGAGCTTCGAGTGCTGGGCTTCGCTCCGACCATCATCGAAAACCCCGACGGCGGCAACCATGTCGTCGGACACCGCGCCGGAAGCGGTTCCGGCCAGGTCGTTCTCCTGCTGCACCTGGACACGGTCTGGCCGGGCCGGACCTACCCCGGCCCCGTCTTCCGGATCGAGGACGGACGCGCACTGGGCCCGGGCGTGCTGGACATGAAGGGCGGCTGGGTCGTAGCGCTGGCCGCCTTGGAACACCTTTTCCGGGACGGCTGGGACGGTCCCCGCAGGCTCACGGTCATCGCCACCGGTGACGAGGAGCTGGGCAGTATCCACGGCCGGCGGATCGTGGAGGAACACGCCGCCGGGGCCGACTTCGCCCTGGTCATGGAACCCGGGCGGGCGGACGGCTCACTTGTCGGACGGCGCGGCGCTGTCGGGGCCCTGCGCATCAGCGTGTCCGGACGCAACTCCCACGCTTCCTCGGACGACCCGGGCGCCAGCGCCCTCATCGCCGCAGCGCACATGGCCATCGCCCTGGAGTCCGCGAGCGACCGGCCCGGGGGCCGGATCCTGAATGTGGGAGAACTGCACGCGGGAACGGCACGCCAAGTGGTTCCGGCCCACGCGGAGCTCAACATCGACCTTCGTGCCGCCACCGGCCCGGACGCGGCCCGGCTCCTTGAGCACATCGCCAAGGTCTCCTCCCGCCCGGTCGTGCCCGGCGTCGAAGCCCGCGTCAGGGGCGGAATCACCCGCCCGGCCTACCCTGATGACCTGCCCCTGGCTCCGCTGCAGGACGCGGTACGGCGGGCCGGAACAAGCATCGGGCTGCCGGTCCGGTTCGTCACCACCCGCGGCGGCTCCGACGGCAACTTCACCGCTGCCATGGGCATACCCACCGTGGACGGGCTCGGCGCCGACGGCGGCGGAATCTGCACTGCCGACGAGTATGTCGACCTCGACGCCCTGCCGGGAAAAATCGCCCTGCTGTGCGGGATCCTGGACCAGCTCGCCGGCACCGGACGGTTCGACCTGGACGGCTCCACGGCAGCAGAATCAAGCCAAGGCGGGGCCAAGTGACCAGGATCGCTTACTGCTCCCTCGGCGGCACCATCTCCAGCACTTCCGCCACCGGCAAAGGAGCCGTTCCCAGCCTCGGAGCCGCCGGCCAGCTGGCTGCCGTGCCGATAGCCGAAGATATCAGCATCGAGGCGCACAGCCTGGACCTGCTGCCTTCGGTGGAACTGACCCTGGACCGCATCGCCGACGTCGCCCGGTTCTGCGCCTCGCTCGTGCGGGACGGCGTGGACGGCATTGTGCTGTCCACCGGAACGGATGCGCTGGAGGACGTGGCCTGGGCCCTGCACCTGACCTGGGACGCGGAGGCGCCACTGCTCGTCACCGGTGCCATGAAGGCGGCCTCGGCACCGTCTGCCGATGGGCCGGGCAACGTCGCTGATGCCATCGCTGCGGCGGCATCAGCCTCGGTGCGCGGGCTTGGCGTGCTGGTCTGCTTTGCCGGCGAACTCCACGGCGCTGCACACGTGGCCAAGGCGCACAGCGCCAGCGTGTCGGCCTTCACGTCCCCCGGGTTCGGGCCACTGGGCCTGGTCAGCGAGGGCAACGTCCGGTTGGCGGCCCGCCCGGCGGCACCGCTTCCCCGGCTCGGTTTGCCGGCGGCCCACCCTCCGGTTGCCCTGGTGCCCTTCAGCCTGGGCGACGACGGGCGGATCCTTCGTGCGCTGCCGGACCTGGGATTCGCCGGGGTCGTCGTGCAGGGCTTCGGAGCCGGCCATGTGTCCAAGGCGTGGGCGGAGGCTGCCAAGGACCTGGCCGCGGCTCAGCTGCCGGTGGTCCTGGCGTCCCGTGCGTCCGCCGGTCCGATCTTCCGCCGGACATACGGCTTTCCCGGCAGCGAGCAGGACCTGCTCGGGGGCGGGCTGATCGATTCGGGTTTCCTGGGCGGCCACAGGAGCAGACTGTTGTTGGCGGTTTTGCTGGGCAACCGCAGCCCGCTGTCCGTCATTCGTGAGGTTTTTGCCGCGGCCGGCACCTAGCCTGCGTGCCGGTCCGGCTCAGCGTTGGGTTCGGGCCAGCAGCTGCTCGAACGGCAGCGATTGCCAGGGGTCGGTCCCCGGATCGAGGCTGACGGCGGGACGCGGCCCCGCTTCCGCGCCCTGATCCGTGTCCTCGGTCTTCGGGCCCTCCTGCCAGGCCACGGGCTGCCCGCCCCGGACCGCGGAAAGCTCTGCTGCGAGCTCTCCTGCCGCCCTTCGTACCCGGTCGTCCAAGGCGGTGCTGCCATCGGCCCCGGATCCGCCGGCCCAGTCCTCCGGGGCGGCGAAGACCGCCGTCGGCATCAGCCGTGTGCGCAGGTAGCCGAACATCGGCCGCAGCGCGAAGTCCAGCACCATGGAGTGCCGGGCGCTTCCGCCGGTGGCTCCGATGAGCACCGGTTTGCCCTGGAGCGCCTTGTTGTCGAGGACGTCGAAGAAGGATTTGAAGAGCCCGCTCATGGACGCGGTGAAGACCGGGGTCACGGCGATGAGCGCGTCCGCACGGACGACGGACCGGATCGCCTCCTCCAGCCGGGGCGGCGCGAAGCCCGAGACCATCGCATTCGCGATGTCCACCGCGAAGTCGCGCAGCTCGAAGGTGTCCACCTCCAGTGCCCGCCGACTTGCTGTTCCGGCGTCGGTGAGCTGCCGGGCGGCCTCCGCCGAGAGCAGGTCCGCGAGCATCCTGGACGACGACGGTGTACCCAGCCCCGCCGTCACCACCGCAATCCGTGCCGTTCCCGTAACGGTCATCCCGCTCTCCCGCCCACCTTTGCTTTCATGCGTTTGCATGTTCCTTCCAACGGGCCGCCCCGCCCGGATATTCCCGGAAGCCGCAGGACGGGTGCGGCGGGCAGGCTGCCGGGACCGCGGACGCATCGCCCCGGTGCCCGGCTTCCGCCGGCGGCTACCTATGATGGAGCCATGACTCCCCCGCCTCCGGCCTTTGCCACGCCCGTGCCCCTGGCCGGCCGCACCGTCGCCCTGGAGCCGCTGGCCCGCGCCGACGCCGCGCCCCTGGCGGAGGCGGTCCGCGACGGCGAACTGTGGCGGGCCTGGTACACGCACGTCCCGGAACCGGAACACGTCCCCGCCGAAATCGACCGCCGCCTGGCACTGCAGGCGGCCGGCACCATGGCACCGTGGACGATCCGCCGGCAGGACACCGGCGCCGCCTGCGGGATGACCACCTACATGAACATTGACGCCGCGAACCGGAGGCTGGAGATCGGCTCCACCTGGCTCGCCGCCTCCGCGCAGCGCACCCCGATCAACACCGAAGCGAAACTGCTGCTGCTCACCCGGGCCTTCGAGGAGCTGGACTGCATTGCGGTCGAGTTCCGCACCCACTGGCACAACCGGCAGTCCCGCGCCGCCATCGCCCGGCTGGGCGCCAAACAGGACGGCGTGCTGCGCAACCACCAACTCGGCGCCGACGGAAGCCTGCGGGACACCGTGGTCTTCTCCATCATCGCCTCGGAATGGCCGGCCGTCCGGCTGAACCTGCACCATAAACTCGAGCTGCTGTTCGAGGGAAAGACACGAGCACCCAGGTAATGCCCTCCAAAATCATCCTCGACTGCGATCCCGGCCACGACGACGCCATCGCCCTGCTGCTGGCCCACGGGAACCCGGAGATCGAGCTGCTGGCCGTCACCACCGTCGTCGGCAACCAGACCCTGGACAAGGTCACCCGCAACGCCCTCTCGGTGGCCCGCGTCGCCGGCATCACCGGTGTGCCCTTCGCCGCCGGCTGCGCCCGGCCCCTGGTCCGGACCATCGAAACCGCGCCCGGCATCCACGGCGACTCGGGCCTCGACGGCCCGGTGCTGCCCGAACCGGCAATCGACCTGGACCCCCGGCACGCCGTCGACCTGATCATCGAGACCGTGATGTCGCACGAGCCGGGCACCGTCACCCTGGTGCCCACCGGCGGGCTGACCAACATCGCCCTGGCCGTACGGAAGGAACCGCGCCTCGCGGAACGGGTGAAGGAGGTCGTGCTGATGGGCGGCGGCTACCACACGGGCAACTGGTCCGCGGTGGCCGAGTTCAACATCATCATCGATCCCGAAGCCGCGCATATCGTCTTCAACGAGTCCTGGCCGCTGACCATGGTCGGCCTGGACCTGACCCACCAGGCGCTGGCCACGCCCGACGTCGTGGAGCGCATCGCCGCCGTCGGCACCGCACCGGCCCGCTTCGTGGGCGAGCTGCTGGCCTTCTTCGAGAAGGCCTACCAGGACGCGCAGGGTTTCGACCACCCGCCGGTCCATGATCCCTGCGCCGTGGCCTACGTGATCGACCGGGCCGTAATGACCACCCGCCGGGCTCCGCTGGACGTGGAACTCACCGGCACCCGCACCCTGGGCATGACGGTTGCCGACTTCCGTGCCCCCGCTCCCGCGGGCTGCACCACCTCGGTCGCCGTGGACCTGGACCATGAGCGGTTCTGGAACCTGATCGTGGATGCGCTGGAGCGCATCGGAGAGGTGGAACCGTGACCGCTGTGGCCTCCCGCGTCGTCGTCGTCGGCTCCCTGAACGCCGACCTCACCGTCCGCACCGAACGTTTTCCGCAGCCCGGGGAGACCCTGGCCGGCTCCGAACTGGTCATCGTGCCCGGCGGCAAGAGCGCCAACCAGGCCGCGGCCGCCGCCGTCCTGGGCGCCGACGTCGTCCTCTTCGGAGCGGTCGGCGCCGACCCGCACGGCGAGCTGCTGGTCCGGGCCGCCACGACCGCCGGTGTGGACGCCTCCAGCGTGCTGCGCCGCAGCGGCACGGCCACCGGAACCGCGATGATCGTGGTCGACTCCGCCGGGGAGAACACGATCATCGTCTCCCCCGGCGCCAACGGCACCCTGGCACCCTCGGACCTGCCGGCGGACCTGTTCGAGGCGGCGGCCGTGCTCTGCCTGAGCCTGGAGGTGCCGCTGCCCACCGTGCAGGCCGCGGCCCGGCAGGCCCGCGCCGCCGGGGTTCCGGTGCTCCTGAACCTCTCGCCCTACCGCGATGTGCCGGCGGAGCTGCTGGCGGACACCAGCGTGCTGCTGGTGAACCGCCACGAGGCGGCACAGGTGACCGGCCTGCCCGACGCCGACTGGCCCGGCACGCTGGAGGCGCTGACCCGGCTGGGGGTGCGCCGCGCCGTCGTCACCCTCGGCGCAGACGGCGCCGTGGTGCTGGACGCGGACGCCGACGCCGGCTCCCGGGTGCGTTCCGTCCCTCCGGTTCCGGTGGCCGCAGTTGACACCACCGGCTGCGGCGATGCCTTCACCGCAGCGCTGGGTGCCTGCCTCGCCGCAGGCGCGGACCTGCACGCTGCTGCGGCGGTGGCGGCCCGGGCGGGCGCCCTCGCGGCAACCGGACACGGGGCGCAGTCCTCCTATCCGCCCCTGGCGGATCTGGCGGACGACGTCCGCCGTTCCGGACGGTAATCCCCGCCCTGCGACGGAGAGGCCGCGGCGCGCGGCATCCGTCGTAAAGCGGATCCGCCGCGCGCCCGCCCCGGCTAGGCTGGCAGCAGAGCATCCGCCCACCTCCACGGAGGGCGGCACCACAGCGTCCGGTGCGGGCATCGGACGCCTAACCCAGGGGGTCACCGAACATGACTGAACCAGGCCAGCCGGACTACAACGCAGTGCAGGGCGGCACCAGCAGCAACCCCGGAGCAGGCCAGCCCGGCCAGCAGCCCGGCGGTTACGCCTACCCGGGCAACCAGCCGGGCCAGCCCCAGGGCGGCTACGCCTACCCGGGCAACCCCTACGGGCAGATGGCCCCCGCACAGGATCCGGCGCGGCCCAAGGAAGTCGACCTGGCTTTCTGGCTGCTGATCGCCACTGCCGTGCTGGGGCTGATCGCACTGCCGTTCACCATCTCCTACTTCAACTCGCCTGAGTATCTGGACCTGGTGGAGCAGACGGCACGCGACGCCGGCCTGAGCGTTGACCAGACCTACCTCTCCGCCACGATCGCCGGCGCCACGGTCGGCGCCGTCCTGGGCAGCCTCTTCAGCCTCGCGGTGAGCGTGGCCCTGGCCTTCCTGGTGCGCGCCGGATACAACTGGGCACGCATCGTGGTCACCGTGTTCGCGGCGTTCTCCCTCTTCGGGCTGATCGGGATCTTCTCGGCGGGCCCGGCGGTGGGCATCCTGACCCTGCTCTCGATCCTGGCCACGGTGGCGGCGGTGGTCCTGCTGTTCCTGAAGCCCGCGAATGAGTACTTCACCCGGAAGAAGGCCTTCCGGCAGGCACGGAAATTCGGCGCTTACTAAGGTAGCTGCCAATCTCCGAAAATCCGGCTACGCTGACTGCGGGTGTCCCTTGATGGGGCACCCGCACTCGTACACAGGCATGCCGTATCAGAGGGGGAACCAGCATGAGCGAACCTATGCAGTCCAACACCAACCAGCCCGGCCCCGCTGCCGGGAACAACCCCGGCGCTCCGGGGGCCGGCGGCTACCCGGGCGCCCCGGGAAGCAGCTACAACTACGGCGGGAATCCCTACGCCGGCATGCCGCAGGCCCCCGCCGCCGAGCCGGCCCGGCCGCGCACGGTTGAGCTGGCCTTCTGGCTGGTCATCGCCTCGTCAGTGCTGAACATCCTCAACTATTTCCTGACCCTGGACTACTTCAACGAAATGTCCGGCGGGGCCGTGGTGACCGGAGCCGCGGCCGGCGGATTCATCTTCGGCACCGCCATCAGGATCGCACTGGCCGCTCTGGCCCGGCAGGGACAGAACTGGGCGCGGATCGTCCTCACGGTTTTTGCCGTCCTGTCGCTGACCGGCCTGCTGGGCGGCCTCTTCCTCGCCGGACCGCTCGCCGGCCTGACCGGCCTGCTGTCCATCGCCACCTTCGTGGCTGCCGCCGTCCTGCTGTTCCTGAAGCCCTCCAACGAGTTCTTCACGGCCAGCAAGGCCTACCGCCAGGCCAGGAAGTTCGCTGCCTGAGCGCGGTGCAGCGCGGGGCCGGATGCCACAGGGGCATCCGGCCCCGCCGTTTAAACGTTGAGGGCCTGCCCGCCCCGGCCGGGGTGTGCCTCCGGGCGGCCTCGCGTGACCGGCTGCCCGCCACCCCTCCAAGAGGCTCCCGGACGGTCCCGCCCCTATCCTGCCGCCGCCCGCCCCGCCGAGCGGCCGCTGAACAGGCACCCGCCCAGGAACGTCCCTTCCAGGGACCGGTAGCCGTGCATGCCTCCACCGCCGAACCCCGCCGCCTCGCCAGCGGCGAACAGGCCTGGGACCGGCTGCCCGGCCGGTCCCAGGACGCGGGACTCGAGGTCGGTCTCCAGCCCCCCGAGGCTCTTGCGGGTCAGCACCGAGAGCCGCACCGCGATCAACGGTCCCGCCTTCGGATTCAGAATCCGGTGGGGCGGGGCGGTGCGGATCAGTTTGTCGCCCAGATAGCTGCGGGCCCCGTGTATGGCGGTGACCTGGGCGTCTTTGCTGAACCGGTTGCCCACTTCCCGGTCCCGCGCCTCGATCTCCTGTCGGAGCGCTTCGGCGGACAGCACCGGAGCCTGCCCTCCGGTGTCTTCCTTGGCCAAGGCGTTCATGCCGGCCACCAGTTCCTCGAGACTGTCGGCGGAGATGAAGTCCTCCCCGTGGTCCAGGAAGGCCTGGACCGGGTCCGGCACTCCGGCCGTGGCCCGCTTGAGCACGTCACGGATCGACTTGCCGGTCAGGTCCGGATTCTGCTCGGAGCCCGAGAGCGCGAACTCCTTCCGGATGATGGCCTTGTTCAGCACGAACCAGCTGTAGTCATGGCCGGTGGCGCGCAGATGCGCGAGGGTGCCCAGGGTGTCGAATCCGGGGAACAACGGGACGGGCAGCCGGTTCCCGGCGGCGTCGAGCCAGAGCGATGAGGGGCCCGGCAGGATTCGGATTCCATGGTTGGCCCAGACCGGATTCCAGTTGCGGATGCCCTCGACGTAGTGCCACATGCGGTCCGGGTTGATCACCCTGCCGCCGGCTTCGCCGGCCGCTGCGATGCCCCGCCCGTCCACGTGTTCGGGAACGCCGCTGAGCATGCGGCCCGGCGGAGTGCCCAGCCGGTCCGGCCAGGCGGCACGCACCAGCTCATGGCTGCCGCCGATCCCGCCGGTGGTCACCACCACCGCCGGCGCGGAGAATTCGAACTGCCCGACGGCGGTGCGGGGCGAGGCGGTGCCGCGCGGCGCCGTCGTCGGCTCAAGGATGCTGCCGGTGACCCCCGTAACCGCGCCGCCTGCGGTGGTCAGCGCCTCCATCCGGTGCCGGAAGGCGGTCCGGACCAGTCCCCGCTCAATGCCCTCGCGCAGCTTCGCCTCGAAGGGGGCGGTGACGCCCGGACCGGTGCCCCAGGTGATGTGGAACCGCGGTACCGAGTTGCCGGGGCCGGTGGCGCCGTATCCGCCGCGCTCGGCCCAGCCGACGACGGGGAAGAACCGGTGGCCCATCTGCTGCAGCCAGGACCGCTTCTCTCCCGCGGCGAAGTTCACGTAGGCCTCAGCCCAGCGGCGCGGCCAGTAGTCCTCGGGACGGTCGAAGCCGGCGGTGCCCAGCCAGTCCTGCCAGGCCAGCTCCACCGAGTCCTTCACCCTCAGGCGCCGCTGCTCGGGAGAATTGACCAGGAAGAGCCCGCCGAAGGACCACCATGCCTGCCCGCCCAGCGATTGCCCGCCCTCCTGCTCCACAAGGAGGACCCGCCGGCCGGCGTCGATCAGCTCTGCGGTGGCGACCAGGCCCGCCAGGCCTGCGCCGACCACGATGACATCTGCGTCTGTAGGGTGCACGCGGCACACGCTACCCAAGGACTGCTCCCGCTGCCTAGGGCTGCCTCCGCGGCCCGGTTCCGGCCGGCAGCGCCCCCGCCCCTGTCCTCCGCCGCTGCCGGTTCCTAGACTGGCAGGTACGGGCGCGCCGATCGCGGGCCTGCGCCAGGAGGAACCACCAACGACTGGAGAGACCCATGAGTGAGACCGGAACATCCAATCCGGACCCGGACGACAAGATCCGCACCCGGCCCGAAGAACCCGCCGAGGGTGAAACGGAAGCGGGTCCCACCCAGGAGCGGGAACATCCCGAGGAGCCGGCTGAGGGCGGCGAAGACCAGACCTGACCCGACTGCGCCGGACCGACAGACACAATAAATGGAGCCTGCCTCCCCGCCCACTGGGCGGATCGGCAGGCTCCGTTTATGAGGCGGGGCCGGTCTCCTAGGAGGCCTTGGCCGGGCCCTTGCGCCGTGCTTCGGCCAGGACGTCGACGTCGCTGCTTTGATCGACAACCGGGCCGGTCCCGGCAATCTCCCGGAGGGCCTCGATGCCGGCAACGGCAGCCTGCTTTGTGGGGAACATCGCCGATACGGCCATCAGGGCACCCTCGCCGGAAATCAGCTTGATCCGGTAGGCGCCGTCATGGGCGTCCACCAGCTTGAAGTAGCCCGACATTTTTCTTACCTCCTTGTAAGGGGTACCAACGGTAGGGTCAATCATAAGCTCACTTAGGGAGCAGAAAACCCGTAGTCGGAAAAATGCGTAGGAATCACCCTTCCCTACTGGCGTTCAGGCTCCGCCTGTGGTGAGGGCCCGGCGGATCTCCTCGTGCGCGGCCGGCGCCGACGTCAGCAGCGCGGCCAGCATCCGCACCTGGGCGGCCCCCAGCCCACCGGAGGGCATGCCGCCGGCCGCGACGAGCTCCGGCGCCACGAGCTCCCCATACCCGGGAAGCACCAATGAGGAGCACCAGCTGCTGAGCATCACCGGGCATCCGGCGGTCACGGCGTCCTGGACGGCGGCCACAAGATCCTCGGACGGTTCCGCCAGCTGCGAGCCCGTGAGCACCACGGCGTCCGCCGCCCCCGCCGCATGCCGCAGCAACGAGGTGTCGGCACCCAGCGGGCAGTCGACGATATCGACCCGGGCCCGGTCAAAGTCATCGGAGGGCACCGGCAGCGGAGCGGACCGCACCGGCCGGGCGGTCACGTGGAGGCGGTCACCCAGGAAACGCCCGACCTCGGTCCCGCCCCGGATCGGCGGGCCCATGAACGCGCCGCGTGCCGTCCGGACAGTCCCGCCCATCGCGATCAGGACACCGGCGCCGTGCAGCTCCTCGGCCGCCGCTGCCTCCACCGCCTCGGCAAGGTTCCGCAGCCCGTCCGCGCCCGGCCTGCCCGGTGCCCGCCGCGCCCCGGTGAACACCACCGGCTTGGGGGAGGCCAGCACCAGGTCGAGCAGGAACGCCGCCTCGGCGATCCCGGCGGACGGATAGGTGACCACGGCGCCGTCGACCCGGGGCTCCTCCAAGGCTGCGACGGCGGCCAGCACCACCCGGCGCAGATCGGCCAGGCGCGGCATCCGTCCGGCGGTGCCGACCTGCCGGGTGGAAACCGTGTGCCGGCCGGCCAGCCCCGTCTCCGGGTCCTCCCGGGTGCCCGGCTCGACCCCGGCGGCCACCGCGGCGCCGTCGTCGCCGGCCGTGGAAGCGATCGTTGCGCCGGTGCCCAGTATCCGAATGTGCGCCATCCGCCGTGTCCTTTCGCAGATCACCTTCTACCAAAGCAGGGCAGCCCGGCATGCACCAGAGCCGCGGGCTTCACCGCGCCGCGCGGAGCCACTCTAGGCTGGAACCATGGACACCGTCTCCCCGGAGCAGCGCAGCCGCAACATGGCGCGGATCCGCGGCCGGGACACCAAACCCGAGCTGCTGGTGCGCCGGCTGCTGCACGCCGCCGGCTACCGGTTCCGGCTGCACGGCGCCGCGCGCGGAGGGAAGCTGCCCGGCCGCCCGGACCTGGTCTTCGCCGGCCGGCGCAAGGTCATCTTCGTCAACGGGTGCTTCTGGCATTCACACACCTGCCGGGCGGGACGGGCGGCGCCAGGTACCAACGCCGCGTTCTGGGCCGGGAAACGCGCCCGTACCGTGGCACGGGACGAGGCTGCGGTCCAGGCGCTGGCGGCGCAGGGCTGGGAATCCTTCACCGTGTGGGAGTGTGACCTGTTGGAAACGTCCCTCCTGGAGGCACAGCTTCACGCCTTCCTCGGACCGGCCGGCCCGGCTGGGCGGGCACTAGACTCGGAAACCGGGAACCACCCCGGCGGCAACGAAGGCAGGTAGGCATGGCAACGGAAACTTCAGGCAGGCGCGGCGTCCTCTTCGACGTGGACGGTACGCTGGTCGATTCGAATTACCTGCACGCGGTCGCCTGGTGGCAGGCCTTCCGCCGGTACGACCATGACGTGCCCATGTCCGCCATCCACCGGGCGATCGGCATGGGCGGAGACAAGCTGGTGGCGCATCTGCTCGGAGAGGACCGCGACGCCGGCCAGGACGAGGAGCTCGACGCGACGCACGGCGCGGTGTTCTCCACTTGGTGGCCGTCGCTGCGCAGCTTCGACGGCGCCCGGGAGCTCGTCCGTGAGTGCGCGGACCGCGAGCTCGTCGTCGTGCTTGCCTCCTCGGCGTCCAAGCCGGAGCTGAAGGTGCTGCGCGAGGTGATCGACGCCGATTCCGCCATCACCGCCGCCACCAGTTCGGGCGACGCCGAGGAGTCCAAGCCCTCCCCCGACATCCTGCAGGCGGCTCTGGAGGCAGCTGAGCTGGCTGCCGAGGACACCGTCTTCGTCGGCGATTCGGTCTGGGACGTGCATGCTTCCGCCGAGCTCGGCATCCCGACCATCGGCCTGACCTGCGGCGGCACCAGCGAGGCGGAGCTGCGTGAGGCCGGCGCGGAGGAAGTTTACGGCGATCCCCGTGAACTGCTGGAGAAACTGGATGCGAGCCTGCTCGGCAGGCTGCTGGACCGGGACTGACGCTGGGCGGCGGCCGCGGACATATGACGCTTGGAGCTTCCACCGGCGGCACGCTGCGCTGCTAGGGTCGAAGCACTCTGCAGGAAGGACTTCTTTCGTGAGCAATGAATCCACCGGCCCGAAGAGCGACGCCGCCGATCCGCTGGGCCCCAGCATCCGGGTCCCCGAGGCCACCGGCGAACCGCGGCTTGTCGGAGAGCAGCACGACCCGGAGGCCCCCCGGCCGGGCGACGGCCCGGGCACTGACCGCCACGCCGGCAACATCCGTGAGCAACAGGGCACCCATGCCGGCGGCACCGTTCCCGCCGCCTACATCGGCGACGAAGCGCGCGACGGCGCGGCCGGCCCCGGTGCCCCGGAGGAAGCGCTGCTGGATCCGGACGCGGCGGATGAGGAGCCCGGGCGCTGAGCCTGTCCCCCCGGCTGCCAATCGGCCTTGCTGTGCCGGCCAGCCCGGTCCCCGGGCTGACCGGCTGCCCGGGGACCGGCGCTGAATGCCTCTAGGCCAGCCCCGCCCGGCGCAGCGCCTCGGCCATGGCGCCCTGCGGCTCCGGCCGTCCTGCACTGCCCGGTGTGCGCGGCGCTTTTCCTCCCTGCCGGGCCGGCTGCCCGCCGCGGCCGGCAGGCTGGCGGGCTTCCCTGCCGGCGCCCGCCGTGGCGCTACGGTCCGTGGTCTTGCCGTCCCGGTTCCGGCCTTTCCCGTTGCTGGCGGCTGCGCCCGCGCCGGGCCGGCGGCTGTCCGCCCGCTGCCCCTCGCGTCCGCCGCGCGGATTGCCGCCCGGCGCGGCGTCGTCGTCCAGCCGCAGGGTCAGGGAGATGCGCCTGCGCTCCGGATCCGCCTCCAGGACCTTCACCTTGACGACCTGCCCGGATTTGACCACTTCCCGGGGATCCGAGACAAAGCTGTGTGACATCGCGGAGATGTGGACCAGTCCGTCCTGGTGCACGCCCACGTCCACGAACGCGCCGAACGCGGCCACGTTGGTGACCACACCGTCGAGCACCATTCCTGGCTGCAGATCCGAGATCTTTTCAATGCCGTCGGAGAATTCGGCGGTCCTGAACGCCGGGCGCGGATCCCGGCCCGGTTTGCGCAGTTCGGCCATCACGTCCAGCACGGTGGGCAGCCCGAAGGTGTCGTCGACGAACGCCGCCGGGTCCAGCCCGGCCAGCTCGGCCCCGGACGGGCCCATTTCGGCACCGGCGGCGGCCAGGATGCGGCGGGCCAGACTGTAGGACTCGGGGTGCACGCTGGAGCCGTCCAGGGGCTCCGGCCCGCCGCTGACCCGCAGGAACCCGGCGCACTGCTCGAACGCCTTCGCTCCGAGCCGCGGCACCTTGAGCAGGTCCTTCCGGCGGGTGAAGGGGCCGACCTCGTTGCGGTAGGCGACGATGTTCCCGCTCAGCAGCGGGCCGACGCCGGCCACCCGGGCCAGCAGGGCGGGCGAAGCGGTGTTCAGGTCCACCCCGACGGCGTTGACGCAGTCCTCGACCACGGCGTCCAGGGAACGTTCGAGCTTGGCCTGGGTGACGTCGTGCTGGTACTGGCCCACACCGATCGATTTCGGGTCGATCTTGACCAGTTCGGCCAGCGGATCCTGCAGCCTGCGGGCGATGGACACCGCGCCGCGCAGCGACACGTCCAGCCCCGGCAGTTCCGCGCTGGCCAGGGCGGAGGCGGAGTACACGCTGGCCCCCGCTTCGGACACCACCAGCTTCTGAAGCCGGGTTCCGGGCAGCAGCCGCAGCAGCTCCGCAGCGAGCCGGTCCGTTTCGCGTGAGGCGGTGCCGTTGCCGATGGCGATCAGCTCGACGGCGTGCCGGCGGGCCAGGTCCGCCAGCCGGCCCAGCGCTTCGTCCCAGCGGCGGGCGGGGGCGTGCGGATAAACGGTGTCGGTGTCCACGACCTTGCCGGTGCCGTCCACCACGGCAACCTTCACGCCGGTGCGCAGCCCCGGGTCCAGGCCCAGGGTGGCACGGTTGCCGGCCGGGGCAGCCAGCAGCACATCGCGCAGATTGGCGGCGAAGACCCGCACGGCCTCCTCCTCCGCCTCGGTGTACAGGCGGACCCGCAGGTCCACCGACAGTTTGGCGAGGATGCGCCGCCAGGCCTGCTGCACGGTCTGCGCCAGCCATGCGTCGGCGGGCCGGCCGCCGGCGCGCACGCCGAGCCGGGCGGCCACCGCGGCCTCGAACCGGGCCCGGGCAGCGGCCAGGGCCTCGGCGTCGGCCGGATCCGCTTCGGCCAGGGTCAGTTCCAGCACCCCCTCCTTCTCTCCGCGCAGCAGGGCCAGCACCCGGTGCGAGGGCATCCCGGAAGGCGACTGCGCGAAATCGAAGTAGTCGGCGAACTTCTGCCCTTCGGCGTCCTTGCCGGGCCGGACCCGGGACCGCAGCCGACCCTGCTTCCACAGCCGTTCACGTTGCTCGGTGAGCAGGTCCGCGTCCTGGGTGGCACGTTCCACCAGGATGGCGCGGGCCCCGGCGAGCGCCTCGCCGGCATCCGGGACGGCGTCGGAAAGGTAGCGGGCGGCCTCCGCCTCGGGGTCGAGCCCGGGATTGGACAGCAGGGCCTCGGCCAGCGGCTCCAGCCCGGCCTCCCGCGCGGCCTGCGCCTTGGTCCGCCGCTTGCTCTTGTAGGGCAGGTAGATGTCCTCCAGACGGGCCTTGGTCTCGGCGGCGAGGACAGCCGCGCGCAGCTCATCGGTCAGCTTGCCCTGGCCCCCGATCGCCTCCAGAACGGCACGGCGCCGGTCCTGGAGCTCACGCAGGTAGCGCAGGCGCTCCTCCAGTTCGCGCAGCTGCGCGTCGTCGAGCGCCCCGGTGGCCTCCTTCCGGTACCGGGCGATGAACGGCACGGTGGAGCCGGAGTCCAGCAGCTCGACGGCGGCACGCACCTGGCGTACGGCGACGCCCAGTTCAGCGGCGATCCGGGCGAGCACGGATTCTTCGGCGGTTTGGTCAGCGGTCTCGGATGCGGTTGGGCTCACCCGCCCAATTGTTCCCCATGGCCGGCCGGGCGGCGCAAACGCCGCGGCCGATCTCAGTCCTCCGCCGTGAGCATTTGACGGCGCACTGCCAGCAGCTGCACCTCCGGCCGGGCGGCCACCAGCCGCTCCGCGGCGTCGAGCACCTGGGACACGTGGGCGCGGTCAGCGCCCACCAGCCCGACGCCGATCGCCGCCCGGCGATGCAGGTCCAGGCTGCCGACCTCGGCCGCGGAAACGTCGAACTTGCGCTTCAGTTCGGCCAGGATGGGGCGCACCACCGAGCGCTTGGCCTTGAGCGAATGCACGTCGCCGAGCAGCAGGTCGAATTCCAGGGCACCGATCCACATGGGTCCATCCTCACCCGGTTGCGGTGTCGGGAGCCAGCAGGCCCGCCGGCCGTGTGCGGCAATCATCAGCAGTGTTATGTTCGATTAATGGCCTCCGAGACCACGACTGCCCCCACCGCCCGCCGCCGCAACCTCCTGTCCGGGCTCCTGCTCGGCATCGGCATTGCCGGGTTCGTGGACGAGGTCGTCTTCCATCAGCTGCTGCACTGGCACCACTTCTACGACCGGGCGACGCTGGCCGCCGGCCTGGTCTCCGACGGCCTGTTCCATGCCTTCAGCTGGTTCGCCACCGTGGCGTCGCTGTTCCTGTTCGCGGATCTCCGCCGCCGGCAGGATCTTCTGCCCGCCCGCTGGGCCGGGGCCGTGCTGCTGGGTGCCGGGGCGTTCCAGCTCTACGACGGCATCGTGCAGCACAAGCTCCTGAACCTGCATCAGATCCGCTACAACGTGGATCTGCTGCCCTACGACGCCGTGTGGAACGGCGTGGCCGTGCTGCTGATCCTGGCCGGCACCCTGCTGCTGTACCGCACCCGCAGCGCCGTGCCGGCCCACCGTGTGACGCACGGGACCGATGCATAACCACGGCGGCGGGACCGCGGAGTCCCTGTTCCTCATTCCTGCCGTCGTGGCGGTGATCGCCTACGGCAGGGCTGCGTTCTCCGCCCGCTCGGGACGCTGGCCCTGGTACCGCACCGCGTTCTTCACGGCCGGCGTGCTGACTGCCCTGGCCACTGTGCTGCAGCCGATGGCCAATGCGATCCATGACTCCTTTACGGTGCTGAGCGTCGCGCACCTGATGGCCGGGATGGCCGCCCCGCTGCTGCTGGTGCTCTCACGCCCCTTCACCCTGGCGCTGCGCACCCTGGCGGTGTTTCCCGCCCGCCGGCTGAGCCGGCTGCTGCGCAGCGTTCCGCTGCGTTTCCTCGCCCATCCGGTGACAGCGGCGGTGCTGAACGTCGGCGGCATGTGGCTCATGTTCCGCACGCCGCTGCTGCAGGCCATGCAGGAGTCAATGCCGGTGCACTGGCTGGTCACCGCGCACCTGGTGGCCGCCGGCTATCTGTGGACAGCCGCCCTGATCAGCCGGGATCCGCTGGCGCACCGGGCGTCCTTCCCGCTGCGCGCCGCGGTGCTGGTGCTTTCGGTGGCGGCCCACAACATCCTGGCCAAGGTGATCTACGCGGACCCGCCGGCCGGTGTCCCGGCGGAGCAGGCCGAGGCGGGCGCCCTGGTGATGTACTACGGCGGGGCGGTGCTGGAGCTGGTGGTCATCATCATCTTCTGCCGGCAGTGGTACCGGGCCGCCCGGCCCCGGGAACGCGCCGCCGTCGCCCGCCCCCGGGCATCCTGACACCGCTCCGCCCATCCGTCAGCCCACACGATTCCCGTGCCCGTCACCGGCAACCCAGGGGGCGAAGCTCCCCGACGTGGCGTAAGCCACCCAATGCGGCGCGGGGCCGCGGAACTCAGTAGGCTGATGAACCGCGGCGCCGCCGGCACCGCTTCCAGGCCAGGAGGAAAGACCATGACCACGTCCCGCAGCGACCTGCAGCGCACCGCCGCCGAGGTGTTCGGCTGGGAAGACTTCCGGCCGGGACAGCTCGAAGCCATGGAGGCCGCCGCTGCGGGCCGGGACGTGCTCTGCGTGATGCCCACCGGCGCCGGCAAGTCCGCCGTCTACCAGGTGCCGGGCATGGCAATGCCGGGCACCGCCGTCGTGATTTCTCCGCTGATCGCCCTGCAGCGGGACCAGGCGGACGCCATCAACGAGGCCGCCGGCGCGGTCCGCGCCTACGTGCTGAACTCCACAGAGTCCCAGGGATCCTGGGACGAGGCCTGGGCCGCGGCGGAAGAGGACGACGAGTCGCGGCGGGCGAAGTTCCTGTTCCTGGCACCGGAGCAGGTCACCCGGGAGGAAATTGCCGACCGGCTGCGCGGGCTCGACGTCTCCCTGCTGGTGATCGACGAAGCACACTGCGTCTCCGCCTGGGGCCACGATTTCCGTCCCGACTACCTGCAGCTCGGTCCTCTGGTCGAGTCGCTCGGCCGGCCCGTCGTCGCGCTGACCGCGACCGCGGCCCCGCCCGTGCGGGCGGAAATCATCGAGCAGCTGTGCCTGCGGGAGCCGCTGCAGGTGGCGCAGGGCTTTGACCGCCCCAACCTGCACCTGGGCGCCGGCCGCTACGTCGAGGATGAGGACAAGCGCCGGGCGATCCTCGAGCAGGTGGCCGCGCTGCCGGGTCCGGGACTGCTCTACGTGGCGACGCGACGGGAAAGCGAAGAGTACGCCGAGCGGCTGCAGGAGGCGGGGGTGCGCGCCGACGCCTACCATTCCGGCCGCCGGAAGGACGACCGCGAACGCATCCACGAGCAGTTCCTGGGCGATGAACTGGACGTGGTGGTGGCCACCACGGCCTTCGGCATGGGCATCGACAAACCCAACGTGCGGTTCGTGGTGCACGCCGATGTCCCGGATTCGGTGGACAGCTACTACCAGGAGATCGGCCGGGGCGGCCGCGATGGCCAGGCCTGCGAGGTCTTTCTGCACTACCGGCCCGAGGACCTGGGGCTGCGCCGCTTCTTCGCCGCCAAGGCTCCGGACGAGGACGGCCTGCTGCAGGTGCTGAACGCTTTGAAGGGCCGGCACAACCCGGTGCCCGCGGCGCAGCTGCGGGAGGAGCTGGACGTCGGCGCGCGGCGGCTCTCCGGCCAGCTCTCGCTGCTGGAGCAGTCCGGCTCGGTGGAGGCCGGCGAAGACGGCTACTGCTACGTGTCCCGGCGCGGCGGGGTCGACGCGGCGGTGCAGGCCGCCGTCGAGTTCTCCGGGCAGCGGGAGAACATCGACTCCTCCCGCCTGGAAATGATGCGCCAGTACGCCGAGACCACGGAGTGCCGGCGCCGCTTCCTGCTGAACTACTTCGGCGAGGACGCCGAGGACATGTGCGGGTACTGCGACAACTGCGAGCGCGCGGAGGAGCAGGGCGAAGAGCTGGGCCCGCAGGAATCCGAGGGCCCGCAGCCCTTCCCCGTGCAGTCCACGGTGACCCACCCGGAGTGGGGGCCCGGGATGGTCATGAGCTACGAGGACGCGACCGTTACCGTGCTCTTCGAGTCCGAGGGCTACAAGACCCTGTCCCTGGAGCTGGTGCTGGAAAAGGAACTCCTCAAGCCCGGTCGGTGACCTCCAGCCGCCCGTCCACCAGCTGCACGATCATGGTGCAGTCCCGGCCTCCCTGCCCGGCGTCGAGCAGCTGCTGGAGCAGCTCCTGCACCTTGGCGCCGACCCGCAGGGGCGTACCGGTGCCCTCCGCGGCCTGCAGCGCGAGCGTGATGTCCTTGTTCGCCAGGTCCGCCGTAAAGGTCGGCGCGAAGTCCTTGTTCGCGGCCGCCGTCGGGACGACGTCGGGCAGCGGGTACCAGGTGCGCAGGGCCCAGCTGTCTCCGGAGGACACGGAGGCGATGTCCCAGAAGACCTTCCGGTCCAGGCCCAGCCGGTCCGCCAGCACCGCGCCCTCGGCGGTGCCGGCCATGTTGATGAACAGCATCAGGTTGTTGCAGATCTTCGCCGCTTCCCCGGTGGTCGGGCCTCCGGTGGCAATGACGTTGCCGGCCATCGGTTCGATGTAGCCGGCCGCCTCCTGCACCGCGCCCGGCTCACCCCCCACCATGAAGGTAAGGGTGCCCGCCGCCGCCCCGCTGATGCCGCCGGAGACCGGGGCATCTACGAACCGGAACCCGGCCCCGGCCGCGGTGTCGTGCAGCAGCTGCGCCGTTTCGATGTCGATCGTGGAGGATTCCACGAGCAGCGTGTCCGTGGAGGCTGCCGCGAAGATGCCGTCTTCCCCCAGGTACACGGCACGCGAGTGTTCGCCCTTGGGCAGCATCGTGAAGACGACGTCGGCCCCGCCGACCGCCTCCGCGACGGAACCTGCAGGTTCGATGCCGGCCGCCGCCGCGGCCTGCACCGCTGCCGGTACGACGTCGAAGCCGCGCACCGAGTGCCCGCCCTTCACCAGGTTGGCGGCCATCGGCCCGCCCATGTTGCCCAATCCGATCCAGCCCACTGCGGCCATGCCAAGCTCCTTTGCTTCGCGTTGAGAAGTGCTGACAGCCTTGCACTCCCGCCCCTGGGCGGGCAAGGCCTGCCGGCCCCTTGCGGCTAGCGCCCGGGCCGGGTGCGGCGCCGTCCCCGGCCGGCGCCGGCGGCCGCCGCCGTTTCCGCGTCCTTGGCAGCCTTGGCGCTCATCAGATCCGCGGTGCCCTGCGCGTCGGCGGCGTCGACGTCGTGCAGGGACAATCCCCGGGTCTCCCGCAGGGCCAGCACCGCCACCACGGTGATGATGCAGGCAATCAGCAGGTAGATGGCAACCGGCACGGAGGAGTCGTAGCGGCTCAGGAGGCTCGTGGCGATGATCGGAGCCAGCGAGCCGGCGACGATGGAGGTGACCTGGTACCCCAGCGAAACGCCGCTGTAGCGCATCCGGGTGGGGAACATCTCGGCCATGATGGCCGGCTGTCCGGCGTACATCAGCGCATGGAACATCAGGCCGATCGTCACCGCGGCCAGGATCATCAGGTCCCGGCCGGTGTCCATCATCGGGAAAGCGAAAAAGCCCCAGGTGGCGCCCAGCACGGCCCCGGCCAGGTAGACCGGGCGGCGGCCCAGGGAGTCGGAGAGCCGGCCCACCAGCGGCACGGTGCAGAAGTGGATGAAGTGCGCTGCCAGGAGCAGCAGCAGGATCCGGGACGTATCGGTCTTCACCACGGTGCTGAGATAGGTGATGGAGAAGGTGACCACCAGGTAGTAGAGGATGTTCTCTGCGAAGCGCAGGCCCATGGCGGTGAAGACGCCGCGCGGGTACCGGCGGAAGACCTCCACCACGCCGTAGCCCTTCGACTCCTGCTCCACCTCCGCCTGCGCCGCCTTGAAGATCGGTGCGTCGGAGACCTTGGTGCGGATGTAATAGCCGATGATCACGATGACGGCGGAGAGCCAGAACGCCACCCGCCAGCCCCAGCTGAGGAATGCCTCCTCGCTGAGGGTGGAGGAGAGCAGGAACAGGACGCCGGTGGCCAGCAGATTGCCCATCGGCACCGCGGACTGCGGCCAGCTGGCCCAGAAGCCGCGCGAGCGGGCCGGACTGTGCTCTGCGACCAGCAGCACCGCCCCGCCCCATTCTCCGCCGACGGCGAAGCCCTGGATAAAGCGCAGCGTCACCAGCAGGGCCGGCGCCCAGTAGCCGATGGAGTCGAAGCCGGGCAGGCACCCCATCAGGAAGGTCGAGGTGCCGACCAGGATGATGCTCAGCTGCAGCAGCTGCTTCCGGCCGAGCTTGTCGCCGAAGTGCCCGAAGACTATGCCGCCGATGGGCCGGGCCAGGAAGCCGACGGCGTAGGTGACGAACGCGGCGATGATGCTGTCGAGGTCGGTGCCGGCGTTGGGGAAGAAAAGCTTGCCGAACACCAGGGTCGCGGCTGAGGCGTAGAGGAAAAACTCGTACCATTCGACGACGGTGCCGGCCATGGAGGCCGCCACCACCTGCCGAAGGTTCCTGGGCGAGGGCTCAGCGTCGGGGGCCGGGCGGGATACGGAAGCCATGCGCACTCCTTGGTGTCCTCATTGACACGGTTCCGGGCGGAGCGCTGTGCACAGGGGCGGCAGGCCCGGCCGGCCCTGCGGGGGCAGGGTGGTACGAGTATGGCCCCGCCGGGCCCGCTGCTCAATCCTTTCGGCGGGCGTGTCCGGCGGCGCCGCAGCCCCGTCCCCGGCGCCCCTCGGATTGTGCCCGGCGACACTCTCCCCTAAGAATGGACTATGACGGTTACCCTGAGGTCCCTCGAAACTGCTCTCCCGCCGACCATCCTTATCCAGTCAGAGGCACGTGACGTGTTCGCCTCCCAGCCCGGGCTCACCCGCCTGGGCCAGCGGTTGGTCCGCACCTGTTTCGACTCCGCCGCCATCGATACGCGCCGTACTGCGGTCGCCGAGCTTTCGCTGGGGCACCGCGCCGAGAACCCGGCGTTCTTCGACTCCGCGTCCGGGCAGCTGATGAGCCCGAGCACCAAGACCCGCAACGAGATCTTCGCGGTGGAAGCCACCAAGCTGTTCATCGAGGCCGCGCAGAAGGCCCTCGCCGCCTGCCCCGACATCTCCGCCGAGGACGTCACGCACGTCGTGACCGTCTCCTGCACCGGCTTCTTCAACCCCGGCCCGGATTACAAGGTGGTGCGGGCCCTGGGCCTGAACCCGTCGGTGCGGCGCTACCACCTTGGCTTCATGGGCTGCTACGCCGCCTTCCCGGCCATGCGCGCCGCCAAGTCCTTCTGCCAGGAGGACCCGAACGCCGTCGTCCTGGTCGTCAGCGCGGAGCTGTGCTCGCTGCACGTGCGCACGTCCAATGATCCGGACACCATCATGGGCTCCTCCCTCTTCGCCGACGGCGCGGCCGCCGCGGTGATCACCGGACGGGACCTGCCCGCCGACACCCCCGCCATCCAGCTCGACCACTTCGAAACCGTGCTGACTCCGGTCGGCGAGGAGTCGATGGCCTGGAACATCGGCGACGAGGGCTTCGAAATGGTCCTGGGCACCTACGTGCCGCACATCATCGACGACCACATCGTCGGGGCCCTGGAGCCGCTGCTCGCCTCCGATCCGACGCTGGACGGCGTGCCGTACCACGAGATTGAACACTGGGCGATCCACCCGGGCGGGCGGAGCATCCTCGACAAGGTCGAGTCCAAGCTGGGGCTTTCCGAGGAGCAGCTGCTGCCCGCCCGGGAAACGCTGCGCAACTTCGGGAACATGAGCAGCGCCACCGTGCTGTTCGTGCTCAAGCACATCCTGGAGCAGCCCTTCTCGGGCGGCAACGAGCGGATCTGCTCGATGGCCTTCGGCCCCGGCCTGACCGTGGAGACCGGCCTGTTCACCCGCGTGGGCGGGCCGGTGGGCGCCCCGGCGGCCGACGCCGCTGCGGTGCAGGTTCCGGCTGCTGCGGACGTGTCCGACGGCGCACCCGCCGCCGTTCCGGCAGGAGCATGAGCGCATCCGGCACGGGAAGCCGGACCGGAAGCCCGGCGGCGCGCCTGCGCCGGGCCCTGGTCCCGGACCTGAGCGTGCGGGCCACCGACGCGGTGGAGCAGATGGACCGCCCGGACTGCGATCCGCGCCGGCTGGAGCGGACCTACGCGCAGTTCTGGCTGATCAACGCGGTGGTGTCCGGCTGGCGGCGCAATTACGTCCGTTACCTGCGGCCGCTGCTCTCCGGCCCGGGCCCGCACACGCTGCTCGACATCGGTTCCGGCGGCGCCGACCTGCCGCGGGCACTGGCCCGTTGGGCGCGCCGCGACGGCATCGACCTGCGGATCACGGCCCTGGACCCTGATCCGCGCGCCCACGCCTTCGCGTCCGCACGGCCCCGGCCGGGGCTTGAGTTCCGCCAGGCGTACAGCTCCGACCTGGTGGCCGAGGGCCGGGAATACGACCTTGTGGTCAGCAACCACATGCTGCACCATCTGGACGAGACCCGGTTCAAGGAGCTGCTGACCGATTCGGAGCAGCTGACCCGCCGGCTGTGCCTGCACAGCGACATCGAACGGAACCCGTGGGGCTACGCCCTGTTCTCGGTGGGCACGCTCCCCTTTTTCCCCGGCTCGTTCATCCGCGAAGACGGCCTGACGTCGATCCGGCGCAGCTTCACCCGCACCGAGATGGCCGCGGCGGCGCCCGGCGGGTGGACGACGGTGCAGCACCGGCCGTGGCAGAACCTGCTGATGTTCACCCCCGACGGCGGCCGGCAGCCGTGAGGGGACCGGCCTCCGTGGAGCCGGAGCTGGATGTGGCCGTGGTCGGCGGCGGGCCGGTCGGGTTATACACCGCCATCCTGCTGCTGCGCCGGGGGCTGCGGGTGCGGGTGTTTGAGCAGCGCACGGAGCGCAGCGCGCACTCGCGGGCCATCGGCATCCATCCGCCCGGGCTGCGGGCGCTGGCCGCGGCCGGCGTCGCGGAGCAGCTCTCCGGCGAGGGGATGCGGATCCGCCGCGGGCAGGCCCGCTTCGCCGGTTCCCTGGTGGCCGAGGTGCGGTTCGACTCCGCCGACACGAAGTACCCGTTCGTCCTGACCCTGCCGCAGGTCCGGACGGAGCAGGTGCTGGAGGAGCGGCTCGCCGCGCTGGACGCCTCGGCGCTGGTCCGGGGCACGGCCGTCACCGGCGTCCGCCAGGGCCCCGCCTCGGTCACCCTGGACCTGGCCGGCCCTGCGTCGGACGCGTCGGTGACCGCGCGGCTGCTGCTGGCGGCCGACGGCGCCCGGTCCGGCGTGCGCGGGCTGCTGGCAGTGCCGCGGACGGGCGAGCGGGTCTTGGATTCCTACCTCATGGGCGACTTCGCCGACGACACCGGCGACGGCCCGCTGGGCGTGCTCTACCTGGAGCCCGACGGCATCGTGGAGTCGTTTCCGCTTCCGGGCGGCACCCGCCGCTGGGTCGCGCACACCGGCGCGCTGCGGCCCCTGGACGACGCCGCGGACCTGGCCGGGGAGGTCCGCCGGCGCACCGGTGTGAAGATCGATCCGGACTCCAACACCATGCTCAGCGCGTTCACCGTGCGCACCGGGCGGGTCCGGCGCATGGTGCACGGGCGCACCCTGTTCCTGGGGGACGCGGCCCATGAGGTGAGCCCGATCGGCGGCCAGGGGATGACCCTGGGCTGGATGGACGCCGCCGCGGCCGTGCCGCTGATCGTCCGTTCCCTGCGCGGCGACGACGTGGGGGCCGCCCTGCTGCGGTTCCAGCGGCGCCGGCGGCGCGGCGCCGTGGTGGCGGACGCCCAGGCACGGCTGAACATGGCCCTGGGCCGGCCGCTGCCGCCGGCGGTGATGGCGGTCCGCAACCGGGCAATGGGGGCGCTGCTGCGGTCCGGGCCGGCCGCCGACGCCGTGGCACGCCGCTTCACCATGCAATAAGCGCCCCGAACCGGCTCACGGCGGCCCGAAACGCGAACGGCGGCCGGTTCCTATGAACCGGCCGCCGTTGCTGCCTGCTGTCTTCCGGGGCCTCAGCGCCGGCCGGCCTCCGAAGGTTCGGAGGCGCCGTCGGCGGTCCCCGCTCCCCCGTCGGGCCCGGCGTCGGGCGCTGCCGGGCGGGCGGGCACCCCGGCGGGCTGGGCAGCCGGATCGGCTGCCGTGCGGACCAGTTCGCTGCCGCCGGTCACTTCCGGGTCCACCGGGGCGGACGGCTTCAGGTCCAGGGTCAGGCGCAGCTTCTGTTCGCGGATGAACAGCACGGCTACCAGCGCGATCACGGCGACCAGCGCGGCGATCCGGAAGACCACGGCGATGCCGTCGCCGTACGCGGCGCGGAAGATCTCGGCGATCGGGCCGGGCAGGGAACCGATGTCCAGGGTGGCTGCCTCCGCGCCCTGGCCGGTGGGCATGCCCAGTTCCTCGAACCGGGTGGTGACCCGGGAGGTGACCTGGCGGGAAAGCACGGCGCCGAGCACCGAGACGCCGACGGCGCCGCCGACCGTGCGGAAGAACGCCACCGAGGCGCTGGCCGCGCCGATGTCGGAGATGGAGACCGTGTTCTGCACGGCCAGCACCAGGTTCTGCATCAGCAGGCCCATGCCCAGGCCCAGGATGAACAGGAACACCCCGACCAGGACCATGTCCGTCTCGTGGTTGATCATGCCCGAGAGCCCGGTGCCCAGCACCACGAGGGCGGCGCCGATGATCAGGTAGATCTTCCATTTGCCGTACCGGGTGATCAGCTGCCCGGAGCCGACGGAACCGAGCAGGTTGCCGGCGATCAGCGGCAGCATGAGCAGGCCGGCCGCCGTCGGGCTGTAGCCGCGGGCAACCTGGAAGTACTGGCCCAGATAGGTGGTGGAGGCGAACATGGCGATGCCCACGGCCACCGAGGCGATGATCACCAGGGCGGTGGTGCGCTGCCGGATGATGTTCAGCGGAATGATCGGGGCCTTGACCTTGGATTCGACCAGCACCAGCAGGGCCAGCAGCACGATGCTGCCGCCGACCATGGCCGCCGACTCCCAGGAGAGCCAGGCGTAGTAGCCGTCCTGGTCCGCGAAGGAGACCCAGATGAGCAGCAGCGAGACGCCGCCGCTGAGCAGGATGCTGCCGAGCCAGTCGATGCTGGCGGGCTTCTTCTCGTGCTTGATCTTGAGCGTGAACTGCAGCAGGATCATCGCGATCACGGCCAGCGGAATGCAGCTGAAGAACGTCCACCGCCAGCCCAGCGGGCTGTCGACGATGAAGCCGCCCAGCAGCGGGCCGCCGGCGGTGGCCACCGCCATGACGGCGCCCATGTAGCCGGAGTAGCGGCCGCGTTCCCGCGGCGGAATGATCGAGCCGATGATCGCCATGCCCAGCGCGGTCAGGCCGCCCATGCCGAGGCCCTGGATGACCCGGGCCACGAGCATGACGGTCATGTCATTGGCGAACCCGGCCAGGACCGAGCCGGCCACGAAGATGACGATGCCGAGCTGTTCGAGCACCTTCTTGTTGAACAGGTCCGCGAGCTTGCCCCAGATCGGGGTGCTGACCGCGTTGGCGAGCAGGGCGGCGGTGACGACCCAGGCGTAGTCGGTCTGGGTGCCTTTAAGGTCGCCGATGATGGTCGGCAGCGCCGTCGCCACGATGGTGGAGCTCAGCATGGCGGTGAACAGGGCGGCCAGAAGCCCGGTGAGCACCTGCAGGATCTGGCGGTGCGTCATCTTCTCCGGGTCGTGGTGGGCCGGAGCGGCTGGAGTCTTGGGGGTGGTCACTGGGCGTTGGCCTCCGGGGCAGGTGAAGTGAGGGGCAGGGATGTGGTGCCCGGGCGGGTTGACCGGGTGGACGCCTGCAGGGTCGCTGACAGGCGGGCCAGGCAGCCGGCGGTGTCGCTGGCCTGGTCTTCGGTCCATTCCTTGAGCATGTCCTGCAGGAGCAGGGCGCGGCGGTGCAGGGCATCGGCCAGGGTGGCCCGGCCCTCCGCGGAGAGGCTGATCAGATAGGCGCGGCCGTCCTGCGGATCGGGCCGGCGCTGGACCCAGCCCAACTCCTCCAATTCAGCGATGTGGCGGCTGAGGCCCGCCGGACCGATGCCCAGCTGGTGGGCGAGGTCGGTGGCCCGCAGTTCACCGCTTTCGCTGATGATACGCATGACGCCCTGCAGGGCCGCGCCTGGGCCGGTGCTGATGACGCTCTGCTGGGTGACGCAGCGCAGCTGGCGCTGCAGCACCGAAATCTGGTGGATGAGGTCTTCAGCGGTTTCCTGTCGTACTGACACGTCCGCCTTTCAGGGGATGCGGGAACGGAAGTTTGCTTGCGTCAGGCAACTATACGCAGGTTGTTTGCTTCAGGCAACCAACTGTGGGCCACGGTACAGTTCCGGGGTGCATGCCGGCGGTATGCACCCCGGGCCGCCGGCTCGTGTCAGACTGGCTCCACCCACCGACGGAAAGGCCCGCCCATGCAGATCACCGGAGCCGTGCTGGCACAGATCGGAGCCGCCCGGCCGTACGCGCGGTCGCGGCCGCTGAACGTTGTCGACCTTCAGCTGGATCCGCCCGGCGAACAGGAGGTGCTGGTCCGCATGGAGGCCGCCGGGCTGTGCCATTCGGACCTGTCCGTGGTGGACGGCAACCGCCGCCGGCCGGTGCCCATGCTGCTGGGTCACGAAGCCGCCGGACGGGTTGAGCAGGTGGGCAGCGGCGTCGCCGACCTGGTGCCGGGACAACGCGTGGTGATGACCTTCCTGCCCCGCTGCGGACAGTGCGCCGGCTGCGCCACGGACGGCCAGGTGCCCTGCAGCGCCGGCAGCGCCAGCAACGAACGCGGCGAACTGCTGGGCGGCGGACGGCGGCTGCACCGCGACGGCGGGCCTGTCCATCACCACCTGGGCGTCTCCGGGTTCGCCGACCACGCCGTGGTGCACCGCAATTCGGTGGTGCCGGTGGACGACGACGTGCCGGCGCCGGTGGCCGCCGTCCTCGGGTGCGCAGTGCTCACCGGCGGCGGTGCGGTCCTGAACGCCGCCCGCCCCGCACCGGGTGAATCGCTCATGGTGGTGGGCCTGGGCGGCGTGGGCATGGCGGCGGTCATGGTCGCAGCGTCCCTGCCCGATGTCCGGGTCATCGGCGTCGACATGGCCGAAGCAAAACTGGAGCACGCGCGGAACCTGGGCGCGCATGAGGTGTACACGCCGCAGCAGGTGGCCGACCTAGGCCTGACGGCCAGCCATGCCGTGGAGGCCGCCGGCAACGCCCGTGCCTTCGAAACCGCGTTTGCCGCCACGGCTCCCGGTGGACGCACGGTGACGGCCGGGCTGCCCTCGCCGGAGGCCCGGGTCAGTATTTCTCCGCTGCTGATCACCGCACAGGCGCGGACCATCATCGGCAGCTACCTCGGTTCGGCGGTGCCGGCACGCGACATTCCGGAGTATGTGCGGCGCTGGCGGGAAGGGCGGCTGCCGGTGGAGAAGCTGATCTCCGCGCAGCTGCGGCTGGAGGACATCAACCTCGGCATGGACAGGCTGGCCGACGCCGCCGAACTGCGCCAGGTGGTGCTGTTCTAGGTGTAGCTCTTACGGAGGTTGTGAACGGCGTGGCAAGAGTTAAATAGGCGAGGGTCTCCGGTTCGATATGGGTTACCACACTCGTATCGTCCA
>NZ_JBNHIA010000009.1:0-55387 GCF_059092805.1 Arthrobacter sp. Y3222053 | reverse complement strand
GACGATACGAGTGTGGTAACCCATATCGAACCGGAGACCCTCGCCTATTTAACTCTTGCCACGCCGTTCACAACCTCCGTAAGAGCTACACCTAGCCGCGCCTCTACAGCGCCACGGCCGCGAACCGGGCCAGGGCGTCCTTCTGGTAGACCTCATAATCGAAGGGCTCCTGCGGGATGGTCCCTTCCAGGAAACGGCGCATGCCGCCGGCGAGACCTTCCACCCCGTCCTCCACCAGGAGTCCATACCCGTCCTTGAGCACGCTGCGCGGCCCCACCACGTCGGTCGAGATGACCGGCAGCCTGAGGATCAGCGCCTCGAGGACGGCCAGGCCCTGTCCTTCGTATTCGGATGAGAAGACGAAGCAGTCCGCCCGTTTCAGGGCCGGAAACGGATTCGCCCGGTGACCTGCCAGCATGACCTTTTCGGTCAGCCCCAGCTGGCAGACCAGCGCGATCAGTGACTGGTGCAGCGGACCGTCGCCCAGGATCGCCAACCGTGTCTGCGGATGGTCCGCGTTCACTGCGGCGAATGCCTTGATCAGCCGGACATGTCCCTTTTCCGGGGAAAGGCGCCCCGCCGTCACGAAGAGGGGCCCGCCCGCCGCCGCAAAGGCGGCAATATCCGCATCCAGGGCCTCATCTGCCAGCCGGACTGTCTCATCGGGATTGATGAGGTTGTTGCAGAACGTGAAGGACTCAGGGTCCAGCCTGAACCTGCCGGCAAGGCTGCGGGCGTTCTCCTCGGCGACGCTCTCGGTGACCGAGGCCAGGGAATCGAACCGCCGGTACAACCGGAAGTTGCCTTCCAGGTATTCGAACCGGGTCCGCCATTCCCGGTGCATATCGTTGTGAAGCCAGACCGTTTTCCGGGCCCCAGGCGGCGCGCAGCCCAGCAGCGCCGTCCAGAATCTGGCGTATCCCTCGAAGCAGATCACCGAATCAAAGCGGCCGGCGCCAAAAACCCGGCGGAACTCACGGGCGAAGGCCCGGTCGATCACGGCCCACATCTCCTCGGAGTCCACGTCGTGCTGGGAGTTGAATTTGTCGATGACCCACCGTTCCTCCGGCGTCAGCACGTGCGCTCCCACCCGGCCCAGCACCCGAACATGGTCCGGGTTCCCGGCGAACTTCTCCAGCCTTTCCGGGCGCGATGCCAGGGCTTCGGGATCCACGACCACGTAGACGTTGTTCTCGTCCGTGTCGATGTGGGAGGTCAGGTTCAGATAGGAGGTGGTGATGCCGTTTGGCAGGAAGGAGCCCTGAAACATCAGCACATTGCGGCGGTTGTCGGTCCGGTTCGGCAGGTCGTCCGCAGTGCTGCCGAAAAAGAAGAACTCGAGCACCCGCTGCGAGGCCGCCCCGTCCTCCCGGGGGCAGAACTTTTCACGTGCCCCGGTATGGCCCATCGGCAGGACAGCGTGCTGCGCCGAGGCAAGCAGGGGTTCCACCGCCTCAAGCACCTCCGGGAGCGAGCGGCACACCGTCCCCGGCATTTCCTCCAGGTCAAAGTAGAGCCCCCGCTGTTCCCGGTAGTCCTCCAGATCGTAGGCGTAGTGGATGATGGGGCGGCCCGTGGGGATGAAGTCGAAGAAGATGCTGGAGTAGTCGGTGATCAGCAGGTCCACCACGGCCAGCAGGTCGTTCGTGTCGATGTCGGCGGGCACGGCGTGCCGCTGCAGGGCCGTGCCCGCGCCCGGGCCTGTCATCGTGTGACCCCGGTACAGCAGATGCCAGTTCCCCCCGGCCAGGGCGCCGACGTCACGCCGAAGCCGTTCCTCGTCCACGGCGCGGCTGGCCAGGGAACCGCGCCAGGTCGGGGCGTAAAGAACCACCTTCCGCCCGGGCGGGACATTGAGTCTCCGCCGCAGCCTGGCCTTCTCCTCCGCCGACGTGCCGATGACGGCATCGATGCGCGGGTAGCCCGTCAGGGCGATCCTCCCGGCGAACAGGCCCGCGACGTCGTATCTGTCGATCAGGCAGTCCGCGGTGAACCGGTTGGGGGCAATCATGTGCGTTGCGTGCAGGAAGTTCCGTGCGGCGTTCCGATGCTCCAGCACCCCTCCCCGGATGTCCCGGCCCAGGGTTTTCAGCGGCGTGCCGTGCCAGGTGTTGAGGTACTGCTGGCCCTCACGGCGGATGAAGTAAGGCGGGAAGGTGTTGTCGTTGACAAGGTACTCCGCGCTGGCCAGGTAGCGCAGGTACAGATCGCTGTCCCGGGCCACGAAGACAAAGTCCGACCGCCCGGCGAACTCAGCGGGAATGTGCTCACGGTTGTTGAGCACCCAGATGTGGCGGAAACCGTGGAACCGGATGTCGCCCAGCACGGCGCGGCACAGATGCAGCGGGTTGCCGCCCACGACCGCCCCGTGGCTGCTTTCATACAGGATCGCGCCGCGCCGCAGCGGCAGTGTCTCAAGGTACTCCGTGTAGGGCATGATCTGGCGATGCTGTTTCTTGTGCATGTACGGCACAGTGTCGACGCCGTAGGGCCGCTTGAACTGCCGCGTCTCCAGGAACGCTGCGCACGCTTCGCGATGCCGGCCCAGCCCCATCAAGGCGCGTCCCAGCCTGAACCACCGGTCCGGGTTGTACTGCTCCGTCCGTTCCACCGCCGCCTGATAGGCCGCGGCCGCGACCCGGGGAAAGCCGGCCGCCTCGGCCCGCAGCCCGACCCGGTGGCAGAGATCCGCAGACTGGGCCGCCTGCGCATCCGCAAGGTTCCGCTCCAGTGCCTGTTCGAGGTTCGTGTCGTTCCGGGCTGCCGCTGCCGCGGCGACCGCAGCCGCACCGTCGTGCGCAGCGGCGGGGGCAGCGGCGGGGGCAGGGTCCTTGCAGGAAAGGAGGAAAGCGATGCAGGCTTCGCGGTGGCGGCCCTGCAGATACAGGACGTAACCGAGCCGGTACTTCCAGTAGGCGTGTTCGTCCCCGGGGCTGTGCAGGGCGCGTGAGTAGGCGGCCTCGGCCCTAGCCGGGTTCCCCAGCCGCTCCCATGACAGCCCCAGCCGCCAGTACAGCCTCTCGGCGGAGGGATCGACGGCGGCGCCAGCCTCAAGGGCTTCGACGGCGCCGGCCCAGTCGTAGCTCTTTTGGCGTGCCACGCCCAACCGGTAACAGAGCTCCACCGAGCGGTGCGTGCTGTCCTGCCGGCGGGCGTAGTGCTCAGCGGCGAGCCGCCACCTGCCTGCGGCCTGGAAATAGGCTCCCACGCCCAGCGCCCGGATTTCCTCGGACTCTTCGTTGGCGAGGGCCCGCCCGTAGCAGCGGTCCGCTCCCGCCCGGTCGCCGCCCTCCTCCCGCGCCCAGCCTTCCCTGAACGCCAGCCGGACTGAGTTTGGCAGAAGCCGGGAAGCCAGGGCGTAGGCCTCGGCGGCCTCGTTCCACCGTCCCATCCGCAGCCGGGCATCGCCCAGGCGGGCGGCCCAGTCCGGATCCCCGGCACATGCGGCCGAACCTTCCTCAAGGACCTCGATCAGCTGCCAGGTCGGCACCTTGGCCTTGAGTGCCTGCTCGAGGCGGGCTTTCGCAAGGGCGGCTTCGCAGGCGGCGAGCCGGTGCCGCCACCGTTCATTGGCGGCCAGATTCAGGGCCCGGCGGTACCTGTCAGCCGCCTCGACGTAGCGTTTGCGGCGTTCGAGGACGAACCCGAGGCGGTACTGCCAATCCGCCTGGGCAGGGTCCAGCCGGGTGGCATGCTCCAGCACGGGCAGGGCTTCGTCGAGGCGGCCCGCCCGGAACAGCGTGTGGCCGAGGCGGAAGACCACCCGCGGGTTGTCTTCCTCCCCGAGCCGCCTGAGGCGTTCGTAGCTTGCCGCTGCCGCGGACCACGCCTCCCGGTGTTCCATCCTCCGGGCGTGGGCGTACAGCGCCTGCCATCCGATCATTGATTCCCCCATGAGACCCAAGCGTGCATGGTGATGTGAGACCGCGGCTATCAGGCGCTGACCCGGCGGTGCCCGAGCATTTCCTCGTTGGCGCGTACCAGGTCTTCGGCGAAGTCCACTTCCACTGCGTAGAAGCTGCTGATATCGACCGGCAGGTACCTCGCCCCGTCTTCGGCGATGGCCAGTTCGATGCCTCCCTCGAAATACTCCTGGTCATGCACCTGGGCCAGGCGTTCAATGAGGGCCGCCTTGTCGGCCGAGGACACGTAGTTGATTCCCACGGCTTCGCCCAGAGGGTTTTGCACCTGTTTGGAGAGCTCCAGGATGAAGCCGTCCTCACCAACTGTGTATTTCACTTCCTCGTCGGAGACGGAGGACGTGTCGACGGCGATAAACGACTGATCGGAATCGATCCACCGCTGCAGATATCCCAGCATCCGCGGGTCGAAGACAACATCGCCGTTCATCCACAGCACCCCGCCCTCGTATGAGTTCCGCAGGGCTTTCAGGAGGCTCTTGGAGGTATTGGTCCGGTCGAAGTGCTCGTTGTAGACAAAGGAGGCGTCGGGCACATGCCCCATGACCTGCTCCAGCTGGTAGCCCACCACAACGGTGAGGTGCAGCTTCGGGCCGAAGGCCGACTCGAGGTTTTCCACCTGCTGGGCCATGATGCTTCGTCCGTCGTCGAGGCGGGTGAGCGGCTTGGGGTGCGGGCGCGCCAGCCGGGTCCCCATGCCGGCAGCCAGAATTATTGCTTGAACAGTCACGTCGCGTTCCTGTCGCTCGAGGGCGGATACTTGGTGAGCAGGACCGGAGCTCCCCGGCAGAGTGGGGATGGTAGCGCACGCATTACGGGCCTGCACCCGTGCCAAGTAATGGAAAAATACGCGTTTACGACGGCCCAAAAGGCGGTAAACATCGCGGGTCCGCACCCCGTTAAAGCGGGCTCCGGTTAGGCCCCGCTTCCGCTGCCGGGGACCCGGGTCTGAGCTTCCCAATACGAGAGCGCAGCGTAGGCTGCGTCGCCGCTCCCGCTGTCTGCATACCGGCACCGGAAGCGCCGATACAACGGCGTGTCGGCCGGGACCGCCGCTGCGGCCGCAGCCAGCGCGGCCGGCAGCTGCGCGGCATCCGTCAGGAGCGGCCCCGGAGCCTCCGCCCGGAAGTCGAAGTAGTAGCCCCTGGCCCGGGTCCGGTACTCCTCCTCGTCGGGCACCAGGAAGACCATCGGTTTTCCGGTCAGGCAGAAGTCGAACATTACGGACGAATAGTCGGTCACCAGGACGTCCGCGGCAAGGCAGAGAGCTCCGACATCCGGAAACCCGGTGACATCCAGGACGCCGGGACCGCCGGCCATGGGCGCCGAAAGGTGGTGTGCGCGGACCAAAACCACCCATCCCGGTTCCAGGGCTGCCTCGGGAAAGCCGGTGTGAAGGACCTCCGCCGGCCCGCCGCGGGCTCGGGGCCTGCGTTCCCGCCAGGTGGGCATGTACAGGACGACAGCTTGGTCCTCTCCGATTCCGAGCAGCTGCCTTGTCCTGCGCCGGACGTCGGACGCCCGTTCCGAAAGCAGGACGTCGTTGCGGGGGTAGCCTCGCGCCAGGACCGGGCCCGTATAGCGGAAGGCCGAGGCGAGCGTTTCCGCCCCGAAGGTCCCCTGAGCGAGCAGGAGGTCCCAGGATTGCGGCTCGCGTTGCAGGATGCGCCGATACGAAGGCGACAGGCCGGCAGCCGGGGTGTCGAAGCCGACTCTTTTCAGGGGCGTGCCGTGCCAGGTCTGCAGGTAGAACTGGCCCTGCCGTTTGCGGAAGAACGGCGGAAGCGTGTCGTTGCTGATCACCAGCCTTGATGTGGCCAGGGCATGGAACCACTCCGCGGAGTAGCGGAGCACGGGAATGGTTCCGGACGGCGCCGGGACCGCGAAGTCCACCACCGACCAGTAGCGCGGCCATTGCGGCTCCCGCTCGGCGAGCGCCTGAGCCAGCGGACGGAGGCTGTCACCTCCGTCCTTGCCGGCGAAGCTCTCGAAGAAGGCTGCGTCCTGCAGCGGCGCCTCGGAGGCCCCGTATGCTTCCACCGCGAGGCGACGGCGGCGCGGGCCCCGCTCCTGCGCCGGGTAGGGGCGCAGGAGTTTGAGCACGACGGCCGGTCCGGTGTCGATGATCCGGATCCGCAGCCTGGGGCCTGCTGCTTCGGGCAGGCGGGCCGCCAGCCCGGGCGCCGCAGCGACCGGGCAGGCGGCGCGGCCGGCTGTGAGCATCATCAGCCGGTAGTCTCCCCGTTCGGCGCAGACCCGCTCGCCGCCCCATGGCCGGCCGGCCAGATCGAAGTGCGCCTCGAACCTCCACCCCGTGGCCTCCGGGCGGCTGGCCACGACGCCTGGGTACGAGCTGCGGCGTCCTTCCAGGACCAGTCCGCCGTCGGCCGGATCGACGCTGGACCAGCCCTCCAGAGCCAGCGAGGTACCGTCGCCGGCGCACCGCCAGGTGCTCACCACGGCGCGCTCGCGGGCCGGATCGAGCTGGAGGAAGCCGAAGCCGTTGACGGAGGGTTTCAGGGGTTCATGTGCCATGCCGTGCAGTGAGTCCGAGGAGCCGGCCCACCCCACCGGATGGTTTCCGCCCTGCCCGTCGACGGCGCGGAACGAGAGGACCACGCCGGTGCCCGCCGGCCCGACCGCGTCCGGCGGGAGGACGCAGCCGAACCGCACGCTCTCCCCGGGACCGGCCCGAGGCTGGAGGGCCAGGCTCCGGCCATCGCCGTCCAGGGACACGGAGCGGATCCCCGGTGTTGGCAGGGACAGGGTGACCTCGGAACCGCGGACATCGACGGCATCAGCCAGCACCCGGTACCGGACCACGGCCAGGCGAAGCCCGCGGGTCCGGTCGAAGAGACCGACCACGCGTTCCTGCCCGACGACGGCCCCGACGTCGAGCCGCGCAGCCAGCACTTCGCCGTCCCGTTCCAGGATCCGCGCGGTGCGGCTGAAGCCGACCTGGCGGAGCGTGAGCACCAGGGCCCACTGGCGCCCACCGGCGGCCTCGGCGGCCTCGGCGCCCAGGATCCTGCCTGCGTCAATGACGATGGTGAAACCCGGACGCGCGCGCATCGCCCAGGCGTCCACGGACCGCTCCGCCGCATCCTGATCCGGCCGGGCGCTGACCGGCACCGGCATCTGATGGCCCGTCTCCGTACAGACAAGGGCGGCCGAAAGCGTCGGCTGTCCGACCTCGTCGCCCAGACCTTCGAGGTAGGCGTGGCCCCGGACCGTCAGCACGGGACCGTTCCACGCGTAGCCGGTCAGCCGGGCGTGCAGCCGCACGTCGGCCGGCCCCAGGCGAAGCAGCGCGTCAGGCAGGGGGCCGCGAAGCAGCGGCAGGTAGGTGGGCCGGCCCGACGGCGGTGACGGCGCGGGACCGGCTGCGCCCGCCGAGGGCGTCAGGGGCATCCCGGCGCCATGGTCCTGCAGATCCGCCAGGACCTCGAGAATGTCCTCCCGGCGCCCTTCGGCGCACAGAAGCAGGAGCACCCTTTCATGCAGCGGCGCATGGACATCGAGAAATCGCCCGAGCGCATGAAGCATGGCGCGGGCCGCCCGTGCCGCCAGGTCCACACACGCAGGGTCCTGCCCGCAAAGCCCGCGGCAGATCGCCTGCCATGAGTGGACCGGCAGGGCCGCGGCCCAGGCGGCCGCTGCCCGGTCCTGCGTGCCGGTGCACGTGATCCGCTGTGTCCGCCGCAGGAGCCGGGGCAGGGTGTCCATCGGCTCCTGCGCCGCACCGCCGGGCTCCTCCCCCGCCGGCCGCCCGGTCAGCCGGATGACCGGCGCGGTGCGGTACACGGCCAGGAGCAGCCGGTCGCATAGGTCCTCGACGGTCACGGGCGGTGCCGGCGACAGCCGGGCTGCCGCTTCGGTCCAGAGGTCGCGGCGCAGCACCTTGCACCACAGGCGCAGATCGCCGGAAGCTTCAAGGTAGTCGATGGCCGGCAGCTGAGGCGTGACGGCGTGCAGCCGGGCCAGCCGCAGGTCCCCTGAGGGCAGCGCCGTGCCGAACGCGGCGTCGGCGGCGGCGAGGTCGCGGATGACGTGCCCGAACGCCTCGGGGTGCAGCAGCGCACCGGCGGTGACCACGGCCACCCAGGCGCCCCGGACCTCGCCGCGGGCAGCTTCCCAGAAGGCTGCGGTCCCGGCCGCCCCGATGCGCCGAAGCCGGGCATCGTGCACGGCCGGCTCCAGGTGCGCGGGAACCAGGATCTCCAGCCGCACGCCGCGCTGGGCCAGGAGCGCCTGGAGGGTTCCCCCGGCCTGTTCGTCGTCTGCAGGCAGCAGCACCGTCAGCAGGGGCTCCCGCTGCCTGCCGGCGGTGTGTTCCCGCCCGTCGGCATGCCGGCCGCCGCGGGCAGCGCCTGCAACGCCGGAGAGCCCGCGGCCCAGCCTGCCGGCCGCGGCGCGCAGGCCGGGACCGAGCCGTCGGCGTTCTGCAGGCCTGCCCATTCAGGTGCTGAGCCTTCCGCCCGTGCCGGGCCTCAGCCGTTCCAGCTCCGCCGTCACGCGTGCGGCGGCGGCCTCGTCGCGGAAGGGAAAAGCCTCACGTCGCCGCTGCTCATAGACCGCCGCGTCCGCCCCGTGGTGGATGACTGCGCCCACGGCGTCCTCCGCGGTGGCGGTCACCGGTCCCAGCCCGTCGCGCCGGTAGTCGAAGTAGCCGCGCCGGTAGATATGGCCGCCCCCGTAGACGGCGTCCTCATCGAACTGCAGGTAGACCACCACGGCCCCGCCGTGCGCGGCGTCAAAGGCGATGGAGGAATAGTCCGTCAGCAGCAGCCGGGCGCGCACGAGCTGGCCCTGGACGCTGCCCTCATCGTAGGAGGTGAGCCGGACGTGCGGCGGAAGGTCGAGCAGCGGCACGACCGGTTCCAGTTCGGGATGGGGAAGCAGGACCAGGGTGTATCCATGGTCCCGGCAGTACCGGGCAAGCCGCTGGGAGCGCAGCACCTGAAGCCAGGTCCGTCCGAAGTCCGTGTCCTGGAAGGCGAGCCGTTGTTCCTCCGGATCCGCGATGCCCGCCAGGGTGTCCCTCAGGTCTTCCCGCCAGGTCGGGGCGATGAGGAGGTTCCCGCGCTGCTCCGGCGGGTGCTGCGCCGCCAGCCGAAGCAGTGAATCGTGGCGGGGGAAACCGGTCAGCTTCACTTCCTGGCCCGTGAGCACATACTCGGTGTCGTCTCCCACGATGGAGGCGTGTTCGGCGGTGGTGGCGGTGAACATCAGGGCGATGTCCTTCTGGTTCAGCCAGCGGGACAGATCGTCCTTGATGACCCCGTGCTGCAGGAAAACGAACCGGGCGTTCGAAGTGCCGAAGCGACGTCGCCCGATCGGATCGTAGATGTTGGCATTGAGGTGGCTGGACAGGACGAAGTCGGCGTTCAGCACCAGCCGCACGGCCTCGGCGGACCCGTAGGGCACCAGCCGGAACCCTTCCCGCTCCAGTCTCCCCCAGTCCCGGCTGTCCCGTGCCAGCAGGAACCAGGCATTGATGTCCGGCCGGAAACGCTGCAGGTGCCGATACAGGTGCTCGGCGTTGTCATCCGCCCGGTCCACCCGATCCATAAGCACCCACGCGTTCCGGTAACGTGCCGAAACCCTGCTGCGGGCGGCGCTGCGGGCCACGGCTGCGTCGCGGGACCGGTCCAGCAGGCGGCGGGCGGGGTCCCGGAACCGCCGGGCGATGACGCCGGCCAGGATCGCAGCGGTCGGCTGCCCGGACAGCAGGCGCCGCACCTGGATCCGATCCTGCACCGCCCTCCCCCGGCCGGACTGTGCGCCGCCGGGCTGCGTTGCCAGAAGGAAGTCCTGCTGCTGCTCGGGCCGCCGGCCGGTCCACAGCGGCACGCCGCGGTCCGTGGTCGGCGGGGCGGCAACGCCGTCGAGCACGAACTCCAGACGCCCCCGGGCGGGGAGGACAAGGATCCGCTCACGGATCAGGACCCGCCCGAGGACCCGGTGGGCCCGGACCTTCGCGGCGGCCGGAACCACCGGCCGCCCGTCCAGGAAGATCTTCTCCTCCGGCATGGCGCCGGTGAAAAGGTACGAGTACCGGGTGGTGCCCCGGTCCGTGTCGGTACCCCACTGCTGCACGGGCGGAGGTCCGTCCTGACGGCGGCGGTAGTGCAGCTTGAGGATGTTGTGGAAGACCCATCCCTGGCTCACGACACTGAAACTGTCGATGACCTCGTCGTCAATGAGATCCACGATGCGCTCGAGCCACCGGTGCATGGACTCCTGTTGCTCCGGTGTCGCCCCGGCGGTTCGGCTGTGCATCCGCTTGTCGTCAATGTAGAACCAGACCAGGTCGTACAGCACCATGTACTGGGTCCACGCCGGCAGCCGGCCCAACCGGTCGCGAACAGCCTCGAGCAGGCCCAGATAGCCCAGCTGCGGCAGCTCGTCGTAGGCCCTCGGATCCGCCCATGCCCCGGCGACAAGCGAGGCCCCGACGCGCCGGTTCCGGCGGTAGAGGTACCAGGCGTCGGCGATTATGCCGAGCACCGGCGAGTCCACCGCGGCCAGGTAGCGGCCGATCAGGTGCGAGTCCTCGAACTTCGGCCGCAGGCGCTCCTCGAAGCGCAGGTTGTGCCCGGCCAGGACGCTGCGCTTCAGGAACGCTGTGGGCCCGTGCAGCTGGATGAATTCGGGGTTGGCCTCCAGGTCCACCAGCAGGTTGCCCTGCCGGAACTTGCGCCCAAGCGGGTGGCGGTGGGAGAGCCGGGCCGAGCCGTCCTGGAACTGGACCAGCCGCGTCGCCAGCATCCGCGCCGAGCTGTTGCGGTCGGCCTCGAGGAAGGCTGCGACGTTCGAAAAGTAGCTCGGGTGAAGGATGTCGTCCGGATCGCAGAACGTCACCCATTCGCCCACGGCGTGTTCCAGCCCTGCATTCCGGGCCGCTCCCGGCCCTGCATTGGCCTGGCGCAGCAGCCGGATCCCCGCCCCGGTCCGGGTGCTCCAATCGCTGATGATCTGCGCGGAGTCGTCGGTGGAGCCGTCGTCGACCATCACGATGTCCAGTTCGGCCAGCGGATAGCGCTGGCGCAGCAGCGACTCGAGGAACGGCGGCAGATATTCGGCGACGTTGTAGACCGCCACCACGAGCGAAAAGCGGCACTCAGCCATGGACATCTCCCACCCGGGCCCGGCGGGGCCCGCTTCGTTCGCCTGCCTCCAGCAGGGCGAGGGCTGCGGCCTCCGAGGCCCGTCCGACGTCCGGCGCATACGCGGCGCGGAACTCCCCCAGCCGCCGGTCAGGTGCCCGCCGTGCCGTGACGGCCGCGGCGAGTTCCGCGGTGGTCCGCACCAGCGGCCCGGGCAACGTGGCGGCCGGGTCGAGGTAGAAGCCCCGCACGCCGGCGTACCTGTCGAGGTCCGGTGCGAGGAAGTACATGGGCCGGTCCAGCAGCGCGTAGTCGAACAGCGCCGAGGAATAGTCGGTGATCAGGGCGTCGCTGGCCAGGTACAGGTCCGTTGCCTCCGGGTAGTCCGTCACATCGAGGGCGGCGGGTCCCGCGGCATGGCGCGTTCCGGCGGTGTTGTGGTGTCCGCGGACCAGCACCGTGAAGCCAGGGCCCAGGAGCCGGACGGCCTGCCGCACGTCGAGGTGGCCGACCGCGCCGGAGCGCCCTGCGGCGTCGCGCACTTCCTGGCGCCAGGTCGGGGCGTACAGCAGGACCTGCTGCTCCGGCGGAATGCCCAACCGGGCCCGCACCCGGGCCCGAGTCCCGCCGTCGTCGCGCACCAACGCGTCGTTGCGGGGATAGCCGGCGGTGAGCACCGGACCGTCATAGCCCAGCGCGCGCGGCAATATGTCGGCCGCGTAGCTGCTTTGGGCCAGCAGCAGGTCCCACGAGGCAGCCTCACGGGACATGAGGTCCCGGTAGGACAGCGAGATGCCGGCCGCCGGGGCGTCCCGTCCCAGCCGTTTCAGCGGCGTTCCGTGCCAGGTCTGCAGATACACCTGGCCGTGGTTCTTGCGGAAGAACCAGGGGAAGTTGTTGTTGTTGACCAGCCGGCGGACCGTGGCCAGCCGTTCGAACCACTCCCGGCTGCCCTGGATGAGGGGTACCGCGTAATCGGGGACGGGCACCGATCGGTCGCTGACGGACCAGTACAGCGGCTCGTCGAAGCCCGCGGCTGCAAGGTGGTCGGAAATCGCGCGGGGATTGTCGCTGCAGCTCTTGCCGCCGTAGCTTTCGAAGAGGATGCCGGCGGCCAGCTCTCCGCGCCTCCGCTCGGCGAAGTGCCGGCGGCGGGAGTACTGCCGCCACAGGGGTGCCTCATCCGGGGCGAGCGGGGCGGACACCGCGACGGCGAGCGCACCGGACGCGGTCCGGAACGGTCGCACCCGGACCGAGGCCAGCAACAGCGGGCGCAGCCCGGCGGCCGCCTCCTCGGGTATGTGGACGGCCGGGTCTCCGGCCGCGGCGGCGCCCCGCCCGGTCCGGGTCCGCAGCGTGTAGGTGCCGGCGGGCGCGGCAAGCTCCTGGCCCCACGAGTCCAGACGCATCCGCACGTTGAGGCGGCTCACCGTCCCGTCGGGGTGCCGGGCGACGACGGCGGCGGGCAGGGCGGCGCGGGCGGTCACCAGCGCGAAGGCCTCCCCGCTGATGCCGGCCGGCAGGTCCAGGGTCAGCACGTCGTCCCGGGCGGTGGCTGCAGCTTTCCCTGCCCCCGTGGCCGGGGGCAGCCGCAGGATGGTCTGGACCGTGCACGTGCCGACGCCGAGCGTCAGCAGCAGATCGCCCGGAAGCGGCCGGGGCACGCGGACGGAGAACCCGGCGTCGGCGTGGCTGCCGGTCCGGTCCGGAGCCAGGAGGTCGATGTCCGGGTCGATGTGCCGTCGGACCTCCAGCTCTGCGGGCGGCTCCTGCCCCTCCCGCACGGGCGGCTGCACACGGAGCCGGACGGCGTTGCCGCCCGGGGCCAGCCCCGCCAGGTAGGCGTAGCCGGTGACGGTCACCGCCTCGGGCTCGTGGTGGAGGTCAGTGATGCCGGTGACTGCGCGCAGCGCTCCGGGATCCGCCCTGAGCAGTGCCTGAGGCACCGGAACGGGCAGCGGGTACGGCAGCTCGGCGGTGAGCGCGATGCCGTGGATACTCAGCGCCGTGGCCGTGCCGTGGTTGATCCGCCCGACGAGCGCCGTGCGCAGCGCGTCCCATTCCCCCCGCCGGGCCAGGTCCAGCAGCACCTTGACCTGGGCGTCCACCCCGGCGGTTCCGGCCAGCAGCTCTTCGGGCGCAAGGTCGGCCAGCCCGGCGGCGAGGACGGCCCGGTACTCCGGGTCCGCGTCCGCCGCCTGCTCCAGGTACGGCAGCAGGTCCGCGTCGAGGAGCCGTCGTCGCCAGGCGGCCAGGACCGGAGCGCCAGCCTCGCTGCCGAGGAGGCGGCTGACCGCCGTAGCGGCGGCAAGGCGGTCCCGCAGGTCCGCCGCCAGGTGCTTTTCCTGCGTGATGGAGGAACCATCCGGCCGAATCCGCCAGTGGTACACCTGCTCCGGGAGCAGGTCGAAACCTCGCGCCCGCAGGAAGGCGCGGGCCGTGGGCTCCTGGTCCTCATAGCGGACGCCCTCGGGCATCGGCCCTACGGCGCAATCCCAGAAGCTGCGGCGAAACACCTTGTTCCAGAGGAAGACGTCGTGGATGGCCTCCGGCACTTCCGTCAGGGTGGTGCGGAGCCGGCGGGCCCGGTGAAGGTCATCGGCCAGGTGCACCGCCACCCGTGCCCGGCCCCGCAGGCGGCACCAGGAGCCGGCGCTGAAGTCGGACCCCGACGCCGCGAGGGAATCCATGAGCAGGCGGTACGCGTCGGAGGGAACGACGTCGTCGCCGTCTGCGAAGGCGAGGAAGGCCCCGGACGCGGCGCGGATACCCGCATTCCGGGCCCTGCCGTTGCCGCCGTGGGGCAGGGTGAGCACACGCACCCGCCGGTCGCGCCGGGCGTATCCGCGCGCGATGGAGGCCGTGCCGTCGGTGGAGCCGTCATCGACGACCAGCACCTGCAGGTTGCGGTAGGACTGGGCGACGACGCCGGCCAGGCACCGGTCCAGGTAGGGCTCGACGTTGTGGACCGGAATGATCACGCTGAGCAGGCCGTGGTCCCTTCCTGCGCGGGGGTGCAGGGCGCGGGCCAGTCCGGCGCGGCGCGCCGGGTGCAGGGACTGCACGTGGCGGGCTGCGAAGCTGCGCAGCCCCCCGTTCATGGGCGGAAGGGTGGCCAGGAACGGACGGTGGTCCCGCGGGGGTGCGGCGGGGTTGGGGCGGCCGGTGCCGCCCCGTGTGCTCCGCGGATCCTGCCGCGGAGGAATGCCTTGTCAGATGTCCGTATGCGCACGTGGCCCTCCGTAGAACCTGAGCTCGCCGGCGGCGAGCAGCTCTGCTTCTCCGACCTGCCAGGTGTGCCCTGACCCGGTGCGGACCTGAAAGTAGTTGAAACGGTCGGCGGAGTAGATCTGCAGGCCGGCGGCCCGGACGGCGCGGAGGAAGCCCGTGTCCTCACCGCGCGGCAGTTCGGGAAAAGGATGGGCGCGGATCACGTCGCGTCCGGTGACGATGGTCGGTCCGGTGACGAAGTCGGTGAACCGGTGCTCCCGGTCTCCGAAGCGGAGGACGACGGCGTCACAGCCGGACAGGTGCATGTAGTGTGCCTGCTTTCCCACCACCTGCGCCTGAGAGTAGCCGAGGGCGTGCAGCTGGTCGGCCAGGTAATGCGGGCCGTAGTGGTCATCGTCGTCCATCTTGGCCAGCACCTCGCCGTCGGCAGCCGCCGCGCAGCGGTTCAGGCACGCCCCGAGCGGAACATCGGCGTCCGCGGTGAGGAGGACGACGTCGAGCGGTCCGTGTTCCGCGCGCAGGCGGCTCACCACCGCCGGCGAGGGATCGAAGCCGTGGGCCAGCAGCACCAGCTGCACCTGGACGTCCCTCTGGGCGGCAAGCGTTGCGTAGACGTGGCCCAGATGGTGGGGGCGGATGGTCGGCACCAGCGCGGTGACCGTGGGCAGGGCCGGCGGACGGGAGCGTTCGGGCAGCACTGCGGCCAGGACCTGCTCCGCCCGATGGGCGTAGGTGTGCTCCGCCCAGATCCTGCGCTGCGCCCGGTGCACCATCCGGTCCGCCAGTTCCGGGCCGGTGACGAGGGCCCGGGCCAGCGAGGCAGCCTCGGTCCGGTCGGACGCCGAAGGCACCTCGCCGTCGGTGAAGAAGGTGCGCAGCGCGGCGCTGGGGGCGCTCAGCACGGGGGTGCCGGAGGCGCTGATTTCGAAGATGCGCCGGGCGCACATGCTCGGCGACCCGACCACGGAGTTCACGTTCAGGAACAGCCGGTAGGCCTTGTATGCGGCCAGCATCTGCGGGTAGGTCAGCGTGCCGACCACGTGGCGGTCGAGGGGCTCCGGGAACTGGTACTCCCGTTCCACGCCCAGCCGCCGGGAGAAGATTTCCAGCCCGGTGTCCAGGTGGCGTGAGGCATCGGCGGCGCCGCCGAGCAGCATCTCCATCTGGGCACGCCGCTCGGGGAACTTGTGGGCGAAGTACATTCCGGCGAAGGCGATGTCCCGGCTGCGGAACCCGCGGGCCGGCCTGACGGGGTTGTGGATGGCCGGCTGGGCCGCGAACGGCAGCACGCCGATCCGGTGGTGCCCCAGGTCCCTGCGGTAGGCCGGCAGGCGGCCGCTGTCCGTGGTGAAGACGTGGTCGAACAGTCCGGCGGCGGGCAGGAAGTCGTTGTAGTGGGGCGGATCCTCCTTGTTCCAGAACACGGTGGGAATCCCCGCCTGCCGGCAGGCCTGCAGCATCTGCCGCAACGCGTCGGCGGGTTGGGGGCCGTTGAGCTTGCCCCGCCACAGGCGGTCGTTGCCTGCCCAGGCCGACTCCACGAAGACGAGGTCGAGCCCTTCCGCCAGCTGGGTCGGCCACCTCGCCGGGTCCAGCGGGATGCAGTCCCATTCGTATCCGAAGGCCATGGCCGAGAACTCGTCAAGGATGACCCCCACCCGGAGGTCGCTTCGGCGCGGCGGACGGGCGGGCGGCTCGATCGGCTGGAACGACAGGAGCCGCCGGCCGCCTCGGCGCACCCACTGGCCCTGGGCGCCCCGCGCCCCGGGCGGCGGAGCGAACCCGGCGGCGATCCGACGTCGGGCCTGCCAGCTCCGCAGTCCCGCCCAGCCATGGCGGCGCAGGTGCCAGAAGCCGGTCCGCGCCGTGGCGAGGGCGTTCATCGCCGTCTCCGGCGTCCGCTGATGCGCTCCGGCGGCCTGGCGATGCTCAGTGCGTGTGCGGCGTCGTCGCGTATGCCGGCAGCGGTGAGGTTGTTCCCCTTGGCCAGGTGCCGGGTGAACTCCTGATAGGTCTTCACCACGTCCTGCGGCGTACCGTCCATGACCAGTTCCCCCTGGTCCAGCCAGGCGACCCGGGTACAGGAGCTCTTGATGGTGCCCAGGTTGTGGCTGACCAGGAAGACGCATCCGGCGTTCTCCCGGAGTTCGGCCATGCGTTTGCGGCTGCGCTCGCCGAACTGGGCATCGCCGGTGTTCAGTGCCTCGTCGATGAGCAGGATTTCGGGATTGATGCTGGCGGCGATGGCGAACCGCAGCCGGGAGGCCATGCCGGAGGAGTAGGACCGCATCGGCAGATGGATCGATCCCTGGAGCCCGGACAGCTCCACTATGGAATCGAACCTGCGCTCGATGTCGTCCCGGCTGAGGCCCATGGCCAGGCAGCCCAGGACCACGTTGCGGTCCCCGGGCAGTTCCGGCACCAGGGCGGCGTTGACCCCGAGCATGATGGGCGTTGCGGCGGCGTAGACGGCACCCGAGGTCGGCGGAAGCTGGCCGCTGATGATTTTCATCAGCGTGCTTTTGCCCGATCCGTTGCGTCCGACGATGCCGAGGGACTCGCCGCGGCGCACCACCAGCGAGACGGACCGAAGGGCGTGCACGGTGACCATCCTGCCGCGGCCGGTGAGCCGGCTGAGCAGGCCGTTGTCCGGCGGCGGCTCGCTGGAGGGAACCTCGAAGCGCATCCTGACGCGGTCCACGACCACGCAGGGCGGGTCCTGCAGGTCCTCTGCGGGTTCAGTCACGACCATAGGTTTCCTCCGCCTGCCAGAAGAACACCAGGCCCGCTGCGAGCACGCCCAGGGACCAGGCGGCCAGCGCGGCCCAGGACTGCCAGGCCGGCGCCGTGGCGTAGAGGAGGCAGTCGCGGGCGATGTCCAGGACGATGAAAAGCGGGTTCAGCTGCAGGATCTGCAGCAGCAGCGGGTGATCCACGAACCGTTCGAACGAATAGAACACCGCCGAGCCGTACATCCACGCCCGCAGGCTGAAGCTGAGCAGGTGTACGACGTCGTTCACGTGGGAAATGACGCGGGCCAGGATCAGGCCGACGCCGAGGTTGAATACCATTTGGAGGCCCACCAGGGGCGGCAGCAGCAGCCACAGCCAGGTCACCGGTTCGGCGGGCGGCAGCAGCAGGACGAGCACCAGCATGGCTGCGAAGACGGGAAGGTTGGCCAGGAGTTCGCGCAGGTTGATGGCGATGGGGAGGGTAGCCCGGGGAAAGCTGAAGGCCTGGACCACGGCGCGGTTCTGCTGGATGGAGCGGGCGCCGTTGGTGATGGACCGGGAGCTGAACTGGAAGAGGAAGATGCCGATGATCAGGTAGCCGACGAAGTTGTCGATGCCGTGGCCGGTGCGGAGCAGGAGGCCGAAGACCAGGAAATAGGTCAGGCCGTTGAGGACGGGGTTCAGCAGCAGCCAGGCGCTGCCCAGCCTGTCGCGCCGGTTGCCGCTTTCCACCCGGGAGCGGGCGTCGTAGAAGCTGAATTCCCGGTAGTTCCACAACTGCTTCAGATAGGCGCTGAAGCGGGGGCGGGCGCCCACCCGGTGGAGTCCTGCCAGGTTCGCCGTTGCGGGTCCGACGCGGAGCGGATCCCCCCTAATGCCCATGGCCTCCCCTCCTCATCTTTTGGTAGAGCTGCGTGCAGAGCCGGGCGTTGGCCGCCCAGGTCCGGGTGGCGATGACCTCGGCCCGCCCGGCGGCACCCATCCGGGCGCGGAGCTGCCCGTCGTCGAGCAGGCGGGCGAGTGCCTCTGCGAGCTGCGGCGGGTCCGACGGCGGGGCGAGGATGCCGGTTTCGCCGTCGCGGACCAGTTCGGCCAGGGCCGGCAGGGAACTGGCCACGACGGGGCGGGCGGAGGCCAGCGCCTCCACCGGCTTCAGCGGCGTCACGGCGCGGGTCACGGGCAGGTCCCTGCGCGGGACCACGAAGATATCCAGCGCCTGGTGGTGCAGGGCGGCGGCCTCGCGCGGCACCCGGCCGGTGAAGATCACCTGGCCGGCGATGCCGAGCTCCGCCGCCAGTGCCCGGAGCCCGGGCAGGGCGGCTCCGTCGCCCACGATCATGCAGCGCAGCTCAGGGTACCGGGGCAGCAGGAGGGCGGTGGCCCGCAGCAGGTCGTCCAGGCCTTCGTAGTCCACCACGCTGCTCACGGTCCCGATGATGGGTCCGGGTCCGGCCAGGCCGACGGCGGCGCGGGCGGGTCCGGGAGGCAGCGGCTCGCTGAGGAAGTCCTCCCCCACCGCGTTGGGCAGCAGCACGATCCGGTCCGGGTCCGCGCCCGCCGCGGTGAGGCCGTCGGCCATGGCCGTGCCGAGGGTGGGCACCAGGTCCGCCGCGGCGGCGGCTTCGGCTTCCCGGGCCTGGAACTGTACGTAGCGCTGGCTCAGGCGCGCCTCCGGGCCCCGGGTCGAGGCCCAGGTGTCGGCCAGCTGCCCCCGCACCTCGTAGACCCAGGGGATCCCCAGCGCTTCGGCCACGGCGCGGACCACCAGCGCGTTGACGAAGTGTGTGGTGGTGTGCAGGACCGCGGGCCGGGTCTGCAGGGCCAGTTCGAGGAGCATCTCCGCCTGCAGCTGGAGGCGGGCGTCCATGCCGAATGGCAGGCGGGACGGGAGCAGGCGGTGGTAGGTCACTCCGTCGAGGGCCTGCCTGCGTCCGGCGGCCAGGTTGCCGAGCTGGACCGGGTATCCCACCCGGGTGGCGGCGTGGACCGTCCACCCGGCGTCGGCCTGTGCCCGCAGCAGCGAATGGCTGCGCTGGGCGTAGCCGCTGCCCGTATACGGCAGCGAGTTGGTGAGCAGGTGCAGCACCACGTCGTCGGCCGGCCGGTAGGTTGGCTGGGCCGCCACGGCCGGCCGCCAGCCGCTGAAGACCCTGGCCTCCGCTGCCAAACGTGCTCCGGCCCGACGCTCCCTGCGGTTGCCGGCCTGAAGGACCTTCACCGCCCCGTCCATGTCCCCGGCATGCCACCGGCGGCGGGCGCGGACGGCGCGCAGTCCCGGCGTCTGCCGGTCCACACCCTCCAGCAGCCGGTCGGCGGTATCGGGCTGATTGGCGGCCAGTGCGACGTCGGCCAGGCGGACCCGGGCCCGGGCGCCGAGATGCGTGTGCCGATCAAGGGTGCGCCGCAGCTGCCCGCCGTCGCCGAGCACGTGCGCGGACAGCGCGGTGGCGGTGGGAGCGTGCGGAAGCCTGCCGGCCACCTTCGCGGCCGGGACCACCACGGCAGCGGGCAGCTTTCGCGACGCCTGCAGCAGCAGCGTCATGGGATCGTCACCGAGGTGCTCGATGACCGTGCGGGCCGCGAGGGGAAGATTACGCACGGCCTGGGCCGCACTCATCCTGTCCGCTCCGGTGCAAGCTCGCCCAGGAGGGCCATGTATTGGCCGGCCAGGGTGTCCAGGTTGGCGTGGTGGTGGATCCAGTCCCGCCCTGAGGTCCCGGTGAGGAGCCTGGTCCGGTCGGAGGCCAGCTCCTTCCACAGCGCGGCCACCGCTCCGGGGTCGGCGGGCACGACGTCGCCGGCGCCGGACTGCTCGATAATGGTCCGGGCCTCGCCGCGCACGATGGCGGTGACGTGCCTGCCGACCGCGAGGACCTCGTAGGTCTTGGACGGAATCGTGGTTTCGAAGGACTTCCAGTCATCGCGCAGCGACACGACGCAGCTGTCGGAGCGGCGGTAGAACTCCATGACCTCCGGGCCGGCGACGGACTCGTGGAAGGTGACGGGTGCATCCAAGTCGCGGGCGAGGGCCATCAGCTCGCGCCGGCGGACACCGTGGCCGACCATGGTCACGCGCACCGTGTCCCTGGCGAGGGCCGCCGCCTGGACCACGATCTCCAGCCGCTGGCTCTCTCCGTGGTTGCCCAGGTACAGCACCTCAAGGTGCCCCGATTCCGGGGGCGGCGGCGGAAGCAGTTCGCGGACAGTGACATCGACGCCGTTGCTGACCGTCGCCACACGGCGCACCCCCCTGGCCCGCAGCGTCTCGGCGAAGCCCTCCGTCACGGTCACCACGAGGTCTGCCCTGGCCTGGACCGCTTTGATGACGACTTCTGCGAGGCTTTTGGCCGATCCCCCGACGATTCGGGCATCCCGTGCCAGATCGGGCCAGGCGTCGCGCATATCAGCGACGAACGGTACCCGCCGCAGCTTGGCCGCCAGGAACCCTGTCACCAGGATGGGAAGGCTCGGGGCGGTGGCCACGATGACATCGGGCCGCGCGCAGAACAGCCCCGCCAGCCCGCTGGCTGCAGCGGAAAAGCACTGGTCCGCGAACCGGCCCAGGCGGGTCGTGGGATGAGGCAGGTAGGGGACGCGGACGACGCTTTCCCCAAACTGTCCCCGGTCCCGGCGGAACGGCCGGCCGGCCACTGACCGCGGCAGAACCCTCCGGCCGTGGGGTGCGTGCGCCACCGGCGCAATCACGTCAACCTTCCACCCGGCAGCCCTGAAGTATCGAATGAACTGGGTCCAGCGTCGCTGCGGAGGGCTGCTCTCCGGTGCGTACGAGTGCGTTAACAGCAGGACGCGCACGTCAAGTCCCCCCGTTTTCCACTGCGATTTCCCCCCTAAAAGATACAGTCCTTGAGTATAGGGCAGCCGGTTTGCCCCTCCTATACTCGCCTTTTCGACGGAAAAGCCGGCAGCAGCTACGTGGATACCTCACCCACTTCGTGGTGCGGCCGTGGTTGTGGGATCCGGGCCGCCCTGCCGGCCCGGAAGGCCGCGGAGCCGGATGGAAAGGGGCCTTTGTGTCAAAGTGGTGTCATGGCCAACAAGCTTTTTCCGGACGTTCCTGCTGCCCGCCATATGAAGGTGGGCGCGGCAGCTGAGGCGCCGGCCCGTTCCAAGGCGGCCAGGAGTGCGGATGGGACAGCCCTGGTCCGTCCTGCCGGCGCCGCCCGCCCGGAGCCGGCCCGGGTCTACCGGCGCAAGCGTCTGGCCGTCCTGGTGGTATCCGCGCTGGTCTGCCTGTCCGTGCCGGCGCTGCTGCTGATGCTGTACCTTTTGGGCTGACACACCACAACCGAGCTGCGACCCGGATTAACGGGCAGTTTGGCCGATTTTGACTGGCGGATTACGCTTAACATCTGATCCAGTCTCGGCTATTCCATGGGGGTTCTTCGTGCCGACTGTTATGCCCATCTACGGTACGCGTCCTGAAGCAATCAAAATGGCACCGATTGTGGCGGCCCTCCAGGAGTCCAGAACCTTGGATTGCTTCGTGACGGTGACGGGCCAGCACCGGTCCATGCTGGACCAAGTGAACGGGCTGTTCGGCATTGTCCCGGACCACGACCTCAATATCTTTTCGCCTGGCCAGACCTTGAACGGCATCCTCACCAAGACCATTGAAGGCCTGGACAAGCTCTTCAGCGTCAACCGTCCCGACGCCGTCGTAGTGCAGGGCGACACCACGACCTCCACCGCAGGAGCCATCGCTGCCTTCTACCATGGGATCCCCGTAGTGCATGTGGAGGCCGGCCTGCGCAGCGGCAACCTCTTCTCTCCGTTCCCGGAGGAAGCCAACCGCAAGATGACGTCGCAGATCGCCAGCCTTCACCTGGCCCCCACCTCCACCAGCCGGGCCAACCTCCTGGCGGAGGGCATCGACGCAGCGGACATCGTCGTCACCGGCAACTCGGTAATCGACGCCCTGTTCATGACAGTGGACAAGAAGGTTCCGTTCAGCGATCCCCGACTGGAGGAGCTCGCGGAGGCCGACCGCAGGATCCTGCTCGTGACGACGCACCGCCGGGAGAACCAGGGCGAGGCCATGCGCGGTGTCGGGCGGGCCCTGGCCCGGATTGCGGAGCAGGAGCCGGAGCTGACGCTCGTTGTGCCCCTGCACAAAAACCCCGTTGTCCGCGAAGCCGTGGTCCCCTTCATCGACGGCCTGCCGAACGTCATGATCATCGAGCCCCTCGCCTACGGCGAGTTCACGCGCATGCTGTCCATGGCACACGTCGTCCTCACCGACTCGGGCGGAGTCCAGGAAGAGGCACCCAGCCTGGGAAAGCCGGTGCTGGTGATGCGTGAGAACACCGAGCGCCCGGAAGCAGTGGATGCCGGCACCGTCAAACTGGTGGGCACCGAAGAAGACACTGTCGTGCGTGAAGTGTCCCGCCTGCTCAACGACCAGACATACTTCGAGGCCATGGCCAACGCCGTCAACCCGTACGGTGACGGCAAGGCGGCGCCCCGAACGGTGGCTGCCATCGAAGAGCTCCTCGGCCTAGGGTCCCGCATCTCCGACTTCGCGGATGCCTAGACGCTTCTTCGTTCTGGGCGGCGGCACCGCCCGCAGGCTGGTGACTGACTACACACTTGACGCTGAGTGTGCAGGTATATTGACCGGCCGGTCCCTCATCACTTCCTGGGCTCCTGCCGCCGTGCGGCGACATGCGCGCAGGGCCGCCGCCGGAGGCAGCAAGGTGCCCCAGCCGGTCGAGGCCGCAGATTTCCTCTCCTCCCGCCTTAAGGCGGAGGCCGGACAGCTGGACGCCCTGATCTGGGACCTGGACGATGAACTGCTCGGCGTTCAGGACACGGGCATAGGTTTCCCTTCCCCGGCCCGGGACGACCCAGGTGTCACCGACGGGCGTCCGATACCGGTGGGGAGTTTCCGCCACCTGCGGCTGTGGAAATCCGCCGCCAGGCGCTTCGTCCGCTTCCTAAAGGACAACGGGCTCGGAAACAAGACCTACGTGCTGCCTCCTGTCGGCACCGATTCGGGCCAAGTCATGTCACAGGAAGCGGTGCTCGAGCCTTACTTCCGCTATCTGCGCCGCCTGGGCGTCCACGTCCTGCAGGTGCCAGGGGCGCCGGTTGCGGTACCCGCGGATTCCCGTGATGCCGTCTTTCATCGCCTCGCCGGGGCCATGGCTGGTGCCATGGGTGTCCCAGCCGGAGAGTGGAACCGGGATGACCGCCATGCCGCACCCATACTCTGTTGGACAGATGTCCGGCAGATACAGGCCTCGCTGCCAGGGCGAACCGAGCACCTCGTGGTTCCACGACAGCATCTCGGAGAACGTTACCCGCTGCGGTTTTTGGTGCAGAACAGCGGCTCCGACACTCTGATCGTCATCAGCCACGGAGCGCTCTCACGCAGCAAGTACTCCCTTCCGCGGTTTGAATGGCTGGCCACCGTCGAGTCACGGAGCGAGAACCTGCTGTTTCTCTCGGACCCCGTGCTGGATGCGAACCCCGACGTAGAGGTCGCGTGGTTTACCGGAGATGCCCGGGATGATGTCACCGTCCGCCTGGCCGCAGTGGTGCGGGCCGTGGCCGACCAGCTGGGTGCGCGCCGCATTCTTTTCGCCGGCGGCTCCGGCGGAGGCTTCGCGTCAATGGCTCTGGCTGCGCTGACACCAGGCTCACGGGCGCTGGCCTTCAACCCTCAGACCAGCATCCGCAGGTACTGGCAGACCGCGGTTTCCGCCTACCAGCAGGCCTTGTTTCCTGAGCTGGGCTCCCCCGCCGGGCTTGCCGCGTTGGGAGCACGCGGCGATGCGGTGGAGCGGGCGCGCCGCGACCCACCCGTGGACTATCAGGTGCTCTATATCCAAAACAGCGACGACGAGTTCCACATGCGTGCCCATCTTGCCCCCTTCGCCGAGGTCCTGCAGCTGCCGGCTCAGACGGCCCGGACAGCAGACGGCAACGTGCAGCTGGTCGTTGAACGCTTCGCCGATGGACACAACATGCCCTACCGCCTTGTCCTCAACGGCTTCCTCGATCATGCACTCCGAGATTGGAACGGGCCGCTGCCGGCATGGGATGAAGCGGCCCGAATCACCCTGGTTCCTGCGGGCTGATTCGCCGCCCCGGCGATGGGATTCAGCCGTTGGGTCCTGAAACCGGTTTCAGGACCCGGGTTTCGAATTCGCAGATCGTCCGGCCCGTTCCGGCGGCAATGCGGCGGATCAGGACCTTAACCGGCTCGTCGGTTGGAATCCGCATACGGTGATAGCCCTCAGCGGAGGGTTCGATGAAGCCCAGCGGTCCTTCAGGCCCCAGAAGGGTCAGAGCCGCTTCCTCTCCCGCCGGCAGCCAGAGCCGCAGCTGCGCTTCCCCCGGCGCATCAAGACGCCGTTCGAAGCGATATGGAACCAGTGTGCCAGTGGAGGCGCCGCCCAGCAGCGCGTCCACGAAGGGGCCGAAAGCCGCTCCAATGTCCTGGTGGCTCAGGTCCTGAACCACGGTGGCGTGTGCGTCCTTCCCTGCTTTCCGGGCGAGCCGGAGGAACGGTTCCACATGGATCTGACGGTGGCTGTCGTTTTCACCGACTAAGATGCTGATGGTCGGTGTTGTCGATGCTGCCTCCAGGACGTCGGGGAGCAGGCGATCGAGCCATGCCACAGATGCTGCGCTGTCATCACCTGCGATGAACCTGAGGATCTCCGGTGCTGCCCCACGCAGGTAGCTGCCAGGGAAGCACTGCGGGGCACCGGCGATAATCCTGCCGGCCCCGTACCGCAGCCCATGAGCGAGAGCCGCGGTTCCACCTTTGGATGAGCCCACGAACGTCATGTCCGCCGCTGGGACATCCAGCCGGGCCGAAAGGTGGCGGAGCAGGTTCTGCACACTTGCGAAGATCCCGACGTCCCGATGATCGGCGTAGTAGTAGGATCCGTGCGTGCCGAAATCGTCGAGGATATAGACCCGGTAGGCGTCCACTCCCTGCAGCGCCGATCGGTAGTTGTACGTGAAGTCGCGTTCAGCGCCGATCGCAGAGAACACGACGCAGAGCCTCTTCCTGCCCGCTGCACTCGACGGCTCCTCAATCAGGTATGTGAGACGGCGGCCGCCGTCCCAGCTCCGCCAGCGGGAGGGTCCCGTGCCTACGCCCCGATCCACGGTCAGCAGCTTTCCCGCCCGGATCCGGAAGACCGCCTCGGCCGCAGTAAAGAGAGTGGCCTGGCGGGCAGCGGGGCCCGGGCCGGAGGCACGAAAGCGGGCCGGCCCGGCAGCGTCCACCAGAACTTCGCCCCGGCGCCGGCCGGCTGCATCAAGCAGGACGAGTCCGTGGCCGTGCACTTCGAACTTGCCGCCACGCGGCGCCCGCCAGGTGATTCCCGTGTCGGGTGCCTGGCCCGCGTGAAGGAGCCAAGTGGTCTCATCAGCTCCACTTCTGCTCGCGGACGGGGCGGCCGCACCAATCGCGGCGAGCGGCCGGGACAGCATCGTCCGGGTTCGGCTGAGCATCCTGGCCCGGGCCTTGTCGACCGGCGCGGCGGGGAGCATTGACAGCGCCGCGTGCCGGAACCTGCCAGCGAGTTTCATCGTTTGACGCCCAGGATGGCCTGCAGGAGCTGCGGCAGGATCTGCCCTTCGGCAAAACGACCCTGCGCCAGGGCGGAGGCTGCCGTTCCTGCGGCCCGCCACTGCTCCTCGGTGCCGGTCTGCTCCCGGATGTATTCCGCAAGATCGCTGATCGTGGGGTGGATCCAGGATGCCGGGTAGATGCGGTCCGCCCCGGGCCAGGGCAGGCTTGCGGGAACAGCGGCGCTGGCTGCACCGTCCGCCAACGTCAGGTGGAAGGATTCGAAGTCGCTGAGCGAGATGACGGTGCCGATGCCGCGGTACCACTCGGCCATGTCATCTCCGTGTCCATCGAAGCGGACCGCGCCGTTCAGCAGCGGATCCTCTTCCAGCCGCCGGTACTGCTCGTCGTAGAACCGCATCTCTTCGGGGCGGTCCGCCATCCAGGAGTAGTCCCGGGGCTGCTTTCCCTTGATCCGCAGGCGGTAGCGCGGATCGGCCCGGCGCAGTTCCCGGAGCAGGTCCAGCGCCCGGTCCATGTGCTTCTGGGCCGGTACGATGCCGACCATTCCAAGCGTAAACCGGGCCTCTGCTGACTTGGGCAGAAACAGCGCGTCCACTGCCACCGGGTTGGGGATCACCGTTGCTTTCCGTGTCGGAACCCCGTGGTCCCTCGCAGCCAGGTCCGCCACGTGTCCGCCGACGAAGATGACCTCGTCCACCCGCTGCATGGCGACCGCCCTCGGGTGCGGGGTGAACAGCTCCTGGGAGTGGAATCGCGTTACCAGCCGCTGCCCGGGGAGCAGATTATGGGAATACCAGACAGCGTTGCCCAAGGTCCACTCACAGAACACGATGTCCGCCTGTTCCAGCTTGGCCTTGCTCTCCGCCTCGTTGTGCTGGTTGTGCCCCGCCCATTTATCGACCACGACGGTATGCCCGGCTGCTTGAAGGCTTTTGAGGATGCCTGTGGCGAACTTCAGGTCGTGCCCTGCCACCAGCACCCGCTGGGAAGAGGCGGGGCCGGCGGCCCGGGCTGCTGCCTTCGCGCCGTGGGGAGATCGCACGGTTTGGCCTGACTCCGGGCGGCGGAACGTAACGGCGGGCCCGTCGCTTACCTCCGTGCCGACGGCGGTGAGGACCGGGCTGCCCTGCGGCGGACGCCCGTAGGCGAGAATACCTGTCCCGGGCTCATCGCAACCATCAGCGGAGACACCCAGGGCACTCCAGTTCCCGAAGCGGACGGCCGTCAGCATGTCTTCATAGGTGGTCCGGTCCGGGACCCGCCCAGGCCCATCTCCGATCCACTGCACGCCCAGCCGGGCGAGCCTTTCGGGCGTTGCCTCGGCCTCTGTCAGGAAAAGGAGATCGCCCGGATCCTGCGGGGGCACGGGGCAGATGACCGCCGTCGGCCGCACGGTCTGGGCCTCCAGGCCAGCGATCAGGGCCGGCGTCGGGTCCTCCGCTCGCAGCGCGTACCGCGGTGCTTCCGGGGCGGTGACGGTCAGGCCGGCGCACCGCAGGGCATATGCCAGCCTGTGGGCAGCTGTATGGCCTCTGTGGATCAACCGGTAGGCGAGCCATGCGTCCGCCAGCCTCGCCCGTTCCTCCCCCATCCATCGGTCCAAAAGGGTCTCCGCCTCGCGGCTGCCGTGCACCGTGTGCACGAGCCCGCCCATCACCAGGTCGACGCCGCTGCCCCGCCCGCTCAGCACGGCGGTTCCGGAGGCGGCAAGTTCGGCGACCCGGCGGGAGAACATCGTCGGCGAACCCTCCACCGAATTGACGTTGATGTGAACGGGGTGGGCCTTATAGGCCTCAACCATTTCCAGGTACGGCAGCCCGCCTTCGACGTACTGCTGCAGTTCCGGCGGGAAGCGGTAGGGGCTGTCCGGATTCAGGTGCTGGCGGTCGTAGATTGTCAGACCGTGCCGGCGCGCGGCGGAAAGCAGGGCAGCGAGTTCCGCCGAACGCTCCGGGTACCGATCCCCGTAGTAAGAGCCTGCGTAGGCCACGGTGTGCCGGTAGGGCAGGGAGGGCGGCAGCGGGTTGTGCAGCCGCGGCTGGGCGTAGAAGGGCAGTGAGGCCACCGTCCGCGGTCCTGCGCTGGCAGCATAACGAGGGATGCATGCTGCGTCGGTGGTGAACACGTGGTCGAATTTCGCCGCGGTGGTCTGGAATCGGTTGAAGTGGACGGGGTCTTCCTTGTTCCAGAAAATCGTCGGGATTCCCTCAGACCGACAGTGATCCAGCAGCTCCTGCAGGTCCCGGAAGCTTTCCTCGTCGTAGTAGCCGACCTTGTGGCTCCACTCCCCGTCCAGGCCCTCCCAGGCCGATTCCACGAACAGGGCGTCGAGTCGCTGCTCCTGCATCTGGGCACGCCAGGAGTCCGGCCGCAGTTCACACAGGGAAACCTCGGGGCGCAGCCCTTCGGTGGTAAACGTATCGGCGATGATGCCGACCGTCAGAGTATCCAGGCTGCGGCCGCGCGGCGCGGAGGCGGCCGCTGCTGTGTGCGCGTCGGCCAGGTCTAGGGCGGCCTGACGGCCGATGGTGCTCCATTGCCGCTCGCGGACGGTCCAGAGCCGGGCGCGGTGCCCCAGTAGGCTGCGCCGGCTGTCGTCTTCAATCAGCGTGCGAAGGGCGCGGGCCAGGGAGACGGGGTCGGAGGGCCGCGCCAGCAGGGCCCTGTCCTGGTCGGGGCCCGCGAACAGGCGCATGGGGGCGAGATCGGTGAGGACCACTGCCTTCCCGGCGGCCATGGCTTCCAGCGGCTTCAGGGGCGAAACGAGCTCGGTGACCGGCAGGCTGGTTCGAGGGCAGGGCATGATGTCAAAGACGCTGACGTACTCCGGCACGTCCGCGGCGTTCACCCGCCCGGTGAAGCGGACTACTCCGTTGAGTTCCAGTCGGGCGGCCTGGCTTTTAAGATCGGCCAGTTCACGTCCATCGCCCACGATTACGGCGCGAAACTCTACACCGTCCTTCCGAAGCAGCGCCAGGGCCTCGAGCAGGTCAGTGAGGCCCTCGTAGTGCACGAGGCTGCCGGCGTAGCCCACCACCGGCACTCCTTCAGGCACGTTAAGCCTGCTCCTCATAGCGGGCGAGGGCGGCAGCGGTGCAAAACGGTCCGTGTCCACGCCGTTGGGCAGCAGCCGGATCCGTCCCGGTTCCACGCCCCTGCTGATCAGCTCGTTCTTGACTTCCTCCGTGATGGCAAACACGACGTCGGCATTTGTCGCCACATACGTCTCGAGCCGGCGGGCAAGCTGGAACCGTTCGGTGTCTGCCCAGGATTGCCTTTCAGATGCCTCCGTTACCTCCCACAGACCACGAACCTCGTAGGAGAAGGGAAGGCCGAGCCGCCGGGCCGCGACGAGAGCCGGCAGGGCGGTGACATGGTTGGAGGCCGAGTGGATAGCGGCCGCCCGCATCCGCTGGGCTTCGCGTACGTAGACATCCGTGGCTTCCGCCCAGTACCGGTCCAGCGGCTGTTTGGTCCAGCTGGGCCCGGGATTGAAAACGTGACGAACGCCCAGAATGTCCCGCGTGAAGCGTTCGCGTACGGGAGCAGGCAGGTCGGTGGATACGTCCCACGGATAGCCGGGGCGGGCGGTGACCGTGACGTCCATACCGTGCTCCGCCAGGGCCGCTACCAACGCGCCGGTCCGGGTGGAGTACCCGTTGCTGTTGAACTCGGCCGTGCTGTGCGCGCAGTACATGAGGCGTCCACGCTCGGCCAGGTAGCCCGGGTTGGGCTGCCGGGGCGCCAGCCGGGGAAGTTCCGACAGCAGCCTGTCCAGCCCAAGAACAGCTTCCGCTGCCTTGCGGTCAGCCCCGGTGAGGGCGGCGGCGGCGTCAGGATACTCCTTCAGGAGCCGGGCAGGCCCGCTGATCTCGCCCAACTCAAAGTAGCCGTGCGAGGCCGCACGGGCGAGGTTAGCCGGCGTCGGATCAGCGAGCGCGTCCTGCGTATGCGGATTCACGGGGGCGGGCGCCTGGGCGGCCTGGTCCGGGACCGCAGCCGCCTTCAGTGCCTGTGCACCCGTTCCTGCCGGGCGCTTGCGGTCCCGCCCCCCGGCGCCCGGGCCGGCCTGTGCGCTCCTCGCGGATGGGCGCAACGCGGTGGCGGCTTTTTGCAGGGTGCGGGCCGGCCGCAGCACGGCTTTGCCGGCCCGCATGGTCGACGAGCGGCGCAGCGAGGTCAGGACGGCCTTGAGCCTTTGGACTTCCGTCCGCGCCGCACGAAGGTCCGAGCGCAGGGTGATGTTCTCCTGCTGGAGCTTCTGTAGCTCGGCCTGCAGTGCCTCCGCCTGTCCGGCAGTCCCGACGTCGCGGAGCCTCAGCTCCTCGAAGGCCTCAATGAGGCCGTCGACGTCGGCAAGGTAGTCCTGCCGGCGTGCTGCCGCTGCCGCTGAAAAGCCCGGCTCTTCGTCTGCGTGGTTCATGCTTCCGCCCTGCCTGCTGCCTGTTCTCGTCGCTTCCGTCGCTAGCGCCAGATACCGCGGGTGTCGACGACGTCCTTGCCCTCAAGCCAGCTGCGGTCCATGGACTTGAACGCATCGTGGTCGACGAGCAGAACCACGATGTCGGCTTCCTCGACAGCTTCCTCGACCCCGCGCAGGGCGACGTTCTCCAGGCCTGCCAGGGCACGGGGAAGCTCCTCGATGTGCGGCTCGACGACATCGATGCGGGCCTCCGGCAGGCGTCCGCTGAGGGAGGCCGCGATCGACACGGCCGGGGACTCCCGCAGGTCGTCAATGTTCGCCTTGAACGCCAGGCCGAGTGCCGCGACGCGCACCGTGCCACCCTTGGCCTGGGCGAGGTCCTGGACCCGGTCCAGAACCCATCCCGGCTTGGCGTCGTTGGTCTCCCGCGCCTGGCGGATCAGCTGCGCGTCCTCGGGCGCGCTGGCGACAATGAACCACGGATCAACGGCAATGCAGTGACCGCCCACACCCGGGCCGGGCTGCAGGATGTTCACCCTCGGGTGATGGTTGGCCAGCTCGATAAGCTCCCAGACGTTGATGCCGAGCCGATCGCTGATGACGGACAGTTCGTTGGCGAAGGCGATGTTCACGTCCCGATAGGAGTTTTCCACCAGCTTGGCCATTTCAGCGGTGGTTGCGTCGGTGATGTGCATTTCACCTTGGCAGAAGACGCTGTACAGGTCCCGGGCCTTTTCCGCCGCTGCGGGAGTGATTCCACCGACGATCCGGTCGTTGGTCACGAGTTCGATCATCACGCGGCCGGGCAGCACCCGCTCCGGGCAGTGCGCGACGTGGATCAGCGGCTTGTCCTCCGCCGGATCAAGGGTCAGATCCGGTCGCAGCTCGACCAGGTAGTCGCCGAGGTGCTTGGTGGCCCCGGGAGGTGAAGTGGATTCGAGGATGACCAGCTCATCGCCGGAGAGCTGGGGTGCGATGCCCCGGGCCGCCGCCTCGATGTAGGAGAGGTCAGCGCTCTTGTCCGCCTTGAACGGGGTGGGCACAGCGACGATGTAGGCGTCGGCCACCGGAGTGTCAGTGGTCGCCTTGAGCATCCCCTGGCTTACCGCTCCCGCCACCTGGACCCCCAGGTCCGGCTCCACGAACGGCACTTCGCCGCGGTTGACGGCGCTGACGGTGTTCACGTTGACGTCCACGCCGATGACGTTGATCCCATTGGCGGCAAGAATCGCGGCGGTGGGAAGGCCGATATAGCCAAGCCCGATAACGGCAACGGTCTGAGTTGAGTGCATCTGTTTCTATTCCCCTAGATAGTGACGTGCTCGTATGGTGAGCCGAAGAAGCGGATTTCCCCGGACGCCAGCAGTTCAGCGTCCGAGACCCGCCAGGTATGGTTTCCGCTGCCGCGGAACTGGACATAGTTGAACCGGTCAGCCGAGTAGATCCGCCCGCCCGCACCGCTGACGGAACGCAGGAAGCCGGTGTCCTCGCCCCTCGCCACCGGTGCAAACGGATGGCTGCGGAAGACCTCACGGCGTGCAGTGATGGTCGGGCCCATGACGGTGGACGTGAAGCGGTGCTCGCGGTCCCGGAACCTCAGCAGGGTGGCGTCCTGGGCTGCCAGGTACATGTAGTGCGCCTGTTTGCCGACCACATCGGCGCCGGAAAACGACAGGGCATGGAGCATGTCCTGGAGATAATCGGGGGCGTAGAAGTCGTCGTCGTCCAGTTTGGACAGCACATCCCCGCCCGCTGCCGACGCGCAGAGGTTGAGGCAGGCACCGAGTGGTTCCGTCCGCGGAAGGCTAAGCAGGACGACGTCCTGCACACCGTGGCTGTGCTTCAGACGGTCCAGGTCGGTCCCGGAAAGCTCGAATCCGTGCGTGCACAGCACCAGTTCCGGCCGCGGACCGGTGAAGGCTGCGACCGTGCGGAACACATGCTCCAGCTGCCCCGGTCGAATGGTTGAAACCAGCAGGGACACCGAGGGAGCCGCGACCGGACGGTGCAGCGCAGCAGGCAGCGCCGCGGCAACCACCGACTCCGTCCGGTGCGCGTAGGTGTGCTCAGTCCAGATCCGACGCTGGGCGCGGTGCAGCTGGCGGTCCGAGAGCTGTGGGTTGCGGGCCAGTGCCAGGATGGTCTCCGCTGCCTCTTCGGGAGAACGGACAACAAACTGCTCCTCCGGCGGCCACTGCTCCTCGATCGCCCGGCTTGGAGTGCTGACCACGGAGGTCCCGGCGGCCGTGATTTCGTAGATGCGGCGGGCGCACATGCTGGGAGAGTCGACCACTGAGTTGGCGTTGAGGAAAACCTTGTACGCCTTGTAGGCAGTCAGCATCCGGTCGTAGGGCAGGGAACCGACCACGTGGCGGTCGAAGGGCGCGGGAAAGCGGTAATTCGGTGAGGCGCCCGCCTTGCGGGCGAAGATGTCCAACCCGAGCCCTTTTTCCTCGCTCAGTTTCCCCGCCGCACCGAGCAGCAGATCGAGCTGTTCGCGCCGTTCCGGGAACTTGTGGGCAAAGTACATCCCGGCGAAGGCGACGTCGCGTTCGTGCCAGCCCCGGCGGGGACGAACGGGGTTGTGGAGGGCCGGCTGGGCGGCGAACTGAAGCACATCCACCCGGTCATGCCCCAGGTCACGGCGGTAGGCTTCGAGCCGGTTGGCATCGCTGGTGAAGACGACGTCGAACAGGCGTGCTGCGTCCAGGAAGTCGTCGTAGTGGGGAGGGTCTTCCTTGTTCCAGAAGACCGTCGGAATGCCCTGGGCCCGGCAGGCGGATACCAGCTCAGTGAAGTCAGGCTTCGGGCCGCGCTCCCCCGTGAGCTGGTACTGCCACTGGCCCTTGTTCCCTGCCCATGCCGACTCCACGAACAGCAGGTCCGGACGGGCTGCAGCGAGTTCCTCCCGCCAGCCGCGGCGGGACAGCGCCAGCTGGGTCCACTCAAAGCCGAAGGCCTGCAGGGAAAAGTCGTCCAGGATGACTGCGACGGTCAGGTCGGATCGGCGTACGGTGCGGCGTTCGGGCTCATAGGGGTCGAAGGCCAGACGTGCCTTGGCGCCGCGCCGCCGTCGGCCGCCGATGCCCGACGACGGGCCGCCGCGTTCAGCCTTCAGCCGGCGCTGCTGCTCACGGACGCTTTGGAGGCCGCCGTTGCGAAGGTGCCAGAGCATGGCCCGAGCCTCTCGGAGGGTGATGCTCACGCCTGCCCCGACTTCCGCCGGCCCGGCGCCAGGTGGTGGATCTGCACGGCCTGCAGGTCATTCTGCATGCGTCGGCGGATCTTGCCTGCTGCGAAGCGGTCGCCGGAGGAGAGCTCCTTGGTGTAGCGGCGGTACCAGGCCAGCGCCTGGGCAGGTTCTCCGTCGAACAGCAGGTCCCCCTTATCCAGCCAGATCACACGGGTGCACAGCTCCTGAATGGTGTTGAGGCTGTGGCTGACCAGGAAGACGCAGCCGGCCTGCTCGCGGAGCTGGTCCATCCGGCGTTTGGTCCGGGCCTTGAACTCGTCGTCGCCCGTGTTCAGCGCCTCGTCGATGACCAGGATTTCGGGATCAATGGCAGCGGCGATTGCGAACCTCAGCCTGGAGGCCATACCCGATGAATAGGAACTCATGGGGAAGTCGATGGACCCTTCAAGGCCCGCCAGTTCGAGGATGGACTCGTATTTGCGGTCAATCTCCGTCGGCGTCATGCCGAGGGCCAGACAGCCCAGCATGATGTTGTGCGCGCCGGACAGGTCCGGCACCAAGGCCGCGGATACTCCGAGCATGATCGGGGTCGAGGAGGCGTAGACGGCCCCCGAGGTAGGCTGCACCTTGCCGCAGATGAGGTTCATCAACGTGCTCTTGCCGGACCCGTTGCGGCCGATAACGCCGATGGCCTCGCCGTGCTCCGCCACAAAGGTCAGCGGGTTGAGGGCGGAAACTTCCGTCCTCCCTGAGATGAGTCGACCGCGGCCCTCTGCACCCTTGCCGCGTTTTCCGGCCACTTTGTACGTCATCTGCACGTTCTCCACCACCACGGCGGGCGATGTGGCGAGCTCTCCCGGCTCAGTCACGGCGGCCATAGGACTCCTCCCCTCGCCAGAACACCAGCATGCCGAGGATCAAAGCGCCGAAGGCCCATGCCGCAAGCCCCGCCCAGGACTGCCATGACGGCGTCTGAGCGTAGAGGATGGAATCCCTTGCGATGGTCAGGACCAGGTACAGGGGATTCACCTCCACGGCGGCCTTGAGCGCAGGAACGGAGGCATACCGCTCGATCGAGAACATGACGCAGGAAGCGAACAGCCAGAACCGCATCGCAAAGGAAATGGCATGGACGAGGTCGTTCAGCCGGGCCACCAGGGGCGCCAGGAACAGGCCCACCCCGAGGTTGAAGACCGCCTGCAGCAGGACCACCGGAATGATCAGCAGCCAGCGCCAAGTGATTTCCTCCTCGGGCCCGAGGAGGGTTATCAGGAGGAACATCATCACCAGGACGGGAATGTTGGCCATCAGTTCCCGGAGGTTCACGGCAACCGCGAGGGTCGCCCTGGGAAAGTTGAACGCCTGGATGACGTTCTGGTTGCTGCGGATGACACGTGCGCCGTTGACGATCGCACGGGAACTCATCTGGAAGAGGAAGATACCGATAATCAGGTAGCCAATGAAGTTCTCGATGCCCCGGCCGGAGTTCAGCAGCAGGCCGAAGATCGCGAAGTACCCGAGGCCGTTGAGCAGGGGATCCAGGAGCAGCCATGCGCTGCCAAGCCGGTCCTTGCTGTTGCCGCTCTGCACGCGTGCCCGCGCGTCGTAGGCCATGAAGTGCCGGTAGTTCCAAAGGGACACCAGGTAATCGAGCATCGGGGGGCGGGCACCCACCCGGTTGACCTTGCGAAGATCGACCTGGACGATGGTGGGAGGCTTTTGCGCCGCCGGAGCTTTCTGAGCCTGCGTCATCACCGGCATGCCGTCCGGTCTGCCCGCTGGACGCCTTCACTGCGGCGTCGTCCTGCCTCAAAGGAGGTGGGCGCTGCTCTCAAGATGTGTTTCCTTCCGGTCCCGGGCCGGGAAGCCTGGGAGTCTGACGCACCCCGGATTCGGCCTGCAGGCCGATCGGGGATCTTGCAACGTATTCTCTGCTGGGTTTCTCAGGAAACCAGATTTTATGCAAAAGGTACTAATCCAATGAAGGGGAGCGAACGCTCAATCGGCGACGTTCAGAATGAAGACCGATTCCGCCCCCGGCGTGGAGTTCGCTGGTTTTAGCCGTCCTTTTCCTTGCCGGTACCGGGGTGCATACGGACCGGACGACGCAACCTGGCGTAGTACGCGGCGCCGATTCCAACCAGCAACACTATGACCAGAACACGTGGAAGCCACGCCCCCACCGCGCCCGAGGACTCGTGCGCTGCTGCCTCGATCGGCGCTTCGGCTTTCTCCGTGCCGGACGGCGAGGGCGCGGCGGTCGGGGGCGCGGAGCGGGTTGCTGGAGACGAAGGCGTCGACGACGCCGTTGGTTCAGGGGCCGGTTCGCTTTCCGGTTCCAGCGCCTCGCCGGTTTCCGGGTCCCAGCGCAGACCCGTGTAGCTTCCGGTCAAAGGATCAATCAGCCGCAGGCTGCCCGGTTCAATCAGGAGTCCCGTTGCGGGATGGACCAGATAACCGGTGGCGGCGTCGATCAAGTAGCCGGTAACGGCGTCGTAGGAGGGGCCGTTCTGGGGAGCGGGTCCAACAGGAGGCTCAGCTGTGCCGGGCGGCGCGGGCGCAGGGTTCGCAGGGACGGAGGGACCCGGCTGAGCCGGCGGCGGATCCGTGAGCCCCGGATCGTCCGGCTGCTCCCCTCCGTCACCCGGAGTATCTGGGGAATTCCCCGGCTCGTCCGGCCCCGGTTCATCCGTCCCCGGAACACCGGGGGCCGGCTGCGGGTCAGACGGCTCGTTCCGGACCGGCCCACCTTCGGCCGGCGGGTCCTGCGCAAACGCCGGCGCGGCGGCTCCCCAGCTCAATACGAGGGCACCGGCCAGCGCTGTGGCCGCTAGGCGGTCGCGGATGCTCATGGTCTCCCCCGAGGATGAATAGCTGCTGGTCTTGTGACCAGCGGGAACAGAGTTGCCGCTGGGTCGGCGCCGTAAGAGTCTACAGCCTCCCGCCGCTCCCGGCGTCAAGGCTCCCTCTCCCGGCGGCTAGGCTTAAGCCATGAAGCGTTTGCCCACCGCCGCGGGTGTCCTTGCCGCGGCCGCCCTGCTCTCCGGCTGCACTCCGGTCGCCGATGTCGAAGCGGCTCCCGACGCCGAGAACCCGGCCTGCGCCGAAGTCATGGTGTATTTGCCCGTCGAAGTCGCGGAGACTCCCCTGCGGGACACCAACAGCCAGGCGACGGCGGCTTGGGGGAACCCGTCGAAGGTGATCCTGCGGTGCGGGGTGCCCGTCCCCGGCCCGACCACGGAGCCCTGCGCCAGCGTCAACGGTGTGGATTGGCTGCTGCAGGAGGAAGGCGACGTCTGGCGCGCGACCACCTACGGCCGGGAGCCGGCCGTGGAAGTGGTGTTCAACCCCAATGAGGTCGCTTCCTCCACCCTGCTGGTGGAGCTGGCCGGGCCGGTGTCCCGGATCGAACCCACCGGGGAATGCCTGAGCCCGCAGGACACCCTGGATATCCCCTAGCGCCGGAGCCAACCAGCGGGAGCTCAACCGCCCAGCTGTCAGCCCGGCCGGGCCGGCCCAGGCTCAGCGCAGGCCGGTGGGCCGCTCCAGGGCCAGCTGGATCAGTTCGTCGATCAGCTCGGTGTAGGGCATGCCGGACTTGGCCCACATCTGCGGGTACATGCTGACCGGGGTGAAGCCGGGCATGGTGTTGATTTCGTTGACGACCAGCGCGCCGTCGGGCGTGTAGAAGAAGTCCACGCGGGACAGGCCCTCCGCGCCGACGGCGTCGAAGGCGCGGGCGGCGAGGGTGCGGACCTGGTCGATGGCCTCGGCCGGCAGGTCGGCCGGGCAGCTGAGCTGCGCGGCGGCGCCGTCCACGTACTTGGCCTCGAAGTCGTACCACTGGTGGGCGCCGGGCTGAACGGCGATCTCCCCGGGCTGGCTGGTGCGCGGGTCGGCAAAGCCGCGCCCCTGCAGCACGGCCACTTCGATTTCACGCCCGGTGATGCCGGCTTCGACGACGACCTTGGGGTCGTGCGCCCGCGCCGCTTCGATGGCCGCGGGCAGCTGGGCGGGATCGGTGACCCGGGTGATGCCCATGGAGGATCCGGCCCGGGCCGGCTTGACGAACAGCGGCAGCTTGAGGGCTGCGGCGCGCGTCAGCGCTGCCTCCGGGTCGCGCTGCCACTGGCGGTCCGTGATGACCTCGTACGGGCCCACGGCCAGACCGGCGGCCTCAAAGACCACCTTCATGTAGTGCTTGTCCATGCCGACGGCGGAGGCCAGCACGCCGGCACCCACATAGCGGATGTCGGCCATTTCGAGCATGCCCTGCAGGGTTCCGTCCTCACCGAACGGGCCATGCAGCAGCGGCAGCACGACGTCGACCGCGCCCAAGCTGCGCGGCTCCTCGCCGGGCGCGTGCGCCACCAGTTCCTGGCCGGCGTCCCGGGCCGCGATGACCACGGCCTCCTTGCCGGGCAGCACCTCGGGCAGCGAGGTGGCGCGCAGGGACCAGGTGTGCGGGTCTTCGGAGACGATGCTCCACTGGCCGTTGCGGGCGATGCCGATCGGCACGACGTCGTACTTGTCGCGGTCGATGGCATCCAGGACACCGGCGGCGGTGACACAGCTGACGGCGTGCTCGCTGGAGCGCCCGCCGAACAGCACCGCGACCCGGGGCTTTGCCGGCTGCCGCCCTGTGCCGGAGGGGACGATGGGATTCTCGGTCACTGCGCGTGCACACCTTCGGATTTCAGTTCTCGGGCGAGCAGCCGCGGTCCGAGTTCGTCCACGGAGATCACCCCCTGCAGTACGGCCACCACGTTTTCGGTGATGGGCATGGAGACGCCCAGCTGGACGGCACGGTCCAGCACCGCCGGAGCGGACTTGATGGCCTCTGCGGTCTGCCGCATGGTGTCGGTCACCTGGTCCAGGGTCAGCCCCTGGGCCAGCAGGCGGCCGGCGGTGTGGTTGCGGGACAGCGACGAGGAGCAGGTGGCGATCAGGTCTCCCATGCCGGAGAGCCCGGACAGGGTTTCGGCCCTGCCGCCGAGGGCGACGGCGAGCCGGGTGGTCTCCGCGAGCCCGCGGGTCATCACGGAGGCCTTGGTGTTGTCGCCCATCTGCTTGCCTTCGCAGATGCCGACGGCCAGCGCAATGACGTTCTTCACGATGCCGCCGATTTCAGTGCCGACGACGTCGGTATTCGTGTACGGCCGGAAGTACGGCGGAGTGCAGGCGGCGGCGATCCAGCCTGCGGTCTCCAGGCTGGTGCAGGCGACCACGGAGGCGGTCGGCTCGCCGCGGGCGATCTCCAGGGCCAGGTTCGGTCCGGACAGGACGGCGACCTGATCCTCGGGCCACTCGAGCTCCTGCCGGATGATCTGGCTCATCCGCGCGTCGGTGCCTACCTCGAGGCCCTTGGCCAGGGACAGCAGGACCGCCTGCGCGGGGATCAGCCCGCGGAACTCGCGCAGCCGCTGGCGCAGCGTCTGCGCCGGCACCGCGAGGACCACCAGGTCGGCTCCGGCCAGGACCTCGGCCGCGTCGGTGGACGCGGTGAGGTTCTCCGGCAGGGCGATGTCGCCGAGGTAGTCGCTGTTGCGGTGGTTCTCGTTGATGTCCCGGGCCACTTCCGGCCGCCGGGCCCAGACGGCCACCGGGGTGCCGGCGGCGGCGCCGGCGTCGGCCGCAATCTTGGCGAACGTGGTTCCCCAGCTTCCGGCGCCCAGGACGGCGATGCGGGCGGGGCCTTGGGTGCGGGGGGTCATGAGGTGCTCCGTCCGGTTTCAGGCTGGCCATGGGCGGCCGGATCCCAGCGCTCGGCGGGCGGCTGTTCCCCGCGCAGCTGTGCGACCAGGGCCGTGACGGCGTCCATGATGCGGTTGGTGGCGTCGTCGACCGCTTCGCGGGTGAGGGGCTTGCCCTGCAGGTCCGATAGGTCCACGGGATCGCCGGCGAGGACGGTGACCCGCTTGCGGGGGAAGACATGGATCTTCCGTGCGTAGCGGGGCAGCACGTCCTGCGCGCCCCAATGGGCTACGGGGACCACCGGCGCGCCGGTTTCGAGCGCGAGCCGGGCGGCTCCGGTCCGGCCACGCATCGGCCACAGATCCGGGTCCCGGGTAAGGGTGCCTTCGGGGTAGATGATCAGCGCGCCGCCGGCGTCGATGACGTCCCGGGCCACCTCCAGGGAGGCGCCGGCCTTGCCGGTGCTGCGCGCCACCGGCACCTGCTGGGTGCCGCGCAGCGCAGCACCCAGGACGGGCACCCGGAACAGCGACTCCTTGGCCAGGTAGCGCGGCATGATCTTCTGGTTGTAGAGGTAGTGGCCCACCACCAGCGGGTCGATTTCCGTGACGTGGTTCGGGCAGACGATGAAGCCGGTGTTCCGGGGCAGCTTGTCGATTCCCCGCCAGTCGCGGCCCATCAGCAGGTTCAGGACCGGGCGCGCGGCTCCGGCCACGAGGGCGAACACGAGCCGTGATTTCGCTGTTTCATTGCTCATAAGGAACCTGTCTACCGCATGGCAGCGCCGGCCGCCGCTTCCGCCACGTCGAAGTCGGCGCCCAGGCCCTCGAGCTTGCCCTGGAAGTGTTCGTACCCGCGGTTGATGATGTCGATGCCGGTGACCGTGGACACGCCGTCGGCGGCGAGGGCCGCGATCAGGTGGCTGAAGCCGCCGCGCAGGTCCGGAATGTCGATCCGGGTGCCGTGCAGCTTGGCGGGCCCGGAGATCACGGCGGAGTGCAGGAAGTTGCGCTGGCCGAAGCGGCAGGGCACGCTGCCCAGGCACTCCCGGTGAACCTGGATGCCGGCGCCCATGCGGATCAGCGCGTCGGTGAAGCCGAAGCGGTTCTCGTACACGGTTTCGTGCACGATCGACACGCCGTCGGCCTGGGTGAGGGCGACGACGAGCGGCTGCTGCCAGTCGGTCATGAATCCCGGGTGCACGTCGGTTTCCAGCACCAGCGGATTGAGCCGGCCGCCGGGGTGGTAGAAGCGGATGCCGTTGTCGTCGACGTCGAACGCGCCGCCGATCTTGCGGTAGATGTTCAGGAAGGCGGTCAGGTCCTGCTGGCAGGCGCCCTCCACGTAGATGTCGCCGCGGGTGACCAGCGCCGCCGAGGCCCAGGAGGCCGCCTCGTTGCGGTCCGGCAGGGCGCGGTGGTTGAAGCCGGTCAGCTCGGTGACGCCCTCGATGCGGATGACCCGGTCCGTCTGCACGGAGATGATGGCGCCCATTTTCTGCAGCACCGCGATCAGGTCCATGATCTCCGGCTCGACTGCGGCACCGGAGAGCTCGGTGATGCCCTCGGCGCGCACGGCGGTCAGCAGCACCTGTTCGGTGGCGCCGACGCTCGGGTACGGCAGGCGCAGCTTGGCGCCGCGCAGGCCCTTGGGGGCGGAGATGGAGATGCCGCCGGGACGCTTGTCGACGACGGCGCCGAAGTCGCGCAGCATCTGCAGGTGGAAGTCGATCGGCCGGTCGCCGATGCGGCAGCCGCCCAGATCGGGGATGAAGGCCTCGCCGAGGCTGTGCATCAGCGGCCCGCAGAAGAGGATGGGAATGCGCGAATCGCCGGCGTGCGCGTCAATGTCCTTCGACGCGGCGGTCTTGGCGTTCTTCGGGTCCATGGTCAGGTCTCCGGTGACCGGATCCTTGGTGACCTCGACGCCGTGCAGCTTCAGCAGGGACGTGACAACCTCGACGTCCTTGATTTCCGGCACGTTCCGCAGCAGGGAGGGGGTGCTGCCCAGCAGCGCCGCCACCATGGCCTTGGGAACGAGGTTCTTGGCCCCGCGAACCGGGACCTTCCCGGTGAGCGGAACTCCACCGCGGATGGTCAGAACGCTACCCATGAACACCTATTTCCTTTAGTCCCAACGCCCCCGGTACGAAACACGACTGCATCAAGCATAGGAGGAAGGGCATCCGTTCAGAAACACGCGCCCCTGCGTCCTGCCCTCTCCTGCCCGGCTTGCTGCTCCCCCGGAGGGAAAACGCCGACAGGCCCCCGGGATCGGGGGCCTGTCCATGATACTTCCGCCTGTCGGCCGCGGGCGAACCGGGCCGGCGTCAGGCCAGCGCGGGGAGGGTCTGCGGCTTGTAGGCGGGGCGCCGGGTCTCGAACGCGGTGATGTCTGCCTCGTGGCGCAGCGTCAGGCCGATGTCGTCCAGGCCTTCCATCAGCCGCCACCGGGTGTAGTCGTCGATCTGGAAGCCGGCGGTGATCGGGCCGCACGTGACGGTGCGGGCGGCGAGGTCCACGGTCACCTGGGTGCCCGGGGAGTTTTCGAGCTCCTTCCAGATGAGTTCAATGTCATCCTGGGCGACCTGCGCGGCCACCAGGCCCTGCTTGCCTGCATTGCCGCGGAAGATGTCGGCAAACCGGGAGGAGAGCACGGCGCGGAAGCCGTAGTCCTTCAGGGCCCAGACGGCGTGTTCGCGGGAGGACCCGGTGCCGAAGTCGGGTCCGGCGACCAGCACGGAGCCGGCCGAGTAGGGCTCCCGGTTCAGGATGAACTGCGGGTCCTTGCGCCAGCCGGCGAACAGGGCATCCTCGAACCCGGTGCGGGTGATCCGCTTGAGGTAGACGGCCGGGATGATCTGGTCGGTGTCGATGTCGGACTGGCGCAGCGGCACGCCGATGCCGGTGTGGGATGTGATCTTTTCCATGGTGGGCTCCTAGGCGGCCGCGGCAACGGGCAGCGGGTCGAGGTCCGAGGGTGAGGAGAGGGTGCCGCGCACCGCGGTGGCGGCGGCGACGACCGGGGAGACGAGGTGGGTGCGTCCGCCCTTGCCCTGCCTGCCCTCGAAGTTGCGGTTCGAGGTGGAGGCGCAGCGCTCCCCCGGCTCGAGCTGGTCCGGGTTCATGCCCAGGCACATGGAGCAGCCGGCGAAGCGCCACTCGGCGCCGAAGTCCTTGAAGACCCGGTCCAGCCCCTCGGCTTCGGCCTGCAGCCGGACGCGCGCCGATCCCGGGACCACGATCATGCGCACGGCGGGATCCTTGGCGCGGCCTTCGATGATGGAGGCGGCCAGGCGGAGGTCTTCGATCCGGCTGTTGGTGCACGAACCCAGGAAGACGGTGTCCACCCGGATCTGCTTCATCGGAGTTCCCGCTTCCAGGCCCATGTAGTCCAGGGCGCGCTTCGCGGCGGCCTTGGCGTTTTCGTCGGCGAAGTCCTCGGGCGCGGGCACCTTCTCGGACAGCGGCACGCCCTGGCCGGGGTTGGTTCCCCAGGTCACGAACGGCTCCAGGTCATCGGCGTCCAGGAAGACCTCGGCGTCGAACACGGCGTCGTCGTCGGTGGCGAGTGAGCGCCAGTACTCGACGGCGGCGTCCCAGTCCGCGCCCTGCGGGGCGTGCGGCTTGTCCTTCAGGTACGCGAAGGTGGTGTCGTCAGGGGCCACCATGCCGGCGCGGGCGCCGGCTTCGATGGACATGTTGCAGATGGTCATCCGCGCTTCCATGGACAGGGCGCGGATGGCCGAGCCGCGGTATTCGAGCACGTAGCCCTGCCCGCCGCCGGTGCCGATCTTGGCGATGACCGCCAGGATGATGTCCTTGGCGCTGACGCCCGGGCGCAGGGTGCCTTCGACGTTGATGGCCATGGTCTTGAAGGGCTTCAGGGACAGCGTCTGGGTGGCCATGACGTGCTCCACCTCGGAGGTGCCGATGCCCATCGCCAGCGCTCCGAAGGCCCCGTGCGTGGAGGTGTGCGAGTCGCCGCACACCACGGTCAGGCCGGGCTGGGTCAGTCCGAGCTGCGGCCCGACGACGTGCACGATGCCCTGCTCGGCGTCGCCCAGCGGATGCAGGCGGACACCGAACTCGGCGCAGTTGGCACGCAGGGTTTCGATCTGCGTGCGGCTCACCGGATCGGCGATCGGCTTGTCGATCTCCAGCGTGGGAGTGTTGTGGTCCTCCGTGGCAATCGTCAGGTCCGGGCGGCGCAGCTTCCGGCCGGCCAGGCGCAGGCCCTCGAAGGCCTGGGGCGAGGTGACCTCATGGATGAGGTGGAGGTCGATGTAGAGGAGGTCGGGGGCGCCGTCCGTGCCCTTGGCGACGACGTGGTCGTCCCACACTTTCTGCGCCAGCGTCCTGCCTGCCACATGTTCACCCATGACCGGTGCTCCTTGTCCTTTGCGCCTGCCAATTGCTTTGGAGCCCGCCGGAGGGCGGGCCGTTGGTGCGCTGATTCCAGCTAACCCCCAGCCTCGTAGGTTCCGCCAGCTTCATCTATTGCATCTCAAATAGTGAGACGGCAGTATCAGCTTATGGACAACACAAGCGGCGTGGGCGTGATCGATAAGGCAGTCATGGTGCTGGACGCACTGGAGGCGGGCCCGACGACGCTGGCCCAGCTCGTTTCCGCGACCGGACTGGCGCGGCCCACCGTGCACCGGCTGGCGATCGCCCTGGTGCACCACCGGCTGGTGACCCGGGACATGCAGGGGCGTTTTGTCCTGGGCGGCCGCCTGGTGGAGCTGGCCTCCGCGGCGGGCGAGGACCGCCTGATCGCCTCGGCCGGCCCGGTGCTGCTGGCGCTGCGGGACGCCACAGGCGAAAGCTCGCAGGTCTTCCGCCGGCAGGGTGAGTGGCGGGTATGCGTGGCCTCGGCGGAGCGGCCGGTGGGCCTGCGGGACACCATTCCGGTGGGCACGCAGCTGTCCATGAAGGCCGGTTCCGCAGCGCAGGTGCTGCTGGCCTGGGAGGACCATGAGCGGCTGCTGGAGGGCCTGCAGCAGGCCAGGTTCACCCCCACCGTGCTGGCGGGGGTCCGCCGGCGTGGCTGGGCGCAGAGCCTGGGCGAGCGGGAGCCGGGCGTTGCGTCGGTCTCGGCGCCGGTGCGCGGCCCGTCCGGACGCGTGATTGCCGCGGTGTCCATTTCCGGGCCGATCGAACGGCTGAGCCGGCAGCCCGGGCGCATCCACGCCGAAGTGGTGGTGCGGGCGGCCGCACAGCTCACCGACGCACTGCGCAAGACGCCGGACTGACCCTAGTCTGGTGCCCTCCAACCCAGGGAGGGCCGCATGAAAAGGCTTCGCGTCCTATGGAACGTCATCCGCCTCACCGGCGCCAGCTACGTGTTTCTCGGTTTCCTCGCCGTCCTGGCGGCGGCCGCCGTCGTGCTGCCCCGGGTGGAACCCGGCATACCAACGCTCGGTGACGCCATGTGGTACCTCTTCGTCTCTTTCACCACGATCGGTTTCGGGGACCTGACAGCGGTGACCTTTGCCGGCCGGCTGATCACCGTCGTCGTCGCTCTGTACGGCATTGTGGTGGTCGCGCTGCTGACCGGGGTTGTTGTCGGCTTCTACAACGAGCTGCTGAAGGTCCGTGCCCGCTCCAGCCTGGCCGAGTTCGTGGATGAGCTCGAGCACCTGCCCGACCTCTCCCCTGAGCAGCTGCAGGACCTCTCGGAGCGGGTGCGGCAACGCCGGGTCCTGCCGCCATAGGAGCTCGCCCTTTCGGTGCTATGCGATTACTTACCCCACCAGTGCAGAGGCCTGCAAAAGTGGGAGCTCCCCCAGGCAGCAAGTGGCTGGCCGCGCAAAGCGAAGCAGTTATAGGGCGCAAGGCTGGGAACGAATCCATTCGACCCCCGCTGCAATACCGCGGTCCATCACTTCCTGAGACTGTGCCACGTGAGCATTTGGCCCGTCGTAGAACTCGAAGCGGACACGCGAAGCGTTCGGGCCTGCCTCAACCGCTTCTCGGAAAGGCTGGTAGTGGTCTGCGACATGGCTGCTGTCGTTTCGGTTCTGAACGTACAGGACCCGGTTCTCCAGGAGGCGTGTGTATGTCAGTGGCGCTGATGCTCGTTCCCCGAGTGGAGACGCCCAGTCGTCGTCAATCGTGAGTTGGTCCGGCGGCACCGGGCTGAACTCAGGCATGACAACCTTCACGTACCTTCTTTGAGGGCCCATATACTTGCCCTCCACCCGGTACCTATTAAGTAGCGTCTGGGGATTATACACCACCGCCAGACTGTTCGGAACAAACGCCGAGACCTGCAAAGCGGCGAATCCGCCACCCGACCCGCCTGTGAAGATCACGTGGTCAGCACCGGCTGCTTTAGATGTTTTGACTGCCCAGTCAGCAATGATTGGCCGTAGGTCCAAATCGGCCCAACCCGTATACCAAGCCAACTGTATGTTATCCGCGAGCCGCAGAGTAGGGTCTGAAACGATGAGAAGGCTGTAGTCCGTGTTCAGTAGAGTGGCTAACCTCTCAAAACGTGGAAGCTCCGTTGTCTCGCGGGTCAAGGCCCCATGGAATGCCACCACCAGAATGTCCGAGGAACGATTAAGATGCAGCGCTTCTAAGTCGATCCCACGACCTAGCGGCGCACTGTACCTGTAAGCCCCCTCCTCTGTGAAAGGTGCGAATAGAGCTGCGCTCTCAAAGGTGGCCACTGGAACGTTGGCACCACCCTGTTCAATGTCTTCAATACGCATTTCACCAGTATCGCAGAGGAACAGCAGGGGCCATCTTCCACCGTCACCCCCAGAGGACGCATTCCGTAAGGTGCGCTGGAAGCCCCCTCAAATGCATAGGCACGCCTAATGCCCCATTGCAGTGGCGACTATCCCCCAAAGTGGTCCCAGCCGACTCTTCGCGCCGTCACACCCCCAATAGTGACAGCTGGAGCACCGGGCAACACTTGGCCAAGTACGGCAAACCCCTCTGGCAACACAACAGACGGAGGAAATGTTGCGAGCAGTCCGTGATCCTCTCCGCCGCCCAGTACCCATGACATCGGGTCGACACCCAATCGTGCTGCAGTTCCCGCCAACTGTCCGGAGCGTTCAGCGAGCGTGCCATGATCCAAGTCGATCCGCACTCCTGAGGCGACGGCAATCCGTTCGGCATCGCGTACCAGGCCGTCGGAGACATCAAGCATTGCGCTGGCCCCTGCCCGGGCTGCCGCTGGTCCAATAAGGATTGGTCGAGGCCTGCACTGTGCTGCAACGACACGATCCAACTCCGATACAGCCCCCTCGGCGACACCAGACGTATCCAGTGGGCTTTCTAACACAGCCAGGCCAGCTGCGGCGAGGCCCAAGGCTCCACAATGTGCCAAAAGGTCCCCCGGCCGGGCGCCGGACCTGAGGATAGGGTCGGCACCGCCCAGGTTGCCTGTAACGGCTGCAGTAACGACGATCTGTCTGCCACGACCTAGGTCGCCGCCTACCACGGAGCAGCCCGGAGAGCCCGAAGTTAGCGTTAGGACCGCCGCCGAAAGGCCATCAGCGAGGTCCTCGACCCACGCGACTGGCGTTCCCTCGGGCAAGGTCAGGCTAACCACAAGCGAGGTAGGTTCGGCACCCATAGCGTTGATGTCTGACAGATTCTGCGCCGCACACTTCCAACCGACATCGAATCCTGTGCTTTCGTATCCACTCGGCCACCGGAGGCGAAAGTCTTCATCCTGCACAAGAGAATCGATACTGATCAGCGTCCGGCCGTCCGGTGCGGAAATCATGGCGGCGTCGTCGCCGGGGCCGAGCAAAGCAGCCGTGGGGCCCAGGCGAGGAAGGATGCGTGCCAGGAGCTCCTTTTCACCAAGCTCCCCAACCGTCATACGTGCCACGCACCCGCTCCTCTCTATCCTGTAAGAAACTACCATTTCAGCGCCCCCTCCGGGGGGACCCACGCTCCTCTCTCGTCTGATGACTCGCACCAGCGAATGCTGTGTAAGATCGGCAGCGAAAATCGTTTAGTATCTAGAAATGGACTACTTTGATCATATGGAGCGCCGACTAGGCGGCAAAGAAGACTTCGTACCCGCCCGCATAGGTGACAAGCATCTTGTCCGGCAGTTCGCAGACCTCGTCGGCGTGAGGACGCCTGCAGTATATTTCAGGGGCCCCTTGGACGAACTTCGTAAGTTCGATTTCCCGGAGGAGTTCGTCTTGAAACCTTCCTTCGCTTCCACCTCCATCGGAGTGCACCTTCTCAGGAAGTCGGACGACTCCACCTTTGTAGATCTGCTGACACAGACGGTTGTGGAGCGGGAGACCATTTTCGAACAGTGTGAGAGCATCGCTGAACGCTACCGTGAGAAAACCAGTGCAGCCACTTTCATAGTGGAAGAGCTCCTCCGTGACTACGACGGGTCTACACCGCCGCAGGACATTCGCTTCTACGCTTTTCAGGGTGAGATTGGCATGATCCTCAAAGAGGATCACATGACCGGGCAAGCCGCCAAGGCGATGTACTTCGATGGAGACTTCTTGCCTTTCAGTGATCTTTCAAGCCGGTACTCCGTCGCCGAGACAGCAAAGCAGCTCGAAGAGATCGTGGAGGCGAAGACCCCTGAAAACTGGGAAGCGCTTCTGTCGGTTGCGAAGAGGATATCCACGGCAGTCCCATCCGCGTTCGCACGCATTGATCTATACGACACCCCTAATGGTCCCACCTTGGGCGAAATTACCTTTTTCCCGGGAACCTTCTACTATCGGAACCGTAAAATCATGAGCCAAAGCGAGGCTGAGCGCCTCGGGCGTATGTGGGATGCAGCAGAGCGTCGGCTCCAAGGCACGCTCAGCCACAGGAGAAACGAAAATGTTTTTCGTCCGATCCCGGCGAAATGACTCCTCCTTAGGCCGGATCCACCAGGAAGCACCCCCTTCACGGGGGCTCGTTTACAAGTTCGTGTTTGCAATGACTCCGTAACTTCTGTATCTGTGTGTCGACCTGGGCAGAAGCAGGATTTCTGTTGCTGTTATCGGTGTCCCGAGACCTACTGGCCGCACACAGAAAGGTTGAGTTCCTGGACACCCCTGCCCCGGACGCTCCTCCAGATATCAAAAGGAAAGGACCCTCAGAGATATACTCTGAGGGTCCTTTCCTTTAGTGACCCCAGCGGGATTCGAACCCGCGTTACCGCCGTGAGAGGGCGGCGTACTAGGCCGCTATACGATGGGGCCATATACTTCCCGCGTTTCTGCGGGCATCAACAAGTATGCCACATCCACATGAGAAAGAGAAATCCAGCAGCTCTCAGTCCGGAGGAAAATGCACACGAAAAAGCCGGCTCCGGACAATGTCCGGAGCCGGCTTCAAAACGTGACCCCAGCGGGATTCGAACCCGCGTTACCGCCGTGAGAGGGCGACGTACTAGGCCGCTATACGATGGGGCCGCTGATATTGCTGCGTAACGCTTCAAGTATGCACCTGAACAATCAGCGCTGGGATACCAGGACTCGAACCTAGAATGACGGTACCAGAAACCGTTGTGTTGCCAATTACACCATATCCCATTGTTTCTGCCGGGTCGTTTCGGAGTACTTGTCTCCGTTGCAACCCCTCAGCAACGAGTATTAACTCTACACGAGGATCGGTCTCCGTGCAAAACCGAGCGGGGTGTGATCCCGGCCTCAGTACAGCAGATCCGGCACCGAGGCCAAGGAGGTGACCACGGGGAACCCTAGCTCCCTGGCCTCCCGGAGCGCAGCACCGGTCCGATCCAGCCACACACCGCGCAGACCCGCCGCGCAGGCACCTTCGGCGTCGACCACCGGGTTGTCCCCCACGTAGAGCGTACGTCCGGGTTCGGTGCCCAGTCGGCGGACGCCCTCCAGGAAGATCGCGGGATCTGGCTTCGCGGCCCCCACGGTGTCGATGCCCACCAGGATCTCAACCCGGTTCAACCCGGCCGCGTCCAGCTTGGCACGCTGGTAGTCGGCGACGTTGTTGCTGACTGCCCCGTAAGGGATGCCGCGGAGCTCCAGCAGGTCCAACAGGGCGAACACGTCCGCGAAGGGCTTGAAATGGAGCGGCAGCAGCGCGTCGTACTCCTCGTTCCAGGCGGACGCGGCGGCCTCGTCCAGCCCGTCGAGTCCTGAAGCCTGCTCGGCGTGCTGAACACGGAGGATGCGCTGCTCCGTGAAGGACAGGTCCCCGGCAAGATAGGAGTCGTAATAGCCCAAGGGATCCGACGTGAACAGGCCGTGGTAGGCCTGCCACTGCTCCTCCGAGAAATGGGACAGCCGCTCCGCGCTGATCGCGCGGAGCGTGCTGCCCATGGCCGTGTAGAGGTCCACCAGGGTCTCGTCGATGTCGAACAGGACCCCGTGGGCCGCTCCGGCGTTCGTCAAGGGACTCAGGCCTGCGCCCGGAAGGCTCGCAGCCGGGCCAGCGACGACTCGCGGCCCAGGATGACCATGGACTCGAACAGCGGCGGAGAAATGCGCCGGCCGGAGATGGCCGTGCGTACGGGGCCGAAGGCCAGTCGGGGCTTCAGCCCCATCTCCTCGACCAGCGCCTGGCGCAGCGCGGCCTGCAGGGATTCCGCGGTCCAGTCCTCCAGTGGCTCCAAAGCCGCGAGGGCGGCGTCGAGCGCCTCAGCCAGGTTGGCGGGCAGGCCCTTGCGCGCATCGTCGGCGATTTCGATCTCGTCGTCAGCCTTGAACAGGAAGCCCATCATGTCCGGCGCCTCGCCGAGCAGGGTGATGCGTTCCTGGACCAGCGGGGCGGCCTCGCGCAAGATTTCCGCTTCGCGCCCGGTGAGGGTCTCGCCCACCAGGCCGGCCTGCTGCAGGTACGGCACCAGCCGGGCCCGGAAGTCCTCGGGCTCGAGCATGCGGACGTGCGAGCCGTTGATGGCCTCGGCCTTCTTCAGGTCGAAGCGGGCCGGGTTGGACAGCACGTCGTGGATGTCGAAGTTCTCCACCAGCTGGTCCACGGTGAAGATGTCCTCGTCGGCGGACAGGGACCAGCCCAGCAGGGCGAGGTAGTTCAGCAGGCCTTCCTTGATGAAGCCCCGCTCGCGGTGCAGGAACAGGCTCGATTCCGGGTCGCGCTTGGAGAGCTTCTTGTTGCCGCCACCCATGACGTACGGCAGGTGGCCGAACAGCGGCATGTACTTGGCGACGCCGACTTCGATCAGGGCCCGGTAGAGGGCGATCTGCCGGGGGGTGGAGGACAGCAGGTCCTCGCCGCGCAGCACGTGGGTGATGTCCATGAGCGCGTCGTCCACCGGGTTGACCAGGGTGTAGAGCGGAGCCCCGTTTGCCCGTACGACCACGAAGTCGGGAACGGTGCCGGCCTTGAAGGTGATTTCGCCGCGGACCAGGTCGTTGAAGGTGATGTCTTCGTCCGGCATCCGCAGCCGGAGCACCGGCTCCCGGCCCTCGGCGCGGAATGCGGCGATCTGCCCCTCGGTGAGGTTCCGGTCGTAGTTGTCGTAGCCGAGCTTGATGTCGCGGCCGGCGGCACGGTGCCGTGCCTCGATCTCCTCAGGGGTCGAGTACGACTCGTAGACCCAGCCGCCCTCGCGCAGTTTGGCGATCACGTCCTGGTAGATCTCCCCGCGCTGGGACTGCCGGTACGGTTCGTGCGGCCCGCCGACCTCCACGCCCTCATCCCAGGTGATGCCCAGCCACTTCAGGGCATCGAGGAGCTGCAGGTAGCTTTCCTCGCTGTCGCGTGCCCGGTCGGTATCCTCGATGCGGAACACCATGGTGCCCTTGGTGTGCCGGGCGTAGGCCCAGTTGAACAGTGCGGTGCGGATCAGCCCGACGTGCGGGGTGCCCGTGGGCGACGGGCAGAAGCGCACCCGGACCGGGGTGTTCTCGTCAACGGTGGGCAGGGACGCGAGAGAGGAAGGCTCAGTAGTCATGATGAACCCAGTTTAGTCTCCCGGCATCCGGTGCGCCGCCTGACTCACCCCCGGCCGCAGGCGTCTCCTGAACCGGCTAGGATCTGGCCCCGTGAAGCACGCTCTCTGCGAAAGCATGGAGATCGCCGACTGGAACGAGATCATAGTTCGCGATGTCGCTGGTAAGTTCACCGAGCGCCCCGACGTTAAAGGCGACTGAGTTGAGGCCACAGGCGAGTGCTTCAGCGACCCCGTACCCGAAGGACTCTCCCAAACTCGTGCTGCAGAAGAAGCCGCCCCGGTCCCGGGCCTGCCGGTATATATCTGCAATCTTCGGCTGGCTCAGGTTCAAGAGGATCCGCAGCCTGGAAGCCACACCAAGCGACGCCGCCAGTCCGAGGAGATCAGCCATTCGATGAGGCTGATCCTCGAAGCTCAGGATGGCGATTCCATGATAAGTGGCCGGCAACAGGCTCAGCACCCGTATGAAATCAGCAATGTTCTTCCCCTTGTCGAGCCGCCCGATCCAGACGAGGGGAATCTCATCCGCTCCGAAGGCCAAAGGAGCCTCGGACCCAGCCGTAGCGAAACTCTCAGCGTCGACTAAGTTGGGCAGGACCTCAACCAAATCCTTGGATTCACTTGGAAGTTTGCTGCGCACTACGTCAGCCAGAAAGTCGCTCGGCGCCGTTATCTTAGCTACTTGGCCCAAGTTTAGTTCCGACAGTTCACGCTCGATGACCCGCTCATCCGAGGAGTGGAACTCATAAACGACCTCGGCGCCAGAATGCGCCACTCGTTGGACGATCCTGGGTAGAGAGGTTATCCGAATAACGTCATAGTCAACCGCAGTCACCGCGTGTTCCACAAAGGCCTCGTACCGATCCGGCCTGGTGATTCGAAAATCTGCATTCTCTAGCGCCTGATATGCAACCGAACCGGACTTATCGTTGGCAAACAGAAACATGTACCGATTGTCAGGATCGCTGAGGGCACGGTTACGGTAAACGGTGGTCATACCCCCCAAGCTGCAGTTCGGGTAAAGATGAAGAATTTTCTTAGGCACGGTTTCCCCTGATCAGTTGAAGCATAGTCTCGGCACGAGCCCCCCAAGTTGCTGTTTGCAGGAACTCCTCCATTCTGGCGGCTTCCTCCGGGGTGTAAGGATCAGCCATTGCTTCCGTTAGAGACGCGGCGAATCCCTCGCGATCATCATAGATCCACGTCGAGGGGCAGAGATCGACGGATCCCATTCGAGCGGTAACGGTACGAAGACCTACCGAAAGATACTCGTAAACCTTATTTGGGTCCACGGCGTAAGTCAGCGTGGACGGTTTGAAGGGGATGATGCCCACCTTCCAGTCTTGGGCGATCTCCTTGAACTCGGCATGGGTTTTCGGTCCTAGAACCCTCACGTTCTCCGGAAGGTTCAAATCTTCCGGCATACCGTGCCCGATAATCTCGAATGACAGATGAGGGAGCTGCACGGCACAATCAATCAGAAGGGGCCAATCAAACCACGAGGGGGTTAAGTGACCGATATAGCCAACGGTCATCGACGAGGAGCGTCGCTCGAAACTCGAGGCACTCCGATTCATCTTAGATTCAAGAATAAAGTCGCCGTCAACTGCGTTTGGCACTACTACGGAGTGACCCGGGCTGTTACGCAAAATGTCCATCTTCGAAGCAAGCCGGGGGCTAACGGTTACAACCTGGTCTACTTCCCTGGCAACCCGCGTCTCCAACTGCGGATGGAACCACTTCGAGTAGCCCACGCGATTGAATTCCTCCATGTCGTCCCTGACTTCATAGACGGTCGTCCAGCTGTGCAGACGGAGGAGGTCGACGGCTCCCACAGCGACTATGTCGGGGAACGAGCTGCAGATAAAAACATTGTTTGCCCCCCTGCGGCGGCTGGCCGCTGACAGGAACCTTCCCATTTCCTCTCGAGAGTACTGTCGGGCCCTCGGCCCCTGTGCTTCCTCCCCGACTGGCACACGGCTGAATGGAAAAAAGACGACCCAGCAGCCCAGCTTAAGATACTCCTTGCTGAGCCGGTTAGGACGCAGGGCGAGGGTGGGGTGGCCGAGTTGAGGGGCGGTGGTATAGAGGACTATAAGCGTATCGTTCTCAGGAATCCGACCCACGAAGTCCTCAACCGTTTCCCGTGCCAGGCTTGGATCCCTACGGCTGACGTTGACCTCGGGCTCTTGGGAGAAATAGACATCCCCTTGTTTCCATCGGATGGCACTCAGCGTGGCCGTTGTCGCACCCTCAGGAACCTGCACTTCGAACCTAGTCGTACGGGGTTCGTTTTTGGTTCCGCATTCCAAATACTTGTATGCGCCGAGCTTTGGGTTTATGGGCGAATCACCGCCGGGCAGGACGACTGCGCCTTCAGCGTCTTCAAAGGCGATATTGACGAGTACGGCGCCCGGCGGAACGGAGTCAACAGCAAAGGCACCCGCCTCGAAGGCGAGCGTTTCCCCAGCTGTCACCTTCAACGAGGTACGCCAATCATCCGCACGGCTAAGGGGAGCTATAGTCACGTCACCCAGGTTCATATGTCCCCTACCCTGCGCACGCACTGCCAGCGTAACCTGCTTGGTATCTTCCGATACTCGATGTACAAAATGCGACGTAGCGTAGCTGTGGGTACGGCGGTCCTGCTCCGTGTACTCAATTACGTAATAGGACACCTGCATACCAGCAGAAGCATCCGCTTCAATGTTGATCTCGAGCGCTTCTCCCGGCTGGAAGTCGAACGATGAGGTGGAAGGCCGGTCAGAGAATCGCCGGTCCTCACGTCGATAGGTCACGTAGAAATGAACGTCAGCCTGAGAATCCACCTCCACGCGCGATGCGCGCCGAGTAACTCCAAGGGAGCGCCTGCTCGTTAGGTTCCAGTCGTAGACCGTGCGTTTCGTTGCGCTCACGTTTCGTTCCAAGCTCCCTGAATTGCAGTCTGTGTTCACCCAAGTAATGCGCGGCCAGGCACGCATGGAGGATGGTTATCAATACTAGCCTCATCACATGAGCCGCGGAAATCAGCCAGCCCAGAGGGACTAAACTCCTGACTTCTGGAGGTATCCCCTTGACGGCTTGATGGTGTGTCGATAGCGAATACTTAGAGCGGCACGTTCAGGAGCCACAGGCCCACCCCGCCGCCGGCGGCCGCACCCAGCCCGGCTGCTGCAAGAGCTGCGCCGCGGTGGCGTTCCGCTGCCACAGCAGCTGTCAGGGCGACGACGGCGGCCACCGCACCAGCTGCCGCACCACCGTAGCCCCATCCGAAATACAGGAGTGCCGGCAGGAGAACGACCGCGGCACCGCTGCTAACGGTCCGCCAGGAGAGCGGGCGCACCCGCTGCGCCAGCAGCAGGACCGCATAGGCGGTGATCATGCCGAAGATGACGGCGGCCAGAGCCCGTGGTCCGTCCAGCCAGAGGATCACCCGCAGCAGGACGAGGCCCGCGCCGGCTGCCCCCAGGATGACCGGCGGCGCACCGAGGCGGCGCAGGCCTGAGCGCAGGTCACCCCGGCGGTCCAGGACGGTAACTACCAGCCACGGGAAAACGGCGATGAGCAGCGCGGCGCCTGTCCCCCAGACAACACCGGCCCAGCCGCTCATGTCCGCGATGGGTGCCGCGAACAGCAGTACGGCCCAGGTGATGCCGGCGGGAACGGCCACAGCCGGGCGCCCGGCGGGGCGCCCGGCGTCGTTCCTGCCGGAAATCAACGAACCGTGTTCGTGAGCCGTCCGATGCCTTCGACCTCGACCTCGAAGCGGTCGCCTTCCGAAAGCGTGCCGACGCCGGCGGGGGTACCGGTCATGATCACGTCGCCGGGCAGGAGGGTAAACGCCTGCGAAACGTAGGAGACCAGCTCGCGGACGCCCCAGATCATGTCGCTGGTCCGCCCGTCCTGCACGAGGGTGCCGTTGAGCCGGCCCTGCACTGCAAGGTCGTCGACGTCGAGGTCGGTCTCGATCCAGGGGCCGAGCGGAGTGGAGGTGTCAAAGCCCTTGGCCCGGGCCCACTGGCCGTCGGTCCGCTGCGCGTCGCGGGCAGTGATGTCGTCGGCGCAGGTGTAGCCGAAGATGACCTCGTCCACGCGTTCCAGGGGAACGTCCTTGCAGATCCGGCCGATGACGACGGCGAGCTCGGCTTCGTAGGACACCTCGTCCGAGAAGGCGGGGAGGACCACCGGATCGTTGGGGCCGATGACCGCGGTGTTGGGCACCAGGAACATCAGCGGAGCGGCAGGTACCTCTCCCCCCATTTCCTTGGCGTGGTCGGCGTAGTTCTTGCCGATGCCTACGACCTTGCTGCGGGGAATGATCGGTGCCAGGAGGCGCACGTCCTCCAGCTTGTGCCGCTCACCCGTCAGCTGGACACCGGAGAAGAACGGGTCCCCCTTGATGACGGCCACTTCGGCGGGGTTATCACCGGGATCGACCACGCCGAACGTGGGATCTCCTTCATGTACAAATCGGGCAATACGCATAGGTTCAAGCCTATCCTGCCCGCATCAGCGCGCGCCCGCGTGCCGCCAGTTGGAGCCGGCTCTGACCACAGGCCTCTGCGACTTGTTGTTAAATGGGTGAGGGCCCCGCGTCGGTGCGGGGCCCTCTTCCTTGTAATGGTTG
>NZ_JBNHIA010000008.1:0-92729 GCF_059092805.1 Arthrobacter sp. Y3222053 | reverse complement strand
TGGACGATACGAGTGTGGTAACCCATATCGAACCGGAGACCCTCGCCTATTTAACTCTTGCCACGCCGTTCACAACCTCCGTAAGAGCTACACCTAGCCTCGTCCGCGCAGCCGTTCCATGTCCCGGCGGTCCTTCTTCGTGGGCCTGCCCGTGCCGCGGTCACGCACCGGAACGCCCAGCAGGTCGGCGGCCGGCCGGGCAGGCGTACGGTCAATAAAGCAGTGCGAGGCCGGCTCCGCGCCGACCCGCTTGCTGATCAGCTGGCGCACCTCGAGGATCCGCTCGTGACCGGGGAGCCGGATCCGCACCGTGTCGCCGGGCTGCACCGGCTGGGCCGCCTTCGCCGGGTTGCCGTTCAGCCGGATGTGACCGGCACGGCAGGCCGCCGTGGCCGCGGAGCGGGTCTTGTAGGCCCGTACGGCCCAGAGCCAGGCGTCGATGCGGACTGTCTTGGCGGTGGGGGCTGGAATGCTCATGGTGGCTCCCGAGTCTAGTGCCTGCCGGGACCGGCGGGCTATCGGCCGAGGATGTACAGGCCCAGCAGCAGCGCCCCGGTGGTGAGCAGCAGCCGCAGCAGGAAGAACAGCTGCGGAAAGCGCCGGGCCAGGCGCAGCCACAGCCCGGCGCGGCCGGCGGGCCAGGAACGGGCTTCGCATCGGATCACGGTGAGGGTGAAGATGATGGCGCCTCCGACCCCGCACACCGTGGTGAGGGCGCCGACCAGGTCGGCGTTGCCGTTCAGGCCGCCCGCCAGCAGCACTCCGACGGCCAGGCCCAGCGAACTGCCCCGGCCGATGAAATCGAGGTACCGCGCCATGCCGGGGAGGAAGACGGACCGGAACCGGGCGGGCACTTCCCGGCGGAGTATCCCCAGGACGGCGTGCCGGCGCAGCCGACCGGTGGCGGCAAGCTCCCGGACGCTTCCCGCCGCGGATATCGGCCCGGCCAGCGGTGCCAGCACCCGGGCCGCGAGCTGCTGCTGATCCACCGCCAGATGGGGGCGGGCCAGCAGATGAAGCAGCGCGGCCTGCGACGCCGCCCGCTCCTGCTCCGAAGGGCGGGAGCCCAGGGCGTTGCGCAGCCGCCGGGCGAAACCGGCAGCCGGGGAACGGTCGGTCGGGGAGGCCTGCACCCTGAACGGGCCCGCTGCCCAGGCCCCCGCACCGCGGGCCCCGGCCGGAACGGGCGCCGCCGCCGGTTCCAGTTCCCGCAGCCGGGCGTCCGCCAGCTCCAGGTAGGCGTCCTGCACCGCGGGGACCCCGGCATATTCCCAGCAGGCCCGCCCCAGGATCCAGATGCCGAAGCCCGCCGTCACCAGTGCGAAGGTCTGCAGAACCAGCCAAAAGTCGAGCGACGCCACCGGAAGATCGTTCCTTTCCACCCCGCCGGCGCAGCGCCGGGCAACGGGAGGAAGTCTTTCACACCCGGCCCCGTGTTACGGCGCTGAGTCCCCGTCCGCCTGCATCAGCCTGCCGGCGAACTCGCGGGCCGCCAGCTGCCCGTCATCGAGCACCTGGCCTGGCAGATGCCCGTGCTCGGCGACCAGCCGGCGCAGCTCAGCCGGGCTCAGCGCATCCGGGCCGGCCAGATGGGCCACGGCATGGCAGTTCGGGCACAGCGGAATGAGGCCGGAAATCGGATCCGGCGCCCCGTCGCCGGGATCGAGCCGGTGGACCTGGATGTAGCCGCCGGCCAGCGGCCCGTAGGTCGACTCAAAGGAAAACCCGCACGCGGCGCAGCCGGTGCCGTGGTAACCGAGGCAGAGCCCCCGAAGCTGAGGATCGTGTTCCCAGCGGTCCACCGCCGCGTGGCGCAGCGAGGCCGGCGGGAGGCTTCCGGGGGCGGCGAGGAGCGGATCCGGCAGCAGCCGGGAGGGCAGGTGGGCCTGCCACAGGCGTCTCAGGACGGCGGCATCGGCCGCCTGGACCGCTGCGCCCGAGGGGGGAGGCTGCTGCCAGCCCGTTTCCTGGAGCACCTGCTCCAGCGGCAGCTGATCCCCGGCCGGGAGCAGGGCGTCGGCGGTGACCGTGACGAACCACTGCCCGGCCTCATCCACCGCCGGCACCGCAATGGTGGCGCCGTGGCCGACGACGCCCGGGCGGGAGCCGCGGATCAGGAACCATGCCTCCGTTCCGGGCGGCAGGTTGCGGCGCCGCCCCACCGGCCAGTACCCCAGCGCCCGCCCGCGGACGGCAGCGGCTTCGGCTGCCGTCCGGTGCCCGCCGTCCCACCTGTCGTGCAGTTCTGGATCCCAGGCGAGCAGGACGGCGTCGGGACGTGCGGGGCTCACCGGGGCTGGTAGGTCAGGCAGTCCGCCTTTTCCGCGCCGGGGCCCACCCGGACGCCCTGGGCATCGCACATCAGGTGGTTGTTGAACCGGCATTCGGAACGCTGGCAGGCACCCACGTGGGCGAGGACCTTGGGCAGCCCGCCGCTCTGGGAGGTGTCGATGAAGGTGGCGCAGCTTGCATGGTCCTTTGCGCCGCTGACGGTAATGGCGTACGCCGTGCAGTCGTCATGGTCGTTGAAGGAACAGTCATGCACCGCGCAGGTGCTGACATTGGCGAGATGGTTGGTCATGAGTCCTCCCGGATCCGCAGTGGTGGAGCCGGCTCTGGTCCCCGGTTCCAAGGTCCCCTTCGGCCAAGCTACCACCGGGGGCACGCATTAAATAGGTCGAATTTGCGGTGCGTATTGGCCGCTGCCGCATCCGTCCGTTTTGGCCGGGAGCCCCGGGCCGGGCTAGAACGGGAACATGGTGCCAGAACAGCTGCGGCGGACGATCCTCGAGCGGGCCGGGCGGGAGGGCCTCGTGCTCGACGGCGGCCAGCTCCGCCTGCTTGACCGGATGCTCGACGCCGTCGCACCGGGCGGGAGGGGGCTGTACGTCTGGGGACCGCCGGGCCGGGGCAAGAGCTGGCTGGCCGCGGCCGTCATTGAGGCGGCGGCGGAAGCGGGCGCAGGCCCGAAGGCCCGGCGCGTCCACTTCCACGCCTTTTTCCGGGACCTGCACGCCAAGGTGTTTGCCGCCCGGACCGCTGCCGCCCGGACCGCGGAGCGTTCGGCGTTCGCCGAGGCCCTCGACGAGCTGCTCGGGGAGGTCCAGGTGCTTTGCTTCGATGAGTTCCATGTGGGCGATCCCGCGGACGGCATGTTCGTGACCCGGCTGCTGGAGCAGCTGCGGGCGCGGCGGACCACCCTGCTCGCCACCTCCAACTATCCGCCGCAGGACCTGCTTCCGGATCCGCTGTTCCACCACCTGATGGAGCCGGCGATCCGGGCGCTGACGGCGGACCTGGAGGTCGTGGAGCTCGACGCGGGCACGGACTACCGCACCCTGCCGGCCACGCATCGGACGGGCTTTGCCGCCGGATGGCACCTGCCCGAGCCGGACGCCGAAGCGCTGGAGGCGGCCGGGCTGGCACGGCCGTCCGCCGCGGAACGTTCCACGCTGCGCCCCGGCACCCGGGCCCTCGAAGCGCAGCGCGCCGGGGAGCAGCTGTGGTTTAGCTTCGAGGACCTCTGCCTGGCCCCGTCGGCACCTTCGGACTACCTGCTGCTGGCCGGGCAGTACCGGCACTGGGTGCTCGACGGCGTTCCCTCGGCCCGCACCGACAACCCCGACGGGTGGAAGCGCTTCGGCAACCTGGTGGATGTGCTCTACGACGCCGGCTGCCGGCTGGACCTGCTTGGCCTGCCCGACCTGGGCGAGGACGCGCCGGGCGCCGCGCATCCCACCGACCTGGCCCGGATCCGCAGCCGGCTGGCGGCGCTGCGGCAGCCGCTGGAGGCCATGCGGGCCTGACGGGGCGGCGCGGAGGCAGTGCGTTAGCCCTCGTCCCCGTCGTCGAGCTCCTCGACGCGGTGCCGGGCACGGTCCACCGCCCGGCCGGCCGCGCGGGCCGCCCGCCGCGCCGTGTCCCGCCGCCGCTCCAGGGTGCCGGCACGGCGGTCCAGGCCGGCGAGCTCCTGCTCCAGGCGGCGCAGCTGTTCCAACAGGTCCTCGAGGTCATCGGACACGGCGTCACGCTCCGCGCCCAGCGCGTCCACGTCGGCCTGCAGGGAGGAGAACTCCTCTTCCGCGTGGCTGGCCTGTTGCTCCGCCTCCGCCAGTTCGGCTTTCGCCGCGCGCAGGGCACGGGCCTGCTCGGCCCGCCGGCGCTTTTCCTCGGCGCTTCGGGCGCTCGCCTTCTCCTGCCGCGACGGTCGCTTGGCCGGGGCGGTGCGGGAGCGCTTTCCGACCGGAGCACCGGCGGCCTGCACCAGGCCAGGCACGGCGACGGCGCCGTCGATCTCCACGCTGCCCCAGCCGCTGGCCGTCAGGGGCCGGACCAGCTGGCCGGACGCCACCACTGCGGCTGCGTCGGCGTCCGTCATCGCCGCCCACAGCGTTTGCTCCGCCTCCCCGGCCACGGTGTTGCTGACCTGCTGGCCCAGTTCGGCGGCCAGCTGCTGCGCGTCGCGGGCCATGGCCCGCAGCAACCGCTGGCGCTCGGTGCTCAGCCGGCGCATCTCGTGCGGATCCAGGTCCTCCTGCGCCTCGCGCAGCGCGGCGCCCAGTTCAAGCACCGAATCGAGGTCCTCCCGCCGGTGCCGGGTCAGCATATTGACCAGCCATGCGGCGGCGGAGGGTTTGGGCAGCGCCTTGATGCGCTGCGCCAGGTCCTTCTCCCCGTTCCGGCCCGCCTCGGCCGCCCGTGCGTTGCGCGCCGCGGTGAAGTCGCCCGGAAGCAGTGCGTAGAGTTCGGCCACCGCTTCGGCCAGGGGGCCCTCCGCGGCTGCGTCGGCGGCCTCGCTCACAGATACTCCGCGAACCGCCCGGCGGCAACCAGCAGGTTCAGGCCGAGGAGGATGGCCGGCAGGGTGACCATGTTCTTTTCGCGGCGGCGCACATGCACCCTGATGGCGAGCGCCATCAGCACGGCCAGGGCCAGGGCCGCCGCCGGGGTGAGGACCTCATACCGGTCCACCGCCACCGGAAGGATCAGCCCGACGGCGCCCAGCAGCTCCGCTCCGCCGATCACCTTGACCGTGGCGGGGGTGAAATCCGCCGGCCAGCGCAGGCTGCGGGTCAGCCGGCGATAGGGCTGGACCAGTTTCATGAGGCCGAGTCCCGCGAACAGGATGGCCAGCACCAGCTGCAGCAGCCACAGCACAAGGACGGTCATCGGCACCTTTCAGACGGTTCGGCGGGAACGGATCACCGCTAAGCATCGCCCCGTCGACGGCGCCGGGGCAAGGAGCTTCCACCCTACCGCCCGCACGGCCGGCGGCCCGCCCATCGGCCCCGGTCACAGCCCGACGACGGCGTGCGGCACGTAGCCTTCCCCGAGCCGGCGCAGCTGGTCGTCGTCCAGCACCAGGTCCAGGGCCCCGAGGTCCTCCGTCAGCTGGGCCACGGAGGTGACGCCGATCAGCGGGGCGGTGACCAGGGGGTTGGCCAGCACCCACGCCAGGGCCACCTGGGCGCGGGAGGCGCCGAGTTCGGCGGCGACCTCGGCGACGGCCTCACCAATCCGCCGGTCCGCGGCCCCGGCCTGCCGGTACAGCATCTCGGCGCGCTCGTCCCGGCGTCGCCGCGGGGTCTCGGCGTCCGGATCCCGGGCCAGCCGGCCACAGGCCAGGGTGCAGTAGGGCAGGGCGCCGACGCCGGCGTCGGCCAGGAGCGGGAACATTTCCCGTTCCTCTTCGCGGTAGATGAGGTTGTAGTGGTCCTGCATGGTGACGAACGGAGCCCACCCGTACTGGCGCTGCAGGCACAGGGCCTTGCCGAACTGCCAGGCATGCATGCTTGAGGCGCCCAGGTAGAGGACCAGCCCGTCCCGGACCAGCGAATCGAGGGCCTCCAGGGTTTCCTCCAGCGGCGTGGTGTCGTCCCAGCGGTGGACCTGGTACAGGTCGATGTAGTCGGTGCCCAGCCGCTTCAGGCTCTGTTCCACCTGCCAGCGGATGTGCTTGCGGGACAGGCCCCAGCCGTTGGGCCCGGGGCCCATCTCACCGTGCACTTTGGTGGCGACCACGACCTCTTCCCGCCGGGCATGGCGGTTCAGCACGGTGCCCAGGATGCGTTCGCTATCGCCGGCGGAATAGACATTCGCGGTGTCGAAGAAGGTAATTCCGGCCTCAAGCGCGGCGCGGATGACGGCCGAGGCGGCCTCCTCCCGCAGCGTCCAGGAATGGCTGCCCCGGTCCGGATCCCCGAAGCTGAGGCAGCCAAGGCCCAGAGCGGAGACGGCGGCGCCTGAAGCGCCGAGCTTCACATACTGCATCGCAGTCACAGCGGTCCTTCCCCGGCGGCGGGCCGGCGTCGACGGCGGCGGACGGGCCGATGCTACCCGCCCCTGCCGCCGGGAGAACAGGGCGGGATGGCAGATCAGCGGCTGAGCCGCGGACCTGCCGCCGGGTCCTGCCGCCGCCGCGGTCCGCCGCCCTATACTGAGCCATGGTTTCCGCTCCCCACGCCGTCGCAGGCTCCGTTCCGGAGATCCACGCCGCTCCCTCCGTCGAGGTTCTGGCCGCGCGCGCCGCTGCCCTGCCCCCTGTCGACGGGCCGCCGCAGCAGCTCGGGGACCTGCTGCTCGACTATCTGCGCCGGCAGTACCTGGAGCTGCTCAGCCAGGATCCCCGGGTGCGGGCGGGGGAGGACGACGCCGTTCACAAGATGCGCGTTGCCACCCGGCGGATGCGGTCGGCGCTGGCCAGCTACGGTCCCGTCCTGGCGGAGCAGCCCGCACTGGGGCTGCGCGGCGAGCTGCGCTGGATAGCCGGCGCGCTGGGCCAGGTGCGCGATCCGCAGGTCATGCACGGCCGGTTCCAGGCACTGCTCTCGTCCCAGGCTCCCGAGACGGTGATGGGCGGCACCGCCCGGCGGATCGACGAGGAGCTGCTGGCCGAGCAGGCAGCGGCCAGGGCGCAGCTGCTGGAGCTGCTTGCCGGGCAGCGGTACGGGCAGCTGCTGCAGGACCTGGAGAACCTGATGCGAGGACCGCAGCGGCAGGCAGCCGCCGCCGATCCGGCCGGCAGAGGCGGCCGCGACGTCGTGCGCCGGCAGCGCCGCCGGCTGAAGCGGCATGCCAGGGCGGCCCTGGCGGCGGCGCCGACCGGAGCCGGGAACGAGATCGGAACGGAAGGCGGAAACGGCGACGCAGCCGGTGAGGAGGCACTGCACACCGCCCGCAAGGCGGCCAAGCGGCTGCGCTATTCGGCGGAGGTGTGGGCCGGCGCCGAACCAGGGCCGGCCGGCAAAGTGGCTGCGGCCGCGGAACGTCTGCAGAAGATCCTCGGCGAGCACCAGGACGCGGTGGTCGCGGCAGGGTACCTGCGGACGTTCGGCGCGTCCGGCGCCCGCAGCGGGGTCAACGCCTTCACCTTCGGCCGGCTGCACGCCATTGAGCAGCAGCGGGCCGCCGCGGCCAGGCAGCAGTTCGAGGCAGCCTGGGCCGATTTCCCCAAGGTCCGCTGAGCCGCCTTCCGCCCTCCGGAGGGAGCATCGGAGATGGAGTCACCCTGGGCACCGCTGCGGCGACGGATGTTCCTGGTTCTCTGGCTCGCACAGCTGGGCTCGAACATCGGAACCTGGATGCAGACCGTGGGTGCGCAGTGGTTCCTGGTCGAATCCGGCGCCAATCCCGCCCTGATCTCCCTGGTCCAGACCGCGAACCTGCTCCCTGCGCTGCTGCTTGGCCTGGTGGCCGGCGTCCTGGCGGACGCGTTCGACCGCCGGCTGCTGGTCCTCGGCGCCAACCTGTTCGCCGCGGCCGCCGCCGGAACCCTGGCCGTCCTGACCGCCGTCGGGCGGATGGAACCGGACAGCCTGCTGCTCTACACGTTCCTCATCGGCTGCGGCATGGCGATCAGCTCACCGGCGTGGCAGGCCATCATCCCCTCGCTCGTGCCGCGGCGCGAGATCCAGGCGGCTTCGGCGCTGGGCAGCGCGGCGATGAACGCGGCGCGTGCGGTGGGACCGGCGGTCGCCGGCGTCCTGGTGTCCCTGGCCGGCCCCGCCTTCGTCTTCGGGCTCAACACGCTGTCGTTCGTGGGCACCGCCGCAGCCATCTATGCCTGGCGGTCCCCGCCCCTGGAGGAGGAGCGCGAGCGGCTCGGTGAAGCGTTCGCCGCAGGGTTGCGGTACATCCGCGCAGCTCCCCGTATCCGGCGGATCCTGCTGAGAGTGGTCCTGTTCATGGTGCCGGCCTGTTCGCTGTATGCGTTGCTGCCGGTGGCGGTGGACGGCCACCTGGGGCTCGGGTCCACCGGCTACGGGCTGCTGCTGGGCTGCCTGGGCGCCGGCGCGGTGGCCGGGGTGGTGCTGCTGCCAAGGATCCGGAAGCTGCCGGACAGCTTGATCCTCGGAGCGGCGGCCGCGGTGTTCGGAGCCGCCGCGTGGGGAGCCGGCCACCTGCCCGCGGTGCCCCTGGGCATCCTGCTGCTCGTCGGAGGACTGGCCTGGATCAGTACCTTCTCCATCCTCAACGCCGCGATGCAGCTGACCCTTCCGGAGTGGGTGCGGGCCCGCGGGCTGGCCGTTTACCTCATGGTCAACAGCGGCAGCCAGGGCCTGGGGGCCCTGTTCTGGGGCTCCGCGGCCACGCGCTACGGGTATTCCGGCGTGCTGACCTTCACGGCCGTCCTCCTGCTCCTGGTCGGAGCGAGCGTCCTGGTGCTGCCGCTGCTGCCCGGCACGGGGCGGCTGGACCGCTCGGTGCCGGAGCCGGAGATCGACCTGCAGCTCGATGACGACGCTGCTCCCCGGCCGGACGCCGGTCCGGTGACCCTCCTGGTGGCCTATGAGGTGGCGGAGGGGGAGCTGGAGGCCTTCACCGAGGCCATGCAGGAGGTTCGGCTGGTCCGCCTCCGCACCGGGGCGACCGCGTGGGAGCTGGTGCATTCCGTGACGGACGAGGAACAGTTCCGGGAGATCTACGAGGTGCCCACGTGGCGGGAGTACCTGCGCCAAGAGCACCAGCGGATCACCGGCGAGGATCGGGCATTGATCCAGCACGCCGAGCAGCACCTGACGGAACCGCCGCGGATCCGGTGGTTCCTTCCGGCGAACCCGGGTTAAGTCCGCACCCCTTCCGGCGGCCCTGCGGTGACTCCCAGCACCGACAGGGCGAGCAGGCAGGTGGCCCGGACCTCTCCGTCCTCCAGATCCACCTCCAGCATCTCCCTCAACCGGCGCAGCCGGTAGGCGAGGGTGTTGCGGTGAATAAACAGCTCACCGCAGGTCCGTCCCGTGTTGCCGCTGTTCCTGAGGTAGGAGTGCAGGGTCTGCAGCAGGGCTGCGTTGGACGGCAGGAGCACCTCCCCCAGCAGCCGCCGGGCCAGGGACGCCAGCCCGGCCGCCGGCAAACCCTGGACAATGCTTTGCAGGTCCGCCTGCCCGGCACAGTGCACTCCGGGGCCGGCCTGGGAGCGGCGCAACAGCAGCAGGGTGAGGGGAAGATCCTCCAGGCTCTCGCCGGCGGCGACGCAGATTGAGAACTCGGGGACGTCCCGGGCGCAGCCGGTCAGCAGCTTCGCCAGGGCTCGGGGCTGCTGCAGCTGTGCATGCTGCAGCACCATGGTCGTGCGGCCTTCCTCCTCCATGAAGCGGACCGGCCGGCCGGGGGCGTCCAGGGCGGTGCGGATGCGCCAGGCCACTGATCGAAGCTTGGCCCAGGCCGTCCCCTCCGGTGCCGAGACCTGGACGCACTGCCACGGCGCGTCGACGTCGAACCCCAGCCCTGCCGCCCGCTCCCGCACCTCGCCGCGGTTCTGCGGCGACGCTTCGAGCAGCAGTTCGAACCAACGGAGGGCGTCGGAGGAATGCAGGGCCGACCGCGAGCTGAGGGTATAGCTCAGCTGCATGGCGAGGACCCCGGCCACCGGTCCCAGCAGGGGCTGCAGCAGCATGGACGTGTCCACGCCTTCGATCCGCAGCTGGAAGCGTTCCGTTTCGGTGCTCGGCATCCGCAGCGCCGTCCGTCCGCGGCCGCCGCGCTCGCCGGCCGCCACCAGCTCATATCCGGCGCTGTCGGTGATGCTCGCCCGTCCGCCCACGGTCCCGGCCACCTCAGCCAGGACATCGGCCAGGGACGCGCCGCCGCTGGCCAGCCGGGCGCAGGTGTCCGCAAGCTCCCAGCCCGAGCGCAGCTCGTTGAACCGCTCCGCCCCAAGGCGCTCCTCGACCCGCCGCATGACCACCACAAACGGAACGTCGGCGCACAGTTCCAGCAGCGGCAGGTCGTGTTCGGTGCAGGCCTTGACCAAGCCCTCCGGCATCTGCCGGTGCGCGGCGCCCAGACCGAAGACCAACGCGGCGATGGGGACCGCGGCCAGCCGCTCGACGTAGGCCGCCCAGGTGCGGTAATCGCGGATGTTCAACCCCATGCCCTGCGTCAGGACCAGGGCGTTGACGCTCAGGAAGGGCGTGGGATCCATATGCTCGGTCGGCGCGCACCACGTGATGGAACGGCCAAGGCGCGGCGATCCCAGCCCGGCTTTCAGGGTCATGCCCAGCTCGGGGTCGGAGGCCAGCTCTTCGACACGCATCGGCCCTCGGTCCTCCTAGCAGTCCAGACGCTTTTTGTGCAGAGTGCACCACACTATTGGACAGCTTCTGCAGGCTGCACAATATTGCGGCCGGGGCGGGGGCCATATGGTTTCACCATGCTGAGTCCGGAGACAGAACCCACGCCCACGCCGAAAGTCCTCATCAACTCCGATATGGGGGAGGGGCTCGGCCTGCACGCGTTCGGCAACGACGAGGCCCTCATGGAGATCATCGACGTTGCCAACCTCGCCTGCGGTTTCCACGCCGGCGACCCGGCGGTCATGGACCACACCGTGGCGCTCGCCGCCGACCACGGCGTGGCGGTCGGGGCGCATCCCGGGCTGCCCGACCTCACCGGCTTCGGCCGCCGCCGCATGGTGCTGCAGCCCGAAGAAGTGGAATCGATGATGATCTACCAGACGGCGGCGCTGACCGGGTTCCTCGACAAGCACGGGCTGAGCCTGAACCACATCAAGCCGCACGGGGCGCTGTTCGGCATGCTCTCCGCAGACGAGGAGCTGATGGAAGCCGCCGCCGGGGTGGCGAAGCAGTTCGGAGTCCCCTTCTACGGCCTCGCCGGCACCGCCCATGAAGCCGTCTGCCGGCGGCTCGGCGTCCCCTTCGTGGCCGAACTCTACGTCGACCTGAACTACGGCCCCGCCGGCGAGCTGCTGATCCAGCGCCGGCCGGAACCGGCCGACCCGCAGCAGGCCTACGCCCGCGTCGCCGGGGCGCTCCGCGGAGAGCCCGTGCAGGCGGTCGACGGCACGCCCCTGGACATCGACTTCCAGAGCGTCTGCGTGCATTCGGACGCATCCACGGCAGTCGCCGTCGCCGCCGCCGTCCGACGCGCCGTCGACGAAGCCGCCCCCCGTTCCTGACCCTGCTCCATCGAAGAAAGGCACCACCCCCATGGCAGATATCCAGTCCCCGATTCCCGGAGTCTTCTACCGCCGGCCCGGCCCCGACAAGCCTCCGTTCATCAACGAGGGCGACGCCGTCGAAGCCGGCCAGGTGATCGGCATCGTGGAGATCATGAAGCAGTTCACCGAGATCCAGGCCGAGGTCAGCGGGACGGTCAAGTCCTTCGGCGTCGAGGACGGGGCCATGGTCAACCCCGGAGACGTCCTGGTGACGGTCGTCGAGGGCCCCGCCGCATGATCAGCCGGCTCCTCGTCGCCAACCGCGGAGAAATAGCCGTCCGGATCATCAGAACCGCGTCGGAAATGAACATCTCCACCGTCGCGGTGGTGAGCGAGGCCGACACGGACTCGCTCTGGGCCCGGGCCGCCGACACCGTCGTGGTGCTTGGCCCGCCGCCCGCCGGCGCGAGCTACCTCAACCAGGATGCGATCCTCGACGCCGCCGCCTCCTCGGGCGCGGATGCCGTGCACCCCGGCTACGGCTTCCTTTCCGAGAACGCGGGCTTTGCCCGCCGGGTCCTCGACGCGGGACTGACCTGGGTGGGACCCTCGCCCGAAGCGATTGAGCTGATGGGCAACAAGGCCCGTGCCCGGGAAGCGGCCGAAGCCGCCGGCGTACCCGTCATCGCCGGGACCAGCGGGCCGCTCCGGCCGGACGAGGACGCGGTCGCCGCGGCCCGGACCATCGGCTACCCCCTGGTCGTGAAGGCTTCCGCCGGCGGCGGGGGCCGCGGCATCAGGCTGGTCACCGATGAAGCGGACCTGCTCACCACCATCGAGACCGCCCGCGGCGAAGCGGCAGCCATCTTCGGCGACCCTGCGGTCTATCTCGAACAGTTCATCGAAGCGGCCCGCCACATCGAGGTGCAGGTCCTGGGAGACGGCACGGACTATGTGCATCTGGGCGATCGGGACTGCTCCATGCAGCGCCGGTCCCAGAAGGTGCTGGAAGAGGCGCCCGCGCCCAACCTTCCCGACCACGTGCGGGAGACCATCCGCACCAGCTCGGTCCGGCTCGCCGCCAGCTGCGGCTACCTGGGCGCCGGGACGGTGGAGTTCCTCTACGACCCGGTACGGGAGGAAGCGGCGTTCATCGAGATGAACACCCGGCTCCAGGTCGAACACCCGATCACCGAGGAGATCACCGGAATCGACCTGGTCCGTGAGCAGCTGGCGATCGCTTCCGGCGGCGGCATCTCCTTCCGCCAGGACGAGCTGGAATTCAGCGGCCATGCCATCGAATGCCGGATCAACGCCGAGGATCCCGCACGGAACTTCATGCCCAGCCCCGGAACCGTGGCCGCCCTGCAGTGGCCGGAAGGCGACGGCGTCCGGATCGATTCAGGCTTCGGCGAGGGATCGGTCATCCCGCCCTTCTACGACTCGCTCATCGCCAAGGTCATTGTCCACGGACAGGACCGCGGGGACGCCGTCTCCGCCATGTCCAAGGCGCTGGGCGAAGCGGTGGTGGAGGGCGTAAGCACCACCATCCCGCTGCACCTCAGGCTGCTCGGAGCACCGGAGTTCGCCGCCGCCGCCCACCACACCAAGTACATCGAACGGACACCGGCCATCCTGGAGGGACTGTGAGCAGCACATCCACCGCATCCACGTCGCGGTACACATGGGGGGCTGACGAAACCCTCTTCGTCGAGATAGCGGAAGCCATGAGCCTGGAGGCGAACTTCAAGGCGATGGCCCTGGCGCGGGCCCTCGCCGACGACGCTCCCGCCGGCATCGTCGACATCTGCCCGGCCAACGCCTCCCTGCTGATCCGCTTCGACCCGGACATCCTGCTCCCCGCCGACCTCGAACGGGCGGTCCGGGACCTCGAGGCGTCCCTCGCCAGCGGGCCGACCCCGGTCCTGGAAACCCGGATCGTGGAGATCCCGGTCTGGTACGACGACCCGTTCACCTCCGAGGTGCAGCAGCGCTTCCGCGAAGGATTCCACCAGGACCCGTCCGGCACCGACCTGGAGTACGCGGCGGCGGTCAACGGACTGGCCGGTCCGGACGAGTTCATCCGCCGGCACCACACGGAGCCGTGGATCGTGTCCATGGTCGGGTTCGTGGCCGGGCTGCCGTTCATGTTCCAGCTGGTGGAACGGGACGAGCAGCTGGAAGTTCCGAAATACCTCAGCCCCAGGACGGACACGCCTCCGCTGACCGTGGGCCACGGCGGCTGCTTCGGCTGTATCTACTCGGTCCGCGGAGCCGGCGGGTACCAGATGTTCGGCGTCGCGGCCGCACCCATCTTCGACCCCGCGCAGTCCCTGGCGGACTTCGAGGAGTTCATGGTGTTCTTCCGTCCCGGCGACATCGTGAAGTTCAGGCCGGTCGATGAGGCGGAGTACCGCTCGATCCAGGCGCAGGTCGCCGACGGAACCTTCCGCTACCGGCAGGCTCCGGTCACCTTCGAGCTGGACCGGGCGCTCGCCGACCCCCGCAGCTACAACCGCACGATCATGGAGAAGCTTAATGGGATTTGAGATCAAGGTCCCCGGCCTGTCGACGACGGTCCAGGACCACGGGCGGACAGGGTACTTCAACGTGGGCATTCCGCAGGGCGGGTGCCTGGACCAGTACTCCGCAGATCTGGCGAACGTCCTGGTCGGCAACGATCCCGAGGCGGCGGTGCTTGAGTGCACCTACACCGGGCCGGTGCTCGTCACCGATGTTCCCGCCGTCGTAGCCATCACCGGGGCACCGGCTCCGGTGAAGATCAACGGAGAGCCGGCCCCGCAGTGGACCCGGTTGCAGCTCCAGGCCGGTGACGAGCTGTCCTTCGGGATGATCAGCGGCGGCACGAGGTACTACATCGCCGTACGCGGCGGCATCGACACCCCGAAGGTGCTGGGGAGCCGGTCAACCTACGTCCTCGGCGGCATCGGGGGACACCACGGCCGCAAGCTCGAAGCCCGCGATCTCCTGCCGGTGGGGGAGCCGGACCGCGACCTTCCCGCGGCTGCGAGCCTGGCCGAGCAGTACCGTCCCGCCTTCAGCAAGGCGCAGGAGGTGCGGGTGGTCCCGGGACTCTACGACCACCGGCTGACCGCCGAGGGCCGGGAGCAGCTGTTCTCTGCGGAGTGGACGCTGACCCCGGTCGCAGACCGGATGGGGCTGCGGTACTCCGGGCCCGGAGTGCAGTGGACGGAACGCGAGCAGCCGTTCGGAGCCGGGTCGGATCCCTCCAACATCGTGGACGCCGGATACGCGGTCGGCTCGATCCAGATTCCCGGCGGCACGCAGCCGATCATCCTGCACCGCGACGCGGTCTCCGGCGGCGGGTACGCCATGGTGGCCACCGTCATCAGCGCGGACATGGACCTGGTGGCCCGCGCGGCTCCGGGCACCACGACCCGGTTCCGGGAGGTCACCCAGGGGCAGGCCCTCGCCGCCCGGCGTGAGCGCCGGGACCTGCTGGAGGCCGCCGCCGCTTCCCTCGCCGGGCTCTAGGCCCGGCGGGGCACACTGAAACGGCCCCGCCGAAACCGCATGGAGCGGTTCGGCGGGGCCGTCAGTGCTCAGGCAACGCCCTCGCCGTCGTCCGCCAGCTCCCGGCGCACCCGGGGAGCCACCACGGAGCCGTACAGCTCAATGCAGCTCATCAGCTGCTCGTGGGGCAGCGTTCCCAGGCTGTACTTGAGGTCGAAGCGGGACAGGCGCAGGGTGCGTGCGGTGCGGACGATCTTCTCCGCCACCGTTTCGGGCGAACCGATGAACAGGGCGCCGTCGGGCCCCGCATCCGCCTCGTACGCCGCCCTCGTCAGCGGCGGCCAGCCGCGCTCGCGGCCGATCCGCCCCTGCATCTCGGCGTAGTGCGGCCAGGCCTCTTCCAGCGCCCGCTCGTCCGTGTCGGCGATGTAGCCGGGGGAGTGCGCCCCCACCGGCAGCGCGGGCTGGTTGAACTGGGCCAGGGCCCGCTCGTAGAGATCCACGTAGGGGGCGAACCGGGCCGGCTGCCCGCCGATGATCGCCAGCATCAGGGGCAGCCCGTAGTGCGCGGCGCGCACCACCGACTGCGGGGTGCCGCCGACGGCGATCCACGTCGGCAGCTGTCCGGACGCGGTGGGCGGAAAGACGCGGGCTCCGTGGAGGCCCGGCCGCAGCCGCCCTTCCCAGGTGACCGGCTCCTCCCGGCGCAACCGCAGGAACAGGTCCAGCTTCTCCTCGAACAGGTCCTCGTAGTCGGCGAGGTCGTACCCGAACAGGGGGAACGATTCGGTGAAGGACCCGCGCCCCAGGATCACTTCGGCCCTGCCGCCGGACAGGGCGTCCAGGGTCGCGAAGCGCTGGTAGACGCGTACCGGATCATCCGAGCTCAGCACGGTCACCGCGGAGCCGAGCCGCAGCCGGGTGGTCTTGGCCGCCACGGCGGCCAGCACGACGTCGGGGGCGGACACCGCGTAGTCCTCGCGGTGGTGTTCGCCCAGCCCGAAGAAGTCGAGGCCGAGGGTGTCGGCGAGGACGGCCTCCTCCACGACGTTGCGTATAACCTCCGGCTGCCCCAGCGGGCGCCCGTCAGGCCCTTCGGTCACATCTCCGAACGTGTCCAGTCCCAGTTCCAGCCGAGCCATGGTTCCAGCCTCCAATTTGTATGCGTATGCATATTCTACGCATGCCGGGCCGGCAGGCGTGGCGATCCAGCCGGCGCCCGGGGGATAGACTTGAATCCGATCCGCGGCAGCCCCGGACGGCGGGCGGACGGCAGGGGGCCGACGTCGTTATCCGCCTTTCCGGGACAGCACCGACAAGCGACTGATTGAGGTATCTTGCGAGACTTTACGGCACGCCTGGCCACCGCCGAAGAGATTGCCAACTGGGACAAACTGGTGCTCTCCAACCCCGGAGGCGGCAACGTCCTGCAGTCCGCAGCCTACGCCGAGGTGAAGTCCCACCACGGCTGGAACCCCGTGCACGTGGTGTTCGAAGGCGCCGGCTACACCAGCTGGAACCTCGTCATCGAAAAGAAGGTGCGCGGCCTGGGCAGCCTCTGGTACATGATCAAGGGCCCGTCCGTCGCCGAACCCGGCGACGTGCCGCTGATGGCGCAGGCGCTGGCCCGCTACGTGCGGGAAAACCGCCGCGGCGTCTTCGGGATCAAGGTGGAGCCCGACGTCGTCGCCTCCGAGGAGATCCGCGCACGCTACGCCGCGGCAGGGCTGGTCAAGACCTTCAACCTGCAGCCCAACGACTCCACCGCCCTGCTGGACACCAGCGTCGACGAGGAGCAGCTGCTGAAGAACCTGTCCTCGCGGGGCCGCAACGCGGTGCGCCGGGCCATCCGGGAAGGCGCCGACGTGCGCCGCGTGGAGCCCACCGAAGAGAACATGCGCATCATGTACCGGCTGATGAGCCACATCGAGGACCGCTCCGCGGCGCGGCTGCGCTCCTTCGAGTACTACCAGCGGTTCTGGAGCAACTTCGTGGAGGCCGGCCAGGGCCGCTTCTACTTCGCCTTCGAGGACGGCGAGCCCTCCGTGGGCGCCTTTGTCATCGCCTACGGCTCCAAGGGCACCTACAAGGACGGCGGCTCCAAGCCCAAGCGCAGGCAGTACGGCGACTCCCACCTGGTGCAGTGGACCGCCATCACCGAGCTGAAGCGGGACTTCGGCATCAGCGAATACGACTTCTGCGGCACCCCGCCCAGCGACAAGCTCAAGGACAAGGACCACCCGCACCACGGGCTGGGCCTGTTCAAGACCAGCTTTTCCAAGACGGTCACCGACTTCGTTGGGTGCTATGACCTGGTGGTGCACCCGGTGCGGTACCGGCTCTGGAACGTCATCGGGGAGCGGGCGGCACGCCAGATCTACTGGCGCCGCCACCACCAGCCGTTCTACTAGGAACACGGGCCCGGGCGGTCCGCAGCACAGGCGTGCAGGGCACGCAAGGCACAGCAGCTAGCCCGCAAGGGCGGGAGGGGTGAGTTATTGGACAGGACACCCGATGCGGAGGAGCGCAGCTCCGCATCGAACACGGCGCCGGCGGCCGGCCCCATCCCGGTGATTCAGGCCCCGGGGCTGCCGAGGCAGCAGCCCAAGCCGCCGGGACGGCCCCCCGCAGGGGCGGCGGCGGCCGCAGTCACCGGCGAGCTGAAGAGCACCAGGCCCAAGCCCCCGCCGCCCACTGACACGGTGACCGGCACGACGGTGCCCTCCGGGGCGCCGGCCACGGCCGCGGTACGCGCTGCAACACGGGCGATCCGCACGGTCCGCAGCCGGCGGCCGCCGACCGCAGGTGCCCCGGGCAGGTCGACCACCACAGCCAAGCCGCCGGGCACGGCCAAGCCCGGCGCGCCCCGGACCACGGGCACGACGGCCAAGCCGGAGCGGCACGTTCCCTCCGCCAGCCGGCCCGACCGCTCCACCGCGGCCGCCCGCCGCATGCTGCGGCGCCTGGTGCAGGGTGAGGCGCCGCCCACTCAGGCCATGTCCCTGGTGGAGCGCCTGGCCGGCAGCCCCTATGCGAATCCCGTCCGCACGGCCGGGGCCGATGCCAGTGCCCGCAAGACCCTGGACTTCGCCCTCGGCCTGGCGGAGACCATGTTCCGCTACGGCGCAGGGGCCCTGGAAGTCGAGACGGCGATCATCGCCGTCACCGCGGCCTTCGACCTGGACAGCATCGAAGTGGACATCACCAACCAGTCGGTGCTGCTCAACTACTCGCCCAAGGACCAGACACCGATCACGGTGATGCGGGTGGTACGGTCCTGGACCAACAACTACGCGGGTCTGGCCCTGGTGCACCAGCTGGTCACCGACATCGCCGACGGCGGGGTGAGCCGGGCCGAGGCCGCGGTGCGCCTGGACGAGATCAACCAGCGGCCCAAACCGTTCCCCAGATGGGCCGTCACGGCGAGCACGGGTGTCTTCGCCGCCTCCATCGTGGCGTTCATCGGAGGCAGCCCGCTGGAATCCCTGATCGGGTTCGGCAGCACCATCCTGGTCAGCCTGCTGCAGCGGCTGTTCGGGCGCTGGCGCATCCCCGACTTCTTCACCACCGCGGCCAGCGGCTTCCTGGTCACGGCGCTGGCGCTGGCAATCTGGGCGCTGGGCGAAGCCGGCGCCTGGCAGGCGCAGGTCTCACCCGGGCTGGTCGTCGCCGGCGGCATCCTGCTGCTGCTGCCCACCGGACGCCTCGTCTCGGCCGTGCAGGACGCCATCAACGGGTTCCCCGTGACCGCCTCCGGGCGCTTCCTGTCCGCGTTCCTGTCCTTCGCCGCGATCGTGGCGGGCATCGCCGTCGGCCTGGTGCTGGGAGCCCAGATGGGGCTGCCCCCGCTGGCGGTCACCACCGTCACCGGGTCGCAGTACGGGTTCGTTGTCACCCTGGCCCTGCTGGCGGTCGCACTCGGGACCATCAGCATCACCGAGCAGTCGCCGATGCGCCTGATCCTGCCCACCGTGGGCGTCGGCCTGGCCGGCTACCTGGCGCAGCTGCTGGCGGAGGCCGCCGGCGTCGGCCCCCGGCTGACCCCGGCCGTGGCCGCCGTCGCCATCGGCGTGCTGGCCCGGGTGGTGGCGCTGCGGATGGGGGCGCCACAGCTGATCGTGGCGGTGCCGGCGATCCTCTTCCTGTTCCCGGGGCTGAGCATCTTCCGCTCCATGTACGGGCTGACGATCGGCATCGACGACATCTCCGGCGGAGTCGTCGGACTGTTCAACGCCCTGACGGTCATCCTCGCGATCGCCGGCGGAGTGGTGCTCGGAGACAACATGGCCCGCCCCCTGACCCGCTCCTTCACCGGAGTCGAGCGGCGGAACCGCCGCCGCTGACCTAAGTCCTCAGCAAATACGAAGAGGCGTCCGCTCCCGTGGGGAGCGGACGCCTCCTGCTGTTGGCGGCGGAGTCAGAGGATTTTGCCGACCGGCGTCCGCTTTTCCGCCTGAAAGGCGTCTTCGGTCCGCCCGGCGGCCCAGTACCCGGAGAGCGAGACCCGGGACCGGTCCAGGCCCCGATGGCTGAAGAAAACGTCACGAAGCGACTTCATGGCCTCCCGCTCCCCATGAGCGAAGACCTGCACGGCGCCGTCGAGCCAGGGAGCCGCGGCGACGGCCCGCGCGAGCAGACCCGGAGCCGGGTCCTCGTCGCGGTAGAGCCAATGCAGCTGCACACCCTCCGGGGCCCGCAGGACCTGCCGGTCGGCCGGGCCCTGCACCTCCAGGAAGGCCTGCCCGACGGCGGCGGCGGGCAACGCCTCCAGGGCGGCCGCAGTGGCCGGCAGCGCCGATTCATCCGCGGCGAAGAAGTACCAGTCCGCCTCGGGATCGATGGTGAACGCGCCCCCCGGTCCGGAGAAGCTCAGGGTGTCGCCCGGCCGGGCGGAGTCGGCCCAGGGCCCGGCGATGCCCTCGTCGCCGTGGATGACGAAATCGATGGCCAGTTCCGCCGCCTCGGTATCCACCCAGCGGATCGTGTAGGTGCGGGACACCGGCCACTGCTCACGGGGCGAATCCGCGCGCATCTGCTCCAGATCCGTGCCCTCCGGGACCGGCCGCCCGTCCGGCCCGAACCAGATCTTGCAGTAGGAATCGGTGCAGTCCTTGGGCTGGAACCGGAGGAAGTTCGGTCCGCCGGCCACGATCCGCACCATGTGCGGGGTCAGCTGCTCGCGCCGCAGCACCTCCAGGAACACCAGGGGCCGGGCGGGTCGCCGGGGAGCGCCCGGGGGAGGGGAAAGAGGCTCAGCGGGCACGCGGTGGATCTCCTAGCATCGCGGGGGACTTGCCTCTACCGTACCGCTTCGAGGCGCCAGTCCACCGGCGTCGCCCCCTGGGCCTTGAGCAGCATGTTGGTCCGGCTGAACGGCCGGGACCCGAAGAAACCCTTGGAGGCGGACAGCGGGCTGGGGTGCACGGATTCAATCCGCGGAGCCCCGTGCAGCAGCGGGACCACGGACTGCGCGTCCCGGCCCCAGAGGATCGCCACCAGCGGGGCGTGGCTGCCGTCGGCCAGCTTCCGGGAGGCGACGGCCTCGACTGCGAGGGAGGTGATGTCCTCCCACCCCCGGCCGCGGTGGGAGCCTGCGTTGCCCGCTTCCACGGTCAGCACCCGGTTCATCAGCAGCACGCCCTGATCGGCCCAGGCGGAGAGGTCCCCGTGGGCCGGCGGATCGACGTCCAGGTCCGCCTTCAGCTCACGGTAGATGTTGCCGAGGCTGCGCGGCAGCGGCCGGACGGCGGCGTCCACGGAGAAGGACAGGCCGACGGCGTGCCCGGGCGTGGGATAGGGATCCTGGCCCAGCAGCAGCACCTTCACCTCCGCGAGCGGGCGGGTGAAGGCCCGCAGGATGTTCCCGGGGGCGGGCAGGATATCGGCTCCGGCGTCGCGCTCCGCGGCGAGCTCCGCCAGCAGGGACCGGATCTTTCCGGCCACGGGGGCCAGCGCTTCGGCCCAGTCCGGGGCCATGGAGGCCAAGGGATCGGCGTCCCCGGCGCGCCCGGCGGTCTCGGTCTCAGCGGCGAGGGGGAACGCCGTCGGCGCGCCCTCCCGGCCGTTAGGCGTCCAGGCCCTCCGCGGCGGTCGGACGGGGGCCGGCCCGCCCTCCGGCGCTGCCTCCGGCCGGCCGTTTCCGCCGGAGCCGGAAGGGAGGGGAAGGTCGAACAGCGCGGGCTGGTTGGTGGTGCTCACTCCACCAGTCTTGGCCAAACCGGCGGGAAAAGACAGTTCGCGGCCACCTGTGTCCGGGCCACCTGAATCCGGGCCTCCTGGCCGCTGCCGTACCCGGCCTGAAGGCTCACGCGCCGTGGGGATCCTCGCTGCCGCCCTGCCGGACACCGCTGCTGCCGCCCACTTCCTCGGGAAGCTCCGGGACCGGGACCAGCACGGTGTCCCGCAGTTTCCAGTCCAGCTCGATGCACCCGGCGCGGGCGGCGTTCAGCTGCCCCAGGGTGAGTTCGCCGTCCACCGGCACCACGAAGGCCTCCACGTGAAAGACATGGCCCTGGTCCCGCATCCGGGTACCGGCCGCGGCGACCCAGGGAAGGCCGAGCAGGTAGCGGGTGACCTTGTCGGCCAGCGGATGCGGGCGGTGGTCGTCGAAGGTGGTGGCCCGGGTGTCCATCAGATCGGTGACGGCCGCCCGCATGTTCCGCAACCCGTCGCGCAGGATGCCGGCGGCTATGAACAGGGCCGCGGCGGAGTCTGTCCACCAGAAGCCGAGGCCGATGCCGGCCACGCCCACGATCGTGCCGGCCGAGGTCATCCAGTCGGCACGGTTCATGTCGGCGTCGGCGTACAGGACCTTATTGTGCAGCCGTTTGGCCAGCTTCATTTTGGCCCGGCCCAGGAAGACCGGCGGAATCCCCGTCACCGCCATGACCGCGATCATCAGCCACCCCAGCCACAGGGTGGTGCCGAACAGCTCAATGGAGCCGATGGGCGGGCGTTCCCCGCCCAGCAGCCCCGAGACGGAGTCATAGATCAGGAAACCGCCCATGGCGACCAGCGCCACCGCCGCCACGAGGTGCGCGACGCCGATGGACCGGTGGTAGCCGTACGGATAGCGTTCGTTGGGTGGCCGGGCGACAACCCGCACCGCGAGCAGGAATGCCAGCGGGGGAATAATGGAGAGCAGGTCTTCGATGCCTGCGGCCCGCATCGCCTGCGAACTCCCCATCACCAGGAACACCAGGGTGACGGTTACCGCAAGCACCCCGATGGTCAGCCATTCCAGCCGCACCGCCCGGCGCAGGATCGCGGCTTCCTCCTCGGGCAGTTCCGTGCGTCCGAAGCGTGCAGTCACTTCTCCTCCCCATGGTCGGCGAGAAACTCTTCGAGCTCCATCAGGAAGGCGTTTTCGCCGAGTGCGGCCGCCATCACCATCTTCCGTTCCTTGCCGTCCGCGCCTGTCGACGTGCCGTACGGGGCGCTCAGCGCGGCTTTGTCCGTCCACGGGCTTGCCTCGCTCAGGCCGCCGATGACCAGATCCAGCTGCCCCTCCTTCAGCTGGTCCATCAGTGCCTCTTCGCCGGCCGCATGCCAGGCGACCTCGGCTCCAAGCTGATCCGCGAAGCGGCGGACGAGGTCCACCTCGGAGCCTGTGGGCTCGGCGCCGGCAACGGAGGTGAACGGGGGATTGTGGGAGATGCCGACCCGCAGTTCCCCGCCCCGGACCCTGTCGAGGGTTCCGTCCGGATCCGCCGGCAGGCATGCCGTGAGCATCAGAATGCCGAGCAGTGCCATCGTGATGAGTCTTAACGTGCCCGCGAAGGCGGCAGGGCCATGGTTCTTTCCCATAGGGGAACCATAGCCCGGAGCACGCCGTGGCACGCCGGCCCCGTGCCACGGCGGAATGACAAGCCTGTGATTTCCGGACTAGCATTGAACAGGGCGCCGCGGAACCGCGGCGCCGTCCAGACAGCGAAGGGAGAGCGCGTGGCACAGCCGGCCGAGGCCTTTTCGTTGGAGGACGCGGTCGATCCCGAGAGCCCGCTCACTGCGCAGGAGCAGCAGATGCTCGCCGTTGAACGCGCCTGGTGGAAATATGCGGGCGCAAAGGAGCAGGCGATCCGCGAGCTTTTCGGACTCTCCGCCACCCGCTATTACCAGATCCTCAACTCGCTCATCGATACCGAAGAGGCTCTGGCGCACGACCCGATGCTGGTCAAGAGATTGCGTAGACTGCGTACGACCCGCCAGCGCGCCCGCAGTGCGCGCCGCCTGGGCACCGACGCCTGAATCCGCTCCTGAAGACAGGACTGAAAGACCCGATGAGCAAGTACCCGCGGGATGAATTCGATAAGGTTCCCGAATCCTCCGCCCGGCAGGGCGTGCACCGTGAGCGGCTCATTCCGGCCCGCTCCAATGGGCTGGGCCTGCTGATCACCGTGGGGGTGCTGGCTCTCGTCGTGGGACTTGCCGCCTATTTCGTCCTGCCGAGGCTCGGCATCGGAGCAGGCGCCCCGGCGCCGGCCGACTCGCCCACCGCGGCCGCAGCGGAGGAATCCCCGACGGTCGGCCCCGAGACGACGCCTGAGGGCGCTGAAGACGGTGCCGGGGACACAGAGGCCGAAGACACCGGATCCTCCGCAGAGCCTGAGCCCACCGACGAGCCGACCCCTGAACCGAGCGAGGAACCGGCCCCGCAGCCGGACCGCACACAGCCTGTGGTCGTGCTGAACGGAACCACCGTGGGTGGTCTCGGCGCGAGCATCTCCGGCCGCATTGGGCAGGACGGATGGACCACCGCGCAGGTCGGAAACTGGCAGGGCCAGCCGCTCCAGGGATCCGCGGTGTTCTACAGCACCGAGGACCAGCGGATCAACGCCGAGGCGCTGGGAACGCTGCTCGGAATTCCCGCCGTGCAGTCGCCGGGCTTCGACTACGTGACGGTCGCGGCCGGACCGGGCTTCCGGTAACCGGGGGCGGGGAGGAAAAAGCCCTTTCGTTAAATCTCCATAACATTCCATTTCCTCCGTGTGCAGCCTCCGCGGTGCTGGTTAGAGTGTTGCCAGCCGCGGGGCCCGCTGAATTACGTTGCGTTTTCGCCCGTCTTTCCGCAGCAACTTCGGCCATTCTTTACCGCGGCCAGCAGGGCCGCGGCGCGGGGCACAAGAAATTGGAGAAACACATGGCGCAGGGGATCGTCAAATGGTTCAACGGGGAGAAGGGGTACGGGTTCATCACGGTCGATGAGGCCCAGACCGATGTCTTTGTCCATTGGTCAGCCATCCAGGCCACGGGGTACCGCACCCTCGAGGAGGGCCAGCGGGTGGAGTTCCAGATAGGACAGGGGCAGAAGGGCCCCCAGGCGGAGGACGTCAGGGCCCTTTCCTAGGTTGGACGGCGGCGTCCGCCGCGGTGGCGACACCGCCGGGCGACGTTCCTGAAGAGGCAGCACGAGGGGACGCAGGGGAAACCCGGCGTCCCCTCCGGCTGTCCGGGCCGGCTTTGCCGGATCGCTTGCACTCAAGTGGCGGGAGTGCTAATTATTGACTTAGCACTCTTACCGGACGACTGCTAAGTCGGTGGTGTTGAGTGAACCCGCAGGCCACCGGGGTGATGGCAGGGACCGTACGTACCTAGATCGTGCGGGCCGGGCCAGCCGTCGCGGGCGCCCCAGGTCGGAATGCAGCATCTACGCTCCAAGCATGAGAGTTCCGGAAGGACGATAGCCGTTATGGCCAAGATCATTGCATTTGATGAAGAGGCACGCCGGGGCCTCGAGCGAGGCCTGAACACCCTCGCCGACGCCGTCAAGGTCACCCTCGGCCCGCGTGGCCGCAACGTGGTCCTCGAGAAGAAGTGGGGCGCTCCCACGATCACCAACGACGGCGTGTCCATCGCCAAGGAGATCGAACTCGACGATCCGTACGAGAAGATCGGCGCCGAGCTGGTCAAGGAAGTTGCCAAGAAGACCGACGACGTCGCCGGTGACGGCACCACCACGGCGACCGTTCTGGCCCAGGCCCTGGTGAAGGAAGGCCTGCGCAACGTCGCTGCCGGCGCCGACCCGCTGAGCCTGAAGCGCGGCATCGAGAAGGCCGTCGAGGCCGTGACCGCGCAGCTGCTCGACTCCGCGAAGGAGATCGAGACCAAGGAGCAGATCGCGGCGACCGCGTCCATCTCCGCCGGTGACAAGCAGATCGGCGACCTGATCGCCGAGGCGCTGGACAAGGTCGGCAAGGAAGGCGTCATCACGGTCGAGGAGTCCAACACCTTCGGCCTCGAGCTCGAGCTCACCGAAGGCATGCGCTTCGACAAGGGCTACATCTCCGGCTACTTCGTCACCGACGCCGAGCGCCAGGAAGCGGTCCTTGAGGATCCGTACATCCTGATCGTCAACTCCAAGATCTCCAACGTGAAGGATCTGGTGGCCGTCCTCGAGAAGGTCATGCAGTCCAACAAGCCGCTGCTGATCATCGCCGAAGACGTCGAGGGCGAGGCCCTGGCCACCCTCGTGGTCAACAAGATCCGCGGCACCTTCAAGTCCGTCGCCGTGAAGGCTCCGGGCTTCGGCGACCGCCGCAAGGCCCAGCTGGCCGACATCGCCATCCTCACCGGAGGCCAGGTCATCGCCGAGGAAGTCGGCCTGAAGCTGGAGAACGCCACCCTCGACCTGCTGGGCCGTGCCCGCAAGGTCGTCGTCACCAAGGACGAGACCACCATCGTCGAAGGTGCCGGCGACGCCGAGGAGATCGCGGGCCGCGTGAACCAGATCCGCGCCGAGATCGAGAACTCCGATTCCGACTACGACCGCGAGAAGCTGCAGGAGCGCCTGGCAAAGCTGGCCGGCGGCGTCGCCGTCATCAAGGCCGGCGCAGCCACCGAGGTTGAGCTCAAGGAGCGCAAGCACCGCATCGAGGACGCCGTGCGCAACGCCAAGGCTGCCGTCGAGGAAGGCATCGTCGCCGGCGGCGGCGTCGCCCTCATCCAGGCCGGCCAGAAGGCCTTCGCCAACCTGGCCCTGGAAGGCGACGAGGCCACCGGCGCCAACATCGTCAAGGTTGCCATCGACGCTCCGCTGAAGCAGATCGCCCTGAACTCCGGCATGGAGCCCGGCGTGGTCGTCGACAAGGTCCGCGGCCTGGAAGAGGGCTTCGGCCTGAACGCCGCCACCGGCGAGTACGAGGACCTGCTGGCCGCCGGCGTCAACGACCCGGTCAAGGTGACCCGCTCGGCGCTGCAGAACGCGGCGTCGATCGCCGGCCTGTTCCTCACCACCGAGGCCGTTGTCGCCGACAAGCCGGAGAAGGCCGCTGCGGCCGTTCCGGGCGGCGACGACATGGGCGGCATGGGCGGCATGGGCGGCTTCTAGCCCCCGCCGCGGACATGCTCCGCTGACGCGTGACTGAAAAGGCGCGGCACCCGCCAGGGTGCCGCGCCTTTTCCTGTTCCGTGTTCCGTATCGTGCCGTCAGTAGCGGAACAGGGCGGTGTTCGCCGCCTCCGTCTCGGCATACTGCTCCGAGGCGAACCGCAGGGCCTGGTTGATGCTGGCCAGGGACTCCTCGACCTGTGCCTGCGTGGCCCGCCATTCGCCCACCACGGACTGGAAGTTCGCTGACGCCTGGCCCTGCCAGCTGTCGGCCAGGGCCTGGAGCCCGGACTGCATGCCGTTGATCTCCGCCTGCAGCCGGTCGATGGTGCCCTGCACCTCCGCGCTGCGGGCGATCAGGACGTCGCTGTCGACCTGGATAAGTGCCATCTTGTGTTCCTCCTCGTGAGCCGTGCCCGGATGCAGCCACGGTAGGCCGGGAAGGACGCCGGCCCTGGGGTCAGCGGCCGGCTGTGGGCGGGGAGCGCGGTGCTGATGCCTGTGGAGGGCAGCCCGCGGTCGGACGGAGGGCTCAGCGGCGGGAGCCCCGGCCGAATGCCCCGCTGCGGCCGCCCCGCCGCTGCGCGCCGCCGGAATCGGCATCGCCGGCGTCCCCGCTGCCGCCGTCGCCGTCCCCCTCTTCGTCGTCGTCGCCGGACGGCGCCGGATCCACGGGGTGATAGGGCAGGCGGATGGACATGGTGGCGCCCCCGCCTTCGGTTTCGCTGAGCCGCACGGTGCCGTCCTGCTGCGCCACGAGGGCGGCCACGATGGCCAGACCCAGGCCGGTGCCGCCGGTCTCGCGCTGGCGTGAGGAATCCGCCCGGTAGAACCGTTCGAAGACCCGGGCCGCGTCCTCCTCCGAGATGCCCGGCCCGTGGTCCCTCACCTCCAGCACCGCGTCCATCCGGTCGTGGATGACCGGCGCGACGCCGACGGCGATTTCGATGGGCGACCCATCCGGGGTGTAGCGCAGGGCGTTGGTCATGAGGTTGGCGACGACCTGGCGCAGCCGCGCCTCATCGCCCAGGGTGGGCGCGCTGCGCGGCCCGTTCCCGTCCAGGCCGATGACCCTGATCTGCCGGTTCGGAGCGCTGGCGCGGGCATCGAAGGCGGCGTCGGTGCCCAGGATCATCAGGTCCACCGGAGCCATCTCCAGCGGGCGCTGTTCGTCGATGCGGGCCAGGGTGAGCAGGTCCTCGACCAGCTGGCCCATCCGCTTCGCCTCACTCTCGATCCGGCCCATCGCGGCGGCGACGTCCTCTGGCTTCTGCAGGGCGCCGTGCCGGTAGAGCTCGGAGAAGCCGCGGATGGTTACCAGCGGGGTGCGCAGCTCGTGGGAGGCGTCCTGCACGAAGCGGCGCATCCGTTCCTCGGACTGCGTGCGGGCGGCGAAGGCGCGCTCGATGTGCGCCAGCATCGCGTTCAGGGAACGCGAAAGACGCCCGATTTCGGTGGCGGGGTTGCCGACGTCGACCCGGCGGGAGAGATCGCCGGCGGCAATCGCCGCCGCAGTCTTTTCCACCTGGCGCAGCGGCCGGAACTGGCGGGTCACCGCCCAGTAGGCGACGCCGGTGGCACCGAGCGTCCCCAGCAGGCCGACGGAAAAGACCAGGGAGGCGGCCTCGTCCACCGTTTCGGCGACGCCGTCCAGGCGCACCGCGACGGCGATCGAGCCGGGCAGGTTTTCGACGGCGTAGACCCGCACCCGCCAGCCCTTGCTGTTCAGGGCCGTGCCCCGGACATCGAACCCCTCCTGGTTGGTGGCCAGGGCTTCGTCGCGCGTGTAGTGCGGGATGACGGGCGTGTCCATACCGGCCGCGCTGTGGGTGGCGGGGCCGTAGCTGCCGTCTTCGTTGAGGTACTGGCCGTAGTACTGAAACAGAGTGGGCTCGGTGGCCTCAGCGTCGGAGAGCAGGTACCGCAGCACCGCCTGGGCGTTGTCGCCGATGTCGCTGTCCAGGCGGGTCACCAGGATCTGGCGCAGGACGGTAATGGTGGCCACCCCGGTGATCGTGACGGTGACGACCATCAGGACCACCATGATGGCGACCAGCTGTGACCGCAGCGACGCGGATTTCCAGCGTCGCAGCAAGGCCTATCGCTTCTCCGCGGTGCGCAGCAGATAGCCGACGCCGCGTTTGGTCTGGATCAGGGCCGGGGAGTCGGGGTTGCGGTCGATCTTGCGCCGCAGGTAGGAGATGTAGGACTCCACGATCGAGGCGTCGCCGTTGAAGTCGTACTCCCAGACATGGTCGAGGATCTGCGCCTTGGACAGCACCCGGTTCGGGTTGAGCATCAGGTAGCGCAGCAGCTTGAACTCGGTGGGGGACAGGTCGATGGCGACTCCGCCGCGGCGGACCTCGTGCGCGTCGTCGTCCAGTTCCAGGTCGTCGACGCGGATGACGGCGTCGTCGTCCTCGAGCGGCTGGGTGCGGCGGAGGACGGCGCGGATCCGGGCCACGACCTCGTCGAGGCTGAAGGGTTTGGTGACGTAGTCGTCGCCGCCGACGGTGAGTCCGGTGACCTTGTCCTCGGTGTCGTCCCGGGCGGTCAGGAACACCACCGGGAAATGGCGGCCGGCGGCGCGCAGCCGCCGGGTGAGCGTGAACCCGTCCATGTCCGGAAGCATGACGTCCAGGACGGCGAGGTCGGGCGCCTGCTTCTCGACGGCGGCGAGGGCTTCACGGCCGTTGCCGGCCGCGACCACCTCAAAGCCGGCAAACCGCAGGGACGTGGACAGCAGCTCCCGGATGTTCGGCTCGTCGTCGACGACCAGGAGGCGTGCTTCGGGACCGGAAGACTTATTCACCCGCCCAGTTTCTTACATTTAGCTGGGCGTTGTCTGTAGATATTCGCTGTGATTCCTGAACGGACTCCGTGAACTACGCGCCCTCAGGCGGCCTACGCCACGCTCTTTCAGGCCGCGAGCGTACCGGAGGGTGAAACCGAGGGTGAAGTTCAGGACATAGGCCATAAGCAGCCTTATCTTTCGGCAGCATCATTCGCGAAGACACACCGCAATCCGGTCCGTTTGACCGGGCGCTTGAGGATTCCGGATCAGTCGACGATGAATGGAAGGACAACGATGCCTGGACATCGCAGACGCATAGCAACCGGAGCGGCAACTTTGCTCCTCCTGGCCGGAGGGCCGGCGACGGCGGCCTATGCCACGGGGGATACAACAGGAAGCAGCGACGCTCCCTTGACGTACCCGGATCCGAAGCCGGAGAAGCCGGAGCATCCGAAGCCGGAGGACCCGAAGGATCCGAAGCCGGAGAAGCCGGAGCATCCGAAGCCGGAGGACCCGAAGGATCCGAAGCCGGAGAAGCCGGAGCATCCGAAGCCGGAGGACCCGAAGGATCCGAAGCCGGAGAAGCCGGCGCATCCGAAGCCGGAGGACCCGGCGCATCCGAAGCCGGAGGACCCGAAGGATCCGAAGCCGGAGAAGCCGGAGCATCCGAAGCCGGAGGACCCGAAGGATCCGAAGCCGGAGGACCCGAAGGACCCGAAGCCGGAGAAGCCGGAGCATCCGAAGCCGGAAGACCCGAAGGATCCCAAGCCCGAGGATCCCAAGCCTGAGGATCCCAAGCCTGAGGATCCCAAGCCTGAGGACCCGAGCCCCGAGGCGCCGAAGCAGGAGAACCCGGATGACCCGAAGGCGGAGAACCCGCCGGGCCCGCAGCCGGAGCGTTCGGGCTCAGTGCCTGCCGCGGACCCGGACCTGGACCCCCGGCCCGGGCCCGAGTCGGCGGCTGTTGCCACACAGGGGGCGACGCTGGCGGAGACCGGTGCGGAGACGACACTTAGGGCTGTTGCAGTCGCCGGTTTCTTCCTCATTGCCGGGGCGGGCCTCGTCCTGGCCCGCCGATTCATCACCGGGCCTACCGGCTGATTCTTCCAGACGGGAGGTCCGGCGGCTGACCGCCGTCGGACCTCCGCAGGCACCGGAGGTCCCAGCACCTTCGGTGTCGGCCCCGGGCCGGAGCCGCCCCTGAGACCGGCGCCTCCTGCCCGGGGCACCTTCATGCCCCTACACCAGGCCCCGGCTGCGTCCTTCCGCCAACGCCTGGTCGCGGTTCGCGACCCCCAGTTTTCGGTACAGGCTGCGCAGCTGGGACTTAACCGTATTGGTCGAGACGAAACCAATGGCGGCGATCTCGGCAACGGAACCGGTGCTGACCAGCGCCTGCAGCACAGCCTCCTCGCGTGGGGTCAGCACGGCGACCGGTGCGCAGCCTGCAATGACGCCGCGGAATCCGACGGGAAGAGCGAAGTCGATGCCGGCATCGGAGGCGGCTGCTGACAGCCGGGACAGGTCGGGCCGGGGGAGCAGAGCCGTAGAGAGACCCAGCCCGAACCGTTCCTGGAGTGCGGCGAGGCGGGCCAGATCCAGGACTGATCCTTCCAAATCGCCCAGCTGAGCCTTTCCCGCCGCGGACAGGCCCGCCAGCTGGACCTGCACGGCGGGTGCCCTGCCTGGATCCTCGTCGAACCGGGCCAGCGCAGACAACGCCTCCTGCGGCTGGGCGCAGGCGATACGGATGCGTGCCGTCAGCAACGCCGACTCCGGTTCAGTTGCAGGCAGGCGCTCAAGCAGCTTCAGCGCCTGGGCAGGGCGGCCCACGGCAAGCAGCAGCAGCGCCCGCATCCTGGCCAGGGACGTGTGCTCGGACTTGCCGATCGGAGGCAGGTCCCGGCGCCGCGGTTCGAGGCTTTCCAGATGTGCCAGGGCCGCGGAGGCATCGCCGGCCAACAGCTCCACCAGAGCGTTGCAGCAACGGACATGCGGCCAGAACTCATTGGCATTGGCGGCGGCAAGCAGGGGTGCAAGAGCATCCCGGGCAGCGGCAATGTCCAGGTGTTCCAAGGCAATCCGGGCCTGGGCCAGCCGGTAAGGAGTGACGGAGTAGGAGTCGGCCGCGCCTCCGGGCCAGCCGTTCACGCAGCTCTCGAGAAGGTGCCGCTCGGCGCTGCGGACGTCCCCCGCGGACGCCTGCAGCCAGGCGACCATGGCCCAGTAAAACCCCGCGTGCTGCGCGTCGGATGCGGAGCTGAGGACCCCTGCCCGCTTCAGTGCCTCCGCGGCGCCGTGCCGATCGGCTCCCCGCCCGAGGGTGATGCCCAGCTGGGCAACGGCCGGAGCTTCCAGCGCGCCGATGCGTTCCCGTTCCGCGAGCGGCATCTGCAGATAAAGGTCCAGGCCCTCCCTGGCCCGGCGGCGCGCTTTGCCCAGACCTCCGCGCAGGCGGAGCCCCACGGCTTCCACAACGGCCAGCAGGAACCGCTCCGCGGCCGGCGGCGGCGGAATGCTGCCGCGCGCACGCCGTGCCGCCGCAACAGCCGCGGCACACAGCTCCAATCCGCGTGACCGGCGGAGAGGATCCGTCATGTACAGAACGCCGAGGGCCAATGCCGGGGCAGGCTCCTGGACGAGCAGTGGCAACGGCATCCTTTCCAGCTCCCGGCGTGTACCGGCAGGGTGTCGCTGGAGCAGCTCGATGCCGTAGCTGTGCAGGATTTCGGCCACCAGCGTCGGGTCCTCGGCCCCGACTGCGTGCTGCAGGGCCGCGGGAGGCTGCCCGCAGGCCAGGTAATGAACGGCGCATCCGCGTTCGAGGTCCCGGCGTGTCCGGGCCGACCGGCCGGCCAGGACGGTCTGCAGGCAGCGGCGCACCAGCGGAACGAGGACCGCTTCGCCGTCCGCGCTGCGGGTCAGCAGGCCGTCCAGTTCGGCGGCGCGGAGCAGGCTTTCCGCAGGCGCGCCCGGATAGAGCTGCTCTGCAAGTTCGACGGTTATCGACTCGGGGACGGCGATGCCGAGGCGAAACCGCTGCTGATCTCCAGGGAGCGGCGGGACTATGTGGTCGGCAAGGTCCCGTGCGGCGAGGTCGAGGAACTCCTCCCAACCGGGAAAATCCCCGGACAGGTCCGCCGCCTTGATCGCCAGGTACCGCACCCAGCGCGCCGAGCCTGCAGCTGCGGCCCGCACCGATCGGAAGGAAGCGGCAAGCGGGCTGCCAAGAAGCGCCCCGGCGGTCTCCGCTTCGGTCAGAGCCAGTTCGCAGGGGCCGATCAGAGCGGTCTCCAGCTCGTGGAAGGCACGCCCGTGCTCGAGCGGGCTGAGAACGGCGGTCGAGGCAACGATGTGCAGCCCCGGCAGGGCGCGGAGGAGTTCAAGTATCGGGAACGTCTGGTCCTCGCGGATCAGGTGCAGGTCATCGATGAGCAGGAAGCGGGGGGAACGCAGGTGGGTCGGCAGGGCCAGCGACGCGGAGAGACCACGCCCGGAGGCGACCTCGGCAGATGCCCGGCCGAACAGGGCAGCTTCCTCGGGAGGAGAGGCGTCTGCCAGGGCATCCAGCATCCACCGGGTGAGCTGTCGTGCGTCGCCGGGCTCCTCCGAGGCCATCTGCGCCAGAGCGAGCCAGGCACAGCTGCCGTCGCGGGCCTGCGCCCAGTCCGCCAGCAGCGCTGTCTTCCCCGACCCTCCGTGGCCGCGGACGATGGTCAGGGCTGCAGCAGAGGCCTGGTCCAGGACATGCAGAAGGCGATTGCGGTTGCCGGGTGCGGGCCGGTGGCGCTGCAGCCCACGCAACGGAGCAGGTTCTGCGTAAACCATCGGCCCCCCAGCTGACGGTGCATCACGCTTCTGACCAGCGAAACAGTAGGGGGCTGCACCCAAGGCGGGCTCAAGAAGCGTGCAAGCTTGCCGAAGGTTCGGCAGGAGGACACGCTGTCAACCGGGATCCCGGCCCGGCCGGTTTCCCGACACAGCACCTGCCTTGGCCTGCACGGTAGGGACCGAGGCTGTCAGGCGGGTTCGCCGACGTCGGCGGCGTCCAGGATGTTGTAGGCGTAGCCCTGCTCGGCGAGGAAACGCTGGCGCTTGGCCGCGAAGTCCTGGTCCAGGGTGTCGCGGGCGACGACGGTGTAGAAGTGGGCGGTGCGCCCGTCGCCCTTGGGACGCATCAGCCGGCCGAGGCGCTGCGCCTCCTCCTGGCGGGAGCCGAAGGACCCGGAGACCTGCACGGCGACGGAGGCTTCGGGCAGGTCGATGGAGAAGTTCGCCACCTTGGACACGACCAGGGCGCGCAGGGTGCCGGCACGGAACTCGTCGAAGAGCTGCTGGCGCTGCTTGACGGGTGTCTCGCCCTTGATCACGGGGGCGTCCAGCAACTCGGCGATCTCGTCGAGCTGGTCCAGGTACTGCCCGATCACCAGCACCTGCTCATCCGGATGCCGGGCGGCGAGGCGGCGGACGACGTCGTTCTTCACCTCGGACGTGGAGCACAGCCGGTACTTGTCGGCGTCGTCGGCCATGGCGTAGGCGACGCGTTCGTCCCGGGGCAGGTCCACACGGACCTCCACGCACTCCGCAGGAGCGATGTAGCCCTGCGCCTCGATGTCCTTCCACGGCGCGTCGTAGCGCTTCGGGCCGATCAGGGAGAACACCTCGCCCTCCCGGCCGTCCTCGCGGACCAGGGTTGCCGTCAGGCCCAGCCGGCGGCGGGCCTGCAGGTCGGCGGTCATCCGGAAGATCGGGGCCGGCAGCAGGTGGACCTCGTCATAGATGATCAGGCCCCAGTCATTGGCGTCGAGCAGCTCCATGTGCGGATACAGCCCGCCGCGCTTGAGCGTGAGCACCTGGTAGGTGGCGATGGTGACCGGACGGATCTCCTTGACCGCGCCTGAGTACTCGCCGATCTCGTCCTCGGTCAGCGAGGTGCGCTTGAGCAGCTCGTCCTTCCACTGCCGGGCGGACACCGTGTTGGTCACCAGGATCAGGGTGGTGGTGGAACTGGTGGCCATCGCGGCGGCGCCCACCAGGGTCTTGCCCGCACCACAGGGCAGGACGACTACGCCGGAGCCGCCGGCCCAAAAGTTCTCCGCCGCCAGCTGCTGGTACGGGCGCAGCGACCAGCCCTGCTCGTCGAGCAGGATCGGATGCGGAGTGCCGTCGACGTAGCCGGCCCGGTCCTCGGCCGGCCAGCCGAGCTTGAGCAGCAGCTGCTTGAGCTGGCCCCGCGAGGCAGCGTGCACCACCACGGTCTCACCGTCGATCCGCGGGCCGAGCAGCGGCTGGATCTTCTTCGCGTGCAGGACCTCCTCGAGCACCGGATAGTCCTCGGTGCGCAGCACCAGCCCGTGCTGTGGGTCCTTCTCCAGCCGCAGCCGCCCGTACCGGGACATCGTCTCCTCGATGTCGATCAGCAGCGAGTGCGGCACCGGAAAGCGGGAGAACGTGAGCAGCGTGTTGAGCACCTGCTCGGCGTCGACGCCGGCGGCCCGGGCGTTCCACAGGCCCAGCGGCGTGATCCGGTAGCTGTGCATGTGCTCCGGCGCGCGTTCAAGTTCGGCGAAGGCGGCGATGGCGTGCCGCGCCTCGGTCGAGCGCGGATGGTCGACCTCCAGCAGGATCGTCTTGTCGCTTTGGACAATCAGGGGTCCGTCAACCATGCGTTGGGGTGTCCTCCACTAGTTCCACATCCAGGATCCGGTGCACCGACACGACGCGCTCGACGTCGCGCTCCGGGTCGAAGACGCGGATCCGGCCTTCGCTTACGGAGAGGGGAACGAATTCCTGGCGCTGCTGATTCCCCTCGCCGTCGACCAGGCTGATCCGCACGTTGTGCCGGGTGCGGATGGCCGAGCGCAGCGTCTCCAGCCCGACCAGCGGCTCGGGCTGGGAGCTGCGGACCGGGGAGCCGCCGGCTCCGCGCAGCGCGGCCAGCTGGTTGGCGAGGTCGTCATCGGTCAGTTCCCAGGGGTTCGGGCGCGGCGCCGGCTCCGGCGGCAGGTCCGGCTCGGGCCGCCGGTGGGAGCCGGTCGGGGGACGGGGCATGCCGTCGAGGGCGGGGCTGTAGCCCAGATCCCGGAGGGCATGGAGCAGCTCCTGCGGAGGGACCTTGGCGGCGAGGGCCGAGGGCCCCAGCCGGGTCAGCCCCAGGAACTCCGCCCGGGGGTCCGCGAGCAGCGCCTGGACGGCGTCGTCGTCATCACCGCGCAGATAGGACAGGGCGGGCCCGATCCGTAGCCGCCCGTAGCGGGAAGCCGTGTCCTCCACCAAGTAGCGAAGCGGCTGGGGGACCTCGGTGGCGGAATGCCGGCCGAGGAATTCCAGGATGCCGGCGGCGTCCCACCCCGAGTCCAGCCCGCGGCGGACGGAGTCGGCGGAGAAACGGTAGATCGCCGCCGGGCCCTGCCCCTCGGGTGCGGCGATGCGGGCGAGCTGGCGGGCCACCCGCGGTTCGAGGTATCCGGGGGCGACGGCGGTGAGGTCCGCCTGGAGCAGGAAGGACGTCACCGGATCCGGGAGGGCCTCGCGGAGCAGCGACGTGGCCCGCGGGTAGTCTTCGGCCGCGACGGCGAGGCCCAGGTCCGTGACGGCGCCCGAGCCCAGCAGCCCCAGCTGGGCCGCTTCGCGCAGCATCCCGGGCACCAGGCGGGCGAAGCGGCGCTGCAGGCGGGGCTGGTGCCAGGTCAGGGCGGAGATCAGTTCCTCGGCGTCGTAGGCGGTCAGCACCGCGCCGCCGTCCTCCTCCGTTCCCCCGGTGTCCGGACCGGCGTCGGGTTCCGCGGACGCCAGCCGGGCCAGCAGTTCAAGGATGCGCCTGCGCACCACCGGCGCGTCCGGGCGGGCCACCTCCCCGGCCAGGGCGCTGATGGCGGTTCCGCCGGGCAGCGGGGAGCCCACCAGGGACGGGGCGCGGTCCGCGTTCAGCCACGCCTGGACCAGCAGCCGCCACTGGTGTTCGCGGTCGACGGTCTGCCACGCGGTCTCCGGGGCGTCCCACCGGGAGGTGGTCACATCGAGGGAGAGCAGCCCGGCCAGGGCGGAGAGCTCCAACAGCCAGGTGGTCACGGCGGTGTCGGTGTGCAGCGCCTCGCCGACGCGGCGGACCTCGCGCACCCCCACTCCGCCGGAGCGCAGGGTGCTGATGGGGGTCTGCCTGGCGACGGCCAGCAGCTCGGTGACCAGGCGCAGGGTCTCCGCAATGGCCCCGTAGGCGGCGTTGTCCCGCAGGGCGCGGGACACCGGCCGCCCCGCGGGCACCGGTTCGCGCAGCTGCAGCTCCGAGACGACCACGTGGCCCCGGCTGGCCTGCCCCACCGGGCGGGGCAGCTCCACGTGCAGCTGGTCCAGCGGCACCAGCAGCCCCCGGGCGACAAGCCACTCCACCGGAGCCGGTGCCGGGTTGTCGAACACGGCGCGGCTCAGGGAGGACCGGCGCCCGATGGTACCGACGGGTGAGTACTTGAACCGGCGCAGCAGTTCAGCGGTCTGCGGCGGAGCCTGCGCCATCAGCGCGTCCCAGCCCTGGGGGTCGGAGACGAGGTGGTGCAGCGCATGCGCCGCGGTTGAGGGGGTGTCGGCCTTCTCGATGGGCAGGCCGGCCTCGCGCAGGCCCGCCACGATGCCCACCAGCCGCTGACGGAAATCCGGCAGCTGGGCGGCAAGCGTCGAATAGGGCCGGCCCAGGCCCGCCGGATACGCGCCCAGGGCTTCGCCCAGGACCGAGACCGGAAGGTAGAAACGGCGGTTCGCGTCGGCCTTCGGGGCGCCGGGATGCGGGGCCGCCCGACGCAGCAAAGCCAGGGAATGGAGGCGGACCAGGATGGCGTCGAGCGCCTTGATCGTGGACCCGGCGACCATCGTCTTGAGCCACGCGGCGGTGGTGCTCAGCTGGGATTCCTCGTTGGTGGTCAGGTCCACGGCTTCGAGGACCTGCAGCTCGGGGGCGCTGAGTTTCTCAAGCGCCCGCTGCACGCTGATCCGGGTGGAGGCGCGGGCCGCCAGCGCATCGAAGTGCGGCACGGGCGGCAGCACAAGGTCCGGCCTGGCGGCAAGCAGTTCGCGCAGCTGCTGGTCACTGCGAGACGCGAGGTCTTCGGCCAAGGCACGAATCGCTGACATCAGCTTTACGTTACCCGAGACCGGATCAAAACAGAGGTCTTAGCTGCGCCGCCGACGGCGGATGCCGTCAATTACCAGCACGCCCATCAGGATGAAGGCGGCGGGCAGGGCATAGATGGCGCCGGCGGCGAAACCGGGCCATACGTCGGTCCCGTTGAGGGCGCCCAGCAGGATCGCGGCAAGGCTCACCAGCCCGGCCACGGCCAGCAGCCCTGCGAAGGCCGCGAAGAGCCGCTGCAGCGGGGCCCGCCGGGAACGGACCGGGGCTCCGCCGGACGGAGGGAGGGCACTGTTGCTCATGGGATTCAACGCTAGCAGCGCAGCGGCGGGGCCGCCGAACCGCCAAGGTAGGGGATGGGCCCGCGCCCGGGATATTCTAATGGGAACAGACTTCCCCGTAGGATTCGCTGACACCGGCCGCCGTTTCGGCGCCGGGGCGCGCTGCGGGCTGAACGACGACGGCGGGCCGCGCCCGCCGCTTTCCAACTGCTGAGAACGAGGTAATCGAAGTGCCCATCGGTAAGGTCAAATGGTTTGACGCTGGTAAGGGTTTTGGATTCCTGGCTACGGATGAGGGCCAGGAGGTCTTTCTTCATGCCTCCGCCCTGCCCGCGGGCGTTACCGAGGTGAAGCCGGGGACCCGCATGGAGTTCGGCGTCGCCGAAGGCAAGCGCGGGCCGCAGGCGCTGTCCGCCCGCATCCTCGAGGCGCCGCCGTCGGTGGCCAAGGCGACGCGGAAGAACGCCGAGGACATGGCTGTGATCACCGAGGACCTGATCAAGCTGCTCGACGGCATCTCCAACGGACTGCGCCGCGGCCGGTACCCGGACCGCCGGCACGCCGCCAAGGTGGCCGCCGTGCTGCGCGCCGTCGCGGACGACCTCGACGTATAGGGCGGGCGCGGTTCGATGACGACTTCCACTGCTCCGAACGGCGGGGAACCGCGCGCCGCCGACCCGACGGACCGGCCCGCTGCCCCGGCCCCCCGAAAGCGCGCGCCGCGCAGGCCGACCAAGCCCGACGCCGTCCTGGCCGCCGCCGTCGAAACGGCGCGGCAGGGGCTGCTGGAGATCACCGGCGAAGAGGAAATCGGTGCGCACGTGGGCGTGACGATCGAGGCGGACCGGCTGCTGACTCATCGGTTTGAAGCGAACCGCCGCGGATACGCGGGCTGGGAGTGGTACGCCACCCTGGCGCGCGTGCCCCGCGGCAAGGTCGCCACTGTATGCGAGGTGGGCCTGCTGCCCTCCGCGGAGGCGCTGCTGGCCCCGGAGTGGGTGCCCTGGTCCGAACGGGTGCGCCCGGAGGAAATCGCAGCGGACAAGGAACAGGCCGAGGCAGCGGCGCCCGGCGATGCTGACGCCGCCACCGGCGACGTCGACGCCGCCGCCGCGCCCGTGGCTGAAAGTGACACCGAAACCCGCCCCGCGCAGGCCCCCGCGGGCCCCGATGCACAGGGCGGGGAACAGGAGGACGAGTAACCCGTGACGGCACTGGATGCGGTAATGACGGAGGCGGAGCGATGATGTTCCGGTCCCTGAAGATCTTCAACTACCGCATCTGGTTCCTCGGGGCACTGGTCTCCAACATCGGCACCTGGATGCAGCGCACCGCCCAGGACTGGCTGGTGTACGACATCCTCACGGACCAGAACGCTGCGGCCATGGGCATCGTCATGGCGCTCCAGCTGGGACCGCAGCTGGTGCTCGCCCCCTGGGCCGGCCTGCTGGCTGACAGCTATGACCGCCGCCGGGTGCTGCTGGCCACGCAGCTGTCGATGGCGCTGCTCGGGGTCGGGCTCGGCGCCCTGGTCGTCACCGGCGCCGCGGAGCTCTGGCACGTCTACGCGTTCGCCCTGGCCCTGGGCGTCGTTTCGGCGGTGGACGCCCCGGCCCGGCAGAGCTTCGTCTCCGAAGTGGTCTCCGAACGGGACCTGCCGAACGCCGTCGCCCTGAACAGCGCCTCCTTCAACGGCGCCCGGATGATCGGACCGGCGGTCGCCGGGCTCCTCACGGTGGCGGTCGGCCCGGGCTGGGTGTTCATGATCAACGCCCTGACCTTCGGCGCGATGGTCCTCGCACTGGTGAACATGCGCTCCTCGGAGCTGCGGGTGCTGCCCAAGGCCCCGCCCGGCAAGGGCAAAATCCGGGCCGGCCTGCGCTACGTCCGCTACCGTCCGGACCTGATCATGGTGATGCTCGCGATCTTCATCGTGGGAACCTTCGGGCTGAACTTCGCCGTATATATTGCAGCCATGGCCCGCACGGAGTTCGGGCAGGACGCCGGAATCTTCGGGCTGCTGAACTCCATTATGGCCATCGGCTCGGTCACCGGAGCGCTGCTGTCCGCCCGGCGGGACCGGCCGCGGCTGCGCTTCGTCTTCGGAGCGGCGGGCCTGTTCGGCGCAGCATGCGCGCTGGCCGGTTTGGCCCCGAGCCTGGAGCTGTTCGCGCTGGCCCTGGTGCCGGTGGGGCTGTTCGCGCTGACGCTTATGACCAGCGCCAACGCCTACGTCCAGACCACCACCACGCCGGTCATGCGCGGGCGGGTCATGGCCCTGTACTTCGCCATCTTCATGGGCGGTACACCGATCGGCGCACCGATCGTGGGGCTGGTCTCTGACAGCTTCGGACCCCGCTGGGGGCTCGGGGTGGCAGCCCTGTCCGGGCTGGCGGCCGCGCTGATCGGAGCTGTCTGGGCCTGGCGGGCCGAACGGCTCCGGCTGGCCTACGACCGTTCGTCCCGGCGCCGGCTGCGCCTGGTCAGGGCCCCGGAAAAGCAGCAGGGCCCGGACGCCTGACGGCATCCGGGCCCCGGGCGGGCAGGCTGCTGCCCTACAGGTTTTCGATCACGAAGTCGATGCTGCGCAGCAGCGCACTCACGTCCTCCGGGTCGATGGCGACGAAGGTGGCGATGCGCAGCTGGTTGCGGCCCAGCTTGCGGTACGGCTCCACATCGACGATCCCGTTGGCCCGCAGGGTCTTCGCGACGGCCGCAGCATCGATCGACTCATCGAAGTCGATGGTCGCAATGACGTTCGAGCGGTCCTCGGGCCGGCTCACGAACGGGGTGGCGACGCCGGAGGCCTCCGCCCAGCGGTAGATCCGTCCGGCCGAATCGGCGGTCCGTGCAGCCGCGAACTCCAGGCCGCCGCTGTTGTTGAGCCACTGCACCTGGGCGTCCAGGGTCACCAGCGTGGACAGCGAGGGGGTGTTGTAGGTCTGGTTCAGGCGGGAATTGTCGATCGCCGTCTGCAGGTTCAGGAAGTCCGGGATCCAGCGGTCGGAGGCATTGATCCGCGCCGCGCGTTCCAGCGCCGCCGGAGAGAACAGCCCCAGCCACAGTCCGCCGTCGGAGGCAAAGTTCTTCTGCGGCGCAAAGTAGTAGACGTCGGCCTCGGACACGTCCACGTCCAGGCCGCCCGCCGCGGACGTGGCGTCGATGAGGACGAGCGCGCCGTCGTCGGCTCCGCCGACCCGCTTCACCGGAGCGGCCACGCCGGTGGAGGTCTCGTTCTGCGGCCAGGCATAGACGTCCACCCCGGCCTCGGCCTGCGGCTCGGGACGGGTGCCCGGCTCGGCCTTGAGGATCGAAGACGCGGCGAGGAACGGCGCCTTGTTGGTGGCGGCGGCGAACTTTGATCCGAACTCGCCGAAGGACAGGTGCTGCGCCTTTTCCTGCACCAGGCCGAAGGAGGCAACGTCCCAGAAGGCGGTGGAACCGCCGACCCCGAGGACCACTTCATAGCCCTCGGGGGCGCGGAAGAAGGCGGACAGGCCTTCACGGATGCTGCCTACCAGGCTGCGCACCGGGGCCTGCCGGTGCGAGGTGCCCAGCAGCCGTGCGCCGGCGTCCGACAGGGCCTGTACCTGCTCGGGCCGGACCTTGGAGGGGCCGGCGCCGAACCGCCCGTCCCGGGGCAGGAGTTCGGCGGGAATGGTCAGTGCGGGGTTTTCGCCCATGGTCTCTACGCTCCAGCGGATTCGTCAGTGCATTTCGCCCTTTCATTCTGCCCCACGCGGCGGGCCCGGCCCATTTGTGAATCGGGTCGCAGCGGCGTCGGGAAGGACTGCCTCCGCCTGCGGCTTTTCCCGTGCAGGAGCGGGAAAAGCCGGGGGCGAACCGGCAATCGGGTGATTGCCCGGGCTGAGTCGCGATGGGCTAACCTTGGGGCATACCAGGGACCTGTGGCGGCCGATGCTGCCCGCATCCCACTTCTTCCGCACGATTTCAAGGAGCGGCCGGCCATGACGGATCTCATCGACACGACAGAGATGTACCTGCGGACCATCCTGGAGCTGGAAGAGGAGAACATCGTCGCCCTGCGGGCCCGGATCGCCGAACGCCTGCGCCACTCCGGGCCCACCGTGTCGCAGACCATTGCGCGAATGGAGCGTGACGGGCTGGTGGTGGTCTCGGGCACCCGGCAGCTGGAACTCACCGAACTGGGCAGGGCCCGAGCCGTTGGCGTGATGCGCAAGCACCGGCTGGCCGAACGCCTGCTCTCGGACGTCATCGGGCTGGACTGGGCCTACGTCCACGACGAAGCCTGCCGGTGGGAGCACGTGATGAGCGAGCGCGTCGAACGCCGGCTTTACGACCTGCTGGGCCACCCGACGGCATCCCCTTACGGCAACCCCATCCCCGGCCTGGAGGAGCTTGGCGGCGTGCCCGCTCCCGGTGCGGCCGCCGACACCGTCTCGCTCGCCACGGCCGTGGCCGGCGCGGGGGAGGGCCAGAAGTACCAGCTCGTGCGGCTTGCCGAGCCCATCCAGGTCGATCCCGAGCTGCTGGGCCAGCTGGACGAGGCCGGCCTGCATCCCGGCGCGGAGCTGACCGCGGAAACGGTCGGCGGGTACATCTCCGTCCGTGTCCCCGGAATCGAGGGCGCGCTGGAACTGCCGCCCGAAGTGGCTTCCCACGTCTTCGTCGCGCAGCGCTGATTCCGCAGCGCCGATAACGGAATGGTAAATTTCGGCGCTGTTCCCCTATAGTGTTTGACGACGCTGAACCACCATCGTTATCCGGCCCAAATGCCTAACCCTGCCGTTGGGCCGGAGCACCATACCGTTCGCAGGCGGGGGCGGAGGACCCAATTCTTTGGCAGCAGCCGCTGCCTCGGGGTGAAGCCTCCACAGCAAGCAGCATGGCAACAGCCGTGCTGCCGGCCGGAGGCCGAGTGCTTCTCCACTCGAATCCGACAGCTAACTTCGCAGGCTTGAGAGAGGGAACCACTTGTCGAAGCATGCTGCTTCGGGCAGGCGCCGTGCGTCTGCCCCGGCAACACCTGCGCGCCCGCGCTCCCAGAGCGGACGCCGGCGGGCCGAAACCAAGCACCACTCCGTGGGGGACACCGCCCAGAAGGTTGCCATTACGGCGGCGACCTCCGGCCTCATCCTGAGCGTCGCCATTCCTACCACAGCAGCGGCCGAGCCGGAACCGCAGGTGCAGGCCGCTGCTGCGGTCCAGGAGACCGTCACGGCTGATCCCGCCGCCCAGGTCAGCTTCGAGCGCGCCGGCCTGAGCAGCCGGTACGACCCCGAGGCCCGCCTGCAGGAGGTCACGGTGGCGGCTGCGGCCTCCTCCGTCACCCCGGCCGCCGCCAAGGGAACGCTGGCCAAGCCCCTCAACGCCGAAATGGTGTCCACGTCCGGGTTCGGCTACCGGGTGTCCCCCATTACCGGCATGAGCGGAGAGCTCCACCGGGGCCAGGACTTTGCAGCGGCCTGCGGCACGGATGTCACTGCGGCTGCGGCCGGAACCGTCACCTTCGCCGGCTGGCACCCGTACGGGGGCGGCCAGCGCGTCGTCATCGACCACGGCAACGGTGTCGAGACCACCTACAACCACCTCTCCGCGATCCACGTGGCCGTAGGGGACACGATGGACCGCGGCGCGCTCCTCGGAGCCAGCGGATCCACCGGCGCCTCCACGGGCTGCCACCTGCATTTTGAGGTAATGGTAAACGGCGACGTCGTCGACCCCCTGGGCTGGTTGTAACCGCAGACATACCGTTCTGTGACCGGAACGTGACATTCCTGAAAGCTTCCTGTAGGGTCGTCACCGTGCCCGGCACCCCAACGGCCAGGCACCCTCGAGCAGATCGCCTAGCTCTGCCACTGTTTGAGGTCCGTTCGCACAATCGCATGGCAGGGGCGGGGGAACCAATTTTCGGGCACCGTTTGGTGCCCTTGGGGTTAAGTTGAGCGGCTTCGCGCCGCCCAGCCGGGTGACTCCCATCCGAACCCGACAGCTCACCTCGTAGGCGTAGGGAGAGGCACAGCTTTGTCATCACGCACCCATGGCCGCCGTCGGGCGGCCAGCACTTCCACGAGCCCGCTTGCAACCGTTGGCCGCCAGGCTGCCGTCGTAGCCGCCGCGTCCGGCCTCGTGCTGGCCGCCGGTATCCCGGCCCAGGCCGCCCCGAGCACCGAGCGCCAGGCACTTGAGGCCCTGCCCCTGAACATCGTCACCGGCGGCGGCGCCCTGTCCGTTCCGGCCGACGCTCCGTTCCAGCTGGCCGGCCTTGAGCAGGTTGTTTCCGAATCCGGCGCCGTCGAGCGCGCCGCCGCCGAGCAGGCAGCCGCCGAGCAGGCAGCAGCAGAGCAGGCTGCCGCCGTCGCCGCCGAGCGCACCGCCGTCCAGCAGGCCGCTGCTCCGGCGCCGGCAGCTCCCGCCCAGGCCGCACCGGCCCCGGCCGCCGAGGTCGCCGTCCAGGCCGCCCCGGCCGCCAGCGCCGTCGCCGACATCCTGGTCGGCTCCGCCTACTCCCAGATCGGCGTCGCACAGGACTGCACCGCCATGGTGGAGAAGGCCCTGCGCGCCGCCGGCAAGTCCGTGGGCGACCTCGCCCCGGCCCAGTTCTACGCGTACGGCTCCGTGGTCGGTTCGCCAATGCCCGGCGACCTTGTGATCACCCCGGGCCACGTTGCCATCTACGTCGGCAACGGCCAGGTCATCAGCGGCGGCTTCAACGGCTTCAACACCGCCCTGCACAACCTTTCCGACCTGCCGGGCGCCAGCTTCGTCCGCGTCAGCTAGACACCAGTTGTCGTAACCACTCAAGGAAGAATCAGCATGACTACGACACCTGAGCGCGCCCGCCACCGGGCCGCAGTCGAGCGCAACACCTTCTCCGCTCTGGCGGATGCAGTGTCCTCCAACGCCGGTACCGTCGGCCGCCAGGCCGCAGTCATCGCCGCTGCGTCAGGCCTGGTCCTGGCCTCCGGCGCCGCAGCCACCGCCTCCGGGGCTCCGGTGGAGGCGCAGCGCGAGGTCCACACCAGCAAGCTGGACATCGCCAACGCACCCCTGCTGGTGGCCGACGACGTGCCCGTCTCGTTTGAGCGCCCGGCGGTAGCCGGCGTGGTCGAAGCCGCTCCGGCGGTCGAAGCCGCTCCGGCGGTCGAGCCCGTCGCCGTCCAGGAGCAGGCTGCAGCCCCGGCTGCGGCTGCCCCGGCCGCCTCCGCTCCGGCAGCGGCCAACGTCTCCCTGCAGTCCCAGCAGGTCGCTCCGGCGCCTGCTCCGGCACCTGCCCCGGCCGGCGGCACCGCCGCTGTTATCGCCAGCGCCGCGCTCGCGCAGCTCGGCGTCATGCAGGACTGCACCGCGCTGGCCACCAACGCGCTGGCTGCCGCGGGCATCAACTATCACGGCTGGCCGGCCGGTTACCTCTCGCTCGGCCGCACCGTGAGCGCGGCGGAGGCTGTCCCCGGCGACCTGATCTACTACGCCGACGGCGGCATGGGCCTGGCCCACATCGCGGTTTACATCGGCGGTGGCAAGGCCGTGCACGGCGGCTTCAACGGCAACACCACGGTGATTGCCGATGCCGAGCTCGGCTCCGGCGGCGTGTACATCCGCGTCGGCGGCTAGACCGCGCCACACAGAACCAAACACCAAAGGGACCCGCCCGCGGGTCCCTTTTGTGTCGTCTGCACGTTGTCCCGCCCCGCGGCGGCGGGCCGGCGCGGGGCGGATAAATAGTCAAGACCGGAGGCTGGGCTTACCCTTGCATTGTCGATCCGTTGTACCGTTCTGCGTGGCGGCTCCTGGAGAACCGCCGCGAAGAATGCAGGCGAAGAGGACTGTGCATGCGCACTCTCGTTCTGAATGCAGGGTACGAGCCGTTGGCCGTGGTCACCTTCCGGCGCGCCCTGGTGCTGGTGCTGGCCGGCAAGGCCAGCGTGGTGGCCGAAAGCGGGGAACCGGTGGTGGGCCCCAACGAAGTGTTCGCACGACCCTCGGTGATCCTCCTGAACCGGTATGTGAGGGTGCCGTACCGGGAGGGCACGGTCGCCACCCGGCGCGGCGTGCTGCGCCGTGACGACCACCGGTGCGCTTACTGCGGCAAGGCGGCCGCGACCGTGGACCACGTCGTGCCCAAGTCCAGGGGCGGCGGAGACAGCTGGGAGAACCTCGTGGCGTGCTGCCTGCGCTGCAACAACGCCAAGGGGGACAAGACGCTCAAGCAGCTCGGCTGGGAGCTGCGGTTTCGTCCGCAGCCGCCGCGCGGTGCCCGCTGGCAGATCCGGGAACTGGAACGTCCCGCGCCGCAGTGGCACGCCTTCCTGGGCAGCGACACGGCAGCATGACCGGTACCGACCTGCCGGCGGACGGAACCCCGCAGCCGGCGAAGCCGGGGTCCGGGGTGCCTGCCCATGATGCGCTCATTCTGAGCGGGGGCCGATCGTCCCGCCTCGGCGGAGAACCCAAGGCGCTGCTGAGGGCCGGGAGCAAAACCCTGCTGGCGCGGACCGTGGAGGCGGCAGCCGGGGCGGGACAGGTGGCCGTGGTGGGCCCGGAAGAATACCTGCGGGCAGCCGGCCTTGCCCCCGGGCAGTGCCTGTCGGTGCGTGAGGACCCGCCCTACAGCGGACCCGCCGCAGCCATCGGCGCCGGGCTCGATGCGCTTGAGCGCGCCGGTGCCGGCGCGCCGTGGCTGCTGGTGCTGGCCTGCGACATGCCCGGGATCGCCGCCGCCGTCGACGCCCTGCTGGAGGCGGCGGGCAGCCCCGACGGCGTGCCGCCCGGGACGTCGCTGCTGGCCTGCACGGAAGGCCGCGCCCAGCCGCTGGCAGGCCTGCACGACACCGCCGCGCTGCGGGCCGCCGTCCGCGAGCAGCGCGGAGCCGGAGGATTGGAGAACCTGTCCGTGTTCAAACTCCTTGCTAGGGTGCAGAGGAGGGAAGTACCCGTTCCGGCAGGCAGCACCTCCGATGTCGACACATGGGAGGACGCCCGGCGGGCCGGCGCCGTCGCCGGCCCCGGACCGTCGAACGCCGGGGCACCGGAACTGCACTGGAGGAGCACGTATGGCAAGCCAGGAGGAGCAGCTTGAGGCCTGGAGCGCCAGGCTGCTGAGAGCACTCGAGCTGGAGGGCACGCCGGTGGACGTGGGCGCCGTGCTGAAGCTTGCCGCCGACGCCGCGCACTCGGTGGTCCGGCCGGCCGCCCCGCTGACCACCTTTATCGCCGGCTACGCCGCCGGTGTGGCGGTGGGAAGCGCGCAGGCCCCGGACGCCGTCGCCATGCGCGCAGCGATGCGGGCGGCAGGCTCAGAGTGCCGCGCCCTTGCCGGTGAGGAGGACCGCAATGACTGATCCCCTGGCACCCGCAGCCCCCCGGCCCTCCGCGCACGCGGACTGGCACGGAGCCCGACGCACCGCCTATGCCGCCGCTCCCGGGCTGCCGGTGGAGACGGTGCCGCTGGCCGAGGCGCTGGGCCGAATGCTCGCCGAGGACGCCCGCGCACTCCAGCCCGTGCCGCATTACGCCTCCGCCGCCATGGACGGCTGGGCCGTGGCGGGCACCGCCCCCTGGCGGCTCAAGGAGCCCGAGCCCGAGCCCGAGCGCTGGCAGATCCACCGGGAATCCGGACGCCGCCCGCTGCAGCCCGGCGAAGCGGTGGCCATCCTCACCGGCGGGACGGTGCCGGAGGGTGCGGACAGCGTGCTGCGCAGCGAAAGCGGGCTCCTGGACGGCGCCGGAATCCTGAGCCTGGCTCCGGCCGCCCGAGCCGATGAGCCGCGGCCCGGCGAGCACATCCGGCCGGCGGGGGAGGAAGCCGCAGCAGGCGAGGTCGTCATTCCGGGCGGAACCACCCTTAACCCTGCCCATATCGCGCTGGCGGCGGTGTGCGGGCACGATACGCTGCCCGTGCTGCGGGCCCCGCGGGTGTCGCTGCTGCTTACCGGAGACGAGGTCATCGAAGCCGGCTTGCCCGACACCGGCCAGGTCCGTGACACGTTCGGCCCCCAGCTGCCCCAGCTGATCGGCATGCTGGGCGGGCACGTCGACGTCGTACGCCGGCTCCCTGACCGCTTCGAGGACGTGGTCGCGGCGCTGACCACCGAAGCGACGGATGAGAGCGCCATCGCGATGAGCTTCGGCGACGTGCTGGTCACCACCGGCGGCACCGGGCGGTCCGATGCCGACCACCTCCGTCTCGCGCTGGAGGAGGTGAACGCCGAGCTGCTCATCGACGGGATCGCCATGCGCCCGGGGCACCCGACCATGCTGGCGAGGCTGGAGGACGGACGTCTGGTGGTGGCGCTGCCGGGCAATCCGCTGGCCGCGATGATGGCCGTGTTCACCGTGCTGCAGCCCCTGCTCGAAGGGCTCAGCGGCGCCCGGCCGGCCCGCCCGCACCACGTGCTGGCGGCATCGGCCGTCGAGCCGCTGCCCGGCCGGACCAGGCTGGTGCCCTGCACCATCCGGGACGGCAGGGCCCATACCTCGCCCTACTTCCGCTCCGGCATGCTTCGGGGCCTGGCCGAGGCCGACGCCGTCATGGTCATCCCCGCGGAGGGATGCCAGCCGGACGAGCCGCTGCTGGCGCTTCCGCTGCCGTGGAAGGTGCGCGAGGCGCCGACGCCCGGCAGCGGCCGCTGAGCCGGCGATCCACCACCCAGTCAGGAGGAACCATGCCCCGTCTCACCCAGCGCCGGAAGGTGACCCGCTTCCGGCTCGACGGCGGCGCCGGCAGGCGCGAGGACGTGCTGGCCGGAGAGGAGCCGCTGGAGGTCCGCGTCGGCGGCCGGTCATTCAGCGTCACCATGCGCACCCCCGGGGACGACTTTGACCTGGTCGCCGGGTTCCTGGTCTCCGAGGGCGTGGTCAGCGCCCCGGGCGAGATCGTCAGCCTGCGCTATTGCGCCGGCACCGACGACCAGGGCCAGCAGACCTTCAACGTCGTGGACGTGCAGCTGCGCCCCGACGTCGCGCCCCCGGACACGTCCCTGGAACGCCACGTCTACACCTCCAGCTCCTGCGGGATCTGCGGCACGGCGTCCATCGACGCCGTCCGCAAACAGGCCCGGTTCAACCTGGCCGAGGACGACGAAGCCTTCCCGCTGCCCCTGCTGGCTTCCCTGCCGGACCGGCTGCGCCGGGAACAGAAGCTGTTCGACCGTACCGGGGGCGTACACGCCGCGGGGCTGTTCAACCATGAAGGGGAGCTGCTGTGCCTGCGCGAGGACGTAGGGCGCCACAACGCCGTCGACAAGGTGGTGGGCTGGGCGCTGCGCGCGGGCATGCTCCCGCTGCGCGGCATGGTGCTGCAGGTCTCCGGCAGGGCGTCCTTCGAACTGGTCCAGAAGGCGCAGATGGCCGGAATTCCGGTGCTGGCCGCGGTGAGCGCGCCGTCCTCGCTGTCGGCTGAACTGGCGCACGAGGCGGGCATGACGCTGATCGGTTTCAGCCGCGGCACCTCGCTGAACTGCTACACCGGAGAGCAGCGCGTCCTCGCCTGAGCCCGGCGGCGCAGGTTCAGGCCCGGGCCGGCAGCTGGACCGTGAACGTCGTTCCCCGGCCGACCTCTGAGGCCACCTGCAGCTCGCCCCCGTGCTGGTGCACGATGTCCTGCACGATCGCCAGGCCCAGTCCGGTGCCCGGGATGGCCGCGGAGGTGGCGTTGGACGCCCGGAAAAACCGCTGAAAGAGCTTGGGCAGGTCGTCGGCCGGAATTCCGATGCCGGTGTCCGCGATGCTGACCCGGACCATCGGCCCGGACAGCTCCGAGGGCGCCATCCCCGCACTGACCCGGACCGTACCTCCGGCGGGGGTGAACTTCACCGCGTTGGACAGCAGGTTCGTGAAGACCTGTTCGAGCTGGTCGCAGTCGCCGTCCACAAGCAGCGTGTGGACGGCGCAGTCCACGTGCACGGCCACGCCGCCGGCGTCGGCGGTCGGGGCCAGCGAATCGCCCACTTCCGACAACAGCCCGGCCAGGTCGATCTCCTCAACGTCCAGTGTGGACTCTCGGGCGTCGCTGCGGGAGAGCGTCAGCAGGTCGGAGATCAGCTGGTTCAGCCGGTTGGCGTTCCGGCCCACGATGGCCAGCATCTGCTGCACGTCGGCCGGCAGCTGCGTGCCCGACCCGTCCAGGATGAGGTCGAGATAGCCGGTGATCGAGGTCAGCGGGGTGCGCAGCTCGTGGTTGACAGTGGCAACAAAGGTGGTCTTGGCCTGGTCCAGCTCGCGCAGCCGCGCCATCACCTTGCGCTGCGCGGTGATCAGGTGGCCCTGAACCAGGCCGTGCGCCAGGTTCCCGCAGACATGCTGCATCAGGGACAGCTCGGTGCTGGTGAAGGTCCGGGGCCCGGCCGAGGCCGCGAGCCAGAGCATGCCGAACGACGCTTCGCCGTGGCCCAGCGGCAGGAAGACCGAGGCCCGCACCTCCGCCGACAGCGCCTCCTCCTGGAGCGGTTCCGGCTCGTCGGCGGGCCGGAAATGGTCCTCCACGCTCGCGACCCGTCCTTCAGCCCAGAGCTGCCGGGCGAAATCCTCGACGGCTGGACCGCTGAGCACGGGGGCCGCGCCGGCGGCGTGCTCCCGGCTGAAGGCCAGGCTCAGCTGGGGAACCCGTTCATCCGGGAACGTCAGCAGCACCGCGTGATCCGCCTCGAACGCATTCACCAGCCCCTGCACCACGACCTCTGCCATGGCGTCGGGATCGTTGGTGGCGCGCACGGCCGCCGAGATACGCCGGGCGCGTTCACGCAGCGTCCCGGCCGAGGCGCGGCGGCGGCGGGCGAACAGGGTCTCGGCCTGGATCAGCGCCGCCCGGTAGCCCAGGTCCTGGCCGACCCTGTCGGCCAGGACGAAATCGGTGATGCCGCGCCGGACCATTTCTTCCACCGGCGGCAGGGCGCCGGTGGTCACCAGCAGCAGCGGCAGCGGCGAATCGCTCCCGGCTGAACGCAGCCGGGCAGCCTGCGCCGGGGCCAGCGAGGCGATGGTCTGTTCGCAGACGACGGCAAGCGCGGCCGCTTCCTGGGTGCAGGCCGCCTCGCCGCGGCTGGGGAACGGCACGGGCCGCAGTCCGCCGGCGGTCAGGGCGGCAGTGACTTCAGCGCACAGAAGGGGGTCCATGACGGCAACCAGTGCGGGCAGTCCCGCGGCCTCCCCGCCGGGGGTCCCGCCATCGATCCTGAGAGCCGTTGACATGGCGGCCTTTCTCCAGTGATGCGCCACACACGATGGCCGGCGATAGGAAGTGTACCAGCGGGTTCCCCCGGCGCGGCGCGGAGCACGCGTGTGCCGGGCATAAGCTGAAACAGAGTACTTAATGCCCGAGGAGGCACACCCATGAGCATGGAAGGCGCGGCCTGGAACTCGCTCTACCGCATCTCCCGGGCCGGCGACGGCGACCGCCGGATCTCCCGAGCCACCCTGCGCCGGATCATTGACTTCGCCGGCCCCTACCGGCGGCGGCTGGCGGGATTCGTCCTGCTCTCCGTGCTGGGTGCGGTCCTGGCCGTCGCGACGCCGGTGCTGGCCGGCGACGTCGTCAACGCCATCGTCGCCGGGAGCCCGGCCGAGACGGTGGTCCGGCTGGCCCTGCTGATCGCCGCAGTGGCGGTGGCCGACGCCGGCGTCACACTGGCTACCCGGTGGTTCTCCTCGCGGATCGGCGAAGGCGTGATCCTGGATCTGCGGACCCGGGTGTACGACCACGTGCAGCGGATGCCGGTCGCCTTCTTTACCCGCACGCGGACCGGTGCCCTGGTCAGCCGGCTCAACAATGACGTCATCGGCGCGCAGCAGGCCTTCAGCGGCACGCTCTCCGGCGTCGTCGGAAACCTGGTGTCCCTGGTCCTGACCCTGATCGTCATGCTCGGCACCTCCTGGCAGGTCACCCTGCTGGCCATGGCCCTGCTCCCGGTGTTCCTGCTGCCCGCCCGCCGCATGGGCGGGCGGCTGGCCGCGCTGCGCCGGGAAGCGGCGAACCACAACGCCTCCATGGGCACGCAGATGACCGAACGGTTCTCCGCTCCCGGCGCCACCCTGGTGAAGCTGTTCGGCCGCCCGGAGCAGGAATCCGCCGAGTTCAAGGTCCGTGCCGCGCGGGTGCGTGACATCGGCGTGAAGACCGCCATGATGCAGACCGTGTTCGTCACCGCGCTGACCCTGGTCTCCGCCCTGGCCCTCGCGCTGGTCTACGGGCTGGGCGGCTGGTTCGCCCTGACCGGGCGGCTGAACACGGGCGACGTCGTGACCCTGGCGCTGCTGCTGACCCGCCTCTATGCACCGCTCACCGCCCTGGCCAACGCCCGGGTGGAAGTGATGAGCGCCGTCGTGAGCTTCGAGCGGGTCTTCGAAATCCTGGACCTGAAGCCGCTGATCCAGGAGAAGCCGGAACCGGCGCCGCTGCCCGAGGGGCCGTTGAGCGTGGAGTTCGACGACGTGCGGTTCGCCTACCCGACCGCGGACAAGGTGTCGCTGGCCTCGCTGGAGGACGTTGCCGTGCTCGACTCCCGCGGAGGCGAACAGGTGCTGCACGGGATCTCCTTCCGGGTGGAACCGGGCCAGACCGTGGCCCTGGTGGGGTCCTCCGGCGCGGGCAAGTCCACCATCGCCGGGCTGCTGGCGCGGCTCTACGATGTCGACGCCGGGGCGGTCCGCTACGGCGGCACGGACGTGCGGGACCTGTCCTTCGCGGACATCCGCCGCGCCCTGGGCATGGTCACCCAGGACGGGCACCTGTTCCACGAGAGCATTGGCGCCAACCTGCGCCTGGCCCGGCCGGAGGCAACCGATGAGGAGCTGTGGGACGCGCTGCGCCGGGCCCGGCTCGAAGACCTGGTCCGTTCGCTGCCGGACGGCCTGGACACGATGGTGGGGGAGCGGGGCTACCGTCTTTCCGGCGGGGAACGGCAGCGGATGACGATTGCCCGGCTGCTGCTGGCCCGCCCGCGCATCGTGCTGCTCGACGAGGCGACGGCGTCCCTGGATTCCACGTCGGAGGCGGCGGTCCAGGCCGCGCTCACCGAAGCACTGGCCGGGCGGACGGCGGTCGTCATCGCGCACCGGCTGTCCACCATCCGCTCGGCGGACCGCATCCTGGTCATTGAGGGCGGGCGCATCGCCGAGCAGGGCACCCACGCGGATCTGCTGGCCCGAGGCGGCCGGTACGCAGAGCTCTACCGGACCCAGTTCAGCGAGGGTGGAGACAGCCCGGCCCAGGAAAGGGAACCCGCCCAGGAAACGGCGCCCACCCAGCTGCCATCGGCGTAGGCAACGCTGCCGTGGGGCAGGTCCGGGCCGGTGTCAGGGGCGGGCCGGGCCCGCCTTGGCCGGGTCGGCGACGATGACCCGGGTGCCGCCGGTTTCGAAGGCGGCCTTTTGCTGGACGGTGATGCCGTTGTCGGTGATCAGGTTACGGAACTCGAAATCGCTGAGGGTAGCGAAGCTGCGACTGCCGATCTTGGAGGAGTCGGCCACGATGTACGTTTCCGAGGCCCGGCGGGACATCAGCGAGTTGACTGCCGCCTCGCCCTCGTCACTGATGGTCGGCCCCACCTCGGGGTCCAACCCGTTGACGCCGACGAAAGCGAAATCCAGGGCAACCCGCTCCAGAATGGTGTCGGTATAGGGGCCGACCAGTTCGTAGGAGCGGGGATTCACCACGCCGCCGGTAACCATGATGCGGATGTTGGGCCGCACCACCAGCTGAACCGCAATGTTAATGGCGTTCGTCACTACGGTGAGCGTGGGCTTGTTGGACGGTTCCATCAGGTCCCGCCGCATACCCAAGGCCTTGGCTATGGCAGTGCTGGTGGTTCCCCCGCAGAGGCCGATCACGGCGCCGCGCGGTACAAGTGCGCTCGCGGCTTGGGCAATTGCCTCCTTCTGTGTCGCGAATACGTCACGGGTGTACCGCGAGGGAAGGCCGTAGGCCACGGCTTCCATCGTGGCTCCGCCGCGTGTGCGGGTCAGCAGGCGCTGGGCGGCCAGGGCATCCAGGTCCCTCCGGGCCGTGGCGGCGGACACTTCCAGCCCGGACACGATGTCCTCAATCTGCACTTTGCCCTGAGCCGCGAGCAGGTCAAGTATCGCGTTCAGGCGCTCTGTCTTGTCCATTGGATCCTAATCTTGGCCACCGGGGCTCCTCCCGCCGAGCGAGAGGAGGGCCAACAGCCTGCCTGCCTCCGGCGCGAGGGCCTGTCGGCCGGCATGGAGATATTTCCGTGAATCCACCAGCTCGGGAGTATTTTCCAGAACAGTCCGGACGGCACGGGTAAAAAACCCGTTCAAATGAGTTGAAACATTGATCTTAGTCATGCCCGCCCGTACTGCGGCCGCGAGCATCTCGTCCCCCACGCCGGAAGAACCGTGCAGGACCAGAGGCACGTGCAGCGCATGGCGGAGGTCGCTGATGAGCATCAGGTCCAGCTCCGCGCTGCGCCGGGTCATTGCATGTGAGGAACCGACGGCGACAGCCAAGGCGTCGACCCCGGTGGCCAGAACAAAGTCCGCAGCTTCGAAGGGGTCGGTACGGGCCCCCGGCGCGTGTGCGCCGTCCTTGCCTCCGACTCTGCCAAGCTCAGCCTCGACGAAGGCGCCGTAGGGCTCCGCGTGCTTCACCACCGATGTCGTCGCCGCCACGTTGTCGCTGTAGGGCAGGCCCGACCCGTCGTACATGACCGACCCGAAGCCCAGGTCCAAAGCCTCCCTGATGAGGGCCTGGTCCTCCGCATGGTCCAGATGCAGAGCCACCGGAACCGAGGCGGCGGCGGAGACGGACCGGCACGCCAGTGCCAAAGGCTCCAACCCGCCGTGATAGGCGGCGCAGTTCTGGGAGATCTGCAGGATAACCGGCAGGCCGACCTCCTCGGCGCCGAGGACAATGGCCTCCGCCGTTTCCAGATGCAGGACGTTGAAGGCGCCGATGCCGGTGCCGGCGGAAACGGCGGCGTCGACCAGGCTACGGGTGGGTATGAGGCTCATTCGTTCTGCTCCCGGTGCGGCGGATGGCGACGGACTCTTCTGACACGGATTTCGTCGCTGAATTCGCCGTGCCTTGTGGAGATTTCTCCGGCAACGGGCATCAGGACAGCCGCGGCCGACCACGCCGTGGCTGTCCGAATGAGGCGACACGGGTCGTGTTGCCCGGCCGCCAGCAGGACGGCGAGCGCCGCAACTGCCGCATCACCGGCACCTGTGGGGTTGCCTCGCAGCACGCGGCCGAGTGAGGCAGCCAGACAGGTCTCAGGCTCGGCCGCGCTGAACAGCCGCATGCCCTCGGATCCGGACGTGACAAAAACATGCTTGGCACCGGCCCTGATCAGGACATCGGCGCCGGCTCCGACGTCGGAGCAGCCGGTGGTCTCCAGAAGTTCCTCCCGGTTCGGCTTCACCGCGAATACTCCAGCCGCCGCTGCTGCCAGCAGCGCCGGACCTGAGGCATCCACGATGCAGGGCACACCGGCAGCAGCGCTGTACCGTGCGAGCCGGGCGTAGAAGTCGGAGGGTGTTCCCGGTGGCAGGCTGCCGGAGCCGACCACGCAGCCGGCGTGCGGAAGCTCCCGTTCGACGAGCGCGAAGAGATGTTCCCGGTCGGGGTCATCCAGGGGCACGCCACTCTCGTTAATGATGGTGGTCAGGCCGCTGGCCCTGTCCACAAAGGCCATGGAACGGCGGGTGGGGGAGGAGACCTCAGACAACCTGTGCGGAACCCCCGCGGCGGCCAGCTCGTCGCGGCAGGCAGCGCCGGTCGGCCCTCCGAGCGGTGCGAGCGCCAGCGCGGGAAAGCCGAGCTGATGAGCCACCCGGGCGACGTTGAGCCCCTTGCCGCCGGCGCGGGACAAGGGCGGGGGCACCCGATGGCTGTTGCCGGGAACCAGCGCGGCGAGGTCGTAGGTCTCGTCGAGCGCGGGGTTGGGGGTGAGGGTCAGGATCAGGTTCCGTGCTGCGTTCATGATGCGCCGCCCAGCAGGTCCCTGGCCCGCATCGCCGCCCCCACCAGCCCTGCGTCCTGGCCCAGCGCGGAGCGCAGCAGCCGGGGCCGGCGATGGAAGGAAAGCCTGGCGTCGGTCAGCCTGGCCAATGGGTCCAGCAGTGCGGGACCTGCCTGGGAAAGCCCGCCGCCGAAGATGACCGCCTCGCTGCCCAGGACGGCCGCGGTCTGGCAGATGACGGTCGCAAGGGCTTCGACCGCATCGTTCCAGATGTCGCGGGCAGCGGCGTTTCCTTTCCGCGCGGCGGCCAGCACCTCCCGGGCCTCCCGCGCCGGCGAGCCTGTCCGGTCAGCGAATCTGCGCGCGATGGCACCTGCCGAGGCAACGGTCTCGAGGCAGCCGGAGGCTCCGCAAGGGCAGGGAAGCCCGCCGCCGGCGGGCATGTGACCGAACTCGCCGGCGAACCCGCCGCCGCGCACGCGACGTCCGTCGGCAAACACGGCGCCGGCAATCCCGGTCCCGACGATGAGGACCACCACGTCACACAGTCCGCGGCCGGCGCCCACGCGCATTTCCGCCTCGCCGGCAAGCCCAACGTCGTGTCCGAAGGCGACCGGCAGTCCGGTGGCCTCGTGCAGGCGGGAGGCGAAGGGGTAGTTGCGCCAGCCCAGGTTCGCTGCGAGGATGCCGGTTCCGGCGTCCTCATCAACGAGTCCGGGCACGACGAATCCGACGGAGCGGATTGGGCGGCCCTCAGCCCGGACAGTGTACTCCTGTGCGAGCTCGGCGACCCGTTCAACGATGATGTCCCCCGGCCGGCGCGCATCCTGCGGAGTAGGCACGCGCATCAGTCCACGGAAACGGCCGGCATTATCCTGCAGGGCGGCCTTGATATCCGTTCCGCCCACATCGAAGGCCAGGACCAGACCCTCGTCCTGCGGCGGTGAGACGAACACGATGGCCTCCTAACCGGAGAGGATCACGGAACGGGTCAGGTTCCGCGGCCGGTCGGGGTTCATCCCGCGCGCGAGTGCGCGGGCCAGAGCGAGGCGGTGCACTCGGACGAGCTCGGCGAGCGGATGGTGGGAGGCTGCCTCGAAGTGGGCACCGGCGCCGCGAACCTGGTCTCCGAGGCCCTCGGGTGCGGGCGCCAGCAGCCAGGTGACGCGGCCGGGAGCCGCGATGGCGATGGGGCCATGCCGGTACTCCATGGCTGGGTACGACTCCGTCCACTCCTGCCCGGCCTCGCGCATTTTGAGGGCCGCCTCATGGGCGAGCCCCACGGTCCACCCATGGCCCAGAAACGTGAACTGCTCCGCGGCCAACAGGTCTGCGGGAATCTCTTCCGCGATCACGGTGCGCGCACCGTCCACCGCTGGGGACAGGTCCCAGCCCAGGGAAGTCAGCAGGTAGCAGAGAGCGGCTGTGGCGAAGCGGGTCTGGACCACAGAGGTCTCGTCCGCGAAAGGCAGCGCCACCACGGCCGTGGCCAGTTCGGCAGCAGGCGTATTCGCATCGCCCACGAGCAGGATGGTGGGAATGGGCGCCGACCGCAGCACCCGGAGGAGTTCGAGGACCTCGCTGGTGGTTCCGGACCGGCTGATGGCGATCACTCCGTCGTACCCGCGGGTGGGCACGACGGCCGCTTCGGAAGCCGGAAAGGCATCCGTTTCGCCCAGCCCCGAGGACTCCCGGGCCGCAGCGAAGGCCTGGGCCATGAACCAGGAGGTGCCGCATCCCACTGCGGCCACACGTGCGGTGGGCTTGGGGAGGAGGTGCTCCGCCTCCGCCCGGGCAATGGCCAGCTCCCAGATGTCCGGCTGTGACTCGAGTTCCTTGCGCATCCACTGCCCGGGCTGGGCGGCCCCGAGACCTGGAGCTGTGGTCGGAGTGTGCGGCATGCGGGGCTCCTTTCGGGCCGCGCCCCGCTGACCGGGGTGCGCGATAGCTCATGGTGAATCATGATCTTTCGATATGTCCAGAGAGCAGAAACGTGCAGGCAGGTAGTCGAATACGGATGCCATTCCGTGCGAAAAAGACCGCTTTTTCCTCTTGACGGGTGCACAGCCGAGGGCGAGCATGTGGGCATTCGACTGCTTGTCGATGAGCGTGAGCAGCGCGAAGACATCACTTTCAATCACTCAAACTCCAGCGCGGAAGAGTTCTCCCGGACGAATGCGCGTCAAGCGGCCATATGCCGGTGTCAGCGACCACCTCCGAACCGACCCGAAAGAGGATTCCATGAAGCGAATCGTGCCCTCCGGTCTGATTGCCGTCGCCACTGTCGGCGCACTGGCCCTCTCCTCCTGCGGATTCGGCGCAGAGGGAGGCGACGACGACGGATCGACTACTACTCTCGACCTGCTCGTGCCCACCTATTCCGACGGAACCAAAGCCCTGTGGGAGGGCGTGATCGAAGACTTCGAGGCCGAAAACGAGGGAATCGATGTCGTCCTGCAGGTCGAATCCTGGGAGAACCTCGAGTCGGTCCTGCAGACGAAGATCCAGGCGGGTGAGGCGCCGGACATCTACAACGGCGGACCTTTCTCGGGATTCGCCGACGAGGGCCTGCTGTATCCGGCCGAGGAAGTCGCCGGCGAGGACACGCTCGCCGACTTCCAGGAGTCCTTCGCGGAGAACGAGACCTTCGAAGGGACCCAGTACGGTCTGCCCCTCATCGCCTCGGTCCGTGCGCTGTTTTACAACGAGGACCTCTTTGACCAGGCCGGAATCGAGGCGCCGCCGACCACCTGGGACGAGCTCTACGACGCCGCGATGAAAATCTCCGATACCGGGACGCCCGGCTATGGCATGCCGCTCGGCTCCGAGGAAGCCCAGGGCGAGAGCCTCATCTGGTTCGCCGGCAACGGCGGCGGCTTCGGTGACGAAAGTTCCATCACCGTCAACAGCCCGGAAAACGTCGAGGCTGCCGCCTTCATGAAGAAGATGATTGCCGATGGAGTGACACAGCCGGATCCCGGCGCGACCCAGCGCACACCGATGATCAACGTTTTTGTCCAGGGGCAGATCGGCATGGTGTATGGGCTCCCGCAAACTGTAGGTCAAATCGAGGAGTCGAACCCCGACCTGAACTACGGGGTGGCGAGCGTTCCAACCAACACCGGTGAACCCGCAACCCTGGGCGTGGCGGATCGGTTGATGGCTTTCCGCAGTGACGAGGACAAAACCGAAGCCATCGCCGCGTTCATGGATTTCTTCTTCGCACAGGACCAGTACCTGAACTGGGTGCAGACGGAGGGTTTCCTGCCGACCACCAAGAGCGGATCCGAAGCAATGGGCTCCGACGAAACTCTGAAGCCGTTCCTGGACATGTTGCCCAGCGCCAGCTTCTACCCCACCACCAATCCGGGCTGGAACGCCACCGACGGAGCCTTCAAGTCGCTGATGGGTCAACTTGAGGACCAGGAGCCGGCCGCAGTCCTGGAGCAGATCCAGGCCAAAGCCGACGAATCCTGATCTGCAGCCCGCCGCGGGGCCGGTATCGCTCTCGGAACCGGCCCCGTACCGAGAAAGGGACCGACCATGCGCACACTGCCCCGGCCGCGCACGACGATCGGACGCCGTTCACGCCGCAGCGAGGGGCTGGCACCCGCCCTGCTGTGGATCGGACCCGTGCTGGTGCTGATTTTTGGAGTGGTGATCTTCCCAGCCGGGTATATGGTCTACAACTCCACCCGCCGGATCAGCCAGGCAGGCACCGACGTCGAGGGCGTGGGATTCGAGAACTTCGCCACGGTGTTCTCCGATCCCAACCTGCCACGGATCATGGTCAACACAGTGGTGTGGGTGGTGGCTGTCGTGACCCTGACCGTGCTGATTTCCCTGGCGCTGGCCAACTTCCTTAACAAGCCCTTTCCGGGCCGCACGCTGGTCCGGATGGCCGTCGTGGTGCCGTGGGCCGCCAGCGTGGTGATGACCACCACAGTGTTCTACTACGGGCTGGACCGGGACTACGGCATCATCAACAAGCTCCTGGTCGACGTCGGGCTGATGGACTCGAGCTACGGCTTCACCAAGAACGTCACCTCCGCTCTGGCGGCGGCAGTCATCGTGGGTGTCTTCGTGTCGCTGCCCTTCACCACCTACACGCTGCTTGCAGGGCTCCAGGCGATCGGTGACGACGCACTCGAGGCCGCAAAAATGGACGGCGCCGGCCCGGCACGGACGTTTTTCAGCGTGGTGCTGCCACAGCTGCGAGGAGCCCTGGCGGTCGCGGTGCTGATCAACATCATCAACGTCTTCAACAACCTGCCGATCCTGCGCATCATGACCGGCTCTATTCCCGGATACAGCGCCGACACCCTGATGACCTACATCTTCAAGGTGCTGCAGTTCGACAGGCGGCTGGATATCGCCAGCGCCCTCAGCGTGGTCAATTTCGCCGCGGTGCTGGTGATCGTCGCCGTCTACGTCAGGATCGTCAAGCCAATGAAGGAGGCATGAGATGGCTGCCACCGCTCCCGCCCCGGTCCAGGCCCGCCCGCCGCTGGAGCTGCACGGGCGCCCATCGCGGCACCGCGCAGGCGGGGCCGGCCGGGGCCGTATGGCAGCCCGGTCAGCCGTCGGCGCCCTCATCGGACTGGTCTTCCTGTCGCCGTATCTGATCATGCTGGTGGGGTCGCTCAAAACACGGGCCGAGATCCTCGGTGTTCCGCCTGCTTACCTCCCGCAGGAGGGGCTGCAGTTCGGAAACTACGCCACCATGTGGGACACCCCCGAGACGCCGCTGCCTTTCAACCTCGTCTCCACGATTGTCATCGCGGTGTGCGCCACCGTCCTGGTCCTGCTCGTTGCCACCCCGGCGGCGTACTACACGGCCCGCTTCCGTTTCCCGGGCCGCATGGCCTTCCTGTTCCTGGTCATTGTTACCCAGATGCTCCAGCCCGCTGTCCTGACTGCAGGGCTCTTTCGGCAGATGTTGTGGCTGGACCTGAACGACACTTGGCTCGCGATGATCCTGATCAACGCCGCCTTCAACCTTTCCTTCGCGCTCTGGATCATGCACAGCTTTTTCGCTGCGGTGCCCCGGGAGATCGACGAGGCGGCCCAGATCGACGGAGCCGGGAGACTCCGGGTGCTGTTCACCATTAACCTGCCGCTGGTGTGGCCGGGCGTCGTCACGGCTGTGATCTTCACGTTCGTGTCCGCCTGGAACGAGTTCGCCGCCAGCCTGGTCATCATGTCCACGTCGGAAAACCAGCCGCTTTCGGTGGCCCTGACCAAGTTCATTGGGCAGTACGCCACCAGCTGGCAGTACGTCTTCGGCGTTTCGATCGTGGCGATTGTCCCCGTGATCATCCTGTTTGCCGTTATCGAGAAACGCCTGATCGGCGGTCTGACTGCCGGCGCAGTGAAATAGGAACACAGGAACCCCGCCCGTGAAGCGGAAGACACCGGGGAGACCCGTCAGCGGAGGGGGAGCGGGCTGCCCGGCGGACGTGCGGTGCGCTTCGGAGCAGGCAGCGACCGGGCAGCAAAAGTGCCCCCGGCCGGAATCGAACCGACGACCTGCCCTTTAGGAGAGGGCCGCTCTATCCTACTGAGCTACGGAGGCGGGCCGGCGGGGCCGGCGCGGTAATCAGCTTACCCGTTTTCGATCCGGTCCGTGCCACCGGAGCCCCGCGTGCCGCTCAGCGGGCCGGCCGGCTGTTCGCCTCCGGAGGGCGGCAGCGCGGCGTCGTCGGCGCCGTCGCGCAGCGACTGCAGATGCCGGTCGTAGCTGCCGCGCATCCGCACCAGGAAGTCCAGGATCATGCCCAGCTCCTGCTCCGTGTAGCGGTCCATGACGCCGTCCGCGAGCGACCCGAGGGGACCGAAGAAGGCTCCGGCGAGGTCCCGGGCCACCGGCTCGAAGTGCAGCGTGACCTTGCGCCGGTCGCTGTGCCCCTTGAGTCGGTGGATATGCCCGATCCGCTCCAGCCGGTCGATCACTGCGGTGGTGGCGCCGGAGGAGGTGCCGAGGGCGGCGCTGAGCTGGCCGGCGGTGAGCGGCTCGCCCTTTGTCTCCGCCTCCATGATCATCACGAGGGCGCGCATGTCGGTGGCGTTGAGGCCGTTGCGGTGCGCGAAGACATCCGCCACCCGCTGGCCGTCCAGGCTCAGGCCCCGGATGGCGGTGATGATGTTCCACCGCAGCCGCTGCTGGTCCTCCACCGCACTCCGTCCGTTCGTCATCGGCCTCCAATATACATAGAAATGCATCCACTCGGCGTTGAAGTATCTCTACTTTTGAGATACTTTCTACCAGAGATATCTTCCCATATCAGGAGAAGCCCATGTTTGCAGGAATAGTCCGGTCCGCGAAGACCGCGGCGGCGACGCTGATCACGGGAGCGGTCGTCATCGGCGGCGCCTTCGCGATCCCGGCCCAGGACACCGGGGAGGTCGCGGTCGGCGGCCTCAGCGACAAGTACCAGTCCGCCGAGGTGGAGCAGCTCCTCGAGGACTTCCCCGATGCGCAGGACGCAACCGCCCTGATCGTGGTCTCACGGGCCGACGGCGGCGAGCTGGCGCAGGAGGACCTGGCCACCGTCGGAGAGATCACGACGGCGGCCACCGACTTGGGCGTCGAAGCCCCGCCGGCGCAGGTGCCCCCGATCGTGTCCGAGAACAACCTTGTGACGCTGGTTCCGGTGACCCTGCAGGCGACCACCGACAACGGCGACGCGGTCGAGGAAGAGGTCGCCGAGCTGCGCGAGACCATCTCCGAGGCCTCCGGCGAGGAACTGACCGCGGAACTGACCGGCGGGGCCGCGTTCTCCGCCGACCTCGCCGGCGTCTTCGCCGGGGCCAACTTCACGCTCCTGCTGTTCACGGCCATCATCGTGGCGGTGCTGCTGATCGTGACCTACCGCTCCCCATGGCTGTGGCTGGTGCCGCTGGCCATCGTGGCGACCATAGAGCAGCTCGCGCTGCACGTGGTGGAGCTGCTGGAACCGGTCACCGGCATCGGAGTGGACCCCTCCGCCGTCGGCATCACCAGCGTGCTGGTCTTCGGCGCCGCGACCAACTACGCGCTGCTGCTGATCGCCCGCTACCGCGAGGAGCTGCGCCGCAAGGAATCGGTCTACGAGGCGATGGGCATCGCGCTGACACGGACCCGGGAGGCCATCATCGCCTCCGGCGGCACCGTCGTCCTGGCGCTGCTGACCCTGCTCTTCACCGACACGCTCAGCTACCGGGGCCTCGGCTTCTCCGCTGCCACGGGCGTGGTGCTGGCCATGGCAGGCGCGCTGTTCCTGCTGCCGGCCGCCATGGTCCTGTTCGGACGACGGCTGTTCTGGCCGTTCGTGCCCAAGGTCGGCGACCCGTCCCGTGAGGGCAAGTTCTGGGGCCGGCTCGGCGAGGCCACCTACAAGCGGCCCAAGATCATTGCCGGTTCGGCGCTCGTCGTGCTGATTGCCATGGGGGCGGCCCTGTTCAACGTCCAGATCGGGCTCAGCGAGAACGAGCAGTTCACCGATAAGCCCCAGGCCGTCACCGCAGCGGAGACCCTCGCCGAAGGCTTCCCCGCCGGCTCCACCACACCGCTGACGGTCCTGGTGGACACCGGTTCGGTGGACGCCGCCGTCACCGACCTGCAGTCCGTGGACGGGGTTGACTCCGTCAGCCCGGGCTCGGAGAGCGACGGCCGGACCCAGCTGAGCGTCATCACCGGCTACGAAGCCGGCACCGATGAGGCCAACGCCCAGGTCGAGGAGATGCGCCAGGTCCTGGCGGACGGCTCCTACGGCGGACTCGTGGGCGGCGAAGCCGCCGAACGGGTGGATCAGCTGGCGGCCAACCAGCACGACATGACCCTGGTCGTGACCGCGGTCGTGATCCTGATCTTCCTGGTCCTGGTCGCCCTGCTGCGGGCGCTGGTGGCGCCGGTGCTGCTGGTGGTGACCGTGCTGCTGACCAACTTCTCCGCCGCCGGCCTGAGCTGGCTGCTGTTCAAGTACGTGCTCGACTTCCCGGCCATGGACACGCTGACGCTGCTCTACGCCTTCCTGTTCCTGTCGGCGCTGGGCGTGGACTACAACATCTTTCTGGTCACCCGGGCCAAGGAGAACGCCCGCACCATGGGAACCCCGAAGGGCATGCTCGCCGCGCTGCGCTCCACCGGCGGCGTGATCACCAGCGCCGGCATCCTGCTGGCCGCGGTGTTCGTGGTCCTGGGCGTGCTGCCGCTGGTCACGCTCACCCAGGTCGGCATCCTGGTGGCCATCGGCGTCCTGCTGGACACGCTGGTGGTGCGAACGGTGATCGTCCCGGCGCTAACCTTCCTGCTGGGTGACAGGTTCTGGTGGCCGTCCAACCCGGCGGGAAAACACGGCCGCCACAGCAGCGAGCAGGCTGAGGCCGAGCAGGATCCAGCGGGCGAGCGTGAGACCGCCGGCCAGGGCGGCGTCGCCCGCGGTTAGCTCGGCGGCGCCCAGCGCCGCATCGATGGCGACGTTCTCCCACAGATCGACGACCACGAACAGCAGCGGAGCGGACCAGAGCACCCAGCGGAGCGTTCGGCGCCGGGTGTTCTGGCCGATCAGCAGCAGCCACGTGAAGCCGAAGATCAGCGGGAAGAGCAGGCCGGCAGTCTTGTGCAGGTAGCTCAGCTGCCCCAGGGCATCGGCGTCCATCACGCCGCGCAGGGACTCAAGGTAGGCCAGGTCATAGCCGCCGATGAGCGAATCGGGCATGGCCAGGCCGCCGGCGAGCTGGGTCATCTGGTTCAGCGTCAGCAGGTGGTAGTACCAGAACAGGAACAGCGTGGTCACCACCCCCGCGATGATGATCAGGTTCGCGTTCGACTGCGCCTGCTGCGGACTGCGCTGGACGGTGGGATTGGCGGGCGGGACGGCCTTGCCGGGAACGGCCCGGTCTCCGTGCTTGGCTGCCCGCTGGGCCGGAGTCTTGGACATGGTTCCAGTATGGCTGAACGCCGGAGAGAGGGTTCGCTAGGCTGGGCCCATGAGCCTGACCCCGAGCCGCGAAGACTTCGACCTTGCCGCCGACCTGGTCCGTGAAGCCGGGCAGCTTGCCCTGCGCATGCGCGGGAGCGGACTGGACGTCCAGCAGAAAACCTCTGTGTCCGACGTCGTCACCGCCGCGGACCACGCCGCAGAGAAACTCATCGTCGAGAGGCTGCGCGCGCTGCGCCCCGAGGACGGCATCGTGGGCGAGGAGGGCGCCAGCGTGCGCGGCAGCTCCGGCCGGTCCTGGGTGATCGACCCGGTGGACGGCACCTACAACTTCTCCGCCGGCTCCACCTACTGGTGCTCGGCGCTCGCCCTGCGCAGCGATGACGCCGCCCCGCTCGACGGCGACCCCGAGGTCCTGCTCGGCGCCGTCTACCAGCCGCAGGAGGAACGGCTCTACCTCGGCGGCATCGGCCGGCCGGCCACCCTCAACGGCGGCGCCCTCGTGATGGACGACGCTCCCCTGGACCGGATCTCGGCCGGCAGCTACCTGCACCCCACCTGGCTGCCGCGTCCCGAGGTGGCAGGGCCCTGGACCCGCGCCGCCTCCCGGACCGCGACCATCCGGATGCTGGGCTCGGGCTCCTGCGACCTGGGATCGGTGGCCTCCGGCCGGCTCGGTGCCTGGTTCCAGCACAGCTGCCCGGAATGGGACTGGCTGCCCGGCAAGGCGATCGTGCTCGCCGCCGGGGGAGCCACCGACGTCGTCGAGGTCAACGGTTTCCGCTGGCACATCGCCGGCGGACGCACTGCGGTCCGGGAGATCCGCAGCGCCCTGGTGGGCTGAACGGCGCCGCGCCGGTTCCGCCCAGCAAAGCGTCAGGGGCAGCGCCTAGACTTAAGCCCACCATGGACTTTCTCTTCGATCCCTACTTCGCCGCGCCCGCCAAAGACGATCCCGAGACCAAGGATGCCCGGCGGGCCAAGGGCGGCGGCCCGGCCGGGGGGAACCCTGCGGACGGCGGCCCCTCGGCCGGCCGTGCCGGCTCCGGCGGGCACCGCGTCGACGAAGCCCGCGCCGCCGAGCTGCTCGAGGGGCTGAACCCCCAGCAGGAGGAGGCGGTGAAGCACGCCGGCTCGCCGCTGCTGATCGTGGCCGGAGCCGGGTCCGGCAAGACCCGCGTCCTGACCCACCGGATCGCGCATCTGCTCGCCACCGGGCGGGCCCGGCCCGGGCAGGTCCTGGCCATCACCTTCACCAACAAGGCCGCTGCCGAGATGCGCGAACGGATCGAGGCCCTGATCGGCCCGGCCGCGCAGAGCATGTGGATCTCCACCTTCCACTCCTCCTGCGTGCGGATCCTGCGCCGCGAGGCCAAGGCCGTGGGAATGAACTCCAATTTCTCCATCTACGACTCGGCGGACACGCTGCGGCTGATCACCCTGGTGGCCCGCGGACTGGACCTGGATCCGAAGAAGTTCACGCCCAAGGCCATCGCGAACAGGATCTCCACGCTCAAGAACGAACTGATCGACGACGAGTCCTTCGCCGCCACGGCCAACCTGTCCGACCCGTTCGAAACGGCCGTGGCCGAGGTCTACCGCGGCTACACCGAGCGCATGCGCCAGGCCAACGCCTACGACTTCGACGACCTGATCGCCCAGACCGTGTACATGTTCCGGGCCTTCCCCGGCGTGGCTGAGTACTACCGCCGGCGCTTCCGGCACGTGCTGGTGGACGAATACCAGGACACCAACCACGCCCAGTACGCCCTCGTCCGGGAACTGGTCGGCGCCGGTGTCCCCGCCGTCGACGAAGCAGGGAACGACGGCGAGGCGGTCCCGCCGGCCGAACTGACCGTCGTCGGCGACTCCGACCAGTCCATCTACGCCTTCCGCGGCGCCGACGTGCGCAACATCAACGACTTCGAAAAGGACTACCCGCAGGCCCGGACCATCCTGCTGGAACAGAACTACCGCTCCACGCAGACCATCCTGAACGCGGCGAACGCCGTGATCTCCCGCAACCCGAACCGGCCCGAGAAAAAGCTCTGGACCGCCGAGGGCGCCGGGCACCGGATCATCGGCTACGTGGGCGAGAACGAGCACGAAGAGGCCCGCTTCATCGCCGAGGAGATCGACCGGCTGCAGGACGAGGAGAACCTGCGCCCGGGCGACGTCGCCATCTTCTACCGCACCAACGCCCAGTCCCGCTCCCTGGAGGACGTGCTGGTCCGCGTGGGCCTGCCGTACAAGGTGGTCGGCGGCACCCGGTTCTACGAGCGCAAGGAGATCAAGGACGCCCTGGCCTACCTGCGCGTGCTGGTCAACCAGGACGACGTCGTGAACCTGCGCCGGATCCTCAACGAACCCAAGCGCGGCATCGGCGACCGGGCCGAGTACGCCGTCGCGGCCCTGGCCGAACGCGAACGTGTGTCCTTCATGGCCGCCCTGCGCCGCGCCGACGAGGCGCCGGGCCTGGCCACCCGCTCCCTCAATGCGGTCAACGGCTTCGTGAAGCTGATCGACGACCTCGCCGAGGTGGCCTCCGGCTCCGGCGCGTCCGCCGCCCTTGAGGCCGTGCTGGAGCAGACCGGCTACCTGGCGCAGCTGCGCTCCAGCGGCGATCCGCAGGACGAGTCCCGGGTGGAGAACCTGGCAGAGCTGGTCGCCGTCGTGCGCGAATACGAACGGGAGAACCCCGAAGGCACCCTCGAGCAGTTCCTGGAACAGGTCTCCCTGGTCGCCGACGCCGATCAGGTGCCCGACGCGCCCGCCGACTCCGCCGAGGAGGTCGCGGCAGCGGTGGAGGAATCCAGGCGGCAGGGCGTGGTCACCCTGATGACCCTGCACACAGCCAAGGGCCTGGAATTCCCCGTCGTCTTCCTCACCGGCATGGAACAGGGCATCTTCCCGCACCAGCGCTCCGCCACCGACCCCGCGGAACTGGCTGAGGAGCGCCGGCTCGCATACGTCGGGCTCACCCGGGCCCGGCAGCGGCTCTACCTGACCCGCTCCGAGGTGCGCAGCATGTGGGGCCAGAGCCAGTACAACCCCGCCAGCCAGTTCGTCGGCGAAATCCCCGCCGACCTGATCGAGTGGAAGCGCGAAGGCATGGACCGCCCGGCCTGGGGCGGCGGCGGGTCCATCTCCTCCACGGGCAGCCGTTACGGCGGCTCCTGGTGGGGCGCCGGGAACAGCGCCGCGACCGGTGATCCGGTGCCGCCGGTGGCCAAGGCCAAGGCCATCGGCCGGGTGCAGCCGCAGAAGGAAGTCATCTCCGTGGTGGTGGGGGACAAGGTCAACCACAACAGCTTCGGGCACGGCGTGGTCCTCTCCGTGGAGGGCAGCGGCGACAAGACCGTGGCGAAGGTGAAGTTCGACGCCGGCGAGAAGCGGCTGCTGCTGCGCTATGCCCCGCTGACGAAGGAATCCTGAGCAGGGGGCGCGCCATATCGCAAACCCCGTATTTTCTACAAACCATAGAACTGTGCCCTTGATCACTAAACAGGTACTCTGGGGACCGTGCCGGAGCGCGGGCGGTAAAGTTCCCAAGGGGCAGGCCCGCGGTCACGCACCTGCTTCTCGATCGCGAGATCGACGTAAACCTACTTCGACGTAGAAGGACACTAGCCCGTGGACCTGTTTGAATATCAGGCGCGCGATCTGTTTGAGGCGCACGGAGTACCCGTGCTGGCCGGCATCGTGGCGCACACTCCTGAAGAAGCGAAAGCCGCAGCGGAGAAGATCGGCGGCGTCGTTGTCGTCAAGGCCCAGGTCAAGGTGGGCGGCCGCGGCAAGGCCGGCGGCGTGAAGGTCGCCAAGACCGCGGACGAAGCGTTCGAACACGCGTCCAACATCCTCGGCATGGACATCAAGGGCCACACGGTCAAGAAGGTGATGATCGCGCAGGGCGCTGACATCGCCGAGGAGTACTACTTCTCCGTCCTGCTGGACCGCGCCAACCGCAACTACCTGGCCATGTGCTCGGTCGAAGGCGGCATGGAGATCGAGCAGCTCGCCGTCGAGCGTCCCCACGCCCTCGCCAAGGTCGCAGTGGACCCGGCCGTGGGCATCGACGCGGCCAAGGCCGACGAGATCGTCGCCGCCGCCGGCTTCCCCGAGGAACTGCGCGGCAAGGTCGCCGAGACGATCACCAAGCTGTGGGATGTCTTCACCAAGGAAGACGCCACCCTGGTGGAGGTCAACCCGCTGGTGAAGACCGGCGCCGGCGACATCGTCGCCCTCGACGGCAAGGTCTCCCTCGACGAGAACGCCGCCTTCCGCCAGCCCGGCCACGAGGCCCTGGAGGACAAGGACGCCGCCGATCCGCTCGAGGCCAAGGCCAAGGCCAACGACCTCAACTACGTCAAGCTCGACGGCGAGGTCGGAATCATCGGCAACGGTGCGGGCCTGGTCATGTCCACCCTCGACGTCGTCGCCTACGCGGGCGAGAAGCACGGCAACGTGAAGCCGGCCAACTTCCTGGACATCGGCGGCGGCGCCTCCGCGGCCGTCATGGCCGCCGGCCTGGACGTCATCCTCAACGATGAGCAGGTCAAGAGCGTCTTCGTGAACGTCTTCGGCGGCATCACCGCCTGCGACGCGGTCGCCAACGGCATCGTCAAGGCCCTGGAGATCCTCGGCGACAGCGCCAACAAGCCGCTGGTCGTCCGCCTGGACGGCAACAACGTCGAAGAGGGCCGCCGCATCCTCAACGAGGCCAACCACCCGCTGGTCACCCTCGCCACCTCCATGGACGAAGGCGCCGACAAGGCAGCCGAGCTGGCCAACGCCGCCCGCTGACCCGAGCCTGCCTGAAGCAGAAAAGAGAATAGAACCATGTCTATCTACTTGAACAAGGACTCCAAGGTCATCGTTCAGGGCATCACCGGCGGCGAAGGCACCAAGCACACCGCCCTGATGCTCAAGGCCGGCACCAACATCGTGGGTGGCGTGAACGCCCGCAAGGCCGGCACCACCGTCACCCACGGTGACGTGGAGCTGCCCGTCTTCGGCACCGTTGAAGAGGCCATCGAGAAGACCGGCGCCGACGTCTCCATCGTCTTCGTGCCGCCGGCCTTCACCAAGGACGCCGTCATGGAGGCCATCGACGCCGAAATCGGCCTCGTCGTGGTCATCACCGAAGGCATCCCGGTGCAGGACACCGCCGAGTTCTGGGCCCACGCCCAGTCGAAGGTCGACGCCGACGGCAAGCAGATCACCCGCATCATCGGCCCGAACTGCCCCGGCATCATCACCCCCGGCGAAGCGCTGGTCGGCATCACCCCGGCCAACATCACCGGCAAGGGCCCGATCGGCCTGGTCTCCAAGTCCGGCACCCTGACCTACCAGATGATGTACGAGCTGCGTGACCTCGGCTTCTCCACCGCCATCGGCATCGGCGGCGACCCGGTCATCGGCACCACGCACATCGACGCCCTGGCTGCGTTCGAAGCCGACCCCGAGACCAAGGCCATCGTGATGATCGGCGAAATCGGCGGCGACGCCGAGGAGCGTGCCGCAGAGTTCATCAAGGCCAACGTCACCAAGCCGGTCGTCGGCTACGTGGCCGGCTTCACCGCTCCGGAAGGCAAGACCATGGGCCACGCCGGCGCCATCGTCTCCGGCTCCGCAGGCACCGCCCAGGCCAAGAAGGAAGCCCTCGAGGCCGCGGGCGTCAAGGTCGGCAAGACGCCGTCCGAGACAGCCACCCTGCTGCGCGAGGTGTACGCCGCCCTCTAAGGCAGCCGCATCATCTGGAGGGACCCCCGCACGGCATCCGTGCGGGGGTCCTTTTCGCATGGGTCCTTTCGCATGCTGCCCGCTGCGGCTGCACCGCGCGGCGGTGCGGGGGCCTAGTGCCCGAACTCGTCGGAGTCGGTGAGCGGGGCGGCCGGATCGGCCAGCGCGTCGATGGCCGCGACCTCGGCGGTGTCCAGCTCGAAGTCGAAGACGTCCAGGTTCCGGCGCATCCGCTCCGGGTTGCCCGACTTCGGGATGGCGACGAGGCCGTGCGCAACGTGCCAGCGCAGCACCACCTGGGCGGGAGTCTTGCCGTATTTGTCCGCCAGGGCCGTGAGCACGGGCTCGGCGAGCAGGTCCCCGCCGCGGCCGATGGGACTCCAGGATTCGGTAACGATGCCGCTGCCCGCATCAGCTTCGCGGACGTCGTGACGGGGGCGGTAGGGGTCGAGGTGGACCTGGTTGACGTCGGGCACCAAGCCTTCGGCCAAGAGCCGCTGCAGATGGGCGGGCTTGAAGTTGGAGACCCCGGCGGCCCGGATCCGCCCCTCATCCAGCAGCTCGCGCATCCCGGCGAAGGCCTCGACGAAGCGGTCCTGGCCGGGGTTGGGCCAGTGGATGAGCAGCAGGTCCACGTATTCGGTGCCCAGGCGCTCCACGCTGTGCCGCAGGGCCTCGCGCACGCCGTCGCGGCTGTGCCATTTCCGGTTGAACTTGGTGGTGACGAACACTTCGGACCGGGCGATTCCGCTGCGCCGGATGCCTTCGCCGACGCCCCGCTCGTTGCCGTAGTTCTCGGCGGTATCGAAGTGCCGGTAGCCGACGCCGATGGCCGCCTCAACGGCGGCGGCGGCTTCGGCGTCGTCCATCGGCCAGGTGCCCAGGCCGATCTGCGGGATCTCGGCGGAGCTGCGCAGCTGAAGCGTGGGGGCGGGCTGTACCATCCGGTGCCTTTCCGGGCCGGGCGTTCACTGCGACGCCGGCCCGACGGCGGCGGGCGGGGCTCAGGAACCCGGCCCGCCGCCGTCGTGGTTGTGTGCGGTCAGGTTATGGAACTACAGGGTAGTCCGCGACGGTGGGCAGCGTGATGGCGGCGGTGAAGCTGGTGTGCGCCGTGACGGTGGGCGGGGCGTAGACCGTCGACGCCGGGGTCAGCTGCAGCGCGAGGCGGGTTCCCGGGGAAACCGTGTGCGAGATTTCCTCCAGCGGGATGGTGATCGTGCGCTCCACCCCGTCCAGGATCAGCGGCACCGGAGTGACCTGGTTACCGGCCACCAGGGACGCCCGAGACCGGTCGATGATCTGGGCGTAGACGTGCGTTTCGGCGGTCCGCCCGGTTCCGCGGTAGGTCAGGGTCAGCTGCGGCGCACCGAACACCGAGGTGGTGACGGCGGGCGCGCCGATCGGCACGTTCACCGCGGACGGCGCCCAGGCGGCGGCGACGATGCCGCCGCTGACGGCCGCCGGGCTGAGCAGCAGCGAACCCTTCCCGGTGCCGGTCAGCGCGCCGGCGGCCTGCGGGTAGGCGTCAGCGGCCCGGGTTACTCCGAGCTGGTCGATGAATTCGAATCCGGGACCGGTGTCGACGGCGCGGCCGTCCAGGTGCCTGCCGAACCAGTCCAGCGTGGCCTTGGTGATGCGCTCCGGCCCCGCGGTGGCCGAGCACAGGCCGTGGCCGCCGCAGAACTGCAGCATCTTCACTTCGATGCCCGCGCTGCGGATCAGGTCATAGTTGCGGGTGGCCTCGTCCTGGGGGAACAGCGTGTCCACGGTGCCCTGGATGATCAGGGTCGGGGCGCTGATCGAGGTGAACAGGGCGTCGGAGGTGAGCCCGGCGAAGTAGTCCACGGAGGTCTGGCTCAGCTTGTACGGGTAGTTCATTCCCTCCCGGCAGGCCTGCCGCACCGGAGCGGCCAGGGCGCCGTGGTTGCCGACCAGGGAACCGAGCTGGCCTGACACGGTGCCCTGCAGGCACAGCAGCGAACCCCAGCCCTTCTTGAAGGCCCCGTCCTGGTACAGGCTGGTGGTCAGGTCGTTCCAGGCGATGGTGGGGGCGATGGCGTCCACCCGGCTGTCCCTGGCGGCGAGGACGAACTGGATGCCGCCGCCGTAGGAGGCTCCCGCCATGCCGAGCACGGGATCACCGGGGGCGTCGAGTGCGGCTTCGGGCTGGCCGGCGACGAAGTCGACGAGCATCTGCGCATCGCGGCCCTCGAACTCGGGGTGGTTCACGTACGCTTCACCGCCGCTGTAGCCGAACCCGCGCGGATCCCAGGTCAGCACGTTGTAGCCGGCTTCGCGGAGCGGGCCGAGGCCGATCGAGCCGATCAGGGCGCTGGTGGCCGAGTCCGGGTTCCGCCCGCCGGGCGAGCCGAAGCCGGGACCGACCATGATCGTCGGTGCCTTTTCTCCCGCCGCCAGGCCCGCTGCCGGGAAGAAGTTGGTGTGGATGGGAGTGCCGTCAAAGGACGTCAGCACGACGTCGGTGCGGGCCGCGGGCGGCGGTGCCGCCTCGGCGGGGACGGGGGGAGTTGCTTCGGTGACGGCGGCGGCGCCGGGCGCTGCTGCGAGGGAGGATCCCAGCAGCAGCGCCGCGGCAAGCGCGGAGCCCAGGGCTTTGTTCATGGCTGACCTCGTTGTCATGGACCGGATGCTTGGTTACCGTACGGTAACTTCGCAGGAGCCTACGAGTTCTGGCCAGCCCTCAACAAGCCCCGGGCCGGGCTTTCAGCGCAAAGGACGGGCTATTCGCCCTTGCCTTCTGGTTCCCGTGTACCTGGGCGGGTACCCTTCGCCGGTACCTTGCCGGAGGCGGCGGGACCGCCGTCGGACTCGTCGTCGGACGCCGCGGGCACGTCGGGCGGCGAGGTGACCAGGTTGAACGGTTCTCCCTTGTGCTCCTCGACGCCGCTGCGGATGGCCCGCTCGACCACGGACAGCGCGAGTTGGCGCCGCAGTGCCCGCGGGTCCCGGGACAGGTCCTTGTAGAGCGCCACGCACAGCAGCAGCATCACGATCGCGAAGGGCAGGGCCGCGACGATGGTGATGTTCTGCAGCCCGTCCAGCGCCTCGGACGGCTCGTCACCGCCGGCGAGCAGCATCACCGCCGCCACCGCTCCGGTCAGCAGGCCCCAGAAGACCACGACGACGCGGGAGGGCTTCTCGCTGCCGTTGGAGCTCAGGGTGGCCATCACCAGGGACGCGGAGTCCGCGCCGGTCACGAAGAAGATGGCAACGAGGACCATGGCGAGGACCGATACCGCCGCGGCGAGGATGTTCGGCAGCGGCAGCGCGTCCAGCAGGGTGAACAGCGCGCCGTCGAACGAGATGCTGAGCTCGCCGTCGGTCATGGTGGCCAGGCCCTCGCCTCCCGAGGCCTCAGCGGAGCGCTGCAGGCCGATGGCGCCGCCGCCGAAGATGGAGAACCAGATGAGGCTGACGGCCGTGGGGACCAGCAGCACGCCGGTGACGAACTGGCGGATGGTGCGGCCGCGGCTGATCCGGGCGATGAACAGGCCCACGAACGGCGTCCAGGACAGCCACCAGGCCCAGTAGAAGATGGTCCAGGAGGAGAGCCACTCGCGCAGGGCATCGCCGCCCACGGCCTCGGTCCGCGCCGCCATTTCCGCCATGTCCGCGGCGTAGCTGCCCAGCGCGGAGGGAATGACGTTGAGGATGAACAGCGTGGGGCCGGCGACGAAGACCACCAGGGCGAGGACGACGGCCAGGACCATGTTGATGTTGGACAGCCACTGGATGCCCCGGGAGATCCCGGACAGGGCGGAGGCCACGAAGCAGGCGGTCAGGACGGCGATGATCGCCACCAGGATGGGGGTTCCGACGTCACCGAACCAGCCGGTGGACTGGATGCCGCTGCCGATCTGGAGCGCACCCAGGCCCAGGGAGGCGGCAGTGCCGAAGAGGGTGGCGAAGATGCCGAAAATGTTCAGCACCTTGCCCACCGGCCCCTCGACCGTCCGCTTGCCGAACAGGGAGGTGAAGAGCGAGGAAATGAGCTGGCTGCGGCCCAGCCGGAAGCTGCCGTAGGCCATTGCGATGCCGATGACGCCGTACATGGCCCAGGGGTGCAGGCCCCAGTGGAACATGGAGGTGGCCAGCGCCGTCTCGATCGCCTCGGCGGACTGGCCCTCGACGGTGCCCGGCGGCGGGGAGAGGTAGTAGAAGAGAGGCTCGGCCACGCCGTAGAACATCAGGCCGATGCCCATGCCGGCGGCGAACATCATGGAGATCCAGGACCAGGTCCGGTACTCCGGTGCCTCGCCGTCCCGGCCCAGCGGAATGCGGCCAAAGCGGCCCAGGGCCAGCCACAGGACGTAGAGCACGAAGAAGGACGCCAGCAGCACGAACAGCCAGCCGGTGTTCTCCATGACCCAGTTCAGGGCGGAGGTGGAGGCGGTGCCGAGCCCGGAGCTGTCCAGGAAGCCCCACAGGATGAACGCCAGGGTCAGGACGCCGGCCACCGCGAAGATGGTCCGGTCGAGCTTCGCCGGGGTCGGTTCGTCCTGCTGCGCCGCCACTTCGGCCTCGCTCTCGAGCAGCTGGCCCAGGATCTCCTGGTCGCGCTCATGCCCGGCGGGAGTGTCCGCAGCGGGATCGTGCGGCGCGGACTCCGCCTCGGCGGGGCCGCTGCCCGGCGTCGGACTTTCGAGGGAGGGGTCGTTGATGGTCCCCAAGGTGATGCCTCCGTTCACGTGGAAAAGGGCTGCCTGCAGCGTGCTGTTCGAGCAGACGGAGGATCCCTCGGGCCCGGCACCGGTGGGACCAGCCCTGCCGGGCGGCAGTGAGAGGGCTGGGGACTGGCGGTGATCCTTCGTGCAGGCGGCCCTTTCTCCGGTTGACATGGAATCGGTTCAAGACTTCAACGCGCTCATGGACAAGTCAAATCCCGGATGATCCTGCGGAACCGGTCACAGCGGCTGTTGGATGCGTGATTCCGCGGATTCTCCGGCCCCGACGGTACCCCGCGGCGGGGTGCCGCCCGCCCGTGCCCGCTGCGGGACCCGATATGGTGGAAAGCCCGGCCGGGTGCCATCGACGCTGCCCGGAACCGGGGAAGTCCGCACGGCGGCTGCCGACCAGGCGAGAGCCGTGCCCAAAGGAGATGAAGATGCTGAAGAAGAACGCCTGGCGGAAGGCAGCTGCCGCCGCCATGCTGCTGCCGCTGCTGGCCGTGGCCGGCTGCTCCGGCAGCGGCGGCCGGGCCGCCGCTGAAGCCGAGGCCGCCGGCGGCGGACAGGTCGCCAACACACCTGAAATAACTGTCGCGCTGATCACCCACGCCGGCCCGGGAGACACCTTCTGGGACATCGTGCGCAAGGGCGCCGAGGAAGCCGCAGCCAAGGACAACGTCGACCTGCTGTACAGCTCCGACCCCGACGGCGGCCGGCAGGCCCAGCTGGTGGAACAGGCCATCGACCAGCGGGTGGACGGCATCGTGGTGACCCTGGCCAAGCCGGAGGCGCTGTCGTCCGCCGTCCGGAAGGCCGCCGACGCCGGCATCCCGGTGGTGAGCATCAACGCAGGCGAAGATGTTTCGGCCGGGCTCGGCGCCTTCACCCACTTCGGGGCCAACGACCGGCTGGCCGGCGAAGCCGTGGGGCAGCGGCTCGTGGAGGAGGGCCTGGAGCGGCCCATCTGCGTGATCCATGAACAGGGCAACGTCGGCCATGAGGCCCGCTGCGCCGGCGTGAAGCAGGTGATTCCGGAGACCGAGAACCTGTACGTCCAGGGCACCGACATGACCCAGGTCGCTTCCACGGTTACCGCCAAGCTGCAGACCTCGGGCGACATTGACGCCGTGATCGGCCTGGGCGCACCGTTCACCCTGACCATAGCCTCCGCGGTCCGCGAGACCGGCCACGCGGCCAAGGTCGCCTCGTTCGACCTGAACCCGGAGCTGGCGCAGGGCATCGCCGACGGTTCGGTGATGTTCACGGTGGACCAGCAGCCCTGGCTGCAGGGCTACGGAGCGGTCGAGGCGATCTGGCAGTACACCCGCGGCGGGTTCCAGGTCGGCGGCGGGCAGCCCGTGCTGACCGGGCCGGCCATCATCGACGGTTCCAACGCCGGCGAGGTCCTGGACCACGCCCGCGACGGCATCCGCTGACCCGCCGGCGAAAGGAGAGACCATGTCGCATGCAACCATGATCCGCCCGCCCGCGGCGCCCGACGGCGGAGCACCGGCCCACCGGAAGAGCCTTCCGGTCCGCCTGCTCGGCCGCCCCGAATTCGGAGCCCTGGTAGGCGCGGTCGCCATGTTCGCGTTCTTCGCCGTCGTCGCCCCGACCTTCCTGCAGCCGGGGTCCTTCGCCACCGTGCTGTACGGTTCCTCGACCATCGGGATCATGGCGGTGGCCGTGTCGCTGCTGATCATCGGCGGCGAATTCGACCTCTCGGCCGGCGTCGCCGTGATCAGTTCGGCCCTGACCGCATCCCTGTTCAGCTGGTACTTCTCGCTGAACCTGTGGGTGGGGGTGGGCCTGGCGCTGGCCGTTTCGCTGGGCATCGGTTTCCTGAACGGCTGGCTGCTGATCCGCACCAAGCTGCCGTCCTTCGTGGTCACGCTGGCGACCTTCCTGATGCTCACGGGCCTCAACCTGGGCCTGACCCGCGCCGTCGGCGGGAGCGTGTCGTCGCCGAGGATCTCGGACATGGACGGCTTCGCCTCGGCGAAGGCGGTCTTCGCCTCGTCGGTGACCCTCGCCGGCGTGGAAGTGAAGATCACCGTGTTCATGTGGATCGCGCTGGTGGCGGTGGCCTCGTGGATCCTGCTGCGGACCCGGGCGGGGAACTGGATCTTCGCCGCGGGCGGGGACGAGAACGCGGCCCGCGCCGTCGGCGTCCCCGTCGCCAGGACCAAGATCGCCCTGTTCATGGCGGTCGGCTTCTGCGGCTGGCTGCTGGGCATGCACAACCTCTTCGCCTTTGAGACGGTGCAGTCCGGCGAGGGCATCGGGAACGAGTTCCTGTACATCATCGCAGCGGTGATCGGCGGCTGCCTGCTGACCGGCGGTTACGGATCGGCGATCGGCGGAGCCATCGGCGCGTTCATTTTCGGAATGGCCAACAAGGGCATCGTGTACGCCGAGTGGAACCCGGACTGGTTCAAGTTCTTCCTCGGCCTGATGCTGCTGCTGGCCACGATCGTCAACCTTGTCGTGAAACGGCGTGCGGAGGAAAGCAAATGAGCGCCACCCCTGAAAGCGCAGCCATCCGGCACGGGCACCCCTCGGCCGCTGACGGCGACACCGGGCTGCTGAGCCTGCGCGGCGTCGGCAAGCGCTACGGCAACATCCATGCCCTCGGCGGGGTTGACCTGGACGTGGAGGCCGGGCGCGTCACCTGCGTGCTTGGCGACAACGGCGCCGGCAAGTCCACGCTGATCAAGATCATGTCAGGGCTGCACCGCCACGACGAAGGCACGCTGCTGGTGGGCGAGGAGGAGACGGTTTTCACCTCTCCGCGCAAGGCGCTCGACGCCGGCATCGCCACCGTCTACCAGGACCTGGCCGTGGTGCCGCTGATGCCGGTCTGGCGGAACTTCTTCCTCGGCTCCGAGCTCACCGTGGGCGCCGGGCCCTTCAAACGGCTCGACGTGCGGCGGATGAAGGAGATCACCCGCACCGAACTGGCCGGCATGGGCATTGACCTGCGGGACCCGGAGCAGCCCATCGGCCAGCTGTCCGGCGGCGAGCGGCAGTCCGTCGCCATCGCCAGGGCGGTGTACTTCGGGGCGAAGGTGCTGATCCTCGACGAGCCCACCGCGGCGCTGGGCGTCAAGCAGTCAGGGGTGGTGCTGCGCTACATCCTCCAGGCCCGGGACCGCGGGCTGGGCGTGGTGTTCATCACCCACAACCCGCACCACGCCTACCCGGTGGGGGACCGGTTCCTGCTGCTCAAGCGCGGCCGGTCGATCGGCTACCACACCAAGGACGGCATCAGCCTGGACGACCTGACCACGCAGATGGCCGGCGGTGCGGAGCTGGAGGAACTGGCACACGAGCTTGAGCAGCTCGGCGGCCACGGCCAGGAGGCAGCGGACATCCGCCAGGCGGCGGCAGCCGGCTGAGGCCCGGCGGCGCCGCCGTCGGGCCCGCCGTTAGCCGACGGCGACGCCGAAGACCAGGCCCAGCACGTAGGTCACGCCGGCGGCGCCGAAGCCGATGGCCAGCTGGCGGAGCCCGCGCAGCAGCGGGGAGGTGCCGGAGAGCAGGCCGACGACGCCGCCGGTGAACAGCAGCGCCAGCCCGACCAGGACCAGGGATGCGACGACGGCGGTCATGCCGGTCAGCCCGAACAGGTACGGCAGCACGGGCACGATCGCTCCCGAGGCGAAGAAGCAGAAGCTGGACACCGCCGCGCCCAGCCCGGTGCCGACCTCTTCGTACTCGTCCGCGGTGTCCCCGGCCTCGGGGTTCAGGGAGAGGCTCGGATCGCAGTCGCAGCTGAACAGGCCCATGCGCTCGGCTGCGCGGTGCTCGGCCGCTTCCTTGCTCATGCCGCGGGCCCGGTAGATGAGCACCAGCTCGTTGGCGTCGATGTCCAGGGACTTGGCCGCGGAGAGGGTGATCTGCGTGGGCTTCGAGGCGTCCAGCAGCTCCCGCTGGGAGCGGACGGAGACGTACTCTCCGGCGCCCATCGACAGCGCCCCGGAAAGCAGCCCGGACAGGCCGCTGATCAGGATGAACGTGCTGGACACTCCGGTGGCGCCGATGCCCATGATCAGCGCCAGGTTGGAGACCAGGCCGTCGTTGGCTCCGAACACCGCGGCCCGGAAGTTGCCGGAGAGCCGGGTGCGCCCCCGGGTGGCCAGGCCGCGGATGACCTCTTCATGGATCTGTTCGTCAGCGGCCATGGCCGGGGTGGCGGAAGGGTCCCGGCTGTACGGGGAGCGGCCCTCCGCCCGCTGGGCGAGGGCCAGGACGAAGACGGACCCGAACCGGCGCGCCAGGAACCCAAGCAGCCGGTTGCGCCAGGACGGCCGCAGCCGCTGGTCGGCGTGGCCTCCGAGCAGCTTGAGCCAGTGCTCCTCATGCCGGCCCTCCGCGTCGGCCAGCCGCAGCAGGATGTCCCGCTCCTCGCCCTGCCGCCGGTCGGCGAGGTAGCGGTAGGTTGCGGCTTCGGCCCGCTCATCGGCCAGGTACTGCCGCCAGCGGCGGATGTCCTGGGCGGAGGGCTCGGGGGAGGGCTGCTCGCCGGGCCTCGGGGTGTCGGCGGTGGGATTCACTGTGCTCCTGTCAGGGCCGGAGCATGCACGCGGGGGCTCCGGCCGGCATACGACTGCTGGCCGAAGGTCTCGCTCGCCCGCACTGCGGGTGGACTGCCGGGCCGGTCAGGCCAGTATGTCGACAGGCCGCGACACCCCGGCGGGGCCGGCGGTGTCGGAGCTACTCCCCTTCAGCGCTCCAGTGTAGCCGAGACCGCCCGCCCGCGGGGGAAGGGCCCGGCCTTCGGAGCGGCCCTGCGCAAACCCACAGGAGCGCCCGCTAAAGTCGAAGCGTGAGCAGGAAGAACAACACCCCGCAACCGGACCCGCACCGCCCCTGGACCCGGCACTATGCCGACGGCGTTCCCACCGCGCCGCAGCTGCCGGACGTCTCGCTCGTGGACCTGCTGGAGCAGTCCGTGCGCCGCTACGGCAGCAGTCCGGCCCTGGTCTTCTTTGGCCGCAGCACCACCTACCGGGAACTCGGCGACCAGGTCCGCGCCGCCGCGGCCGGGCTGCGCCGGCTGGGCGTCAGGGCCGGCGACCGGGTCGCCCTGGTGATGCCCAACTGCCCGCAGCACGTGGTGGCGTTCTACGCCGTGCTGCGGCTGGGAGCCGTGGTGGTGGAGCACAACCCCCTCTACACGGACCGGGAACTGCGCCACCAGTTCGAAGACCACGACGCCGTCGTCGCGATCGCCTGGGACAAGGTGGTGGACCGCCTGCAGGGCCTGCCCGAGGACCTGGCCCTGCGCAGCATCATCTCGGTGAACCTGGTGGAGGCCATGCCGCGCGGCACCCGGCTGAAGCTGAAGCTGCCCGTCCCGGCCGCCCGGAAGGCCCGCGCCGCGCTGACCGTCAAAGACAAGGTCCGGCAGGAGCCCCGCCCCGTGACCTCCTGGCGGAAACTGCTCAAGGGCCGCCCCCTGCCGAAGCGCCACCGCCGGCCCGTGCCCGGGGACCTGGCTGTCATCCAGTACACCAGCGGGACCACCGGCCATCCCAAGGGAGCCATGCTCACGCACGCGAACTTGGCGGCGAACGCCGCGCAGGGCCGGGCCTGGGTGCCCGGGCTGTGCGACGGCGGCGAGACGTTCTACGGCGTGCTGCCCATGTTCCACGCGTACGGGCTGACGCTGTCGCTGACGACGGCCATGGCGGTCGGGGCCCGGCTGGTCCTGTTTCCGCGCTTCGACGTCGACCTGGTCCTGGACGCGGCCGCGAAGACCCCGCCCACCTTCCTGCCCGCCGTGCCGCCCATCTACGACCGGCTGGTCGAGGGGGCACAGAAGCGGGGCATTTCGCTGAGCGGCGTGCGCTTCGCGATCTCCGGCGCCATGAACCTGCCGGTGGAGACGGTCCGCCGCTGGGAGGAAGCCACCGGAGGCCTGCTGATCGAAGGTTACGGGCTCACCGAAACCTCGCCGATCGCGCTCGGCAACCCGATGGGCCCCACCCGCCGCCCCGGAACGGTCGGCGTGCCTTTCCCGCTGACCGACATCCGCGTCGTGGATCCCGAGAACCCGGACCGGGACCGGGAGCCGGGGCAGGAGGGGGAGCTGCTGATCCGCGGACCGCAGGTCTTCCAGGGGTACTGGAACCGTCCGGAGGACACCAGGGCGGCGCTGCTCGACGGCGGCTGGTTCCGTACCGGAGACATCGTGAGCGTCGATGAGGACGGCTTCGTGACGGTCCGGGACCGGATCAAGGAACTGATCATCACCGGCGGCTTCAACGTCTCCCCGTCCGAGGTGGAGGAGGCGCTCAAACGGCATCCCTCGGTGGCCGAGGCCGCCGTCGTCGGGATGACCCGGGTGGGCGGCGGAGAAGAGGTGGTGGCCGCGGTGGTTCCCGCCGGCGAGGTCATCGACGCCGAGGAGCTGCGGACCTTCGTCCGCCGCGAGCTGGCAGCCTACAAGGTACCCCGTAGGATCGTTCAGATACAGGACCTTCCCCGTTCGCTGATCGGCAAGGTGCTGCGCCGGCACGTCAAGGACCGGCTGCAGGACCCGCCGCAGGACCAGGACTGACAGGAGAACCCTTCCATGGCCACCCAGCTTCACGAGCCCGCCTCCGGCGCCCCGAAACCGGGCGGCCGCACCTGGAACGACGGGCTGGGCCGGGCCGGCCTCCGCTCCGCCCAGCTCCTGCTGGTGCTGCTGCTGGTCACCGTGACGGTCTACGCGCTGACGAGGGTGACCCTGGTGGTCATTCCGGTGCTGCTGGCCCTGATCCTGGCCGCCGCCATCGCGCCGTTCGTGAACTGGCTGCGCCGGCACGGCTGGCCCGGAGCGCTCGCCACCATCACCTCGTTCGTGCTGCTGCTGGTGATCTTCGGCGGCCTGGTGACCGGCATTGTCTTCGCCATCCGCAATGAGTGGAGCTCGCTGGTCGAACAGGCGGTCGCCGGGTTCGACGAGCTTTACGCGCTGATCCAGTCCGGGCCGCTGGAAATCAACACCGACATGCTTGAGGATGCCCGCGACGCGGCGGTCGACTTCGCCACCTCCAGCACCGCCGGCGCCGGAGCCCTGGCCGGCATTTCCGCCGCCACCAACTTCATCACCGGCTTCCTGCTGATGGCCGTGGTGCTGTTCTTCTTCCTGAAGGACGGCGACCTGATCTGGCGCTTCATCCTGCGCTGGTTCCCCGAGGACCGCAAGGAGAAGGCCCGGCTGGCCGGGGCACGGACCATGGAGGTGCTGGGCAGCTACGTGCGCGGCACTGCGATCGTGGCGCTGGTCGACGCCGTCTGCATCGGCGCGGCCCTGTTCATCCTGGGCGTTCCGCTGGCCCTGCCGCTGGCCGTGATCGTGTTCGTCGGCGCATTCATCCCGCTGGTCGGCGCGACGGCGGCCGGCGTGCTGGCCGCGCTGATCGCGCTGGTCGCCAACGGTCCGGTGATCGCGCTGATCGTGGTGGCGGTCATCATCGGCGTGAACCAGCTCGAGGGAAACCTGCTGCAGCCGGTCGTGATGGGCCGCTCCCTGAGTATCCACGCACTGGTCATCCTGCTGGCCCTGACGGCCGGCACCATCCTGGCCGGGATCGTCGGCGCGATCCTGGCCGTGCCGCTGGCCGCCGTCGGCTGGGCCGTGATCAAGGTCTGGATCGGCGAGGACCAGGGGGACCCGGCCGAAGTGGCCGAGCTGCCCGAGGAACCCGACGCCGATGCTCCTCAGGACACGGCAGGCACGAAAAAGCCGGCCGGATCCGTGGATCCGGCCGGCGGAAACCGCTCCTGACGCCGGTGCCGGACGGGCGGGGGTGAACCGTCCGGGAGCCGGCGCCGGGAGCGGCGCCTTGGGGGTTTAGCCCCGTGTGGCCGCCGAGTCGGCGTCCTGAGCGCCGGCCGGAGCCTCGGCGGCGTCGGAGTCCTCCACGCCGCGGCCGGCGAGCCGGTCTTCCCAGCCGCGCATGACGGTCTCGTCGGTGCGCGGGCTGAGCAGGGAGAGCACCACGTAGACGACGGCGGAGGCGACCAGGCCGAAGTAGATCGGCTCATTGGCGTAGATGCCGTCGTACTGCTGCTCCGCGGTGACCTCGAGGTAGATCATGGTGGTCAGGGTGACCACGGTGCCCACCGCCATGGACGCTGCGGCGCCCTGGCCGGTGCCGCGCTTCCAGAACAGGCCGCCCAGGATGGCAACCAGCAGGCCGCCGACCAGGATGTCGTAGGCGATGGTCAGGGCGGCGACCACGTCCTGGACCAGGATGGCCAGCAGGATCGACACCAGGCCCAGCCCGAGCACCCAGGCCCGGTTGCGGGCGACGTCGTGCTCCGGGTTGCCGGTGGAGGCGGCGGCGCGCTTGCCGAACCAGCCGCGGACGAACGGCACGACGTCGGCGCGGGCCACCGTGGCTGCGGCGATCAGCGAGCCGGAGGCGGTGGACATCATGGCGGCGACGGCGGCGGCGAGCACCAGGCCGCCGATGCCCACCGGCAGCAGGTTCATCGCGACGTCGGCGTAGACATCGTCCTTGGATTCGACGCCGGGCAGGACCACCGAGGCGGCCATGCCGATCAGCGCGCCGGCCACGCCGTAAAGGATGCAGTAGATGCCGGCGGCGGTGCCGCCCCAGCGGGCGATCAGCGGGGTGCGGGCGGTGAAGACGCGCTGCCAGATGTCCTGGCCGATCAGCAGGCCCAGCGTGTAGACCACGAAGTAGGTGATGATGCTCTGCGCGCCGATGCCGGTGATGTTGAAGAACTCGGCGTCGACCCGCTCACGGATGCCGTCCAGCCCGCCGGCGTCGGCGAAGGTGAAGGGCAGCATCAGCGCGAACACGCCGATGGTCTTGATGATGAACTGGGCCATGTCCGCCAGGGTGATGGACCACATACCGCCGATCGTGGAGTAGATCAGCACGACGGCGCCGCCCACGGCGATCGCCATCCAGCGCTCCCAGCCGAAGAGGACTACGAAGATGGTCGCGTAGGCGCCGGTGGAGGTGGCGCACAGCATCAGGGTGTAGGCCAGCATGACGATCGAGGAGACCTGCGTCGAGGTCCGGCCGTAGCGCAGGCTGAGCATCTGCGAGACGGTGTAGATCTTCAGCTTCTGCAGCGTGGAGGCGAACAGCAGGCTCAGCAGGAGCACGCCGACGCCGATGGCGACGACCAGCCACATGCCGGAGATGCCGTACTGGTAGCCCAGGCCCACGCCGCCCACGGTGGAGGCGCCGCCGAGCACGACCGCGGCCATGGTGCCGGTGTAGAAGAAGGGGCCCAGGCGGCGGCCGGCCACCAGGTAGTCGCTTTCGTTCCGGGTGCGGGCTTTGCCCCACCAGCCGAAGGCGAGCATGCCCACGAGATAGGCCACCACGATGGCGGCGTTCAGATATTCCATAGCGTTCCTGCCGGTAAGGGGACATAAATTGCCCCTTGGAAAACAGATGTTTACCGATACGCTAGTTCTCCGGACGGAATCCGGTCAACGTTTTCGCCCAATGTGTCCGTTCTGCAACACAGGGGCGCGGGGCCCGGAGCCGGATCGGCACAGCGGGCTGGATATGCTCTAGGTCAGTCTCGCTGCCGCACCGTTACCGGTGCTGCTCCTCGAAAGGATCCGCCCCACCATGAAGGCACTGCCCGTTGAACCGAAGGACGAAACGGTTGCGATCGGACCGCGGATCCGGGCAGCGCGGCAGGCCAGGCACCTGACCATTGAGCAGGTTGCCGACGCCACCGGCCTGACCAAGGGATTCCTGAGCCGGGTGGAACGGGACCTGACGTCGCCGTCGGTCGCCTCGCTGCTGACCCTGTGCCAGGTGTTGTCGATTTCCATCGGAGATCTGTTTAACGCACCGGATACCCAGCTTATCCGCTGGAGCGAGGCCCCGCGGATCAGCCTCGGCGGGCACGGCATCAATGAGCGGCTGGTCAGTGCCCGCACGGAACGGCGGGTGCAGGTGGTCCGGTCGGTGATCACGCCCGGCGGTGCCGGCGAGGCCGACCTCTACAGCGTGGACTGCGACGTCGAGGTCCTCCACGTGGTCGCCGGCCGGCTGGTGCTCATCTTCGGCAACGCCACCATGGAACTGGGGGAGGGTGACACGGTCACCTTCCCCGGCCGGGAGCCGCACTCATGGTCCAACCCCGCCGACGAGGAAGCCGTGGTGATCTGGACCCTGGTCAGCCCGGGCGTCCGCTGAAGTTGACGGTCCGGTCCGGCCGGCCTTTCAGCCTGAAACGGCAGGCGCAGCGGAGCCCGCGGCCGCGGAGCCGGAGGCGGCGGTGAGCCGGCGCAGGTATGCGACGGCGCCGTCCAGCTCGGTGCCGGTCGACCGGTAGCCGATATGCCCGTCAGGGCGGATCACCAGCAGCGCCGGGCGCTGGGCGCGGACGCCGAGCCGGCGGAGGGCATCGCCGGTGGTGTCCTGGACGACGCCGGGTGCCGCCGCCGCGATCGGGCTGCCGGGAACCAGCCGGTGGACGGAGAGCAGCCCGGTGAGCCGGGGCAGCTCGGCGGCCAGCCGGGCCGCGGCGTCGTCGTCCCAGCCCTGGCCGGTGAGCAGCACGTGGAAGCCGGGCGCGGCCACCACGTCGTGCAGGCGGCGGCGGGCGCCGTCCCGAAGTACCTCGGCGTCCGGCAGCCGGTCGCCCGGGCGGGGAGCCCCGGGGAACGGGAAGCCGTTGCTGTCGGTCATGTCGCTGCCGCGGTAGCCGATGCCCAGCTGCGAGACGCGGCGGTACACGGCCGAGCGCAGCGGGGTGATGCCGGTGGCCCGCGGGGCCAGCAACGGCAGCAGCTTGGTGCGCGGCAGCTTCATCAGTGCGTTGCGGCTGGTGGCGAGGCGGAAGATCCGGTCGGTGAAGCCCAGGATGTCCTTGGCCACCGGCCGCCGTTCGGCGTCGTAGCTGTCGATCAGGTCGTCGCTGGCCAGGCCGCGGGCACCGAGGGCGAGTTTCCAGCCCAGGTTCAGGGCGTCCTGAATGCCGGTGTTCATGCCCTGGGCGGCAACCGGGGAGTGCACGTGGGCGGCGTCGCCGGCGAGGAAGACCGAGCCGTTCTGGAAGTACTCGGCGATCTGGTGCGAGAGCCGGAAGGTGCTGATCCACTGCGGGTCGCGGACAGTCACCTCGCCGTCGCTGAACCGGTCCACGATCCGCTGCAGGGACGCGGTGTCCAGGGCGGAGTCGTCGCCGCGCTCGCGGATGCTGATCATCCGCCAGCCGGCCGGGCGGCCGAGCGGGAAGAGGAACAGGAAGCCGTCCTCGGCCGGATAAGCGTGCACGGTGTCCGGCTGCACGCCGTCGACTTCCAGATCGGCCACGACGAAGGTGTCCGGGTAACGGCCGCCGCGGAAATCCATGCCGGCCTTGGCCCGTACGGTGCTGTCGACGCCGTCGGCGCCCACCACGTAGCGGGCCCGGATCCGCTCGATTCCGCGGTCCATGCGCTGGATCCGCGCCTCCATGCCGGCGAAGGGATCTTCAGGGTCCAGCCGCTGCAGGTCCATCAGTTCGACGCCGCGCTCCACCCGGACACCGCGGCTGCCGAGGTGGCGGATGAGGGCCAGTTCGGTTTCGGACTGCGGCAGGAACAGCAGGTGGCCGTATTCCGTGTCCTCCAGCCCGGCGTCGAACAGGTCGACGTCGAGGTTCTCCTCGGGCAGGTGCAGCTGGAGCCGGCGGGCGGGCGTTCCCGCTGCGGCGAGCTCGGCGCTCACGCCGAAGGGGCGCAGGGCCTCCAGGGTGCGCGGCTGGATGGCCAGGGCGCGGGACTCCTCCACGGGACGCATGCGGCGGTCGAGGATCCGGAAGCTGGTGCCGTAGGCTGCCAGCTGGGCGGCCAGGGCCAGTCCGGTGGGACCTGCGCCCACAATGAGGACGTCGACGTCGTAGGAACCTGCGGCGGTGGAAACCTGGTGGGCCATGGCCCCAGCCTAGTCTTGACGCAGACCACACTTCCACTTTAGCCTTCGACTAAACATTTGATTCCCATTAGAAAACCTGTGTTCCCCTGCCCGTGCGGGGGGACAGGCACCACAGGGCGGCGAGGCCATCGGCCGCCGCCCGGATTGCGGAGAGAAAAAGCGATGCAGAACCCGCCGCGGATCAGCGAGAACGGCAACATTGGACCCATCGACGCGGCGCAGGTGCCGCGCTACGCCGGAGCCGCCACCTACGCCCGCCTGCCCCGTCTGGACCAGGTGGAGCGCGCGGACGTGTCCATCGTCGGCGTGCCGTTCGACACCGGCGTCTCCTACCGCCCCGGCGCACGCTTCGGCGCCAACCACATCCGTGAGTCCTCCCGCCTGCTGCGCCCCTACAACCCGGCGATGGACACCTCGCCGTTCGCGAACCTGCAGGTGGCCGACGCCGGCGACATGGCCGTGAACCCGTTCAACATCAACGAGGCGATCGAGACCATCCAGCAGAACGCCCTGGACCTGACCGGGAACGGCTCCAAGCTGCTGACCCTGGGCGGGGACCACACCATCGCCCTGCCGCTGCTGCGCGCCGCCGCCGAGCGGGCCGGCGAGCCCGTGGCCATGCTGCACTTTGATGCGCACCTCGACACGTGGGACACCTACTTCGGTGCCGAGTACACCCACGGCACCCCGTTCCGCCGCGCCGTTGAAGAGGGCATCCTCGACACGGAGGCCATCTCCCACGTGGGCACCCGCGGCCCCCTGTACGGCAAGAAGGACCTGGAGGAGGACCGCCGCTTCGGCTTCGGCATCGTCACCTCCTCCGATGTCTTCCGCCAGGGCGTGGACGAGGTCGTCGCCAAGCTGCGGGACCGGATCGGCAACCGTCCGCTGTACATCTCCGTGGACATCGACGTGTTGGATCCGGCCCACGCGCCGGGCACCGGCACCCCCGAGGCCGGCGGCATGACCAGCCGCGAGCTGCTGGAGATCCTGCGCGGGCTGCGCGGCATGAACCTGGTGGGCGCCGACCTGGTCGAGGTCTCCCCGGCCTACGACCACGCCGAGCTGACCGGCGTCGCCGCCTCCCACGTGGCATACGACCTGATCACCCTGATGGGCCTGTCCGAGTGAGCACCCCGGCGCCCGGCACACCCGTCCGCAACGGCGGCGACCTCGTCGTCGAGACCCTCTCCGCGCTGGGCGCCACCACGGTGTTCGGCATTCCCGGGCAGCACGCCCTGGGACTGTTCGATGCCCTTTCCCGTTCCCCCCTGGAGTTCGTGTCCTCCCGGGTGGAGAACAACTCCGCCTTCGCCGCCGACGGGTTCTCCCGGGCGACCGGCAAGGTGGGCGTGCTGTTCCTGTCCACCGGCCCCGGCGCCCTGACCGCGCTGGCCGGGCTGCAGGAGGCCTACGCCACCGGTGTGCCGATGGTGGTGGTGGCCAGCCAGATTCCGATCGAGGGCCTGGGCGCCCGACGCCGGGGCATGCTGCACCAGCTCGATGACCAGAAGGCCTCGGCCGCGAACGTCACGAAGAGCCAGCGGCTGATCCAGCACGCCTCCGGCATCCCGTCAGCCATCCAGGACGCCTGGACCGAGGCGATCTCCTCGCCCGCCGGGCCGGTGTGGATCGAGATTCCGCAGAACGTGCTGCTGAACCCGGTGATGGTCCCGGCCGTCGAGGACGCCCTCGCCGAGCCGTTCGACAACCCGCCGCGGATCGAACTCGTCCGCGAGGCGGTGCGCTGGCTGGGTGAAGCCCGGCGGCCGGCGATCATCGCCGGCGGGGGCACCCGCCGCGGCGGGGCCGAGGCGCAGCTGCGTTCCATTGCCGAGAAGCTGCGTGCACCCGTGGTGTGCTCGCCCGGCGGCAAGGGCGCGTTCCCGTGGGAGCATCCGCTCTCGCTGCAGTCCTGGGTCGAGGACCGGCACGTCACCGACGTGCTGGAAGGCGCCGACGTGCTGATCGTCGTCGGCTCCTCCCTGGGCGAGGTGACGAGCAACTACTTCACCATGGAGCCGCGCGGACGGATCATCCAGATCGACGCCGAACCCAGGGTGCTGGAGTCCAACCGCCCCGGCCTGGGCATCCGGGCCGACGCCGGGCAGGCACTGACTGCCCTGGACGAGGCGCTGGCGCCCACGCCGGCCGGCCGGGAACCGGACTGGCACGGACGCACCGCCGAGCAGGTCGTGGCCGACACACTGGCCAGGGTCCGGGCCCGGCTGGACAGCCAGGACCTGGGCCTGGAGCGCCGGTTCATGGACGACATCCGCGCCGCGGTGCCGGATACCATGCAGACCTTCTGGGACATGACCATCGCCGCCTACTGGGCCTGGAGCTGCTGGGATGCGCGCAGCGGGGCCTTCCACTCCGCGCAGGGCGCGGGCGGGCTCGGCTACGGGTTCCCGGGTGCGCTCGGCGCCGCCGTCGGGCTGGGTGAACGGGTGCTCGCCGTCTCCGGCGACGGCTCGGCCATGTACTCCATCGCCGAGCTGGCCACCGCACGCCAGCATGATCTGCCGGTCACCTGGCTGATCGTCGACGACGGCGGCTACGGCATCCTGCGCGAGTACATGACCGATGCGTTCGGCAAGGCCACCGCCACCGAACTGGCCCGCCCCGACTTCGTGCAGCTGGCCGAATCCTTCGCGGTGCCGGCCCGCCGTACCGGGCCCGAGGGCGTGCGAGCCGCGCTGGAAGAATCGTTCGCGGCGGAGGGCCCCAACGTCGTCGTCGTCGAGACGCTGCTGCGGCTCTTCGCCCCCACCCACCTCACGTAACGTCCAGCTTCCTCCGATAAAGTTTCCTCAGGCAACCAGTCACATCTGGGGAACGACGCCCGGCACGGTGCGTTCCCCGCCATGCGGAGGAGGCACCGCCGTGGAGTTCCTGATCCTTCTCGTGTTCCTGCTGTTCGGAACCGTGCTGGTGGTGGGAATCGGGGAACGGATCCGGCTGCCCTATCCGGTGCTCATGCTGGTGTTCTCCGCGCTGGTGGCGTTCCTGCCGATCATTCCGGAAATCCACATCGATCCGGAGCTGATCCTGCCGCTGTTCCTGCCGCCGCTGCTCTACGCAGCCGCGCAGCGCAGTTCCTGGTCCGTGTTCCGGCTGCGCTGGCGCTCCCTGGTGCTGCTGGCCGTCGCGCTGGTGGCGGTGACCGTCGCCGTCGTCGCCGGCGTCACGCTGCTGATGGTCCCGGCCATTGCGCTGCCCGCCGCCATCGCGCTGGGCGCCATCGTCGCGCCGCCGGATCCGGTGGCCGTGGAGGCCGTGGCCGGCAAGGTGAAGATGCCGCGCCGATTGATCAGCGTCCTGCAGACCGAGGGCCTGTTCAACGACGCGATCGCCATCGTGATCTTCCAAGCCGCGGTCACCGCGACGCTCAGCGGCGGCGAAGTCGGCTGGGACGTGGTGCCGCGGTTCCTGCTCGGGGCGGCCGGTGCCGTCCTGCTGGGCCTGGCCATGGGCTGGCTGGTCGGGGCGCTGAACCGGTTCGTGCCGAACCTGGTCGCCCGGTCGGCAGTGACCCTGGTGGCGCCGTACGCGGTGTACCTGCTGGCCGAGGAGCTGCACTTCTCCGGGGTGGTCGCCGTCGTCGTCACCGCGCTGGAGCTGGGCCGCCGGGCGCGGCCGCAGGACTCGGAGGAGCGGCTGACGCGCACCGCGTTCTGGGAAGTGGTGGAACTGCTGACCACCGGTGCCGCCTTCGGCCTGGTGGGCATCGAGATGCGCTACGTCATCGAGGACGAGGGACGCGACATCCTCGGCTTCATTCCCGGCATCATCGCGATCTGCGCCGCCGTGGTGCTGGTGCGCTTCCTCTGGATGTACGGCATCTACAGGTTCGGCGGCGTGGAGAAGCGCAACCAGGCACCCGGCTCCCTCAGGGAAGTGCTGGTCCTCAGCTGGTGCGGCATGCGCGGGCTGGCCACGCTGGCGCTGGCCCTGGCGCTGCCCTCGGCCACCGACGCCGGGGAACCGCTGGAGGGGCGCAACTTCATCATCGCCGCGGCCTGCTCCGTGCTGCTGGTGACCCTGGTGCTGCCCGGACTCACCCTGGGGCGGCTGATGCGGGCGCTGAACCTGCCGGACGACCACCGCGCGGCGGCGGCCAAGGAACGCGACCTGGCGCGGCGGGCCGAGAAGGTGGCGCTGGAGACCATGAAACGCTCGACGGCGGCGCAGCAGCTCCCGCCGGAGCGCCGCGCCGCGCTGGCCCGCCGGATGTCCTCGCTGCACACCATCCTGGAACGCGACTTTGAATCCGACCCGGAGAAGATGCTGGCGCTGAAGGCCACCCTCGAGGTGATGGACCAGGTGCAGCGGGAGGCCTTGGCCGCCGCCCGGCGCGAGGTGCTGGCCGCCCGCCGCCAGCCCGGCGTCGACCCGGAGGCTGTGGACCGGGTGCTGCGCCGCCTGGACCTGCGCACCGTTACCCTGGACCGCGGCGGCCACTAGCGCCGCACCCGGGACGCCGTGCCGTCATGGGGCGTGCGGGGCCGCAAGTGCCGGCGGGTCCTTCAACTGCCGCCCGCGCCGGACGTACCGTGGAGCCGTACCGTGCAACGGCCGGCGGCCCGCCGGCCGGGAAGACCGGAGGCTGCCATGAGTACCGTCCTGCGGGTGGAACACCCGGCCGAAGACATGTACGTGCTGCGCAACACCAGTGACCGCGAGCTGCACAACGTGGTCGTGGACGGATCCCAGGTGGGAGTCCAAACGAAGAACCTCCCCGCGGGAATGGACCTGGCACCCGGCGAGGGGGTGGAGTTCCACATGTACAAGCACGGCGGCACGGAGCCGCCCGGCCACCTCTACGTCCGGTGGGACGAAGCCGACAAGTGGGACCGGATCGCCGTCGGCCCCGCGGCCTGAACCCCTCGCCGAGCCCGCCTCCTCCTGAGCGCTTTCCCGGCACGCGCCCGGCGGGCGGGCGGCCGCAGGCGACGCGCGCACCGGCCGGGCAGTACGTGTGCGGGCGCCGCGTGGTCCAGACTGGAGCGCATGAGCAGCGCACCCCAGGGAATCGAGGCCGGCCCCGACGTCGGCATCGTCATTGTCGGCGCCGGGCTCTCGGGCATTGGGGATGCGGCAGCAGCCCGGGCCGGCGGCGCGGAATGAGTGTGGAGGACGCCCGGTGGATCCTGGTGGAGGGCACGCCGCTGCGGGTGCGGGTCTCCGGGCCCGCGTCCGGCCCTCCGGTCCTGCTGCTGCACGGGGTGGGGCGCAGCCTTGAAGACTGGCAGGACGCCCATGACCTGCTGGCGGCCGACCACCGGGTCATCAGCAGCGACCACCCCGGGTTCGGGCTGAGCCCGAAGGGCACGGTTCGCCCCAGCCTGGCCTGGTATGCCGCCGCTGCGGCGACGGTGCTGGACGCCGTGGGGGAGGACCGGCCCGTCCACGTCATGGGCAACTCCCTGGGCGGGGCGGTGGCCATGCAGTTTGCCGCCCGGTACCCCCGACGCGTGGCCAGCCTGGTGCTGGTCAACAGCGCCGGCTTCGGGCGGGTGGCCAAGCTGTCCCTGGCCCCCGTCGTGCTGAGCCTGGCAACCCGCCTGCCGCGCGTGGGGCCGCGCTTCCGGCAGCGTGCGCGGGAAGCGGGAGCGCAGGCCAACCGGCGCCTGTTCTTCGACCCCGCGCACGCCACCGAGGCCCGGCTGCGGCACGCGGCGCAGGTGGGACGCCAGCCGGACCATCTCGCCACGTTCGCCACCGTGACCCTTGGCCTGGGACTGCCCTACGCCGGGGTCTACCGGCGCTGGCGCGCCGAGCTGCTGGAGGTCGTCGCCGGCCTGGGCCTGCCCACCCTGGTGGTGTGGGGCGACGCTGACCGGATCCTGCCGAACAGCCAGTTGGACGCCGCGCTCGCCGCCCTGCCCAACGCGCAGAGCCACATCTTCCCCAATACCGGGCACATGCCGCAGATTGAACGTGCGGCCGAGTTTGTCGACCTGGCCCGCCGGTTCATCCGGCAGTCCGGGCAGGACGGCGCAGGCGAAGGGCGGGCGACGGAACCGGGCAGCGGCGGGACCGGCGCGGCCTAGATGTAACTCTTACGGTCGTTGTGAACGCGTTCTATGGGTGAGCGTCCCTCGATCCCGGTATGGGGTCGGTGATAATTGTAGTGATG
>NZ_JBNHIA010000007.1:0-140634 GCF_059092805.1 Arthrobacter sp. Y3222053 | reverse complement strand
GATGCCTGGCTCCATCACTACAATCATCACCGACCCCATACCGGGATCGAGGGACGCTCACCCATAGAACGCGTTCACAACGACCGTAAGAGTTACATCTAGGCCGCGCAGGGGCGGAAAGGGACCGGTTTGCCGCCGGACGGCCGGCTCCGCGCCTCGTGTCTTGTTCCGCGCACGGCCCCGTCACTACTGTGGTCGATACCCGCCAGGCCGGCCCGAATCCCCGGACGGGACAGAGGGTGTGCGCCTGGATCCCGAATCGTTTGGAGTCTTCCTATGGCAACATTGACCGTTTGGAAATTCTCGGATGCAGGTGAGGCGGAGAAGGCCACCCAGACCCTTGCCAGCCTGCAGTCGCAGGGCCTGATCAACGTGCAGGACGAGGCCATTGTCACCTGGCCCGAGGGCCGGAAGAAGCCCAAGACCGTCCAGGAACACAACACGGTCGGGGCCGGCGCCCTGGGCGGCGGATTCTGGGGCCTGCTGTTCGGCCTGATCTTCTTCATCCCGCTGATCGGCGCCGCGGTGGGCGCCGCGATCGGTGCGATGACCGGTTCGATGGTCGACGTCGGCATCGACGACAACTTCATCAAGCAGGTCCGCCAGGAGGTCACCCCCGGCACCTCGGCGCTGTTCGTGCTGTCCTCCGACGCGGTGGAGGACCGGGTGGCCGACGCGTTCAAGGGCTACACGGGGGCCAGCCTGATCTACACCAACCTCTCGAAGGACCAGGAGCAGAACCTGCGGGCCGCCTTCGCGGAGTAGGCCCGGAACGACGAAGGAGGGCACGGACCTGTGGTCCGTGCCCTCCTTCCGCGTGTGCCGGCTACCTGCCGCTGATGCCCGTACGGGCCATCGCGTCCTTGTAGGCCAGGCTCATTTCCGCCAGCGAGATCTCCTGCCGTTCCGGCGTCGTGCCAAAGGAACGCCCCACCAGGGAACGGACCTTGTAAACCTTCAGGCTGCGGCGGTAGATCATCCGGTTCTCGGTCTTCAGGAAGGCGGCGGCCAGGCGCTGAGCCTCCGCGCCGTGGGCCACGATGGCCGAGGCGCGCGGCACGATGGCCAGCAGGCGCAGCAGCGGTTTCAGTCCCTCGGCGACCTGCTCCTTGGTGAGCTTCGCGTCGTCCTGGCCCGGCAGGAACCACGGGTAGGTGTTCCAGGGCATGACGTATCGCGGATGCAGTCCGGCCTTCCAATGCACGCCCAGCAGGCGGGTCGCCGCCTCGCCCGGGCCCGGAGTGATGAACCCGGAGGGGTCCGGCTCGCCGCCGTTGTTGGAGAACAGGCTGATGATCCGGCATTCGTCGATGTCATGCATCGGATCGACGTAGGGCACTTCGGAGCCCGGCTTGAGCTCCTTCAGCGCATCGCAGAGTTCGTTGACTGCGGCTACGTTCGGCTCGTAGCGGCGGTTCCAGAGCTCGTCGCGGGGGGAGGAAACGGTGGCGGTGTGCATGGGGGTGGGGGGTCTCCTACGGTGGTGCGGTTCTTCCCGCCGCCGGATCCCGGGCACGTCTCAGGAGCCGTCCCCCCGCCTCGCGGGCAGTCGGAAACGGAGCAGCTGAACAGTGGTGGTGGGTGCGGTGGAAAGGGGCAGCAGCAGCGGGCCGGATGGCTCCCGTCGAAGCCCGGCGGGTCCGCGGCTGGCCGGCTACCAGCTTACCAAGCCGACGGCTGCTTCCCCGCCGCCCGGGCCCGCGGGAGGCGGCAGGGGCGCCCCGGGAGACAAATGTCACGGCTGCCGCGGCGACCTCGGGCCCTGTACCCGGGCACGGAAAAGGCCCCGGAAATCCGGGGCCTTTCTCGTGGAGATGGGGGGAATCGAACCCCCGTCCGATGTCGTGTTGTCAGGGCTTCTCCGGGCGCAGTCCGCGTCGGATTTTCTTGGCCCCAGCCATCTTCGCGAACGAGTGGCTGATCCGGGCCCAGCCGTCTAAGAGTCCCGGACACCCCGACGGCGAAGGTGTCCAGCAGTGGCTCTCTAAATGACGCCAGGATCCGGGGCGAGAGCATCCCCGGGCTGACGGACTATGCCCGCTGCTTAGGCAGCGAGAGCGAAGTCAGTGCGCTTGGATTCGGCACTTATTGGTTTGCAGAGAGCGTTTACGAGATAACTCTGCATCCTCGGCCCGCTTCCCCTGTCGCGACAAACATCGTCGAAACCGATCATCCCCGTATTCAGTTGCCAACCGCGGCCGGTTTCCCGGCTGCGCCGCGCCGAAGCGCGGACACCCAGTATAACCTACGCCGGTCGGAGGGTATTCCCGGCGGCTACAGCTGGACTCCGAAGACGACCACCGGCGCCTGCCAGGCCAGCACCAGGATCCAGGCGACCACGGCCATCAGCACGCCCAGGATGGACAGGCCGGTGATTCCCGCCTGCCGGCGCCGGAATGCCCAGGCGAACTGGGCGACGTTCAGGGCCACCAGGAGCGGCGAAATCCAGACGACGAACTGTGCCAGCGCGATCCAGTACACGGCGAAGAAAGGCACGACGACGAGGATCGCGACCGGGGCCAGGGCCAGCACGAGCAGCAGGTCGAGGACGATGACCGGCCAGCACCACAGCGGGATGCGGGTCTTTGCCTCGGTCTCTTCCTCTTCCTGGGGCTCCCAGAAGGTACCGCTCATCCGAGGTTCTTCTCCCGCATCGCGCGCTGCGCCTCCCGGTTGTCCTGCCGCTCGCGCAGGGCCTGCCGCTTGTCGTAGTCCCGCTTGCCGCGGGCGACGGCGATCTCCACCTTGGCGCGTCCGTCCACGAAATAGAGCTGCAGCGGCACAATGGTGAAGCCGGTCTCCCGTGTCTTCTGCGCGATCTTTTCCAGCTGCTCCCGATGCAGCAGCAGCTTCCGGCGGCGGCGGGCGGCGTGGTTGGTCCAGCTGCCGTTGAGGTATTCGGGTATGTAGGCCGCTTCCAGCCACAGCTCGTCGTTGTAGAACGTCCCGAAGCCGTCCACCAGGGACGCCCGGCCTTCCCGCAGCGACTTGACCTCGGTGCCCATCAGCACCATCCCCGCCTCATAGGTGTCAAGGATTTCGTAGTTGTGCCGGGCCTTGCGGTTGGTCGCAACGACCTTCCGGCCACTTTCCTTGGGCACGGAAACGCTCCTTTATCTCCGGGGTGCAGGACTCTCCATTGTAGGCCCTGCCCTCCCCCGGGCCCGGACGCGGCCGTGCGGCGGCGCGGCTAGAGCAGGCCCATCGGATCGACGAGGCTGCCGTTGAGCATGGTCTCGAAGTGCAGGTGGCAGCCGGTGGAGTTACCGGTGGTGCCCACGTAGCCGATCAGCTGTCCGGCCTGCACGTACTGTCCCACCGAGACCGTGAAGCTGCTCAGGTGGTAGTAGTTCGTGGCCAGGACGTTGGTGCCGATGACCCCGTGGTTCAGGACCACCCGGTTGCCCGTGCCGATCATTTCCCCGCCGCCCTGGTCCGCCCGCCAGACGTCGCCGGCTGCCGGAGCGTAGACGGGGGTGCCGCAGCGGGCGCCGTAGTCGATGCCGGAGTGCAGATAGCCTCCGCTGCCCAGGAAATCGATGGTGCCCGCCGGTGTGGCCCGCCAGCCGAACCCGGACGAGATCGGAGCGTTGACGGGGTGGCGCAGGCCGAAGGCGCTCGGTGCGGACGGAGCCACCGGCGCCTGCGGGGCGACGCCGCCCTGGCCGTTGCGGGCGGCTTCCTCGGCCGCGCGGCGGGCGGCTTCCTCGGCGGCGCGCCGGGCCTCTTCAAGCTGGCGCCGCTGCCGCTCGGCAATGTCGTTGGTGACCTGCTGCTGCTGGGCCTGAATATTGCTGAGCTTGGCCTGGATGGCCGGCTTCTGCTCCTCCAGCTGGTTGTTCAGCGTTTCGGTCTCGCCGATGAGCCCGTCAAGCTTCTCCTTCTCGGCTGCCGCCTCGCTGCGTGCTGCCTCCTCGGCCTCCAGCGCGGTGGTGGCCTGGTTCTCCAGGTCGGTGATTTCCTCTTCGACCGCGGCCAGCCGGGCCTCGGAGTTCACGTTGGTGGCGTTCTGCTCGGACAGTCGAGCCAGGGCGGCATTCTGGTTCCGCAGTGCGTGTTCGGCAAGGCCCATGGAGCCGCTGAGGCTCTCGGCGCCGTCGGCTCCCAGCATCAGGGAGAGGCTGGACGGCATGCCGCCGTTCTTGTACGCCTGGCTGGCAATCTGCCCCACCTTGCGCTCGGCCTCGGTCATGGCCTGGGCGTCCCGTTCGATCTGGGCGGTGAGCGAGTTGCGGGTCTCCTGGGCAAGCGCCAGCCGGTCGCGGAGGTCCGCCACCTTGGCTGCGGCGGCGTCGACGCGCCCTTCGGCAGCGGTCAGGGCCTCCTGGCGGGCCGGCAGCTGGCCGCGCAGCAGCGACAGCTCGGCAACGGTCCGGGCGATGTCGGCGTCGAGGTATTCATACTCGGCCTGCACCTGCTGCTGGGCGGCGTCGAGCTCCGCCTTGCGCTGATCCAGCTCGTCCGCCTCGGCGGTGCCGCTGAAGGGCATCACCAGGGCCAGTGCCAGGGCAGCGGCAAGCCACGCCACGAGCATCCGCGCGCTCCGGCGCTTACCAGCAGCTACCTGCATACCAACGGCTCCCCAATAGTGTTCATTCGATGTTTCTGTGTACCGCAAATTCGTGGCTGCATCCGCCTACACCTTGAGGTACCGCCGGAGCGTCAAGAGCGAGGATACCCCCGCAAGCAGCGCGCCGAGAAGAAGTAGTGCAGGGCTGAGCAGCAGCACCTGCTGCGCCGAGATGAACGCGGTGTCGGGATACATCTCGGCCAGCCGGGTGATGCCGAACCGGGCCAGTCCCCATAGGGTAACCGATGCGAGCAGCGCCCCGATCACCGCGGCAATGACGCCCTCCAGGACGAACGGCAGCTGGATCACGGCCTTCGAGGCGCCGACCAGGCGCATGATGCCGGTTTCCCGGCGGCGGCTGAAGGCGGAGAGGCGGATGGTGGTGGCCACCAGGAGGATGGCGCAGACGAGCATGACGGCGGCCAGCAGGACGGCCACCACCGAGGCGCCGTTCATCACGGAGAAGACCTTCTCCAGCAGTTCACGCTGGTCGCTGACCTCATCGACGCCGGGCATCGAGGAGAAGGCTTCGTTGATGACCTCGTACTTCTCCGGGTCCACCAGGCCGACCCGGAAGGACTCGGGCAGCTGTTCGGCCGTGACCTGGTCCACGATGGGTGAGTTCGCGAACTGGTCCTGGAAGTGGCCCAGCGCCGTCTGCTGGTCCTCGTAGTGCACCGTGTCGACGTACTCCGCGAAGGCCGGGGAGGTCAGGCGTTCCTCGATCGCCTCGCGCTGTTCGTCGGTCACGGCGCCGCCCGAGCAGTTGGGCGAGGAGTATTCGTCCACGCACAGGAAGACCGCAACCTGCACCCGGTCGTACCAGTAACCCTTCATCTGGCCGATCTGCATCTGCAGCATCGCCGCGGCCCCCACGAAGGTCAGCGACACGAAGGTCACCAGGACCACCGAGACGACCATCGAGAGGTTGCGCCTGATGCCGGAGCCGATCTCCCCCAGGACAAAGGCAAGTCTCATTCCGTGTTCCCCTTACCGGTGACGGCGCCGCCGTCGTCTGCGGGCCTGCCGGGATCGCCGGCTGCGGCCGTCTCGGCGGCGGCGTCGGCGGCCGGCGGCTCACCCAGATAGATGCCTTCACGCTCGTCGCGGACCACCTTGCCGGAGCGCAGCTCCACCACGCGCTTGCGCATGGCGTTGACGATGTCGTCGTCGTGGGTGGCCATCACCACGGTGGTGCCGTTCTGGTTGATCCGGTCCAGGACCTTCATGATGCCCAGCGACGTGGCGGGATCGAGGTTTCCGGTCGGTTCGTCGGCCAGCAGGATGCCCGGGCGGTTCACGATTGCGCGGGCAATTGCCACGCGCTGCTGCTCGCCGCCGGAAAGCTCATGCGGCAGCCGGCCATCCTTGCCTTCCAGGCCCACGGTCTTGAGCACTTCGGGGACGGAATCCCGGATGACGGCGCGGCTGCGGCCGATCACCTGCATGGCGAAGGCCACGTTCTGGAAGACCGTCTTGTTGGGCAGCAGCCGGAAATCCTGGAACACGACGCCGATGTTGCGGCGCAGGCGCGGCACCCGCCAGCCGGGAATGCGCGCCACGTTGGCGCCGGCCACGTAGACCGTGCCGCGGGTTGCGTGCTCTTCCTTGAGCACGAGGCGGATGAAGGTCGACTTGCCGGAGCCGGAGGCACCGACCAGGAAGACGAACTCGCCCCGGTCGACCTCCAGGTTCACGTTGCTCAGCGCCGGACGCGAGGTACGGTCATAGACCTTGGTTACGTTGTCAAATGTGATCATGGCTCTTTGTGCCCATCTTCTGCGGCCGGGGCACGGGCCTGGGTCGGGATATGGGGCACCGGCTAGTCGACTATATCGGCACCGCAGGAGAATCCGTCGCGTTCGGCTGCGTGTGTCGCCGAACGGGACCGGCGGTCACCGGCTGCTCCAGCCGCCGTCGAGCGGGTACGACGCTCCGGTGGCCATCCCGGCGTCCGGGCCCGCGAGCCAGACCGCGAGGGCGGCGACCTCGTCGGGCTCGACCAGGCGCTTGACCGCCTGCTCCGCCAGCATGATGCGCGCCAGCACCTCCTCCTCCGCAATGCCGTGGAGCCGCGCCTGATCCGCGATCTGCCCTTCAACCAGGGGTGTGCGGACATAGGCCGGGCTGATGCAGTTGGACGTGACGCCGTGGGCGGCGCCCTCCAGGGCACAGACCTTGGACAGCCCCTCGAGGGCGTGCTTGGCGCTGACGTACGCCGACTTGTTGGCCGAGGCCCGCAGCCCGTGCACGCTGGAGATGTTGATGATGCGGCCGAAACCGCGCGCGTACATGCCGGGCAGGGCGGCGCGGATCAGGAGGAAGGGGGCCTCGACCATCAGCCGGTGGATCAGCCGGAACGCCCCGGGGTCGAACTCCTCGATGGGGGCCACCCGCTGGATGCCGGCGTTGTTGACCAGCACGTCGGTGTCGAGCTGCAGCTGCTCCAGCGCCCCGGTGTCCGTCAGGTCCACCGTCCAGGCGGTGCCGCCGGCGTCGTCGGCGACCTTCCGCGCGGCGTCGCCGTCGACGTCGGCCACGGTGACCGCCGCGCCCTGCTCCGCGAAGGCACGGACGCAGGCCGCGCCGATGCCTCCCGCTCCCCCGGTGACCAGCACCCGGAGGCCCGCCAGCCTGTCCTGAGTCATCGGACTGCTCCCTTCGCCGCGCGGCGCCGGCAGCGGCGGAAAGCGGTTCGCATCCGCGGCCGGCCTGTGGCGCATTCCTAGCACGGAACGCCGGCCCGGAGCGGAAGGCCCGCCGGTTCAGCCGGCACGGCAACTGGAGCGGGAGCGGGAGCGGGGCCCCGCGGCTACTTGGCGGCGGGGATGCTGCCGTGGGCGCGCCAGCGGATGCCGGCGTCGATGAAGTCGTCGATTTCACCGTCGAACACGGCGGAGGTGTTGCCGACCTCGTGTTCGGTGCGCAGGTCCTTGACCATCTGGTAGGGATTCAGCACGTAGGAGCGCATCTGGTCGCCCCAGGAGGCCTTGACGTCGCCGGCGAACGCCTTCTTCTCGGCGTCCTCCTGCTCCTTCTTCAGCAGCAGCAGGCGGGACTGCAGCACGCGCATCGCGGCGGCGCGGTTCTGCAGCTGCGACTTTTCGTTCTGCATGGAGACCACGACGCCGGTGGGGATGTGGGTCAGGCGCACCGCCGAGTCGGTGGTGTTCACGGACTGGCCGCCCGGGCCGGAGGAACGGAAGACGTCCACCCGGATCTCGTTGTCGGGGATGTCGATGTGGTCGGTGGCCTCGATCAGCGGAATGACCTCGACCGCGGCGAAGGACGTCTGGCGGCGGCCCTGGTTGTCGAAGGGACTGATCCGCACCAGGCGGTGGGTGCCGGCCTCGACGGCGAGGGTGCCGTACGCGTAGGGCGCCTTGACCTCGAAGGTCGCCGACTTCAGTCCGGCCTCTTCGGCGTAGGAGGTGTCCAGGACCTGGGTCGGGTAGCCGTGGCGCTCGGCCCAGCGCAGGTACATGCGCAGCAGCATTTCGGCGAAGTCGGCGGCGTCCACGCCGCCGGCGCCGGCACGGATCGTGACGACGGCCTCGCGCTCGTCGTAGTCGCCGGAGAGCAGGGTCACCACTTCGAGCTGGGTCAGGGCCTTCCGCAGGGACTCGAGTTCGGCCGCGGCTTCGGCGCGGCTGTCCTCGTCGGCTTCGTCCTGTGCCAGCTCCACGAGCACCTCGAGGTCGTCAATGCGCGCCGCCAGCTTTTCCAGCCGCTCCAGCTCGCTTTGGCGGTGGGAAAGCTTGGAGGTGATCTTCTGCGCGGCCGCGGGGTCGTCCCACAGGTCCGGGACGCCGGCCATCTCGCTCAGCTCTTCGATGTCCTCACGGATGGCCTCGACGTTGGAGACCTCCTCAATGGACGAGTAGGTGGAACGCAGGGCGCGGATCTCCGCGGAAAAATCGATTTCTGCCATGGTTCCTCCAGACTACGCCATCGCCTTCGTCCGGTGGCGGGGTGAAGCCGCGGGCCCGGTCCGGCGGCCGCCGACGCGCCGGGCCCGGAGGCAGGGGGTGTCGGCGCCCGGGAGTAGATTGGTGGGCGTCAGCAACAAGCGTGAGGAGTCAGTGCAGCGATGACGGCAGGCACCAACACACACGACGGCGACGTGCGGCATCCCGAGCCGGGCCGGCGTTACTCCCTGGAGGAGCTGCAGGACCTGGCCGAGGCCGGCGACGGCTGGGCGATGGGCAAGGTGGACGAGTGGGAGCGCACCTTCGCGGACGAGTATTCCGGACAGCTCATCGACAAGTGCCCGGATGAGGGCTGTGAGCAGTTCGGCGAACCGGTGACCTTCTGTTACGGCGAAGACGGGCAGATCGTCGACATCGATCACGGCGGCTGGGGCCACTATCCGGCCGCCGGCAGGCAGGCCAAAGCGTCCTGATTCCCCGCGCCCGGGCGTTGGCCGTGCCGACGGCCGGATGCGGGTTAGTCTGGCTGGATGGATACTCGCCCGCACTACTTGATCGGCTCTGCCGGGTACCCGAATTTCGGTGACGAATTCATTGCAGCAGCGTGGCTGCGGTACCTGGCCGAGGTGGATCCGGACACCGATGTCTGGCTGGACAGCCCCGATCCCGGCAGCGCCCAGCACCTCTTTGCCGGGCTCCATCCCCGGCTGCGCGTGACCAACACGCTGTGGCGGCTGATGGGCGAGCACAGCTCGCTGCCCCTCGATGAGGCTGCGGACCGCATCGGCGCCCTGGTCCGGAACTTCGGATCCCCGCGCTACGACCTCGGGCTGATGCAGGTCCGCGAAGCGTCTTCCCTCCACCTGATCGGCGGCGGGTACATCAACGGCATCTGGCCGCAGCATCTGGGGCTGGTTGCCGCGATGAAGGCCGTGCGCAGCGTGTCGGGAGCCCGGCTGTACGCGACCGGCCAGGGGCTGCTGCCGGTGGCAGAGGGGCCCGCGGATCCCGGCACCCTGTTCGAGGGCTTCGATTACGCCGCCGCCCGTGACAGCCAAAGCGCCGAAACCTCCGGCATTCCCGCCCGCCTCGACGATGCCTTCCTGGCGGCCTCCGACGCGGTGGCGGCTGCTGCTCCCGGCGCCCCGAGCGGGCTGATGGTCTGCATCCAGTCCGACCTGGCCGCTCCGGGCCGGCTGGAGGAGATCATCGGCACCGTGCGGCCGATGATTCAACAGGCCGTCGAGGACGGGAAGGACGTCCGGTACCTGGAGGCCATTCCCGGCGTCGATTACGCCGCGTACGAGCAGCTGGCCGACCTGATACCGGAGGATAAGTTCCTGCCCTTCTCCCATGTCTGGCGGCACGGGCTGCCCGTGGGTCCGAACCAGCAGTGGATCACCACACGGTTCCATCTGCACCTGCTGGCCGCCGCGGCCGGCGCGCGGGGCATCGCCCTGAGCGTGCGTCCGGGCTACTACGACGTCAAGCACGGTTCCCTGACGGCGATCGGCAGCGGATGGACCCTCGAGGACGGCGGGCCGTTGCGCATGCCGGTCCGGCGCGGACCGCTGGCAGGCAACCTGGCGGCCCTCACCGCCGACAAGCGCGCCGAGGCGGACGCCCTGTACTCCCGGCGGAGCGCGGCCGACGCCGAGGCGGACAGCGGTGCGGGCAGCCCCGCCGGCCTCTGGCGCAGGGCGCGCACGGTCCTGGGCCGCTGAGCGGCACCCCTGCGCCGGTGGGAGATGTCAGTACCCCGGCGCTGCGGGCAGGCCCAGGTATTCCTCGAGGGTGGCGGCGCCGGAGGCCCTGACGTCCCCGGCCAGCTGTATCCCGACGTAGCGCAGGTGCCAGGGCTCGTAGGCGTAGCCGGTCACCGGTTCCGCACCCGCCGGATACCGGATCAGGAACCCGTAGCGGTGGGCGTTGGCGGCGGCCCACTGCCCTGCAGGGGTCTGGTCGAAACAGGCCTGCAGGGCACAGGCGCCGTCGGGGTTGCCGATGTCGACGGCGAGCCCGGTCTGGTGTTCGCTGTGCCCGGGCCGGGCCGAAATGGCGTCTGCCGTGGCCTGGCCGTAGAGCGCGGTGTACCTGCGGTACAGCCCGTCCTGCACATGCTGCGGGCGGTAGCCGCTGATCGCCCGGATCGGCACGCCTTCGGCTGCGGCGTCGTCGATCAGCCGCTGCAGTGCCTGCGCCGCCTCGACGCGCAGGGGCTGGCCGTCCACGGCGCCCAGGTCGCCGGGAGCCCAGTCGGCGGGCACCAGCGGGCGCTGCTTGTTCACCACCACCCGGACGTCCGCCGGATCGTCGATCGCCCGGGCGACCCTGGTTCCGTCCGCCGCGTTCCAGGAGATCCGGCCCCGCTGGAACTGCTGGCTGCATGCGCCGTCCCCGCAGGTTTCGGGGGCGAGCGGCAGGCCGAGCAGGCCCCGCGTGCCTCCGGCACCCCATTCGGCACCGATGGCGCCCTGGACCGGCTGGGCGCCGGTGTCCGCGGTCCAGGCGATGAACCCGTGCTCAAACCCGCGGACGCAGCCGTGGATGCCCTTGCTGCACCGGGTGCCCTCGACAGGGTCGCCGAGCGGACCGGAGCCTTCGCCCATGTCCCGGTACAGGGCGTCGACGGCTGCGCGGCCGTCGCTGTAGGTGCCGAGGTCGTAGCCGACTCCCGCTGCGACCGCCCCCAGCAGGAACGGCAGCACGGCTGCGGGCAAGCGGCTCATATTCCTCTCCTGGCAGGTGTGACGGGTGATGGCTTCTCCCGGTCCTATCGGCGTTTGCTGCCCTGCAGGTAAGCGGTTGGTCCGCCCTGCCGCCAGTCTTCCACCCGCCGGGTACGGTGTCTGCGGGCACCGCCGTCGATGTCGGAGCGATCGGCCGGTGCGACGGCCGGGCCGGCGTGGTCAGCCGGGCGCGGCTAGCGCGTCAGGCGGGCGCGGGCATCGCTGACCGCCTCGATGGGGATCCCGGCGGGAACCAGGAAGTTCACCACCGGCGGGTGGGCGACGGCGGACAGCTCCACCACCGCGGTCCGTCCGTCCGGTGAGCCGGTGCCGGGCCCGAGGGACAGGTCGCTGAAGCGTTCAGCTTCCGGGGACCTGGCCAGGTGTTCGCGGGCGGCGGCCTGCACACGCTCCGACTGCAGGCGCACGCCCGGTCCGGCGGCACCCGACGCTTCCTGGGTCAGCGTAAAAGACCCGGCTGCGGCCACCGCGGCCGCGTCAGCCAGCGACAGCAGCCGCTTGTGCTCGAGGTAGACCGCCGAGACCCCAAGGACCACGGCAACGACCAGCAGCGCAAGCACGGCGTAGCCCAGCGCCAGCACCGTCACCTGCCCCTCCTCGCCCACGCCGACGCCGCGCCGGCGGGATCCGACGGCCGGCGTCGCCGCAGGCCCGTCCATCCCGCCGCTGCTGCCGCGCCTCCGGCGGCCGTACCGCAGCCCGGTCATCTGTACTTCTCCACCCGCTGGGTCGACGTCGCGGAAACCTCCACCGGCCCCTGTTCCATTCCGGGCAGCGCACCGATCAGCGGCAGCGGAACCTGGAAAGCGATCCTTGCCGTCACGTAGCCTCCGGCTTCCAGGCAGGCGGCGTCGGCGCAGCTGAAGGAGACCTCCGGTGCGGCGACCCCGAAGCCGAAGTCCGACAGCGTGACCGCCGCCGCCTGCCGTCCTGCCGACTCGCCCTCCTCGGGACCCGCCGCAGCGGCGTAGGAGCGCGCCGCGTGTTCCGCGGCACCGGCAGCTGCGTACGACGCGCCCTGGATTGATCCCACGGCAAGCACCAGATAGACCACCGGCACCAGCAGCAGCACGCCGAGGAAAACGAACTCCACGGCCGCGTTGCCTTCCTCCCCGTCGCGCTGCTGCAGGTGTCGCGGGCGCCTGCACTGCCGCGCGGGCAGAAAGACTTCCGGCGTCCCTGCGCCGATTTGCTCCCGCCGGCGACGGGATCGCCGGCTACGGCGCACCGGCAGGCCACAGCGCATGGCCGGTCACCTCCAGCATCCCGTCCGGTCCCAGCAGCCCGGCCACCGGCAGGGGCGCCTGCACCCGGATCTGCAGCAGCCGCTGTCCCTCGGAGTATTGCTCGCCGTAGCTGACCTCGCGGCTGTAGCCGTCGCCGAGGCTCGCGCCGATGAGTTCCCGGGTACGCTGTGCGCCGTCCTCGGGCGTCCGGTCGGCCAGGGCGCCGTAGCGCGCCCCGGAGGACGCCGCATCCACCAGGGTGTTGCGCACGTGCATCACCAGGGCCAGCTGCAGGACCGCAGCGAAGACCAAGGTCAGCAGCGCGGCAACCATCGCGAAATCGGCGACGGCGGAACCCCGGTCGGGCCGGTCGCGGCCGGCTGCTTTGGACGGCAGATCAATTGGCATTCTGGACGCGCTGGATGGCCGTCTTGAACAGCTCCTCCAGCAGGGGCTGCGCCACCGCGATCAGCGCGACGACGAGCACCGCAGACATCAAAGTCACCATGACCCAGCCGGGAACATCGCCGCGCTCCCCGTCCTTCGGCCGCGCCGCCGCCAGCAGCCGCAGCCAGGCGAAGCCCGCCAGCTCACCCGGAACCGCCATCACCCTTTTCATCCGGCCCATCGCCGGCCTCCCTTCGATCGTCGTCCATCCAGCACCTCAAAAACCCAGCCTGAGCAGCGCCAGCCCAGGGAAGACGGCGAAAAGCACCGTCAGCGGAAGCACCCCGAAGACCAGGGGGACCATCATCGCGATCTCCTTGCGCCCGGCGGCCTCCATCAATTCGCGCTTGGCCAGGTCCCGCACGTCCTGGGCCTGCGCCCGGAGCACATCGCCCAGCGGAGTGCCCCGTTCCAGCGCCACGCACACCCCGTCGACGAACCTGGCCAGCGGGTCCAGCTGCAGCCGGTCCGAAAACTCCCGCAACGCCTGGATCAGCGGCACCCCCGACCGGGTCTGGACCACGACCTCCCTGAACTCTCCTGCAAGCTCTCCCCGCGCGGTCCGCGCGATCCGTTCCAGGGCAGCGGCCGCGCTCTCACCGGCGCCGACGGAAAGCGCCATCATTTCCGCCAGGGCCGGAAACTCCGCCAGCATCTTCGCTTCCCGGCGACGGATCCGCACCCCGAGCAGGTAATCCCGAAAGAGGTAGCCAAGGACCGCCCCCGCCGCGGTCAGCACCAGGACCGCCGTTACCCCGATATGGCCGGCTCCGGCCAGCACGACGGCGGCTGCCCCGCCCACGATCAGGCCGAGCCCGGCCCAGAGGACCTGTTCGGCACGGAAGTCAAGCACTCCCTGCCGCAGCCCCGCGCGCTGCAGGCGCGCGCCGAGCGGTTTGCCGGCCGGGCTGATCCGGTTCAGGCGCAGGACCAGGTCACGCAGCACGGGACGCAGCACCCGCTCCAGCGGTCCGAACGGCGTGAAGTCCCGGGCTGTCGGCAGGAGCCGGGACCGCCCCGCCGCCGGACGGATATGCGCCGATATCCGTTCGGCGAACTCAGTCCTCCGCAGGAACGGCAGGCGTGCCGAGACCAGCCAGAGACCGGCGCCCAGCAGCAGCCCGAGCAATGATGTGGTGCTCTGCAGCGGCGTCACCGCAGGACCCGCTCGTCCTGCGGCAGCGCACCGATGCGCAGCATCAGGCGGTAGCAGACCACGGAGACCACCAGACCGAACGCCAGTACCGCGGCCCCCGCGGGCGAGCTGTAGGAGGCTGCGGCCGCCGGCTGGCTGGACAGCAGGACCAGCACAATCCACGGGGCCGCCACGGCAAGCCGGGCGGCGTTGACCGTCCAAGACTGCCGGGCGAGCAGCTCGCTGCGGGTGCGTGCGTTCTCGCGCAGGAAGGTCGACAGGGTTCCCAGCAGGCGGCCCAGGTCCGAGCCGCCGACATCACGGGTCACTTTCAGGGCCTCGATGATCCGGTCCGCCACGGGGTCGGACAGCCTCTCCTTAAGGTTGTCCAGCGCGGGAAAGAACTGTCCTCCGGCCCGGTAGTCGGCCGCGAACTCCCGAAAGGGTCCCCGCAGGTCCTCCGGACCCGTGCTGCCCAGTTCTCCCAGGGCTTCGGGCAGCGGCAACCCGGCGCGGATGGCGGATCGAAGGTGGTCCACCGCCTCGGGCCACAGCTGCTCACGTTGGCTGTGGCGGCGGGAGGCCTGCCAGTTGACGAGCGCCGGCGGCAGTGCGGCGCCGAAGAGCGCGAAGCAGGCGGCCACGGTGATGGAAGCCGTGACGGCAAGGAACACCAGGAACATGAGCACGGCTGCCGCGCAGCAGGCCCAGATCAGCCCGCCCGGAGTCAGCCGTTCAATGCCGGACTGGGTGATCATCACCGCAAGGCGGCCGGGACGGCGCTCGCGTCCGGTCGCCGGGGCCGCCCAGCAGGACCACCACAGCAGGAACAGTCCGAGGCCGAGCCCAAGCCCGGCCGCCGCGCTCATGCAGCCTCCAGCAGCGCGCCGACGTCGTATCCGGCCCGGGCGAACTTCTCCGGAGCGGGAAAGGACGCCGCGGTGACCTGCAGGCGGCCGTCAATGGTCCGGAACACGGAACCGGCTTCAATCACGCCGTTCTCGACGCGTCCGCCCAGGGCCAGGATCTCGGTGACGGTGCGGTGGCCGGAAGGCAGGCGCATGCAGTGCACTACGAGGTCGATGCTGCCGGCCACCGTGGGCAGCACAAAGGCACTGGAGATGTTCTCGCCCGCCAGCAGGGGAAGCGTGCACAGCTTCATCACGGCGTCCCGGGCACTGTTCGCGTGGATACTGCACATGCCCGGGAGGCCGGAATTCAGGGCGATCAGCATGTCCAGGCTTTCGGCCTCGCGTACCTCACCGACGATCATCCGGTCCGGACGCATCCGCAGGGCCTCCTTGACCAGCCGCCGCAGGGGGACCTCCCCCACCCCGTCCAGGTTCGGCTGGCGGCACTGCAGGCCCACGACGTCGCGGACCGGCAGCTGCAGCTCGAAGATCTCCTCGACGGTGATCACCCGCTCCCCGGGCCCCACCGCGGCTCCCAGACAGTTAAGCAGGGTGGTCTTGCCGGCCTGGGTGGCCCCGGATACCAGGATGTTCAGGCCGGCGGCGACCGCCGCGGACAGGAACCTGGCGGCCTGCGGGGTGAGCGTGCCCAGTTCCACCAGGTGTTCGAGGCGGCTGGCCCGGGCGATGAACTTGCGGATGTTCACGGCCCAGTGGCGGCGGGTGATGTCCGGAATGGCGACGTGCAGGCGCGAGCCGTCGGGCAGGGCGGCGTCGACGAACGGGGTGGAAAGGTCCAGCCGCCGCCCGGAGCTCTTGAGCATCCGTTCGACGATGTCCCTGACCTGCTCGGCTGTGAGGGTCAGAGGGGTCAGCTCGGCCCGCCCGCCCCGAGCGGCATAGACCTCGGCCGGGGCGTTGATCCAGATTTCCTCCACATCGGGGTCATCGAGCAGGGGCTGCAGCGGGCCGAACCCCGCCACGGAGTCCAGCACCCTCCTGCGCACCTGCTCCAGCTGCCCCAGGGGCGGCAGCCGCCCCAGCAGCGAGCGCTCGTCATAGTCCCGCAGGGCCTCATCCACCAGCCGCCGGACCTCCGCGGGCTGGCGCTGCGGGTCCAGCCCGCGCGTCCGGATCAGCTCGCGGACCTCCCCCTCGACTATCCCGACGGCATCCATGCGTTCATCCCCCGTTGTCCCCTCCTCCGGCCGACCCTGCGAGACTGATTGCCTCCGCCGCAGGCGAGAGACTAGGACAAGGGCCGTCCCCGCGCGAGCGTAGTTTTGCGGACCGGTGGATAACCGTCAGGCCGGCCGCCGCCGAAGGGCGACGACGAAGGCCCGCGCGAGCATGAGGCGGGCCCGCAGGATGGCTGATGGGCTGCGCATGGTCCTCGGCGTGGTGTTTTCCCCGTGCAGCCTACGCAGCAGGGTGTCCTGTTCCAGGTGCTTCATCTGGCCGTGCAGAATGCCCACCATGGCGATCCACTGGTCGTGGGTTTCGGTGAGGATGGGGGGAAAGGGCAGCGCCTGGTTCCTAAACTGCTTCGTCATGGCCATGGCGCACCCATAGTACGGACGCACTCCGATCCACAGGGCCAGCAGATTGGCCGCCCGGCGGCCGCTGTCCGCCCCCTTGAGCCGGAGCGATGCGATACGCCGCGGCGAGGCACCAAGGAAGCCGAAATTTCCGGCCACAACACCGGCGCCGTCCGGGCCCGACATAGCGGCGATCATCGACTCCACCCGGCCGGGCAGCCACAGGTCGTCCTGGTCAGCGAGGAAAAGGTACCTCCCGCGGGCCAGCCCGAGAGCGCGTTCGAAAGTACGCACGTATCCGCGGTTCATGTCGTTGGCGTACAGCCGGATCCTGGGGTCGTCGATTCCCTTCACCGTAACGGCGGTGTCATCGAGCGAGGCATCGTCGACCACAACCAGTTCATCACTGGGGGCCAGCTGGGCCAGGATGGAGCGGATCTGCTCCTCGATGAATGCTGTTCCGCGGTACGCGGCCATACACACGCTGACCCGGGGAACCGGCGCGTCCCAGTCTGTGGCCGCCACGTCTTCAGGCTGCATGGCCCCAATCCCTCCGTCGTCCGGTGCAGGGTACCGCTGCCCGGAAGGGAACCGGACGGGCGGTGTGCACCATCACACCATCAGGGTGCGGCCACGCACCGTCAAGGGCAGGAGGGCTCATTTCACCGTTCAGGCTCGGCCGGGCCCCTTGACGCTGCCGAACAGCATACGCAGGTCGCCGCTGCGGCCGCGGCCAGCATCATGGCGTACGGGAGCGGGGCAGCAGGACCCGGCCCAGCGTACCGTGCCCCGGTTGGACCAGCGCATTCCCTCTCCTGCACGTGTGCCTCTCCGGAGGACAAAACGCGTCGAGACGCGATCCCGCTCACTGACCGCGGACGCGCCGCTCGCTTCGACCTCCGCGCAGCAAGGCCGCGAAATGCAGGACGATGCCGCACAGCGGACCCACGGTCAGGCTGAGAATACAGCGCAGCTCGGTGCTGCCCGGAATCAGCAGGAAGCCGACAGCCACCACGGTCGCCAGCAGCCAGCCCAGGGCATAGACCCGGTGCCGACCCAGGGCGAGCAACGCCGTACCGGACAACGTCAGCAGGGCGATCAGCGCCGCATCGAGGGTCAGGGCCGCCAGGACCCAGCCTGCAACGATATACTCGGGCCCGAACAGCAGCATCAGCCAGGGCCCGATCAGCCAGGCAAGGGCCGCACCGACGACGCCGACGGCCAGGACCGCGCCGATGGGGCGGCGGATGGCCCGGGCACCCTCGTCGCGTGCCCTCAGCACCGCGGAGATCGCGACGCCCTGGAAGGCCTGCAGCGGCAGCATGATCGGCGCCCTGGTCAGGGAGATGGCCAGCAACAGCGGGGCGGCAAGTTCGTAGGCATCCGGCGCCGTGGTGACCTTAACCAGGATCGGGAACGACACGAGCAGGGCAGCCGAGGAAGCCGCAGAAACCAGCGCCTGACCGGTCTGCCGCAGGAACGGCGCCAGGGGGATGTCGGCCCGGGCGCCGGATGCCGCCCGCGTCGCCCGGGAACCGACAAAAAGGACGGGTGCAGCCGCGAGTGCGGCCAGGCAGGCCAGCTCGATGCTGAACAGCGCCCCTGAGGCCAGCGCCACGGCCACGACCGCCAGGAGCCGGAACAACGCCTCCATCGTGACCAGCTTGGTGTACGGCTGCCACAGCCTCAGGCCCTGGAGGGAGCCTGCGATGGCAGCGTGCCAGGCATAGACCAGGCAGGACACCACCAGGAGGGCCACAATGGCCCTACCGTGGGCGCCGAACAGCTGCTCGGCAAAGGGGAAACCGACGGCAGCCACGAGGACCGCGAGCCCGGCACCCACGATCAGGGCCGCGCCGACGACGCTCGCTCCGCGGGGGCGTCCAGCGGCGTCGTCGGGCACCGCGGCCTCCCGGTCGAGCTCGGCCCGCCCGACGGCCCGGGTGGTTTCGGCGATGACCCCGAACAGGATGCCGTACACAGCAAAGAGGGCGCCCCAGTAGGCAAGGAATTCGGAGTTCTCGGCCGGGGAGAGGACCCGGGCCACCACGAACAGGATGACGAATCCGGAGAGCGCGGAGAACAGCGAAGCGGCGCCGACTCCGGAGGCGCCCTTGGCTCCGATGGTCTTCTCAGCGGCGACGGACGCCGGCGACTCTTGGGACATCAGCAGGTGCCTCTTCTTCTTTTCGTAGCGGCTCTTGTCTCCCATGCGACCGGAATGTAGCGTCTGCGGCCCGAGCCCATCCGACTCCGCCGCGCACGCAGTCCGCCGCCTGACAACTCTACCGCCACCGACCCGCCACGGCACCGCCGGAGAACGCGCCAGAAAGGAGGTGGAGCGATGCATGAAGTTGACGTAATGCTTCCCTACTACGGCGACGTTGACCTGATGAAGGCAGCGGTGCGCAGCGTGATGGACCAGGATTTCCAGCACTGGCAGCTGACGGTCCTGGATGACGGCTTTCCTGACCCCGAGCCGCGCCGCTGGTTCGCCGAACTGGACGATACCCGCGTCCGTTACCTGAGGAACGACACGAATCTGGGCGCCAATGGCAACTACCGCCGCGCCGTCGAACTCGCGGCTGCACCGATCACCGTACTCATGGGCGCCGACGACCTTATGCTCCCCGGCTACCTGGACGTGGTGGTCCGAGCGCTGACGGACCATCCCGCCGCCGCTGCGGCCCAGCCCGCGGTCGTGGTGATCGACGGAGCGGGCCGGCAGTGGCTGCCCCTGGCCGACCGGGTCAAGACTTGGGTGGCGCCAACGGTCCGCGCCACACTGGAGCTGGAGGGGGAATGGCTGGCCGCCAGCCTCCTGCACGGGGGGTGGCACTACTTTCCGGCGCTGGCTTGGCGGACGGAGGTACTGCAGCGCATCGGGTTCCGCCGCGAATACGACGTGGTGCAGGACCTGGCCCTCCTGCTGGACATCGTCGCGGACGGAGGTTCCTTGGTCCTGACGCCAGACCGGGTGTTCCGTTACCGCCGCCATGCCGCCTCAGACTCCAGCGTCAGGGCGGTGGACGGCCGCCGCTTCCGTGAGGAGCAGCGCTTCTTCCAGTTCCAGACCCGGAGGTTCGCCGAACTTGGTTGGCCCCGTGCTTCCCGCGCCGCCCGGCTTCACTGGACGTCCCGACTGAATGCCCTGTACACCTTGGCCATCGCGCTGCGCCGCGGCCCCCGTTCCGCGGCGGGCACGCTCGTCCGCCACGTCGTCGCCTAACACCTCGAAAGGGGTGACAACTTCCGCAACTTCAGCAACAAGTGCCGGTAGGCTGGTGGCCGCACTGCGAACCATTACCGTGTCGTCAAGCCTCGGAGACACCCGTGAAACCACCTTCCCCAGCCCGCTGGCTTCCCGCCGCCGCGTTGATCCTGACCCTGACCGCCACCGCCGTGCCTGCCCAGGCGACCAATGCCGCGCCCGCCGACGGGCCGCTCGGTTTGCAGAACCTTGAGCTGCTGCCCCAGGACGCCGGGGCCATCTCGGCGCCCGGCACGGAACCCACCCTCGTCGCGGAAAGCCCCTTATCTGATCCGACCCTGCCGGCTGCGGCGGAGACCGCTGCCCCGGTGCCGTCCGCGCCTGACGGCTCGCCGTCATCCCCCACCGGCGAGCCGTCGCCGTCGGCATCGAAGGAGTCCGACACGGAATCCGGCGAAAAATCCCTCGAAGAACTCATCGGGCCGCTCGGCGCCCGCATGGGCCAGGGCCTGGACCGCCTCGATGAGACCGCCGATCCGCAGGTTCCCGGCGAAGCCGAAGAGGAGGTTCGGGACCTCCTCGAAGAAAAGATCGAGTCCGAGGGCCTCTCGGCCGTCGTCGACACCGCGATCGAAGCGGCCACTGCCCCGGGCACGGGAGCAGCGGCCGCAGGCCCCGGGGCCACCGCCTTCGCCGCCATGCGTGCGACGGGCCTGCAGGGCCTGGACGTCAGCAGCCACCAGCTGAATGTGAACTGGCAGCAGGCATGGGACCAGGGCGCCCGGTTCGCCTATGTGAAGGCGACGGAGGCGACCAGCTACCGCAACCCCTACTACCGGCAACAGTACGATGGCTCCGCGACCACCGGCATGATCCGGGGCGCGTACCATTTCGCCATCCCCAACGTCAGCAGCGGCGCGGCGCAGGCCAACTACTTCATCAACAACGGCGGCGGGTGGAGCAGCGACGGTCGCACCTTGCCCCCGCTGCTCGACATCGAGTACAACCCCTACGAGGAACTGGGCAACACTTGCTACGATATGAGCCCCTCGGAGATGGTGTCCTGGATCCGCGACTTCTCCAACACCATCAAGGCACGCACCGGGCGTCTGCCCATGATCTATACGACCACCGACTGGTGGCAGACCTGCACCGGGGACTCGCGGGCCTTTGCCGATCATCCCTTGCATCTGGCCCGCTACGCTGATTCCCCAGGCCCCCTGCCCTCCGGCTGGTCCAGCTACACAGTGTGGCAGTACAGCAGCACCGGCCCGTTCGTTGGCGATTCGAATGTGTTCCGCGGCACCATGGCTGAGCTTCGCTCCTTCGCAACCCGTGCCCAGTCCTTCCGCACCGCCCAGCTGCACTACGAGGGCGTTTCCGCGAGTACGAAGTTCGGCCACACCACCGATCTATTCCTCGCCTGCGACTGGGACGGTGACGGCATCGACACGCCGGCGGTCTTCCGCGACGGCTCGTGGTACCTGCGCAGCAGCCTTGGCGGAGCCGAGACCGTTCGGAAGGTCGCGTACGGCGACCCCGGCGACCAGCCGCTCTGCGGAGACTGGGACGGCGACGGCATCGACACCCTCGGGGTGTACCGCAACGGCACGGCCTACCTGCGCAACAGCAACACCTCCGGCCGGGCCGACGGTGTCTTCAACTACGGCGAACGCGGCGATCTGGCGCTGACGGGAGACTGGAACAACGACGGCTACGACACCCTGGGCGTCGTCCGGCCATCGGGCATCAGCTTGCGGTTCTACCTCACCGACAGCAACATCGTTCCCCGTGTAGCCCGGACCTTCCACTTCGGCGCACGCGGCGACCTTCCGGTGTCCGGGGACTGGGACAAAGACGGCTATGACACCATCGGCATCCGGCGCGGCATCACCTGGCACTTGACCAACGACACAGTCCGGCTCGCCGCGGACCAGGTCCTCTCCTACGGCAACCACGGTGACCGCCCGCTGACCGGACGCTGGACCGTCGGCGGGCCCGACCGCGTAGGCATCGTCCGGTAGCCGCCCGGGGGCTCCGGCTCTGCCGCCCCCCTGGGAACCGGAGATGTGGAAAGGGGAGGCAGCGAAGAATCGCTGCCTCCCCTTTCTGTCCGAGCAGGTTCCGGTCTGCCTAGGACAGAGGGGTGTCCGTCCCGGAACCCCGCTCCCCCGGTTCGGTACCGGCACGGAGCCCGTCCACGCGGTGTCGCAGTTCGCTGAGCTCGTTGCGCAGAATGGAGGCTTCCTCGGCCAGCGCCCGGGTTTCGTCTTCGACCACGGAGATCTCCAGGGACAGGTGCAGGCAGACGCCGAGCAGCAGGAAGATCGCCAGGGTGAACAGCAGGTTGGCCGGCACCATGATGCCCACGAGCGAGGCGGCCCACTCCAGCAGCTGCGGAAAGGCGGAGAGCACGAGGGCGATCAGCCCTACCATGACCCACAGGATGGCGTACTTCTCACGGAGCTTGCGTTGCTGCAGGAGCCAGACGACCCAGCAGACGATGGCCAGCGCCAGCAGGAAGGGAAGGATGGTGCTCATGCGCTTTCGCTCCGCTCGGATCTCAGGACCGTCTTCTTGCGCGACATGGCGATCACCAGCGCAAAACCGCTACGCGCCAGATAGATCGCTGCCTTGAGCGGGTTGTGGCTCGGCTGCCCGCCCTGGCGCGGCCGCATCTCCACGGGCACCTGTGTCACGGTCAGGCCGGAGCGGACCGCCACGACCAGCGAGTCGATGGTGTCGCCCAGGTACTCGGCGGGATAGTGCAGGCAGTACTGCTCGATGGCGCGTTCGTTGGCAGCGCGAAACCCTGACGTCACATCGGTCAGGCGCGTCTTCGCGATCCGGGAGATCGACCAGCCGAGGAAGGACATTGCCCACTTGCGCGGCCCGCGGACCTCGTAGTTGCCCTTGTCGGCGAACCGCGCACCGATCGAAATGTCGGCCAGCTCCAGGCCCTTGACGACCTCCATCAGGTCCTTGGGGTCGTGCTGCCCGTCAGCGTCCACCTGGATCGCTTGCCGGTAGCCGTAGCGGCGGGCGTACTTGAAGCCGGCGCGCATGGCACCGCCCACGCCGAGGTTGAACGGCAGCCGCAGCACGGCGGCACCCGCGGCCTCCGCGAGGTCGGCGGTGTCGTCGGCGGAGCCGTCATCGACCACGAGGACATCGCAGTCCGGCACGGTGGCGAGCACCTCGCGCACCGTATTGCCTACTGTCTGGGACTCATTCCATGCCGGCATAATGACGAGGAGCCGGTGACGGCGATCCGCCCCCGCCGGCTCCGGGCCTGCTGCTCCCGGCTCTTCTTGTTCAATCAGTGGTTTCAACTCCTAGTGCTGATCACGGCTCCGCGGCCGGACACTGCCAGCCAGGAGGCCGGCACGGCTTTGCGCCCGATACCGGTCAGGCGTCTTCCAGGCTCCCAGAACATACTAGTGCCCTTCGTCCGCACGCCAAGGTCCGGCTGTGCCGCTGCTACCCCCCGAAGGCGTGGCGCAGCAACAGCCGAAGGGCGGCACTGTCCCGCCGCTTCAAGGCCGCGGGCAGGATCACGAGGGCATGCAGGCGCGAGGTGATGTGCAGCCGCGCAGCACGTGCCGTGCGGTTCCAGCCACGGGACGCGCACAGCTCGGCGGCCAGCGCAAAGAAGCGTCGTTCGCCGTCGAAGCGGGCGCCGTCAACCAGTTCCATCGAGGACGCACTGGAACTGTGCCGACGGTAGGCGAAGACCTCTTCCGGCAGTACCAGGAGCTTCTCCCCGTCCAGCAGCATGTCCAAGATCAGCGGCAGATCTTGGATCACGGGGAAGCCGTCGCGGAAATCGTGGGCTTGGATGGCGTCGCGGCGGAAGGCCAGCGACGGCCAGTACAGCCAGTTGCCGTGCATCAAGCCTGTGGCGACGGCTTCGCCTTCAAGGACCTTTGGGGGCGGGGTCTTGGGCCGCAGTAGGCGCTGCTTGACGGCGTCGGCCAGCGTGGCGGCGGGCCGACCGTCTTCATCAACCACCCTGACACCGGGCTGAATGATGCCCACGTGCGGCTCGGCGGCATGCGCCCGGAGGATCGAGTCCACGTATCCGGGCAGCATATAGTCGTCGCAGCCCATGACGACAACGCGCGGTTCCTCCGCCATCTTCACGCAGCGGCGGAAGTTCTCCGTGATGCCGTAGTTCTCTTCATTGCGAAAGTACCTGATCCGGGGATCCATGAGGGTCTCGAACCAGGCGTCGACGGAACGGTCCGGATGCGCGTCGTTGACGACGGTGAGGCGCCAGTTGGGATTGGTCTGGGCCAGGACGCTCTCGACCGCGGTCTGGAGGTAGCCGAGGTCGCCCCAAAACGGAATGTAAATACCGACTGGTTCAGTCACGAGGTGCGGTGCTCCTGCTCACGTAGTCCCGGAGCCGGTCCATCGCCTCCGGCGGGGTGAAACCTGTCTTGGCGATCTTATTCAGCGTGAGGGTGCTGTTCGCCGGGCGGGGCGCGATGCCGTCCTTGCCCGCGTAGTATTCGGCGGTGCTGACATCGGTCACGTCCTGCGGGTCGGCACCCGCCAGGGAGAACACCTCGCGGGCGATCTGGGCCCAGGAGACGGGATCCCCTGAGTTGGTCAGGTTGTACGTGCCGTACGGAGCCGCCGTTTCCAGCAGGTGACGGATGCCGGCGGCGATGTCTATGGCAAAGGAGAGTCGGCCGACCTGGTCCGCGACCACCGAGGGCTTCACGCCGCGCTCGACGAGGGAAAGCATGGTCCGCACGAAGTTCGGACCGTCGCCAACCACCCAGCTGGTGCGCACCACGTAGCGGCGGGGCGCAGCAGCTGCAGCCAGGTCGCCGGCCGCCTTGCTTTGGCCGTAGGCGCCCAGCGGCGAGAAAGGTTCTTCCTCGGAATGCTCGGCGGCGGTGCCGTCGAAGACGTAGTCGCTCGAGACATGTACCAAGGTCAGCCCGTGCTGGGCGGCGGCCTCTGCAAGCCGTCCAACCGCTAGGGCATTGACCGCCCAGGCGGTCCGGCGTCCGGCGTCCATCTCGGCGCCGTCCACGTTGGTGTAGGCGGCGGCGTTGATGATCGTCGAGTAGTCCTGCCAGTGGAAGCGCTCCAGCGCTGCCGGGTCGGCCAGGTCCAGCTCTGCGCGGCTGACGTAGTCCACGTGCCCGGCGTCGGCGTACACGGCCCGCAGGGCGCGGCCGAGCTGCCCGTCGGCACCGGTGACCAGGATCCGCCGCGGCGGCATCGGTGCGACGTCGGCGAGCATCGGATGCGCGCGGTCCTTGGCCGAGAGTTCGGCCTGCTCCAGCGGAATGGGCCACTCGATGCCGGCCTGGGGATCGGCCAGGTTCAGGAAGGTGTACTGCTCCTGCGCTCCCGCGGACCAGTGGTCATTGACCAGGTAGACGTAGGCGGTGCCGTCCTCAAGGGTCTGGAAGGCGTTGCCCACCCCTCGGGGCACGAACACGGCAGTGGAGGGATCGACCTCCGCGGTGAAGACGGTTCCGAAGCTCTCGCCTTCGCGCAGGTCCACCCAGGCGCCGAAGATCCGGCCGGTGGCCACTGAGACGTACTTGTCCCACGGTTCCGCGTGGATGCCGCGGGTGGTCCCTGCCGTCTCGTTGAAGGAAATGTTGTTCTGCACCGGGCCGAAATCCGGCAGGCCGGCGTCGAGCATCTTGTCCCGCTGCCAGTTCTCCTTGAACCAGCCCCGATTGTCGCCGTGCACCGGAAGGTCAAACAGCAGCAGTCCCGGGATCGGCGTGGTGCGCACGGTCAGCGGCTTGGCGAACTCCATGCCTTACTGTCCCTGCTCCCGGTACTTGGCCTCGGTGGCGGCCTTGCGGGGCCGCCACCAGGACTCGTTCTCCCGGTACCAGTCGATAGTCGCCTCCAGGCCCTGCTCGAAGTCCGGGAAGCCCGGCGCCCAGCCCAGCTCGGTGCGCAGCAGGGTGGAGTCAATGGCGTAGCGCAGGTCGTGCCCGGGCCGGTCGATCACTTGGTCGTAGGCGTCGGCGGGCTGGCCCATCAGCTTCAGGATCAGCTCGACGACGTCTTTGTTGTTCCGCTCGCCGTCGGCACCGATGAGGTAGGTCTGCCCGATCCGCCCGGCCTCAATGATCCGCAGCACCGCGGAGGAATGGTCATCGGCGTGGATCCAGTCCCGTACGTTGGCCCCGGCGCCGTAGAGCTTGGGCCGGACGCCGTCGAGCACGTTGGTGATCTGGCGCGGAATGAACTTTTCCACGTGCTGATAAGGCCCGTAATTGTTGGAGCAGTTGCTGAGCGTCGCGCGCAGGCCGAAGGAGCGCACCCAGGCGCGCACCAAAAGGTCCGAGCCGGCCTTCGTCGAAGAGTACGGGCTGGACGGGTTGTATGGCGTGGACTCAGTGAACCGCTCCGGATCGTCGAGTTCCAGGTCCCCGTACACCTCGTCGGTGGAGATGTGGTGGAATCGGGTGTCGTGCTTCCGGGCGGCCTCGATCAGCGTGTAGGTGCCGATGATGTTGGTGTCCAGGAACGGCCGCGGATCGTGCAGCGAGTTGTCGTTGTGGGACTCCGCGGCGAAGTGCACCACGACGTCGGCCGCAGCCACCAGCGGATCCACCACCGCGGCGTCGCAGATGTCCCCCTGCACGAAGGTCAGCCGGTCCTGCGGCAGCCCCGTCAGCGAGTCTAGGTTCCCTGCGTAGGTGAGCTTGTCGAGCACCGTGACGCGGGCTTCGGTGGTACGCACCAGGTAGCGGACGAAGTTCGAACCGATGAACCCGGCGCCACCGGTGACCAAGAAATTCTGCATGACACCAGCCTAACCCGGGCCGTCGGAACGTTCGGAAACCGTGTAATTGGGCTCGGATCCTGGGGCCCGGGAGCGGCGGCAGCAGCTGCCTTACAGTCCGTTCGGTCCATCCTGACACGCCGGTCCGTCGATTTGGTTGGAATTTCCCGGGCAGGGATACTTCTAGGCATGCGCGGCATCATCCTGGCCGGAGGAACCGGCTCCAGACTGCACCCAATCACCTTTGGCATCAGCAAGCAGCTGGTCCCGGTGTACGACAAGCCGATGATCTACTACCCTCTGTCCACGCTGATCCTGGCCGGGATCCGCGACATCCTGATCATCACCACGCCGCACGACCGGCCCCAGTTCGAGCGGCTGCTCGGCGACGGTTCCCAGTTCGGCATCAGCCTCAGCTATATGGAGCAGCCCTCCCCCGACGGGCTGGCCCAGGCTTTCGTGCTCGGTGCGGAGCACATCGGCAGTGACCGGGTGGCTCTGGTACTGGGCGACAACATCTTCTACGGCCAGAGCATGGGCACGCAGCTGCGCCGGTTCGCCGAAGTCGACGGCGGCGCGGTCTTCGGGTACTGGGTCTCGGACCCGCGGGCGTACGGCGTCGTCGAGTTTGACGCCGAGAACCGGGCGCTGTCGCTGGAGGAAAAGCCGGAGCATCCCAAGAGCAACTACGCCGTCCCGGGCCTCTACTTCTACGACAACGACGTCGTGGAGATCGCCCGGAACCTCAGGCCCTCCCCCCGCGGTGAGCTCGAGATCACCGACGTGAACCGGGTCTACCTGGAGCAGGGCCGCCTGCACGTGGAGATCCTGCGCCGCGGCAGCGCCTGGCTGGACACCGGTACCTTCGATTCGCTCAACGACGCCTCGAACTTCATCCGCACGGTCGAGAACCGCCAGGGCCTGAAAATCGGTTCGCCCGAGGAAGTGGCCTGGCGTGTCGGTTTCCTCTCCGACGACGAACTGCGTGAACGCGGCGAAAAGCTGGTCAAGAGCGGCTACGGCCAGTACCTCCTGAACCTGCTGGACCAGCGCCTGCCCATCCCCGCTGCCGACTAGGCCCGCGGCGCCGCGTAGACTTGCATGCGGCCGTTTCCCGGACGGCCCGTCCCGTCACACTGTCCCAGCGGAGGTCCCTTTTGTCCTGGTTATCCACGTTGCCGGTTATAGCTGCCACGGCCGGTATGGTCTTGGTGCCAGGACTCCTCGTGGCCCTGGGCCTGCGCTTTCGCGGGTTCGCGGCGCTCGCCCTCGCTCCGGCGTTTTCAGCGGCAATCGTCGGTTTCTTCGGTGTCCTGACCGGCACGGCCGGCATCTCCTGGAACCCGCTGACCTACGCTGTGTCCTCGGCGGTGACCATCCTCGCCGCGCTGCTGCTTACCTTCCTGCTGCGCCGCCGGAAGGCCGCATACGAGGCGGGGCAGCGTCCCGGTCCCGTCTGGCGTGAAGCGCTGGTACCCCTCGCTGCCGCGGCACTTGGCGGTGCCATGGTCCTTCGCCGGCTTTTCCAGCTGGTGGGCGCCCCCGATCACTTTGCCCAGAACTTCGACAACGTCTTCCACCTCAACGCCATCCGCTACGTCATGGAGACCGGGAACGCCTCGTCGCTGACGCTGGGCCTGCTCCAGGGCGAGGGCGACGGCGTCGTTTCGATCTATCCCGCGGTCTGGCACACCTTCGGCGCCATGACCGTCCAGCTCACGGGCGCGGACGTTCCCCTTGCCGAGAACGTCGTCAACATGGTCGGCGCCGCTGCTATCTGGCCGCTGGCCTGCGTCTTCCTGGCACGGACCATCTTCGGGAACAAGGCGGCTATCACCCTCGCGGCCGGTGTCCTCTCGGCAGTGCAGGTGGCCTTCCCGTACCTCATCCTGGTCTGGGGCCCGCTGTTCCCCAATGCCTTCTCCCTGAGCATGCTGCCGCTGGCGATCGCCGTCGTCGTCCGGCTCTGCCGCAACGCCCGCGACGCCGAGCAGGACGCGCCGCTCATGTGGTGGGCGGCGCTGCTGCTCACACTGGCGGGAATGTCCACGGCGCATATGGGGTCGGTCAACGCGCTGCTCTTCCTGGTGCTCCCCCTGCTGGCCACCGTCTGGTACCAGCGCCTGCGCGCACTGCGGCAGCGCCGCGTCCCGCGCGCCACGATGATCGGCTTTGGTGTCTTCACCGTGGCGGCGGCCGCTGCACTGGCCGCCTGCTGGATGCTGCTGCGGCCGGGCTTTTACGATTCGTGGGGGCCCACCGCCACCCCAGGCGCGGCGATCGGCGAGGCGCTGACCAACGCGCCCATGGGGACGCCCGTGAACTGGATCGTCACCATCCTCACGGTCACCGGCATCATCGCGGTCTTCCACCAACGCCGGCACCGCTGGGTGGCTGTTGCCTACGGCTTCTCCGTCTGGCTGTATGTCGTGGATGCCTCCGTGGAGCGGGGGTTCTGGCGGAACTTCCTGACCGGCACCTGGTACCAGGACACGTATCGGCTGGCCGCCCTGCTGCCGGTGCTGGCCACTGCCCTGGGCGCCTTCGGAGCCTGGGTGATTGCCAACTGGCTGTGGTGCCGCCTGACCGCCCTCACCCCCTCCCTGGCGCCCGGAACCACCGCCCGTACCGTCACCGCAACGGTGCTCCTGGCCGGCTCCACGCTGGGACTGGCCGGGGCGACCTACTTCGGGCCAGTTAAGGCGTATATCGCGTTTGCGATGCCGCTGTACAGCTTTGACGAGACCTCGCCACTGCTGACGCCCCAGGAGGTGGACCTAATTGAGCAGCTCGACGAATACGTGCCCGAGGGCGCCGTCATTGCCAATAACCCTTGGAACGGCAGCTCAATGGCCTACGCCCTGGGCGGGCATGATGTCCTGACACCGCACCTGTTCGCCTCCGCGGATCCGGAGCGGCTGCTGCTCTCCCAGGAGCTGAAGACCGGTGCCGCCACACCCGAGGTCTGTGCGGCCGCGGAGGAGAAGAATGTTGACTACATCCTCGACTTCGGGGACCGCTACCTGATGGAGAACCCCGGCAGCGGCGATTACCCGGGCGTCACCGACGTCGAGCCCGGGCCGGGGCTGGAGCTTGTCGCCAGCACCGGTCCAGACGCCAAACTCTACGAAGTGACCGGCTGCGACTGACCCTTCGGGCGGCCGGAGCGGCAGGTTGTTCGCTTCCGGCCACCGAAGGGAAATGGGAGGCAGTGCCCATGCGGGCACAGCCTCCCATTTTCCTGCGCGTTTCCGGTCGGAAGGTCTCCGCCGGATCGGGGAAACCCGGGGCGGCGAGTTGTACTGAGTCAGTAGGTTGTTGACACCGGTTGATGGGTGCTTTGCCTCCGAGGCTGCTGTGCGGGCGTGGGTGGTTGTAGAAGTCTAGCCATGGTTGCAGGGCGTCGGTTCGGGGCTAGCTGGTGATGAAGACCTGCCGGTAGGCCCAGCCTTCCTGCAGGGTGCGGTTGATGCGTTCGGCTTTGCCGTTCTGCCAGGGGTGGCGGGGCTTGATCAGCACGTGTTTCGCGTTCAGGGCGGTGAGCGCGGCCTGGAAATCCTTCGAGAGCCGGTAGGCGAAGGCGTTATCCGTCATGACCCGTTTGACCGGGGCGCCGTGGGCGGCCATGAACGCTGCGGCGCGGGTGAGGAACCCGGCGCATGTCGGTCCTTTCTCATCTGGGTGGATTTCAACGAACGCGAGCCGTAAGTGATCATCCACGGCCACGTGCACGTAGTCGAAACCGACCCGGTTGTGGCCGGTGGTGTGGTTGCGGGCGGACTGGCTCGGGTCCGCCCGCCACCCGACCCCGTCCGGGATACGGCCGAGTTTCTTCACGTCGATGTGGATCATGTCCCCGGGCGCTGCGTTCATAGCGGCGGTCCGTGGCCCGTGCGGCCCTGAGCCTGACCCCGGTCAACGGGTCCAGCTCCCACAGGTGCGCCATGCCGGCACGGGCAAGGATCCGGGACACTGTCCTGGCCTTGACTCCCGTGCGGGCAGCCAGATCGGCAGGGCCGGTGCGGTGCTCAATCCTGGCTTAAATGACCTCCCCCGTCTTCTCCGGGCTGGTCGCGTGCGGACAGTTCTCCGGACGCGAGGACCTATCCAGCAAACCCGCCGGACCCTCGTCCCGAAACCGGTTCACCCACTTGTAGGCCGTGGTGCGGGAGATACCCATTTCCTTGGCCACATGCGCCGCAGGACGACCGGAGGCAACGCGCTGGATCAGGATCATTCTTCCGGCCGGAGCCAGACGGGCATTACGGTGGGACATGAAGACCCCTTAGGCTCGGCTTGTTTTCGCAGACACCAACCTAAGAGGTCTCCACCTATTCATGTGCAAACAACGTCCTGACTCAGTACAGCTAGTTCCGCCCCCGCAGGTGGCCGACGACGTCGTCCACCGGCCCGTCCTGGATAACGCGTCCGTGCTCGAGCAGCACACCGCGCTCACAGATCTTGGAGACCAGGTCCAGGTCGTGGCTGACCACGACCAGCGTCTTGCCTTCCGCAGCCAGCTCCTTAATTTTGGCGATGCACTTGCGCTGAAACGGCTCATCGCCGACGGCAAGGATCTCGTCCACCAGGAACACCTCGGGATCAGTGTGGACGGCGACGGAGAACGCCAGCCGCAGGTACATGCCCGAGGAGTAGAACTTCACTTCCGTGTCGATGAATTGGCCGATCTCGGAGAACTCGACAATGGAGTCGAATTTCTCGTTGATTTCCTCCTCGCTCATGCCGAGGATGGCGCCGTTCAGGTACACGTTGTCCCGGCCGCTCAGGTCGTGGTGGAAGCCCGCCCCCACCTCGATCAGTCCCGCCACCCTGCCGCGGGTGCGGACCGTGCCCGAATCGGGGCGCATGACCCCGGAGATGTGCTTGAGAAGCGTCGACTTCCCGGAACCGTTCAGTCCCAGCAGCGCCACGGTCTCGCCCTCGTTAATATCCAGCGACACGGAGTCCAGCGCGTGGAACTTCTCGGACAGGTCGCCCTTGCGGCCCTTGATCAGCCAGACGAAGGCTTCCTTCATGGAGCGGGTATGGCGCAGCACGAACTGCTTGCTGACGTTGTTGACTTCAATGGCGACGGCCACGGTTCAGAGCTCCTGGGCGAAACGGCCTTCGAGGCGGCGGAATACGGTCTGGCCGAGGAGAAGGACCAGCGCGGATACCGCCAGACCCACCGGAAGCCAGAGACTGAGCAGATGGGGCGGTATGGCTTCGGCCCCGTCTGTGGTCGGCAACCAGAAGGCGTAGTGAAAGGTCTCCACTCCCACGGTGAGCGGGTTCAGCTGGTATGCCGCGAAGAACGTGTCGCCGAGCTGCTTGCGGACCATCGTCCACGAGTACAGGACCGGCGAGGCCCAGGTCGCGATCATCAGCAGCATGTCAACGAGGTTCTCCGCATCACGGAAGTACACGTTGACCGCTCCGAAGAGCAGCCCCAGTCCGGTGGCCAACATCGCCACGATGACGAATCCGCCCGCCGCGGCGGCAAGCTGCAGCGGGCTCGGCGACCAGCCGGTGAACAGGCAGGCGACCACGAGGATGAGGATCTGCGGCACGAAATGCACGCCCGAGACCCAGACCGAGGCGACCGGGAACAGCTGCCGGGGCAGGTAAATCTTCTTGATCAGTCCGCCGTTGACGACAATCGAGCGCGAGGCGTTGCTCAGTGCTTCAGTGAAGAAGTTGATCAGCACAATGCCCGAGAACAGGTAAATCGCGTAGTTCGGCAGCCCGTCAGGATTGCGGTCGCTCTTCTCCAGGCCCAGGAACACGCCCAGGGCAATGTAGAAGACGACGAACTGGACGCCGGGCTTGACGTAGGACCACAGCAGGCCGAGGACGGATCCGCGGTAGCGGACCTTGAGTTCCTTGGCGACCAGGAGCTTGAGGAGGTACCTGGAGCGAACAACGTCGCCCAGGCCCCTCCCCCGCCCCGGGATGGTCAATTCTCCGGTGGACAACCTACCGGCCCGCTTCCGAGTGCTTCTCGAAGGTCTTCTTCCAGGCTTCCATGGAGGTGATCTCCGGCAGGGCCGCCCGGTAGGTCTGGCTCAGTTCCTGCCAGTCCTTCAGGATCTGCGCGTTCAGGCGTGTGCCTTCCGCCAGCAGGGCCCGGAGTTTCTTCGGGTCCCGGCGGTACCACGAGGCAGCCGTCCCGTCGGCGTTGGTGACAACGGCGCTGTCGTACTGCGACATGTGCCACCACTTGTTGTCGATGTGCGCGACCTGCGCCTCGGGCCGCTCCACGCTTTCCGTGGACACCGGCTTCACAAGCTGGCGGGTGATCGTCTTGGCTGCCCACGGCACCAGGGTCAAGTAGGAGGGCGCCTTGAAGCCCTGCCCGTGCCGCGGCGGCTTCCGGATCCCCGGACGCGGGAAGGCCTCGGGATCGGTCTGGAACTGCGCCTCGGAGTATTCCCTGCGCATGGCCTGGATCTCCGGGAGGCGGTCCGGAAGGATGTCATGCAGCTGTCCCGGTCCCCGGAGCAGGTCCTGGAGCGCCATCACCCGGCCCTTGGCGGTGAAGTACTGCATGGAGATCAGGTGCTTCACGTCGATGAAGCTGCCCTCGCGCACGACCCGGCCGCCGTGGGGGTAGGGGCTGTGCAGCAGGGCCGTGATGATCCGGTTCCGGCTGTGGAAGTAGGCCTGCCAGTCCACGGCGTCGTCCTTGTCGGCCCAGGTGATGTGCCAGACGGCCGATCCGGGCAGCGACACGGTGTTGTAGCCGGCGGCCTTGGCGCGCAGGCCGTACTCGGCGTCGTCCCACTTGATGAAGACCGGCAGGGACAGGCCGATGTTGCGGATGACTTCGGTGGGGATCAGACACATCCACCAGCCGTTGTAGTCCACGTCCACACGGCGGTGCATCCAGGCCGTGGTCCGCAGGTTGGTGCGGGCCAGGTCGTGGCCGAGGACCTGTTCCTTGAAGGGCTGCGCTGGCTGGAAGCGGTACAGGTTGACCGTCTCACCGAAGGTATGGAGCACCGAGCGGTTGTACAAGTCGAACATGTGCGCGCCCACGATGGTGGGCTTGCGGCAGTGATCCGCGAAGGTGAGCATGCGGGTGATGCTCTCCGGCTCCATGACAATGTCGTCATCGAGCAGCAGCGCGTAGTCGCTGCCGTTCTCCACTGCCTCGTACATGCCGCGCGCGAAGCCACCCGAGCCACCGAGGTTGCCCTGGTTGATGACCCGCAGCTTGCCGCCTAGCCGGGCCGCGGCTTCCGCAAACCCTTCAGCCTCGGTGAGCTTCTGCGTGCCCTGGTCCACGATCAGCACCTCGCTGACGTGTTCCAACGCTTCGGGATTGTCCCCGAGGATGCGCAGGTTGTTCAGGCAGAATTCGTTCTTGTTGAGCGTGGTGATCTCCAGGGTCACCGTGCCCGGCTTCCGGCCTTCGCCGGCGGCCAGCCAGTCTGCCCGGAGCAACGCCATCGGCTCGCTGCCCGCGACGATGTCGAACCAGTACCAGCCGCCGTCGCCGAAAGGCTTCAGGGGCAGGTCGAAGGCCAGCTCCGCTTCACCCTGAACCCGCCGGGTCTCCACGTGCTGGAGAGCTCCGCGGGCGTTGGATTTGTACACGCTGACCGCACCGGCACCGCTGGTGGAGACGCTCAGGCGCACCGATTCGAGGTTGGTCCACCGGCGCCAATAGCTGGCCGGGAAGGCGTTGAAGTAGGTGCCCAGAGACAGGCGCTGTCCCGGGCGGGCGATGGTCGAACGCCGGGAGAGAAAGTCCTCCACATGGACTTCGGCGCCCGAGGACGCCGCGGCGACCGTGGCGCTGCCTTTCGCCGACTTGGGGGTGGAGCCGTCCATGGTGTTGAACTGCGCACCCATGGCCGCGCCCGTGTCCACGTACAGCAGCGCGGTGTCCATCTGGCTCTGGTCAGGGAAGATCACCCGCTGAAGGGTGTGCCAGCCCTCCGGGGCATCCTGCGCCTTAACGTCAGCGTTCAGCGTGCTCACGCGTCCACTCCTCCGCTCTGCAGCTTTGCCCCGCCGGTGAAGTGGGGCTTGATCTTGTTGTCGAACATGGACAGCGCTGAGCCAATGGCCATGTGCATGTCCAGGTACTTGTAGGTGCCCAGGCGGCCGCCGAACAGGACGGACTTCTCGCCCTTGGCCAGGTCCCGGTAGGCAAGCAGCTTGCGACGGTCCTCCGCGGTGTTCACCGGGTAGTAGGGCTCGTCGCCCTTCTCGGCGAAACGGGAGAACTCCCGCATGATGACCGTGGCGTCCTTGGTGTAATCCCGCTCCGGGTGGAAGTGGCGGAACTCGTGGATGCGCGTGTAGGGAACGTCCTCATCCGGGTAGTTCATCACCGCGCAACCCTGGAAGTCCTCCATCGGCAGGACCTCCTCATCGAGGTCGATGGTGCGCCAGGACAGGTCGCCTTCGGCGTAGTCGAAGTACCGGTCCACCGGTCCGGTGTAGATGACGGGCACCTGGCCCAGGACCTTGCTTCGGGAAAATTCGTGGCCCTCGTCGAAGAAGTCGGTCTTCAGGTGCACCTGGATGTTCGGGTGGTCCGCCATCCGTTCGATCCATGCCGTGTAGCCGTCCACCGGCAGGCCTTCGTACTTGTCGTTGAAGTACCGGTTGTCGTAGGTGTAGCGCACGGGCAGGCGGGAGATGATCTCGGCGGGCAGGTCCTTGGGATCGGTCTGCCACTGCTTGCCGGTGTAGTACTTGATGAAGGCCTCGTACAGGGGGCGGCCGATCAGCTGGATGCCCTTGTCATTGAGGTTCGCCGGATCCGTGCCGGCCAGCTCGCCTGCCTGCTCCTGGATCAGGGCGCGTGCCTCGGCCGGGCCCATGGAGGACCGGAAGAACTGGTTGATGGTGCCCAGGTTGATGGGCATGGGGTACACCTCGCCCTTGTGGGAGGTGTACACCTTGTGCACGTAGCTGGTGAAGTCGGTGAAGCGGTTGACGTACTCCCAGACCCGCTCGTTGGAGGTGTGGAACAGGTGCGCACCGTATCGGTGGACCTCGATTCCGGTCTGCGCCTCCTTCTCGCTGTAGGCGTTTCCGCCGATGTGATGCCGGCGGTCCAGGACGGCCACCTTGAGGTCCAGCTCCTTAGCGGCGCGCTCAGCGACGGTCAGGCCAAAGAAGCCCGATCCGACGACGACGAGGTCAACGTTCACATTTTCTCCTGTTAGTTCCATACTGCCGAATCCAGTACCTACCGACTGTCAAGGTTATCGGACATCCTCCGATGCCCCTGGTGCCTGCTTGCTACCAATGGATCTCATCCTTGAAGCGACGTTCAAACTCCGGGGTCATGGTCCGCACATACTCAGCAGTGAGGTGATCGTCGTCGAGATAGATAAGAACATTCCCGATCGCCGGAGGGCATCTTCCTCCCGGACAGAGGAGATCGCTCATGTCAACATAACCCATCTGAATGTCAGCAACCCCGGCAGGGGACGCAGCGACCAAAGTCTCCTGCTGTGTCTGTGTGCACTCAGGCGCATCTGGTCCAGCTTCGTACGCACAGACACTTGGCTCGAAGGTGAACCGTGGAGTATCACGCACACCTATCAGGTCGATACCGCTATCACGCAGTACGTCAGCCGTCCGAGCGAGGCCATCAACGACCACATCGCGAGGGTCGTCCGCAAAGGAGTAAGTGGCTACCGTGAATAGTGCGTCCGGGCTTAGCTCCAGGGCATAGGCGAGTGCCTCAGTGTTGAAACGGTTGCAGTCCTCACTCTGATGCGGATGCTCCTCGCCGCTGAAAGTGCATCCGGACAACAAAATGCTGATGACCCGATAGTTGTTGCGATCGGCCATGGCGTTAACTGCCGGCAGCCAGTGTTCGGCGTGCGAACTGCCGACGACCAATATAGTCCGGTCGTAGTCCCCTTCGGGCAGCGAAGAGCTGCATTGATCGGCCAGCAGAGCGTCTGCAGGCCCGTCGGCCAGTCCCTCGCAGGAAGGTGTCTTCATAGAAGCACCTCCCCAAGTAGCCTCTCCAGGAAGCGGCAACAGGGGCGCAGCTTCGTCTGCTACGTCCTCATATCCGGGCAGCAGGGCGGCGGCGCCGGGGTTGTTGCGGTCCGCCTCCGCGGCCAGCCGCTCCGCCTGCAGCCGCAGGCCCTCCTGCCACAGGGCGACCGGCCCGGTGACCAGCGCGACGCAGACGGCGATGACCAGGGCGGACCGGCGCCGGCTCGACTCGAGCCAGCGGCTGGCGCGGAGCGGGTTTTCCACGAGCTTGGTGGTCAGCCAGGCCAGCAGGAGGGACAGTGCGATGATGGCGCTGCCGCCGACCAGGCCCACCTCCGTCCGGCCGCGCCAGATGAGGTAGATCACGAGAATCGGCCAGTGCCACAGGTACAGCGCGTAGGAGATGTCGCCGAGCCGGATCAGGGGCTGCCAGGACAGCAGGCGGTCCGCTCCGAAGCGGCTGCCGGTCTGGCCGGCAGCGATGACGAGAGCGGCGGCCAGCAGGGGCCAGAGCGCCACGAAGCCGGGGAACGCGCCCTGCACATCGATCAGGAAGCCGCACGAGAGCATCGCTGCGAGGCCGAGCCACCCCGCCGCGATCCGCACGCTCCGCGGGAGCTTCAGGAACGGCAGGGCCAGGGCCAGCAGCGTGCCGAAAGCGAACTCCCAGAGCCGGGTGCGCGTATCAAAGTACGCGTAGGACTGGTTCGAATAGGTCTCCGCGACCGAGAAGGCCAGCGAAGCCACGAACACCGAGCCGAACAGCACCAGCACCACCCGCCGGAACGGTATGTGGCCGTATTTCGCCAGCAGCGCGGCCGCGGCGAAGAGCAGCGGCCACAGGATAAACACCTGGCCCTGGACCGACAGGGACCAGAAGTGCTGCAGGGGGCTCGCTGCGCTGTTGTCCGATGCGTAGTAGTCCACGCTGAGCTCGGCGAGGGCCCAGTTCTGGTAGTAGAGGAGGGACGACCAGGCCTGGCTGAGGATCTCGGTCCACCGGTAGCGCGGGACCACCAACGCGGTTGCGGCGAGAGTGCCCAGAAGGACCACGACGACGGCGGGCAGGAGCCGCTTGAACCGGTGCAGCCAGTGCCGCCCCAGTTCCAGGGGCCGCCCCGCCTCCACCTTGCGCATGAAGGACAGGCTGAGCAGGAAGGCCGAAATCAGCAGGAAGATGTCGACGCCGCCGGACACCCGGTTGAACCAGATGTGGTAGGTCACGACCATCAGGACCGCGAGGGCGCGCAGGCCCTGGACTTCCGGACGGAAGCGGGTGCCCGAGATGGCTCCTGCCGCGGATTCAGACTGCGGCAGGGCCTGCGTTTGTTGCTGTGACACGGAGACCTTTCGACGGGAACGCGTTCTTCCCCGTTTGAAGTCTACCTGCGGCCGGGCACCCGCCCTGATCCGGCCGGTGGCGTCCGATGTCCACAGGAGGCTCGGGCATCTGTTCCCCGGCACGGGCTGCACCTACCTTGTTCCTGACGGAAAGCGGGCCGCTGACGAGGAGGAGCATGGAAATCCACGCGACGCTGGTCTGCGCTCCCGGGTGGCCGCCCCGCCCTGACGGCGGCCCTCGGAGCCTGCCGGGTCCGCGGGACATCGTGATCAACGGCTCAGGTTCCGGAGCCGAGGTGGCCGCCGCCCTGGCACGGCGCTGGGGAAAGGGACGCTTCACCGTGGGCGGCCTCCCCCTCGAGGAGCTTCGGCCAGGGCGCCCGCCGCTGGTCTCCGGTTCGGTGATCGTCGGCTCCCCGTACCGGCACCGGACTGCGGAACCGGTACCGGTCCGCCGTTGGCCTGAGCTGCCCCCGCTGTTCCTGGTCGTCGAAGAGGGCCCGGCCGCCGGCGATCTGTGGCCGCTGGTGCGGGGACGCTACCGCATCGGTCGGGCGCCGTCGGGGTTCCGCCGGCTGACGGTGGCCGACCCGGCTGTGTCCCGTGAGCATGCGGAGCTGTCCGTGGCCACGGACAGCGTCCGGGTCAGCGCGCCCCGCTCCGCCGCCGGGCCCGTCGGTCCGCACGCCCGCCTGCTGGCCTCCGGAACCGCTCTTAATGCGGGTGATTCCGTGCTGCGGCTGCTGTCCTCCGCCGACCTTCCCGAACCGGCCGCTGCGGATGACGCCGAGACGCCCCTCACGGTTCCCTTCTCCGGCAACGGTGCCGGGCCCATGGTTCTGGTCGGAGCCACGCTGGCCCTGGCGGCGGGCGTCGTCCTGGCCTCGGTAACGGGCAGCTGGCTCTTTCTGGTGTTCAGCGCCCTTTCTGCTGTGACCGCGGTCGTGGGAATTGTCCACGGCCGGCTCAAGCGGAGGCGTACCCGACGCCTGCTGCAGGACGCGGCGGCCCGGGACCTGCGCCGCCGGCAGCAGGCCTGGCCCGGGCCGGGCGCCCTGGTGCTGCGCTGCCTCGCCGAAGCCGCCCGGGCCGAGCTGCCCGGGGGCCGTCCCCCACCCGGCGGAGCGCTCCGGCCCGACGCCGCCCGCCCGGCACCGGGCCTGCCGTCCCCCGGTCCGCGGGTGCGGATCGGCCGCGGCGCCCAGCCGGCGCGGGTTGCGCTGTCCCCTGCCCCGCCGGAGCCACCGGTACAGCTGGTCGCTGATGCCCCCGTCGTCCTGGACCTTGCTCCCGGCCGCGTGGGCGTCCGCGGTGCCCGAGGCGAAGTCACTGCGTTGCTGCGCAGCATCTTGCTCCAGCTGGCGGCCGGCCCCGTTCCGGCTGCGGTCACAGCGCTCGGCCTGCCTGCGGAGACGGCGACCTCGGCACGGTTCCTCCCGGGGGTCCGGCTGCCCCCGTCCCGTTCCGGAAGCAGCCCGGCAGCGTCGCGGGACACAGCCCCCGTCCCGGACACGACGGCACCCCAGGTGCTGATCCTGGGGCCGGAGTGCCCTCCCGACGCGGCAGGACTGCCCGGACCCGTGGCCGCGGACGCCTGCGTGCTGGATTGTCGGCCGGAGGTGCAGGGGGCCAGGGTCGAGCTGGGCGCTGACGGCGCGCGCTTCCGTGACGGCCGGCAGTGGCTGTCCCTGCGGGCCGACGGACTGGGGGCCACTGCCTTCGACCGGGCCTGCCGGGCCCTCGCCGCCCGCGGCAGCCGCGCCGGCGGCAGGGCCTCGGCCGCCCTGCCCGGGGCGGTGCCGCTCGGCAGCCTGTACCGTACGGACCAGGCGGCCCTCGAGGAGGCGTGGGCCGCACCGCCGGACGGCCTGCCCGTACGCCTGGGCGTAGGTGAACACGGGCCGGTGGACCTCGATCTGGTCCACGACGGCCCGCACCTGCTGGTGGCGGGAACCACCGGGGCCGGCAAGTCCGACCTGCTGCGCGCCCTCATCACAGGGCTGGCGGCACATTCCTCCCCCGCCCGGGTGAATTTCCTGCTCGTCGATTTCAAGGGCGGCGCGGGCCTGGCCCCGCTGGCTGGCCTGCCCCATACCGTCGGGTTCCTCACGAGCCTGGGGGTAGGCAACGCCACCCGTACCCTCGTCTCCCTCCAAGCGGAGCTGCGACGCCGCGAAGCCCTCTTTGCAGCGGCCGGCTGCCCTGACCTGCCTGCCTTCAACGCGGCCGGGCACGACCGCGAGCTGCCGCGGCTGGTCGTGGTAGTGGACGAGTTCCGCGTGCTCAGCGAGGAGGTCCCGGACGCCCTCGGCGAACTGATGCGGATCGCTTCCCTCGGCCGGTCCCTGGGGCTTCACCTGGTCCTGGCGACCCAGCGCCCCCAGGGCGCCGTCTCCGCGGAGATCAGGGCCAACGTCTCCGCCGCGGTCTGCCTGCGCGTCCAGTCCGAGGCGGAATCCCGGGATGTCCTCGGCACGCCGGCCGCGGCCGGCATACCGGCTTCGGCACCGGGGCGGGGGTACCTGCGGCGGGGGGCCTCCCCACCCGAGCTCTTCCAGGCGGGATGTTTCGCGCTGCCGCAGGACCCGCCGTCCTCCGTTGCGACCTTTGCGGAATACCTGGCCGGCAGCAGGCCGCCGGCGCCCCGGGACACGGCTCCCGCCGGTGACCAGCTGGTGGCGGCCGCGGCGTCGGCGGCGGCGGCGCTCTCCCTGCCACCTGCCCGCCGTCCGGTCGCCGATCCGCTTCCGGAGCGCTGTCCCGCCGTCGTGGCAGCTGAGCCGGGCCAGGTGGCCCTGGGCGTACTTGACCTTCCCCGCCTGCAGGCGAGGGCTGAACTGCGCTGGCGTCCGGGCGACGGACACGTGGCCATGCTCGGGCTGCCCGGCAGCGGAGCCGACGAGGCTCTGGCCGCGCTGCTGGCGGGGCACCTGCACGCGTTCCCGGGCCGGCCTGCCTACCTGCTGGACGGCGACGGGTCCCTCGCCTGGGCCGCGCAGGCGCCACAGGTGGGCGCCTGGGTACGCCCGGACGATCCGGCACGTGCGGTCCGGGTGCTGCACCGGCTGGCCGGGCTGGATGCCACGCTCCTGATTTCGGGCTGGGGCGCCTGGCTGTCCCCCCTGCGCGGACTGCGCGGGGCCGACGCGGAAGAGCTGCTGGCGGATCTTGCCCGCGGAACCCGCTCGGGTCAAACGGTCCTCGCCGTTGCCGGCGGCCGCGAGCTGCCCTCCTCACGTTTCTTCGGCTTCCTGCCGAACAGGTTCTTCCTACCCGCCGGCGCCGGGCCGGAGACCCTGCTGTCCTGGCCGCCCATGCCCGGAACCGACCCGCTTCCCGGGCGGGCCTACTGCCTGGGACCGGTGGTGCGGCGCGCACAGGCTCCACTGGCCGCCGGGTTTCCGGACCGTCCGGCCTCCGGGCCGGGCCGGGCGCGGCCGGGCACGGGACGGGATCCGGACGGCGCCGTGGCCCAGCTGGCCGTGACGGATGAAGATTCTCCGCTCCCTGCTCCCCCTCCGCTGCCGCAGAATTCGGCACGGCCGGCGCGCGTTGACCCGCTGCCCCGCAGGGTGGCGGCCACGTCCCTTCCGGACGCCGGCCGCGGGAGCGACGGGACCTTGTATGTGCCGGTGGGCGTCGCCGGCGACGAGCTGGAACCGGCGGTGGTCCGGCTGCGTGCCGGAGATGCCTTCCTGGTCCTGGGTCGCGCAGGCACCGGACGCAGCAGCCTGCTGGAGCACATGCGGGTCTCGGTCGGGCAGCTGTCCGGCTGCCACGTGGCGGATGCCGCGGAGCCGCTCACCGCAGCGGCGTCGGCAGCCGAGGCGGGGCGGGAGGTGCTGATCATTGCCGACGACGCCGACAGGCTTCCTCCCGCGCGCCTGCAGCAGGTGTCGGCGCTCCTCGCAGCGGGGGCACGGGTGGTCCTGTCCGCCGCGCCGGGACCGGGACTGCCCACACGGGTTCCGCCGGCCGCCGCCGTCCGGGCCCGGCCGCTGGGTGCGCTGCTGGCGGGAACCGGCGCGCTGGAGCAGGATCTCTTCGGGTTTCGCCCCGATGCCTCCCCGGAGCCCCGGCCCGGCCGGGGGTGGCTGATCACCCCCTCGGCCGCGGTGCAGGCGCAGTTCGCGCTGCCCGGCTCTCCGGTGCCATCCCGCCGGAGGGCGGACCGGGCCCGCATTGCCTGAAGCGGGACCGGCGCTAGGGCGCCTTGGTGTCCCCGCCGCGGCGGACCGTGTAGTTCAGCACGGGCGTGCTGAAAACGAGCAGCATCACTGCGGCTGCGGGCAGCAGCATCAGCAGCCCCGGCAGGAGCAGGCCGGCCTGGAGCACCGTGACCGCCAGGACCACCATGAACAGCTGCCAGGCCAGGGCGGCGGCGCGGGTCCAGCGGTAGCCGCGGAAGAAAAAGTGGCCTACGGCCAGCAGCCAGATACCGGCCGCCGTCAGCAGCACGGTGGTGAAAATGGCTCCGCCCATGGACAGCGGAGCACTGGTCAGCAGGTTGTGGATGTACCAGCCGGCGGCCGCGAGGAGGGCCAGCGCTTCAAGCACCAGCACCGCGCTGACGAACAGGACTGCGGCAGGCCGCCGCGCCGCGGGGGCTTCTTCGGGTCTTGACACATTCGCACACTACCGGAGATAGTCGGAATGCATCGACAGTCAGGAGGCTTACAAGTTGACCGCTGTGATGCATCCCTCATGCCCAGGGGCTGATTAACGCCTCATTACCTCTTGTTTGCGTTCTTGTTACGTGACAGTCTTGAAGAGGGGAAGGGGCCGCAACCGGCCCCTTTAATTTGCAGTTGCTCGTGAATGTTTTCACAAACACTAGGAGCCAACTTTTCAGAGGAGAAAGTGATACCCATGGATTGGCGGAGCCGTGCAGCATGCCTGGACAAGGATCCCGAGCTGTTCTTCCCCGTGGGCAACACCGGTCCGGCCCTTCTTCAGATTGAGGAAGCCAAGAGCGTCTGCCGCCGTTGCCCCGTGATCGACACCTGCCTGCAGTGGGCGATTGAAACCGGACAGGACGCCGGTGTCTGGGGCGGCATGAGCGAAGATGAGCGCCGCGCGCTGAAGCGTCGCGCAGCCCGCGCCCGGCGCGCGTCCTGATACGCACCACAGACCTGCGGGCCCCGGCCCGATAAAGCATCAACGGCACGGACCGCTGCGCGCAGCGGTCCGTGCCGTTGGCGTTTGCCCGTTGGCATTTGCGTGGGTCAGTGCCGCTGGCCGGTGGGATCGATGAGCATTTCAATCCGGACTTCGGTGCCGCCGCCGCGCCGGCCGAGCCACTCGATGGTGCCGTCCAGCTCGCTCTGCACCAGGGTCCGGACGATCTGCAGGCCCAGGCCCTCGCGCCGCGGCTCCGGCGGCAGCCCCGCACCGTCGTCGGAAATGGTGACGGTAAGCCGGTCCCGGCCGCTGCCGGCCTGGTCACGGTGCGCACTCAGCCTCACCGTCCCGTTCCGCCGTCCGGCAAGTCCGTGTTCGACGGCGTTGGTCACCAGTTCGTTGATGACCAGCGCCAGCGGAGTCGCCAGCTCGCTGGGGAGGTTGCCGAAGCTGCCTTCGCGCTCGGTCCGCACCTCCTGGCCCGGCGAAGCCACTTCGGCCGCCAGCCGGAACTGCCGGTCGATGAGTTCGTCGAAGTCCACGTTCTGGGTCAGCCCCTGCGAGAGGGTTTCATGGACCAGGGCGATGGTCGAGACCCGCCGCATGGCCTGGGCCAGGCCCTGCCGGCCCTCCTCGCTCTCCATCCGCCGCGACTGCATGCGAAGCAGCGCCGCAACCGTCTGCAGGTTGTTCTTCACCCGATGGTGGATCTCCCGGATGGTGGCATCCTTGGACACCAGTTCCATCTCCCGCCGACGCAGCTCGGAGACATCCCGGCACAGCACCAGCGCGCCGAACCGCTCCTTCTCGTTGCGCAGCGGGATGGCCCGCAGGGACAGGCTGACGCCGCGCGACTCGATCTCGGTGCGCCAGGGCATCCGGCCGGTCACCACCAAGGGCAGCGTCTCGTCCACCATGCGGCGGTCCTTGAGCAGGGCCGTGGTGATTTCGGCAAGCGGCCGGCCCTCCAGAGATTCGACCTCACCGAGCCGGCGGAAGGCCGAGACGCCGTTAGGGCTGGCGTACTGGACCACACCGTCGACGTCGAGCCGGATCAGCCCGTCGCCCACCCGCGGCGCGCCGCGGCGCGAGCCGGTGGGGGTGGCGAAGTCCGGCCACAGCCCGAGCGTGCCCATCCGCAGCAGGTCGTAGGCACACTGCCGGTAGGTCAGCTCCAGCCGGGACGGCATGCGCGAACTGGACAGGTCCATGTGGGAGGTGACGACGGCGAGCGTCCGTCCGTTCCGGACGAACGGCACCGCCTCCACCCGCATGGCCGTGTCGGCGGTCCAGCTGGTCTCGCTGGAGCGCTCGATGGTCTGGCTGCGCCAGGCCTTGTCCACCAGCGGCTGCAGGTCCGACCGGATCCGCTCGCCCACGAAGTCGCTGTGGAACACCGTGTGCGAGGTCGACGGCCGGGCATGGGCCAGCGCCACGTAGCTGCCGTCCGGCAGCGGGAACCACAGGGCCAGGTCCGCGAACGCCAGGTCTGCGACCAGCTGCCAGTCCCCGACCAGCAGGTGCAGCCACTCGGCGTCTCCGGGACCGAAGTCCGCGTGGTCCTTGATCGGATCGGTAAAGATCGCCACCGGCTACCGCCGCACGATCGAGCGCAGCAGGCGAAGGGCCACCGACAGGGAGGCCATGTCGTCGCGTTCGAGGCTGTTGACCTCTTCGAACATCCGGATGGCCCGCTGCAGCCGGTCGGCGTTGCGCTCCTCCCACGCCGCGAGCCGTTCGCCCGGGTCAGTGAACCCGCCGTCCCGGCTGGCCTCGAGCGCCGCCACGGTGATGTCCGCGACGGTGGAGTACAGATCGTCGCGCAGCGCCGCCCGGGCCAAGGCCTGCCACCGGTCGCCCCGGGGCAGCTTGGTGATGCGCTCCAGCAGGTCGTCGACGCCGTAGCGGTCGTACACGGCGTAGTAGAGGGCGGCAAGCTCCCCCACCGGCGCATCGACCTGTCGACTCGCGAGGGCGATGTCCAGCAGGCTGAAGCTCTCGAACTGCTCCGCCCAGTACCGGGCCAGCCCCTCTGGCAGGTCCCATTCCCCGGCCTGCTTGCGGGCCTGCTGCACCCGCTCCAGGTCATGCCCGTGCAGGTAGTCCGCCAGGTTGGCGCGCAGCGGATCGATGAGCGGCTTGAAAGCCTGGATGTCCTCGGTGATCGAGGTGCCCCGGCTGACGTGGTTCACGAACCAGCGGACCGAACGGTCCAGCAGCCGGCGCATGTCCAGGTGGATGCGGGACCAGGTTTCGGTGGGGAAACCCGGCGGGAGGGCGGCCAGCGCATCGAGCACTTCGTCGAGTTCGTAGATCTCCCGCAGCGCCACGAAGGCCCGGGCGATCACCGATTCCTCGGCGGAGGTCTCCTCCATGACCCGGAAGGCGAAGGTGATGCCGCCGATGTTGATCATGTCGTTGGCCACCATGGTGGCGATGATTTCCCGGCGCAGCGGATGCGTATCGAGCTGGTCGCCGAAGCGTTCCACCAGCTGCCGCGGGAAGTACCGGCGCAGCGCTGACGTGAACCACGGATCGTCGGCGAGGTCCGAGGCGGTCAGAGCCCGGGTCAGCTCGATCTTGGCGTAGGCCGCCAGCACGGCCAGCTCCGGGGAGGTCAGGCCCTGGCCGCGTGAGAGCCGCTCCTGCAGCTCCTCGTCGGTGGGCAGCGCCTCCAGGCTGCGGTCGAGGTCCGCCTTCTCCTCGAGCCAGGCCATCAGCCGGCCCAGGCTGGGCGCCCACTCCACCACGCGCTGGCGGTCGTTGAGCAGCAGCATGTTCTGGTCGATGTTGTCCTGCAGGACCAGGCGGGCCACTTCGTCGGTCATCGAGTGCAGGAACCCGGCGCGTTCGGCGGGATCAAGCCGTCCGGCAGCGACCATGCGGTCCACGAAGATCTTGATGTTGACCTCATGGTCGGAGCAGTCCACACCGGCGGAGTTGTCGATGGCGTCGGTGTTGAGGATGACGCCGGCCTGCGCGGCTTCAATGCGCCCGCGCTGGGTCATGCCCAGGTTTCCGCCCTCACCGACCACCTTGACCCGCAGGTCTCGTCCGTCCACGCGGATCGCGTCGTTGGCCTTGTCTCCGACGTCGGCATGGGACTCGGTGGAGGCCTTGACGTAGGTGCCGATGCCGCCGTTGTAGAGCAGGTCGGCGTCGGCGGTCAGGATCGCCCGGAGCATTTCCGGCGGGCTGAGCCGGGTGGTGCCCTCGGGCAGGCCCAGGGCGCGGCGCACCTGCGGGGAGACCGGGATGCTCTTGGCGGTGCGCGGGTACACGCCTCCGCCCTCGCTGATCAGGGACGAGTCGTAGTCGGCCCAGGATGAACGGGGCAGCTCGAACAGCCGGCGTCGTTCAGCGTAGGAGGCCGCGGCGTCGGGATCCGGGTCCAGGAAGATGTGCCGGTGGTCGAACGCCGCGAGCAGGCGGATGTGTTCGGAGAGCAGCATGCCGTTGCCGAACACGTCGCCGCTCATGTCGCCCACGCCGACGACGGTGAAGTCCTCGGCCTGGGTGTCGACGCCGAGTTCGCTGAAGTGCTTCTTCACCGATTCCCAGGCGCCGCGGGCGGTGATGCCCATGGCCTTGTGGTCGTAGCCGACCGAGCCGCCGGAGGCGAAGGCGTCACCGAGCCAGAAGCCGTACTCGGCTGCCAGCCCGTTGGCGATGTCGGAGAACGACGCCGTGCCCTTGTCCGCGGCGACCACCAGGTAGCTGTCGTCGCCGTCGCGCCGGACAACCCGGTCCGGCACCACGACTGCCTCGCCGCCGTCGTCCGTCACGACCAGGTTGTCGGTGATGTCGAGCAGGCCGCGGATGAAGGTGCGGTAGCTGGCCTTGCCCTCCTCCATCCAGGCTGCACGGTCCTCCGCCGGGTCCGGCAGCGCCTTGGCGTAGAAACCGCCCTTGGCGCCGGTCGGGACGATCACGGCGTTCTTCACCGTCTGCGCCTTCACCAGGCCCAGGATCTCGGTGCGGAAGTCCTCCCTGCGGTCCGACCAGCGCAGGCCCCCGCGGGCGACTTCGCCGAACCGCAGGTGCACGCCCTCGACCCGCGGGGAGTAGACCCAGATCTCGTACTTGGGCCGGGGGAAGGGCGCGGCGTCGATCGCGGTGGTATTGAGCTTGAAAGAGACGTAATCGCGGTCCTGGTAGAAGTTGGTGCGCAGGGTCGCCTCGATCAGGTTCCGGAACGTGCGCAGCACCCGGTCGGCGTCGAGGGTGGGCACCTGTTCCAGGGCGGCGTCCAGCTCGGCGCGGACCCGTTCCACATGTTCGGGGCGGTCGGCCTCGGCGAGGTCGGGATTGAAGTGCGCATCGAACAGGGCCACCAGGCCGCGGGCGACGTCCGGATTGGCCAGCAGTGTGTCGGCGGTGAAGCCGTAGGAGTTGGTGGCGCCCATCTGGCGCATGTACTTGGCGTAGCTGCGCAGGATCACCACCTGCCGCCACGGCATGCCCACCCGCAGGATGAGCCGGTCAAACGAGTCCGACTCGCTGCGGCCCTGCAGCCCGGCCGCGAAGGCCTCGGCCAGCAGGCTGCCGGTGGCCCGCGGATCGATGCCGGCAGGATAGGCCAGGCCCAGATCGGAGAGGAAGAAACGGGTGCCGTCCGCCCGCTCGATCTCAAAGGGCCGCTCGTCCAGCACCTCCAGTCCCAGGTGCTCCAGGAACGGCAGGATCCTGGTCAGCGACCGCGGCTCCAGCAGATACAGCTTGACGCGGGCATCGGCGCCGGGCGCGCCGTCCTCACCGGGCTCGGGCACGTAGACGGACAGTTCCGGCCCGTCGCCGGCCGCACGGGCCTCCAGCCGGCCCAGGTCCTCCAGCGCGTCCTCGACCGTGTACGCCACCCGGTAGCTCATCGGGAAGGCTTCGGCCCACTGGGCGGCGAGCCGTGCGGCCTCCTGGGGTTCATGGTGGGCCGCCAGCACCTCCTCGATGCCTTCGGCCCACGAACGGGCGGCGACCACCAGGCGGCGCTCCAGCGCCGCGGCGTCGACCTGCGGAACTTCGGAGCCGCGGGGCAGCCGGATCCGGAAGAACAGCCGGGCAAGCGCGGATTCGGTCAGCCGCGCCTCGAATTCGATCGCCTCGGCGTTGAAGGTGGACTTCAGCTCGTCCTGGATGCGCAGCCGGACGCCGGTGTTGTAGCGGTCCCGCGGCAGGAACACCAGGGCCGACATGAACCGTCCGTAGACGTCGGGGCGCAGGAACAGCCGGGTGCGGCGGCGTTCCTGCAGGCGCAGGATGCCGCGGGCCGTTTCCAGCAGCGTGTCGACGTCGATCTGGAACAGCTCGTCACGCGGATAGGTCTCCAGGATGGAGAGCATGTCCTTGCCCGAGTGGGAATCCGCCGGGAAGCCGCAGCGGGCCATGACGGCACGGACCTTGTCCCGCACGATCGGCACGTTGCGCACCGAGCCGGTGTAGGCGCCGGTGGCGAAGAGGCCGATGAAGCGGCGCTCGCCGTTGACGTTGCCCTGGGCGTCGAAGCGCTTGATGCCGATGTAGTCGAGGTAGGCGGCTCGGTGGACGGTGGACCGGGAGTTGGCCTTGGTGATGACCAGGGCGCGGCGCTCGCGGGCCTTGGCCCGGCCCGCTTCGGTCAGTTCCTGGACCCGCTTGTCCGACTGCGCCCGCCGCAGCAGGCCCAGCCCGGTCCCGGACGCCGGCCGCAGGGCGTCCTGTCCGTCAATGTCGACCAGGTCGTATTCGCGGTAACCGAGGAAGGTGAAATTGCCGTTGTCGAGCCAGGCCAGCAGTTCCTGCGCCTGCTGCAGGTCCTCGATGCCGTGGGGATCCGCGACGGTCTTCAGGGACGCCGCCACCTCGTGGACCTTGGCACGCATGGCGCTCCAGTCCCCCACGGCGGCCCGGACGTCGTTCAGCACCTTCTGCAGTCCGTCCAGGAGTTCGGCGCGGGCGTCGTCGCTGAGCTGGGCCACCTCGACGGCGATCCAGGACTCGATCCGCGCGGCCTCGCCGACGCCTCCGAGCAGGCCGGCGATGTTCGGCAGGGCAGCGGTGTCCCCGCTCGAGACGGCGGTGGCCGCCGGAACCCGGCGGACGGCTTCGAGGCGTCCGCTCTCCCGGTCCCGCGAGGTCAGGAAGGTGGGATGGACCACCAGCTGGATGGCGGCGTTGCGCCGGACCAGCTCCGCGGTGACCGAATCCACCAGGAAAGGCATGTCGTCGGTGACGATCATGACGATGCTGGCCCCGCCCTGGTCCCAGATGTCCACGCAGGCGGTTGCCTCGGGACGGACTGCGGCCAGCTCGCGGTGGCGAAGTGCTCTTTCCTCCAGCGCCCTGGGCGGATAACCCTCGGCGTCTTCGCGGGCAAGATGCTCGTAGTAATGCCCGATGAATTCGTTCCCTGATGCGTCCGAACTGGTGAGATCCGTGGTGTGGGACCCAGTCGACATGTAAACAGCCTCCGCGATTGTCTTTCGTCCGGCCCGCTCCGTTGCGGACCGCTCCCACAGAGCCTAGCCCGCCGTGATCAAAACTTCACTTTGCCGCCGAACGCCGTCGGAACCGGCTGCGCGATCCGGCGGCGGCGCCCGCCAGCGACGCCACCGCAGTGCGCAGCTGCGAGCTTGGGGCAGCTTCAAGCAGCGTAGACCCGGCGAGCAGCGCGGCGTCGGCGGCGGCCTGATCCCAGGGCAGGAAAGCGTGGATGTTCCCGGGCGCGAAGCGTTCCCACGTCCGGCGGAGCTGGGCTTCGGGCGAGCGCCCGACGGCGGCGGCCCGGACCTTGTTCAGGACGATGAGCGGCGCCGCGGTGGGCACGGCCTCGGCAAGGTCCTCCAGTCCGCGCACCAGCCGGGGCACCCCGACGGAGTCCGCCGCGCCGACGGCAATGACCCTGTCGGCCAGTTCCAGGACCCGCAGCGTCGCGCCGTTGCGGCGGGGGGCCATCATGTCGAAGCTGGCCTCTTCGTCGGCCTCAAGGGAGAACCCGACGTCGACGACCACTTCGTCCACCATGCTCCGGGCCCTGGCCAGCAGCGCGGCCAGGGCCGCCGGGCGCACCTCGGTCCAGCGGTCGGCGCGCGGTATTCCGGTGAGCACGAGCAGCCGCCCGGTCCGTCCAAGGACCACCTCCGCGGCGATGCGCTGCAGCGCCTCGGCGTCGAGCATCCCCTGGTCGGCAAGCCGGCAGCCCTGGGCGGTTCCCGCCGCTTCGTCCAGCAGGCCCAGATGCACCGCGATGCTGCCGCCGTAGGTGTCGGCGTCAATCAGCAGCACCCGCGCGCCTGCCGCGGCCGCTTCCGCAGCGAGGTTCACGGCCACGGTGGTCCGGCCCGGCGCCCCGGCCGGCCCCCACACCGCCGTCGTCCTGGCCGGGCGCTGCTCCGGTTCGTCGGCCGCCGCCGCCGGCGCCTGCGGTCCCGAGCCGGGCCCGCCGAAGGCCGCCGCCGGGTCGGACAGCGAGCGCCCGGGGTGGGCAACGGTCTCGCTGACCGCCGCCTGTACCGCAGCGGCGAGCGCGGCGGCACCTGCGGCAGCGGAAACATGCCGCACCCCGAGGGCGTCAAGCCGCCGCTGGGCCGCCGGCGTGTCGGCCAGAACCACGAGCGCGACGCCGGACGCAGCCACCCGCTCGGCAAGGGCCGCGGTCAGGTCGGCCCCGTCGTCGGTGATCACGGCGGCCCGGGCCAGGCCCGCCTGGCAGGCGGCGATCAGCTCGGGAAGTTCCTCGCAGTGGCGGATCAGCGACAGCGATCCGTCCAGGCGTACCAGGTCGGCGACGGGCGCGGCCGCTCCGCCGCCGGCGGTGAGGACGGGGATGCTCATCAGCTGCCTGCGGGGTTCATGACGACGGTCAGCCTGGCCTGGTTCGCCATGGCCCCCAGCAGCCGGGCCATGCGGCTGTCCTCCACAAGCACGAGGAGGCGGGTCTCTCCGCCGGCGCCCAGCATGCCGGCGTCCGCTTCGGTTTCGAAGACCTCCGCCGCGACGAGCAGCTGCTCCGGCGCCAGGTAACCGTTGCGCCCATCCGGCGCCGATGCCCAGACATCCACCCGCGAGCCCGGTCCGAGGCCGGCCGGAAGGGGGTCGGTAACGGTCAGCCCCACCGGCTTGCGGTCCAGTGCCTGCGCTTTTCCGAGCGAGGCCCGGGACACCAGTTCGCCTTCGCGCAGCAGCACGCCGGCCACCGCGTCCTGAGGCACCCCCTCGGTGACGGGTAGGTAGTGCTGCTGGAGGTCGCCCAGCCGCACCGGGACGGCACGGAGGTCCTCTGCCCGTACCGGGCTTCCCGCCGGCAGGTCCGATCCCGCCGCATAGACCTCCACGGTGTTGTCGGCGGCCTCCACCAGGGCGGTCACCCCTGCGACGCTCGCGCAGACCAGCAGCAGCCCCAGCAGCAGCCTCGGGTCCTTCCACGAGGGCTTCTGCAGCCTGGACGTTCCGGCCGCGGGCGCTGCTGTCTGCACACTCATGGTTCCCCCTGTTTCCCTCCTGCGTGGTCCGCACCCGGCGCCGGCCGGTGCGGCCTGCGAGACACGCCCGGGGCGCTGGACCCCACGACGGGGTCATTGTGCGGCACGGCGGCCGGGATGGAAACGGTAGAAACACCTGCATCGTTTTCTGTGGATAACGCCCGACGGCGGACCGGGGGTGCCAGACTGGGTCTGCGAAGCGGACCCTGGCGGCCGCGGCCCTTCGGGCCCCCGGCGCCCGGCCGGAGGCATGCCCGGGCCGCAAAGGGAAAGGCACCATGGTGGCGGAAAAGCGGTTTCTCACACTCGCCGATGTCGGCGAGATCCTGAATATCTCGTCCTCCCAGACCTATGCCCTCGTCCGGTCCGGAGAGCTGCCCGCCATCCAAATCGGCGGCAGGGGCCAGTGGCGGGTGGAATCGAGCAAGCTGGAGGAGTTCATAGAGCAGGCATACCGCCGTTCCGGCGCTCCGGTCCGGGAGGCCGCCGGCCAAGATGCCTGACCGGGCGGCGGCTTAGCGCGCCCGGACCGCCGCCACGGCGGCCATGCGGACCACCAGTCCGCTCCGGCGCCCGTCGCCTCCGGCGGTGGACAGTTCGAAGAAGTCCCCGCCGACCCGTTCGAGCCGGCCGCGAAGAACCTGGCCTGCATCCGCCGCACCGTCGAGGTGGACGGCGACCTCGGCCCGCTCCCGGGACAAGCCCCGCAGGGCGGAGCCCAGGCCGAGCTCCGCGCGGCGGGCTCCACCGCTCAGCGCGTATCGGTCCAGGCCGCCGATCCAGCCCACGCACGCAAGACTGATCAGGGCCTGCCCCGCCTCCTCCTCCAGCAGGATCCAGCCGCGGCCGATGTGCCGCAGGACCCCTGAGAAACCGACGCCGGCGGCCCGGACGTCCAGGGTCCTGCCCAGCTGGCCGCCAAGCCGCCCGACGAGGTTGAGGTCAGCGTATTCATTGCGGGTCCGCTCAGCTGCCTCCGCTTCGATGCCCGCCTGCCCGGCAGCCGCCAGCTGTGATTCCAGGTCCGCAAACAAGGCACTCCAGCGCATCGGGCAAGGCTATCTTCCACATACCCGGCCCACCACCCTAGACGGACCCGGCCTGCCCCTGTAGACACCCACCAAAGCACATCAAACGACATCAAACGGCAACACACGCACCGTATGGAACTGCCCACCCCGGGTTCGGCCACGAACCGGCTCGGATCACTGACCAGAGGAGCGTCATGGGACGGCACACTCCCCCGCCCGGCCCGGGCATCCGCCCCGCGGACCCGGCGCTCGCCGCAGCCCTCGCCGCCCTGGGCACGCTGCTCTTCCTGGCCGGCCGGTTCCTTGCCCCTGCCGCCGGTGCGGCGCTGCGGAGCGGCTCTCCGGGCTCACTGGAGGCCCTGGCAGGCACCGCGGCCGCCGCCGTGGGACTGGGCCTGCTGACCTGGCTGGCTGCGGGCTTCGCGCTCGGGCTCCTGGGCGCCCTTCTGATGCGCGCCGGCCGGACCGCGGGTGCCTACACAGCATCCCGGTTCAGCCCCGCCTTCCTGCGCCGGCTGGCCGCCGGCGTCGTCGGCGTACAGCTGCTTGCCGGGGCGGCCCCTTCGGCTGCCCTGCCTGCGCCCGCGGTCTCCTCGGCCGCTGCGCCGGCAACCGCGGGCCTCGACCGCCGGGACGGGCAAGGCCCCGACGAGGCGAGCGTCAACCCTGTGCAGGAGCCGCCCACTCTGCTGTGGCAGCCCGGCCGCCCGGTCGACTCGCCGGGCCTGCTGGCCCGTCCCGGGTCCGGCACCGGCGAAACCGGCGAGACCGGCACGGTGGCGGTCCGGTCCGGGGACAGTCTGTGGACCCTCGCGGCGGATCAGCTGGGGCCGCTGGCCACCGACGTCGAAATCGCCCGCCAGTGGCCCCGCTGGTACGACCTCAACCGGCATGTCATCGGGCCGGACCCGGACCTGCTGCTGCCGGGCCAGCTGCTCACCGTTCCACCGCCGGACCCCGGGCCCTGAGGAACGGACTGCAGACCTGCTTCGCCGCTCCGGCCCCACTCCACGGGTGCCGGCCGCGCATCTTCGACCGCAACCGACCGGCAGCTGACCAAGCCGCAGCGCCCCCAGGAAAGGACCGGGAATCCCATGGCCATCGTCATCACCCTTCCCCAGCCCGGAGACAGGCAGCAACTGGCCCAGGCCAGCGGTGCTCCCCGCCCCCTGCCTCCGGCGCTCTCCGAGGCGGTACCGGCGGGTGCGGCGGCCCTGCCTCCCCTGCAGCTGCTGCCGCCGTATCCCGCGCCGGCGCCTGCGCCGGAACCCCCGGTCCCCGGCGGGGACGGCGCCGCCGGAAACGGGAACTGGAGGAGCGACCCGGACGACGACGAACGCGTATCCGTCATCGCCCGCAGCGTCGCACAGGCAGCCCTGGAAGTGCTCGCCGGCACCCGCCCGCTCCAGCAGATGGCGCGCTGGCTGGGCCCCGAAAACTACGAGCGGATGCAGCTGCGCACCTCCATGACGCTGCGGCGCCGCGCTGCGGAGGACCGCCGACGCGCGGCTGCCGGAACCGGGGACCGGGCCCGGCGCGGGGTCTGCATCCGATCGTTCCGGATCTGCCCCGTCGCTGAAGGCAAGTATGAGGCCTGCGTGGTCGCGTTCGAACAGTCCGGAGGCACTGCAGGACCTGCAGGCCGAACGGAAGCCAGAGGCCGCGCCATCGCCCTGAGGATCGAGCTGCGGCGCGGCCTCTGGAAGGTCACGGAACTGGAGATCGGCTGAAGCGCTACTTCCGGCGCTTGGATTTCCGGCCGGCTGCCCCGGGCTTGCCGCTGCGCCGGCCGGGCGCAGCCGGGGCCGTCCCTTCGGCAGGAGCCTGCCGCTCCACCCGGGTCTGCACGCCGCCCTGGCTGTCTGGGGCGGTGAACTGCAGGCTGGCGGGCCGTGCGGGTTCCTCCAGGCCGGCGGCCTTGATGGTCGGGGCGCCGACGATGCCGCGGGCGTCCTTGACACCGTCCAGCGACGGCGCCGGTTCGGCCACCTGTACCTCGACGTTGAAGAGCGTGGTGATGGTCTCCTCGCGGATGGCCTCCATCATGGCCTGGAACATCACGAAGCCCTCCCGCTGGTATTCGACCAGCGGATCGCGCTGGGCCATCGCCCGCAGGCCGATGCCCTCCTTGAGGTAGTCCATCTCGTAGAGGTGTTCCTGCCACTTGCGCCCGATGACGGACAGCACGACCCGGCGTTCGAGTTCGCGCATCGTCGCGGCGCCGAGAGTGTCCTCGCGGTTCTGGTAGGCCAGCCGCGCATCGGACAGCAGCTCCTCCTTCAGGAACTCGCGTGTCAGGCTGGAGATGCCGCCGGCCTCTTCGATGATCTCGTCGGCCTCCAGGCCCACCGGGTAGATGCTCCGCAGGTTCTTCCAGAGCAGTTCGAAGTCCCAGTCGTCCGCGTGGCCCTCGGCGGTGGCGGCGTCGATCACGGAGGTGATCACGTCTTCGAGGAAGAAGCCGATCTTCTCCTGCAGGTCGTCGCCCTCCAGGATGCGGCGGCGGTCACCGTAGATGGCCTCGCGCTGGCGGTTGAGGACGTCGTCGTACTTCAGCACGTTCTTGCGCTGCTCGGCGTTGCGGGACTCCACCTGGCCCTGGGCGTTCTGGATCGCCTTCGAGACCATCTTGGATTCCAGCGCCACGTCGTCGGGCATGGAGGAGCTGTTCATGATCCGCTCGGCCGCACCGGAGTTGAACAGGCGCATCAGGTCGTCCGTCAGCGAGAGGTAGAACCGGGACTCGCCGGGATCGCCCTGGCGGCCGGAACGGCCGCGCAGCTGGTTGTCGATCCGGCGGGACTCATGGCGCTCGGTGCCCAGCACGTACAGGCCGCCGAGCTCGATGACCTCCTGCTGCTCGGCGGCGACCGCCTGGCGGGCCTTCTCCAGCGCCTCGGGCCACGCCGCCTCATAGGACTCCGGATCCTGCGCCGGGTCCAGGCCGCGCCGCTCCAGCTCGGCCACCGCGTTGAACTCGGCGTTGCCGCCGAGCATGATGTCGGTGCCGCGGCCGGCCATGTTGGTGGCCACGGTGACCGCGCCCCTGCGGCCGGCCTGCGCGACGATGGCGGCCTCACGGGCATGGTTCTTCGCGTTGAGGACCTCGTGGCGGATGCCGGCCTTGGCCAGCTGCTTGGAGAGGTATTCGCTCTTCTCGACGCTGGTCGTGCCCACCAGCACCGGCTGCCCCGCCGCGTGCCGTTCGGCGATGTCCTTGACCACGGCGTCGAACTTGGCGACTTCGTTCTTGTAGATCAGGTCCGGCTGGTCGATACGCGCCATCGGCCGGTTGGTCGGAATGGGCACCACGCCGAGCTTGTAGGTGCCCATGAACTCGGCGGCCTCGGTTTCGGCGGTGCCGGTCATGCCGGCGAGCTTTTCGTAGAGCCGGAAGTAGTTCTGCAGCGTGACCGTCGCCAGTGTCTGGTTCTCGGCCTTGATCTGCACCCCTTCCTTGGCTTCGATCGCCTGGTGCATGCCTTCGTTGTACCGCCGGCCGGCCAGGATGCGGCCGGTGTGTTCGTCGACGATCATGACTTCGCCGTTGAGCACGACGTAGTCCTTGTCCCGCTTGAACAGTTCCTTGGCCTTGATCGCGTTGTTCAGGAACCCGATCAGCGGAGTGTTCGAGGACTCGTACAGGTTGCTGATGCCGAGGTAGTCCTCGACCTTTTCGATGCCCGGCTCCAGCACGCCCACGGTGCGCTTCTTCTCGTCGACCTCGTAGTCACGGTCGCGTTCGAGGCGCTGGACCACCTTGGAGAACTCGGTGTACCACCGGTTGACGTCTCCGCCCGCGGCTCCGGAGATGATCAGCGGGGTACGGGCCTCGTCGATCAGGATGGAGTCGACCTCGTCGACGATCGCGAAGTTGTGCCCGCGCTGAACCAGCTCCTTGGCGCTCCAGGCCATGTTGTCGCGCAGGTAGTCAAAGCCGAACTCGTTGTTCGTGCCGTAGGTGATGTCGGCGGCGTACTGCTCGCGCCGGACGGCCGGATCCTGGTTCGAGAGGATGCAGCCGCAGCTCATGCCCAGGAAGCGGTAGACACGCCCCATCAGGTCGGACTGGTACTCGGCCAGGTAGTCGTTGACGGTCACCACATGCACGCCCTTGCCGGTCAGGGCGTTCAGGTAGGCGGGGGCGGTGGCGACCAGGGTCTTGCCTTCACCTGTCTTCATCTCGGCGATGTTGCCCAGGTGCAGGGCTGCGCCGCCCATGAGCTGGACGTCGAAGTGCCGCAGGCCGAGGGTGCGGGAGGCGGCCTCACGGACGGCGGCGAACGCTTCAGGCAGCAGGTCGTCGAGCGACTCACCCTCCTGGTACCGGGCGCGCAGGCGGTCGGTCTCGCCGCGCAGCTCCTCGTCGCTCATTGCCTTGAACTCGTCCTCGAGCAGGTTGATCGCGTCGGCGTAGTTGCGCAGGGTCTTCAGTGTCTTCTTGTCGCCGGTGCGAAGAACTCGTTCGAGTAGTGATGCCACCTGATCTGCTCCCAATGTCTTGTTGCCCGTGCTGGCGAACCCCAGTCTACGTGAGGGACGCACAGCGGCCCGCCGGTGTTCCCGAGGTCGTTTTATTCCCGGTCAACTGCCAGCTTGAGGGGGTCGGCGAGGTTTCCCGCCGGTCTTACCATAACCCCCGCCAGGCCCAGCCAGTCCGCCATCCGGGCCAGTTCCCCGGCCAGCTCGACGGCGGTGCCGGCCGGGGCGTCCGGCTCGGCGTGGGCGGCCTGCACCAGCAGCACACCGGCGGCCCGGTCGGCCTTAAGGTCCACGCGGGCCGCGAACTGTTCGCCGAGCAGGAACGGCAGCACGTAGTAGCCGTAGCGGCGTGCCGCGGGCGGGGTGTAGACCTCCAGGCGGTAGCGGAAGCCGAACAGCGCTTCGAGCCGCCTGCGTTCGAACACCATGGAGTCGAAGGGACTGAGCAGGGCCTGCCCGACGGCGCGGCGGGGCCGGGGCGAGCCCGGATGCAGGAAGACCGTGTCCGCCCATCCCGGCACCCGGACCTTCTCGAGTTCTCCGCTGCGGACGAGCCGCTCGGCGGCGGCGGCCGTGTCCCGGACCGGGAGCCGGAAGTAATCGGCCAGGCCCGTGGCGGTGGCAACGCCGAGCGCCTCGGCGGCGTGGGCGGTGAGCCGCTGCAGGGCCTCGGCGGGGTCGGCCTCGGCGTGGGCAGCCTCGCCCAGGGGGTGCACGGCCGCGGTCGGAGCGTACAGCCGTTCGAACTGGAGGGTGCGGCCTGCCGCACCCAGCTGCCCGGAGGCAAACAAGTCCTCCAGCACGCGTTTGACGAGGTTCCAGTTCCAGCCCCACCCGGCGGGCTCCGACGTCGGGCCGTATCCCAGTTCGGCGCTGACCTGCCGGGAGGTCAGGGGCGGGCCCGATTCGAGCAGCGCCGTGATCTTGCCGGCGACCTCCTCGACCAGTCCCGGATCGAGCCGGGCGGCGGTGGGCCAGGTCCGCCGCTGCCAGGCGCGCAGGTCCGCGAAGAGGTCGGGCCGGACGTAGCTGGCTTCATGCGCCCAGTACTCGACCATGCGCCGCGGCCCATGGGAGGCCATCCGGTCCAGGATCGAGGTGTCGTACGGGCCCAGCCGGGAGAACAGGGGCAGGTAGTGGCTGCGGGCCAGCACGTTCATGGAGTCGATCTGCAGCAGCCGAAGCTGCTCAAAGGTACGGCCCGCCCGCCCGGCGGTAACCGGGCGGGCGGGCCGCTGCCGCGCCAGTCCCTGTGCTCCGAGGGCTATCCTGCGGGCCTGCCGGAGGTTCAGGGCTGGAATCATTGGACCATCGTAGTGCCGGCGTCGCTGCCGGCGCCGGATCAGCCCTCAGCGGCGGGAGCGGTCACCTGCTCCCGGTAGCCGCGCATCTCCTCCTTCAGCTCCTCGACGCCCTCGGCGCACTTGGAATCAAGGGTGATGACGCCGTAGGTCCAGCCGCGGCGGCGGTAGACCACCGACGGTGCACCGGTGGCGGAATCGACGAAGAGGTAGAAGTCGTGGCCGACCAGCTCCATGTTGTCCACGGCGTCGTCAAGGCTCATGGGGGCACCCGGGAAGACCTTGCGGCGGATGAGGACGGGGCAGTCGCCGGCGGCCGACTCGGTGTCACCTTCCGGCTGGGCGGCCTCCGCCTCCTCGGATGAGCGGGCCGCGGTCTCGTACAGCGGGGCAGTGGTGTCCGCTGCTTCAAGGGAAGCGGTGGCGGCGTACACGGGTACCGGCGTCTGCCGGCCGTAGTGGACCTTCCGCCGGTCGGCGGCGCGGCGGAGGCGTTCCATCAGCTTGCCGTAGGCAATGTCGAAGGCCGCGAACTTGTCCGCAGAGTGCGCTTCGGCGCGGACCACCGGGCCGCGCCCGATGACGGTGAGCTCGACGGTGAGGGCCCTGTCGGCCTCGCGGGCGTTGGGATCCTTGGTCACCCGCGCATCAACGCGCTGGACCTTGTCCCCGAGCTGCTCCACTTTTCCGATTTTCTCTTCGGCGTACTCGCGGAACCGCTCCGATACGGCAACATTGCGGCCGCTGATCATGAATTCCATGGTGCCCTCCAATGGTTTCGGTGACACAACAACGGCCGCTGCCAGTTTCCTACGCGGCCGCTGCCGCAGGATGGCTCCTCTGCTTGAAGCCCTCCATACCCAACACGTTAGTTGAGATTCGCCCGTTATTCACGTTCCCGGGAAACCACCCTCCGCCGTAGGCGCAGGGGCCGGTTCCGGGCCACCCGCCGCCCCTGCCGCCGCCAGCACCACGGCCGCGCGGACGTCGACACCGGCTGCCCGCAGCGCCCGGACCGCTTCGGCCACGGTGGCTCCCGTTGTCAGGACATCGTCAACGACGAGGGCGCAGCCGCCGGCGGGCACGGCTCCGGGCGGTACCGACATGCGGCCGTGCAGGTTGCGGCGGCGGGCGGCTGCGCCCAGCCGCTTCTGGGACTGCAGGCCCGAACCCCGGGACATCTTCAGCACCGGCGCATAGCGGCAGCCGGCGGGCAGGCGCCGCTGCCGGGCCAGGCCGCGCAGCAGCCGGTCCAGCGGAAGGAACCCGCGCCTGCGGTACGAGCCCGGGGCAGGCGGCACCGGCACCAGCAGCAGAGGCCCCGGCGGGTGCGCGCCGGCCGCATCCGGCCCCCGGTCCCGTCCGCCGAACGTGTCGGAGGCCTGGTGCAGCGCGCCTGCCAGGGCCGCGGCCAGCACCGGACCGAGCGCCGTCAGGCCCCGCTGCTTGTAACCGAGCAGGACGGCGGCCAGCAGCCCGGCGTAGCGGCCGGCCGCCAGCACCGGCAGGACCCCGCCCTCACCCGGCCGGTCCGGGAGGGACGCCGCTGAGCCCTCGGCGCGGAACGGCCGCGCGGTGACGCGCCGCAGCCGGGCCCGGCACGGCGGGCAGAGCGGACCCTCCGGGCCGGCGCAGCCGACGCAGGGTGAGGGCAGCAGCACCGCCAGCAGCTCGCCGGCCGCCTGCGCGGCGTTTCTTCCAGCGGGTGTCAGCGCCAGCGCATCGAGGCGCTTGGGGATGCTCCGGGCGTCGGGTCCGGCGGGACCGCGGGAGTGCTCACGCATGGGCCCAGCTTTGCTGCCGGCCGGACGTGGCGACAGGGAACGCCGGGTGGCTGTGGATGGCTAGCCGGAGAACGAGGGGTCGTACACCAGTGTGGTGGAGGCCCATCCGGCCGGCGGTTCCACCATGGTGCACATGCCGACGGTGCCCTCGCCGCCGTCGTCGGACCGGCACGCCGGATCCGAGGCCACCACGAAAAGCTGGTTGATCCCGTTGCCGACGCTGAAACCGCTGATTCCGGTCAGCGTGCTGAGCCCGTCCTCGCCTTCCTCCTGCCGCCATCCGGTGCTCAGGACCAGCGGCGTGGAGCGGGCTCCGGTGTCGTTGAGCGCGACGTAGGTGTCCTCGCCCGCCCACTTGGCGGCCGTGACCGGGTCGTCGCTGCGCAGCAGCACCGGTTCGGTGAGCGCGGAGGGCACGCCCTCGGAGGAGCGGACGACGCCGGCCAGGTAGATCCGGGTCGTCTCGCCGGTGCGGGTGACCAGCAGGGCCCGGGCGCCCTCGCGTGAGATGCGCAGAGACGTCACGGTCTGCCCGGCCAGCCAGTCCGCGGTGATCCGGGTGCTGCCTGCTCCGTCGGTGGGGGCGGCCAGCACCTCCGATCCGCCGGGCACGGTGCCGGCGGTCCAGGCCCAGCCATGGGGGTCGATGCCGGGCGCCGTGAACGACTCGCCGCGTCCGGCCTCGCGGACGGGCTGGTTCGGGGCTCCCACCAGCAGGGTGGAGCGGGCGCCGTCGAGGAACGCGAAGGCATCCAGGCCGCGCGAGACGGCCGGATCCTGCGGCCCGAAGCCGGCGGCGGAGAAGCCCTCGATCGAGCGCGGCTGTTCGTTTTCGTAGAACACCACTTCCCCGTCCAGCACGGCCACCTGCGTGGCCGGAACGGTCTGGCCGTCTTCGGGCTGGATCAGCTGGGAGCTTTCGCTGCCGAGGTCCACCGGCCGCTGGTTGGCCGTCATCTCCACCGAGTTGATGTTGTTCAGCTTCAGGTTCCGCTGCAGCTGCATCGCCATCTGCTGTCGGTTCAGGTCGGTCGCGTTTTCCAGCACATCCGCGCTGAGGTCCACGGTCGCCACCCCGTTGGCCTGCGGGACGGCGTCGCGGGCCAGGGTGGTGCCGGACGGGAAAGCGCTGGTGACGGCGCCCTGCAGGTACGGCGCCGGGCCCTTGAGCAGGGCCTTGACGATGGCGGTGGCCATGCCGGAGCGCTGGACGAACCAGCGGGTGTCCGGCACCCAGTACTCATAGGTGCTGCTGTAGAAGTACAGGTTGTGGGAGGTGAAGATGAGGTTGAAGTTCACCTGGCTGAGCATGATCCCGTTCGGCACGTCCGCGATGCGCCAGCCGTCTCCGGTGTCGGTCACGCGCACGGTGAAGCTCTCGATGTGGCCCGGTTCGGCCGCCGTACGGATGCCGTCGGCGTCGATGCTGAAGGCCAGGCCCATCCGCACCTGGTAGGTGTTCTCCTCCGGCAGCGGCATGATCTGCGGCTGGTCTCCCCCGTAGACCAGCACCCGGTCCGTCGCGGACCAGCTGTCCGACAGATTCCCGGCCAGGTACTCGCGCGCGACGCTGTAGTCCTCGCTGGTCCCGGCCCCGGCGTTGATGAAGCCCTCGATGATGTCCTGCGGGCTGGCCCCGTCCTCCGGGCCGGCCGGGGTGATGCGCACCCCTTCGCTGCCGTTGCCTCCGCCGGCCCCCACGGTCTGGGTGCCCACGGGGCCGACGGTCGGTATCGAGGAACAGCTCTGGACGAACAGCAGCAGGGGCACCAGCAGCACCAGCAGCAGGCGGCCGCGCGGACGGCGTGCAGGGCTCATGACGGTTCCTCCTCGTCGCGGACCGGACCGCCGGCCAGCAGCTGGCGGTGCCCGGCCCGCAGACTGTCATACGGGGACAGGGGCACGGGCGAGGTTTCGAAGGTGCCGCCCTCGCGCCGGGGCAGGGTCAACCGGAAGCAGGATCCTTCGCCGGGCCGGCCCCAGGCCTGCAGCCAGCCGCCGTGCAGGCGGGCGTCCTCCAGTGCGATGGACAGACCCAGGCCGCTGCCGCCGGTGGTGCGGGCCCGGGCCGGGTCGGCACGCCAGAACCGGTCGAAGACGTGTCCGGCATCCTCTTCGCTCATGCCGATGCCGTGATCGCGCACGGCCACGGCCACGGCGTCGGCGTTGGCGCCGATGGCGATGTTGATCGGCCGGCCTTCCCCGTGCTCGGCGGCGTTCACCACCAGATTGCGGATGATGCGTTCGATGCGGCGCGGGTCGGCGTCCACCACGCAGCGTTCCTCTCGGGTCACCACCGACACCTCCGAGCCGGCCTTGAGCAGCAGGGGCTCGGTGGCCTCGATGACGTCCCGCACCACGCCCACGATGTCGGTGGGCTCCATGTCGGGGGCGGCGGCGCCGGCGTCGAACCGGGAGATTTCCAGCAGGTCGGCCAGCAGCGCCTGGAAGCGCTCGACCTGGTTGTACAGCAGCTCGGCGGACCGCCGGCTGATCGGATCGAAATCGGCGCGGGCGTCGTAGAGGACCTCGGCGGCCATCCGTACGGTGGTCAGCGGGGTGCGCAGCTCATGGGAGACGTCGGAGACGAAGACCTGCTGCATGCGGGAGAGCTGCGCGAGCTGGGTGATCTGGTCCTGCAGCGTGGCCGCCATGTGGTTGAACGAGGCCGCGAGGCGGGCCACCTCGTTCTCCCCCCGCACGTCCATGCGTTCCTGCAGCTCGCCGGCGGCGAGCTTTTCCGAGACGACGGCGGCATCACTGACCGCGCCGACGCCGGCCTTGGTCACGATCCAGGCGATGGTCCCGATGATCACCAGCAGCAGCCCGCCGGCGATCCACAGGATGCCGTGGATGCCGTCCAGGGTGTCCTGCATTGAGGACAGGTCGTAGATCAGGTACAGGGCGTACTCCGACCGGTCCGGCGGGAGCGTCACCTTGGTGCCGAACGCCAGGCCGGGCCCGCCGCTGGGCAGTTCCAGGGCCGACCAGTACACGCGGTCGGCATCGCTGACGGCGTCGGAGGCGTCGACCGCGTCCGCGAGGGCCACGGGGATCTGGCTGGCGGTGAAGTTCAGGCCCTGCGGCGAGACGTACGGATCCCGGTGCAGCGGCTGGAGCAGGTAGCTGCGGGGCTCATCAATACCTTCGCCTTCGAGCAGCGACCGGGTGTCGGAGACCAGCCGGTCGGTCTCCTCCCGATCGGTCGCCGTGGTGGTCCGGAAGACCTCCTTGACCTTCATGAGGTCGGTTGAGGACTCCGCAAGGTACTGATCGAAGCGTTCCTCATAGAGGGCGCCGGCGATCTGGTGCGAGAGGAACGCTCCGACCCCGCCGCAGGCGAGGGCCACCAACAGCAGCGTGGAGGTGACGGTCTTGAACAGCAGCGAGCGCCGCCAGCGGTTGGCCACGCGCTGGAGCAGGTGCCGCTGCAGGAACCGGCCGCCGCGGCGGACCCGGTCCAGCATCGCCGCGTGCAGGGCGCGTGCCCGGGACGGCGGAGCAGCGGTGGCCTCCAACTAGCTTTGGCCGGCCTTGTAGCCGACGCCGCGGACGGTCAGCACGACCTCCGGGGCCTCCGGGTCACGTTCAATCTTCGAGCGCAGGCGCTGCACGTGCACGTTCACGAGCCTGGTGTCCGCGGCGTGGCGGTATCCCCAGACCTGTTCCAGGAGCATCTCGCGGGTGAAGACCTGCCAGGGCTTGCGGGCGAGGGCGACCAGCAGGTCGAATTCCAGCGGGGTCAGCGCCACCGACTGCCCGGCCCGGGAGACCGCATGGCCGGCGACGTCGATCTCCACGTCTCCGATCCTCAGGGTTTCCGGGGAGCGCTGGTCCACGGGGCGCAGCCGGGCCCGGACCCGGGCCACCAGTTCGGCGGGCTTGAACGGCTTGGGCACGTAGTCGTCGGCACCGGATTCGAGGCCGCGCACGACGTCGGCGGTGTCGGACTTCGCGGTCAGCATCACGATGGGTACGTCGGACTCGCCGCGGATGCGCCGGCACACCTCGATGCCGTCGATGCCGGGCAGCATCAGGTCCAGCAGGACCAGGTCGGGCCGGGAGCTGCGGAATATCTCCAGCGCCCTGGAGCCGTCCGCGCAGAAAATGGGGTCGAAGCCGTCGTTCCGCAGGACGATGCCGATCATCTCGGCCAGCGCCTCGTCATCGTCCACGACCAGAATGCGTGCCTTCATTGCTCCCTGTTCCGTTGGTCTGCCCTCCCGCACCGCGGCGGAAGCGCCCGCGTCCGGACTCGCGGGCAGCTGGACCCGGACCCGGGCGGGCCATGTCATCCCTATCATCCTAAGGGAAGGTTGCCCTCCGCCCGGTTTGGGGGGTGCCGCGTCGGCGGCAGGAACTATAGTCGGTTCAGGACCAACACGGCGTTTCTTGGGGGACAGATGGGTCAGGACAATCACAACGGCGGGGAGGAACCGCAGCGGAGCGGACCGGCGGACCCGCAACAGCCGACGGAGCCGCATCAGCCCGTGCCCCCGCGGCAGGGGCCGCCCCGGGACACTCCCCCGCCCGGCGCTCCCTGGCACCAGCAGCCTGCGCAGCAGGGTTCCCCGCAGTGGCAGCCCCCGCAGCAGCACTCCTCCGGCTCCGGTCCGTCAGCGCCGTGGGCTCCGCCGCCGGCGTGGGGTGCCCCGCCGTCAGGTGCCGTCCCGCCGCAGTGGGGCCAGCCGCCGTCGGGCGCCGTCCCGCCGCAGTGGAACCAGCCGCCGGGAGCCGTCCCGCCGGTGTGGGGCGCTCCCCCTCCCGGGCCGATGCCGCAGCCCTGGGGCCAGGCGATGCCCGCGTACGTCCCCCCGCCGCGTCCCGGGATCATTCCGCTGCGGCCGCTTGGCCTCGGCGAAATGCTGGACGGCGCCTTCCAGGCCTGCCGCCGCAACCCGGGGGCCACGTTCGGATCCGCCGTCATCATCATGGCCGTGGTCTCCCTGCTGTCCTGGGTAGTCACCAGCGCCACCTATGACTTCGATGTCCTGCTCAATCCCGCGCCCAGCGATGAGCAGGTCTTCTCGTCCCTCGGCGGCTACCTGGGCGGCAGCCTCCTGATCAGTCTGGTCACCGCCGCAGGCATCTTCCTGCTCCAGGGGCTGCTGGTGCTGGTGGTGGCCCGGGCAACGCTGGACCGGCGCACGGCGTTCGCCCAGCTGTGGCGCCTTGGTGCCCCCCGGCTGCCCCGCCTCCTTCTGCTCCTGCTGCTGTGGTGCGGGGCGGGGGCGGCGGCGACGCTGCTGGTCGGCGGCCTGACGGCGTTGAGCGTTCCCGCGCTGGGCTGGGGCGCGGTGCTCGTCGGAATGGTGCTGGCCGCGGGTGCCGGGGTCGCCGCGCTCTGGGCCGGCACCAAGCTCTGCCTGGCTCCGGCCGTTCTGGTACTGGAGGACGGCGGCGTCCTGGCCTCGCTGCGCCGCTCCTGGCGGCTGACCGCCGCCAACTGGTGGCGTACGTTCGGCATCCTGCTGTTGACCTCCCTCATTGCCGGCGTCATCACGTCGGTGGTGGCGACGCCGGTCAGCCTGCTGGCGGGGCTGCTGGCCGGTTCGGTGGCCGGTGATGACCCCTCCGCCTATCTGAACCTGGTGCTGCCGGCCACCCTCCTGGTCACGAATGTCTTCGCCGCTGTCGCCTACGCCTTCCAGTCCTCGGTCACCTCCCTCCTCTACGTGGACCTGAGGATCCGCCGCGAGGGCTTCGACGTGGCGCTGCTCCGCGAGCAGGAAAACCCCCGGCCGGATCCCGATGCCGTGCCGGGTGCGGGCCCGGTGTCCGCCGGCCCCGGTCCCGGTCCCCGTCCGCAGCCGCCGTCGGCGCCATGGAGCTGACCGGGGCATTCCTCCGCGGGGTGCCGGTGCTTCCCGATGAGGAAGAGGCCCGGCGCTGGATCGAGGAGGAGCTGTCCCGACCGGTGTACGAGGAGGCCGAGCCGGGCCTGACCGAGCGCGCCCTTGCGGCGCTCGCCGAATGGCTGGACACGGTGCTGGCCGGGCTGGGGGCTGCCGACCCGGTCACCGGGGTGCTGGTCCTCGCGGGCATCGCAGCGGTGGTCCTCCTGCTGGTGGTCCTGGTGATCCGGCCCCGGCTGAACGCCTCGCCCGCCGGAACCCGCCCGGTCTTCGACGACGAGGCGCCGTCGACCGCGGTGGACCACCGCCGCCTGGCCCGTGAAGCGGCCGGCCGCAGCGACTGGAATGAGGCGCTGACGCAGCTCCTGCGCGCGGTGATCCGCTCCGCCGAGGAACGGGTGGTCCTGGAGCCCGTGCCCGGGCAGACGGCCACCGAAGCGGCCTCCCGGCTCTGCGCGGCCTACCCCGCGGACGCCGCCGGCATCAGATGGCTGGCCGAGCGCTTCAACGAGGTCAGGTACGGAGCCGGCGCTGCGACGGCGGCGGATGCCGCCCGGGCGGAGGACCTGGACGCCCGGCTCCTGGCGGCTGCGCCCGCCGCTGCACCCGCGGCCGGCCCGTCTCCGGCGGTTCCGCGATGACCGAGCTGCAGACCGGCGTCTCCCGCCCGGCCGGGGCCGAAGGCTCCACGAAGGCGACCCGTCGGCGCGGACGGCTGCTTTGGACCGCGCTCGGGCTCCTGCTGGTCATCGTGGCCGTCATCGGCTCGCTCGGCCGAAGCGGCAGCAGCGGGGAACCGCTGGGGCCCGGCAACCCGTCGCCGGAGGGGGCGATGGCTGTGGCCGAGGTGCTCGGTTCCCGCGGCGTCGACGTCCGCGTTCCTGCCGGCTACGAGCAGGCCCTGGATGCCTTGGGCCCGGACACGACGCTTCTGCTGCATGATCCCAACGGGTGGATCGACGCCGAGCGGCTGCAGGCGCTGGCCGAGCGCAGCAGCCGGGTGGTGCTGCTGCGCCCCGACCTTGCCCAGCTCTCGGCTGCCGCCCCGCAGATCAGCGCAGCGGGGCTGGTGCCGGAAAGCCTTGCCACCGGGGACGGCGACGGACCTCAGGAGCTGCGCGCCGACTGCCCGGCCGCCGATCCGTCCGCCGCCCGGAGCATTGACGCCGGCGGGCAGCTCTACCGCGGACCCGTGACCTGTTTCCCGGTGCCGGACGGTCCGGCCGACGCCGGCAGCTACGCCGCCACCGCCGACGGCACCGCCGTGGTGCTGGGCAACCCCGATCTGTTGGCCAACAGCACGGTTGCCTCACGCGGCAACGCCGCCCTGGTGCTGCGGACCCTCGGCTCGGAGCCGACCCTCGTCTGGTTCTCCCCCACGCCCGCCGACGTCCTCCCCGCGGAGGACGCCGCTCAGGCCCCGCCCCTGCCGGACTGGGTCGGACCGGTCGCGGTCTGGCTGCTCATCGTTGCCGCCTTCGCCGCCTTCGCCGCCGGACGCCGGCTGGGACCGCTGGCCGTTGAACCGCTCCCGGTGCTGGTGCGCTCCTCCGAAACCGCCGAAGGCCGGGCCCGCCTGTACCAGGACGGCCGCGCCGCCGACCGCGCCGCCCAGGTGCTGCGCTCCGGCACCAAGGTGCGGCTGGCCCGGTTCCTGCGCCTGCACCCGACCACCGGTCCGCAACAGCTGGCCGCCGCCGTCGCCACCGCCGCGAACCGCCCGGTCCACGAGGTGCAGCAGCTGCTTTACGGGCCCCTGCCGGCCGGCGACGCCGACCTGGTCCGCTGGGCACAGTCCATCCAACACCTAGAGGAAGAGGTCCTCGGATCATGAACCAGCCGCATCAGTCCTGGCCTGCCCGGCAGCCCGGCGGCCCGCCGCCCGCTGCGCCGCCCGGCGCAGGCTGGTCCGCCGGGTCGGCGCCGCAGCCTGCGGCGGCTGCCCCCGCCCAGACTGCCCCGGCAGCCGCCCCGCCCACGGAGGCGCCGCAGGACCAGGCTCCCGTCCAGTCCCCCGCCGACCCGATCCGGCAGGCCCTGATGCAGGTGCGGGCCGAGGTGGCCAAGGCCGTGGTGGGCCAGGACGCCGCCGTGACGGGACTGATCATCGCGCTGCTCGCGCGGGGGCACGTCCTGCTGGAAGGTGTGCCGGGCGTCGCCAAGACGCTGCTGGTCCGCAGCCTCTCCGCGGCCCTGTCCCTGGACACCCGCCGGGTGCAGTTCACCCCTGACCTGATGCCCGGCGATGTCACCGGTTCCCTGATTTACGACGGCCGCACCTCGGAGTTCAGCTTCCGCGAGGGCCCGGTCTTCACCAACATCCTGCTGGCGGACGAAATCAACCGCACCCCGCCCAAGACGCAGGCCTCGCTCCTCGAAGCCATGGAGGAGCGCCAGGTCACGGTGGACGGGGTGTCCCGCCCGCTGCCGGAGCCCTTCATCGTCGCGGCGACGCAGAACCCGGTCGAGTACGAGGGCACCTATCCGCTGCCGGAGGCCCAGCTGGACCGGTTCCTGCTCAAGCTCACCCTCGACCTGCCCCCGCGCGAGGACGAAATCGAAGTGATCCGCCGGCACAGCCTCGGCTTCGACCCGCGGGACCTGGGCGCGGCCGGCGTGCGCGCGGTGGCCTCCGCCGACGATCTGGCCCGCGCGCGGGAGGCCGTGGCCGGCGTCGGCGTCGCGCCTGAGGTGCTGGGCTACATCGTGGACCTGGCCCGGGCTACCCGTACCGCCCCCTCCTTCCAGCTGGGCGTCTCCCCCCGCGGCGCCACCGCCCTGCTGAACACCGCCCGGGCCTGGGCCTGGCTGTCCGGGCGCGGCTTCGTCACTCCCGACGACGTGAAGGCGCTGACCCTGCCCACCCTGCGCCACCGGGTGGCGCTCAGTCCCGAAGCACAGATGGACGGCGTACGGGCGGACGACGTGCTGGCCGGGATCCTGGCCACCGTGCCCGTGCCGAGGTAAACGGTGGCGGTATCCGCGCGTTTCGTCCTCCTTGCCGCCGCCGGGACGCCGGCCGTGTTCCTGTGGCCGAGGGCTGTGACCATCTGGCTCTGGGTGCTGTTCCTGGCCGCAGCGGCGGCCCTGGACCTGCTGCTGGCCGTCTCCCCCCGTGTGCTGGCGGTCACCCGGGACCCGCTGGACCGGGTTCGCCTGGGCGGGCAGGCCCGCGCCGGGCTGGTGGTCCGCAACCCGACGGCGCGGACCCTGCACGCAGTGCTCCGGGACGGCTGGCAGCCCTCCGCCGGCGCCCGCAATCCCGTGCACCGGCTCACGGTGCCCGCCGCGGAGGCCCGCCGGGCGGCCACGCTGCTGGTGCCGGAGCGGCGCGGTGACCTGCACGCCGCGACGGTCACCGTGCGCAGCTTCGGTCCGCTGGGCCTGGCCGCGCGGCAGCGGGCCCTGCCGGTTCCGGGCCTGCTGCGGGTGCTGCCCCCGTTTGCCTCCCGCCGCCACCTGCCCAGCCGGCTTCGCCGGCTGCGGGAGCTGGACGGCAACGCCACGGTGCAGCTGCGCGGCGCCGGCACCGAGTTCGACTCGCTGCGCGACTATGTGCGGGGCGACGACGTGCGCTCCATTGACTGGCGGGCGACGGCGCGGCGCCGCGACACCGTGGTGCGCACCTGGCGTCCCGAGCGGGACCGCCGGGTGGTGATCGTGCTGGACACCTCCCGCACCGCCGCCGCCCGGATCCAGGACGAGCCGCGGCTGGACACCGGCATCGAAGCTGCGCTGCTGCTGGGCGCACTCGCCGGCGGTGCGGGAGACCGGGTGGACCTGCTGGCCTTTGACCGGCGCACCCGGGCCCGGGTGGATTCCGCGGCGAAGGGCAACCTGCTGAACCGGATGGTCGAGGCGCTGGCCCCCGTGGAGCCGGAACTGATCGAGGCGGACTTCTCGCTGCTGCCCTCCGCCGTGCACGGGATCTCACCGCGGCGCGCCCTGGTGGTGCTGTTGACCACCCTGGACTCCGGTGCGGTGGAGGACGGCCTGCTGCCGTTCCTGCCACAGCTGCTGGAGCGTCATCTGGTGGTGGTGGCTTCGGTGCGCGATCCTGAACTGGACGCGATGCGCGCCCGCCGGGGCACGGCCGCCGAGGCCTACCGGGCCGCCGCCGCGGAACGAGCCCTGCTGGACCGGGCCTCGGTCACCGCCCAGCTGCGGTCCATGGGTGTGGAGGTGGTCGATGAGACCCCGCAGGAGCTCCCGCCGAAACTCGCCGACATGTACATCCAGCTCAAGGCCGCCGGCAGGCTGTAGCCGCGGCCGCGGTGCGGGGTGGCAGGAGAGGAGCCCGCGTGACCGGCATCTACCGTCAGGTCCTCGGTGCCGCCTTCGACCGGCTGCAGCCGGAGCTTCGTGACTACTTCTCGCTGCCCGTCGGCGGCGTCGGCAGGGGGAACGGTATGTTCACACAGGCGGGCTGCCCGCGGCCGGCCCTGCGGCCGCTCATGCGCGCGGTGCCCCTGCGCGGAGCCTTCTTCGGGGACTACGGCGAGCAGGTGCCGTTCAGCATCGAGAACCGCGCGCACCACGACGCCGCCGGCCGCCCAGCCCTGACTGCGGTGCGGACCTTCCGGTTTCCCACGGCCGCGCGCATCTTCGAGGACACCACCACCCTCGTGGCGCCGGGCCGGCTGCAGGATGCGCTGGGGACCGGGCGCCGCCTGGTCACCGGACTTGCCCTGTCGCCGGGGGCGGACGGGTCGCTGGTGATGGATTCCTTCGACGCGGCCCTGATGCTCGGGCAGGCCCGGGTGCCGCTGCCGGGACCCGTGGGAGCGTCGGCGCGCGTCGTCCAGTGGTGGGACACGGAGTCCGGCCGGTTCCGGATCAGCGCCGAGGTCCGCCAGCGGCAGCTGGGCACCGTCTTCGTCTACGACGGCGCGTTCGACTACGCGGTGGGCTGAGCCGCGGGCACTCAGGCGTCGGCGGCGACCTGTTCGAGGGCTGACGCCGCCTGGGTCAGCCGGGCCAGCACGGCCCGGGCGACGGCCGGCGGGGCCGCGGCGAGCTCCGCGGCCGGTACCGGGGCCAGCGCCGGCAGCTGCCGCAGCGGCAGGCCGACGTCCCGCCAGGGCCGGAGCACGGAGTCCACCAGGGCGGTCACCTGCCGGACCTGCGTGCCCGGGGCAGGAAGCGGAACCAGCCCGAGTTCGATCCGCCGCCCCTCCTCCACGGTCCGGGCAACGGTCTCCCAGTCCCGCGCCTTGAGCCCGGCGGCGGGAAGCCCGACGCCGTCGTACCCGGCGGCCAACGCCAGGTCGGCGGTGGACGCCGCGGCGCGGTCCGCGGGACGGCCGACACCGGGCAGCACCAGCACGGTGCGCGCCCCCGCCTCGGCGGCGGCATCGCGGATGAGCTGCCAGGTGCGGCGGGCCTCGGCGTCCGGCACTGCGCGGAGCGTGCGGTAGCCGCTGGCGGTGGGAATGCGTCCGCGAAGCACCCGTTCGGCGTCAGGTTCCTCCACGGCCAGGACCAGTCGGGCGCCGGGCACCGCTTCGGCGGCACGGTGCAGGTATGCACCCAGGCCGGCGGCCAGTGACTCGGCCAGTTCCCGACGGGCGCCGGCGTCGACGAGGGCCCGCTCGCCGTTGTGCAGGTGCAGGCCGGCCGCCAGGCTCAACGGCCCGACCAGGGACAGCCGCAGCCCGGTGGACGGCCGCTCTTCCTCTCCGGCCAGGTCCGCGAGCGTGTTCAGGTCGCGGGACAGCAGCGCCTGGGCGCGGGCCAGATCGCGGCCGGGCCGGTCGACCAAGCGCCACCCGTGCGGCTGCAGGTCCACGGGAAGGTCCACCAGCAGGGAGGCCGTGCGGCCCACCGCGTCCGCTCCGATCCCGCGGTCCGGCAGCTGGGGCAGGAACGGCAGGTGCGGCTCGCCCAGTTCCCCCCGGCTGATCCGGATCGCCTCGGCGACGTCCGTCCCGGGCCAGCCGGGCCCCGCGGTCGCGGCGACCGTGGTGGGCGCAGGTTCAGGAACTGCAGGGTCAGCTGTCGGCGCGGCCATTTCCGTTTCCGTTCCGGGTCTCCGAGATCGCCTGGTGGTGCCGGATGACCTCGCTGATGATGAAGTTGAGGAACTTTTCCGCGAAGGCCGGGTCCAGATGGGCGTCCGCCGCCAGCCTGCGGAGCCGGGCGATCTGCGCGGCTTCCCGGCCGGGATCGCCCGGGGGCAGCCGGTGCTCGGCCTTGAGGTGGCCCACCCGCTGGGTGGCCTTGAAGCGCTCGGCCAGCAGATACACCAGGGTGGCATCGATGTTGTCGATGCTGCCGCGCATGGCGAGCAGTTCCGCCATGACTTCGTCGGGGACATGGCCGGTCAGCGAACTGGCAGCCGGGTCGAACTCATCCTCGGGTGTATCAGTCATTGTTCCAGTCTAGGGTTTGGTCTCCGGCGCCGCGGACCAGGTTACGGCCCGCGGGTGCCGGCCGGGGCTTGCGGTTGCCGCTGCGGCAAGGTGAACAATGGCGGGCATGAGCGAAAACTTCGACGCCTTCTCTGTCAGTCCGGTTCCTCCGCCCGGCCCCGGAGCCACGGCTCCGGAGATCTACCGCGGCATCTACGGCATGCCCATGTTTGTCACCCTGCCCACCGCCGATCTGGCCGCGTCCGTCGATTTCTGGACCCGCGGCCTGGGGTTCATCGACCTGTTCACCATTCCTGGACAGCTCACCCACGTGCGCCGCTGGGCCTTCCAGGATGCCCTCCTGGTGCCGGGCGTACCTGCGGCCGAGGCGCCCGCCGCCACCGTGAGCTACGCCTGCGTGCTGGATGAGATCGAGGCCGTCGCGGCGGCCTGCAGCGAGCTGGTTCCCGGCTGCACCGCCGGCCCCCGGCCCACCGCCTGGAACACCGTGGACCTGGAGATCCGGACGCCGGAGAACGCCCGGGTCGTCTTCACCGCCGGCCGGGCCCTGGAGCCGGGCAGCGGGCAGGCCAGGTGGCTGCAGGAGGCAGGCTTCGACGTCCCGGGCTGACCGCACGACAGAGCGTTGAGGGACGCCCTGCAGCAGTGGTGTGGCAGAGTATGGGCCATCCACGCGGGAGGCGCCGGACGGCGCCGGGTCCCGCTCGGCGGAAGGAGCACGGCATGGGAAGCGGCGCCAATCCCCTGATCCCCTCGCTGTGGGAGGTGCTGGTCGGCGGCGTCGGGTTCCTGATCATGGCCCTGCTGATCTGGGCGGTGATCGCCCTGGCGTACAGCCGGCTCGTGAGCGGTCCTGAACGGCTGGGCCTGCTTGCCGTCTGCCTCCTGCTTCCGGTGATCGGGCCCGCCGCGACGCTGCTGCTCCTGCAGCGGCTCAAGCGCCATCCGCCAGCTGCGCACATGACGCGTCGTTGATCGGCCGCCGTCGAGCCGGGCCCCATGACCTCAGGATCCGCGGCAGGTGGGAGTCACTGTTCTCCGCGCCTGCCGGGCCGGGGACGCCCGGGTCAGGAAACGGCCGCGGGGTCCCACTCGAGCGAGCGGGCCGAGTCGATGGTCGCCTGCCCGAGCACCCGGGTGCCCTGGTAGAGCACCATGGTCTGGCCCGGCGCGACGCCGCGCATCGGTTCGGTCAGCCGCACCACCAGCTCCGCCGGTGCCTCCGGATCCGTGGACGGCTCCATCCAGGCCACGGCGGCCTCCGGATCCCCGTGCGCGCGGACCTGGACCATGCAGTCGAACCGTTCGCCGGCGTCGACGGCGGGAATCGGAAGGCCGGCCCAGGAGACCTTGATGCCGCGCATCTGGTCGATGTTCAGCAGCTGCTCGGGACCGACCACCACCTTGTTCTCCTTGGGCCGGATCTCCAGCACGAAGCGGGGCTTGCCGTCAGCGGCCGGGCGGCCGAGCTTCAGGCCGCGGCGCTGGCCGACGGTGAAGGCGTTCGCGCCGGGGTGGGTGCCCAGCTTCTCGCCGTCGGGCCCCACGATCTCGCCCTCGCTCATCTCGATGCGTTCCTCGAGCCAGCCGCGCGTGTCACCGTCGGGAATGAAGCAGATGTCGTGGGAGTCGGGCTTGTTCGCCACCGACAGGCCGCGCCGCTCGGCTTCGGCACGGACCTCGGCCTTGGAGGGGGTCTCGGCCAGCGGGAACATGGCGTGCCGCAGCTGCTCATGGGTGAGCACACCGAGCACGTAGGACTGGTCCTTGGCCCAGTCCGCGGCGCGGTGCAGCTCGGGGTTGCCGTCGGCGTCGGTGATGACCTTGGCGTAGTGGCCGGTGCACACGGCGTCGAACCCCAGGGCGAGGGCCTTTTCCAGCAGGGCGGCGAACTTGATCCGCTCATTGCAGCGCATGCAGGGGTTGGGGGTGCGCCCCGCCGCGTATTCGGCCACGAAGTCGTCCACGACGTCTTCCTTGAACCGTTCGGAGAAGTCCCAGACGTAGTAGGGGATGCCCAGGATGTCGCAGGCGCGCCAGGCGTCCCTGGAGTCCTCGATGGTGCAGCAGCCGCGGCTGCCGGTGCGCAGGGTTCCCGGCATGCGGGAGAGCGCCAGGTGCACCCCGACGACGTCGTGCCCGGCGTCGACCGCCCGGGCGGCGGCGACGGCGGAGTCCACCCCGCCGCTCATTGCTGCCAATACCTTCATGCCGTAAAACCTGTCCCTGCCGTTTGGATGCTGCTTGCATGGCCGGAAAGTCCGGCCTTCTTCGCCCGCCCGTGCGCTTCGGGCAGGGCGGCCACCAGTGCGTCAACGTCGCCCGGCCCGGATGTATGCCCGAGGCTGAACCGCTGCGCGCCGCGGGCCTCGGTTTCGCTCAGCCCCATGGCCAGCAGGACGTGCGACGGGCGCGGCACGCCGGCCGTGCAGGCCGAACCGGTGGAGGATTCAATGCCGGCGGCGTCGAGCAGGAAGAGCAGCGAGTCGCCCTCGCAGCCGGGGAAGGTGAAGTGGGCGTTGCCGGGCAGCCTGGTACCGGCGCCGTCGGCGTCCCGCGGGCCCCGCAGCACGGCGTCCGGCGCGGCGCGTTCGACGCCGGCGATCAGCGCGTCGCGGAGCGCCCGCAGCCGGGCCCCTTCCTCGGGCAGGCGCGCGACGGCCTCCCGGGCCGCGGCGGCGAACGCGGCGGTGCCCGGAGTGTCCAGGGTGCCGGAGCGGATGTCGCGCTCCTGACCGCCGCCGTGCAGCACCGGGGTGAGCTTCACGGCGCGGCCGACCACGAGCGCCCCGATGCCCACCGGCGCGCCGATCTTGTGGCCGCTGACCGCCATGGTCGCCAGCCCGGAGCCGCGGAAGGAAACGGGCACGGCGCCGAACGCCTGCACGGCGTCCGAGTGCATCGGCACGCCGTACCCGGCGGCGATCCCGGCGAGGGCGGCGATGTCCTGGACGGTGCCCACCTCGTTGTTGGCCCACATCGCCGTGAGCAGCGCCGTGCTGTCGGCGTGCTCGGCCAGCTCCCGGCGGACGGCCTCGAGATCGACGAATCCCTCGCCGTCCACGGGAAGCCAGACGACCTCGGCGCCTTCGTGCTTCTGCAGCCACTCGACCGTGTCCAGGACGGCGTGGTGCTCGATTCCAGCGCACAGGATCCGGGTGCGCCACGGGTCCTCGGCCCGCCGGGCCCAGTAGAGGCCCTTGACCGCGAGGTTGTCCGCCTCGGTGCCGCCGGAGGTGAAGATGACCTCGGACGGGTGGCAGTCCAGTGCGGCGGCGAGGATCTCACGGGACTCCTCCACCACCATCCGGGCACGCCGGCCGGAGCCGTGCAGCGAGGACGGATTGCCGCTGCGGCTCAGTTCGTGGGTGAGGGCGGCGAGGGCCGAGGCCGAGATCGGCGTGGTCGCCGCGTGGTCAAGGTACACGGGCACCCGATAATTCTAGCCGCAGTCCATGGCCGCCTGTCCCCCCGGGCCGCCGCTACAATTGACCCAGCTTTTACGGCGGGCCGATGCCGCAGGCTTCCACCGGCCCGGACAGCCCGCCTTCTGGAAAGGACCCGCGTGAGCCCGTCAGGCAGGACCCACTACGACGTCCTCGGGCTGGCCCCCACCGCCACCGCCGCCGAGATCAAGGCTGCCTGGCGCCGCGCTGCCCGTGATTTCCACCCGGACCGGGGCGGCAGCGACGCCCGCTTCCACCAGGCCGCCGAGGCGTACGAGGTGCTCTCCGATCCGGGGCGGCGCGCCGAGTACGACCGCCGGCTGGGCCGCGGGGCGGGAGACGAACCTCACCCGGCCCGGGCCGCCGGCACGGCAGCGCACCCGGGCGCCGGCCCCGTCGCCTCGCCGGCTGAAGTGTTGAACCGGCCGCCGCAGTTCAGCCCGGATTTCTCGCCCTCGCAGCCTCCGGTCCTGCCGCTGACGCTGGCGGGCCGGCAGGTGCACGGAGAACCCCGCCGGCCGGGCGTGCTGCAGCGGATGGGCGCCGCCGGATCCAGGTGGGAGGCCGAGCAGCGCACGGTCGCCCTGCTGGAGCAGGTCCTGCTGCCGGACTACCCGTCCGCCCGGCTGATCAGCGGCCTCCGGATCCCGGACACCGGGCCCCGCGGAGGCACGTTGGAGATCGGCCACGTGGTGATCGGCGGATACCGGATGGCGGTGATCGACTCCGCCCTGGCCTCCTCCCGGCACTACCGGTGGGACGGCCGCCAGCTGCGCAGCACCGGTCGGAGCCCGGGCCTGCAGCATCTGCCCGAGGCGGTGCGGACCCTGCAGGCGCGGTTTGGCGAGTTCAACGTCGCGGGCTGGCTGGTGCTCCACGATCCGCGGGGCAACCCCTTTGAACCGGTGATCGACTATCCCCCGCAGGCCGCCGGAACCCCGAGGTCCGCTCCCGCCGATGTACGTCCGGTCAATGCCGGTACCCTGGGCCGGGCCCTGCGACGCTTCTTCAGCGACGGCCCGCAGCCCGCCGTCGTCCGCCTGCCGGTCCTGGGCGCACTGATCGAGGCTGCGGACCGCTGACCCAAACCGCCGCTGGCATAGGATGGAGGAGTGTTCCGCATCCTCTTCCACACGCCTGAAATTCCGGGCAACACCGGCAACGCGATCCGCCTGGCCGCCATCACCGGCGCCGAGCTGCACCTGGTGGAGCCGCTGGGCTTCGACCTGAGCGACGCCAAGCTCCGCCGCGCCGGCCTCGACTACCATGACCTGGCCGTCCTGCACGTGCACCCGGACCTCGAGACGGCGTGGAAGGCGCTGGAACCCGAACGCGTCTACGCCTTCACCACCGACGGCGAGGCCTCCTACACCGACATCGCCTATCAGCCCGGCGACGTGCTGATGTTCGGCCGGGAATCGGTCGGCCTCCCGGAGGAGGTCAAGCACGATCCGCACATCACGGCGCGGGTACGCCTGCCCATGCTGCCCTCGCTGCGCTCGTTGAACCTCGCCAATTCCGCCTCGATCGCCGTCTACGAAGCCTGGCGCCAGCACGGCTTCCCCGGCGCCAAGCTCTAAGGAGCGTCCATGCCCCTGCCCCCCACCGGATCAGCCTTCCGCGAAGACGCGGAACACTTCGAACGGCTGGCCCCCTCGCTGTGGAATCCCGTCGGCAACGCCCTCGTCGCGGCGGCGGAGGTGGGCCTGGGCGACAGGGTGCTCGACGTCGGCTGCGGCACCGGTGCAGCGACGATTCCGGCGGCACAGACCGCCGGCCCGGACGGATACGTGGACGGCCTGGACCGCTCCGACGCCATGCTTGAGGCAGCCGGAGCCAAGGCGCAGACCCTGAACCTGGACACGGTCCGGCTGCACGCGGCCGACCCGATGCAGTGGGAGCCCGCCGAACCGTACGACGTGGTGCTCGCGGCCTACACGGTGTACGGGCTGGCTGACCTCGATGCGGGAGCCGCCCGCCTGGTCGCGATGCTGCGGGCGGGCGGAACGCTCGCGCTGAGCACCTGGGCCGACGGCGCCCTGATTCCCTTCGGACCGCTCCTGGCCGAGGCCTGCGCCGCCGAGGGCGCCGATCCGGGCCCTGCCGGGGAGCTGGCCGAGCGGATCGCCAGGCTGAACACCCCGGATCGGCTGCGGGACTGGCTCACAGACCTGGGCCTGGAACAGGTTCAGGTGCAGTCCGTTCCGGCTACCGTCCAGCTGACCCCCGAGCTGGCCTGGTCCCTGGTGCTGGGCTCGGACCTGCGGAGGCTGCTGCCGGCGGATCCGGCCGCCGTGGAGCGGGTGCGTACCCGGCTGCTGGGTGAGCTGGGCGCGGAGTTCGCGTTCAACGCCGACAGCCTGCTCGCCGTCGGACGCCGCCCGGCCTGACCGGTGCGGATCGCACCGGGCTGCTCAGCTGCGACGGCGTGGTCCCCGCCCGGGTAGGGACGGGGTCAGAACCCGGCGATGGTGTCCGGGGTGTTGACGCCCACGGCGTGGAAGACCTCCGCGCTGCGGCCGGGCGGAAGCCCGTGGCGGGCGGCGTTGTCCTGCAGGAACCCGCGCACCGAAGCCTCCATGTGCGCCAGGTCCGGATGCTGGCTGGCGTGCAGGCGGATGGCCGCCAGCTTCCGCTCCACCGTGTCCGTGACGTCGACCGCACGGTTTTCCCGCTCCCGCGGCGCGCCGTAGAACCACAGCCACGGCACTTTCCAGGCCGCCAGGCCCGCCTCCGCCAGCTCCGGGTAGGCGAAGGGGTTCTCCGCCGCCGGATACACGGCACGGGTCACGATCTCGCCGCAGGCCAGATGGTCCGGATGCGAGGCCTGGATGCGGTCCCAGTTGCGCTCTGGATGCATGGAGAGCACGACGTCGGGGCGCACCTCGCGGATCAGCGCCACGGCCTGTGAAATGACCCGGTGGCTGGGCTCCAGGTAGCCGTCCCTTTCGCCGAGGAACCGGACATCATGCACGCCGACCAGCTCGGCGGCGGCACGCTGCTCGGCGCTGCGCAGGTCCGGCACCGCGTCACGGTCTCCCGGCTCGAACCCGCCGGCGTCGCCGGCGGTCATCACGCAGTACGTCACCTGCGCGCCGGCTACGGCCCAGGCGGCCACCGTGCCGGCGGCGCCGAAGTCGACGTCGTCGGGGTGGGCCGCGAAGGCCAGCACCCGCCGCGGCACCGCGGCCGGGCCGGTCATGAGCGGCGCTTCCGGATCTCCTCGGCGGCCTGGGGCAGCACCTTGAACAGGTCACCGACCACGCCGAAGTCGGCGATCTCGAAGACCGGGGCGTCGGCGTCCTTGTTGACCGCCACGATCACCTTGGAGGTCTGCATGCCGGCCTTTTGCTGGATGGCCCCGGAGATGCCGGCGGAGATGTACAGCTGCGGGGAAACCGTCTTGCCGGTCTGCCCCACCTGGGCGGAGTGTTCGATCCAGCCTGCATCGGTGGCGGCGCGGGAGGCACCCACCGCTCCCCCGAGCAGATCGGCGAGTTCCTCCAGCGGGCCGAAGTCGCCGTCGACGCCGCGGCCTCCGGCCACGATCACGCGGGCTTCGGCGAGGTCGGGGCGGCCGGTGGAGATCCGGCCCGAGCGCTCTGTGACCCGGGCCGCGGCCGGCACCGGCTGCGGCTCGACGCTGCGCCGGGCTGCGGGAGCCCCGTCGGCGGGCTCGGCCGGTTCGGCGCTGTTGGCCTTGACGGTGATGATCGGCACCCCGGAGCGCACCCGGCAGGTGGAGGTGTAGGCGCCGGCCAGGACCGACTTCGTGACGGAGAGGTCCGGGGCCACGGCCACGGCGTCGGTGACGACGCCGGAACCGAGCCGGACAGCAGCGCGGGCGGCGATCTCGCGGTCTTCGAAGGAGTTGCCCAGCAGCACCGCGCCCGGCTGCGCCGCCTCCACGGCCGCGGCGAGGAAGGCGGCCTTGGCGGCGACCAGGACGTCGGGCAGCTCGGCGGCGGGCTCGAGCACCTCGGCCACGCCCAGCCGTCCCAGCGCCCCGGCGGCCTCGTCGGAGACGGGGTGGGGGCAGGCGACCACCGGCTCACCCAGGGTGCCGGCGATGGCCAGCAGCTCCCGCGCGGCGCGTGTCGGCTCAGCGGAGGAAACATCGACAAAGACCAGGACGGACGCCATGGACTCTCCTATTCGGTGCGGTGCGGTGCCTGCGCCGCTGCTGCGGCAGGCCCGGCGGGAAGGGCTAGAGAAGCTTCTGGGCGGCCAGGAAGTCGACCAGCTGCACGCCGGCATCGCCGGTGTCGCTGATGACGGTGCCCTGTCCGCGCGGCGGACGCGGGGCCGCCGCGGCGACCTCGGTCCAGGAACCTGCGGCGCCGACCTGCTCCGGGGCAAGCCCGATGTCGGCCAGGGACAGGACGGTCACCGGCTTCTTCTTCGCCGCCATGATGCCCTTGAAGTTGGGGTACCGGGGGTCGTTGGCCTGGTCGGTGACTGAGACGAGCGCCGGCAGCGGCGCCTCAAGGCGTTCGGAGAAGGAGTCGCCGTCGCGGCGGACCCGCACGACGTCGCCGTCCAGCTCCAGCTCGGCGGCGAAGGTCAGCTGGGCGACGCCCAGCCGTTCGGCGAGCTGGGCCGGCACCAGGGAGGTTTCACCGTCGGTGGAGGACATGCCGGTGATGATGAGGTCGGGCTCGCCCAGGTGCCTGATCGCTGCGGCGAGCGCCAGGGAGGTCGCCGCGGCGTCGGACCCGGCCAGGGCCTCGTCCGTGAGGTGCACGCCGGCGTAGGCGCCGATCTGCAGGGCCTTGCGCACGGCGTTGGCCGCCGGGGCGGGGCCCATGGCCAGCGCGGTGACCCGGTTTCCCGCGGCCTCTCCGCCGCGTGCCTCGGCCAGCTGCAGGGCTGCCTCGATCGCGTATTCGTCCAGCTCGGAAAGGATGCTCTCGGACCGGTCCAGGGTATGGCCGGGCCCGGTCAGGTGGCGGTCGAACTGTGCGTCGGGGACGTGCTTGACCAAGACGACAATGTTCAGCGGGGTGGTGGCTGGCTGCTGCATCCCGGCCTTTCCTTCTCAGCGGTTCCCGGCCGGGGTGTCCGGCGGGCGGCCCGACCGGCGGCGGACCCGGGTTTAAGCTAATCACACGTGAGCCGCCCCTGCCCGCCGGTTCCGGCGGGCAGGGGCGGCTTGGCGCGGGCGCGGGCCCTACTGGTCCGCGGAGTCTCCGAGGGTGACCTCGGCAGTCTGCGGCTGCCCGTCCCGGGTGAAGTCGATGCTCACCTTGGCCCCGGCCGGCTGCATGCGCACGGCCGCAGTGAGGGCCTGCGCGTCGGTGACCGGAATGCCGTCGACGGCGGTGACCACGTCGCCGGGACGCAGCCCCGCCCGGGCCCCCGGGGAGTCCGGCACGGTCTCGGCGACCTCCGCGCCCACGGTGAACGAGGACGTGTCGCTCGCCGTCGCCGGCTGCACCGTCACTCCCAGGAATCCGTGGCTGGCGGAGCCGGTCTCGATGATTTCCTCGGCGACCCGCTGGGCGTAGCTGATCGGAATCGAGAAGCCGACGCCGATGTTGCCGCCCTCCTCGCTGGCGGAGCTGCTGGACGCCGAGGCGATGGCCACGTTGACGCCGATGATCTGCCCGGAAGTGTTGACCAGGGCCCCGCCGGAGTTGCCGTGGTTGATCGCGGCGTCGGTCTGGATCACGTTGAGGAAAATGGAGCTTGACGCGGTGCTCTGGTTCTCGCTGGAGCCGTCCGGCGGAGCGAACCGGAACCAGTTCTCGTCGTCGGGTGCCTGCTCGGAGGTGTCCGTGCCGTCCTCGGGGGCGGCCGAGGACTGAACGCTGATGGTGCGGTCCAGGGTGGAGACGATCCCGTCGGTCACGGTCCCGGCGAGGCCCAGCGGCGAACCGATGGCGATCACCCGGTCCCCGACATTGAGGTCATCGGAGCTGCCCAGCTCGGCGGCGGTCAGCCCGTCGGCGTCGACCTTGACGACCGCCAGGTCCGAGAGCGGGTCGGTGCCGACCACGGTGGCCTGGAAGACCCGCCCGTCGTTGAGCTGGACGGAAACAGAGGGGTCCGCGGCCGTCCCGCCGAGGGTCACCACGTGGGTGTTGGTCAGGATGTGCCCGTCGGTATCCAGGATGATGCCGGAACCGGTGCCGCTGGCGCCGCCGGCGGAGACGTCGAGGGTGACGACGCTGGGCGAGGCCTTGACGGCGGCGGCGGTGACCGCGTTGACGCTGTCTTCGTTGTTCACGATGACCGACCGTTCCTGGCCGGTGGTGCCTGCGGTGACGTCACCGTTGTCCAGCACCGCGTCGGCTCCCACGGCCACTGCGCCGCCGAGCAGGCCGGCGATCAGCATCGCCGAGACGAGGGTTCCGGTGCCGTGCCGGCGTCGGCCGGCAGCTGCCGGAGCTGCTCCGGGGGCCTGGCCAAAACCGCCGTAGGGTGCCGGCCCGTCACCGGAGCCGCCCGGGTTCGGGCTGCCGGCACCGGAGGCGTACGGGTCCGCCGGGCCGGTGCCGTAGGAGCCGGTCCCGTTGTAGGCGGTGCCGTACGGAGTGCCAGCATACGGCGCGGCCCCGTAGCCGCGGGCCGTATCCTGCGGCGCGGCGTGGGATCCGCCGGACTCCGCGTTCTCCGCAGGCTGGACGCCGGTGTCCGCCGCCGGTCCGTTGGCGGAAGCGCCGCCCGACGGCGGGGCCGGCGGACGCGGAGGCAGCGGGCGCTGCGGTCCTTCGGTACCCCCGAAATGCTCAGACATGTGTGGTCGTCCTTTCTGAGGTCGGAGCGCCCGTAGGGCGCCTCCTCACTATCGCAGGGGTTCCTGTGTCTCCATTCTATGAACGCTGGACATCTGCTGGGAACCGGCAGGGAGCCTCCTTGGCGCTGGGAGGAAAGGAGGCGGTGCCCGGGGTGGTCCCAGGGGTCCGGACCGCCGGCGTCGGTGCACGTCATCCGGGCAACGCCCAGTTTTCCGTGGTGGACTGGCCTCAGGGCCGGACCATAGAATCGGGGCACAGGGCCCGCAGCGGCGCATCGGCTCCGCTGCCGCTGCACCCGGATCGGCCGGACGTGGAACATACGGAACCAGGGGTTGGATAGATGCGGTTGAGGACCACGCGGCTGACAGCCGTGCTGATGTTGAGCGCGGCGGCGGTGTGGCCCGCAGCCGCCGCCCATGCCGAGCCTCCGGTGACGATTCCGCCCGGACAGTACGTGGTTGATGACAGCGGCGTGCTCGGCGGCGACGCCTCCCGGGTGGCCGACGCGATCGACGAGGTCCGGTCCGAGAGCGGGTACACGCTCTACGTCGTGTACGTCGATTCCTTCACTTCGCCCTCCGACGCCGAGGCGTGGGCACAGGACGTCGTCACCGCCAAGAACATGGGCCCCCGGGAGGCCCTGGTCGCAGTCGCCACGGAGCAGCGCAACCTCCAGGTCGCCGTCCGCGACGACAGCCGCATCGACGATGCCCGCCAGGAGGCGGTCTACAACGCCGCCGTCGAGCCCCTCATGGGCAACAGCGACCCCTCATCGGCCGACTGGGCCGAGTCCGCAGTGAACGCCGCCGAAGCCCTGGGCTCGGGCCGGAGCGCAGGCAGCGGCAACAACTCAACCGGAGGATCTTCCATGGTGCCGCTGCTCGTGCTGTTCACCGCCGTCGTCCTGGGCGGAGTTGCCGCCTTCATGTTCATCCGCCGGGGCAGGGGCGGGCAGCGGCAGGTTGCCCGCGGCCCGCAGCCCCGCGGACAGGTGCAGGCCCCGGACCCCCTCGACAGCGTCAGCATCCCGGACCTGCGCAAGCGGGCCGGAAGCCTCCTGATCGCCGCCGACGACGCAATCAAGTCCAGCGAGCAGGAACTGGCCTTCGCCGAGGTTCAGTACGGTTCCGACGCCGTGCGCACGTTCAAGGACGACCTGGCCGCAGCGCAGCAGCACATGGCGGAGAGCTTCAAGCTTCAGCAGCAGCTCGATGACCACATCCCCGACACCGAGGAGCAGCAGCGGACCTGGCTTAAGGACATCATCCGCCGCTGCGAGCAGGTCAACGAATCGCTGCAGGCCCACAAGGCCGATTTCGATTCGCTGCGCGAACTCGAACGCACGGCACCGCAGGCCCTCGACGCCGCCCGCGCCTCGGCCGCCGAAGCCCAACGGCGCCTGGACCGTGCTTCCGAGTCCCTGGCCCAGCTGCGTTCGCGCTACTCGGACAGCGCGCTGGCCCAGATCAGCGACAACACCGACCAGGCCGCCCAGCGGCTGGAGTTCGTGGGCGAAGCCGCCGCGCAGGCCGAGGAAAAGCTGGCCGCCTCCGATTCCTCCGCCGCCGTCGTCGCTGTCCGGGCCGCCGAGGAAAGCGTGCACCAGGCCAACCTGCTGCTGGATGCCATCGAGCGGACCGGGCGGGACCTCGATGCCGCCCGGGACGAGCTGCGCACCGCCATCGCCGATGCCCGGCAGGACCTTGCCCAGGCCCGGGCGCTGCGGGACCGCGGGGGCCAGCCGGCGCTCGCCGGTCCGATCGCCGCAGTCGAGGCCGCCCTGCAGACCGTCGAGGAGGATTCGGCGGACGGCCGGATCGATCCGGTGTCCCTGCTGCGCCGCGTGGAGCAGGCCAACGGCCAGCTCGACTCGGCCCTCGCCGGCATCCGGGACCGCCAGGACCAGGAACGGCGGGCACGTGAGGCCCTCTCCCACGCCCTGATGTCCGCCCAGGCGCAGATCTCCGGCACCAGCGACTACATCCGCGCACGGCGCGGCGGGGTGGGCAGCGAGGCCCGCACCCGGCTGGCCGAGGCCGAGCGCCACCTGCAGCAGGCCGTGGCCCTGCAGTCCTCCGACCCGGTCTCCGCACTGTCCTACGCCCAGCAGGCCGACGTGATGGCGGCCCAGGCCGCCGAGATGGCGCAGCAGGACGTCGACGGCTTCGGCGGCTACGGCGGCGGGGGCTTCGGCGGCGGGTTCGGCGGCCGCGGCGGGGGCAGCGGCCTCGGCGGCGCCATCCTCGGCGGCATCCTCATCGACTCCATCCTGCGCGGCGGAGGCGGCGGCTGGGGCGGCGGAGGTTTCGGCGGCTTCGGCGACGGAGGCGGCGGAGGGGACTTCGGCGGCTTCGGCGGCAACTTCTAGCCGGCCCGGCCGGCGGCTCATTCCCACAGTTTTCGACCCACAACGAGGCACAGTGAAAGGCAGAAACGATGGTTAAGCAGTCGATTTTCGGGCGGATTACCCAGTTGGCGAAGGCGAACATCAACGCCCTCCTCGACTCTGCGGAGGATCCGCAGAAGATGCTGGACCAGATGGTCCGTGACTACAGCAACAACATTGCCGAGGCCGAGAGCGCGGTCGCCCAGACCATCGGCAACCTGCGCATGCTGCAGGATGACCACAACGAGGACCTGCAGAACGCCCGCAACTGGGGCAACAAGGCCCTCGCCGCCTCCCGGAAGGCCGACGAGTACCGTGCTGCCGGCAACACGGCCGACGCCGAGAAGTTCGACAACCTGGCCAAGGTTGCGATCCAGCGCCAGATGGCCGCTGAGAACGAGGCACGCGGCGCCGAGCCCACGATCGCTTCCCAGGAGGAGATCGTTGAGCGGCTCAAGACCGGCCTGGACCAGATGAAGGGCAAGCTGAACGAGCTGACCAGCAAGCGCAACGAGCTGATCGCCCGCTCCCGCAACGCTGCGGCGCAGAACCAGATGCACGACGCAATGAAGAGCATCAACATGATGGATCCCACCTCGGAGGTCGGCCGCTTCGAGGAGAAGATCCGCCGTGAAGAGGCCCGGGTCCGCGGTGCCAACGAGCTGGCCGCCTCCAGCCTGGATGCCCAGTTCGAGTCCCTGGAGGATCTCGGCGAGCAGAGCGAGGTCGAGGCCCGGCTGGCTGCCCTGAAGTCCGGCGGCTCGAACCAGAATGCCATCGGCCAGGGCTGACGCCCGGCGTCTGCGGCAGCACTGTTGAGGTGCTGCCGCAGACAGTGAAAGGCCCCGTCCGGCTGATGCCGGACGGGGCCTTTCTCTTGGTTGCGGGGGCAAGATTTGAACTTGCGACCTCTGGGTTATGAGCCCAGCGAGCTACCGAACTGCTCCACCCCGCGGCGCTTGAATTACCTTAGCCGCCGCGGGGTGAAGCCGCAAATCGGTCCTAGCCCTCGTCCGGGTCGCCGCCGGTGTCGGTGCCGCCGTCACCGGTCTCCGGCGCGGTGGCGCCGTCGGCGCCGTCGATCCGGTCCTGTGCCTCGGTGGCCCTGCGGATGGCGTCCTGCAGCCTGGTCTGGGCTTCGCCGTAGGCGGCGAAGTCGCCCTCGGACAGGGCCGCCTGGCCCTCCTGCAGAGCCGCGCCGGCGTCGGACAGGGCCCGGGACAGCTCCTCCTGGTCGGTGCCGGTGCCGCCGCCGGGCGTGGTGCCCGCTTCGGTGCCGGCCTCGCCGGCGTTCTCGGAATCACCGGTCACGGCCCCGGAGTCGCCGCCGAAAACCTGGTTCAACGCCTCGTCCAGGGTGGGCGCGAAGCCGACCCGCTCGCCGAAGTTCACCAGCACGCGCTGCAGCGTCGGGTAGGACGCATCGCCGGAGGACTGGACGTAGACCGGCTGCACGTACAGCATGCCGCCGCCCACGGGGAGGCTGAGCAGGTTGCCGTTGATGACCTCGGAGGCGCCCTGGCGGAGCAGGTTCAAGGCGTTCGAGACCGTCGGATCCGAGTTGAACCGGTTCTGGGCCTGGCCCGGGCCGGGCACCGCGGTGTCGGTCGGCAGCGAGAGCAGCCGCAGCGCACCGTAGTTCTCGGCCTTTTCACCGTCGGCGCCGGTACCGGCATCGCCGTCCGCGGACAGGAAGCCGTAGAGGACGTTGCGGGCTTCGCTGTTCTCGGCGACGAACGGGATGAAGGTCGAGGTGAGCGAGAAGGTGGTCTCCTCCTGGCCCGGCATCTGCAGGGACAGGTAGTACGGGGGCTGCTTCTCGTTGGCGCTCGGCTGGGTCGGATCCAGCGGCACCGACCACGCGTCGTCGTTGCGGTAGAACGAGTCGGCGTCGGTCACGTGGTAGCGGCCGAGCAGCTCGCGCTGGACCTTGAACTGGTCCTCCGGGTAGCGCACGTGGTCGATCAGGTCCGCGGACATTTCGCTGTACGGCTTCAGGCTGGACGGGAAGACCTTCTGCCAGGCCTTCAGCAGCGGGTCGGTGTCGTCCCAGGCGTACAGGGTGACGGTGCCGTCGTAGGCGTCGACGGTCGCCTTGACCGCGTTGCGGATGTAGTTGACCTGCTCCGGCGGCAGGGCCATCTGGCCCGGGGTCAGCGAGTCGGTGGTGGCCGACTGCAGTTCCTGCTTCGCGGAGTACGGGAAGTACTCGCTGGTGGTGTAGGCGTCGACCATCCACACCACCCGTTCGTCCACGACGGCCGGGTAGGCGTTGGAATCGACGGTCAGGTACGGGGCGACCTTCTCCACGCGTTCGCGCGGGTCGCGGTCGTACAGGATCTGCGATTCCTCGTTGATGCTCTCGGCCAGCAGCAGCTCCGTGGACTGGAACTTGATGGCGTAGGCAAGCCGGTTGAACAGGTTGCCCACGCTGGGCCCGCCGTCGCCGGTGTAGGTGTAGAGGGTCTCCTCCTCGGAGTTGCCGGTCTGCGGCCGGTCGATCTCCACCGGATCGGTGCCCTCGGGGGCGCCGACGACCGAGTAGTCCGGGGACTGCTCACCGAAGTAGATGCGGGGCTCGTAGTTGCCCAGCACGCCGCTGGAGGGAATGCCGGACTCCATGAAGCTCGGCTTGCCGTCGGGCTGCACCGTCGAGCCCCGGGCCGCGACGACGCCGTAGCCGTGGGTGTAGTTCACGTGCTCGTTGACCCAGCCGGAGGGCACGCCGCCCATGTTCAGTTCACGCACCGCGATGACGGTGTCCTGCACGTCGCCGTCAACATTGTAGCGATCCACGCTCAGGGTGTCGGAGAACTGGTAGTACTGGCGGAACTGCTGCAGCTGGCGGAAGGTGTCGGAGACGACGTTCGGGTCCAGCAGGCGCACGTTCTCGGTGGTGCCGACGTCGTCGGCCAGCGCGCCGCTGGCCGCCTCGGTGGTGGCGTTGTACGGAATGACCTCCGTGTCGTCCAGCCCGTAGGCCACCCGGGTGAGGTCGATGTTGCGCTGGATGTACTGCCGCTCCAGGGCCAGCTCGGACGGACGGACCTGGTACTGCTGGATCAGCCACGGGTAGACGCCGCCCGCCACGATGGCCGTGATGATGAGCATGGCGGTACCGATGATGGGCAGGCGCCAGCGGCCGATGAAGGCGGAGAGGATGAACAGCACGGCCACGATCAGGGCGGCGATCGCCAGGATGGTGCGGGTGGGAATCACCGCTTCTACGTCGGTGTACATCGCGCCGGTCCAGTTGCCCGAGGTGTCCTGCAGCGTCGCGTAGCGGTCCAGCCAGTAGTTGGCGGCCTGCAGCACCAGGAACGACGCCGCGATCACGGCGATGTGGATGCGCGCCGGGCGGCTGACGAAGATGCCCTTTTCCTCCAGGCGGATGCCGCCGTAGAGGTAGTGGGTCAGCAGGCCGGCGATGCCGCTGATCACGACCACGCTGAGCAGGAAGCCGACGAGGAAGCCCAGGAACGGCAGCGTGTTCAGGTAGAAGCTGTAGTCCATGTTGAACTGCGGGTCGGTCTCGCCGAACTCCACCCGGTGGATGAACAGCAGCACCTGCTGCCACATGTTCATGGCCGCGGCGCCGGCGAAGCCGCCGACCACCACGGGAATGCCGATCATCAGGATCCGGCGGATTGGCTCAAGCTGCGCCTGGTAGCGGCTCAGGCTCTCCTGCAGCGAGCTGTCCGGGGCGTAGACCGGCCGGGAGCGGTAGGCAACCCGGATGCTCGTGTACACCGCGGCCGCCATGATCAGGAACGCCGCCAGGAACAGGGCGATCCGGGTCAGGTTCTCCGTGACGAAGACTTCCAGGAAGCCTATCTGGTTGTACCAAAGGACATCGGTATAGATCTGGGTGAAGTAGACGAAGCCAACAACCAGCACTGCCACCGCGATGAGGGTGGGGATCAGCGGGCTGCGCCGCCGTCCGCTGGGCGGGGAGCTGGTTCCTGGTCGGGAAAATGGGCCGTTTGGTCCGGAAGTCACTGTTACCTCATCGTTCGGTGCGTCGGCTCGCGGCGCCGGCAGCAGACGGCGGGCACAGGATCCCCGGACCGCCGGAAGGCAGCCGGGAAAGCCTTAATATGCCGGCCGGTACATGGGGCCGTTAATGCCATTCTGCCCTGTTTGCTGCCTGCGGGGCCACTTCCCCGGCCGGACCCCTCCCCGCGGCTGCACGGGGGCGCCGATCCGGGAGGGCGTCGGGGACGGTGCGGCGCCGTCGGGCGGGCCGAAAAGGCGGTCCTGCAGGCCGTGCCGGAGGCACCTGCGGCGCCTCCGGGAACTCAGGAATCGGTGCAGCGCGGCAGGGTGTCCGGGCTGCCGCCGGCGCCCAGCGTGCGTACGGCGTCCAGGGCGCCGGCGAGGTCCTCCACCTTCACCACTTCAAGGCCGTCGGGGACACCCCCTTCGAGGACCTCCCCGCAGTTGCCGGCGGGGGCCAGGAAGTACTCCGCACCGGCGTCGGCGGCTCCGGTCAGTTTCTGGCGTATTCCGCCGATCGGCCCAACCGTGCCGCTGGAGTCGATCGTTCCCGTCCCTGCAAAGTGCCGCCCGCCGGTCAGGTCCTCCTCGTCGAGGCGGTCGATGATGCCCAGGGCGAACATGAGGCCGGCGGAGGGACCGCCGACGCTTTCCAGGGCGATGGACACCTCGAACGGGAAATCGAAGCTGGTGCTCAGGAAGACCCCGAGCTGGTAGTTGCCGTTCTCGCCTTCGGTGGGCACCACCTCCACGTCCGTCTCGGAGCCGGAGCGCCGCACGGTGATCCCGGCTGCCTCTCCCCCTCCGGCGTTGAGCACCTCGCGGAGGTTCCCGAGCCCGTCCACTTCCTCACCGTCGACGGTGAGGAGGATGTCCCCTTCGCGGAGCCGGCCTTCGGCGGCCGACTCCGGAACGATGCCGGCGACCGCCAGCTCCTCCGTGAAATCAATGCCCAGCTCGCGCAGGGCAGCGGCGACGGCGGCCTCCTGCGAGGACGTCATGGCGGCCGCATTTTCCTCGTCCACTTCCTCGGCGGTGGTGCCGGGGGGATAGACCAGGTCGAGGGGCAGCACCGTCGATTCCGGATCGAGCCAGGAACCGACCGCGTCAAGGGACCCGACGCCGTTCGGCGCACCGGTGACGTACACGGTGGTCAGGTCCAGCCGGCCGCTGACGGGATACGTGCGTTCTCCCTCGATGCTGATGAGGGACTGTCCGTCGACCTCGCCGATGGTATTGAAGGTCGGGCCCGGAGACTCCACCACGTACGGAGCCGGGAGCAGCAGGCCGGCCAGAGCCAGCCCGCCGGCCAGCAGGCCGGACACCAGCAGCGTACGGCGGCGCGGACCTTCGAACCGGGCCGGGCGCCGGGAGGGCAGGGTGTCGGGAGTGCTCAAGGATCCAGCTTTCGTTTCCGGCGGAGGCCGGAAAGGCCTCGAACTGACTGCACTAGGCTACGCCAGGAGGCTGCCGCAGCCTGCACCGCCGCGGCCTTTGCCCTCAGCGAACGGGCGGTGCGGGACGGGACAGCGTCCGGCCCTGCCGGTAACGTGGAAAAACACGGCTCCCGATTGCCGGGGCCGGCACTGATCAACGACTGAACCGGTGGTATCCATGAGCTCCAATCCATCCGACTCCGGGGACACCCCCCGCGATCCGTTCTCCGAGATGCTCGCAAAACTGTTCGGCGGGCAGGGCGGCGCCGGCATGGATCCGCAGGAGCTGGCGCGCGCAGCCGGGCTGCCCAACGATCCCAACGCCCTGGCCATGATCTTCCAGCAGGTCCAGGCCATGTTCAGTGCCTCCTCCGAGGGCCCGGTGAACTGGAAGCTGGCCCATGACACCGCCCGCCAGGCCGCCGCTGCCCAAGGCGATCCCACGGTGGGCGCAGCGCAGAAGCGCGAGGTCGAGGAGGCCCTGCACCTGGCCGGGCTCTGGCTGGACCAGGCCACCGAGTTCGGCGCCACCTCCGCCGTGCCCCGGGCCTGGTCGCGGGCGGAATGGGTCGAAGCGACCATGGGATCCTGGCGCAGGCTCTCCGAGCCGGTGGCGGTCTCCATCTCGCAGGCGCTGTCGGATGCGATCAGCACGCAGATGCCTGAGGAAATGAAGTCCATGCTCGGGGGCGCGACGTCGATGCTCGCGAACATGGGCGGGGCGATGTTCGGCATGCAGCTGGGCCAGGCGGTCGGCGCCCTGTCCCGCGAGGTGCTCAGCTCCACGGACATCGGCCTGCCCCTGGCCGAGAACACCGTGGCGCTGCTGCCGGCCAACGTCGCAGGATTCGGCGAGGGCCTGGACGTGCCCGCCGCCGAGATCCGGCTCTTCCTGGCCGTGCGCGAGACTGCCCACGCCCGCCTGTTCGCCCACGCCCCGTGGCTGGCCTCGCACCTGTTCGGTTCGATCGAGAATTACGCCCGCGGCATCCACATCGACATGTCCAAGATCGAAGGCATGGCCCGCGACATCGACCCGTCCAACCCGGAGGCCCTGCAGGAGGCGCTCTCGGGCGGAGTCTTCCAGCCCGAGCGGACTCCGGCGCAGGAGACCGCCCTGCAGAACCTGGAGACCACGCTGGCCCTTGTCGAGGGCTGGGTGGACGAAGTCACCGCGGCCGCCACCGCCAACCTCCCCTCGTCGGCCGCGCTGCGGGAAATGATCCGCCGCCGCCGTGCTTCCGGCGGTCCCGCAGAGCACACGTTCGCCTCGCTGGTCGGCCTGGAGCTGCGGCCCCGCCGGCTGCGGGACGCTGCAGCGCTCTGGGCCCACATCCGCGAGGAGCGCGGCATCGAAGGCCGGGACGAGATCTGGCAGCACCCGGACCTGATGCCGACGGCTGCCGACCTCGACGATCCACTCGGCTACGGCAAGCGCCGCGAACTGCTGGAGGCCAGCGGCAGCGAGCTCGATGACGCCCTGGCCAAGCTGCTCGCCGGCGGATACGACGAGGCACCCCAGGCTGATGCCGATGCAGATACAGATGCCGATGCCGATGTGCAGGCTGACGGCGCGGCTCAGGCGGGGCAGACCGGACAGGACGCCGGCACCGACGGCGCCGCTTCCGACGACGACGGCCCGGCTGATCCGCACGGCCGGGGGGCAGACGGAGACGGCCCCCGCGCCTGACCTTCCACGACACGACAGCTGAAAGGTGCCCGCCCGGACTGCCCGGGCGGGCACCTTTCACGTCAGCCCCGGGCGCGGCGTCAGCCCCCAGGCGCGGCGTCGGCCTCGGGGCCTGCGACGTCGTCCTCCTCCATGCCTCCGCTGAGGCCGCGGGCGCTGGCGAACGCCGCGCCCGCCAGGTACGCCTTGGCGGTTTCGGTCTGCGGATAGCCCTCAAGCAGCTTCCAGAACCGGGGGCCGTGCGAGGCCTCGATCAGGTGCGCCAGTTCGTGCAGCAGGACGTAGTCCACCACCCAGGCCGGCATGCCCTGCAGCTTGCTGGACAGCCGGATGGTGCCCCGCCCCGGTGTGGCAGAGCCCCAGCGGGAGTTCTGGTTGTCCACCCATTTCACGCTCGACGGCTTCGCCCGGCCGCCCAAGTACGCCGTCGAGAGCCGGGACGCGTGCTCGGCCAGCAGCCGGTCGGCGCCCCCGGGGTCGGGCTGGCCGGGCGCGGCGCGGTTTTCCAGCCTGGCGACCATCTTCTCCACCCACTCGCGTTCCTGCGCGCGGGTGAAGTGACCGGGGATGGAGACGATCGCGGCTCCGTCGCGGAAGACTGCGCTGACGGTCCGCCTCCGCCGGGCTGAACGGCGGACTTCGATGGGTACGCCGCCCGGGGTCACGGAGGGGATCTCGGTCTGCGCGGGGGCACTGCGGGAAGCCATGGTTTTAACCCTAGGCGCTGCGGCCGGTTCTCCGGCCACCCTGTGGACAGGAGCACCCTGTGGACAGGAGCACCCTGTGGACAGCCCCCGGCCGAACCCGGCCGGCTGGCAGCATGGGTCCGCAGCCGTGCGCACGGCACGACGGCAGAGGAGGAGCCATGCGTATCGATCCCCGCTTGACCGTCGCGGATCCGGGGCCCGGGTCACGGCGTTACGGAGCCGAGCCGGACTGCCTTCTGCTGCAGGGCCTGCTGCCCGGCGACCAGGCCTTCCTGGCGCAGCTGGAGGCAGGGGTTCCGGACGGATCAGAGCAGGCGGCCGGGGCGGCGGCGGGGCTGGACCCGGAGCGGTGCGCCGGGCTGCTGCGGGCCCTTGCCGGCTTCCTCGTTCCCGTGGCGCGGGTGCCGGCGCTGCGGTCCGAGCGGCTGGCCGCGGAAGGACAGCGGCCGGCGTCCGCGGGACGTGACGGCCTCGTCCTGGGCCGCCGGGCGGATGCGGTGGTTCATGTCCAGGGGCTGGGCCGGGCCGGAGCCCTCACGGTCCGCCTGCTGGCCGGCGCCGGAGTGGGGACTCTCCTGCTGGAGGACCCGGCGCGGGTGGCGTCGGCCGACGTCGGCGGGGCCTACGCCCTGACGGATGTGGGGCTGCCGCGGACCCAGGCTGCGCTCCGGCTGGCCGCACGCACCGATCCGACGCTGCGGGTGCTGCCGCTGCCGGCCGGGCTTCCGCCGGCACACCTGGACCTGCAGCTGTCCGCGGGGCGGCTTCCGGAGGCCTGGACCGGGCCGCACCCGCTGCTCTGCCTGTGGCCCGGCAGCGAGGGGTGGAACGTGGGCCCCCTGCTGGTTCCCGGACGGACACCGTGCCTGGACTGCCTGCGCCTGGCGCACCCGGATCTGTTTGCCGGGGGGCCGCCCGGGGCGGAGGACACCGCGGGGTCCGGAGCGGCCGCGGGACTGGCCGTCCTGCAGGTCCTGGCGTTCATCGAGGCCAGGGTGCGCCCGGCGGCGTGGTCGGCGGTGCTGCGCGTGCGCTCAGCGGACGGATGGGTCGGCCGCCTGCCGCTGGAGCAGCATCCGGACTGCCTGTGCCGGCTGCAGCGCCGCGGCGCCGCCTGAGCCGTTCCGCACCGCACCAGCCGTTGCACGCAGGCTCACTCACACCGGACCAGCCGTGCCGTGCCGCCTCGGCCGCTGGGGCACAGGCCCCTAGTTGTCGGCCAGGATGCGCAGCACGGCTTCGCCGTACCGTTCCAGCTTGGCCGGGCCGACGCCGGGCAGCGTGCCCAGCCGGGTCAGGTTCTCCGGACGGTCCTCGGCGATGGCCTCGAGGGTGGCGTCGGTGAAGACCACGAAGGCCGGCACCCCGGCGTCTGCCGCTTCGGTGCGCCGCCATTCACGCAGGGCCTCAAAGGTCGCTTCGTCGTAGCCGGGCGGGCAGTTGCCGCACCGGCCCGTCTTGCGCTCGGCCCCTGTGGTCAGCAGCGACCCGCAGGAGCGGCAGCGCACGGGTCCGCTGGAGCGCCGCCGTTTGGTTCCGGCCGCCGGGCTGCCGGAGCCACCCCGCCGGACCGGCGCCGAGTCCGGGCGCAGCCCGTCCAGGAACCGGGAGGGGCGGCGGCTGGCCCGCCCGCCCGGGGTGCGCGACGTGGACCAGGACAGGGCCAGGTGCTCGCGGGCCCGGGTGATCCCGACGTAGAGCAGCCGGCGCTCCTCATCCACCGCCTCCTGGGTGTCGGCGAAGGAGATGGGCATGAGGCCCTCGCTGAGCCCGACCAGAAACACGGCGTCCCATTCCAGGCCCTTGGCGGAGTGCAGCGAGGCAAGGGTCACCCCCTGCACGGTTGGCGCATGCTGCGCGGCCGCGCGTTCCTCCAGCTCGGCAACGAAGTCCTGCAGGGTGAACAGGGAGTCGGGGTCGGCCGTGCGCGCGGCATGCAGTTCATCGGCCAGGGCCACCAGCGCGGCCAGCGACTCCCATTTCTCCCTGACGGCGCCGCTCGCCGTCGGCGCCTGTTCGCTGTAGCCAAGCGAGGTGAGGATGTCCCGTACGGTCTCGGGCACCGGCTGGTTACCCACGGAGCGGGCAGCGGCGCGCAGCTGCAGCACGGCGTCGCGCACCTCGCGGCGGGCGAAGAAGCGTTCCCCGCCGCGCAGCTGGTACCCGATGCCCGCCGAAGCGAGCGCCTGCTCATAGGCCTGGGACTGGCCGTTGGTGCGGAAGAGGATGGCGATCTGTGCCGGTTCAACGCCCTGGGCGATCAGTTCCCTGATCCGGCCGGCAACCTGCGCGGCCTCCGCCTCGTCGTCGGAGCACTCGGTGAAGGTCGGCTCCGGGCCGGCGGGCCGCTGGGCCACCAGCTCCAGCGGCGTCGGCCAGTGCGGCGCGTTGCGCATCCGCTGCCCCTCGGCGGTGCGGGCGGCAAGGATCCGGTTCGCCAGGTTCACCACCTGCGGGGTGGAGCGGTAGTCGCGCACCAGCTTGACAACGTTCGCGTCGGGGAACCGGCGGGTGAACTCCAGCAGGTGCCTGGAAGTGGCGCCGGTGAACGAATAGATGGTCTGGCTCGCGTCACCCACCACGCACAGCTCGCTGCGTTCGCCCAGCCAGAGGTCCAGCAGGCGCTGCTGCAGCGGGGACACGTCCTGGTACTCGTCCACCACGAAGTGCCGGTACTGGTCCCGCACCGTGGCGGCCACCCGCGGATCCTCCTGCAGGATGCCCACGGTGATCAGCAGGACGTCTTCGAAGTCGATCACGTTGCGGTCCACCTTCACGTCCTCATACGACTGGAAGATGCGCGCGACGGCGGTGTGGTCGAAGCCCGCGGGGGCCTCCCGGCCCGCTGCGGCACGGACGTAGCTGTCCGGGGTCATCATGGAGACCTTGGCCCACTCGATCTCAGCCGCCACGTCGCGGATCGCGGCCCGGTCGGTGGACAGCCGCAGCCGGCGGGCGGCTTCGGCGATCAGCTGCGCCTTGTGGTCCAGCAGGGCCGGCAGCGGCCCGCCGACGGCCTGGGGCCAGAAGTACTGCAGCTGCTTGAGCGCGGCGGCGTGGAAGGTGCGGGCCTGGACGCCGCCGGCGCCGAGGTCGCGCAGCCGGCTGCGCATCTCCGCCGCGGCGCGCGCCGTGAAGGTCACGGCCAGCACCCGCTGCGGGGTGTACAGGCCGGTGTGCACGCCGTAGGCCATGCGGTGGGTGATGGCGCGGGTCTTGCCGGTGCCGGCGCCGGCCAGCACGCACAGCGGTCCGGTGAGGGTGGTTGCCACCTCGCGCTGCTCATCGTCGAGCCCGGCCAGGATCCGTTCTTCGAGTGTCGTTGTGCTCATGCGGCGCCGGGTGCCTCCGGTTCGCTGATGGGGCCCCCGTACCAGCGTTCGATCAGGTTGCGGGCAATGGAGATGCGGCCCGGGATGCTGATCTCTCCGGCCGCGACGGCTGCGGTGAGTTCCGCCCGGGTGAACCAGCGCAGGTCCTCGATCTCCACGCCGTCGGCGCGCGCTGCCCCGGGGTTGACGGCGCGGGCGGTGAAGCCGAGCATCAGCGAGCAGGGGAAGGGCCAGGGCTGGGAACCCAGGTAGCGCGGATCGGCCACCGTGATGCCCGATTCCTCCTCCACTTCCCGCAGCACGGCCGCTTCCAGCGACTCCCCGGGTTCCACGAATCCGGCCAGGGTGGAGTACCGCGGCCCGGGCCATGCCGCGGCGGAGCCGAGCAGGATCCGGTCGTCGTCGTCGATGATGGAAACGATGATGGCCGGATCGGTCCGGGGAAAGTGCTGGCTGTTGTCCGCCGGGCAGCGCCGCACCCAGCCGCCCTGCTCGGGGACGGTGGGCTTCCCGCAGCGCGGGCAGTGGGTGTGGACCGCGTGCCAGTTGGCGACGGCGGCAGCCTCCACGAGCAGCCCGCTGTCCAGTCCGCTGAGCCGGACCGCGGCGTCGCGCACCGAGGCCCACCGCACGCCGTCGCCCGCGAGCTCCTCGTCGGGCTCGCGCAGGCTCACCAGGACGACGTCGGTCCCGGCCGGCGCGCCGCCGGCCACCAGGGTGCGGCCGAGATAGACCGGTTCGGCTCCGAAGCCCTCCGGTCCGACCGCAGAGAGGACCAGGCCTTCTTCGCCCACCAGGGCCCTTCCGCCGGCCAGGTAGAGCACGCGGGTGGAGGAGGCCTGGAGAATGGCTTCAAAGAGGTCCGGCGCCACCCGACGGTCCGATCCGCGGTCCACGGCGGTGCGTGCCAGCGGCAGCAGGCCTAGGGGCGGGACGGCGGCTACCGGGGCGGGGCTGGTCATGCCTCTACCGTAGTCTCCCCCTCCCCCAACACTGTAGTTCGGGCTGCGGCTGTGAGTTCTCGATCACGCTTGCGGCGACTCGCCGGGCCGGAAACGGTAACTCGCACCACATCTGGCCCTACGGTTGAAGATGTGAAACGGACCCCCATGGAATTGGCAGCAATGGCCAGCGCCGCTGTTCCCGGCCTGGCTCCGACCGGCGTTGCCGGCTCCCCGGACGACGCCGCGGACTTCGACGCCGCCGTGATCGTCGACGCCTCCGGCCGGCGCTGGCGGGTGCGCTGCCCCAGGCATGTGGAGGCCAGCATGCGCCTGGAGACCGAGCTGCTGGTCCTGCGCGCATTCGTCCCGGCCGTGCGGGCCGAGCTGCCGTTCACCGTTCCCTACGTCGCCGGCACGGTCCGCCGCGGCGACCTGTGCACCTGCGTCTACTCGCACCTGTCCGGGACCGCCCGCGAGATCGATGACCTGGCTGCCGCCGGCGACGCCGTGGCCGCCGACATCGGCAAGGCCATCGCCGCGATCCACACCCTGCCCCAGTCGATCGTCCACAACGCCGACCTGCCCAGCTACACGGCCAACGAGTTCCGGCAGCGCCGCCTGAACGAGCTGGACGCCGCCGCAGGCACCGGAAAGATTCCACCGGTGCTGCTGCGCCGCTGGGAGCATGCCCTGGAGGACGTCACGCTGTGGCGGTTCAGCCCCGTGGTGGTCCACGGAGACCTGCATGAGGACAACCTGCTCGTGGCCAACGGCCGGGTCTCCGCCGTCACCGGCTGGACGGACCTGCGGGTGGGCGATCCCGCGGACGACTTCGCCTGGCTGATTGCCGCCGCCGACCAGACTTTCACCGCCAAGGTGCACACGGCGTACATGCAGGCCCGCGGCGACGTCGCCGATCCGCACCTGATCCGCCGCGCGGCACTGTCCGCCGAATTCGCCCTGGCCCAGTGGATGGTCCGCGGCCTTGCCGTCGGCAGCGCCGAAATGGTGGCCGAGGCGACGGACATGCTCGCCACGCTGGAAGCCGATGTGCGCGCGCAGGAGGCCCAGCAGGCCAGGACCCGTTCCGCTTCCGGCTGGCGTCCCGCCACCGGCCAGCAGCGCGTCGTCGAGCCTGCCGCGGGGACGGAGCCGGCACGGGCCCCGAAGGTGACTGTGTCTCCCATCGGACCCGCCGATGCCGCCTGCGCGGCGGCGTCCGGTACTGCGGCGGCCGGTACGGCGGCGCCCTCGACCGCGGCCGACGGCGCCGCTCCCGCAGCCGGGGTGACCGGCAGCGACGGTGCGGCCGCTCCGGCCGGTGACGGTACGGCGGCTCCGGCCGGCGACGCCGATCAGGCCGCCGGACAGCCCGGTGCCGCCCGCCCGGAAGGGCCCAGCTCGGAGGAACACCCCGCAGGCCCCGGGTCCGGGTCAAGGGCCAACTCAGCGAAGGTCTCCGCGGAGCCCATCGTTATCCAGTCCGCGAAGCCCGGCCATGACGGCAATGACGTCGAACGAGCCGATGCCGCCGCTGTTCCTGCCGCCGACGGGGACAACGGCGCGGAGAACGGCTCGGAGAACACCGCCGCCGTCGCGAACACCGATGCCGGGCCCGGCGACGGCGACGCGGTGGTCATCGCCCTGCCGACGAGGCCCCGGAACGACGCAGACGACACCGCAGCCGAGGTTGACGCCACGCCTGGCTCCGCGGACGCGGCCGGCCGCCCGCAGCGTCGCTGAGGCCGGCCCGCGCGGGAGCGCCGCCGTTCCCTCCGCCGCGTTGGCCGGCCGCTTTGCGCGCCCGCCGGGCACGCCGATGCCCCGTCAACGTCACGCAGACCGACCGTTCCACCCGCCCGCTGATTCCCGCGTAGTGCCGTAACCCCCGCTGCCCAACAGCAGCGCACCCACCGCAGCACCGGAGCCCTGCCACACTGCAAGGCCCCGAAGCCCCCGCTGCTGGGGCTCCTGTCGAAACGCTCCTCTCTGTCTTGCCTTTCCTTCGGCTTCCTCTTGCCTTTCCTTCACCTCCGTGGTTACTTAGTTAAGTAACGAACCACCGCACCGACGAACCTAGGTGCAGACGAGAGGAGCCGGCCCTTGATCGATGACAGCAGGCCGATCTTCCAGCAGGTGGCGGAGCGGATCGAGGGGGACATTTTGGACGGAGTGCTGCAGGAGGAGGGCCAGGTCCCCTCCACCAATGAGTTCGCCGCGTTCTACCGCATCAATCCCGCCACAGCCGCCAAGGGCGTGAACCTCCTGGTGGACGAGGGCCTTCTCTACAAGCGCCGGGGCATCGGCATGTTCGTTGCCCCGGGCGCCCGCGCCGCGGTGCTGGAAAAGCGCCGTGAGCAGTTCTACCGCCAGTATGTACAGCCCCTCGCCGTCGAGGCCCGCAAGCTGGGCATCTCCCCCGGCGAGCTGGCCGACCTCATTCACCGCAGTGCCGCTGAACACGAAGGGACCCCGGCACCATGAACGTCATAGAAACCCGCAACCTCACCCGCCGCTACCGGGACCAGACGGCCCTGGACAACGTCAGCCTGGACGTCCAGGCGAACCGCATCTACGGCCTGCTCGGCCGCAACGGGGCCGGCAAGACCACCCTGATGTCCATCCTCACCGCCCAGGGTTTCGCCAGCTCGGGCGAGGTCCGGGTCTTCGGCGAGCAACCGTTCGAAAACGAGCGGGTGCTCTCCCGGCTCTGCTTCGTCCGCGAGTCGCAGAAGTATCCCGACGACTTCACCATCCGCAACGCGCTCGACGCCGCCGCGCTGTTCTTTCCAAACTGGAGCGCCGAGCTGGCGGAGAAGCTGCTGGAGGACTTCCAGCTGCCCCGGCCGAAGAAGCACCGGATCAAGAAGCTCTCCCGCGGCCAGCTTTCCGCCGTCGGGGTCATCATCGGCCTGGCGTCCCGGGCCGAGCTGACGTTCTTCGACGAGCCCTACCTCGGTCTGGACGCAGTGGCCCGGCAGCTGTTCTACGACCGGCTGCTGACCGACTTCGCCGACCATCCGCGGACCATCATCCTGTCCTCGCACCTGATCGATGAAGTCGCCAACCTGCTCGAACACGTCATCGTCATCGACCGCGGACGGATCGTCATGGATGACGAGGTGGAAGCCATCACCGGGTCCGCCTTCGCCGTCGCCGGCAAGGCTGCCTCCGTCGAAGAGTTCGTGGCCGGCCGCCCGGTGCTGCACCGCGAGGGACTTGGGGCCCTGGCCTCGGTGACCGTCGATGCTCCGCTGGCCGGCGACGACAGGGAACGGGCCCGGGCCATGGGCCTGGAACTCGCTCCGGTATCGCTGCAGCAGCTGATCATCCGCCGCACCCTCAAAGCCAACGAATCCTTCGGCCACCCGGCCGACAGCAATCACAGCACCAACGATCTGGAGGTCCTGCGATGAACCGCGCACTCGCCGTCGCCCGGATGCAGATGCTCAACAAATGGCTCTACCTGGGCGTCCCCGGCATCATCCTTGTCAGCTCCACCCTGCTCGCCGTGGCCATCCTGGCCATCATTCCCACCGACGGCGACGGGATCCGGATGGCCTTCTCCGGCCAGGCGGTGATGTGGTACTTCCTCGCCGTCGGCGTCCAGGCACTGACCCTGACCTTCCCCTTCTCCCAGGCGATGAGCGTGAGCCGCCGATCGTTCTACGCAGGCACGCTGGGGCTCTTTGCGGCCATGTCGCTCGGCCTCGGCGTGCTCTACTGGCTGCTGGGCCTGGCGGAACAGGCCACGCACGGCTGGGGCGTCGAGGGCCACATCTTCGCCCTGCCCTGGATCGCTGAGGCGGCGTGGTACGCCCAGATCCTGCTCTACTTCGCCCTGTCGATGCTGCTGTTCATGTTCGGGTTCTGGTTCGCCACCGTGTACAAGCGCTGGCGCACGACCGGCCTGGTCCTCGCCCTGGTCGGGTTCGGCATCATCCTGCTCGGCGCCGTGGCCCTGGCCACCTACACCGAGTCGTGGCCGGACGTGGCGGCCTGGTTCGTCCGGCTGACCCCGCTGGCCTTGTCCGGCTGGCTGCTGCTCGCCGGGGCGGTGCTCGCCGTCGGCTCCTACGGCACCCTGCGCCGCGCAGTGCCCTGAGATCCGGGGCCGAACCCGGCCGCCTGACGAACGGATGCCGCCTTCCCTGCATCGGGAAGGCGGCATCCGGCGCTCCTACCGGCCGGAGCAGCTTCGCTGGGGAGCCCGACGGCGCGGTTCCGGCTTCAGCTGCCGGACGGCAGCTGAAGCCCGTCGGCGAGCGCCTCGAAGGAGTACACGAAGCCGCCCGATTCGCCGCTGACCGTCATCCAGGCCTGCCTGCCGCCCGGTTCGATCACCAGGTTCGTCGCCGAGGACAGCCCGTCCCCCGGTGCCTCAATCACGGTGAGCTGCTCGCCCAGCTCGTTGAAGACGAGCACCGCGGGTCGGTTGTGCAGCCCCAGGTAGAGGTTCCCGGCGGAATCCACGGCCGCGGAATCCACCTGCGCAGTTCCGGCGCTGACGTGAACGGCAGGGTGGGCGGTCGCGACGGCTGTCCCGTCCCCGTTCAGGGTGAACAGATCCACCCGGTTGCCCGTGTTGTGGGTGATCCACAGCTTGGATCCGTCCGGCGTGAACGCAATGCCGTTCGGTGCCGGCAGGTTCTCCGCCAGCACAGTGGCCTGCCCGGTTGCCCCGTCGATGCGCACCACCCGCCCCGAGGCCTCCCAGTAGGGATCGGAGAACCCCGCCGAGTCGGTGACGTAGAGGTTCCCGTGTGCATCGAAGGCGATGTCGTCCGGGCGCATGGCCGTGCCGTCCACCTCGCCGGAGAAGAACACCTCCGCCGGCCCGGACCCGTCCGCCGGCAGGCTGAGGATACGGCCGCCGGCGAAATCGGTCAGGTAGAGCCGGCCGTCCGCCGGACTGAACTGCGCCGAGGTCAGCGCGCTTGCCTCATCCGTGTACACCGTCCGGCTTTCCCCGGTCTCCCGGTCAACCCGCAGCAGCTTCGGCTCCCCGGCAGGAGCGGTGACGTCGGTGACGTACAGCCCGCCGTCCGGACCGAGTACCGGCCCCTCGAGCAGGGTCATCCCGGTTTCCGGATACACGTCGCTCACCGACGCCACGCGCTCGGCCGTGCGCACGTCCTGAACCGCGCCGGCGGCCTGGTCCGCTCCGCCGTCGTCGCCGGCAGCCGTGCAGCCGGCGAGCACCAGGGCCGCTACGGCGGCCCCCGCGATCAGCACGGCACGGCCGCGGAACCGGTGCCCGCCCGGGGCCGGGGCGCTTCGGACTCCGGCCGGGGGCCTCACCTCGACGCCCCTGCGCCGCTGGGCTCCGGCATGCCGCCGGAGGACTCGGCTCCGCCGAGTACGTCGGCCATGCCGGCTGCCCGCCATTCGCGCAGCAGCCGGTGGAAGGCCACCGGGCCGGGGCTGTACGAGGCACCGGCGATCGCCCGGGTGCCCTCGCCGTTGTAGTAGCCGGGGGTGCATTCGGCTTGGAAGGCGCGGTTGTCCGCTGCGGTCTCAAGCACGGTGGCGACCCACTCCTCCTGGGCCTCCACCGTCGGCTCCACGACCCGTGCGCCAGTCTCCTCCGCCCGGGCGATGACGGCGGCAATGTGCTCGGCCTGCTCCTGCAGGATGTGCACGAAGTTCACCGAGTTGGCATTCTGCAGCGCGCTGAGGTGGAACAGGTTCGGGAACCCGTTGGAGTAAAAGCCGTGCAGGGTCTTCGGGCCGCGGCTCCAGGCGTGCAGCAGAGCCTGGCCGTCCCGGCCGTACACGGGCAGCGAACCAGACATCACCCCGGAGATGCCGACGTCGAACCCGGTCGCGAAGATGACGCAGTCCACTTCGTACTCGGTGTCGCCGACGACGACGCCGCGCTCGGTCATCCGGGTGATGCCGCCGTGGTCCGCGGTGTCGACCAGGGTAACGTTGGGCCGGTTGAAGCTCTGCAGGTATTCGTCGCTGAAGCAGGGGCGCTTGCACATGTACCGGTACCAGGGCTTGAGCAGCTCGGCCGTGGCGGGATCCTCGACGACCTCATCGACCCGGGCCCTGATGCGGTTCATCACGGCGGCGTCGGCCAGTTCGTCCTGCAGCCGCCGCTCCTCGCCGCTGAGGCGGGTGTCCACGGCCCCGGAGAGGATCTGCCGCTGCAGGTCCGTGGTGGCGGTCCAGCCGTCCTGCACCAGGCTTTCCCCGACCGGTTCTCCGGCCAGGACGGCGAGGAAGTTCTCCATCCTTTCCCGCTGCCAGCCCGGCTTCAACGAGGCCGCCCAGGCGGGGTCCGTGGGCCGGTTGTCCCGCACGTCCACGGTGGAGGGCGTGCGCTGGAAAACGTAAAGGTGCTCGGCGTCGCGGGCCACATGGGGAATGACCTGGATGCCGGTGGCCCCGGTTCCCACGACGGCGACCTTCTTGTCGGCGAGGCCGGTGAGGCCGCCGTCGGCTGTTCCCCCCGTGTAGCCGTAGTCCCAGCGGCTGGTGTGGAAGGTGTGGCCCCGGTAGCCCTCGATGCCCGGAATGCCCGGCAGCTTGGGCTGGGTCAGGGTGCCCGAGGAGGAAATCACCCACCGCGCCCGGAACCGGTCGCCCCGGTCGGTGCTGACAATCCACTCCTCCTCCGCTTCATCCCAGGTCAGTTCCGTGGCCCGGGTCTGGAACAGCGCGTCCCGGTAGAGGCCGTAGTGTTCGGCAATGGCCACGGCATGGCGCCGGATTTCCTCACCGGGTGCGTACCGCTTGCTCGGCATGGTGCCGACTTCCTCCAGCAGCGGCATGTACACGTAGGACTCGATGTCGCAGTGGATTCCGGGGTAGCGGTTCCAATACCAGGTGCCGCCGACGTCGCCCGCCTCGTCCATCAGCCGGACTGAGTCGAAGCCGGCCTCCCGCAGCCGGGAGGCGGTGAGCAGCCCGCCGAAGCCGGCGCCGATCACGAGGGCTTCCACCCGGTCCGTCCGCGGTTCCCGTTCGCTCCGCGGCGTGTAGGGGTCCTTGGCGTAGTAACCGAACTCGCCGACGGCGGAGCGGTACTGTCCCAGCCCGTCGGGCCGGATCCGCCGTTCCCGCTCGTGGGCGTATTTGCGCCGGATCTCCTCGAGGTCGATGTCCGGGTGGGGGGTCTGCGCATTTTCCAGCCGCATCTTTGCCTTTCGTAGTGCCTGGCTTCCCCGCCGAAGGCGCCGGGTCAGCCCACAAAATTCAACAGCGTTGAATTATCGACCCTAGAACTATCATCGACTGGAGTCGAATCCCGTTGGGGGGATTTGGGTGATGAGGAGCTTTCGTGATGCAGGGGATCGACCGGAGCAGTGGGCGCGCAAGCGGCCCGGGGCGGCCCGTGCGGCTGTCCAAATCGGAGACCACCAAGGCCGCCATTCGGGCAGCCGCCGCCGCACTGTTCGGCGACCGCGGCTTTGCCCGGACCGGCGTGCGGGAGATTGCCGCGGCCGCAGGGGTGGACCCTGCATTGGTGAACCACCATTTCGGTTCCAAGGAAGCGCTCTTCCTGGAGGCGCTGAGCCCCTCGGAGGACAGCTTCAGGCTGTTGGAAGGGCCGGTTGAGGACCTGGGCTACCGGGTGGTCCGGGCGCTGCTCGAGAACGGCGGAGCCGGCCGCCGGGTGTTTTCGGCGCTGATCCGGGCGTCGGACAGCCCGGTGGTGCGGGCCCGGCTGGAGCAGGACATGAATGTGCAGTTCGTCGAACCCGTCCGCGGACGGCTGTCGGCCGGCGACGCCGACCTGCGGGCGCGGATTTTCGCATCTCAGCTCCAGGGACTGATGACCACACTGTGGATCATCCAGGACTCGGCCACCCTCGCCACGCCCCCGGAGCAGCTGGTCCTCCGCTACGGGCGGGCGCTCCAGGAGACCCTGACCGGCGGCGGAACGGCTGAGAGCCGGGCCGCCGGCAGCTGATCTCCTCGAGCCCGATTCCCGGCAGGGACACGTTCCCCCTGCCCCTGCCTGCTTCTGCCCCTGCCCCCTGCCCTGTTGAGGATCAGCCTGCGGCGGCGTCCAGGATGATGCGCTCGAGTTCCGCCTCTCCAAGCAGGTTGTGCGGACGGATCAGCTTATCGGCGGCCACAAAGTAGAACGCGGCCCGCACATCCTTCAGCGGCACCCCCTGCAGCCTGGACCAGGCCAGCCGGTAGACGGCCAGCTGGACCGCCCGGACCTCCAGCGCCCTGCCCGAGGGCGGCGCCCCGGTTTTCCAGTCGATCAGGTCCCAGGTGCCGTCGGCATCGCGGAAGACCGCATCGATCCGCCCGCGGACGACCACTGACTGCACCCGGGTTTCCACCGGGACCTCCACAAAGGCAGGTTCCCGCTGCGCCCAGGGCGAAGCCTGGAAGGTCTCGACCATCTGGTCCAGGTCGTAGGCCTCGTCCACGTACGCGTCGGCGGCGCCCGGATGCTCATCAATGTCGAGCATTCCCGCCCGGCCGAAGAACTCCTCGACCCAGGCGTGGAAGGCGGTGCCCTTACGGGCTGCGATGCCCGGCTCCCGGGGCACCGGCCGGCGCAGCTGCCGGGTCACGGCCTCCGGATCCTCGCGCAGGTCGACCAGCATGGAGGCCGAGATATGTTCGGGCAGCTGCACGGACACCACCGACTCCGGCGGCCGATGGCGGGCCAGGACAAGTTCGACCTCACGGCTCCAGCGGCCCGCTTCCGTGCCGGCCGCTCCGGACTCCGCCGGCGCCGCCTGCTCCTGTGCTGCGGCAAGGACGGCGGCGGCGGCCTGCTCCATCGGCGCCCGGCGCCCGCCCAGCGGGTCGATGGGCCAGACGGCGGTCTCGGGCCGGGTAGCGGCCGGGTTCGCGTCGCCTTCCTCTCCCACGGGAGTCCAGGACAGGACCCGGTAGCCGTCCTCGCCGTCAGCGGCCAGACCGTGCAGGGCCTCCAGGTAGTCGGACGGTCCGGTCGGTTTGGACCGTCCGCCGCCCCAGGCGCTGGCGGTGCAGATGAGCAGGTGCCGGGCGCGGGTGAAGGCAACGTACGCCAGCCGCCGTTCCTCCCGCTCGGCGTGCCCGCGCGCGTCGTCGGCGAACAGCTTTTCGCACTCCAGCCAGGTCTTCTGGTCCTCCTGCTCCCAGTCCCACTGGGGCAGGTCGGGGGCGTCGCCGCGCAGGTGCCACGGGATCGCCGCGTGCCCCGAGCTCCAGCGGGAGTCCTTGTCGCTGGGGAACTGGCCCTGGTTCAGGCCCGGCACGGCCACCACGTCCCACTCCAGGCCCTTGGAGGCATGCACGGTGAGCAGCTGGACGGTTTCCCGACTGGCTTCGAGCTGCGTGACCGGAAGGCCGTTTTCCTCTTCGTTGGCCGCCTCCAGCCAGGCGAGGAACGCCACCAGGTCCACCCGGTCCGCGGACGCGCTGAAGTTCGCGGCGGCGTCGGCAAACGCGTCGAGGTTCCGCCGGGCTTCATGGACGTTCACGCCGGGCTTGGCGGCCACTTCAATGTCGAGCAGGATCCGCCGTTCGACCTCGCCGATCAGCGTGGTGAGGTCCTCCCCCACGAAGGTGCGCAGGGCCCGCAGCTCGTCCCGGAGACGGGCCAGGCGCCGCAGCCCCTCCTCGGAGACCGAGCGGCCGGCGTTGGAGACCCACTCGGCCCGGGGCAGGGAGTCCACGGCCTCGACCAGGCTGCCGGCCTCGGCCATGTCCGCCTCCAGCACGTCCGCTTCGCCCGGCTCGTCGGGAACGTGGACGTCGGCGGCCTCACGGATGGTGGCGGCGCGTTCGCGCACCCGCACCAGGTGGCGTGACCAGTCGGCCAGGGCCATCAGGTCCGCCGGCCCGATCCGCCAGCGCGACCCGGCCAGGATACGCAGCATGGAGTCTGAGCGGCCGGGGTCGCCCAGCACGCGCAGCACCGCCAGCAGTTCGACCACCTCGGGGGTCGAGAGCAGCCCGCCCAGTCCCACCACCTGCACGGGCACGCCGCGTGCCTCAAGTTCCTTCTGGAAGGCGGTGAACTGGCGCCGGCTGCGGCAGAGCACGGCCACGGTCGGCATCTCTCCGGCGTCGAAACGGCCGCGGGTGCGCACCTGCGCGATCATGTCCGCGACCTCCTCGGCTTCGCCGGCAATCCGCGGGGCATCGGGGCCCTCGCCGTCGGCAAAGCTGCTCTCGCTGAGGTACCGGGCCAGCAATACTTCGCCCACCCCGGCACGCTCGTTCTTCGCCAGCGGGGGCACCGGCGGCAGCCGCTGCACGCGCAGCCACGGGGCCTTGGCGTTCAGCGGGGCAGCCACCGCATTGGCGGCGGCGAGGATGGAGGTGTCGTTACGCCAGGCCGTCGTCAGGGTAGCCACCGGAGCCAGCGACCGGTCGCCGTCGGGCGCCACCACCGGGAACTTTTCACGGAACGTGCCCAGCTGGCCGGCGGACGCGCCGCGGAACCCGTAGATGGACTGGTGCGGGTCGCCGACGGCGGTCACCGCCCGGCCGTCGCCGAAGAGCTGGGAGAAGAGCACCATCTGGGCATGCGAGGTGTCCTGGAACTCGTCCAGCAGCACCACCCGGTACTTGGCGCGCTCCATCTGCACGGCTTCCGGAATGCTGCCGGCGATCCGCGCGGCGAGCTCCACCAGGTCGCCGAAGTCCAGCTGCCGGCGGTCCGCCTTGGCCTGCTGGTAGGCCTCCACCAGTTCGGTGACGGTGATGCGGGTACGCAGCCGGTCCAGCATCTTCTTCACGGCCGCGGTGGGCGCCTTGGTCTTGCCGGACTGGTACGGCAGCGCCGACGCGCAGGAGAGGTGCTCCTGCAGCTGGGCGCGTACCTCCGCCGGGGAGACCAGGTGCTCGGAGCACTCCGAGGCCATCTGCAGTACGGCGCTGACCAGGGTGGACTTGGCCGCGATGAAGTGTTCGTACTCGCCCGCATAGGCCTCCACGACCTGGCTGGCCAGCTGCCATGACTGGGCGCCGCCGAGCATCACCGAGTCCCGCTCGACGCCGATGCGCAGCCCGTAATCGCCCACGATGCCGTTGGCGTAGGAGTGATAGGTGGAGACGGTCGGCTCCATCCGCGCCTCGGCGTCGGCAGACCCCGGGTCGATGCCGGCCTCGGCGTCCTGGTACCGGTACAGCAGCGCCAGCCGCTGTCGGATGCGGGTGGCCAGCTCCCCCGCCGCCTTGCGGGTAAAGGTCACGCCGAGGATCTGCTCGGGTTCGACCAGCCCGTTGGCTACCAGCCAGACCACGCGGTCCGCCATCGTCTTGGTCTTGCCGGACCCGGCGCCGGCGATGACCAGCAGCGGCTCCAGCGGCGCCTCGATCACCCGTACCTGTTCCGGGGTGGGATACAGGACCTTCTCCCCCGGGTCGGCCAGCAGCTCGGCCAGGCGGTGGGCGGAGTAGCGGATGCCTTCCCCGGTGCCGGAGCCGGCGACGTCGGCCAAGGAGACGCTCATTCGGTGACCTGCTTTCCTTCGGGGCAGAGCGGGCAGATTTCGGGCAGCCGGCAGCCGTGGCCGCCGTAGCCGCCACCGGCCTCGTGCCGGGTTTCGAACTCGGCGGCGGACATCAGGCCGGCAGCCTGCTCGATCATTTCCCGCGCCCAGCCGGCGTCGGGCGCCAGGGCCGGCTGCTCCTGCACGGCGACCTTGACGGCATCGGTGCCCAGCTGGACCAGGGCGGCGCCGCCGGGAGTCCCTGGTGCTCCGCCGGCGTCGTCGAGGGCACCTTCGCGGACGGCTTCCTGGTAGGCGGCGAGCTGGGGATGCTGCTCGAGGTCCTTCTTAGAAGGGGCGGTTTTGCCGGTCTTGAGGTCCACGATGTAGAGCCGGCCCTGGCTGTCGCGTTCGAGCCGGTCGATCTGCCCGCGCAGCAGGGCGGTCCGCTCGACGCCGTCCAGCAGCACCGGCAGGGCAACTTCGAAGTCCTTTTCGACGTCGACGAGGGAGCGGCCCTCCTGCCGCATCGAGATGACGTAGGTCGCCAGCTTCCGGACCATCCGTTCGGCTCGCTCCAGGTCCTTGCGGCCCTCCCAGTTGTCCTTCATGCCCAGCGAGGGCCAGCGGCGCTGCAGCTCCGCTGCGTACTCGCTGCCCGTGGCGTCGGGCATCTCCTGGGCCAGCTGGTGGACGAGCGTGCCCAGCGAGCGGGCGAAATCGGTCGCGGCCTCGCCGCCGGCGGCGGAGACGAACCAGCTCAGGGGGGACTTCAGCACCGCGTCCACCTTGGAGGGCGAGACCGGAATGACCGCCTCCGGCGGAATGACGGGGGCACGGGTGGACAGGTCGGCCAGCCCCCACCAGGAGTCCGGATGGGCCCCGGGGACCGGCCAGGGATGGTTCACCATGGTGCCAAGGTGGCTGAGTGCCTCGGCGGCGGCGCCGGGATCGGCATCCGGCTGCTGGGCCGCGGCGCGCAGCTCGGCGACCAGCGAGCGCAGCGTCAGCGGGCGGACCACCTCGGTCCGGGGCCGTTTCTTCGCCTGCGGCGGCAGCGGATCGACGAGGTCCAGGAACTGGGAGGGCTGCTCGTCCTCCGACTCCACCGCAGTGCAGATCAGCTCCTCGCCGGCACGGGAAATGGCGGTGGAGAAGCTGCGCAGCTCATCGTGCCGGATGGCGTGCATCAGGGACACCGGGCTGCGGTGCCTGCGGAAGTCGTCGCCGTGCTCGACGGCGGAGACCAGGTCCCCGCTGCCCAGCAGCTCGCCGCGCAGCCGCAGGTTGGGCCAGACCCCCTCCTGGATCCCGGCCACGATCACCACCGGCCACTGGCGCCCGGCGGCGCTGGCCGGTGTCAGCAGCTCGACGGCCTCGCGCCGCTGCGCCCTCGCGGCCAGCGTATCCATCGGCAGCTCGGAGCTGGTCAGGTAATCGAGGAACTGCGCGGGCGTGGAGCCGGGCAGCTGGTCGACGTACCGTTCGGCGGTCTGGAACAGGGCCATCATCGCGTCCAGGTCACGGTCGGCGCGCGACCCGTTGGCGCCGCCTTCCAAGGCCAGCTCCGCCCACCGCCGGGACAGGCCCGAGGTGGACCAGAGGGCCCAGAGCACGGTTTCGGCGGTGGCGCCGGGTTGTTCGGCGGCGCGCCGCCCGGCCTGCAGCATGGCTCCGATCCGCTGGGCGGAGCGGGCCTCCCAGGTCAGCCCGGCCAGGGCGAGGCCGCTGTCGGAGCCGGGCTCGAGCAGGGCCTCCACCAGCAGCGCGTCGCTGGCACGCCCGCCGCCGGCACGCCGCTCCTCGCGGCGCAGGGACTGGCGCAGCCGGCGCAGCTCCAGCGGGCTCGCTCCGCCGATCCGGCTGGTCAGCAGCGAGACGGCGGCCTCGGGCGTCAGGGCCTCGGGATCCAGGACGACGGCGAAGGCTTCCAGCAGGGGCCGCACGGCGGCTTCGTCGCGCACCGCCTTCTCGGCCACGGGGATGGTGGCTTCGATGCCCTGCGAGGCGAGGTAGCGCTGCAGCCGGGACAGCTGCCCGCCGGTGCGCACGATCACGGCGATGTCCGCCAGGGACCGGCCGTCCAGCAGCTGCGCCTGCAGGATGCGCTGGGCGATGTACCGCTGTTCGTGCATGGGCGAGTCCACGACATGCGCCGCGGCGCGGACTCGCCCGGCTGCGGACCGTTCCGGCTCCCCCGCTCCGTCAGTGCCCGCCGCCGCTCCCTCCGCTTCGGGAGCAGCGGTGTCATCCAGCAGCCGGTAGGAGGGCAGCTTGCCAGCGACGGCGATACGCGCGGCCGTGCGCTGCCAGGCCTTGGCCACCGTGCCTTTGAGCCGGTGCGAGGTGTGCAGCACCAGGGTCTGCGGGTCGGTGCCCAGGGTGTGGGAGAGCCGGCCGACCAGGTCGGGCCGGGCGCCGCGGAAGCCCTGCACCACGGTATCGGGGCAGGCGGTCAGCACGGCGTCGGAGGCAGCGCCGCCGCCTCCCCCCACCAGCTCGGCCAGCAGGGCGTGGATCGCAGGGTTGGCCTCCTGCAGATCATCGACCAGGATCAGCCGCAGCCGGGCCCGTTCGGCGGCCAGGAACTCCGGGTCCTGCTGCAGGATGTGCAGGGCGCTGGTGATGATGCCGGCCGGGTCGAAGGCCTCGGGCATGCGGATATCGAGCACGTCGCGGTATTCGGCATAAAGCGCCGCGGCGGCCGTCCAGTCCGGCCGCCCGTGGCGCTGTCCGTGCCCGGCCAGTTCCTCCGGGCTCATGCCGAGTTCGATCACCCGGTCGAAAAGCTGCCGGATCTCCTGCCGGAAGCCGCGGGTCGGCAGGGCCAGTTCCAGCGATTCGGGCCAGGGCAGCTGCGGTACGCCGTGCTGCCCGTGCCCCTCCAGCAGCTCCTTGATGATGACGTCCTGCTCGGCGCCGGACAGCAGGCGGGGCGGGCGCTGGATATGCGGCAGGCGTCCCTCGGCCTTGGCCCGGCGGATGAGGTCGAAGGCGTAGGAGGCCCAGGTGCGGGCCGGGGAGGTGCTCAGGGTCCCCTGCAGACGTGCGGAGAGCGCGTCGCGGAGGGCGGCCGCGGCGAGCCTGGACGGCGCCAGCAGCAGGACACCCGCCGGGTCCAGGCCGTCCCGCCCGATCCGGCGCACCGCGGTTTCCACGAGCACCGTGGACTTGCCCGTGCCGGGCGCGCCGAGGACCAGCACCGGGCCGCTGCCGGTGGGCAGCTCCGTCACGGCCGCCTGGTCGGGGCTCAGCTGCACGTCGACGGCGCGGGCGGTGTCCGGGGGAACCAGCCGAAGTTCAACGCTCATGCGGATACTCCATCACGGGGTACTGACATTTCCTTCATCACCGCGGGCCGCAGGCGCACTGCCGACGTCGGCCGTTCCGGTCTCCGGGTTCGGCCGGGACCCTGCCGCGCCGCCGCCGTCGCCGTTGGCGGCCTGCCGGGCGAGCCGGGCGATCCGGTCCCACGCCGCGTCGTCCGGTTGCCAGCGGGCGGCGGCCATCCGCACGCGGCAGTCCGCGGCGTCGTCCCCGCCGGGGTGCAGCGGCGTGTCCTCGGCGAGGTAGTGCTCCCTCGCCCTTTCTTCATGGCAGCGGGGCGGCTGTCCGGAGGCGCGGAGCACCCGCCACCACGGCACGGAGGACCCGTACCGTGACATCACGGCGCCGATCTGGCGGGGGCCGCCGACGCCGAGCAGGTCCGCGAGGTCTCCGTAGGCGAGGACCCGTCCCGGCGGTATCAGGCGGGCCAGGGCCAGCACCGCCTCCACGTACTCCGTCCGCATGCTTCCAGCCTAGCCGCGCCGGAATCACGGATTGTCGGTGCGGGCCGGTAGCTTGGGGAATCATGAACACCAGCTGGCACACCCTTCCCCGAGCCGCCTTCGATCTGGAAACGACCGGGCGGGATCCGCAGACCGCGCGGATCGTCACCGCGTCGGTGGTCCTGGTCAATGCCCGGAACGAAGTGCTGCAGCAGCACGAATGGCTGGCCGCCCCGGACGTGGAGATTCCCGCCGAGGCCACCGCCATCCACGGGATCAGCACCGAGTTCGCCCGGGCCGAGGGGCAGGCACCCGGAGCCGTGGCGGCAGAACTGGCCGCTGTGCTCTCCGGGCTGTTCGAGGCCGGAATCCCCGTCCTGGCGTTCAACGCCTGCTATGACTTCACCGTGCTGGACCGCGAATGCGTCCGGCACGGGCTGCAGGCGCCCGAGCCCATGCCGGTGATCGACCCCTACGTCATGGACAAGCAGGCGGACCGCTACCGCCGCGGCAAGCGCACGCTGACCGCGTTGTGCGCACATTACGGGGTGGAGCTGGAACACGCGCACACTTCCGCTGCTGACGTCATGGCGACCCTGGGGGTCGCCGCCGTGCTCGCTGAGCGGTTCGAGGAACTGCGCCTGCCGGCCCCGGAGCTGCACCGCGCGCAGGTGGCCTGGTGCGCCGGGCAGGCGGAAAGCTTCCAGGAGTACCTGCGCCGCCGGGATCCGGAGGCCGTAGTGGACGGCAGCTGGCCGCTGCGTTCCGCCCCGCAGCCTGCCTGAACCGCTCCGGCCTGCCGCAGCAGAGCTACCCGAAAAAACCTGAAAAAAACCTGAAAGCGACGTTCAGCAAGCCTCGGTATGCTCCCAACTGCCGGTATTACCGACCTTTTTGGAGAGTGCAGAACCTCAATGGGCCGATCGACCAAGACAACCGGGTCGTCAAGCGACCCGGGCCATAGTCCCAGTTTTCCCGACCCCCCGACCCCGCTCCGAGCCGCCCGGCCCGGACGCCCCCTGAACCGGAAGGGGGTGCGGGCCTGATGCTCGAAGCGGTCCTGCTCCTCCTTCTCGGCATCCTTGTCATCCTGGCCATCATCGCCGCCAACGGTTATTTCGTGGCCCAGGAGTTCGCGTACATGTCCGTGGACCGCGCGCGCCTGGCCGCCCGCGCCGAGGCGGGCGACACCGCGGCGCAGCGGGCGCTGAAAGTCACCCGCCGCACCTCGTTCATGCTTTCCGGCGCCCAGCTGGGCATCACCGTCACCGGCCTGCTGGTCGGATACGTGGCCGAGCCGCTCGTGGGCCAGTCCCTCGGCGTGCTCCTCGGCGGCGTGGGCGTTCCCGCTGCGGTGGGTATTTCCGTGGGCACCGTCCTGGCGCTGGTGCTGGCCACGGTCATCCAGATGATCTTCGGCGAGCTCTATCCGAAGAACCTGGCCATCGCCAACCCGGAGCCGCTCGCCGTCGGGCTCGCCCGCTCCACCACCATCTACCTGACCGTGTTCGGGTGGCTGATCACCGTCTTCGACCACGCCGCGAACGCCCTGCTCCGGCTGTTCCGGATTGAGCCGGTACACGACGTCGATACCACGGCCAACGCCAAGGACCTGGAGCGCATCGTGGCCGACTCCCGTGAAAGCGGAGACCTGCCCGAGGAACTGTCCGTGCTCATCGACCGGGTGCTGGACTTTCCGCAGCGGGACGTGGAGCACGCGATGATTCCGCGCAGCCGGGTGGGGACGGTTACGCCGTCGACCACCATCGGCGAGGTCCGGGCCCTGATGGCCGCCGCGCATACCCGCTACCCGGTGGTGTCCCCCACCGAGGAGCCGCTGGGCGTCGTCCAGCTGGCGGACCTGCTCGAAAGCGGGGAGCCCGACGATGCCCCGGTCTCCGCCATCATGCGTCCGCCGCTGGTGGTCCCCGATGTGATGACCCTGCCCGACGCCCTGGCGAGGCTGGTCCGGTCCCGAAACCAGCTGGCCTGCGTCATCGATGAGTACGGCGGGTTCGCCGGCGTCCTCACCCTGGAGGACCTGGCTGAGGAACTGGTCGGCGAGCTGACCGATGAGCACGACGACGTCCCCCCTCCCACGATCGAGGCCGAGGGCCCCCGGTCGTGGCGCATGGGTGGGGAGGTCCACGTCGACGAGGTGGAGCGGGAAATCGCCCACGCCCTGCCGACGGGTGACTACGAGACGATTTCCGGCCTGGTGATCACCGCGCATGGATCGCTGCCGGCCGCCGGCGACACCGTGGTGGTGCCGCTGCCCGACGATCCCCGCGAACTTGCACTGGATCACCAGATCAGCCGCTCGCTGCATATCGAGGTCCTGGAACTGGCCCGTCACGTTCCGAGCGAGCTGCGGGTGCGGCTGATCGAGGACGATCCGGCGGAGTCGGACGGATCGACGGAGCGCAGCAGCCTTGAGAAGGCACCGGAGGAGACCCGATGAGCAACCCGTGGATCGTCACTGCCGTCACGACGGCGCTGATCGCGCTCAGCGCCTTCTTCGTCATCATTGAGTTCGCCCTGCTCGGCGCCCGCAGCCACCGGCTCGAAGCCGAGGCCTCCACCAAGCGCTCGGCCCGGGCCGCGCTGAAGGGCGTCAACGAGCTGACCCTGATGCTCGCCGGGGCGCAGCTGGGCATCACCGCCTGCACCTTCGCCCTCGGCGCCGTGACCAAGCCGGCGGTGGACGCCTGGCTCGGCCCGGTATTCCTCGCCTGGGGGCTGCCGGAGCAGGTGGCCGGCGGGGCCGCCTTTGGGCTGTCGCTGCTGTTCGTCACCTTCCTGCACCTGGTCGTCGGCGAAATGGCGCCGAAGTCCTGGGCCATCGCCTTCCCGGAGACTTCGGCCAAGCTCATCGGAGTGCCCTCGCGGGTGTTCATCTGGCTGGTGCGGCCGCTGCTGAGCTGGGTCAACGCGATCGCCAACCGCCTGGTTGCGGCCAGCGGCGTCACGCCGGTGGAACGGGCCGCCGTCGGCGGGCAGGACGCCGACACGATCCGCCACCTGGTGGAGCACTCCGCTTCTGTGGGCGCCCTGGATGCGTCGTACCGGCGCCAGCTCTCCGGCGTGCTGGAGCTGGAAAAACTCACCGTCAGGTCGCTGATCCCGGAAGGCTCCGTGCCCACCGCGGTACCCGGGGAGGCCACCGTCGCGGACGTGCAGGACGCCGCACGGGCCTCGCGCCACATGCGGATCCTCGTCAGCGACAGTGCCGGCGGTGCACCCGGGGTGGTCCACGTGCGCGACACCCTCCTGGAGCCGGCGGACCGCCCGGTCCGTGACATCTGCCGCCCCGCGTTCATCCTGGAGGCCGATACCCCGGTCTACGAGGCACTGGCCCGGATCCGCACCGCCAGCGAGCAGCTGGCCGCCGTCCTGGACGAGGGCAGGTTCATCGGCGTCATCACCCTGGCGGACGTGCTGCGCCGCGTCCTGCCGTCGGACTCCGAGGCGGGCCTCGGTTCGCCCGCTCCGGCCGGTTCCTGACGCACCGGCGGGCCAGGCAGCTCCGCCGGGCACTGGCGGCACGGGAGGACGTTCCTCCCGTGCCGCCAGTGCCTTTTCCACGCCCGCCGCGTTACACCACAGGATCCCTCCATACAAGCCTGTTACGCCGGATTCCGCTGGTCCGGGCGGTGCGTGCGATACTGAACCGAGTGTTCGGCGCTGATGGCGCCCCAGGCGCGCGCGAGTCCGCGCGTCTCGTGTCACGCGATTGGCAGACACCCTCTGAACGGCCGGCGCCGCGCGCCTTTTCGGCCGCATTAGTGCTGCGGCAACACGTAGACCCTGAGGACCCCATGATCACAGTTACAGACCTGCGCAAGGTCTACCGGCAAGGCGCCCGCGACGTCGTCGCCCTGGACGGCGTCAGCCTGTCGGTGCCCAAGGGCTCCATCCACGGCATCATCGGCCATTCCGGGGCCGGCAAGTCCACCCTGGTGCGCTGCCTCACCCTGCTGGACCGGCCGACGTCGGGCTCCGTGTCCATCGACGGTCGGGACCTGACCGCCGTCCGAGAGGCCGAGGTCCGCACCGCGCGGCGGCGCATCGGCATGGTTTTCCAGCACGCCAACCTGATGGATTCCCGCACCACCGCGGCCAACGTGGCCCACCCGCTGGAGCTCGCCGGCTGGAAAAAGGCGCAGATCCAGGCCCGGGTCGCCGAACTGCTGCGCCTGGTGGGCCTGGAGGACTTCGCCGGCGCGTACTCGGCCCAGCTATCCGGCGGCCAGCGCCAGCGCGTGGGCATAGCCCGTGCCCTTGCGGCGGACCCCGACGTGCTGCTCTGCGACGAACCCACCTCGGCCCTGGATCCCCGGACCACCGATGACATCCTGGACCTGATTTCGGACCTGACCCGCCGGCTGCAGCTGACCGTCCTGATCATCACCCACGAGATGAACGTGGTGAAGCGGATCTGCGATTCGGTATCACTGCTGGAGGGCGGCCGCGTCGTTGAGCACGGCGCACTGCACGAAGTCGCAGCCAACCCCGGCGGCACCCTGGCCAAGGCGCTGGTGCCGCTGCCGCCCACTCCGGTGGACGGCGGCGGACCGGTCCTGGAGCTGCTGCTGGCCGGAGACAGCGCCGGCGAACCGGTGCTCTCCGGCCTGACCCGCCGCTTCGACACCGATGTGAACGTCCTCGCCGGGAGCATCGAGACCCTGGCCGGACGGAGGTTCGGGCGGATGCGGATCCAGCTGGACGGACATACCGACATTGACACCGTCGTCGACTACCTGGGCAGCCAGGGCGTGGCCGTGGAGGTGGCCGCATGAGCTTCTTCGAGGAACTGGCCGCCAACCGCGGCGTCACCGAAGCCCTGCCGACAGCCGTCCTGGAGACGCTGCAGATGGTCGGCCTGTCCGGGCTCGCCACGCTGCTCATCGGCCTGCCGCTGGGCGTCTTCCTGCACACCAGCGCGCCGGGCGGGCTGCGGCCGCTGCGTATCACCAACCGGATCGTGTCCGACATCATCGTGAACATCACCCGGTCGGTGCCGTTCGCCATCCTCATGGTGACGCTGATTCCGCTGGCCCGGTTCATCACCGGCACCTCCATCGGCCCGGTGGCGGCGTCGGTGTCCCTGAGCATCGCCACCATTCCGTTCTTCGCGCGGCTGGTGGAAACCTCGCTGCGCGATGTCGCCGGCGGCAAGATCGACGCCGCGCTGGTCATGGGTTCCACCAAGATGCAGGTGGTCCGCAAGGTCCTGCTCCCCGAGGCCATGCCCGGCCTGGTCGCCGCACTGACCACCACGCTGGTGACCCTGGTCGGCTACTCCGCGATGGCCGGCATCATCGGCGGCGGCGGACTGGGCCGGCTGGCCTACAACTACGGCGTGCAGCGCTTCGACAGCACCGTGATGATCGTGACCATCGTCGTCATCGTCGCCATCGTGCAGATCATCCAGCTCCTCGGCGACTTCGCCGCCCGCCGCGTGGACCATCGGTCCGCCGCCGGCAGCCGGCGACGGCGCCGCCCCCTGACCGCTCCGGCCGAGCCGGCCTCCGTCGTCGTCCCCACCGCGGACGCCGCTGAGGGCAGCGCCCGGCGGGACAACGCCCGGGTCTGACCAAGATTTCCGGCCCGCCGCCGGAGGCCCGCGGCCTCCGGCGGCGGGCCGGCCTGCAGCCAGTAGCCGCTAGCTGCACATCATCCGCGTCCCGTCCGGACCCGGATCGCCTGAAAGGAACGCATCCGATGCGTAAGACATTCACCTTCGCCGCTGCTGCGGCGGCCACGGCTTTGGCGCTGACGGCTTGCGGAGGCTCTTCGGCCTCCTCCAGCGCCGTGGAAAGCCTGGATCCTGCCAACCCGGCGACGCTGACCGTGGGCGCCAGCCCCCAGCCGCACGCCCGCATCCTGGAGTTCGTGGACGAGAACCTGGCGGCCGACGCCGGCCTCGACCTGGAGATCAAGGAGTTCGACGACTACACGACGCCGAACATCGCCCTCGAGGACGGCTCCATCGATGCCAACTACTTCCAGCACCTGCCCTACCTGGAGGCGCAGATGCAGGACCAGGGCTACACGTTCGAACACGGTGAGGGCGTGCACATCGAGCCCTACGCCGCCTTCTCGGACAAGCACGACGACATTTCCAAGATCGGCGACGGCGCCCGCGTGGCGATCACCAACGATCCCTCCAACCAGGCCCGCGCGCTGATGCTCCTCGAGGAGGCAGGCCTGCTGCAGGACGTCTCCGACGACGCGTCGGTGCTGGACCTGACCGACGAGCAGAACCCGAAGAACCTGGAGTTCGTGGAGAACCAGGCCGAGCTGCTGGTCAATGACCTTTCGGACCCGACGGTGGACCTGGCCATCATCAACGGCAACTACATCCTGCAGGCCGGCCTCAAGACTGAGGACGCGCTGATGGTGGAGTCGGTCGACGGGAACCCCTACGCCAACTTCCTGGTCTGGAACGAGGGCGGGGCGGATGCCCGCGTGGAGAAGCTCGAGGAGCTGCTGCACTCCGACGAGGTCCGCACCTTCATCCAGGAGCAGTGGCCCAACGGTGACGTGAGCCCGGCCTTCTAGGAGGCCACGACGCACGGCAGGGCCAGCCTGGCAAAAGAGCCCGCCTTCCCCGAGGGGAAGGCGGGCTCTTTCCTGCTTTGCCGGCTAGGGCTGGGCCGCCGCGGCGGCCTTCGCGGCCGCGGGCAGGGCCGCGTAGATGCGTTCCATCGCGGCGTCGTCGTGCGCTGCGGAGAGGAACCAGGCCTCGAAGACCGACGGCGGCAGGTAGACGCCGGCGTCGAGCATGGCGTGGAAGAACGGCTTGTAGCGGAAGGCCTCCTGGGCCTGGGCCTGCTCGTAGTTGTGCACGCCCGTGGCGGAGGTGCCGAAGGCGATGCTGAACAGGTTCCCGGCGCGCTGGATGGTGTGGTCCACGCCCGCCTTGTCCAGTTCAGCCGACACCGCGGCCGACAGTTCCGCGGAGCGGACGTCGACGTGCGCGTACACCTCATCGGTGGCGGCGGTCAGGGTGGCGACGCCGGCGGCCATGGCGATCGGGTTTCCGGACAGGGTGCCGGCCTGGTAGACGGGGCCGAGCGGAGCCAGGTAGTCCATGACCTCGGCCCGGCCCCCCAGGGCCGCGACCGGCATGCCGCCGCCGATGACCTTGCCGAAGGTGAACAGGTCCGGCGTCCAGCCCTCGTGCGCGCCGGTGAGGCCCCAGTGACCGGCAGGGCCGGTGCGGAAGCCGGTGAGGACCTCGTCAAGGATCAGCAGTGCGCCGTGCGCGGTGGTGATCCTCGACAGCGCGGCGTTGAAGCCCTCGGCCGGAGCCACCACGCCCATGTTGGCCGGCGCGGCCTCGGTGATGACGGCGGCGATCCGCTCGCCGTGCTCGGCGAACGCGGCCTCGACGGCGGCGACGTCGTTGTACGGCAGCACCAGCGTCTCGGCCGCGGCCGCCTCGGTGACGCCGGCCGATCCGGGCAGCGCGAGGGTGGCCAGGCCGGAACCGGCGGAGGCCAGCAGGGCGTCGAGGTGGCCGTGGTAGCAGCCTGCGAACTTGATGATCAGGTTGCGGCCGGTGAAGCCGCGGGCCAGGCGGACCGCGGTCATGGTCGCCTCGGTGCCGGTGGAGACCATGCGCAGGCGCTCGACGCCGGGCACCCGGTCCATCACGAGCCGGGCCAGCTGCGCCTCGGCCGGGGTGGACGCGCCGAAGGACAGGCCGCGGTCCACCGCCTCGTGCACGGCGGCCAGCACGGCCGGGTGCGAGTGGCCCAGCAGCGCTGGACCCCAGGAGCAGACCAGGTCCACATACTCACGGCCGTCGGCATCGGTGATGTACGGGCCCTGCGCGGAGACCATGAAGCGCGGGGTCCCGCCGACCGAGCCGAAGGCGCGGACCGGGGAGTTCACGCCGCCGGGCATCAGGGCCCGGGCCGACTCGAACAGTTCTTCGGAGGTGCTCATTTACTTGCTTTCCTTCAGCCAGGTTGCCAGCTCAGTGGCCCAGTAGGTCAGAATCATGTTCGCGCCGGCGCGCTTGATGCCCAGCACCGACTCCTCGATGGCGCGGCGGCGGTCGATCCAGCCGTTCGCGGCGGCGGCCTCGATCATCGCGTACTCGCCGGAGATCTGGTAGGCGCCCACCGGCACCGGGGACATCGCGGCGACGTCGGACAGGACGTCCAGGTAGCTCATGGCCGGCTTGACCATGACCATGTCGGCGCCCTCCTCGAGGTCCAGCTCGACCTCCAGGATCGCCTCGCGGCGGTTCGCGGCGTCCATCTGGTAGGTGCGCCGGTCGCCCTTGAGCTGGGAGTCGACGGCCTCGCGGAACGGGCCGTAGAACGCGGAGGCGTACTTGGCCGCGTAGGCGAACAGCGAGACATCCTGGAAGCCGGCCTCGTCCAGGGCCTGGCGGATGACGGCGATCTGCCCGTCCATCATGCCGGACGGGCCGAGCACGTGCGCGCCGGCCCGGGCCTGCTCGACGGCCATCCGGCCGTAGATCTCCAGGGTGGTGTCGTTGTCGACGACGCCGTTGTCGTCCAGCACGCCGCAGTGCCCGTGGTCGGTGAACTCGTCCAGGCAGACGTCGCTCATCACCACGAGGTCGTCGCCGACCTCCTCGCGGACGGCGGCGATGCCGCGGTTAAGGATGCCGTTCGGGTCGGTGCCGGCGCTGCCGACGGCGTCGCGTTCGGCGGGAATGCCGAAGAGCATGATGCCGCCCACGCCCAGTTCGGCGGCCTCGGCCGCGGCCCGCTTCAGGGAGTCCATGGTGTGCTGGACGACGCCGGGCATCGAGGTGAGCGGGTTGGGCTCGGCGAGGCCCTCACGGACAAACGCGGGCAGGATCAGCTCGGCCGGGTCCAGCCGGTACTCTGCGGTCAGCCGGCGCATGGCGGGGGTGGTGCGCAGCCGGCGGGGACGGTGCTGGGGGAAGCTCATGAAAGCGGTTTCTGCCTTCCGGTATCGGGGGAACTGGTGGATGGTGCGGGTGGCGCGTCCTTGGACATAGCGGCGGAGAGGGCCTCGGCTATTCCCGCGGGAGTCGGTTCCGCCGCCACGGCGTCGGCGGGCCGGCCCAGGGCGGCGAGCTCGCCGGCCGTGCTGTCTCCGATGGCCGCCAGCAGCAGGTCCGGGGGCAGCGGGGCGCAGCGGGCCAGGAAGCGGCGGGCGGTGCTGGGCGAGCTGAGCACGACGGCGCGGGCACGTCCGTCGGCGGGTTCGGCCGCCAGCTGCTCCGGGGCGTCCAGCGGTGCGGGCGGGGCAGCGGCGGATTCCTCCAGGGCCTCCTCCCCCGCCGGCCAGTCCACGGTGTCATACGCGCTGACCCGGTCCACGGTGCAGCCTCGGGCCAGCAGGCCCTCATACAGGGCCGGGCGGGCGATCGAGGACTGTGGCAGCAGCACCGCGGCGCCGTCTGCGGGCCATTCCGCCAGCAGCCCGACGGCGGACTGCAGGCGGGGCACCAGATGCACCGCCACGCCGCGGGCAGCCAGCGCGGCGCGGGTCCCCTCGCCGACGGCGGCCACGCGGGCCGCTCCGACAACGGCGGGCAGGCCTGCGCCGCGGACGGCCGGAACGCGCTCCAGGGCCAGCACGGTGGTGACGCTGGTGAAGACGACCCAGGCGTATCCGCCGCGCGCCAGGCGGTCGACGGCGGCGTGGAGGGCCGCGCGGTCCGCCACCGGCCGGAACCCGATCAGCGGCATCAGCCGCACCTCGGCGCCGGCGGCCTCGAGGGCGGTGACGGCTGCAGCGGCCCGGTCGGGGCTCCGGCCCAGCCAGACCCGGAGCCCGGCCAGCGGCAGGGCTCCGGGTCCGGAGCCGGAGCCGGTGCGGGGATCCGGTCCGGGCATGTCAGCGCCTCCGCGCCGGCTTCAAGCCGGCAGGTCCGTCAGCTCGGCGGCGCCGGCGGCCAGCAGGTCTTCAGCCAACCGGACGCCCAGGGCGCGGGCGCCGTCCTCATCGATGCGGGCCGTGGAGGCATGGCGGCGCATCACCCGGGAGCCGTCGTCGCTGCAGACCACGGCCTCCAGGGTCAGGCCGTGGTCGCCCAGCTGCGCGAGCGCCCCGATGGGGGCGGTGCAGCCGGCCTCGAGCCGGTTCAGCAGGGACCGTTCGGCGGTGACGGCGAGGCGGGTGGCCTCGTCGTCGTAGCTGGCCAGGGCCCGGCTGAGCCGGCCTTCGGCGGCGTCGGCCTCACGGCTCTCCACGGCCAGGGCGCCCTGCCCGGGCGCCGGGAGCATGACGGCGGGGTCGATGTACTCGGTGACGACGCCGAGCCGGCCGAGCCGGGCCAGGCCCGCCGCCGCCAGGATGACGGCGTCCAGGTCGCCCGGGCCGCCGTCGACCAGCCCGCGGACCCGGCCCAGGCGGGTGTCCACGTTTCCACGGATGTCCACCACCTCCAGGTCGGGCCGGGCGGCGCGCAGCTGGGCGGCGCGGCGCGGCGAGCCCGTGCCGACCCTGGCTCCGGCCGGCAGCTGGGCCAGCTTCAGTCCGTCCCGGGCGCACAGCACGTCGCGGACATCCACGCGCGGCGGCACCGCGGCCACGGTGAGCCCGTCGGCGTCGGCGGTGGGCAGGTCCTTGAGGGAATGGACGGCGACGTCGCAGTCGCCGCGCAGCAGGGCGTCGCGCAGGGCGGCCACGAACACGCCGGTGCCGCCGATCTGGGACAGCGCGGCCCGGTTCACGTCACCCTCGGTGCGGACCCGCACCAGCTCCACGTCGAAGCCGCCGAGGTCGGCGAGGGCTTCAGCCACGGTGGTGGTCTGCGTGACCGCCAGGGCGCTGCCGCGGGTGCCGACCAGCACGGGCGAATGTGCCACTAGCCTGCTCCCACGGTGGAGTCCTTGCCGGCGATGGTCGGCTTTTCGCCGCGCCGGTTCACGCAGCAGCCCGCCGGGCAGACGTCGTACCAGGGGCCCAGCTTGGTGACGGCCGGGCGGTCGGCGATGTTGTTCGCCTCGGTGCGTTCGCAGATCAGGTCCACGAGCCCGGTGACGAACGTGTCGTGGATGCCTGGGGTGGGCGTGCGGTCCGCGGCCAGGCCCAGCTCCGCGCAGGTGGCCAGGGCCTCGGTGTCGAGGTCCCAGATCACCTCCATGTGGTCGCTGATGAAGCCCAGCGGCACGATGACGGTGCCCTTGATGCCGCGGCCGGGCAGCTCCGCCAGGGCGTCGTTGATGTCCGGTTCCAGCCACGGGATGTGCGGGGCGCCGGAGCGGGACTGGTAGACCAGCTGCCAGGGCAGGTCCTTCGCCTCGGGAACGCGGTCCATGATGGCCTGGGCGTTGGCCAGGTGCTGCGCGACGTAGGCGCTGCCACCCTCGAAGTCGACGCCGCGGGGGCCGGACGCCTCGGCGTCACCGGTGGGAATGGAGTGGGTCGCGAAGAGCACCTCGATCGGAGCGTCCGCCTCGCCCCGCGCGGCCAGCTGTTCGCGGACCTTGCGCAGGCTCTCGCCCAGGCCCTCGACGAACGGCTCCACGAAGCCGGGGTGGTCGAAGTACTGGCGCACCTTGTCCAGTTCCAGCTTGCCGTCCAGGCCGGTCTCCATCAGGGCCATGCCCAGGTCCTCGCGGTACTGGCGGCAGCTGGAGTAGGAGGAGTAGACGCTGGTGGTCAGGGTCAGGATCCGGCGGTGGCCGGCGTCGTAGGCCTCCTGCAGCACGTCCTTGATGTACGGTGCCCAGTTGCGGTTGCCCCAGAGGACCGGAAGGTCGATGCCGCGGCGCTCCAGTTCCGCCTCGAGGGCGGCCTTGAGCGCGCGGTTCTGGGCGTTGATCGGGCTGATGCCGCCGTTGGCGCGGTAGTGGGTGGCCACTTCCTCAAGGCGCTCGTCGGGGATGCCGCGCCCGTGGGTGACGTTGCGGAGGAACGGGATGACGTCCTCCTGCCCCTCGGGACCGCCGAAGGAGGCCAGCAGGACGGCGTCGTACGGCTTCGGGGACATTCGGCCGTCGGCCTTGGCCGCTTCCAGGATGGCCTGGGATTCGGAATCACGTGTCATTTCAGCACCTCGGCAACTTCGGCCGCCGCGATGCGCCGGCCGGTGTAGAAGGGAATTTCCTCGCGGACGTGGTTGCGGGCCTCGGTGGTGCGCAGGTGGCGCATCAGGTCCACCAGGTCCACCAGCTCGGGAGCCTCCAGGGCCAGGATCCATTCCCAGTCCCCCAGGGCGAAGGAGGCGACGGTGTTGGAGAGCACCTGCGGGAAGTCGCGGCCCAGCAGCCCGTGGTCGCGGAGCATCTTGCCGCGCTCTTCGGCGGGAAGGATGTACCACTCGTAGGAGCGGACGAAGGGGTAGACGCACAGCCAGTCGCTGGCGGGCACGCCGCGGCTGAAGGCGGGGCTGTGGCTCTTGGCGAACTCGGCCTGGCGGTGCACGCCCATGGCGGACCAGGCGATTTCGGTGCCGCTGAACAGGGTGCTGCGGCGGATCCGGCGGATGGCCTCCTGCAGGGCCTCCGGGCGGGGGCCGTGGACCCACACCATGACATCGGCGTCGGACCGCATTGCGGAGACGTCGTACATGCCGCGCAGGGTAACCTGCCCGGTTTCGAGTTCGGCCGCCAGGGCCTCGAACTCGGCGACCGCTCCCTCGGATGCGGGGGCGGGAACCGCCGACCGTTTGAAGACGGTCCACAGGGTGTAGAAGAGTTCCTCTTCCGCGGTCTCGGGGGTGCTCTGGCCCAGGGTCTCACTCATATCTAACAGTCTGCCGTTTCGTCGGGTTGAAAGTCGAAATACAGGTTTTCTACGTCCCGTAGAAGCTACTCGTCATCATATCGTGCCAGGCTGCCCCAGCAGCCCGGCGGCCCGGCGGCGGGTATCGGCGGTCACCGCGGCCAGGCCGGTGCCGGCCAGCCAGGCGCCCACCACCTCAAGGCCGGCAACCGCGCCGACGGCCTCGCGCACCGCCGCCACGCGGGCCTTGTGGCCGACGGCGGCCGAGGGCAGCGCACCGGTCCAGCGCACCACGTCCCAGCCCACCACGTCGTCGGCTCCGAGCGGTACCTGCAGCAGCGCGGACGCATCGGCCAGGGCCTGGGTGAACAGCTCGTCGTCCGGCAGGAAGGCGGCACGGTCCGCGGAGCCGGCCAGGTCGTCGGGTCCCAGCGCCCGCCCGTAGGACAGGCGCAGCACGTGGGTGCCGGGTCCTGCCTCGTCGGCCAGCCACTGCCATTTGGCGGTGGCGTGCGTGAGGGCCTTGGCGGCGACCTGCTCCACCTCACGGGCGACCAGCATCCCGGTGCCGCGGGGCGCGGCGTCGAGCGCGGGCTGGTCGAGGACCAGGGTCACCAGGGCGACGCCGGGCCCGGGGGCCGGGCGCGCGTCGTCGGGCAGGTCGGGCAGTCCCGGCAGCGGAGCCAGGAGGTCGACGGCGGTCGGCCCGTCGGTGGCGAGCACCACGGCGTCCGCGCTCCAGCGGCGTCCTTCCGCTCCCACCTCCCATGCCTGCTCCGTGCGGGCCAGGGAGTCGACTCGGACGCCGGTCTCCAGCACGGCCCCGGCGGAGCGCAGCTGTTCCTCCAGCGCCCGGCTCAGCCGGCCCATTCCCCCGCGCAGGGACGCGACGGTGGACCCGGCGGGAGCTGCGCTGCGCAGCGACGCTGCGGCTGCGGCCAGGGAGCCCTCCCGGGCGAGGGCCTCGCGCAGCCCCGGCGCCACGGAGTCGACGTCGAGGACGTCGGGGTCTGCGGAGTAGACGCCGGAGACCACCGGGGACACCAGCCGGCGCAGCACCTGCTCACCCATCCGGGTGCGCACCAGCTCGCCCAGGCTCATGCCCGGCCTGCGGGCGGCGGCGCCGGCGGGCAGCACCCGGTCCAGCGCGGCGCGGGCGGCGCCGGCCCGGCCGATGGCGCGGACGATCTCGGGGGCGGACGGGTCGGCCGGGATGCCGACGATGCCGCCGGCGGGCATCGGCTGTGCGGCGGCGGCCAGGTCCTCGCCGGGCAGCTGGAGCCAGGCTCCCGCCGCCGCCGGCTGGACGATGTCCGCCGCGAGGCCGAGCTCCTCCAGCAGCGCGGCGACGGCCGGAGAACGGGTGGCGAAGGACTCCGCCCCGCTGTCCAGGTCGAGCCCGGCCACCCGGTGCGTGCCCACGCTTCCGCCGAAGCGGGTTCCCGCTTCCAGCACCGTGACGGCCATGCCGCCCAGGGCGAGTTCCCGGGCCGCCAGCAGGCCGGAGATGCCTCCGCCGACCACGACTGCGCGTCGGCGTCCGGCGGGATCAGCGCCTCCGGGGGCCGCGGTTCCGGCGGCGTCCGGCGCCCCGGCGTCCCGGCCCGGGCGCAGCGACCGTGGCGCCATTTACGGCTCCACCGAGTGGATGAGCTCCACCACGCGGGTGAGCACCTCCGGGTCTGTTTCCGGCGGAACGCCGTGGCCCAGGTTCACCACGTGGCCCGGGGCGGACTCCCCCGCCGCCAGGACCGCCCGGACATGAGCCTCCAGGACCTCCCAGGGGGCGCTGAGCAGTGCGGGGTCGATGTTGCCCTGCAGCGCCACCGAATGGCCGAGCCGCCGGTCCGCTTCATCGAGCGGCAGCCGGTAGTCGACGCCCACGACGTCGACGCCGACGTCGCGCATGGCCGGCAGCAGTTCGGAGGTTCCGGTGCCGAAGTGCACCAGCGGCGCGCCGAGCCCGCGCACGTGGTCCAGGGCGCGGGTCGAGGCCGGGGCCGCGTAGGCGCGGTAGTCCGCCTCGGAAAGGGACCCGGCCCAGGAGTCGAAGAGCTGCGCGGCGCTGGCGCCGGCCTCGACCTGGGCGCGCAGGAACCGTCCGGAGGCGTCGGCGGCCCATTCGGTGAGGGCGGCCCAGGCCTCGGGGTCGGCGTGCATCATGGTCCGTGGGCCGAGGTGGTCGCGCGAGGGGCGCCCTTCGACCATGTAGGCGGCAAGGGTGAAGGGAGCGCCGGCGAAGCCGATCAGCGGGGTGCTGCCGAGTTCGTCGACGGTCAGACGCACGGCCTCCCGGATCGGTTCGAGCGCGGCGTCGTCCAGCTCGGGCAGCGCCTGCACATCGGCGAGCGTGCGCACCGGAGTGCCGAGCACCGGCCCGACGCCGGGCACGATGTCGACGTCGACACCGGCCAGGCGGAGCGGAATGACGATGTCGGAGAAGAAGATGCCGGCGTCGACGTCGTGCCTCCGCACCGGCTGCAGGGTGATCTCGGCGGCCAGCTTGGGATCCAGGCAGGAATCCAGCATGGAGATGCCTTCACGGACCCGCCGGTACTCCGGCAGCGAGCGCCCGGCCTGGCGCATGAACCAGACGGGCCGGCGCGACGGGCGCCCGCCGCGGTAGGCGGTGATCAGGGGCGAATCGGCGGTACGGCCATCCATGAGCGGATGAGTGGCGCTAAGAGTCATACTCCGATTCTCTCCAAATTTCACGCCGATGGATAACCGGCCCGGTCCCGGTCCCGTGTGACGCTGGGCGCACCGACGCCGCGCCCCACGGGACCGGCCCCCGGTCAGTCGGTGTGCGCGGCCATGTCCTGCACGGCGCGGTAGGCGAAGACCATCGCTGAAGCCAGCGGAATGCCCGGGCCGGGATAGGCCCGGCCCGAGAACGAGGCACTGGTGTTGCCCACCGCGTAGAGGCCCGGGATGGGTCCCCCGGCCGCCGTCAGGACCCGCGCATCAGCGTCGGTGCGCAGCCCGCCCTTGGTCCCCAGATCGCTGAGAACCAACCGGGCGGCGAAATAGGGCGGCTCCTCCAGGGCCACCAGGGCGGGATTGGGTCCGTGGGCGGGATCGGCGAAGAACAGGTCGTAGGGGTCCTCGCCGCGGTGGAAGTCCTCGTCGACGCCGGTGCCGGCGAATCCGTTGAACCTTGCAACGGTGTCCTGGAGCGCCGGCGCCGGCAGCCCGGTCCGCTCCGCGAGCTCCTCCAGCGTGTCCGCCTGCAGCCAGGTTCCCGCCGCCAGGTGCTCGTGGGGCTCCGTGTTGTCCGGCCGCATGATCGCCGGCAGCTGGCCACCGAAGCGCGAATCGAAGATTACCCAGGACGGGATCCGGTCCTCGGGCGCTGCGGCCATTACCCGGCCCATCCGGTCGTAGGGCAGCGACTCGTTGGCGAAGCGCCGCCCCGCGGCGTCCACGATGATCCCGCCGCGGAAGCCCAGCGTGAAGGCCGTCCCGCCGCCCGGCTGCGCCGCGCCCGGGCACCACCAGGCCTCGTCCAGCAGGTCGGTGGCCGCGCCGGCCCGTTCGGCGGCGCGGATGGCGGTGCCGACGTTCGCCCCGGCAGGCGCCATGGTCCACTCCGCGGATCCCGGCGTTCCATGCTCCGCGCGCATGTCGGCATTGGCTTCGAAGCCTCCCGCTCCGAGGAGCACCCCGTGCCGGGCCCGGATCCGCTGCGTGCCCTCCCCGGTGTCGACGAGCACGCCCGTCACGGCGCCGCCCTCGGTCAACAGATCGGTCATGGCCGTGCGGGTCCGTACCGTGCCCCGGCCCGTACGGGTGAGGGCCAGCAGCAGGCGGCCGATCAGGGCCTGTCCCGCCGTCAGCGGGCCCTCCGGGTGAGGCCGTCCGTAGCGGTCGCTCTCGACGCGCGGACGCACCAGGTCGGCGAGCGCGCCAATCTCGCCCCGCGGCAGGTCCACGGGCATCATCGACCGGCCGAGCTCCCGGCGTCCGGGGCCGGGGAAGTAGTCCGGAAACGCGGTCCAGTAAAACTCCATCGCCGGGTCCGCCTCGAGGGCCTTCACGAGCTCCGGTGCAGTCGACAGGAACGCCTCGCGCCGGTGGGCCTGCTCCGATCCCAGGACCGAGACCAGATAGGCCTCCGCGTCCTCCCGCGAGTCCTGGACTCCGGCCCGCTCCTGCACCTGGCTCCCCGGCAGCCAGCACGAGGCGCCGGAGTAGGCCGAGGCGCCACCCAGTAGGTCCGTCTTCTCGACCACGAGGGTCGTCAGCCCGCGGGCAGCGGCGGTGAAGGCGCCGGCCATGGCCCCGGCACCGGACCCGACCACCACCACGTCATAGCTGCTGTCCCAAACCTGTCCGCCCATCGTGTCCTGTCCGCCCATTGCGCTTCCTCCCCTGCTCCGCTGCCGGCCTTCCGCCGCTGACGCGCCCACCCAAGCAGAGCCGGCCGGACCCCCGGTGCGCCCGTCCCACCCAGCAGGATCCGGACCCGGCCGGCCGCGGCCGGTCGGGTTCCGGGGCGGGTCCCGGCCATTGGGACTGGCCGTACCGCGGCCTGCCCGGCCCGCCTACATTTCAGGCTCAGGACGTTCCAGTCCGCATAGGCGCACCTGAAGGGACGATTACATGGCCATTGTTGAGCCGGAGCAGGAAGAAATCAGGAAGATCGAGAACAACGGGCTGCCGGCCCGGTTCGCCCGGGGCTGGCACTGCCTGGGCCTTTCCGAAAAGTTCAAGGACGGCAAGCCGCACACGGTCAAGGCGTTTGGCCAGAAGCTGGTGGTCTTCACCGGCCAGGACGGCGTGATCAACGTCCTTGATGCCTACTGCCGGCACATGGGCGCCGACCTGTCGACCGGCACCGTCAAGGGCAATGAAATCGCCTGCCCCTTCCATGACTGGCGCTGGGGCGGCGACGGCCGCTGCAAGGACATCCCGTACGCCCGCCGGGTTCCGCTGCGGGCGCGCACCAGCACCTGGCCGACCCTGGAGCAGGACGGACTGCTGTTCGTCTGGAATGATCCGGAGGGCAACCCTCCGCCGGAGAACGTCACGATCCCGAAGATCCGGGGCGCGATGACCGACGGGTGGACCAAGTGGTTCTGGAACGAGATTGTCGTCGACACCTCCACCAGGGAAGTCGTCGACAACGTGGTCGACATGGCCCACTTCTTCTACGTTCACGGCAACTTCCCCACGTACTTCAAGAACGTTTTTGAGGGGCACGTCGCAACCCAGTACTTCGACGGCGACATCCGGGAGGACATGGCCCCGGAGAGCGTCGACCCGAATGCCCCGAAGATGCTGAAGACCATCTCCGAGGCGTCCTACTACGGACCGTCCTTCATGATCGACGAGCTGAAGTACGTCTACGACCGCTTCGAAATGGACACCATCTTCATCAACTGCCACTACCCCATTGATGAGAACTCGCTGGTGCTGATGTCGGGCATCATCGTCGAGAAGAGCCCGGACCTCGAGGAGGACGCCGAGCAGATCGCCGCCGACCAGGCCAAGTGGGTGCTGCGCGGCTTCGCCCAGGACGTGGAGATCTGGAAGAGCAAGACCCGCATCGACAACCCGCTGCTTTGCGAGGAGGACGGGCCGGTCTACCAGCTCCGCCGGTGGTACGAGCAGTTCTTTGTCGACGTCGCCGACGTCCAGCCCGAGATGACCGACCGCTTCGAATACGAGCTGGACACCGAGCGGCCGATGGAAAGCTGGCACAAGGAGGTCGCCCATCAGCTGGCCCTCCGGAAGGCGGCCGCCGAGCAGGCGGCAGCGCAGGCGGCGGAGCAGCCCGCGGAGCAGCTGGTCTGATGGCAGCGGCAACAACCGACACCAGGCTCATCGACAACCCTATGCAGCCGCTGGCGTGCCGGGAGTGCATCGCCGTCGTGCAGGTCCGCAAGTCCAGCTGGCAGCAGACCAGCATCCAGTGGGACGCCGAGGCGCTGAAGGCCTGCCGCGAGCGGCCCGGCTTCTGCTCCGGCGGGGAGCCTGCCGAACGCTTCGCCGGCTGCGAGACGCTGGCCGCCAGCATCAGGCAGGCCTCGACCGAGGGGCGGCTTCCGGTCATCCACCGGGATGAGCCGGAGCAGTAGTTCCCTTACCTCTATATAAGGGGGTGGAAGGACCGGAACCGCACCGGTGCTTCCACCCCCCTTCTCTCTGCCTTACCCGCCTCTGTGCCTGCTGCACAGCTGAAAGGCGCGGACCCCGGGGTCCGCGCCTTTCATATGCTCTGCCGACAGAGGGAGCCTGCCTGGGCCTGCCCCGCCTGGAGTGGGCCGGCCCGGCGGTTCCTAGGCCTCGTAGGTGATCCGGACCCTGTCACTGACCGGCACGGCCTGGCAGGCCAGGATGAAGCCGTCGCGGATGTCGGCCGCGTCCAGCACCTCGTTCCGCTCCATCCGCACCTCACCCTCCAGGACCAGGCAGGTGCAGGCGCTGCAGGCGCCTTCGCGGCAGGAGTACGGCGCCTCAAGCCCGGAGCCCAGCAGGACGTCCAGCAGCTTGGCTCCCTGCGGCCAGTTCACGGTGCGCTGCTCTCCGTCGAGGTCCACCTCCACCACCGAGCTGCCCGGCCCGGCCTCGGGAACCACCGTTTCCACGGGAGCGAAAGGATCGGCGGCCAGGGACACAAAACGCTCGATGTGGATCCGCTCCGGTGGCATGCCCAGGGCCTGCAGGGACCGCTCCACGCAGTCCATGAAGGGCCCGGGCCCGCAGATGAACACCTCCCGGTCCCGGTAGGGGGCGGCCAGCGCGCTGATGGCGTCCTGGTCGGGAATGCCCTGCACTGTTTCCAGCCAGTGGACGACGGTCAACCGGCCCGGATAGGCACGGCCCAGGGCAATGAGTTCCTCGCGGAAGATCACCGACGATTCGTCCCGGTTCGCGTAGACCATGGTGACCGAGCCGGTCCCGGCGGCGAGCGCGGACTTGAGGATGGACATCACCGGGGTGACTCCGCTGCCGCCGGCGAACAGCAGGAAGTCGGTCTCCAGCGAGTGCGGGGTGAAGGTGCCCGCGGGCCGCAGCACGTCCAGGACGTGCCCCTCCACCACGTTGTCGCAGATCCAGTTGGAGCCGTAGCCGTCCCGGGTGCGCTTGATCGTGACCTTGAGCTTTTCGTCCTGCAGGGGCGAGCTGCACAGCGAATAGCAGCGTGCGGCGCCGCCCGGACGGTCGCTGGGGATGCGGATGGTGAGGAACTGGCCCGGCTTGTAGCTGAAGCTGTCCTCCCGCCCGCCTGCGGGTTCGAGCACCAGGGTGTGGGCGTCCGCCGTCTCGCGGATCACCTCGACCACCCGGGCCTGCAGGGGCGCGGCGGCGGCGCTCACAGCGCAGCCTCCGGGCGGCGCAGGAAGGCCAGGACGGTGCTTTCGAAAGCGTCCTTCTGCTCGATCATCGCCCAATGGCCGCATCTCGGGAAAACATGCAGTTCCACGTCGGGAATGGTCCGCAGCGGCACCAGGGCCCCGTCCAGCGGGGTCACGCGGTCATCGCGTCCCCACAGGAGCAGGGTTCGGGCGCGGATCCTGTGCAGCTGCGCCCAGGCCGGCTGCGCCTCCGGGGCGGCGGCCGCGGCCGCCGTGGCGGCCATGGCCTCACGGCTGTACATCCTTCGGGCGCTTTCCAGCGTCAGGGGTTCCGTTGCCTGCTCCCAGCGCTCATTGATCAGCTCCCCGGTGACCAGGTCCTGGTCGAAGACCATCGACCGCAGCCACTGCACCAGCCGCTCGCGGGTGGGGTCCTCGGTGAACTCCACCAGCAGGTTGATGCCCTCGGCCGGGAAGGGGCTGAAGATTCCCAGCCCCATGCCGCCCAGGGTCACCAGCCGGCGCACCCGCTCCGGATGGGCGATGGCGAACTGCGTGGCGACCATCCCGCCCATGGAATTGCCGATGATGTCCACCCGGTCCAGGCCAAGGCTGTCGAGCAGGTCGGTCACGGCACGGCCGGCGGCCTGCATGGGGTGCACGTCCACGGGGTCGCTGACGCCGAAACCGGGGAACTCCAGCACGAAGCACTCGAAATGCTCGGCGAAGGCCGGCAGGACCGCCCCGAAATTCCGCAGGCCCGTCACGCCGGGGCCGGAGCCGTGCAGGAACAGCAGCGGCGGACCTTCTCCGACCTGGTGCCAGCGAAGCGTCCCCTGCGCGGTCTGCAGCTCGTGCAGAGCAGGTTTGGCGTCGCCGGAGGCTGTGGGGCTGCCTGGTTCAAGGCCAAGATCGGTGGTCATTTCCTGGGCTCCTCGTGGTACGCGTTTCTCTGTCTACGCGGAACCCTAATTGCCGCGGCAGCGGGGGCGTCCGGCGGGTCCCGATCACCGGGATGCAGCGCCGTCGCACGCGCCGGCCACCCGGTCCCGGTGAACGGGACCCCCGGCACCCGCCGTCGGGAAGCCGCCTAGATTTTCCCCAGCGGCCGAGCCGAGGCCCCGAATGAGGAAGCGAGAAGCGATCAATGACTATCACTGCAGGTTCCGACGTGCTCTCCGAGCGCGCTGAAGAGCTTCGCTCCTACGGCCAGGTCAATGAAGACCTCGGCAAGCTCAACGACGCCACTGTCGACATCCTGCGCGGCTCCGGCGTCATGAAGCTGCTGGCGCCGGTGGAATACGGCGGAACGCGCGCCCACCCCGTGGAGTTCGCGGAGACGGTCATGAAGATCGCCTCCCTGGACGGAGCCGCCGGCTGGGTGGCCGGCGTCGTGGGCGTGCACCCCTGGGAGCTGGAGCTGATGCCGCCGAAGCTGCAGGAGGAAATCTGGGGCGCCGACGAGGACACCTGGATCTCCTCCCCCTACGCACCGATGGGCGTCGCGACCCCTGTCGAGGGCGGTTACCGGTTCAGCGGGCACTGGCAGTTCTCCTCCGGCACCGACCACGCCCAGTGGGTCATCCTGGGCGCTTTCCTCGGCGATGCCGAGGGCAAGCCCGTGACACCCTTCCGTTCCCTGCACGTGGTCGTGCCCCGCGCCGACTACACGATCGTCGAGGACTCGTGGGACGTGGTCGGGCTGCGCGGCACCGGCAGCAAGGACATCATCATCAAGGACGTCTTCGTGCCGGACTACCGGGTGGTCGATCAGACGGACCTCTTCGAGGGCCGGGTGGCCCGCGAGGCCGGCAAGGATGAGCCGATCCACCGCATGCCCTTTTATTGCCTGTTTCCCCTCGGGCTGACCTCCGCGGTCATCGGCATCGCCGAAGGCGCCCTCGATGCCTACCTGAACTACCAGCGCGACCGTATCCAGATCAACGGCTTCAAGGGCGCCGAGGACCCGTACAACATGTACGTGGTCAGCGAAGCGGCCGGCGAAATCCGGGCCTCCCGCGCCGCCCTGCTCGACAACATCAGCCGTATCTACGACACCGTCGCCTCGGGGCGCGAGGTCAGCCTTGAGCAGCGCGCCGTCGGCCGCCGGACCCAGATCCAGGCCGCCTGGCGGGCGACCGCCGCCGTCGACACCATCCTGTCCCGCTCCGGCGGGAACGGGCTGCGGATGAACAACCCGGTGCAGCGGTTCTGGCGCGACGCCCATATGGGCCTGGCCCATGCCATCCACGTACCGGGCCCCACCTACCACGCGGCCATCATGACCCAGCTGGGCATTGATCCCCCGGCCAACCTGGCCGCGGCCGTCTAGCTCCCAACTCCTGCGATCCCCTACAGCAAAGCGAGGAAACCATGACACATCTCCGCGGACTGGGCTACCTGAAGGTCCAGACCCAGCACATTGCCCGCTGGCGGGAACTCACCGTCGAGGGCCTCGGCTTCGCCGAAACGGTGGGCCCGAACCCTGACGGCCTGTACCTGCGGATGGACGAACGGGAAGCGCGGCTGATCGTGCTGCCGGGCGACTCCGACCGGGTCCTGGCCGTCGGCTGGGAGGTCCGTGACCAGTTCGCGCTGGCCGCGGTGGCCAAGGACGTCGAGGCCGCCGGCATCGCCGTCACCTGGCTCGATGAGGAGGCCAACGACGAGCGCGGCCTCGAGCAGGTCATTTCCTTCACCGATCCCGGGGGCACTCCCGTTGAGGTTTTCTTCGGGCCGCGGCTGGACCACAGCCCCCTGAAGACCGGATACGCCCAGAAGTTCGTCACCGGCGCCCAGGGCATGGGGCACGTCGTGCTGCCCACCACCCTGATGGAGGAGACCTCGTCCTTCTATACCGACGTGCTCGGCTTCCTGCCGCGCGGTGCCGTGCGCCTGGGCCCGCAGCGCCCCGCCGTGCGGTTCCGGTTCTTCGGCATCAACCAGCGCCACCACAGCCTGGCCATCGGCCCGGCCCCGCACGGCGAAGAGCCGGGCCTGGTCCACCTGATGGTTGAGGTCGAGGAGCTGGACACGGTCGGCCAGGCCCTGGACAAGGTCCGGAGCATGGGCTTCAACATCACCGCCTCGCTGGGCCGGCACACCAACGACAAGATGGTCTCCTTCTACGTCCGGGCTCCGGGCGGCTGGGACATCGAGTTCGGGACGCAGGGCATGCTGGTGGATGAGTCCTACTACACCGCCGAGGAGATCACGGCGGAGAGCTACTGGGGCCATGACCACACCGGAGCCGAGCCGCTTGCGGCCTTCGTGCCGCGGGAGGCAGCAGCCGTCCCGGCCGGCTGACCGGACAGCACGGAAGGAGGGGGTGCAGCCCGCGGGCTGCACCCCCTCCTTATGTATGTGCCGGACGAGTCTTGCCGTAGCTGCAGGCCTACCCTGCCGAGGGCACCAGGGCGGGCGCGTTGTCCCGCGGATTCAGGGCGGCGGAAACCTGCCGGGCTGCGCCCAGGACCAGCGGTGCCAGCCGTTCCAGTGGATCCGTGGCCCGCCCCACCAGGGAAATGCTCGCCACCGGACCCCCGCGGCCCCGGATCGCCGCCGCGACGCAGCCGATGCCGTCGAAGCTTTCCCCGCTCTCATAGGCGATGCCGCCCCGCTGCCGGATGCGGTTCAGCTCGGCGTAAAGCCCGCTGATGTCTCCGATGGTCCGGCCTGTCACGGCGGGCAGCCCGCTGGAGAACAGTGCGTCCACCTTTTCCGGGTTCAGCCAGGCCAGGATGGCCTTGCCCAGGGCCGTGGCATGCGCAGGCGCGCTTCCGCCGACCCGCGAGGGAATAGTCACGGCGGAGGGGCCGCCGATCTTGTCCAGGTAATGGACGTTGGAACCGTCGAGCACGCCCAGGTGCACGACCATGCCGGTGCGCACCTGCAGGCTGTGCAGGACGGGGGCCGCTTCAGCTCGGATCTGGCTGTTGCCGTTGTCCAGCCCGGTGTAGCGCAACGAACGCCAGCCCATGCAGTAGCCGTCCGGGGTGTGCTCCAGCCAGCCCAGCTGGACCAGCTGGTCCAGGATCCGGTGCGTGGTGGAGCGGGGAAGGTGCGCCCTGGCCGCAATCTCATCCAGCATCAGGGCCACCGACCGGGGCTGGAACGCCTCCATGATCAGGGTCATGCGGGCGACCATTGACGGCGGCGGCCCGCCTGCCGGCGCCAGGGAACGGACGGCGGGGGCGGTGACGGCGCTCATCGGCACCATCCGTTGGGATCGATTCCGGTACGCGACAGCGGCGGAAAGGAGATATTCACCGTTGAACCTCCAGGTACTTCTTGCGACTTCAGCAGGGGTACGCGGCATGTGATCTGTGCCACGCTGGGCTTCACTGTACACATCGCTACAGCGCTGCACCAGAGGCATGCACCGGGCCACATCCCGCTCTGCGGGACTGCCGACCCGGGCCGCTTCCGGCCGGGACATACTGAAGCCTCAAATCGGGAGGATCCATGACAGCAACCGCCGAGAGGGCGCCGGCCGGCGCCCCCGATATCCCACAGCTCGCCGAACGGCTGCGCCGCGCCGAGCGTGACGGCATGCCCATCGAGCCCATCCGGGCGGAGCTGGCCGCCGGCGGCATCGCCGCCGCATACCAGGTGCAGCGGGTGAACGAAGACGCGTGGATCGCCGAAGGACGGCGCGTCCTCGGGCGGAAAATCGGCCTGACCTCCAAGGCCGTGCAGGCGCAGATGGGTGTGGACCAGCCGGACTTCGGGGTCCTGTTCGCCGACATGTGCCTGAGCGACGGCGACACCATGGCCGCCGGGGACGTGCTGCAGCCGCGGATTGAGGCGGAGGTGGCCCTGGTCCTGAAGAAGGACCTGCCGCGGGCGGACACCACGCTCCCCGAGCTGATGGCGGCGGTGGACTGCCTGCTGCCGGCCATCGAGATCGTCGGTTCCCGGATCCGCAACTGGGACATTTCGATCCTGGACACCATCGCCGACAACGCGTCCTGCGGGCGCATCGTCACGGGCACCCGCCCGGTCCTGCCCTCGGCCGTGGACCTGGCGTCGGCCGGCATGGTCGTCGAGGTTGACGGCCGGGTCGCGTCGGTCGGCTCCGGGGCGGCCTGCCTGGGCCACCCCTACCGCGCGGGGCTGTGGCTGGTCAGGCGCATGGCGGAGCTGGAAAGGCCCCTGCGCGCCGGCGAAATCCTGATGACCGGGGCCCTCGGCCCCATGGTCGACTTCCGGCCCGGCTCGAGCGCAGCCGCGACCATCCAGGGGCTCGGCCAGGTTCGTATCAATCTAGAGGAGAAGTAGTGGAAACGGATGCACGCTGGCCGGTGGCCATTATCGGCCCGGGCAACATCGGGACAGACCTGATGATCAAGGTCCTGCGCGGATCCGGCCGCCTGGAAATGGGCGCCATGGTGGGCATAGAGCCGGATTCCGAAGGGCTTCGGCGTGCCGCCGGGATGGGCATTGCCACCACCGCCGAGGGCGTGCAGGGGCTGCTCGCGCTGCCGAACTTCAAGGACATCAAGGTCGTCTTCGACGCGACCAGCGCCTCGGCGCACCTGGCCAACTGGGAACTGCTCAAGGACACCGGCGTCCGGGTCCTGGACCTGACGCCGGCCGCCGTGGGCCCGTACTGCATTCCGGTGGTCAACCTGGAGGACCACCTCGAGGAGCGGAACCTGAACATGGTCACCTGCGGCGGCCAGGCCACGGTTCCCATGGTCGCGGCCGTGTCCCAGGTGGCTCCCGTCCGGTACGCGGAGATCGTCTCCTCCGTGTCCTCCCGGTCGGCGGGACCCGGCACGCGGGCCAACATCGACGAGTTCACTGAAACCACGTCGGAGGCCCTGGTCCATGTGGGCGGTGCCGCCGAGGGCAAGGCCATCATCATCATGAACCCGGCGGAACCGCCCATGCTGATGCGCAACACCGTCTATGCGCTGGTGGAGGGAACGCCGGACCACTCGGCCATCGAGGCGTCCATCCTGGCGATGGCCGCGAAGGTGCAGCAGTACGTCCCCGGCTACAAGCTCAAGCAGGCCGTCCAGTTCGAGACCTTCGGCGCAGCGAATCCGCTGCACATGCCCGGCTCCGGCAGCTTCAGCGGCACCCGCGTGACCGTGATGCTGGAGGTCACCGGCGCCGCGCACTACCTCCCCGCCTACGCGGGAAACCTGGACATCATGACCTCCGCCGCCATGGCCACGGCCGAGCGGTGGGCCGAAGAGGCCGGGGTCCCCGACTTTTCCGCCGCACCGGCGATGCAGGAGGCATAAGCGTGGACAAGCTCTACATCTCGGACGTCACCCTGCGGGACGGCATGCACGCCATCCGGCACCAGTACACCGTCGACCAGGCCGTGCAGATCGCCACGGCGCTCGACGCCGCCGGCGTCGCCTCGATCGAGGTGGCCCACGGCGACGGCATCAACGGCTCCTCCTGTGTCTACGGTTTCGGTGCGCACACCGACCTCGAGTGGATTTCCGCCGTCGCCGGTGCCGTCAAGCAGGCGCGGGTCGCCACCCTGGCGCTGCCCGGCATCGCCACCATTTCCCACCTGAAGGACGCCCACAGCGCCGGAGCCTCGGTGGTGCGTGTGGCCACGCACTGCACGGAGGCGGACGTCTCCGCCCAGCACATCGCCGCGGCCCGGGAACTGGGCATGGACACGGTGGGCTTCCTGATGATGTCGCATATGAATCCGCCGGCCGAGCTGGCGCAGCAGGCGAAGCTGATGGAGTCCTACGGCGCGACCTGCGTGTACGTGGTCGACTCGGGCGGAGCGCTGACCATGCCCGGGGTCGCCGAGCGGATCGACGCGTTCCGGCAGGTCCTGGACCCCGAAACCCAGATCGGCATCCACGCCCACGAGAACCTCTCGCTCAGCGTCGCGAACTCGATCACCGCCGTCGAGCACGGCGCCGTGCGGGTGGACGCGTCGCTGGCCGGCATGGGTGCCGGCGCAGGCAATGCTCCCCTGGAGGCCTTCATCGCCGCCGCCGACAAGTTCGGCTTCGAGCACGGGTGCAGCCTGCCGGCCCTGATGGACGCGGCGGACGACCTGGTCCGGCCCCTGCAGGACCGCCCGGTCCGCGTGGACCGCGAGACCCTCTCGCTGGGCTACGCGGGGGTCTATTCGAGCTTCCTGCGCCACGCGGAGAAGGCCAGCAGCCGCTACGGCGTCCCCACCACCGACATCCTCATGGAACTCGGCAAACGGCGGATGGTCGGCGGCCAGGAGGACATGATCGTCGACGTGGCGCTGGACCTGGCCGCCCGGCGCTGAGCGCACCGAAAATGCAGGCGAAAGGAAACGCAATGACCGCAGTCAGCGCCGAGGGGCTCACCGCAGGCAGCAGCGACCCGATGGTGTTCCGCAACGTGCTCGGGCACTTCCCCACCGGGGTGGTCCTGATCACCGGCATCGCCGACGACGGCGCGCCCGTCGGGATGATCGTCGGCTCCTTCACCTCCGTGTCCCTGGATCCTCCCCTGGTGGCCTTCCTGCCCACGGTCGCCTCCCGGACCTTCGCCAAGCTGCGGACGGCGCGCTCCTTCTGCGTCAACGTCCTCGCCGCGGACCAGGAGGATGTCTGCCGACGGTTCGCCGGCCGGGAGGAGGACAAATTCGCCGGGGTGTCCTGGCGGCCCTCCCCGTCGGGCGCGCCGGTGCTCGAGGACAGCGTTGCCTTCATCGACTGCACCTTCGAGTCGATCAACGACGCGGGCGACCATCACATCGTCATCGGTGCGGTACACGAGTTGCAGGTCTGCCGTCCCGTGGCTCCCCTGCTGTTCTTCCAGGGCGGCTACGGCCGGTTCGCTCCGATGTCACTCAGCGCGCCGTTCGACGCCGACCTGATCTCGGGCGTGCGGCTGGCCGAGCGCAGCCGCACCGAGATGGACCGGCTGGCCGGGGAGCTGGGGGTGGAGTGCAGCGCGATGGCGATGATCGGCGACCAGATGGCCGTGATCGTGGCCGCCGCCGGTGCCGGAGCCGAAGCCCGGATCGGCGAGCGGATTCCCCTGATGCCGCCCATGGGCGAGCTGTGCCTGGCGTGGGAGGAGCCGGAGGCCATCGAGCGGTGGCTGGCCCGGGCCATGCCGAGCGACGAATGCACGCCCGGGGAGTACCGGGACCGCCTGGCCGCGGTCCGTGCCCGCGGCTGGTCGATGACCATGCGCGGCGGCTACCCGGACGAGGAGGTGTACGAGGCGCTGCGCGAGTATTCCTCAGGCTGCTACACGCCCGCCCAGGAGCGGCGCATCCGGGAGATCATTTCCCGCACCTCGAGCAGCTACGCACCGGTGTCCCTGGAGGACGGGCGGAGCTACGACGCGGACTCGATCCTCGCGCCGGTGCGTGACGCGGACGGGAAGGTGCGGCTCGTGCTGCGTATCTCGGACCTTCCGGCCGGGGTTCCGGCGGACCGGGTGCGGCAGTGGGCCGACCGCCTCCTGCAGGCCGCCGCGGCGGTCGAGCAGCTCACGGGCAGCGGATCACAGCCGACCTAGGTGTAACTCTTACGGTCGTTGTGAACGCGTTCTATGGGTGAGCGTCCCTCGATCCCGGTATGGGGTCGGTGATAATTGTAGTGATGGAGCCAGGCATC
>NZ_JBNHIA010000006.1:0-155467 GCF_059092805.1 Arthrobacter sp. Y3222053 | reverse complement strand
GCAAAGCCACCCGGAATTCTCATCCGATCAGTTGTGAAGGGGATCGTCGCTCCGCTCTCCGGCGGGCAACAGATTCAACTATACGCACCCGGCCACCTCACCGCAACTCGACTGGATGTGATCCCGGTCAAACGGCCGAGGGCCGCGTCCTGCCGGAAGTTACCGGCTGCGCAGGTACTCCAGCTGGGCGGCCACCGAAAGTTCGGCGGCGGCGCGGACATTGGCCGGCACGTCCGCGTACACCAGGTCCGCGACCTGTTCCGCGGTGGCGTCGGCACCGGCATGCTCCAGCGCCGCCCGGATCTGCGCCAGCCGCTCGGTCCGGTGGTCCCGATAGGTCAGGACCACCGAGGAGAGGTTGGGCAGCACGGGCCCGTGGGCGGGCAGCACCGTGGCGGGCCCGAGCCGGTCCAGCACGTCCAGTGAACGCAGGTAGTCCGCGAGGGTCCCGTCGGGCCAGTCGAGCACGGTGGTGCCGCGGCCGAGGATGGTGTCCCCAGTGAGCACGGCGCCGGCCGGACCGTCGTCGGGCAGGAGGAAGCACACCGAATCGGAGGTGTGTCCCGGCGTCGCGACGACCCGGATTCGCACTCCCCCGGCGGTGATCTCCTCGCCGTCGGCCAGCGGTTTTCCGTTGACGCAGTACTCCGGGTCCAGGGCGCGGACCGGCGCTCCGGTCAGTTCGGCGAAGCGGACGCTGCCCTCGGTGTGGTCCGGATGCCGGTGCGTGATCAGCACCAGCTCGACGCTGCCGGCCGAGGCCAGCGCCTGCAGGTGCCCTTCATCGGCCGGGCCCGGATCCACCACCACCAGGCCCTGCGCTCCGGGCGCCGACAGCAGGTAGCTGTTGGTCCCGTCGAGGCTCATCGGTCCGGGGTTGGGCGCGAGCAGGAAGCTGGTCAGCTCCGAGCTGCGGACGGGGGCGGGCGCCGGCATCTGCATGCTAGGCCAGGCGGGTGAGCCAGCCGTGGGTGTCCTCCACGGTGCCGGTCTGGATGCCGAGCAGCTGCCCGCGGATGGACATGGTGACTTCTCCGGCGGCGGCGTCGGGCGAACCGACCGTGAAGTCCTCGGACTTCAGCTCGCCGATCGGGGTGATCACCGCTGCGGTGCCGCAGGCGAACACTTCGGTGATCTCTCCGGAGGCGACGCCGTCGCGCCACTCATCCAGGGTGATCTTCCGTTCCTGCACGTCCATGCCCCGGTCGCGGCCGAGCTGCAGGACCGAGGACCGTGTGATGCCGTGCAGGATGGTGCCGGACAGGGCCGGGGTCACCAGGCGCCCGTCCTTGAAGACGAAGAATACGTTCATGCCGCCGAGCTCCTCGACGGCGTTGTCGTTCGCCTCGTCCAGGAACAGGACCTGCTTGCAGCCGTGCGCTTCCCCCTCCATCTGGGCAACGAGCGACGCCGCGTAGTTGCCGCCGCACTTGGCCTCGCCGGTGCCGCCGCGCCCGGCACGGGCGTACCGGGTGGACAGCCAGATGGACACGGGCTTCAGTTCGCCGCCGAAGTAGTTGCCGGCCGGCGAGGCGATGACGCGGTAGGAGACCTCCCGTGCCGGCCGCACGCCCAGGAACGCCTCGGTGGCGATCATGAACGGCCGCAGGTAGAGCGCCTCGCCGTCTCCGGTGGGCACCCAGTCCCGGTCCACCTCCACCAGCTGGCGCAGCGAGTCCAGGAACAGCTCCTCGGGCAGCTCGGGCAGGGCCAGCCGACGGGCGGAGGCGTTCAGCCGGGCGGCGTTGGCCTCGGGCCGGAAGCTGACGATCGAGCCGTCGGCGTGCCGGTAGGCCTTCAGGCCCTCGAAGATCTCCTGGCCGTAGTGCAGGACGGAGGCGGCCGGATCCATCGCAATCGGCCCGTACGGCTCGATCCGAGCGTCCTGCCAGCTGCCCTCGCCGCTCTCCGGCGCACGGTAGTCGACGACGGCCGTGTGGTCGGTGAAGTGGTTGCCAAAGCCCGGGTCGGCCAGGATCGCCGCCCGCTCCTGCACTGACTTCGGGTGGGCGGAGAGCTTCCTGGTGAATTCCAGAGCGCTGACAGACATGGTTCCTCCACGCCGGACGGCACGGCCGTCCGGCAATACGGCGTTGATTTGGTAGGACGAGCTTATGCCACGGCGGCGGCGATCGCATCGCCGACGGCGGCGGTGGAACGCGGTTCGCCGGTGCGTGCGGCGATGTCGGCCTCCACCGCACGGTTGACGGCGGCGGCTTCGTCGGCGAAGCCCAGATGCTCCAGCAGCAGGGCCACCGACAGGATCGCCGCGGTGGGGTCGGCCAGCTGCCGGCCCGCGATGTCGGGCGCTGAACCGTGCACCGGTTCGAACATGGACGGTGCGGTGCCGTCCATGTTGATGTTGCCCGACGCCGCCAGCCCGATGCCGCCGGTGACCGCGGCGGCGAGGTCGGTCAGGATGTCGCCGAACAGGTTGTCGGTGACGATGACGTCGAACCGGGACGGGTCGGTGACCATGAAGATGGTCGCGGCATCCACGTGGAGGTAGTCGTGGGTTACCTCCGGGAACTCCTGCGCCACCTTCTCCACGGTGCGCTTCCACAGCCGCCCGGCATGCACCAGCACGTTGTGCTTGTGCACCAGGGTCAGCTTCCGCCGCGGCCGGGCCGCGGCGCGCCGGAACGCGTCGCGCACCACCCGCTCCACGCCGTGCGCGGTGTTCAGCGACACCTCGGTGGCGATTTCGTGCGGCGTGCCTTCACGCAGCACCCCGCCGTTGCCGACATAGGGCCCCTCGGTGCCTTCGCGCACGACGACGAAGTCGACGTCGCCGGGCTCGGCCAGCGGGCTGGGCACACCCCGGTAGAGCTTGGACGGGCGCAGGTTCACGTAGTGGTCGAGGCTGAAGCGCAGCTTCAGCAGCATGTCCCGCTCGATGAGCCCCGACGGCATGCGGGTGTCGCCGGGGGCGGCGCCGACCGCGCCGAAGAGGATGGCGTCGTGGCCGCGCAGGCGCTCCAGGGTCTCATCGGTCAGCGTCTCACCGGTCTGCAGCCAGTGCTCGGCGCCGAGCCGGTAGTCGGTCAGCTCGAAGGTCGCCGCGCTGGCGGCGGTGGCACGGCGAAGGACCTTGACGGCCTCCGCGATGACTTCGGGGCCGATCCCGTCCCCGGGGATGACGGCCAGTGACACGGTGCGCGCTGCTTCTTGGCTCATATCGGCATTCTAGGAAGAGCGTCCGAATGCTGGGCAATCAGTCCATAATGCGGACGGACTGCAGGAAACACTGCGTCACGGCGTCCTGCCGGAGGTTGTTTTCCCGGGCGCGTGGGCGCGGGCTGCGGTTCATACCGCGGCATGAGGTGCGCCTGCGCCGCGCCGCCTAAAGTGGGTGTCCATGCTCGTGCACCGACGTCTCTATGCCTGGATGCAGGCGAACCACGCCAAGGTGGACCTGTGGCAGGCCCTGGCCGCCACGCTGGTCTTTGCCGGCCCCTTCCTGCTCGTGGCGATCTACGACCGCTTCGCCCTGGTCGAGTTCGCCCTCTCCGCGGCCATCTGCCTGCCCCTGGCCTGGCGCAGGACCCGCCCGGTGCACGCGGCCGCCGTCCAGGCCGCGGCGTGCATCCTGCAGCTGTTCCTCATTCCGGAGACCGCCCTGCCGGCGGACATCCTCGTGATCGCCGTCGTGCACGGTCTCGCGGCTTACGGGCCGCGCTGGGCCAGCCTCGCCGGACTGGTCCTGGCCCTGATCGGCGGGGCACTGTTCCTGCTGCGCTATTTCCTGCTCCCCGTCGTCGACCAGACGATGAACCTCGTCAACTTCATGATCGTGATGGGGATCGCCCTGGTCGCCATCGAAGCCACCGTCCTCGCCGCCTGGACCTTCGGGGACCTGGCCCGCACCCGGCGGCTGACCGTCCAGGCGCTGGAGGACCGGGCCCGCCGGCTTGAAGTGGAACGCCAGCAGGAACGTGACCTCGCGGCGGCCGACGAGCGCAGCCACATTGCCCGGGAAATGCACGACATTGTTGCCCATTCCCTGTCGGTGATCATCACCCAGGCCGACGGTGCACGGTATGCGAGCGCCGACGATCCCGAGGTTGCGCGGCAGACCCTCGGAACCATCGCGGAAACCGGCCGGGGATCGCTGCGGGAGATGCGCCGGCTGCTGGGCGTGCTGCGCGGCGACGACGACGCCTCCACCCGTCCCCTGCCCTCGCTGGCGGACCTGGACGGACTGATTGAATCCGTCCGCCGGGCAGGGCTGCAGGTCTCCCACGCCATCGACGGCGTGCCGCGCCGGGCGCTGCCCGCCGGCGCCGAGCTCACCGCCTACCGGGTGGTCCAGGAGGCCCTGACCAACGTGCTCAAGCACGCCGGGCCGTCCGCCCGCGCCGAGGTCCGGCTGGCATGGACGCTCCGGGGCCTGGAGCTGAGCGTGCACGACGACGGCCGGGGCGCCTCCGCCGCGGCCTCCTCCGACGGCGCCGGGCAGGGCATCAACGGCATGCGCGAGCGGGTGGGCCTCTACGATGGAACCGTGGCCGCCGGCCCGGCCACGGGCGGCGGCTTCCACGTGGACGCTTTCATCCCCTACACGGAGGCCTGACCCCATGCCCGAAGACGCCGGCCCCATCCGCGTCGCCCTCGTCGATGACCAGCAGCTGGTCCGCGGCGGCTTCAAGATGCTGATCAACTCCCAGCCCGACCTCGAAGTGGTGGCCGAAGCCGGGAACGGCCGGGAGGCCCTGCAGGCGCTTGCCGCGGTGCCCGCCGACGTCGTGCTGATGGATGTCCGGATGCCCGGGATGGACGGGATCGAGGCGACCACCCGCCTGCTGGGGGAAGACGGCGCGGCGGATCCCGACCGGCTGAAGGTCGTGGTCCTGACCACCTTCGACCTCGATGAGTACGCCCTCTCGGCCATCCGGGCCGGCGCCAGCGGGTTCCTGCTCAAGGACGCTCCGCCTGAGGAACTGCTCGAGGCCATCCGCACCGTCCACCGGGGAGACGCCGTGATCGCCCCGTCCACCACCCGGCGGCTGCTGGACCACGTCGCTCCCCTGCTGCGGGAGCCGGGCGCCGAAACCAGCGGCAACGCCGCGCGGGTCCAGTCCCTGACTCCCCGCGAGCGCGAAGTGTTCACGCTCATTGCCCGCGGGCTCTCCAATCCCGAGATCGCCGCGGAGCTGTTCCTCTCCGAGGCCACCGTCAAGACGCACGTGGGGCACATCCTGGCCAAGCTCGAGGCCCGCGACCGGGTCCAGGCCGTGGTTATTGCCTACGAAACCGGAATCGTCGCACCCTAGAACCCGCCCGGCCCCGCCGCCCGGACAGCGGGCCCCTGCCGGCCTGCTCCCCGGGTCCTACCGGCTGGCCGGCGGCGCTCCACCCAGGGTATGAGGCCGGGCGCCGGCGAACCGTTCCACCCTCCGATGTGCCGCCCCCTGCCCCCGCCATAGCGTTATGGGCATGACGACACTCGCACAGCACTCCGCCGCGTCCGGCGCCGGCAGGCCGGCCCGCGCGGCCGCAGCACAGAAGCTCAACAAGACCTACGGCAGCGGCGACACACGCGTCCACGCGCTCAAAGACGTGGACGTCAGCTTCGAGGCCGGCACCTTCACCGCCATCATGGGCCCCTCCGGCTCCGGCAAATCCACCCTGATGCACTGCCTCGCCGGCCTCGACAACGCCGACAACGGGCGCATCTGGATCGGCGACACCGAAATCACCGGGCTGAAGGACGCCGACCTCACCCGCCTGCGCCGGGACAGCGTGGGCTTCGTGTTCCAGTCCTTCAACCTGGTGCCTACCCTCACCGCCGAGCAGAACATCACCCTCCCGGTCTCCCTGGCCAACGGCACGGTGGACCGCGACTGGCTGGGGTACGTCACCGAAACCCTGGGGTTGACCGGACGGCTGAAGCACCGCCCGCATGAGCTCTCCGGCGGCCAGCAGCAGCGCGTGGCGGTCGCCCGCGCCCTGCTGACCCGCCCCGACGTCATCTTCGGCGATGAGCCCACCGGCAACCTCGACTCCAAGTCCGGTGCGGAGGTGCTGTCCCTGCTGCGCCGCTCCACCCGGGAACTGGGCCAGAGCATCATCATGGTCACGCACGACCCGGTGGCGGCGTCCTACTCCGACCGCGTCGTCCTGATGAACGACGGCGCGCTGGTCGGCGAGCTGGACAGCCCCACCCCGGACTCCGTCCTGGCCGCCCTGTCCACCCTGGGGGCCTGACCATGCTGCGGGTTGCCCTGGCGCAGGTGCGCCTGAATGCACGGCGGTTCATCGCCGTCTCCCTGGCCGTGATCATCGCCGTCGTGTTCCTGACGGCCACCCTGATCATCAACTCCTCCTCGAAGGCCTCGCTGGCCCAGAGCGTGGGCCATGGTTTCCGCAACGCGGACCTCGTCCTCACCGCCGCCGATCCGCGCGAGCCGGAGACCCTGAACCAGGCCGCGGCTGACGCCGTCGCCGAGGCTGACGGCGTCGCCGGCACCTATGCCCTTCGCGAGGCCTTCGCGGTCTTCGGTGAAGGCCGGAACCGGACGTACGGCCAGGTCCGCAGCATGCCGGAATCCACCGAACTGCTGCCGGTCGACGTGACTGAGGGCGCGCTGCCCGCGGCCGACGGCGAGGTGGTCCTGGACGAGGCCACCGCAGACCGGCAGGAACTGGCGCCCGGCTCGGTCCTGGCCCTCGATACCGAGTTTTTCGCGGATACCGAAACCGGGTCCGCGACGGCTCCTGCCCCGCTGACGGAGCTGAAGGTCACCGGCCTGGTCAGCACGTCGGAGGATCCAATGCTGTACGGCGCAGCCCAGTTGTATGCCCTCGACACCACAGTGCAGCAGCTCGGCAATGCCTCCCCCGATTTCTCCAACCTTCAGCTTGCCGTGGCCGACGACGTCAACGCCGCCGGCGCCAAGGCGGACGTGGAGCAGGCGCTCGCCGACGCCGGAATCAGCGGTGTTGTCGTCCGGACCGCCGCGGAACAGGTGAACGAGACGGTGGCAGGCTTCACCGGCGGAGAAGACCAGCTCACGCTCATCCTCCTGGCTTTCGCCGCAGTCGCCCTGCTGGTCTGTGCCCTGGTGGTCTCGAACACGTTCTCCGTGCTGGTGGCCCAGCGCACCCGTGAGCTGGCGCTGCTGCGCTGCATCGGTGCCGGCCGTGCCCAGATCCGCCGGTCCGTCATCATGGAAGCACTGGTGGTCGGCGTCGTGTCCTCAGTGGCCGGCGTGCTGCTGGCGATCGGTCTGATGGCGGGCATCATCGCCTACCTGAAGACGGTTCCGGAAGCCGGCTTTGCGACCCTCGCGGTGGGCCCCGGCGCCGTCCTGGCCGGCCTGGCCGCAGGAATCGTCCTCACCCTGCTCGCCGCGCTGGTCCCCGCCCGTGCCGCCACCACTGTTGCACCACTGGCGGCGCTGCGTCCGGCCGAGGAGGTGCGGGCCGGTACCCGCCGCGGCCGTATCCGCCTGGCCATCGGCCTCGTGATTCTCGCCGGGGGCGCCCTGCTGCTCGGCGCCGGAGCGGTCTCCGAGGACCTGCTGATCGCCCTCCCCGGGGGCATCCTCAGCTTCATCGGCGTGCTGATATGCGCCACGCTGTTTGTACCGCACCTGGTCCGTGCAGTGGGCGCCCTGGCCGCACCTCTGGGCGTCCCGGGCAAGCTGGCGGCCGTCAACGCGGTCCGCAACCCGCAACGGACCTCCGCGACGTCCTCGGCACTGCTGATCGGTGTCACCCTCGTCGCGATGATGATGACCGGAGCGGCAACGTCCAGGTCCGCCTTCGACAGCACCCTCTCGGAGCAGTACCCGGTGGATGTCTCCGTCGATGCCGACTACGACAGCGAGGAACCGTACACCGACGCCGACGTGCGCAAGGCCCTCAGCATGGATGGCGTGGAACAGGCTATCCTGCTGTCCCCAGGCGGCGCAGTGGAGGTGGACGGCTCCGATTGGCCGGTGTACGTCCTGGAAGCAGCCGACGGTCCGGTGCTCAACGACGCGGGACTGATCCCGACGGACGGCACCATCTCCATGCCCAAGGGCACCACTGCGAAGACCGTGACCGTCCGCGGCGCTGCGGCCCAGGTGGAGCTCGAGGTCATCGAGTCCGGAAATCCGTACCTCGACCCCCTGATCACCCCGGCCACGGCCGAACGGATCGGCGGAGACCTGGCCCCGGTACTGGGCGAGCCGGCTCCCCAGCCGCAGCTGTGGCTGTCCGTGGCCTCCGGGATGAGCACCACCGAGCTCATGGACCTGCGCACCGAACTGGCGGAGGTGCTGGACGTTGATGACTACTACATCGATGGCGCGGCCATCCAGCGGGCAGCCTTCGAACAGGTCATCAATGTGCTGCTGCTGGTGGTGACCGGCCTGCTGGGCGTGGCCGTGGTCATCGCCCTCGTGGGAGTGGCCAACACCCTGTCGCTGTCCGTGCTGGAGCGGACCCGGGAGTCTTCGCTGCTGCGGGCCCTCGGCCTGACCCGCGGCCAGCTGCGCGGCATGCTCGCCCTGGAGGCCGTGCTGATTGCCGGTGTTGCCGCGCTGCTGGGCTGCGGCCTGGGCGTGGTGTACGGCTGGCTCGGTGCACAGTCGGCGCTCGGCGCGTTTGCCGCCGTCGTCCCGGCCGTCCCGTGGCTGCAGCTGATCGGGGTCCTGGCCGTGGCCCTGGTCGCCGGACTGCTGGCCAGCGTGCTTCCGGCCCGGCGGGCCGCCCGCCTCTCCCCCGTGGAAGGCCTGGCCGCCGACTGAGCGGGCATCCCGGCCCGGCCCCGCGGTCGGATCCGCAAAGGACCGAAGGCCCGGTCCGCCGTATCGGCGGGCCGGGCCTTCGGCTGTCCCAAAACTCGTAGCAGCCCGGCCGATCTGCAAGGATACTAAGCACACTGAGCTGCAGGCAGAAACAACCGAGACCGAATCGGAGGAACAGACGATGGCAGAGCAGGACTGGAAACCGGCCCACGAGTCGCTGGCCGCGTACCTGAACGACCATCTGGTGGGCGCCGAAACGGGGGTGCGCCTGTTCCGCGCGGCGTCCGATACCTGGCAGGGGTCCGAATACGAGTCGGTCTTCACCTCGCTGGCGGAGGAACTTTCCGGCGAGCGGGACGAGCTGGAGAACCTGATCATCGCGCTGGGCTACAGCCGGTCCAAGGCCAAGGCACTGGCCGGATGGGCGGGCGCACTGGTCGGAAGGTTGGGTCCGCTGAATCCGCTGAACACCGGGGGCGGTCCCACCGGGCAGCTCGAGCTGGAGACCCTGCAGTCCCTGGTGCGGCAGAAGGAATCCATGTGGCGTACCCTGCTGGTGCTTTCCACCCGGGACCGCCGGTTCAACCCGTCGCGGCTGCGTGAGCTGCTCGATGCGGCTCAGCGCCAGCAGCAGGAGGTGGCAGGGGTCATGGAGGCCACCGCCGCCGCGCGGTTCCTGACGTAAGATCGCAGGCGGCCCCCGGAGAGATGGTTTGAGCCCGGCGCCTGCGCCAGGATGCTGTCTGAGCCGGACAAGGGAGCTCCGGGACACAGCTGCGGCCCGCACCGTGATCGGTGCGGGCCGCAGCTGTGTGTTCCGGTCCGGAGCCGGCGGGGACGCCTGCTACTGCGCCGGTTCCTCGTACTTCGGGAAGATCGGGGCGGGGGCCGGCAGCGCGGTGTCCGGGGCCAGCGGCGTGCCGATGGCGCTGAACTGCCGTGCTGCGCCCTCGTCCTGGCCCAGGACCGTGAGCAGCTTGGCCGCGCTGCCGGGCATCACCGGCTGGACGAGGATCGCCACGATGCGCAGCACCTCCAGCGTCACGTACAGCACGGTGTTCATGCGCTCGACGTCGGTCTTGCGCAGCACCCACGGCGCCTGCTCGGCGAAGTACGCATTGGTGTCTCCGAGGACCTTCCAGGTGGCCTCGAGCGCGCCGTGGAAGTCCTGGACGTCGTAGGCCTCGCGGGAGATCTGCAGCAGCTTCCCGGCGGCGTCGAGCAGCGCGGTGTCCTGGTCGGTGAACTCTCCAGGCTGCGGCACCGCGGCGCCGCAGTTCTTGGCCACCATCGACAGCGAACGCTGGGCCAGGTTGCCCAGGTTGTTCGCGAGGTCGGAGTTCATGCGAGCGACCACGGCCTCATGGTTGTACGAGCCGTCCGCGCCGAAGGGCACCTCGCGCAGCAGGAAGAACCGCACAGCGTCCAGCCCGTACTGGTCCGCCCAGTCCTTCGGCGCCACCACGTTGCCCAGCGACTTGGACATCTTCACGCCCTTGTTGTGCAGGAAGCCGTGGATCATGATCCGCTTGGGCAGCTCCAGCTTGGCGGACATCAGGAACGCCGGCCAGAAAATGGCGTGGAACCGGGAAATGTCCTTGCCGATGACGTGCACGTCGGCCGGCCAGTACTTCCGGAAGGCTTCGCTGTCGGTGTCGGGGAAGCCGACGCCGGTCAGGTAGTTGGTCAGCGCATCCACCCACACGTACATCACGTGGTCCGGGTTGCCCGGCACCGGGACGCCCCAGTCGAAGGTGGTGCGGGAGATGGACAGGTCCTCCAGTCCACCCTTGACGAAGCTGATGACCTCGTTGAACCGCGAGCGCGGGGCGGCGAAGTCCGGCTGGGACTCGTAGAGGGCCAGCAGCTTGTCCTGGTAGGCGGAGAGGCGGAAGAAGTAGCTTTCCTCCTCGGTCCAGGTCACCTCGGTGTCCGTCTCCTTGGAGTACCGCACGCCGTCTTCCCGGACTTCGGTTTCGTCCTCGCCGTAGTAGGCCTCGTCACGCACGGAGTACCAGCCGGCGTACTTGGAGAGGTAGATGTCGCCGTTCTCCTCCATCCGCTTCCAGATGGCCTGGGCCGCGGCGTAGTGGTCGGCGTCGGTGGTGCGGATGAACCGGTCATAGGAGGTCCCCATGTCCGCTTCCATCTGCTTAAAGGCAGCGGAGTTGCGGTCCGCGAGTTCCTTGGCGGTGATGCCTTCCTTGTCTGCGGACTGCTGCATCTTGAGCCCGTGCTCGTCCGTGCCCGTCATGAAGAACACGTCGTAGCCGTCCAGCCGCTTGAAGCGGGCCATCGCGTCGGTGGCGATGTGCTCGTAGGCGTGCCCGATATGGGGCTCTCCGTTGGGGTAGGAGATGGCCGTGGTGATGTAGAACGGGGTACGGGATTCGGAAGAAGTCACACTAGAAAATTACCCTCTTTTGCCGGCTTCCGCTTCCAGCGCCATGCTCAGCACGGGGCCCGTCGCGGCGAGCCCGGCCCGGACCAGCAGCACGCCGGCGGCCACGGTCGCGGCCAGGATCGCCATTGAAGCAGGGCCAAAGAGCAGCGCCGCGCCCACCAGCGGTGAGAGCAGCAGCCCCGACGTCGCCGTCGACACCGCGCACACCAGCAGCAGCGGCTGCATCACGGCTGCGACGCGTGCGCCGTCGATCACGTGCCGGGGCATGCCCATCCGGTCGAGGCTGCGGTACAGCTCCCCACGGTCCAGGACGTCGGCCGCCTGGTTGATCCCGGCTGAGCACGCCACCATGAGGAATCCGGCCACCACGGTGATCAGGATTCCGGTCTGGAGGTCCTGCAGCAGGAAGTCCTCCGGGTTCTCTCCCTGCGAGCCCCGGGCAGCCGCGGTGATCGAACCGCCGATGACCGCGGTGAAGCACACCATCGACAGGGAGCTGACCTGCCGCCAGGCCGCCTTGGGCGCATCAAGCACCATCCGGGCCGCGAGCAGCGCCTGAGGGCTGCGGGCACGCCGCAGGCGGCGCCGCGCCGAGCGGGCCACCAGCCACGGTCCGACCAGGTTGAGGACCGCCATGCCGGAGGCAAAAACGCCGAAAACCACCGCAACCGCCACGGCAGTGGAGGCGAACGGAGTCAGCAGGGCCAGGAAACCGACACCGACCACGGCGACGGCGCCCCAGGCCCGTCCCTTGTGCACTTTCTGCGGCTGGGCCCGGTTCCGTACGCCCAGCGGCGAGATGACGACACGCCGCAGGCCCAGGGCCGAGCTGACGGCGGCGAGGATCACCACGAGCAGCACCGTCAGGGCAAGGGCCGCCGGGTGCAGCCAGTAGGCGGCGCCCAGCGGGGCGCCGCGGAAGTGGATCAGCTGCACGAAGGGCGCCAGCAACAGGTAGCCGAACACCCCGGCGACGGCGCCGGCAGCGGCCAGGGCGGTGGCCTCCAGGACCGTCACCAGCTGCACGGTCCGGGCGGAGGCGCCGAGCAGGCGAAGCGTGGAGAGATGCTCGTCCCGCCGGCGGGCGGACAGCCGGGCGGCGGACCCGCCGAGGGTGATCAGCGGAAGTACCAGCAGGATCAGCGCAAAGGCGGCCAGCACCTGGTAGAGGATGCCTTCCTCGTCCTGCCACTGCAGGAATGAGGCGGCACCGGCCAGCACGGTCAGCAGCAGCGTGGTGACGACGGCGAAGGACGCCGCGGGCAGCGCGGCCGTGGCCCGGCCGGCGGTGCCGGGGCGGTTCAGCATCCACGCCACGCGGAACGGAACGCCGGCCGCCGGGGCCGGGGCCGAGGGCGGCAAGGACGCGGCGGAGGCGGCTGCAGGGGCGTTCATCGGGCGGCTCCCATCGGGCCGGTGCCGGGCGTGCCGGCGGTGTCGTGGGCAATCCGGCCGTCGGCCAGCGTGATGACCCGCCCGCACCAGCGCGCCACCTCCGGATCATGGGTGACGACCACCAGGGCCCGGCCGCTGCCCTGCACGGAGCGCAGCAGGTGCTGCATGACCTCCGCTGAGGTCCGCGAATCCAGGGCACCGGTCGGTTCGTCCGCGAACAGGATCCGCGCGCCGGTGACCTGGGCCCGGGCAATGGCGACCCGCTGGGCCTGGCCGCCGGACAGCTCACCGATGCGCCGCTGTTCCATGCCGGCCAGGCCCAGGGCGGCCAGGGCGTGCGCCGCGGCCTGCTCCGCGTCCGGGCGCGCGACGCCGCCCAGCATCAGGGCCAGCGCGACGTTCTCCCCCGCCGTGAGTTCGGGGATCAGCAGCCCCTGCTGGAAGACGAAGCCGAAGTCCCGGCGGCGCAGGGCGGAGCGTTCGTCGTCATTCAGCGCAGTGACCTCCACGGGTGCGGCTCCGCCCTGGAACAGGCGGACGCTGCCGGCGTCGGGCAGCAGGATGCCGGCCAGGCAGTGCAGCAGGGTGGTCTTTCCGGAGCCGGAGGCGCCCATGACGGCCACCGCTTCACCGGGCCGGACGGCCAGGGAAACACCGTCCAGGGCGGGCGGGCCGCCGTAGCTCTTGACGAGGTTTTCGGCTGTCAGCAGGGGCGCTCCGGGCGCGGATGTACTCATGCCTCCATGCTGTCCCGGGCCGGGCCTGCCCCGCGTCGGAGCCGGGCATGAAACCGTACCGGGTGCTCCTCCTACCCTGGGCGGAGTCCGGCTCATCCCGCTGCCGGCCGGAGACGCGGCAACGGCAGGGACAGTCCGCCGAAGCGGTCCATCCCTGCCGTTGCGCGCCCCTGAGGGGGCCGTGCCGGTGGAGGCGTCAGTCCTGCAGGTCGACCTCGCGGACGACGTCGGCGTTGATTTCCTGCTTCAGGGCCTCCAGCACCTCCTGCGGCACGGAGGAGTCCACGGTGAGCAGCGACAGCGCCTGGCCGCCCTCGGTGCGGCGGGCGACCTGCATGCCGGCGATGTTGACCTGGTTCTCCCCCAGCACGCGGCCCAGGGCGCCGATGACGCCCGGCCGGTCCTGGTAGAGCAGGACCACCAGGTGCTCACTGATCGGGATTTCCAGGTCGTAGCCGTTCACGCCCACGAGCTTCTCGATCTGCTTCGGCCCGGTCAGGGTGCCTGCCACGGAGATCCGGGTGCCGTCCGAGAGCGCCCCACGCAGGGTCAGCACGTTGCGGTAGTCATCCGCCTCGGGCGTGGTGAGCAGGCGCACCTCGATGCCGCGCTGCTCGGCGAGCACCGGGGCGTTCACGTAAGAGACCTGATCGGAGACGATGTCGGTGAAGATGCCCTTCAGCGCGGCCAACTCCAGCGCCTTCACGTCCAGGGCGGCGATCTCGCCGGCCACCTCGATGTCGATGGCGGTCACCGAATCGTGCGCCAGGGCGGTGAAGATCCGGCCAAGCTTCTCGATCAGCGGGATGCCGGGGCGCACGTCCTCGGCGATGACGCCGCCGGCGACGTTGACGGCGTCGGGCACCAGCTCACCGGCCAGGGCCAGGCGCACGGACTTCGCCACCGAGATGCCGGCCTTTTCCTGGGCCTCGTCGGTGGAGGCGCCCAGGTGCGGGGTGACGATGACGTTGTCCAGGGCGAAGAACGGCAGGTCGGTGCTGGGTTCCTTGACGAACACGTCGACGCCGGCGCCGGCGATCTGCCCTTCGGTCAGCGCGGTGTAGAGGGCTTCCTCGTCGACCAGGCCGCCGCGGGCGACGTTGACCACGTACGCCGTGTCCTTCATCTTCGCGAACGCCTCGGTGCCGAGCATGCCCAGGGTCTCCGGGGTCTTGGGCATGTGGATGGTCACGAAGTCGGACTGCTCCAGCAGTTCGTCCAGGGAAACCAGCTCGACGTCGAGCTGCGCGGCGCGCGCGCTGGTGACGTAGGGGTCGTAGGCCAGGATCTGGGTGCCGAAGGCCTGCAGGCGGGCGGCGACCAGCGCGCCGATGCGGCCCAGGCCGATGATGCCGACCTTCTTTTCGTACAGCTCGGTGCCGGTGTACTTCGACCGCTTCCACTCCCCGCCCTTGAGGGCCGCGGAGGCCTGCGGGATGTGCCGGGCCAGGGACAGGATGTGCCCGACCGTCAGCTCCGCGGCGGAGATGATGTTCGACGTCGGGGCGTTGACGACCATGACGCCGGCCTGGGTGGCGGCCTTGATGTCCACGTTGTCCAGGCCCACGCCGGCGCGGGCGATGACCTTCAGGTTCTTCGCGGCGGCGATCGCCTCGGCGTCGACCTGGGTGGCCGAGCGGACCAGGATCGCATCGACGTCGGCGATCTCGCGCAGCAGCTCGGAGCGGTCCGCGCCGTTGGCCTGGCGGATCTCAAAGTCGGGGCCCAGGGCCTCGACCGTGGCGGGGGACAGTTCCTCGGCGAGGAGTACTACGGGTTTGGTGGCAGTCACCGGTGACCTCTTCAGCTGGTGTCGTGTTCTGGTGGTTCCGCGCTTCACGCGCAAAAGGGCCGGGCCCGGCGGTTGCCGGGCCCGGCCCCGTTGCCGATGCGGCGTGCACTTCGAGCCTATCGCCCGCCGTGCTCAGGAGTCCGCAGCGCAGGGATTGTTACCCGGCGGCAATCAGCGGGCGACGGATCCCTCGGTGTAGTCGTCCTCGTTCTTCAGCCAGGAGAACAGCTTGCGCAGCTCGCGGCCGGTGGCCTCGATCGGGTGCTCCTCACCCTTCTTGCGCAGGTCCTTGAACTCCCCGCCGCCGGCGTCCTGGTCGTCGATGAACCGCTTGGCGAAGGCACCGTTCTGGATGTCGGCCAGGACGGCCTTCATGTTCTCCTTCACCTCGGGGGTGATGACGCGCGGGCCGGAGACGTAGTCGCCGTACTCGGCGGTGTCGGAGACGCTCCAGCGCTGCTTGGCGATGCCGCCCTCGACCATCAGGTCGACGATGAGCTTGAGCTCGTGCAGCACCTCGAAGTAGGCGACCTGCGGCTGGTAGCCGGCCTCGGTCAGGGTTTCGAAGCCGTACTGGATCAGCTGCGAGGCGCCGCCGCAGAGCACGGCCTGCTCGCCGAACAGGTCGGTTTCGGTCTCTTCGGTGAAGGTGGTCTCGATGACGCCGGCGCGGGTGCCGCCGATGGCCTTGGCGTAGGAGAGCGCCAGGTCGCGGGCCTTGCCCGAGGCGTCCTGCTCGACGGCGATCAGGTCCGGCACGCCGCGGCCGGCCTCGAACTCGCGGCGGACGATGTGGCCCGGGCCCTTGGGAGCGACCAGGGCGACGTCGACGTCGGCCGGCGGCTGGATGTAGCCGTAGCGGATGTTGAAGCCGTGGCCGAAGAACAGCGCATCGCCGGCCTTCAGGTTGGGGGCGATCTCCTCGGCGTAGACGAAACGCTGGACCTGGTCCGGGGTGAGGATCATGATCAGGTCGGCCTCGGCGACGGCGTCGGCGACATTGAGCACCCGCAGGCCCTCGGCCTCGGCCTTGGGGCGGGAGGCGGAGCCTTCCTTCAGGCCGACGCGGACGTCGACGCCGGAGTCGCGCAGGCTGAGGGCGTGGGCGTGGCCCTGGCTGCCGTAGCCGATGACGGCGACCTTGCGGCCCTGGATGATCGACAGGTCGGCGTCGTCGTCATAAAACATGGTGGTCACTTGTGTGTCTCCTGTTGGGTCTTGGATGAAGGTATCCGGGGGAACTAGGCGCTGCGCAGCGCGCGGTCGCTCATGGACTTCGCGCCGCGGCCGATCGCCAGGGTTCCGGACTGAACAATTTCGCGGATGCCAAAGGGCTCAAGCACTGAGAGCAGTGCGTTGAGCTTCTCGGCGGTGCCTGTGGCTTCAACGATCAGGGAGTCGGTGGACACATCGACCACTGAAGCGCGGAACAGCTCGGCTGCCTGGGTTACCTGCAGCCGGGTTGCGGCATCCGCGCGAACCTTGACCAAGATGTGGTCGCGTTGCACGGAGGATTCGGGAACCAGCTCGACAATCTTGATGACGTTGATGAGCTTGTTCAGCTGTTTGGTGACCTGTTCGAGCAGGTCACCCTCGGCGTCGACCACCACGGTGATCCGGGACAGCCCGGACACCTCGGAGGGGCCCACGGCCAGGGAATGGATGTTGAATGCGCGGCGGGCGAAGAGGCTGGCGACCCGGGTGAGCACACCGGGGACGTCTTCGACCAGCACCGACAGGGTATGGCGGGCCATGTCCTACTCCTCCTCGTCCCAGCTGGGGGTCATGTTGCGGGCGATCTGGATCAGGTCGTTGCTGACCCCGGAGGGGACCATCGGCCAGACCATGGAGTCGCGGCTGACCACGAAGTCGATCACCACGGGGCGGTCGTTGATCTCCAGCGCCGCCTGGATGGTGGCGTCGATGTCCTCGTCCCGTTCGCAGCGCAGGCCGGCGCAGCCGTAGGCGTCGGCCAGCTTGACGAAGTCGGGCACCCGCACGGTGTCCGCCCCGGTGTTCAGGTCGGTGTTGGAGTAGCGGGACTCGTAGAAGAGGGTCTGCCACTGGCGCACCATGCCGAGCGAGGAGTTGTTGATGACGGCGACCTTGATCGGGATGTTGTTGATCACGCAGGTCGCCAGTTCCTGGTTGGTCATCTGGAAGCAGCCGTCGCCGTCGATCGCCCAGACCACCCGGTCCGGGTTGCCGACCTTGGCGCCCATTGCGGCGGGCACCGAGTAGCCCATGGTGCCCAGCCCGCCGGAGTTCAGCCACGCGCGGGGCCGCTCGTACTTGATGAACTGCGCGCTCCACATCTGGTGCTGGCCGACGCCGGCGACGTACACGCCCTCCGGGCCGGTCAGGGCGCCGATGCGCTCGATGACCTTCTGCGGGGCCATCAGCCCGTCCTCGGGCTCGGACCAGCCGGTGGGGTAGGTTTCGCGCAGCTTGTCGATGACCTGCCACCAGGCGGAGAGGTCGGGGGTGCCTGCGGCCTCGAACTGTGCCCGGACCGCGTCGGCGAGCTCGGGCATGATCTCCTTGACCGAGCCGACAATCGGGACGTCGGCCGGGCGGTTCTTGGAGATTTCCGCCGGGTCGATGTCGGCGTGGATCACCTTGGCGCCGGGCGCGAAGGAGGACAGCACGCCGGTGACCCGGTCATCGAAGCGGGCGCCGAGGGTGATCAGCAGGTCCGACTGCTGCAGGGCGGTGACGGCGGAGACCGAGCCGTGCATGCCGGGCATGCCGGCATGCTGGCGGTGCGAGTCGGGGAACACGCCGCGGGCCTGCAGGGTGGTCACCACCGGGGCGCCGACCAGTTCGGCCAGCTCCAGCAGCTCGGCCGAGGCGTTGGCCTTCAGCACGCCGCCGCCGACGTAGAACACGGGGCGCTGCGACGCGCCGATCAGCCGGGCGGCTTCACGGACCTGCTTGGAGTGCCCGCGCACCACGGTGCGGTAGCCGGGCAGGTCGATCTTCGGCGGCCAGGAGAACGTGGTCTTCGCCTGCTGGGCGTCCTTGGTGACGTCCACGAGCACCGGACCGGGACGGCCGCTGGTGGCGATGTGGAAGGCCTCGGCGAGCACGGAGGGAATGTCCTCGGCCTTGGTGACGAGGTAGGAGTGCTTGGTGATCGGCATGGTGATGCCGACGATGTCCGCTTCCTGGAAGGCATCGGAGCCGATGACCGAGCTGTTGACCTGGCCGGTGATGGCGACCATGGGCACGGAGTCCATGTGCGCGTCGGCGATGGCGGTGACGAGGTTGGTGGCGCCGGGGCCGGAGGTCGCGATGCACACGCCGGCCTGGCCGGTCACCATGGCATAGCCCTCGGCCGCGTGGCCGGCGCCCTGCTCGTGCCGCACCAGGATGTGGTTGATCTTCGACGAATCCATCAGCGGATCGTAGGTGGGCAGGATGGCCCCGCCGGGAAGCCCGAAGACGTCGGTGACGCCCAGCTCCTCCAGCGCCCGGACGATGGCCTGGGAGCCGGTCATCTCGGTGGGCGGAACAATGTTGTTGGGGCCCTGGATGCGCTCATCCACGGCGTCAGCAAGCACCGGCGCACTACCGGCAGTGTCTCGGGCCTTGGCCTGCGCCGCGCGCGGCGGTCCGGCTCGGTGGGCCATCAGCGAGGGGCTGATCGGCGATCCCTTGGTCATGAGGACTTCCTTTGCGGATGCTTATCCATATTGATCTGTGCTGCGGCTGTCCCGGGGGTTATCCCGGGCGGGGCCTTTGTGCTTCCTGAAGCCAATAAAAAAACCCCTCGAGCCGGTTGGCTCCGTAGGGGTCTGCGCGTGGCGTCACTTACCAGACGGGGCTCTTATGCCACGCGCTGAATAAGGACGACGGTTACCTTCTGCATAACCCTCAGTCTTCCGGTCCCCTCTGGTGAGTGTCAACCGGCGTTACCTTCGTCTCATTATATGAGACGAAGCGTCCACCTTCCGGACATTACGCTCCGCCCGATCCGGGAGGACTACTGGGCCGGAAACCGCCCCCCGCTCTGCTGTTTTGTTGTTCTGACCCGGAAGGTACCCTGCGCACCTCAGGCGGCAGGGCACCATTGAGGCACTTCGGCGGCAGGGCTTAATAAGGCTGCAACGGCCTGAGGGGCCCCAACTCCATCCGCCCCGGCGGATGGAGTTGGGGAGGCCGTATCAGCCGCAGTAGGCGCCCGTGGAGGCGGAGTTCACCATCTTGGCGTACTTGGACAGCACGCCCTTGGTGAACTTGGCCGGCAGCGGCTGCCAGCCGACCCTGCGGGCTTCGAGCTCTTCGGGGTCCACCAGCAGGTCGAAGCTGCGGGCGGCGATGTCGACGCGGATCCGGTCGCCGTCCTTCACGAAGGCGATGGGGCCGCCGTCGACGGCTTCGGGGGCGACGTGCCCGATGCACAGGCCCGTGGTGCCGCCGGAGAAGCGGCCGTCGGTGAGCAGCAGGACGTCCTTGCCCAGGCCGGCGCCCTTGATGGCGCCGGTGATGGCGAGCATCTCGCGCATGCCCGGGCCACCCTTGGGGCCTTCGTAGCGGATGACGACGACGTCGCCGGCGTGGATTTCGCCGTTGTCGAGGGCATCGAGGGCGCCCTGTTCGCGTTCGAAGACGCGGGCGGTGCCTTCGAAGATGTCTGCGTCGAAGCCTGCGCTCTTCACCACGGCGCCTTCGGGGGCCATCGAGCCGTGCAGGATGGTGATGCCGCCGGTCTTGTGGATCGGGTTGTCCAGTGCGCGCAGGATCTTGCCGTCGACGTCCGGCGGGTTGATCTCGGCCAGGTTCTCCGCGACGGTCTTGCCGGTGACGGTGAGGCAGTCGCCGTGGAGCAGGCCGGCGTCGAGCAGCGCCCGCATGATCACGGGCACGCCGCCGATCTTGTCGACGTCGGTCATCACGTAGCGGCCGAACGGCTTGAGGTCACCCAGGTGGGGAATCTTGTCGCCGATGCGGTTGAAGTCCTCGAGGGTGAGGTCCACTTCGGCTTCGCGGGCGATGGCCAGCAGGTGCAGGACGGCGTTGGTGGAGCCGCCGAAGGCCATGGTGACGGCGATGGCGTTTTCGAACGCCTTCTTGGTCATGATGTCCCGGGCGGTGATGCCCTTGCGCAGCAGGTTGACGACGGCTTCGCCGGACTTGCGGGCGAATTCGTCGCGGCGCCGGTCAGCCGACGGCGGGGCGGCCGAGCCGGGCAGGGACATGCCCAGGGCCTCGCCGATGCAGGCCATGGTGTTGGCGGTGTACATGCCGCCGCAGGCGCCTTCGCCGGGGCAGATGGCCCGTTCAATGCGGTCGAGGTCGCCGCGGCTCATCTTGCCGGCGGCGCAGGCGCCGACGGCTTCGAAGGCGTCGATGAGGGTGACCTGCTTCTCCGAACCGTCTTCGAGCGTGACCCAGCCGGGCATGATCGACCCGGCGTACAGGAAGACGCTGGAGAGGTCGAGGCGGGCCGCTGCCATCAGCATGCCGGGCAGGGACTTGTCGCAGCCGGCGAGCAGCACGGAGCCGTCGAGGCGTTCGGCCATCATGACGGTTTCGACGGAGTCCGCGATGACCTCGCGGGAGACCAAGGAGAAGTGCATGCCTTCGTGGCCCATCGAGATGCCGTCGGAGACGGAGATGGTGCCGAACTGCATGGGGAAGCCGCCGCCTGCGTGCACGCCTTCCTTGGCTCCCTGGGCCAGGCGGTTCAGGGACAGGTTGCAGGGGGTGATTTCGTTCCAGGAGCTGGCGATGCCGATCTGGGGTTTGGCGAAGTCGTCGTCGCCCATGCCGACCGCGCGGAACATACCGCGGGCCGGGGCAGCGTGAATGCCGTCGGTGACGACACGGCTTCTCGGTTTGATGTCTGGGGTGTTCTCCACGCTCATGCGCTAAATCCTATGACCATTGCCGGTCGCGGCCCGGGGATGTGACGGGGCGCGGTGCCGTGTTACGGACATGTTTCCTGTCTGGACCTCCCCCGGTTTCCAACGACCGGACGGGCCGGGAGGGTTCCCGGCCGGTGCTGACGATCAGGTAACAGTCCGGCGCGCGGGCTCCCTCGACGGCGGTCCGCCTCCCTAGACTGGCCCCATGACTGCCGATCAGGGACACCCGGACAGCGACGAACTCAAGGCGGCCCTGCGGAGGATTTTCGACTCCCAGATTCCGAACTACGGAAGCTACAACTTGGTGTGCGCCTCGCCGGCCGGGGCCGACGACCGGCACTACGTGCTGGGCTACCGCTGGAATCCCCTGGAGCTCATCTTCGCCCCCTTCGACCCGCACACCCTTCAGGGCGTTGAGGTGCCGACGTCCGTCGGGTCCACCAACCTGGCCCACACCGAGCCGGTCGGGCCGGGACGGCTGGCCGTGGCGACGATCACCGGCCGTGTCTTTACGTTCGAGGTGCATCCGAAGGCCGGACTGCCGGTAACCGACGGCGCAGGGGTGGTCGAGCAGGCCGCGGACCTGGAGGACTTCACCGGGTTCCTGGCGGAGTTCCGCCGGATCGGCTAGGAGCCGCGCCCCCAGGGGCCGGGGATGACAAGGTTCTCCGGTTCCCTGCCGGCTGCCAAGCGGGCGGCCTGCCTCCGCAGCAGGGCGGCGATCCGCGGCGGAAACGCGCCGCTGTTGCCGCCGTTGTGCGGAGTGATCAGGGCATTGGGCGCCGACCACAGCGGGTGGCCGGACGGAAGCGGCTCCGGATCCACGACGTCGAGGGCGGCCCGCAGCCTTCCGGACACGACTTCACGGGTCAGGGCCGCGGTGTCGACGACGGGCCCGCGGGCCACGTTGACCACCAGCGCGCCGTCGGGCAGCGCGGCAAGGACCTCGGCATTGACCAGGTGCCGGGTGTCCCCGTTCAGCGGGGTGATGACCACGAGCACCTCTGCCGTCCGCGCCAGGCCGGTCAGCTCGGCGGCCCCGTGCATCTGCCCCTCCGCGTCGGTGCGTGCCCGGGAGCCCACCCGGGTCAGCTCCACGTCGAAGGGCTTCAGCCGCGCCGCGATTTCGCGGCCGATGCCGCCCACCCCGAGGAGCAGGACGCGGCGGTCCGCCAGGCCGGGCCACCGCGTCGGTTCCCAGAGCTGCCGCCCCTGGCTGCGGACGGCCTCCGGGATGCCCCGAAGCGAGGCGATCATCAGCCCGAGGGCCAGTTCGGCGGTGGCGGCAGCATGGACTCCGGCGGCGGTGGCAACCGCGGTCTGCGGTCCAACGAGTTCGGGCACGCCGTCGTAGCCCGTGGTCTGGGTCTGCACCAGCTGCAGGCGCGGCGCCCGGGCCAGCGCCGGGCGCCAGTCGCCGGCGGGAGCGTAGGGCAGGACGACGGCGTCCACTTCCGCGGCGTCCACACCCTCCGGTTCCCCGGCCAGGTCCCACACCGCCGCCGTGATGGCTTCGGGCAGCGGGCCCAGATCACGCAGCAGCTGCGCATCCGGAACGGTGAGCGTGCGGACGGGACGGAACGGGATCTGGTCTGCCATGTCCGCCAGCCTACCGGCGCGGATCAACGTATCCGACGCCGCCGGGGCGCGTGCCATCCGGGCGGGTTTACCGCCGGCCCGGCGCCGTCCTACCGTCATAGGAGGATGCCTCAGCGACGGGAGGACCGGCGATGGAACGCTCACGGCTCAATCGGCTGGTGTTCGCGGCGGCGCTTGCCGGCGGCGCCCTGGCCGCCGCGCTCCGCCGGCGGAGAGACCGCGATGCACCGCCGCCCGGCGCGCCGGGCGCAGGGCGCCGGGCCGGCCCGCCGGACCGGGGCTCCGTCACGGTGACCGTCCGGCGGGGCGCGGACGGTGCGGACGGACAGGAGGGCGCGCGCCACAGCGCCTGGCGGGGCACGCTCCCCCGCCGGGTCCAACGCCGCCCGCCGGCGCCGGCCGATCCGTCCGGCCCGGAACCGCGGCGGGTCTGGGTGGTGGAGGCCGGGCCGGAGTGGGACGGCACCGCCGGCGAGTGCGTGATCAGGCGCCCCGGCCCCTCCGGAATGTGATCTGCCCTACTTTTACCGCCTGAATTTCAGGTTCCGGGCAGAGTGCTGGTAATGTTTCATGTCGTTGCAGCGCACCGCGGAGATATCCGGCGCAGCGGCAAAATGCACCTCTAGCTCAATTGGCAGAGCAATTGACTCTTAATCAATGGGTTCCGGGTTCAAGTCCCGGGGGGTGCACCACAATGAAGACTCCCGCCGACATAGTCGGCGGGAGTCTTTTTTTGTATTATGCGGCGCCGACGCAACGGCTGCACGCCCCGGACGCCGGGCCCACAAACAACGACGGCGGGAGGAGGCCCAGAAGGCCTTCCCCCCGCCGCCGCGGAACGTACGTGACTACCCGGCGTTCAACACCGGGGGCTGCGGCATCCCCGGAGCGGGATCGATGGCCACCGGGATCCCGGAGACATCGACCGCGGCCTGCCAGCGGGGGCTGCCGAGTTCGGTGATGACGCGGCGCAGCTGCCCGCGCAGCTCCTCGGACATCAGCTCGCCGCCTTCCAGCAGGGTCCGCTCGATGTTCTGCGCCTCATGCAGGGCTTCGCGGCCCTGGTCGGTGATCGAGACCATGTGGCTGCGTTTGTCCATGTCGTTGCGCACGCGCTTAACGTGCCCGTGGCTTTCCAGCCGCGCCAGGGTCTTGCCCATGGTCTGGGCCTGCACCCGCACCAGCTGGGCAAGGTGGGCCTGCGTCATGGGGCCCTGGGAATCAAGCACGCCCAGGGCGATGACGCCGGCGTGGGTTACTCCGATGCTGACCAGCCGCTCATTCCAGGCGTGCTCAACAAGCCGTGCGGCAGTCGACAACAGGCGACCGGTGGGCCAACGCTCCATATCCGGCATAAAGCAGAACTCTTCCTTTCAGGGGTTCGGATTCATTAGGCCGATCGGCTAGCCTGAAATCCATTGACTACGATAGCCACCGCAGTCCTGAGCTGTCGCGCGGCCTCGGGCCCCGCAACCTAATCGATACAAACAGGAGCACCTCATGTCCAGACTGACCGTCGGCGACGTCGCCCCCGATTTCACCCTCGAAGACTCGGCGTCCACCCCGGTCTCGCTGTCCGACTTTTCCGGCCGCAGTGTCATTGTTTACTTTTATCCCGCCGCAGCCACTCCCGGCTGCACCAAGGAAGCCTGCGACTTCCGGGACAGCCTGGCCGGCCTGCAGCAGTCCGGCTACGCCGTCCTGGGCATCTCACCCGATCCGGTCAGCAAGCTGTCCAGGTTCGCGGAGGACCAGGCGCTGAACTTTCCGCTGCTCTCCGACCCGGACCATGCCGTGGCCGAAGCCTACGGCGCCTGGGGCGAGAAGAAGAACTACGGAAAAGTCTATGAAGGACTCATCCGTTCCACAATCGTGATCGACCCGGAGGGCGTGGTAAGCCTCGCCCAGTATAACGTCCGCGCCACCGGCCACGTTGCCAAGCTGCGCCGCGACCTCGGCCTCGACTAGGCTCCGGTACACTGTAGGCTGGCCCGCCCCCCCCCAAGGGGGCGGCCAGGCGCGAGTGGCGAAATTGGCAGACGCGCTGGATTTAGGTTCCAGTGTCTTCGGACGTGGGGGTTCAAGTCCCTCCTCGCGCACTTCTCCGCCGCCCGGTCGACGGGCGGCGCCTGAGCCCTTCGGCTCCGACACCCCGACCCATCGGTCGGGGTGTTTTTCGTTCCGGCACCTTTCCTGCGACCGGCGCCGCCCGGCCACGCCGTGACCCAATTGTGACCACACCCGCCTTCCGCCTGCCCGTTCCGGGCCGCCGATGCCCCTAGGCTCTGTGCATGGCTTGTGTCGCATGACACAGTCGCGGCGCCGTTGCGCCGTGACCTACCACTCGCCCCTAGGAGCACCGATATGTCACCTGCTGGCAAGAACGCCGGGCGCCGCCCGTCCGGCAGGCGGGCCTCGGCCATCACGGCCGGACTCGCCATGAGCGCCCTCATCCTCTCCGGCTGCGCCGAGAGCAACCGCGACGGCGATGCCGGCGGCGGCGGGGAGTCCAACGTCGACGGCACGTTCATTTTCGCGGCCTCGTCCGACCCGAAGTCCCTTGACCCGGCCTTCGCCTCCGACGGGGAATCCTTCCGCGTCAGCCGCCAGATCTTCGAAGGCCTGGTCGGGGTTAAGGAAGGCACGGCCGATCCCGAGCCGCTGCTGGCCGAGGACTGGGAGATCTCCGAGGACGGGCTGACCTACACCTTCGACCTCAAGGAAGGCGTGACCTTCCACGACGGCACCGAGTTCAACGGCGAGGCCGTCTGCGCGAACTTCGACCGCTGGTACAACTTCACCGGAATCCAGCAGGCCGAGAGCCAGGCCTATTACTACCGGATGCTGTTCAAGGGCTTCTCGGACACCCCGGAGGCCGCCACCTATGAGTCCTGTGAAGCAACCGGAGACAACGAGGCCACGGTCACCCTGGCCAAGCCGTTCGCCGGGTTCATCGCCGCCCTGTCCCTGCCGGCCTTCGCCATGCAGAGCCCGGCCGCCATGGAGGAGCACGGCGCCAACAACGCCTCGGGCACCGAGGAGGCTCCGGAGCTGACCGCCTACGCCAAGGAGCATCCGACGGGCACCGGCCCGTTCAAGTTCGAGGGCTGGGAAGTGGGCAACCAGATCACCCTCTCCGCCTACGAGGACTACTGGGGCGAGCAGGGCCAGGTCACCGACATCATCTTCCGCGTCATTGACGACCCGAACTCCCGCCGCCAGGCCCTGCAGGCCGGCGACATCGACGGCTATGACCTGGTGGCGCCCGCCGATACCCAGGCCCTGACCGACGAGGGCTTCAACGTCATTCCCCGCGAGCCGTTCACCATCCTCTACCTGGGCATGAACCAGCAGGTCGAGCAGCTGGCCGATCCCCTGGTCCGCCAGGCCATCGCCCACGCGATCGACAAGGACGCCCTGGTCCGCCAGACCCTGCCGGAAGGCACCAAGGTGGCCACCCAGTTCATCCCCGAGGTGGTCAACGGCTACAACGAGGACGTCACCACCTACGAGTACGACCCGGAGAAGGCAAAGTCCCTGCTGGCCGAGGCCGGCTACCCGGAGGGCTTCACCATCGACTTCAACTACCCCACCGGCGTCTCCCGCCCGTACATGCCGACGCCGGAACAGGTGTTCTCCAACATCTCGGCCCAGCTGGCCGAGGTGGGCATCACCGTTGAGGCCAAGCCGGCCAAGTGGTCCCCGGACTACCTGGACCAGGTCCAGGCCACGCCCGACCACGGCCTGCACCTGCTCGGCTGGACCGGCGACTACAACGACACCGACAACTTCGTCGGCGTGTTCTTCGGCAGCGAGAAGGACGAGTTCGGCTTCAACAACCCCGAGCTGTTCCAGGCCCTGGAGGAAGCCCGCCAGGTGACCAAGGTCGAGGAGCAGACCCCGATGTACGAACAGATCAACGAGGACATCGCCCAGTTCCTGCCCGCGGTGCCGCTGGCGCACCCGGCGCCGTCGCTGGCGTTCTCCGAGCGCGTCGAGTCCTACCCGGCCAGCCCCGTCAACGACGAGGTCTTCAACAAGATCCAGCTCACCGAGTAGCGAAACCATCCACCGGAAGGCCGGGGACGCGCGCCGTCTCCGGCCTTCCGGCCGACCTTTCTCGACTCCTGTCAGCTCCTTCCGGGCTGAGAAAGGACTTCTGTGCTGCGAGTCATCGGCAAACGCCTGCTCCTGCTGGTCCCCACACTCTTCGGCCTCTCGGTCCTGCTGTTCCTCTGGGTACGCAGCCTTCCGGGCGGGCCCGCCACCGCCCTGCTGGGCGAAAAGGCCACACCTGAAGCCATTGCCCGCATCAATGAGGCCTACGGCTTCGACCGTCCCCTGCACGAGCAGTACCTGACCTATGTCGGCAAGCTGCTGCAGGGAGACTTCGGCGTCTCCACCGTCACGGGCCGCCCCGTGCTCGAGGAGTTCGCCAACCGTTTTCCCGCGACGCTGGAACTTGCCGTCGTCGCCCTGATCTTCGCGATCGCCATCGGCATTCCGCTCGGCTACCTCGCCGCCCGCCACCAGGGGCGCATCCTGGACCACGGCTCCGTGGTCCTTTCCCTGCTGGGCATCACCATCCCGGTGTTCTTCCTTGCGTTCATGCTCAAGTGGGCCTTCGCCATCCAGCTGGGCTGGTTCCCCACCGACGGCAGGCAGGATCCAAGGATCAACGCTACGCACGTCACCGAGTTCTACGTACTGGACGGCCTGCTGACCAGGGAATGGGATGCATCCTGGGACGCGATCATGCACCTGGTGCTGCCGGCCATCGCCCTGGGCACCATTCCGCTGGCCATCATCGTGCGCATCACCCGCGCCTCCGTCCTGGAGGTGCAGGGCGCGGACTACGTCCGCACCGCCCGCGCCAAAGGCCTGATGGAGAAGACGATCCGCGGCCGGTTCGTGCTGCGCAACGCCATGCTGCCGGTCACCACCACCATCGGCCTGCAGACCGGCCTGCTGATCTCCGGGGCGGTGCTCACCGAAACGGTGTTCGCCTTCAACGGCATCGGACGCTTCCTGCGGGACGCCATCTTCAACCTGGATTATCCGGTGCTGCAGGGCTTCATCATTTTCATTGCCGTGGCGTACTCGCTGATCAACCTGCTGGTTGATGTGTCCTACGGCTTCATCGACCCGAGGGTGAGGGTGCAATGAGTACAGTCCTGCCGCCGTCACCCGGCGGAACCGTAACGACCCCCGACGAGAAGCCGCTGACCGCCGAAGCCCGCGGCAGCGGCATGTGGCGCGACGCCTTCCGCCGGCTGCGCCGCAATCCGGCGGCCATCGCCGGGGCGGTCATCATCGGCCTGTTCCTGCTGGTGGCCATCCTGGCCCCGGTCCTGGCCCCTTACGGCGGGGAGGACCTGCCGGGCCGCACGGAGATCACTCCGACCTCCATTCCGGGTCCGGGCGAGCTGGACGCGTATCCCCTGGGCCTGGACCGCTTCGGCGGGGACGTGGTGTCGAAGCTGATCTGGGGCGCCCGGGCGTCACTGCTTATCGGCGTCATCTCGACCGCGCTCGGCCTGGCCGGCGGCATGATCCTGGGCCTGCTGGCCGGCGGCTTCGGCGGCTGGGTGGACTCGCTCATCATGCGGTTCGTGGATGTGCTGCTCTCCGTGCCGAACCTGCTGCTGGCCGTGAGCATCGCCGCCGTCCTGGGGCAGACCCCGGCAGCGGTGATGATAGCCATCGGTGTTTCCCAGGTGCCGATCTTCGCCCGGCTGCTGCGCTCCTCCATGCTCTCCCAGCGCGGGGCCGACTACATCCTGTCCGCCCAGACCCTGGGCCTGAGCCGCAGCACGATCACCATGAGCCACCTGCTGCCCAACAGCGTGGGGCCGGTCATCGTGCAGGCCACGCTGACCCTTGCCACGGCCGTGATCGACGCCGCGGCGCTGTCCTTCCTGGGCCTGGGCGGCGGCCGGCCGGAATCCGCGGAATGGGGGCGCATGCTCACGTACGCCCAGAACGAGCTCGCCGTGGCACCGCAGCTCGCGTTCCTGCCCGGCATCTGCATCGCGGTGACTGCGCTGGGCTTCACCCTGCTGGGAGAGTCCCTGCGCGAGGCTCTCGATCCGAAGACCCGGCGCAAGTAGGCGGCGCAAGGGCAAACGAAAAGGCTGCGGCCCCGGTTTCCACCGGGGCCGCAGCCCTTTTTCGTCTGCCGGGCCGGCGGCTAGGAGGCCTCCTCGGCGGCGTCGATGCCCAGCTCGTTGCCGGGAATGGAGGCCAGCAGCCTGCGTGTATAGGGATGGCGCGGGTTGGAGAAGACCTCTTCCGAGGTGGCAGCCTCCACCAGCTCGCCGTCCTTCATCACGCAGACGTAGTCGGAGATCAGCCGCACCACCGCGAGGTCATGGGAAATGAACAGGTAGCTGAGCCCCAGTTCACGCTGCAGGTCCCCCAGAAGCGTCAGGATCTGGGCCTGCACCAGCACGTCCAGGGCGGAGACCGGTTCGTCGCAGATGATCAGCTCCGGCTTCAGTGCCAGCGCCCGGGCGATCGCCACGCGCTGGCGCTGTCCGCCGGACAGCTCGGCGGGATACCGGGTGAGCATGGAGGCGGGCAGCGCCACCTGGTCCATCAGCTCCCGCACCCGCGCCGACCGCTCGGACCGGTCACCGCGGCGGTAGGTCTTCAGCGGCTCCTCGAGGATCCGCTCGATGGTGAACATCGGATCCAGGGACGAGTAGGGGTCCTGGAAGATGGGCTGGACCCGCTGGCGGAACTGCCGCAGCTCGTCCTTCTTCAGGGCGGCCACGTCCTGGCCGTCGAAGGTCATGGTCCCCGCGGTGGGCTCCACCAGCTTCAGCAGCATCCGCGCCGTGGTCGTCTTGCCGGAGCCCGACTCACCGACGATCGAGACCGTCTGCCCCCGCGGCACCTCAAGCGAGACGTTCCTAACCGCATGGAACTCCCCCTTGCCGCGGACCTTGTACACCTTGCTCAGGTCCCGGATCTCGACGATGTTGTCCTGCGCCGCAGCAGGCGGAGCGATCTGGTCCGCCGGTCCCGGCGCCCCGGCGTCGGAGGCGTCGGCCTCGACGGCCGCCGTGTCGACGGCGTGCAGCCGCCGGGCGGGAGCGGCGAAGGCGGCGGGCGTCAGCCGGACGGCGGCCACGCTCGGGGCGGCCCGGACCAGGGACTGCGTGTAGGGATGCTGCGGGTCTTCGAGCAGCTGGCGCGCCGGCCCGGTTTCCACCACCCGGCCCCGGTGCATCACCACGACATCGCTCGCACGCTCGGCAGCCAGGCCGAGGTCGTGGGTGATGAGCAGGACGGAAGTCCCCAGCTCCTCGGTCATCCGGTCGATCTGGTCAAGGATCGTCCGCTGCACGGTCACGTCAAGCGCGCTGGTGGGCTCATCGGCGATCAGCAGCCGCGGCCGGCAGGCCAGCCCGATGGCGATCAGCGCCCGCTGCCGCATGCCGCCGGAAAACTCGTGCGGATACTGCCTCGCCCGTTCCGCCGCGTCGGGCAGCCCGGCAGCGGTGAGGACCTCCACGACCTTCCGGTCCACGTCCCTGCTCGTGGCCATTCCGTGGACCAGGAGGGTCTCGGCCACCTGGGTGCCGATCTTCGTCACCGGATTCAGGTTGGACATCGGATCCTGCGGAACCAGTCCGATGGACCGGCCGCGGATGGCGCGCATCTTGGATTCGGGCAGGCCCACGAGTTCCTGTCCGTCAAAGCGGATGGACCCGGACACGACGCGCCCGTTGCCGGGCAGCAGCCCGATGACGGCCATCGCCGTGGTGGATTTTCCGGAGCCGGACTCGCCGACGATGGCCAGGGTCCGCCCCTGGGGCAGGACGAAGCCCGCCTCCTTGACGGCCTCGACGTCTCCGTCGATGGTGCGGAAGTTAATGGCGAGGTTGCTCACCTCGAGCAGCGCCGGGGCAGGGCTGGATTCAGTCATGGACTCATCCTGCCGCACAAAGGGAGGAGTGTGAGGCAGATCTCCTCCGGTTTCGCGGGTTTTTTATCGCCTAGACTGGAATCCGACCCCCGAACTGCAGGGACCCACGTCCCGAAGGAGAAGCAACTGTGGCCCGTTCCTGCGACCGCCGGTCCGTCCTGAGGGCCGGCCTGGCCGGAGCCGCCCTGGCGTTGACGGGCTGCACCGCCGCCCGCACCGGCGAGCCCAGCGGCAGCCCCTCCGCCGCAGCGAGCACCTCCGCGGCGCCGTCGGCCGTCTTCACCCTGGCCACCGCCGCCCGGCCGGCGGGCCTGGACCCGGCCCTGGTCATGGACACCGAGTCGCACCGGGTGACCCGGCAGGTGCTGGAGGGCCTGGTCGGCACCGACCCGCTCACCAGCGCCCCGGCACCGCTGCTGGCCAGCAGCTGGAAAGAGTCCGAGGACGGGCGGACCTACACCTTCACCCTGCGCAGCGATGTCCGCTTCCATGACGGCGAACCGTTCAACGCCGACGCCGTGCGGGCCAACTTCGAGCGCTGGTACAACCTTCCTGTGTCGGCCCGGGGCACCGAGAACCTCATGTACGGAGCCGTGTTCCGCGGCTACGCCGACAGTCCCGACCTGGCGCTGTATGAATCCTGCGAGGTCCTGGACGAATTCACGGTCGCGGTGACGCTGCGCAACCGGCTGACCGGCTTCATTCCCGCGCTGGCCTCGCCCGCCTTCGCCATGTCCTCGCCCAAGGCGCTGCGCGAGGCCGCGGCCAACGAGCTGACCGAACGGATGAACGACATTCCCGTCAGCCGGTACGGACTGCACCCGGTAGGCACCGGCCCGTTCAGCTTCGAGTCCTGGGAGGGCGACGAGGTGCGCCTGCGCTCCTTCCCCGAATACTGGGGAACGCGCGGGCAGATCGGCACGGTGGCCTTCAAGACGATCACCAGCCCGAGCAGCCGGCTGCGCGCCCTGCAGGACGGCGAGGTGGATGGCTATGACCTGGTCACGGTGGACGACGTCGACGAACTCGCCCGCGGCGGCCAGCAGATCCTGCAGCGGGACCCCTATTCGGTGCTGTACCTGGGCCTGAACCAGAACTTCCCGGGCATGGACGAGCCCAAGATGCGCCAGGCCATTGCCCATGCCATCGACAAGCCCGCCCTGCTGGAGGGCCTGTTCCTCAACGGCACCAAGACCGCCAACCAGTTCCTGCCGGAGAAGCTGGGACTGACCTCCTCATCGGTCACCAACTACGGTTATGACCCGGAGAAGGCGAAGGCGCTGCTGGAGGAGATCGGCTACGACGGCGCCGAGCTGCCCTTCCACTACCCCCGCCGGGTGACCCGCGCATACCTGCCCTCCCCGGAGCGGGTCTACGCGGTGCTCAGCCGGCAGCTCACCGCCGTCGGGCTCAACATCCGCCCGGTGCCGGTGGACTGGTCCGAGGGCTACCTCGACCAGGTGCAGTCGGACGGGGACCGGGCTCTGCACCTGCTCGGGATCTCCGGCACCTATGAGGACCCGGACACCTTCCTCGGACCGCTCTTCGGCAGCTACAGCCAGGAATTCGGCTACGAGGACCCGCAGCTGGCCACCAAGATCGAGCGGGCGCGAACGCTGCCCGCCGGGCAGGAACAGGCCGACGCCTACGCGGAGATCGCCGACCGCATCTCCGCGCGGATTCCCGCCGTGCCCCTGGCCTTCCCCGTGTCCATCCTCGCGATGTCCCCGCGCGTGGTGCGCTACCCGACCTCCCCGGTGCTCAACGAGGTCTTCAACCTGATCGAACTGACTGATCCGCAGACCACCTGACCCGCCGCGACTTCCAAGCGCGGAGAATTGTCTGTAAGCGCGCTTTCAGAGATACCCTTCTAGGGCTAGCGCCCACGCGACTGGAGATATGAAGTTGACTGCACAAAGCCCGGCGGAGGGTTCCGCCACGACAACCGACGTACTGCTGATCGGCGGCGGCATCATGAGTGCCACGCTCGGTACGTTCCTGAAGCAGCTCGCCCCGGACTGGAACATTGCCCTCTTTGAGCGGCTGGACCGGGCCGGCCTGGAGAGCTCCGATCCGTGGAACAACGCCGGTACCGGCCACGCGGCGCTCTGCGAGCTGAACTACAGCCCGGCCGGCCCGGACGGGTCCGTCGACCCGGCCAAGGCGATCGGCATCAACGAGCAGTTCCAGGTCTCCCGGCAGTTCTGGTCCTTCCTGGTCTCCCAGGGCCATATCTCCAACAGCTTCATCAACCCGCTTCCGCACATGAGCTTCGTCTGGGGCGACGCACACGCCGACTACCTGCGCCGCCGGTACGAGTCCCTCAGCGCCCAGCCGCTGTTCCGCACCATGGAGCACAGCGAGGACCACGCGAAGATCGCCGAATGGGCCCCGCTGATCATGGAGGGCCGCGACGCCGGACAGCGCGTCGCCGCCTCCCGCGTGGCCGGCGGCACCGACGTCGATTTCGGCAACCTGACCCGCCAGCTGGTCGACCACCTCGGCGCCTCCGGCGTGGAGCTCAACTTCGGCCACCAGGTCCTGGACCTGACCCGGGCCTCCGACGGCGGCTGGGACGTGCGCGTGAAGAACCGGGCCACCGGTGAAGCCCGCACCGTGCACACCCGGTTCGTGTTCATCGGCGGCGGCGGCGGCGCGCTGCCGCTTCTGCAGCGCTCCGGCATTCCCGAGGGCAAGGGCTTCGGCGGCTTCCCCGTCTCCGGCCAGTTCCTGCGCTGCACCGACGAGACCATCATTTCCCGGCACAACGCCAAGGTGTACGGCCAGGCTTCCGTGGGCGCCCCGCCGATGTCGGTGCCGCACCTGGACACCCGCTTCGTCGAAGGCCGCCGCTCCCTGCTCTTCGGCCCGTACGGCGGTTTCTCGCCCAAGTTCCTGAAGAAGGGCTCGCTGCTGGACCTGCCGTTCTCCGTCCGCCCGGGCAACCTGGTCCCCATGCTGGCCGTGGCCAAGGACAACACCTCCCTGGTCAAGTACCTGGTCACCGAGGTCCTCAAGACCCGTGAAGGCAAGACCGGCGCCCTGCAGGAGTACTACCCCGAAGGCGCCACCGAGGGCTGGGAACTGATCACCGCCGGCCAGCGCGTCCAGGTCATCAAGAAGGACCCAAAGAAGGGCGGCATCCTGCAGTTCGGCACCGAGCTCATCACCTCGGCCGACGGCACGGTCGGCGCGCTGCTGGGCGCCTCGCCCGGTGCCTCCACCGCCCCGCCGATCATGGTGAACCTGCTCAAGCGCTGCTTTCCCAAGGAATTCGGCGGCTGGGAGCCCAAGATTAAGGAAATGATCCCGGGCTACGGCGTCAAGCTCAACGAGAACGAGAACCTGCTCGAGGAACTGACCAACGACACCAACCGGGTCCTCGGCCTGGACGGTTAGCATCACTTCGGGGCCGGAGGAACACTGTTCCTCCGGCCCCGAACTGCAAGCAAGTCCCCCGCGGCGACGCGCACGGGCCGACGCCGCATCCCGGTCCCCGCTGAGCCCCTGAGCAAGGCAAGGCACATGGAGCGTTTGGCCAAACTGTCCCTGGCGAACCGGGCCCTGATCGCGCTGATCACCGTCTTCACGATGGTGTTCGGCGTCATCTCACTGGGCTCGCTCAAGCAGGAACTCATTCCCGCCCTGGAGTTTCCGCAGATCACCGTGGTCAGCGCCCTGCCCGGCGCCTCGCCCGAAGTGGTGGATGCCCAGGTCAGCGAGCCGCTGGAAGCGGCCCTGACCGCCGTCGAGGGCCTGGAATCCTCCTCGGCGACCTCGCGCTCCGGCATCTCCACCATCAACCTGATGTTCGCCTACGGCACCAACCTGGACCGTGCGCGCGGGCAGGTGGACCGGGCCATCTCAAACGCCCGCCAGGTCCTGCCCGAGGACGTCACCCCGCAGTCCCTGGCCGGGAGCATCAGCGACTTCCCCATCGTGTATCTTGCCGTCTCCTCCGACAAGCCGCTCAGCGAGCTCAGCGCGGACCTGCAGCGGCTCACCGTGCCGCGGCTGCAGAAGATCGAAGGCGTCCGCACGGCCGACGTCACCGGCGGCGCCTCCCGCTTCGTCTCCATCCTCCCGGATGAGACCGCGCTGGCCGAAGCCGGCGTTCCGGTCTCGGCGATCGCGGACGCGCTGGCGAACAGCGGCGCCCTCACCCCCGCCGGCACCCTGGAGGAAGAGGGCCGCAGCCTCTCCATCCAGGTGGGCAGCCCGCTGGACAGCGTGGAGAAAATCGCCGCCTTGCCCCTGGAGACGGCGGACGGCGCGGCCGGCGGAGCTCCCCCGACGATCGCGGACGTGGCGTCCGTGCAGATCGAGGACCGGGAGCAGACCTCGATCACCCGCACCAACGGCGAGCCGACCCTGGCCATCTCCATCACCAAGACCCCCGACGGCGACACCGTGGGCATCTCCCACGAAGTGCTGGACCTGCTGCCGGCCCTGTCGGATGAACTCGGTTCGGGTGCCAGGTTCACCGTGGTCTTTGACCAGGCGCCCTTCATCGAGGAATCCATCGAGAACCTGACCACCGAGGGAATCCTCGGGCTCGGCTTCGCCGTGCTGGTGATCCTCGTGTTCCTGCTCTCGATCCGCTCCACCCTGGTCACCGCGGTGTCCATCCCGCTGTCGCTGCTGGTGACCTTCATCGGCCTCTACGCGTTCGGCTACTCCCTGAACATCCTGACCCTCGGCGCGCTGACCATCGCGATCGGCCGGGTGGTGGACGACTCCATTGTGGTCATCGAGAACATCAAGCGGCACCTGGGCTACGGCGAGGACAAACGCACGGCCATCCTCACCGCCGTCCGCGAGGTGGCCGGCGCGATCACCGCCTCCACCCTGACCACCGTGGCCGTCTTCGCGCCCATCGCCTTCGTCGGCGACCTGGCCGGCGAGCTGTTCCGCCCCTTCGCGGTGACCACCGCCCTGGCGCTGCTCGCCTCCCTGCTCGTCTCGCTGACGATCGTTCCGGTGCTGGCGTACTGGTTCCTGAAGTCCGGCCCGCCGGTTGCGGACCCGGAGGCCTTCCGCGCCGCGGCCGAGGCGAAGGAGCAGCGCTCCCTGCTGCAGCGCGGCTACCTGCCGATCCTGCGCGGCACACAGCGCCGGCCCGGCCTCACCCTGGCCGCCGGCGCGGTGATCCTGGCCGGCACCGTGGCCCTGACCCCGCTGCTGCAGACCAACCTGCTCGGGGACACCGGGCAGAACACGTTCAGCGTCAGCCAGGAGCTGCCTGCCGGCAGCAGCCTGGAACGCACCTCCGCCGCCGCGGCCGAGGTGGAGGAGGTCCTGACCGGCATCGACGGAGTCCGGGACGTGCAGGTCACCATGGGCACCAGTTCCACCGGGCTCTCCGCCTTCACCGGCGGCAGCGCCTCCACGGCATCCTTCACGGTGATCACCGAACCGGACATCGACCAGGTGGCCCTGCGCGACGCCGTGCGCAGCGGCCTCGACGACCTCGACGACAGCGCGGGCGATATCTCCATCGGCACCACCGGGGGCGGGTTCGGCACCTCGAACACTGTGGACATCAGCCTCTCCGCCGGCGACCCCGGCGAACTCGCTCCCGCCGCGGAGCAGGTGGCGGACGCGATGCGGGAGCTGCCCGGCAGCGCGGAGGTGACGAGCAACCTCTCCTCCAGCCAGCCCGTGGTCCAGGTGAGCGTGGACCGGGCCCGCGCGGTCGCCGCCGGCCTCGACGAAGAGCAGATCTCCGGACTGGTCGCAGCCACGCTGAGCCCCCTGCCCGGCGGGTCGGTGCGCATCGGCACCGATGACTTCCCCGTCCTGATCGGTGAGGGCACCGACATCAGCGACATCGACCAGCTGCGGGCGCTGCCCGTGCCCGGCAGCGGCGGGGCCCTGACGCTGGGACAGGTCGCCACGGTCGAGGAGGTGGCGGTGCCGACGTCGGTCTCCTCCTCCGGCGGCGAGCGGACCGCCGTCGTCTCCGTCTCTCCCGCGGGAGAGAACCTGGGCGCGACCGTCGCCGAGGTCCAGGCCGAGCTGGACACGCTGGACCTGCCCGCCAGCGTGACCGCGTCGCTGAGCGGCGCCGCAACCCAGCAGGAGGAGTCCTTCCGGCAGCTGGGCCTGGCCCTGCTGGCCGCCGTCGCCATCGTCTACGTCATCATGGTGGCCACCTTCAAGTCCCTGATCCAGCCGCTGATCCTGCTGGTCTCGGTGCCCTTCGCCGCCACCGGCGCGATCCTGCTGCTGCTGGCGGCCAACGTGCCCGTGGGCCTGCCCTCGCTGGTGGGCATGCTGATGCTGGTCGGGATCGTGGTGACGAACGCGATCGTGCTGATGGACCTGATCAACCAGTACCGCCGGCCCCGCGAGGAGGGCGGCCCGGGCATGCCGCTGCAGGAGGCCATCATGCGCGGCGCCCGGCAGCGGCTGCGGCCCATCCTGATGACGGCCCTGGCCACCGTGTTCGCCCTGACGCCGATGGCGCTGGGCTTCACCGGGGAAGGCGGGTTCATCTCCCGCCCGCTGGCGATCGTCGTCATCGGAGGCTTGGTCTCCTCCACCGCGCTGACCCTCATCCTGGTGCCGGTGCTCTACCGCCTCGTTGAAGGACGGAGGGAGAAGTCAGCCGCCCGCCGCGCGGCGCGCGGTCCTGCCGCACCGGTGGAATAACCCCGCAGCCGTGGCGGTTGGTAGATGCAAATGCATATACTTAACCGGTAACTCCACGGAAGGGCACACCATGCAGATCGGCGTCTTCAGCGTCAGCGACATCACCCCTGACCCCATCACCGGCCGGACCCCCACGGAACACGAGCGGATCAAGGCCGCCGTCGCCATCGCCCAAAAGGCCGAAGAGATCGGCATGGACGTGTACGCCACCGGCGAGCACCACAACCCGCCGTTCTACGCCTCCTCCCCGACCACCCTGCTCGGCTACATCGCCGCACAGACCGAGCGGCTCATCCTCTCCACGGCCACCACGCTGATCACCACCAACGATCCCGTCAAGATCGCGGAGGACTTCGCGATGCTCCAGCACCTCGCCGACGGCCGGGTGGACCTGGTCCTGGGCCGCGGCAACACCGCACCGGTCTACCCCTGGTTCGGGAAGAACCCGCAGGACTCGGTGGACCTCACGGTGGAGAACTACAACCTGCTGCGCCAGCTCTGGGACAACGACGTCGTGAACTGGGAAGGCAGGTTCCGCACCCCGCTGCGCGGCTTCACCGCCACGCCGCGGCCGCTCGACGGCGTCGCCCCGTTCGTCTGGCACGGCTCCATCCGCACCCCGCAGGTCGCGGAGATCGCGGCGTACTTCGGTGACGGCTTCTTCGCCAACAACATCTTCTGGCCCAAGGAGCACTACATGCGCCTGATCGGGCTGTACCGGGAACGCTACGAGCACTACGGCCACGGTTCGGCGGACCAGGCAATCGTGGGCCTGGGCGGCCAGTTCTTCATGCGGCCGAATTCGCAGGACGCGGTTCGGGAGTTCCGCCCCTACTTCGACAATGCCCCCGTCTACGGCCACGGACCCTCCCTGGAGGACTTCACCGCCCAGACCCCGCTGACGGTGGGCAGCCCGCAGGAAGTGCTGGAAAAGACCCTGACCTTCCAGGAGTACTTCGGCGACTACCAGCGCCAGCTGTTCCTGATCGACCACGCCGGGCTGCCGCTGAAGACCGTGCTGGAGCAGCTGGACCTGTTCGGTGAGCATGTGCTGCCGGAGCTGCGACGCGAACTGGACTCCCGCCGTCCGGCGCACGTGCCGGACGGGCCCGTTCACGCCGCCCGCGTGGCCGCACGCGCCGCGGGTTCCCCCGCAGGACCCGCGGCACCCGAGCCTGCCGCTGCCGACAGCGGAGCAACAGTAGGCTAGGAGGATGTCCGTGGAGAGCAACGTTCCCGTGAAGCAGGCCGCCGAGGCCTGGGAGTCCCTGTTCCGTGCCCAGGTGGCCGTGATGCGCCGCCTGCAAAGCAGCCCGGAGTTCAAGGACCTCACCATGAGGGAATATGACGTGCTGTTCAACCTCACGCGCTGCCCCACCGGCTGGCTGCGCCTGAACGAACTCAACGAACATGTGCTGCTCAGCCAGCCCAGCCTCAGCCGGATGGTCGAGCGCCTTGAGGCCAAGGGGCTGGTGTGCCGCCGCCCCGCGGCCGAGGACCAGCGCGGCGTCGAGCTCTCGCTGACCGAGGAGGGCCGCCAGGTCCAGCGCCGGCTGGGCCGGGTCCACGTGCGCGACATCCACGAGATGATGACCGCAGCCCTTGACGCCGACGAGCTCGAGGAGCTGCGCCGGCTGACCGACAAGCTCCGGGGCGGGCTTCCGCTGCCTGAGCCGAAGGTGAAGGTCCGCGCCGCCGGTACCCGCCGGACCCGGGCCGCCGCCAAGGACTGACCCGCCGGGCTACCGGGTCAGCCGGCGGCCACGCCCGGCGGCACATCGGCAAAGGCCAGCTTCGGCACCGCCGTCAGCAGCACCGCGGCCACCAGGGCCGTGCCTGAACAGACCGCCCACACCGTGAGGTAGCCCGCCAGCGGGGCCGCGGCGTCGCCGCCGGCCACATCGCCCACGCTGCCGGCCGCCGCGCCGAGCAGGGCAATGCCGAACACCGCCGAGGCGAAGGACCCACCCACGGTCTTGGTGGTGTTGGTCAGTCCCGTGGCCATTCCGGTTCGGTCCGGCGGAGCCGCTGCGGCGGCCGCGGCGGGCAGCGCCGCGACCAGTGCGCCCGACCCCAGGCCGGCAATCACCATGTTGACCAGCACCTGGGCCAGGCTGCCGTGCAGCGGCAGCAGCAGGCCGTAGCCCAGGCCCACCAGAACGGCGGCGCCGCAGAGGGTGTTCCGCGGGGTGGTGCGCCGGGCGGCCGCCGGAAAGAGCAGCGCCCCGGCCAGCACCGACAGCACGTAGGCGCCGATGATCAGCGAGACGGAGCCGGCCGACAGGCCCAACCCGTAGCCGTGGACCTCCGGGTCGGTGCGGGCGAAGGTGGACATGGGCGCCTGCGCGCCCAGCACCGAGATACCGAACAGCCCGGCGGTCAGCTGCACCGGCCACATGCGCCGGCTGCGCAGCATCCGCATATCCACGAGCGGGTCCTTCCGGCCCAGCTCCCAGCGGACAAAGGGCACGAAGGCCGCCAGCCCGGCCGCCAGCACCAGCCACACCCATCCGGTGTGGGGGCCGTTGATCCGCAGGAACGTCAGCCCCGAGGTCAGCAGCAGCAGCGCCAGGGCCAGCAGGGCGAACCCGGTACGGTCCACCCCGCCGGTCCCGCGGACGCCGGTGTCGGGAACCCCGAACTGCACGGCGGCAATGCACGCCGTCACGGCGGCGGCGGGAACGGCCAGGGTCAGGGCCAGGCTCCCGGCGAAGACCTCCACCAGGGCGCCGGCGGCCAGGGCTCCCACGATGACGCCGAACTGCAGGGCTCCCACCAGCAGCCCCGCGGCGCGCCGGGTCAGTGCGGCCTGGTCCGGTTCAGCGGCGGCACGGCTGTAGATCAACGCCACTTCCAGCGGCAGCCACACCACGTAGAAGCCCTGCAGGGACCAGGCGAGCAGGAAGGTCCAGAAGTCCGGGGCCAGCGCGACGCCCCACGAGGCCGCAGCGGTGAGGACCGTGGAGACCATCAGGATCCGCTTGTGGCCGTACAGGTCCCCCAACCTGGACAGCACCGGCACGGCGAGGGCGCTGAGCATCAGCTGCGCCGCCTCGAACCAGTTCACGTCGCCGTCGGCGATGCGCAGGTGGCGGGCAATGTCGGTCAGGATCGGCGTGTAGTAGCCCTGCAGGATGCCGCTGGTAACCTCGAGCAGGGCCAGGAAGAGCACCACCGGGCCCAGTCGGCGCAGGCCGGCGGCGGGCGCGCTCATTGCCGGGCCGCCGGCAGGGCCTGCAGCAGCCGCCGGTAGAACAGGATGCCCTCGCCGAAGGCCTCGACGCCCAGCCGTTCGTTGTCTGCGTGGATGGAGGCCCGGGCGGCCGCGTCCATCCGGAACGGAGCGAACCGGTACACGGCGTCGCTGATGCCGGTGAAGCGGCGGGCGTCGCTGCCGCCGAGCATAATGTAGGGCGCGGGCACGGCGTCGGGAAACACGGCGGTGACGGTCTCCTCCAGCAGCCGGAACTGGTCGTTGGCGGTCCCGGATACCGGCGAGGGCTCGGTGCCCTCGACCACCCGCAGCGCGATGGACGGATCCGCGATCATGCGGCGGAGCCGGTCCAGGGTACCGGCGATGTCCTCCCCCACCGCAATGCGGACGTTGACGTTGGCGGAGGCCCGGGTCGCCAGCACGTTGGACGCCGGCGAGCCGCGCAGTTCGGTGACCGCCGCCGTCGTGCGCACCATCGCTCCCGGTTCCCCGCCCAGCCTGCTGAACGCGGCGGCCAGCACCGGACGCAGCACGTGGGCCCGGCGCAGCACGGGGCGCAGCGGCAGCGGCGCCGCCGGAGCCAGCCGGTGCAGCATCTCCACCGGCACGTCCGGCAGCAGCGTCGGAAAGGGCCGCCGGTCGATCCGCACGATGGCGCGGGCCAACCGGGCGGTTGCTCCGCCGCGGCGCGGCGTGGAGGCATGACCGCCGGGATCCTCCGCGGACAGCTCGACGTCGAGGATCCCCTTCTCGGACACTCCGATGACGGCCATGGGGGCGGCGATGAGGGGAAAGGCCTGCGACGCAACGGCGCCGCCTTCGTCAAGGACAAGCCAGGGCCGCACCCCACGGGCCGCCAGCAGCGCCGCGGCCGCCGCGGCGGTGTCTCCGGCGGTCTCCTCGTTGTTGCCGAACGAGAGGTAGACGTCCCGCGCCGGGACGAAGCCGTCGGCCGCCAGCGATTCGACGGCCTCCATGATCGCCGCGAGGGCCCCCTTGTCATCGAGGGCACCGCGGCCCCAGATGAACCCGTCGGCCACCGCCCCAGAGAACGGCGGATGCACCCACCCGTCCGGGTCCGCCACGGGCACCACGTCGTGATGCGCCATCAGCACCGCTGGCCGGCCCGCGGTGCGTCCCGGCCAGCGGAAGAGCAGACCGTACCCGTTAACCCGCTCGTGCTCCAGCACGGCGTGGACGGCGGGATAGAGCTCCCGCAGCGCCGCGATGAACGTCTCGAACTCGCCGGGGTCCACCTCCGCCGCGTTTCGGGAGGAGACGGTACGGCAGCGGATCAGCCGGGCCAGGCGCTCGGCCGCCTCAGCGCCCAGGCCGGCCGCGTCCTGCTCCGGGGCGGCACCGGCGGGTGGAGGGGATGCAGCCTGGGCTGGAGCGGCGGAGCCCTGGGCGGTCGTGCCAGGGCGGATCGGCGGAGCCGCAGGGCCGCGGAACCGGGCGGTCCGCCGGGAAGGGATGCGCATGCAGGCAGTGTAACGGCGCTCACGCTGACCGCTGCGAACGACGGTCCGGCCCGCCGGCGCGTTGCGGAACCGGCCCCGGCTCCGGCGTCAGGTGCGTGGAGCCAGGCCGCGCACCCGCGCCACCGCAGGCCCGATGACGGAGGCGGCGAGCGCCGCCTCCGCCTCCGTCACTGAGGTCGGGAAGGTGAAGCGGACCGCGGTGCCCGCGGTGTCGGGGTCATAGCCCATGGCTGTGAGCACGGGCGAGGGCTCGTCCCGGCCCGCAGCGCAGGCGGAGCCGCTGGAACACTGCACCCCGGCCCGTTCCAGCTCCAGCAGCACCGATTCCCCGCTGGTGCCCGGAAAGCAGAATGAGGCATGGGCGGGCAGCCGCTGCTCCGGATGCCCGGTCAGCACCGCCTCCGGCACCTCGGCCAGGACCCGGCGCACCAGATGGTCCCGATACCGGCGGATCCGCTCCGCAGCCTCGCTCCGTTCCGCCTCACCCAGGGCCAGGGCGACGGCGACCGCGACGGCGCCGGCGACGTTCTCGGTGCCGGAGCGCCGCCCGCGCTCCTGCCCGCCGCCGTGCAGCAGCGGTTCCAACGGCAGCGACCCGCGTACGTAGAGCAGCCCGCTGCCCTTGGGCGCGCCCAGCTTGTGCCCGGAGATGCTCATGGCGTCCACGCCCAGCGTGCCGACGTCCAGCGGGAGCCAGCCGGCCGCCTGCACGGCATCGGTGTGGAAGGGCACCCGCAGCGCCCGGCAGTGCGCGGCCACCTCGGCTACGGGCTGGACGGTGCCCACTTCGTTGTTGGCGTACATCAGAGTGCACAGCGTCGTCTCCGCGGTGACCGCCGCCCGGAAGGCCTCCGGGTCCGCCCGGCCCTCGGCGTCCACCGGAACCAGGGTGACCCGGAACCCGTGGACCCGGCGCAGGAAGTCCAGGGACTCAAGGACGGCGGGGTGTTCGACGGCGGAGGAGACCAGGTGCCGGCCCCTCGGAGCGGCCAGGGCCCAGCCCTTGACGGCCAGGTTGTCGGCCTCGGTGCCGCCCGAGGTGAACACGATCTCGCCCGGCCGGCAGCCGAGCACCCCGGCGGCAGTCCGCCGGGCGTAGTCCAGGGCCCTCGCAGCGGTCTCGCCGGCACCGTGGCTGCTGGAGGGATTGCCGAAGTCCCGGGTCAGCAGCGGGGCAATCGTCTGCAGCACGTCTTCGCGCACGGGGGCGGTGGCGGCGGCGTCGAGGTAGATCATGCGCGGGCGTCCGGTTCGCCGCCGTCCTCAAAGCCGACGTCCAGGCCCAGGTCCAGGGCCCGGACACTATGGGTGAGGGCCCCTGCGGAGATGATGTCCACCCCGGTTTCGGCGATGGCCCGTACGGTGTCGAGCCGGACGTTGCCGCTGGCCTCCACGAGGGCCCGGCCGGCGATCTGCTCCACCCCGCGGCGCAGGTCCTCAAGGGTGAAGTTGTCCAGCAGGACGGTGTGGGCGCCGCCGGCGAGGACCTCCTCGATCTGGTCCAGCCGGTCCACCTCCACCTCGAAGTGCACGGTGTGCGGCAGCCGCGCCTTGGCGGCCCGCAGCGCCGCGGCGAGGCCTCCTCCCCCGGCGGTGAGCAGGGCCAGGTGGTTGTCCTTGGCCATTACCGCGTCCGAAAGGCTGAAGCGGTGGTTGGACCCGCCGCCGCAGCGCACGGCCCAGCGCTCCAGCATCCGCAGGCCGGGGGTGGTCTTGCGCGTATCGGCGATGCGGGCCTTGGTTCCGGCGGCTTCGGCCACGAACGCGGCCGTGAGCGTGGCGATGCCGCTCAGCCGCTGCACCAGGTTCAGGGCCACCCGCTCGGCACCCAGCACCGCCCGGGCGTTGCCGCTGACCTCGGCCAGCAGCCCGCCGGCGTCGAACCCGTCGCCGTCCTTCACCAGCAGCAGCACCTCTGCCTGCGGATCCAGCGCCCGGAAGGCCGCCTCGATGACGGCACCGCCGCAGAAGACGCCGGGTTCGCGCGCCGTGAGAAACGCCGTCGCCCGAGCGTGCGGGGGTATGAGCGCGGTGGACGTGAGGTCACCCCAGGGCAGGTCCTCGGCGAGCGCGGCGCGGACCACCGCCTCGACCGCTGCCGGTTCCGGGCCCTCGGTCCCCCAGGCGGCGGGCGCGGGACCGGACGACGGGGCCCGTGTCACCGGTCCGGGCGGTGCAGCAGGTGCGGCGGACGGCGCGGCGGGCAGTCCTGCCGGAGTGTCGGAGTGGGCGGTGGTCATGGGATCAGGCTCCTGGTGGGTTCTTCGGCTCTGGCTTCTTCGGCTGTGGCCGCGACGGGGGTGCCGGCGGCGGCCCGGCCCGCGGCCGGGTCTTCGGTCCGGTGGTGTGCGCCGAGGCTGCCGGGCCGGGCGAGCGCCGCCTCCAGCAGCAGCGACGCGCAGGTGGCCAGGTTGGCGGCTTCGTGCGCGGCCGGGTCGGCCGCCTCCGGCTCCCCCGGCCGGCCGATGGCGGTCCGGGCCAAGCTCAGGCCGGGCCCGCTGCGCAGGATGCCGGCGTGGGCGGTCATCAGCCGCCGGACGGCATCGGGGGCAGGTCCGGCGTCGGGCGCGGCATCGGATCCGTCATCGTGCGCGGGGACGACGCCGGCCGCTGCGACGGATGCCCGGGTTCCGGACACCGCCCCGACCACTGCCTCCTCAGCCGCTTCCCGCTGTGCGATGGGAGCGGCGAGCGCGGCTGCTGCCCGGGCGGCGAAGACCAGGGCTTCGAGCAGCGAGTTGGAGGCGAGCCGGTTGGCGCCGTGGACACCGGTGCAGGCGGTCTCCCCGGCGGCGTACAGGCCCGGGACGGAGGTCCGGGCAGACAGGTCCGTGGCCACGCCGCCCATCCAGTAGTGCGCGGCGGGCACCACCGGAACCGGTTCGCGTTCCCAGTCCCAGCCGTGGCCGCGGGTCAGGGCGGCCAGCGCGGGAAAGCGGCGCTCCAGCCACCCGTGCCCGTGACGGGCCGCGACACCGGTGGCGTCGAGCCAGACCCCGCGCCCGCCGGTGGCGGCCAGATGTGCGGCGATCCCGCGTGCCACGACGTCACGCGTTGCCAGCTCCGCGTCGCGGGCGTACCGGGGCAGGAACCGCAGCCCGGCGTCGTCGCGCAGCACCGCGCCCTCCCCCCGGACGGCTTCGGAGATCAGCGGGTTGCCGGGGACATTCAGCGAGGTCGGGTGGAACTGCAGGAACTCCAGGTCCCGCAGCCGGGCACCGGTCCGGGCGGCCAGGGCCACGCCGTCGCCGGTGGCGGAGGCCGGGTTGGTGGTGTGCTCGTACATCTGCCCGGCCCCTCCGGTGGCGAGCACGACGGCGCGGGCCGCCAGCCGGTGCCGCGCCCCGCGCGAGAGCACCTCGAGTCCGGTTACCCGGCCGCCGTCGAGCAGGACGCGGACGGCCATGGTCTCCGGCAGGACGGTGATGTTCGGCTGCGAGCGCACCGCAGGCAGCAGGGCGGCGATGATCCCGGCACCCGTGGCATCGCCGCCCATGTGCAGGATGCGGCGGAAGGAGTGTGCCGCTTCCCGGGCCAGCGCCGGCGCGCCGTCGGGGCCGGTGTCGAAGCGGGCCCCGGCGCGGACCAGGTTCCGGATCTGTCCGTCCGCCGCCGCGCAGAGCAGCCGGACCGCTTCGGCGCTGCCGTGGCCGGCCCCCGCCGCCAGCGTGTCCGCGGCATGGCGGTCCGGGCTGTCACCCGGGTCCGCCCCTTCGGCCAGGACGGCGGCGATGCCGCCCTGCGCCCAGGCGGTGTTGCCCTCCCCCGGCCGGCCCTTGGTCACCACGACGACGTCCTCGCCGGGGCAGGCGGCGGCGGTGCACAGCGCGGTCCAGAGTCCGGCCAGGCCGGAGCCGACGACGGCGACCGTCACGGACGGGCCGCCAGCATCCGTTCCAGCGCGGCGCGGGCCGGCGCCGCGACGTCGTCGGGCACCGTGATCCGGTTGACCACCCGGCCCTGCACCAGTTCCTCCAGCACCCACGCGAGGTAGCCCGGATGGATGCGGTACATGGTCGAGCACGGGCAGATCACCGGATCAAGGCAGAAGATGGTGTGCTCGGGATGCTGGGCGGCCAGCCGGTTCACCAGGTTGATCTCGGTGCCGACGGCGAATATGCTGCCCGGTTCCGCGGCGGCAATCGCCCGGCGGATATAGTCGGTGGAGCCGGCCTCGTCGGCGGCATCGACCACGGGCATGGGGCACTCGGGATGCACAATCACCCGCACGCCGGGATGCTCGGCCCGCGCCTTCTCGATCTGGGCGACCGTGAAGCGCTTGTGCACCGAGCAGAACCCGTTCCACAGCAGCACCTGCGCCTTTTCCAGGACGTCCGGGGTGTTGCCGCCCAGCGGCAGGCGCGGATTCCACATCGGCATGGCCTCCAGCGGCACGCCCATCGCCTTGGCGGTGTTGCGGCCCAGGTGCTGGTCCGGGAAGAACAGCACGCGCCGGCCCCGCTCGAAGGCCCACTGCAGCACCGTGGCCGCGTTGGAGGAGGTGCAGACAATGCCCCCGTGCCGGCCGACGAACCCCTTCAGGTCCGCCGAGCAGTTCATATAGGTCACCGGAATCACCGGCTGCCGGCCTGCGGCGTCGGGCGCATCACCGAACAGGGCGGTCAGCTGGTCCCAGCAGTCGGTGACGGAGTCGATGTCCGCCATGTCCGCCATGGAGCATCCGGCGGCCAGGTTCGGCAGGATCACGGCCTGTTCCGGCCCGGAGAGCATGTCCGCCGTTTCGGCCATGAAGTGCACGCCGCAGAAGATGATCGCCTCGGCGTTGGGGCGATCCAGCGCCGCCTGCGCGAGTTGGAAGGAGTCGCCCACGAAATCGGCGTGCCGCACCACCTCGTCCCGCTGGTAGAAGTGGCCGAGGATGACGGCGCGGTTCCCCAGCGTGCGCCGGGCGGCCCGGATCCGTTCCTCCAGCTCTTCGTCGGAGGCCAACCGGTACTCCTCGGGCAGCGGCCCCTGCCGGGGGGTGCCGGCCGGCGCGGGGTCGGCCAGCGAGGCGCCCGGGCCGTACGCCGGCACGGGCGCGGCATCCAGCTCCCAGGGCGCGGCGGCGAGGCCCGGGGTGCAGACGCCGTTGGAGGCGGCGCCGGCGGCGGCTGCGGCGCCGGTCAGCAGGCGGACGGCGGCGGCGACGCCGGCGGAGGGGGCGATGGTCATGGCTGCTCCAGGTGGTGGGTGGACGACGGCGCGCCGGAGGCGGCGGCCAGGGAACCGGTGTAGCGGTACAGGCGGGGCGGGCGGTGCCGGCCGCCCTGCAGGTATTCGTCGGTGGGTTCGATGTCCGCCGCGCTGCGCAGCTGGCGGCGGAAGTTGGCCGGGTCCAGCTCCCGGCCCAGCACCGCCTCATACACCTCACGCAGCTGGGCGAGGGTGAACTTCTCGCCCAGGAACGCGTAGGCGATGGAGGCGTACTCCATCTTGTTGCGCAGCCGCCAGAGGGCGTAGGCGACGATGTCGTTGTGGTCGAAGGCCAGTTCGCCGGGGCTGCCCGCCTCAAACCAGCGCACGTTCTCCTCTTCGCGGGCCAGCGCCGCCTCGTCGGGCTGGACCAGCGCCCAGTAGACGATCGAGACGACGCGGGGCGCCGGCGAGCGCTCGGGGCCGCCGAACGCGTAGAGCTGCTCCAGGTACCGGGGGGCCAGGCCGGTGGTTTCGGCGAGGTTGCGGGCCGCGGCGGCAGCGAGGGATTCGCGGGCCAGCAGCGGTCCGCCCGGCAGCGCCCACCGGTCCCGGTACGGCTGGCGGATCCGCCGGACCAGCGGCAGCCAGAGCGAGCTGCGTCCGGTCCGCGGATCGGGGCGCAGCGCGAAGATCACCGTGGACAGCGCCAGGCTCGGCGGCTGCTGCTCGCGTTCGGAGACGTTGGCGAAGGGCAGGTGCACGGTTCCGCCTCCTGTCCGGGTGCGGCCGGGGTTCCAGGAGGGGGCCGCGGCACGGGGTGGGAATGATGGGAAATGGTTAAGGTCAGGCTGACTCTAACTCATCCCACAGCACTGCGTCCGGTTGTGACATCCCGTGGCAGGTCAGTCGCCTGCGGGCCGGACGGCGCGGGCACCCCGCCCGCGCGGCGCGCCGTCGGCGGCTGTGGCATCCAGCAGCGGCAGCGTGCGGTGTTCGAAGTGCGTGTTGAGCACGATCACCGAGGAGGAGCGCATGATCGTGCCCGTGGCCACGATCGAGTCCAGCACCCGCTGGAGGTCGGAGTTGGACCGGGCGGCCACGCGGGCCAGCAGGTCGCTCTCCCCCGACACGGTGTGCACCTCCTGGATCTCCGGAATCCTCGACAGCGCCTCCACCACCGCGGAGTGCCCCCGGTTCTGGGCGATCGCCAGCGAGCAGTAGGCCACGACGTCGTACCCGAGGGCAGCCGGATCGATCCGCGGCCCCCACCCGGCAATGACGCCTTCGCGCTGCATCCGGTCCAGGCGCGCCTGCACCGTTGCCCGGGCGACGCCGAGCACCCGGCTCGCCTCGAGCACCGACATCCGGGGATCGTCGGTGAACAGGCGCACCAGGCGGGCGTCGAGTGAATCCACGGACATGGGCGGGTCCTCCTGCAGTTGCGGCATCGTCTCTCCAACTGTACAGATTGCCTAGCCGGGACCGCGCACGGCGGCACGATCTGTACACGCTGCACAGCGTTTCCGCGCCGCTTTGCTCAGTGACGCCAGCCACAGCTACGTTTCCTCCATGGACCTAAACACCACGAGCATCCCGGCGCTGACCGCGGACGAGCTGCGCCGGCTGTACCGGCTGCTCGCGGCGGTGCGCGAACTCGACGTCGCCGCCGTCGCCTGGCAGCGCCAGGGCATCATTCCCGGCTACGCCCCCGAACTGGGCCAGGAGGCCGCGCAGGTCGGCAGCGCCTTCGCCGTCGACACCACCCGCGACTTCGTTTTCCCCACCTACCGTGAAATGGGCGTCGCCCTGGCCATGGGCGTGGACATGGTTCAGTACATGTCCACCCACAAGGCCTCCTGGCACGGCGGCCTGTACAACCCGGTCGAAACCCGGCTCGCCCCGATCCAGGCGGTCGTGGGCGGCTCGGTGCTGCACGCCGTGGGTTGGGCGCACGCCCAGCGCCTGGACGGCTCCGACGGCGCGGCGATCACCTACTTCGGCGACGGCGCCAGCTCCCAGGGCGACGTGCACGAGGCGATGAACTTCGCCGGTGTGCTCAAGGCACCGGTGGTCTTCTTCGTCCAGAACAACGGTTGGGCCATCTCCCTGCCGACCGAGTCCCAGGTCGCCGGCGGCCGCGTCGCCGCCCGCGCGGCCGGTTACGGCATGCCCGGCATCACCGTGGACGGCAACGACGTCGCCGCCGTCGTCCAGGCCACCAGGGCCGCCCTGGAGCACGCCCGCTCCGGTGCGGGCCCGGTCCTCATCGAGGCCATGACCTACCGCCGCGGCCCGCACTCGACCTCCGACGATCCCGGCCGCTACCGCAGCCTCGACGAGGAACGGCGCGACGGCGGCACCGACCCGCTGGAGCTGCTGGCCTCCCGCCTGCTCTCCGAGGGCGTCGCCGACCAGCAGTTCCTCGACGAAGCGCGGGCCGCCGGCGCCGCCGAGGCGGACCGCGTCCGCGAAGGCGTCATGGCGCTGCAGCCGCGCCCCGGCAGCGAACTGTTCGACTTCGTCTTCCAGGAACCCACCGAAGCACTTCAGGCCCAGGCCGCCGCCTGGCGAGAGGAGTCCGAGCATGTCTGAGAAGCTGAGCACCGCCCGCGGTGCATCGGACCTCGCCGCCGCAGAGGCCAACACCGGCGGCGCCGCTGCCCAGGAGCAGTCCGTGGACGCCGTCGCCCCCGCCGGCACCGGCCCGCGCACCGAGACGCTGTCCATGCAGCAGGCCCTGAACCGGGCGCTGGCCGAAATCCTGGAAGCCAACCCCAAGGCCGCCGTCCTCGGTGAGGACGTCGGCCGGCTGGGCGGCGTCTTCCGGATCACCGACGGCCTGCAGCAGCGTTTCGGCGCCGACCGGGTGTTCGACACCCCGCTGGCCGAATCGGGCATCCTCGGCCTGTCCGTCGGCATGGCCATGGCCGGCTGGCACCCCATCCCCGAGGTGCAGTTCGACGGCTTCGCCTATCCGGCGGTTAACCAGATCATTACCCAGGTGGCGCGGATGAACTACCGCAGCCGGGGCACCCTGCCGATGCCGATCACCCTGCGGGTGCCCAGCTTCGGCGGCATCCGGGCCCCCGAGCACCACGGCGAGTCCCTCGAGGCGCTCTTCGCGCACGTGCCCGGACTCAAGGTGGTCTCGCCGTCGAGCCCGCACGAGGCCTATCACCTGCTCAAGTACGCCGGCTCCCGGCCGGACCCGGTGATCTTCATGGAGCCGAAGTCGCGCTACTGGCAGAAGGCCGAGGTGGACCTGGCCGACGGCGGCTCGCCGCTGGGCTCCAAGGTCGTCCGGGCCGGCCGCCACGTCACCCTCATCGCCTGGGGCGCCATGGTGGCGCGCTGCCTGCAGGTCGCCGAGCTGGCCGCCGAGGACGGCATCGAGGTCGAGGTCCTGGACCTGCGCTGGCTCAAGCCGATCGACGCCGCCGGCCTTGCCGCATCCGTCGCCCGGACCCGCCGCGCCGTCGTCGTACATGAGGCGCCGCTGACCTCCGGGCTGGGCGCCGAGGTGGCCGCGCTCGTGACGCAGCACTGCTTCGACACGCTCAAGGCGCCCGTTGAGCGGGTTACCGGATTCGACGTACCGTATCCCTCGGGTGACCTCGAAGATGAATACATCCCGAACATTGACCGGATCCTCTTCGGGATCCAGCGAGTATTGGAGTACCGACGTGGCTGAAATTCCCTTCCCCCTGCCCGACCTCGGTGAGGGCCTGATCGAGGCCACCGTCCTGGAATGGTTCGTGTCCGTGGGCGACCAGGTGGAGCGCAACCAGCCGCTGGTCGAGGTGGAGACCACCAAGTCCGCGCTTGAACTGCCCTCCCCGCAGGCCGGCCGCGTGGCCCGCATCTACGGCGAGCCGGGCGAGAAGATCAATGTGGGCGAGCCGCTCATCGTCTTCGAGGTTCCCGACGACACGGCCGGCATCGTCGGCACCGTCCCGCAGGAGGGTCCGGCCCGGCGCCGGGTCCGCCTGTCCGCCGTCGACCTCGACGAGGACTGAGCGTGGGGGTCGAGTCCCACCTGGTCGAGGGCACCGCTCCCGGGCTGTTCAGTGAGACCCACGCGCCCGACGGCGCCGCCGCCGTCGGGCGCCCGGTCCTGCTGCTGCACGGGTTCGCCTCCTCGACGAAGCTCAACTGGGAGGATTCGGGCTGGATCGCGGCGCTGACCGCGGCCGGACGCACCGTCATCACCGTGGACCTGCCCGGCCACGGGCGCAGCCCGGCGCCGGCGGACCGGGAGGAATACCGGCCCAGCCGCCTGCGCGCCGAACTGCTGCAGCTGCTGCAGGACGCCGGGACGGCTCCGCTGGCCGAGGACGACCCGGACTCCGGCGTGGACATCATCGGGTACTCGCTCGGCTCCCGGCTGGCCTGGGAATTCGGCGCGACCCAGCCCGAGCTGGTCCACCGCATGGTGCTCGGCGGGCCCGGCAGCGGCGACCCGCTGGCCGACTTCGATCTCGAGGCGGCCCGCAGGGAACTGGCCGGCGGCGAACCGGTGGCCGATGCCCGGACGGCGGAGCTGCTGAAGATGGCGCAGCTCGCTCCCGGCAACGACGTCGGCGCCCTGCTGCAGATGGTGGAGGCCATTAAGTGTGAGCCGTTCACTCCGGCCGCGCTCGTGCCGTCGATGCCCCTGCTCCTGGTCGCCGGTGAGCGGGACGACCTTGCGGCCACCGCCCCCGAGCTCGTGGAGCTCAGCGGACAGGCCGAACTGGTGCGGCTGCCCGCCAGGACGCACACCAACGCGGTGACCTCACGCGCCTTCAAGACCGCCGCCATCGGGTTCCTCGCCGGGTAGGTCCGTCTGCGGGGGCCGCACGGTCCCCGCAGACACGGCGATTATCTCGTTTTGGCTACGGCTTATCCGCATTGTCTAAATAGCTAGAAAGACAAGATAGGATGGTCAAGGCGGACTTTCGTGGAGAAAAATTCCTCAGTCTGCTGATGATTTGTTTGATGAACCTCGAGGAGGACACCCGTGGATGTACTCCTGGGACAGCGGTACCGGACCGTTGAGCTGATTGGTTCCGGCGGTGCGGCTGCTGTCTACCGCGCGGTGGACGAAAACCTCGGGCGTGAAGTGGCGGTGAAGCTGTTCCAGCCCAGCGCCGTCGGCGATGACGAACAGCGCCGCCAGCAGACGGAAACCTCACTGCTGGCCACCCTGAACCATCCCGGCCTGGTGACCCTGCTCGACGCCGGCGTCTACCACGACGAGACCGGCCGTGGTTCCAGCTACCTCGTGATGGAGCTTGTCGACGGTCCGGACCTGCGCCGGCGCCTGAAAAACGGGGCGCTGCCGGCCCTGACCACGGCCACGCTGGGCGCCGATCTCGCGGACGCGCTGAACTACGTGCACACCAACGGTGTCATCCACCGGGACGTGAAGCCGGCCAACATCCTGCTGTTTCCGCAGGCGGATCAGGACACCCGGCTCTACCCGCGCCTGACCGACTTCGGCATCGCACGGCTCATCGAAGCCACTGTCGCCACGGCGCACGGCGCGACCATCGGCACGGCCAGCTACCTCAGCCCGGAGCAGGCCTCCGGAGGCGAGGTCACGCCACGCTCCGACATCTATTCCCTGGGCCTGGTGCTGCTGGAATGCCTGACCGGAGAGAAGGCGTTCCCCGGGCCGATCGTTGAATCCGCCGTGGCCCGACTGCTGCGCGATCCCGAGATTCCCGCCGACGTCGGGCCGGAGTGGACCGACCTGCTGCGGGCGATGACGTCCCGCCGGGTCGAAGAGCGCCCGGAAGCCCACGAGGCCGCGGTGGCCCTGCGCTCCCTGGCGGTTGAACCCGAGCAGTCCCTCCCGGAACCGCCGGCCGCCGGACCGGCACCGGAGGACCAGGTCACCGGAGGCATCACCACCGGCAACATCTACATTCCGCAGCCGCCGGACCACGCGCCGTCCCTCTGAGCCGACGGCAGCTGCCGGCCAGGTGAACATAAGGAAGGCCCCCGGGAATCCCCCGGGGGCCTTCCTTATGTCTGTGTCCGGCTAGCTGTTGCCCTGGTCCTCGGCGGCTTCGGGATCCTCCTCCGGCTCGAAGCTCGTGGGCTCATCCGTCGTGGCGGCTCCAACGCCGTCTTCCTGCGCGGGGATGGTGCCTTCGGGGCCAGCCCCGCCGTTTTCCTTCTGGGATTCGCTCATCGGTGCTCCTTGATCCGGTTCCGCAGGCGGATGTGGCTCCCACCTGCGCCTTCATTGATACTAAGCCACCTTCCGGTCCTCGGCCAGAGCCTGCCGAAAGCATGGCCGGAACCTGCAGGGGCCGCGGACCGGTTCAGGCGCGCGTGCGGCGGAGGACGAGGTGGGCGGCAAGGCTGAGCAGGAGCATGGCGGTGGCCGCCCCGGCAGGCACCAGCAGCGACGCGCCGTGGCCGTGGGCCTCGGCGAGCGGGCCGGCCAGGGCGGACCCCAGGGCGGTGCCTGCGACTGTGCCGCTGGCCAGCAGCGTCATCACCGTGCCCACCAGGTGGCGGGGTGCGACCACGGACCCGACGGCGAAAATGCTCACCATCGTCGGACCGACCGGAATGCCGAGCACGAACAGCGCCACCACCATGGTGGGGACATCAGCGGGCAGCAGGACGAGCCAGACCAGGGCGAACATTCCGGCCGAGGAAAGCAGCCAGCGGGCTACCGGCCCGATGCGGGCGGGCCAGTAGGCGACGGACAGTGCCGCTGCGGCTGAACTGAGCCCCATCACGGCGTAGAGCAGGCCGGCGGCGGACGTCATGCCGAAGCTTCCGCTGAACGCGGTGAGGCTGGTCTGCATGGACCCGAAGAACGTGCCCATGGCCAGCATGCCCAGCACGGGCACGGCGATCGTCGCCCCGGCGCGCAGGGAGAGCGGGGCCGGTGCGGCCCTGCCGCTGCGGCCGGCGCCGACGACGCCGGCCGTCGGGTGCAGGGCGAAGGCGGTGACCATTGAGGCGGTCAGCAGGGCCGCCAGCGCCAGGGGCAGCCAGGGGGCGATCACGGAGGCAAGCAGGCCGACCAGCGCCGGCCCGAGCACGAAGGTCAGTTCGTCGGCGGTCCCCTCATAGGACAGCGCCGTGTCCAGGTCCTGCGCCGATCCCCGGCGGGACGTCAGGGCCATCCAGCGGACGCGGGCCATCGGCCCCACCTGCGGGGTGGAGGCGCCCATCAGCAGGCATGCGGCCAGCACGGCCCAGGGAGCGGTGTCCGGCTCGAGCGCCGCGGCGCCGAGCAGGGTCGCGCCGATGGCCAGCGGGTTCAGGACGGCGGTGGTGAGCAGGACGCCGCGCTGGCCCAGGCGGTCGGCCAGGAAACCGACGACGGGGGCGCCGATCGCGGAACCGATGCCTACCGCTCCGGCGGCGAAACCGCCGGTGGCGTAGGAGCCGCTGGCCGCGGTGACCAGGGTCAGGGCGCCGACGGTGAGCATGGCCAGGGGCAGGCGGGCGAGGAAGGCGATGGTGAAGAAGCTGCCGCCGGCCAGGCGGCGGATCCGTCCGAACCGGCTGCCGGTCAGTCCGGACTCAGCGGCGTCGGAAACAGCCGCGCCGTCGGCGGCGGGGTCCCGGGGGGAATCGGTGTGGGCGTCGGATGAGGCTGAAGAAGAAGTGCGGATGCTCATTTGACCTTAGACAGGAAAAATTGTGCGCATCGTCCCTCCTCCCGATGCGCCGGACCCGGCTTTCCCCGCCATTCTACCCGATGTCGCCGCCGGTCAGCCGGGTGACGATGTGCGAGCCGCGACGCCCCTTGACGATCTGCAGCTGGGAGGTGACCCGCTGTTTCATTTCGGCCACGTGGCTGACCAGCCCGACCACCCGGCCGCCGTCGCGCAGGCCTTCCAGCGCGTCCATCACCTGTTCCAGTGACTGGTCGTCGAGGCTGCCGAACCCCTCGTCGACGAAGAGGGTCTCGATGCTGACGCCTCCGGCTTCCTGCTGCACCACGTCGGCGAGGCCCAGGGCCAGTGACAACGACGCCATGAATCCCTCGCCGCCGGAGAGGGTGCCGGTATCACGTCTCTGGCCGGTCCATCCGTCAATCACGTGCAGCCCGAGCCCGGCCCTGCGGTTCCCCGAACGGGCGTCGCTGTGCACCAGGGCATAGCGGCCCCCGGTCATCGCCGCGAGCCGTTCCGTGGCGGCGGCCGCCACCTGCTCGAGCCGCGCGGCCAGGACGTAGGTGCTCAGGGCCATCCGGTAGCGGTTCTCCCCCGCCCCGCGGGCGGCGTCGGCCACCCCGCGCAGCAGCTCGCAGCGGGCCGCCAGCGGTTCCACCCGCGCGCTCACCGCGCGCGCCTGGACCGCGTACCCGGCGAGGACATCGGCTGAGTCCCGCAGCCGCTGCACCAGCAGGTCGGCTGCGCGGCGCCGCAGCCGCAGGGATTCCAGACCGGCCTCGGCGGCGGCGATCTCGTCCTCCGTGGGCAGCGGCCGGCCGCCGTCGTCGTCCTGCCCGCCCAGGGCCTCTTCCCGCAGGGCAAGCCGCCGGCCCTGCTCCTCGTGCTCCTCGACGCGCTCCTGCAGGTGCCGCGCCAGGGGCTCGTCCAGCAGCGCCCCGCGGACCCCGCCGGCGTCGGCGAACTCGGTGCCGGCCAGGGCCGCGGCCAGGGCGGCCTCCGCCTCAAGGCTTCGGGCTGCGCGTGCTTCGGCCCGGCCCAGCGCCGTGCGCGCCGCTTCAACCAGGCGGCGCAGTTCGGTGAGGACCGCGACGCGCCCGGCCAGGGTGTCGAACCCGCCGCGCAGCTCTCCGGTCCTGGCCGCCAGTTCGGCGGCGCGCTGCTGTGCTTCCGCCGCACGGGTCCGGGCCGCGGCCTCCGCCACGCGGGCTTCCTGCTCGGCCTCGGCCTGGCCCTGCTGCCGGGCCTGGAGCTGTTCCCGGCGCTGTTCGCCGGCGGCGAGGGCTTCCGCCTCGCGGACGGCCTCCTGTATTGCCTGCTGCAGCGCCTGAACCCGCCCGGCAGCGTCCGAGGCGTCACCGTCGCCGCCCTGCGCGCGCAGGCCCTCCTGCTGCAGGGCCAGCGCCTCGGCCTCGCGCCGCGCCGCCTCCCAGTCCTCTTCGGCTGCCGCGACCTTCTCGCGCAGCTGCTCCTCGGCCTCCCGATCAACGGCTTCGCCGTCAGCCGGCGGAGGTGCGGGCGCCGGATGCTCCACGGCTCCGCACACCGGGCAGGAGCTGCCGGGAACGAGCCCGGCCGCAAGGTCGGCAGCGGCCTGTTCCAGGCGGCGGGCGACGGCGTCCTGCCATTGCCCGCGCAGGTCCTGGTAGCGGCCGCGCAGGTCAGCGGCACCGGCTGCCGCGGACGCCGCGGCAGCTGCGACCTTCCGGAAGGCGGTCACGGCCCGTGCGGTCGCCTCGGCCTCGGCGAGGTCCCGTCGCAGGCCCTGCAGCACCGCCCCGGCGTCCTTGAGCCGCTCCAGGTCCGATTCCACGGCGTCGAGCTCAGCGCGCAGCCGGAGCCGTTCGGCGGCGGCCGCTTCGGCACCGCGGGAATGTTGTGCGGCCTGGTCGGCGGCAAGCGTTGCCTCCGCCGCCAGCTGCGCGGCCCGCTCCTCCTCCGCCAGCCCGGCCCTGGCCGCGGCGAGGTCCTCGGCCAGGGTGTAATCAAGCCCGGTCAGCGGCTCCGCCAGCGCGTCGCGCTCAGCCGGCAGGGCGCCGTAGGCCAGGGGCGGCTCCTGCAGGCGGCGGGCCAGGGCATCGACCGCATCCGCCGCAGCGTCTTCGGCCTGCGCGGCCGCATCCGCCGCGGCCTGCCACGCGTCGAGCACGCCCGCCACGGCACACGCGTGCCGGTGGGCCTGCAGCTGTGCCCGAACCGGCTCCAGCGACGCCTCCTCCTGCCGATGGCGCTCCTTGTCCCGGGCCAGCCGGCTGCGGTCCAGTCCGCGTTCCCGCCGCGCGTGCAGCGTGGTGCAGGCCTGTTCGGCTTCGGCCACCGCCGCTTCCCCGCCGACGAGGTCCTCTTCGGCCTGCTTGAGCCGCGTCCTCAGCCGGTCCTCGGCTGCTGCGATGCGCTGGACCGGATCTGCCGCCTCGTCCGGGGCCGCCGCCGTGTCCTCTCCGGGCCCGTCCGCCTCGGCGGGTTCCCCGGGGGCGCTGCCGGCCTGCGTTCCGGCTTCCGTCACCGACAGGTCCTCGCGGTGGCGGAGCATTTCGTCGTCGGCGCGCCGCAGGACGTGGTCCAGTTCCCGCTGCTCCGCTGCGAGCGTCGCTTCGGCCGCGGCCGCCTCCAGTCGCAGCTGCTCCTCCACGCGCTCAAACCGGTCGGTGCCGAAGAGCTTCTGCAGCAGGACCGCACGTTCGGTGGCGTCGGCGCGCAGGAAAGCGGCGAAGTCGCCCTGCGGCAGCATCACCACCCGGGTGAACTGTTCCTTGTTCATGCCGAGCAGCGCCTGAATTTCCGCGGACGCTTCGTCGTTGCGGGCGGACTTCTCCACCCACTGCCCGCTGACCAGTTCACGCAGCAGGGTCCGCGCCTGTTCCGTGACCGTCGCCCGCCCTCCGGCGCGCTTGGCCGGCCGTTCCCACTGCGGTGACCGGGTCACCTCCAGCCGGCGGCAGCCGGAGGAGAACTCCAGGACGACCTCGGGAACGGCAGCCGGTTCAGCGTGGTCGCTGCGCAGCCTTTTCGCCTGCTGCCGCGCCCCGGGAACGCCCCCGTACAGGGCGAAGCAGATCGCATCAAGCACGCTGGTCTTGCCTGCACCGGTGGGGCCGTTAAGCAGGAACAGCCCCTGCGCCCCGACGTCGTCAAAGTCGATGACCTGCCGTTCGGCGAATGGCCCGAAGGCCTGGATTTCGAGCCGATGGATCCTCATGCCGTCGCCTCCTCGGCCTGGACGGCAGTCAGGACTTCGGCGATCAGCGAGCGCTCGGCGTCGTCCGCTGCGCGGGACCGCACGTGTTCGAGGAACCCGCAGCAGATATCGAGATCGTCGGCGGCGCGGGCCATCCGCTGGCTGTAGGTCTGGACGGGACCGTCGGCACCGGGCGGCGGATCGAAGGTCAGCACCAGGGTGTCGGCGAAGCGCTGCCGGAGCCGGTCCATGGCGCGGGCGGGCCGCTCGCGGTCGGTCAGCGTGATCTGGCACCAGGCCTGCTCGGCCCAGGCCAGCCCGGGATCCGCCAGCAGCTGCTCCAGCTCCCCGCGGAGCACGGCCAGGCGCCTGGGCTGTGGCCAGGACACCTGCTCCACCGCGGGCGAGAAGCCCTCCCCGAAGTCCAGCAGCCAGGCGCCCTTGTCCTGCCCCGCCTCGGAGAATGAATAGGCGAGCGGGGATCCGCTGTAACGGGTGCCCGGGGCGAGGACCTGCCGGCCGTGCAGGTGGCCCAGGGCCGTGTAGGCGAAGCCGTCGAACAGGTCCAGCGGGACGGCGCCCACCCCTCCCACGGCAAGGTCCCGCTCGCTGTCGGAGCTGAGGCCTCCGCTGGCGAAGGCGTGGGCCATCACTACGGGCCGCACCGGAGCACCGTCGGCGGCCCGGCGGGAGACGTCCGCGCGGATCCGCCGCACAGCCTCGGCCAGGACGGCCTCATGCGAGGGGCGGTCCACCCCCAGTTCAGCGGCAGCCAGCCGCGGCTCCAGATAAGGGATCCCGTAGACGGCGACCGGTTCGGTGCCCCGGCCACCGCCCTGTTCCGCGGGGCCGCAGAGCAGCACCGGCCGGTCCAGGTCGGCGGGGCGGGTGCGCAGGTGCACCCCGCCGCGTTCCAGGACCCGCCCGCCGAAGCCCAGCCGCGCGGCGGAGTCGTGGTTGCCGGAGGTGATGATCACCTGGGCGCCGGCGCCGGTGACCGCCGCGAGGGCCTCGTCAAGCAGCCGGACCACGTCAACGCCCGGCAGGGCACGGTCGTACACGTCTCCGGCCACCAGGACCGCGTCAACGCTGTGTTCCGTGACCGTCTCGACCAGCCTGGCCAGGAAGTCCCGCTGAGCCTCGAGCATGCCGACGCCGTGGAAGGAACGGCCGAGGTGCCAGTCGGAGGTGTGGAGAATCCGCATACCTTCAACCTACCCGCCACCTCCGACAGTTCCGGATTCCGGAACCGGGAGGGGGCGGCCTACCGGCTGCGGTCCTAGCTGCGGCCGCGCCGGCCCTCATCGCCGTCGTCTCCGGGCGTGTCGAAGCTGCGCGCCGCGTCGCCGGCCGTGTCGTCGGGCCTGCCGGTTTCCTCCGCGGCAGCCGGACCGGCGTCAGTCCCGGTGGTCCCGGCGGTCCCGGCGGCAGCGCCGGTCCGGGGCTGCGTGCGGACCTCCGTCCGCTCCCCCTCCGCCGCGGGCCCGGCGACGGAGGACCCATCGTCAATGCGCTCCGCGGGGCCCGGGACCAGGTCGATGCTGCGGTAGATCAGGCCGGTGATGACCGCGCCCACCAGCGGAGCAACCCAGAACAGCCACAGCTGCCCGCCGCCGGAAAAGTCGGCAAACAGCACCGGGGCGGTGGACCGCGCCGGGTTCAGCCCGCCGCCGGTCACCGGCCCCAGGACGGCCAGCAGCACCGCGTAGGCCAGGCCCACGGCAAAGGGCGCGGCACCGGAACGCAGGCCGGAACCGGCCGTGGCGCCCAGGAACACAGCGGTCAGCAGCGCGGCGGCGATCACCTCGAGCAGCAGCGCGCCCGCCAGCGGGAAGCCGAGGGCACTGTCCTCGCCGAAGCTGTTGACGGACTGGGCAAAGATCTGGCTGACGGAGGTCACCTGCGGGTATCCGCTGAGGGCGGTCCAGAGCACGAAGACGCCAAAGACGGCGCCGATCAGCTGCGCGACGACGTAGGGCCCGACCGCGATCCAGGGCGTGCGGCCCGCGACGGCGGAGCCCACGGTAATGGCGGGGTTGAAGTGGCCGCCGGAGACATAGCCGAACGCGACCATGGCAGCGGCAAGGCCCAGGCCGAAGCCGAACGGCGCCGGCACTCCCCCCTGCGTGCTGAAGATCGTCAGTCCGAAGCCTGCGAAGATCAGCAGCGCGGTGCCTGCGGCTTCCGCCACGGACCGGCCCACCAGACCGTAGCGGCGCCCGGCGCCGCGCTCGGAGGGTTCGGGGTGTGCGGTCCCGGCCGCGCTCGCGCCGGAAGTATTGGGAGCAGTCATGGGAGAAATCGCGTCCTGTCCTTGGGCGGGCGGAAGCCCGCGGGATGCTTCGCAGGGCCGGTGTGGCCCCGGCTACAAACTACCCCAGCCTGCCCGGGGCGTCTGTGCACAGCATGGAAAAACCCTGAGCGCCGGCAGGAGGACCGCAGGGCCGCCGGCGGAAGCCGCCTAAGCTGGTAGCCGTGACTTCCCTTCCGCACCCAGAGCCTGAATCCGCCGTTCCCTCCGCAGCCGGACGCATCCGGGGCTGCCTCGCCGGCCTGCTGGCCGCCGACAGCCTGCTGCAGCCACTCCCCGGCGGGACGGGACGTCCAACCGATGAGGCCGAGCTGGCCCTCTACACGGTGGACGGGCTCGTTGAGGCGCTGCAGTGGGCCAACGACGGCGTGAGCGCCGATGAAACGGCCTGCCTCTGGCTGGCCTACCTGCGCTGGGCCCGGGTGCGCGGCCTGCCCGTGGACGACGGCGCCCCGGCTGCCCCGGCGCGCCCGCTGGACCGGCTGCTGGCCGGCGCCGGTGTGTCCGCCCGGCCCGATGCTCCCGCCGGGCGGGCGCTCACCCTGCCGGACATGGGATCCATCGGGCGTCCGGTCAACCCGGGGGCCGACGACGACGGCGTGCTGCTGCGTTCGGTGCCCGCCGGACTGATTCCGTATCTTCCGGTGGAGGCCGCGGCCCGGATCGCCCTGAACGGCGCCGCACTGACGCACGGCCATCCGCTGGCCTGGCATGCCGCAGCGGCGCTGGCCGCCGTCGTCCACGCCCTGGCGGAGGGCCGGCCGCCGCAGGCGGCTGTATCGGAGGCAGCCGCCCTCGCCGGCTCCGAGCCCGTGCCCGAACTGGCCCGGGCCCTGGCCGCCGCGCAGGCGGAGGGTGCGGCGGGGCGGCTGCCTGCAGCTGGCCCGGCCGGCGACGGCGGCGGCAGCGGACGGCGGGCGGACGTGGTGCTGGCCGCGGCCGTCCAGGCCGTGCTGGCCGTTGCCGCGGGCGCGCAGCTGCCGGACGACCAACCGGCGGACGAGGAGCAGCCAGACGGGCCGGAGAAGAACCAGCCGGTCGGCCCATCATCGGCTGTCCGGCCTGCCGACCCGACCGGCTACCGGAGCGCCGTCCAGGCGGCGGCGGCCGCCGGCGGACCCGTGGCCGGCGCAGCGGCCGGCGCGCTGGTCGGCACCTGGCTCGGTGACAACGCGGTGCCGTCGCTCTCCGCGGCGGAACCGGCGGCGGCGGCGCTGGAGCTCGTGGCGGCGGACCTCATCCGGGTCACCGGGAGCGCAGCCGAGGGCTAGGCGGGAAGCCTGGCCTCGAGCATCTGCAGGAACTGCACCTCGGAGAGCACTAGGATCTCGCGCCCCTGTTCCATCAGGTCCAGCGCCCGCCGCGCCTTGCCGGTCAGCCGGCCGCTGCGCAGTTCGGCGGCGTCGAATCCGTCTCCCACCACGAGCACCCCGGTGCTGCGGGTGACCGTGCTGGCCGGACGGGCACCCACGCCGGCAGCCAGGTCCTTGGCGGTCTGCCGGGGCATCGCCAGCTCACCGGTGAACACGATCGAGCGGCCGTACAGCGGGTGGCCCGGGTCGGCGTCGGGATTCGGCGCCGTGTTCTCCCCCTCCTTGGGCCAGCGCGGAGCCGGCGGCATGGTGCCCCGGGCCAGGATGTCCCTGGTGGGCCGGGACATCTCATCGATGCCGGGCCGGTAGGCCGGCATATGCGAGGGGCGCAGATTGGCGGCCGCGAAGTACTCCGCCAGCGAGGCGCAGCCGGCGCGGCGGACGACGTCGATCATGATTCCGGCGCAGGCGCGGGCGTCTTCGGCGGCGTCGTGGTGGTTCACCAGCGGCACTCCGGCGGCTTCCGCCGCGAACGGCAGCGAATGCGACGCCAGCGTGTAGGTCCGGCGGGAGTGCTGCACCGTGCAGGTGTAGTCGTAGGCCGGCCCGGGCAGGTCGGAGACCTCCAGGGCCGAGCGGATGACGCCCAGGTCGAAGGCGGCGTTGTGCGCGACCAGGATGTCCTCGCCGATGAACGCTCCGATTTCGGCGAACAGTTCGCCGAACCGGGGCGCGGAGGCCACCGTTTCCGCCTCAATGCCGTGGATCCGCACGTTGCGGAAGTCAAAGTGGTCGTGTCCGGCGGGCGGGCGCATCAGCCAGGCGGCCTCCTCGACCACCCGGCCGCCGCGGACCTTGGTCAGGCCGACGGCGCAGGGAGAGCCGCGGAATCCGTTGGCTGTTTCGAAGTCAATTGCGGTGAAGGCGAGGTCCTGCACTCAGGCGTCGCCCCGCTCCGCGGCCCGGCGGCGGCGGTTGGTGCGGATCTTGGACACCAGCCACCACGCGGCCCCGATCACCACGGCGGCGATGACGATCTTCTGGAAGACGTCGGCGTACTGCTCCACCACGTGCCAGTTTTCGCCCAGCAGGAACCCCGCGCAGACGAAGATGGTGTTCCAGATCAGTGAGCCGGCGGTGGTCAGCAGCAGGAACATGCCCACCGGCATGCGCTCGATGCCCGCGGGGATGGAGATGAGGCTGCGGAAGATGGGGATCATCCGTCCGAAGAACACCGCTTTGTAGCCGTGGCGGGCGAACCAGGCCTCGACCTTGTCCACGTCCTCCAGGTCCACCAGCGGCATCTTGTCCACAACGGCGCGCATGCGGTCCCGCCCCAGCCAGGCGCCGATCCCGTAGAGCGCCAGGGCGCCGACGACGGAGCCCAGCGTGGTCCAGATCAGGGCGGCGATGATGGAGAAGTTGCCCTGGCTGGCGGCGAATCCGGCCAGCGGCAGGATCACCTCGCTGGGCAGCGGCGGGAACAGGTTTTCCAGGGCGATGGCCAGCCCGGCTCCCGGAGCACCGATGGTCTCCATGAGCTCGACGGACCAGTCGGCAAAGCGTTCGATCAGGGATCCGTCGGTGGCGGCGGCCTCGGCGGCGGCGGGAATCAGGATAGTCATAGCGCCTCCCATTCTGCCCTACGGGGCAGCGGGGGGCGGAACCGGAGCCCCGGCGAGGGCCCGGACCAGGGCGGGCAGCAGCGCCCGGAAGGCCTGCCCGCGGTGGCTGATCGCGTTCTTCTCGGCGGGCGTCAGCTCGGCGGTGCTGCGCTGGGATCCTTCCGGCGCGAGGATCGGATCGTAACCGAAGCCGCCGGTGCCGCGCGGAGCCTGCAGCAGAGTGCCGCGCAGTTCGCCGCGCTCCACCTGCTCCCCCGCTCCCCCGGGCAGCGCCAGGGCTGCGGCGCACACGAAGGCCGCCGAGCGGTGTTCAGGGGCGATGTCGGCCAGCTGTGCGAGCAGCAGCTGCAGGTTGGCCGCGTCGTCGCCGTGCCGGCCCGCCCAGCGGGCGGAGAAGATGCCCGGCGCACCGCCCAGGACGTCGACGGCGAGCCCGGAGTCGTCGGCGACCGCCGGCAGTCCGGTCGCCTCCGCCACGGCGCGGGCCTTCAGCAGGGCATTCGCTTCGAAGGTGGTGCCCGTTTCAGCCACGTCGGGTGCGCCCACGGCTTCGGCATCGACCACCTGGGTGTCGACGTCGAGCCCGGGCACCTGCCCGCGGAGCAGTTCGCGCAGTTCGCGCAGCTTGCCGGCGTTGCGGGTGGCCAGCACCAGCCGGGGCGCCGCGCTCACGCCAGGCCCAGGGTGCGGCGCTGGATGTCGGCCAGCTCGGCGGTGCCGAGCAGGGCCAGGTCGAGCAGCGCATCCAGTTCGGCCCGGTCGAAGGGGGCTCCTTCCGCGGTGCCCTGGACCTCGACGAACTTCCCCGAGCCGGTGACGACGACGTTCATGTCCGTCTCGGCCCGTACGTCCTCAACGTAGGGCAGGTCCAGCATGGGCACCCCGTCAATGATGCCGACGCTGACCGCCGCCACCGAGTCCAGCAGCGGTTCGGCCTTGGCATTGATCAGCTTGTTGGCCTTGGCCCAGGCCACCGCGTCCGCCAGGGCCACGTAGGCGCCGGTGATCGCTGCGGTGCGGGTGCCGCCGTCGGCCTGCAGGACGTCGCAGTCCAGCACGATGGTGTTCTCGCCGAGGGCCTTGGTGTCGATGATCGAGCGCAGCGACCGGCCGATCAGCCGCGAAATCTCATGGGTGCGCCCGCCCAGCTTCCCCTTGACCGACTCGCGGTCGTTGCGGGTGTTGGTGGCCCGCGGCAGCATGGCGTATTCGGCGGTGACCCAGCCCTTGCCCTCGCCCTTCAGCCAGCGCGGCACGCCGGCGGTCAGCGAGGCGGTGCAGAGCACCCGGGTGCCGCCGAATTCGATCAGCGCGGAACCTTCAGCCTGGCTGGACCAGCCGCGGGTGATGCTGATGTCGCGCAGCTGGTCGGGAGTGCGCCCGTCGGCGCGGCGGACGGCGCCGCCCGCCTGGACGGAGCTGGAGGGCTGGGAGGAACCGGCGGAAGCTGAAGTCATTGAGCCAGTCTATCGGCCCGCCGCCGGCGCGGCCGGGCCCGGCGCCGCGGCCAGGGGCGCCGTGAACGCACTGCCGACCTCATAGGACACCCCGGCCACGGCGACCGCGAGGTCCCCGTCGTAGGCCCGGCGGGCCTCCTGGACGCTCCGGTTCGCGTCGTTCCAGACGGGCAGGTGGGTCAGCAGCAGCCGGCGCGCTCCGGCTTCGGCCGCTGCCTCGCCGGCGCGCAGGCCCGTCAGGTGCACCCCGTCAATGGCGTCGTCGCGGCCTTCATGGAAGGCCGCCTCGCAGAGGAAGACGTCGGCGTCGCGGGCCGAGTCGATCAGCCCCTGGCAGGAGTCGGTATCGCCGGAGTAGGCGAGCGTGCGCAGCGTGGCGCTGCCGTCGGCCGCCACGCTGCGGGCCTCGACGCGCAGCGCGTACGCTTCGTCGGCCGGATGGCGCACCGGATGCGGAGTGACCGTGAACGGCCCGATGGTCACCGGCCGGCCGGCGGTCCAGGCGTTGAACTCGAAGTCCTCATGCATGCCCGGATCCAGCTCCAGCCCGTACGCGGTCGCCATCCGGTCGGCGGTGTCCGCCGGTCCCCAGACCGTGATCCGGTCCCGGTTCCAGCCGGCCGGGTCCCAGTGCACGGCCACGTGCAACCCGCACAGGTCCATGCAGTGATCCGGGTGCAGGTGGCTGAGCAGCACGGCGTCAATGTCGCGCAGGTCCATGTAGCGCTGCAGGGCACCCAGGGACCCGTTGCCCAGGTCCAGCAGGATCCGCCAGTCCCGTTCGCCGTCGTTCGCGGTCACCAGGTAGCAGGAGGCCGGTGAGGCCGGGCCCGGGAAGGAGCCGCTGCAGCCCACAATGGTCAGCTTCATGCGGCACCGTGTCCCGACGCCGCCCGCAGCCGGGTCTCGGCGCGGGCCGCCGCGGCCAGCTCGGGGGTGATCCGGGCCATGCTGCCGGTGGGATAGTGGGCCGAGACGCTGTCGACCTGCTCGACGGCGGTTACCTCGGGGCCTAGGAAGCGGCGGGCGAGGCGCTCGAAGGAGGCCGCGTCGCCGGTGGCCAGGAAGTGGTGCTCGGGCACGGCGTCGGCGTCGCGCTGCAGGCCGTGCGAGACCAGGGCGCGGTAGACGTCCTTCGCCGTCTCCTCGGCACTGGAGACGAGGGTGACCTCTTCGCCCATGACGTAGGAGATGACGCCGGTGAGCAGCGGGTAATGGGTGCAGCCCAGGACCAGCGTGTCGACCCGGCGTTCCTTCAGCGGCGCGAGGTACTCCTCCGCGGTGGCGAGCAGTTCGGCGCCGGAGGTGATGCCGGCCTCCACGTAGTCCACGAAGGCGGGGCAGGCCACCGAGGACACCTCCAGGTGGGGGGCGGCGGCGAAGGTGTCGTCATAGGCCCGGGAGCCGATCGTCGCCGCCGTGCCGATCACGCCGATCCGTCCGGTGCGGGTGGCGGCGACGGCGCGGCGGACCGCAGGCTGGATGACTTCGATCACCGGAATGCCCCAGCGCCGTGTGTAGCGTTCACGGGCGTCCCGGAGCACCGCCGCCGACGCCGAGTTGCAGGCAATGACCAGGGCCTTGACGCCGGAATCCACCAGCTCGTCCATTACCCCGAGCGCGTTCGCCCGCACCTGCGCGATGGGCAGCGGCCCGTAGGGACCGTTGGCGGTGTCGCCCACGTACAGGATGGATTCCTTGGGCAGCTGGTCGATGACCGACCGCGCCACGGTGAGCCCGCCGACACCGGAATCGAAGATACCGATCGGGGCGTCCGGGGTCTGCTGCAGGGAAAAGGCGGGGTTCGAGCTCATGATGTATCGACAATAGTCTTCGCGGTCCATCCGGCCCACCCGGGGGTTCGTGCCGTTGGTCACAAAACACGCGGATCGGGAACCCGCTGCGCCCGGGTTTCCGACTAGCGCCGGGGCAGCTGCCCGAGCATGGCTGTCATGAGCGTCTCCTGCAGCCAGGTCACGAAGTTGTAGACCAGCGCCAAGTAGTCCTCGACGTTTTCGGCCTTGCCCGGATCGGTGATCCCGTGCAGGCGTTCGGCGTCCTCATCGGTGCGCAGCCCGAGCCGTTCGCCCAGCACCAGCCGGACGTCGTTCAAGGCGCGGGCGAACCAGCGGGCCTGCTCGTCGTCCAGCACGACGGGCGAGGATTCCAGCAGCAGGGCGGCACCGCGCAGCGCTCCGGCCTTGCTTTCCCGCAGCGAGCGCTCGGTGAGCCGGCGGAACTCCAGGGCCTCGCCGTCGTCGCCGCGCACCGCGTTAGGCAGCAGCCGCAGCAGGGCGGGGTCCTCCGGGACCCGGGCGGAGGAGTCCATGCCCACCAGGGCCGCCAGCGGATCCTCGTCCTTCGGGGCGGCGGACTCGAGCATGCCGAGGACGTCGGCGAAGAGGCTGCGCAGCAGGTCCCGCTCCCCCTGCTCAAGCGAGGCCGCGATGCCCCGGCGGGTCAGTTTGAAACCTGTTGCCATGGTGTCCGTCCGTACTTCGTGGTTGGGGTCGTCGGGAGCCGGAGCCGGCTCAGGACTCGTCGGCGCGGCGGAACGTCGCCCAGAGCCCGTACGTGTGCAGGGCCTGCACATGCCGCTCGGCTTCCTCCCGGCTGCCCGAGGCCACCACCGACCTGCCCTGCTCATGCACCTCGAGCATCAGCCGGTGCGCCTTCGCGGCCGAATAGCCGAAGTGGCTCTGGAAGACGTAGCTGACGTAGCTCATCAGGTTCACCGGGTCGTTCCAGACAATCACCACCCACGGGACGTCGGAGACCGTCAGGTCCTGCTGCTCCGTCTGTCCGCCGGTGCGGGTGCCGGGCTCGGTGGCAATGCTCATCGTTCCATTGTAGGGAGCCGTCGTCACAGCAGGAGCGGCACGGCGCCTCGGGGGCTAAAGTCGTATCCGTGAACAGCCTCAGCACCTGGCAGCCGCCCCATTCGGCCCTGTACACCGACCACTACGAGCTGACCATGCTCCAGGCCGCCCTGCATGCGGGCACCGCGGAGCGCCGCTCGGTCTTCGAAGTCTTCGCCCGGCGGCTGCCGGACGGGCGCCGCTACGGGGTGGTCGCCGGCACCGGCCGCCTGCTGGAGCTGCTGTCGACCTTCCGCTTCTCGGACCGGCAGCTGGCCTTCCTGGAAGCCAGCCGGGTGGTGGATGCGGGCACCCTCAACTGGCTGGCCGACTTCCGTTTCAGCGGCAACATCTTCGGCTACGCGGAGGGCGAGGCCTACTTCCCGCATTCGCCGATCCTCATCGTGGAGTCCAGCTTCGCGGAGGCCTGCATCCTCGAGACCATGCTGCTTTCGGTCCTGAACCATGACAGCGCCGTCGCCTCCGCGGCCTCCCGGATGACCCTCGCCGCACAGGGCCGGCCCTGCATCGAGATGGGCTCGCGCCGCACGCACGAGGAGGCCGCGGTCGCCGCGGCCCGGGCCGCCGTCATCGCCGGCTTCAACAGCACCTCCAACCTGGAGGCAGGACTGCGCTACGACCTGCGCACGGTGGGCACCGCCGCCCACTCCTTCACCCTGCTGCACGACTCCGAAAAGCAGGCCTTCGAGGCGCAGACCGCCGCGCTCGGTCTGGGCACCTCCCTGCTGGTCGACACCTACGACGTCGAGCAGGGCGTCCGCACCGCCGTCGAGGTGGCCGGGGCCGAACTCGGGGGCGTCCGGCTGGACTCCGGTGACCTGGTCGAGCTGGCCCGGTCCGTACGGACCCTGCTCGACGACCTGGGCAACCCGGGCACCCGCATCATGGTCACCTCGGACCTGGACGAGTACGCGATCGCCGCGCTGGCCTCCGCCCCGGTGGACGCCTACGGCGTCGGCACCTCGCTCGTCACCGGCTCCGGCGCACCCACCGCCGGACTGGTGTACAAGCTGGTCAGCCGCGAAGGAGCCGACGGGTTCGTGGATGTGGCCAAGGCCTCCAAGGGCAAGGCCTCCCTGGGCGGGCGCAAGTATGCCCTGCGCCGCCTGGACGAGGCCGGCACCGCCACCGCGGAGGTGGTCGGTGTGGGCCACGCCCCGCGTTCCGACAGCAACGACCGCCCCCTGCTGCACCAGTTCGTCGCCGACGGCGAGGTGCTGCCGGGCTGGACCGGCCCCAAGGCCGTCACCCGGGCCGGCGAGCGGCATGCCGCCTCGCTGGCCGAACTGCCCCCTGCTGTGTCCCGACTGCAGCGCGGGGAACCCGTCATTCCCACCGAGTACGAGGAGTAGCCGATGGCGCGTGCACTGATCGTGGTAGACGTCCAGAACGATTTCTGCGAGGGCGGTTCGCTGGCGGTGGCCGGCGGCGCCGACACCGCGGGCGAGATCACGGACTACCTGGAGACCAACGCCGACCGGTACGACCTGGTGGCCGCCACCCAGGACTGGCACATCGATCCCGGCAGCCACTTCTCCGAGAACCCCGATTTCGTGGACAGCTGGCCGGTGCACTGCGTGGCCGGTTCCTCCGGCGCCGCGCTGCATCCGGACCTGGATCCCGAACTGATCGACGCGTTCTTCCGCAAGGGGCAGTACGAGGCGGCCTATTCGGGCTTCGAGGCGCTGCTGGTGCCCGACGACGAAGTGCCCACCGGGGATCCGGACGCCGTGCAGGAGCCGGACGAGGCGGTGAGCCTGGACGACTGGCTGCGCGAGAACGACGTCGACGAGGTCGTCATCGTGGGCCTCGCGGCCGACTACTGCGTGCGTGCCACCGCGCTCGACGCCGTTGCGGCCGGCTACACGACCACCGTGATCAAAGACCTGACCCGGGGCATCAGCCGCGAGGGCGTCCTGGCGGCCTTCGCGGAGATGGAGGACGCCGGCGTCGAGCTGGCCGACCTGTAGGCAGGACCGGCCGCAGCCCGCAGGGCTGGTTCAGCGGACGCTATTTGCGTCCGATGAACCAGTCCTGCAGCTTTTTCAGCCGCTTGTTCAGCTGTTCCTCGTTGGCCTGCGCGACGGCGGGCCCGCCGCAGATGCGCCGCAGCTCGGTGTGGATGACGCCGTGCGGCATTCCGGAGCGGGCGGACCAGGCGGCGACGTTCTTGTTCAGCTGCGCGCGCAGCTCGGTGAGCTGGCGGTGGTCCACCACCTGCGCGGCGGGCTCGGGAGCCGGGGCGGAGCGGCCCTTGCCCCGGCGCAGCTGCTCGTGCTGGCGCTGGCGCAGCAGCACGGCCACCTGGTCGGCGTCCAGCAGGCCGGGAATGCCGAGGAAGTCGTCCTCCTCCTCGCTGCCCATTTCGCCGCCGGTGCCGAACTCGCTGCCGTCGAACAGCACCCGGTCGAAGGAAGCCTGGGACTCCAGGGCCTCGAACTTCTGCCGGGTCAGCTCATCCGAGGCCTTCTCGGAGCGGTTCGCGGCCTCCATCAGCGCCTCTTCGGGGCTGAAGCCGTCCTCCTCCGCGCTTTCCGGCCGGTCCAGGGCGTGGTCGCGTTCCTGTTCCATCGAGTTCGCCAGCGCCATCAGCACCGGCACCGACGGCAGGAAGACCGACGCCGTCTCGCCGCGCTTGCGGGCACGCACGAAACGGCCCACGGCCTGGGCGAAGAACAGCGGAGTCGACGTCGAGGTGGCGTAGACGCCCACGGCCAGGCGCGGCACGTCCACGCCTTCGGACACCATGCGCACCGCCACCATCCAGCGGGTGGTCCCGGCGGAGAACTCCTCGATCTTTTCCGAGGCCTTCGCATCGTCGGACAGGATCACCGTGGGCGATTCCCCGGTGATCTTCTTCAGCTGGCCGGCGTAGGCGCGGGCGTCCTCGTGGTCGGTGGCAATCACCAGCGCCCCGGCGTCGGGCACGGTGCGGCGCACCTCGGTGAGCCGCCGGTCCGCGGCAGCGAGCACCGCGGGAATCCACTCGCCCTGGGGGTTCAGGGCGGTCCGCCAGGCGTGGGCGGTGATGTCCTTGGTCACTGCGGCTTCGCCGAGGGAGGCCGCCATTTCCTCGCCGGCGCTGGTGCGCCAGCGCATCTGGCCGGAGTAGGCCATGAAGATCACCGGGCGGACCACGTGGTCGCGCAGGGCGCTGCCGTAGCCGTAGGTGTAGTCCGCCTTGGACCGGCGGATCCCGGCGCCGTCCTCCACATAGTCCACGAACGGGATCGGGGCGGTGTCGGAGCGGAACGGCGTGCCGGTCAGGGCCAGCCGCTTTGTGGCCGGTTCGAAGGCCTCGCGGATGCCGTCGCCCCAGCTCAGCGCGTCGCCGCCGTGGTGGATCTCGTCCAGGATCACCAGGGTCCGCGCCGCCTCGGTCTTGGCCCGGTGCAGCATCGGCTTGGAGGCCACCTGCGCGTAGGTGACGGCCACGCCGATGAAGCCGGCGCCGTGCCGGCCGTCGGAGTTCTTGAAGTTCGGATCCAGCGCCAGCCCCACCCGGGCCGCGGCGTCGGCCCACTGGCGCTTGAGGTGGTCGGTGGGCGCGACGACGGTGATCCGGTTCACGATGCCGCGGTCCACGAGTTCCGTGGCCACGCGCAGCGCGAAGGTGGTCTTGCCGGCGCCGGGGGTCGCGACGGCGAGGAAGTCGCCGGCGTTCTTGGCGAAGTACTTTTCCAGGGCTTCCGCCTGCCACTGGCGGAGCTTGGGCGCGGTGCCCCAGGCGGCACGTTCGGGATAGGCGGGCGGCAGGGTCGGGCCGGAGCCGAAGAGGGTTTCAGAGCTCACTCGTCGGAGGGCACCTTTCAGGATTGCGGGGTGTTGCCGGTGCGCAGCCCCCGCGGACAGGGGGCACGCGGGGGCGCTGGACGCACTCAGGCCACGACCCGGGCAGCTGTGCCGGGGCCGTGGCCTGGGGAAAAGTCAGCGCTTCTTGCCGGAGTCGTCGCCGCCGGGGCGCAGACCCTCGTAAATCTCCTTGCACTGCGGGCAGACCGGGAACTTCTTCGGATCGCGGCCCGGAGTCCACACCTTGCCGCACAGGGCGATCACCGGTTCACCCGTGAGGGCGGACTCCATGATTTTTTCCTTGCGCACGTAGTGCGAAAAGCGCTCGGCGTCGCCGGGCTCAACGAGCTCGCGCTGTTCCTGGCGTTCGATGACGGCGGTTCCGCCGCGGGGGTCGCTGTGCGCCGGATCGTTCTCGAAGGGATCTGGTGGCAGGCTCATGAGAACCATCTTAGTACCCGCGGACGACGGCGGCGCCCAGGTGCCCGGTGCGCGCCGCCGTCGTCCGCATGCTCACTTGTGGACCGCGACCTGGGCCAGCAGCTCGGGTCCGCGGCGGTCCACCCAGGTGCCGCCGATCCGGATGCCCAGGACCATCGCGGCGCAGCCCCAGCCGACGCCCAGCGCGAGCGCCGTCCAGCTCCAGAGCGGGCTGCCGGTGACCAGGGCCGCCACTGCCGGAATCAGCGCCGGCAGGCACAGCACGATCAGGGCCACCATGGAGCCCGTGTTGACCAGCAGCGACCGCCCGGCCGAGCCCGGAGGCGTCTTGAACGGGCTTTCGCCCGGCAGCGGCACGTTGTAGGTGAAGCGGGCCGACACCACGCTGGAGAGGCCGAAGCCGCACAGCAGCAGCGCCATCGAGATCCCCAGCAGCACCGGCACGAGGTCCATCCGGCCGGTGAGGGCCGGCGGCAGCACGGCGGCGGCGACGGTCAGCGGCACCGAGAAGACCGCGGCGGCCAGCACGCGGCCGGCCCGGTCATCCCGGCCGCGGACTCCGGCGGCCAGGTGCAGGGCAAAGGCGGTGTTGTCGAAGGCGACGTCGGCGGCGAGGGAAATGCCGAGCAGGAACCCCACCAGGGGGCCCATGGCCAGCAGCATGCCCGCCCCGCTGCTGCCTCCGTAGGCCACCAGGACGACGGCGAGCAGGGGCACCACCAGCAGGGAGGCACCGTACCGCGGGTCGCGGAACCAGTAGGTCAGGGCACGGGCGGCCACGGCGCCGGCGGGGGTGCCGGGGAAGCGGCCGAAGAACCCCAGCCGGCCGGCGGCCCGCTTGGCGGAGGCCTGGTGCCCGGGAGTGACCAGGGCCCGGCTGAGCAGGTGCTTCCAGGCCCAAAGGGCCGCCGCCAGGAAGGCCAGGGCCAGCAGTCCCCGCAGCGCGGCCGTGCCGGGGCTGCCGAGTGCGAGATCGGCGGGCACGGCCCAGGCCGCACCGAGCGGCGTCCAGGCCAGGTAGCCGGCGAGCCGTTCCAGGAAGGGGCCCCAGCCGTCCAGTTCCTGGGGTATGAGCGCCATCGCGGGGCCGAGGAGCATCAGCGGCACGATGGCGACCACCGCGGTGATGTCACGGTAGCGGCGGTTGCCGGTCAGCGACGTCGCCGCGGTCACCACCACCCGCGAGAGCGCCACGCAGGTCAGCACCGCCACCAGCGCGAACACGACGCCGGCCGCGGCCGCCGCCGGGTCCTGCCACCAGGACAGGCCCCAGCCGAGGGCGGCCAGGAGCGTCAGCAGGCCGGGAAGCCCGATCAGGCCGCCGATGGCCAGGCCGGCCAGGAGCTGGCGCATGGGGACGGCGTAGGTCGTGAAGCGGGCCGGGTCCAGGGTCATGTCCGCGCCGGCGAGGAACACCGGCAGCAGCGCCCATCCGGCCACTGCCAGGCTGCCGGCGATGACGCCCACCACGGCGGAGAGGGCCGGCTCGGCGGCGGTGAGCACGAAGACGCCCACGATCAGCAGCCCCAGCATGCCCAGGCCGTACAGCCCGCCCAGGATGAGGCCGACCAGCTGCCACGGGCTGCGCCGCAGGGAGTTGCGCAGCAGCAGCAGCTTCAGCCGGATCAGGTGCGCAACCATGAAAGGTCCTCCCCCGTGGTGCGGCCGCCGACGAGGTCGACGAAACGTTCCTCCAGGCTGCGCCCGGCACGCACCTGGTCGACGGTTCCCGCCGCGACGACCTGGCCGCGGGCGATGACGGCCACGTGGTCGCACATGCGCTGGACCAGGTCCATGACGTGGCTCGAGACGATGACCGTCCCGCCGGAGGCCACGTAGTTGGCCAGGATGGCACGGATGTTGGCGGCCGAAACGGGATCGACGGCCTCGAACGGCTCATCGAGCACCAGCAGCTTCGGCGCGTGGATCAGCGCGGAGGCGAGGGCGATCTTCTTGGTCATGCCCGCGGAGTAGTCGACCACCAGGGTGCCGGCGTCGCCGGCGAGGTCCAGGGCGGAGAGCAGGTCCGTGACGCGTTCGCGCACCGTGTCCCTGTCCATGCCGCGCAGCAGCCCCGCGTAGGTAACCAGCTGCTCGCCGGTGAGCCGGTCGAACAGGCGGACGCCGTCGGGCAGGATGCCCATCAGCCGCTTGGCTTTGAGCGGCTCCGCCCACACATCGGTGCCGTGCACCCACGCCCCGCCGGCTGTCGGGCGGAGCAGCCCGGTGGCCATCGACAGGGTGGTGGTCTTGCCGGCGCCGTTGGGACCGACCAGCCCGTAGAAGGAGCCGGCGGGAACGTCCAGGTCGATGCCGGCTACGGCGACCTTGGGACCGAAGGTCTTGACCAGCCCGCGCAGGGCCAGGGCCGGCGGGGCGGGCTGGGCCCCGGCGGGGGGCGGAGTGGAGGAAGCGTGTGACATGACTCCCACGCTAGCAATCCGGGGACCGGCTGCCATCCGTCGCAGGGACCAGACCTGCCGGCCGCGGAGCGGCCTGCAGGGGCTGCCCGCGCTTCGGCACCGGCCTCTGCCCCCGGCGGAGTAGTCCGCAGGGAGCACCCGGGGCCCCCCGGCGTCGGCAGCGCCCCGCCCCTAGAAGAGTGCGCGGGCCAGGGCGGAGCGGGCCTTCGTGACCCGCGGGTCGGCAGTGCCGACGACCTCGAACAGGTCCAGCAGGCGCAGCCGGGTCCGCTCCCGGTCCTCACCGGCGGTACGGGCGACCAGCCGCACCAGCCGGTTGAACGCGTCTTCGACGTGGCCGCCGGAAACATCCAGGTCCGCGACCGCCAGCTGGGCGTCGACGTCGTCGGGCTGCTGTGCGGCGCTGTCGCGCAGCTGCTGCGCGTCGACTCCCTGCAGCCGGCCCATCAGCTCCACCTGCGCCAGGCCGGCCCGGGCCTCGGCGTCGGCCGGCTGTTCAGCCAGGGCCTTCCGGTAGGCCTCCGCCGCGCCCTGGTAGTTGCCGGCGACGATCGCGTCGTAGGCCTCCTGGTGCAGGGGCGGCAGGGGCGCCTCCTCCGCCTCGTCCGCGGCGCCGGTCCCGGCGTCGGCGCCGAGGGAACCGGTGACGCCGTTGGCCTCCGCCACGCGCAGCAGCTCGTCGATGACGCCGCGGATCTGGTCCTCGGGCACCGGGCCTTCAAAAAGCGGCACCGGCTGGCCCTTGAGGACGGCCGCGACGGTCGGCACCGCCACCGCCTGGAAGGCCTGGGCAATCTGCGGATACGCGTTGACGTCCACCCGGGCCAGCAGCACCCGGCCGCCGAGGGAGGCGGTGATCCGGGCCAGCGCCTCGCTGACCTGGCGCGAGGCCTCGAGGTCGGCCGAGTACAGGTCGATCAGCACCGGCACCTGGGACGACACCTGGATGACCTGCGGGAAGGTCTGCTCGTTCACCTCCGCAGTCCAGGCGGACGCGCCGGCGCCGGCCTCGTCGCCGCCGCCGGGCGAGGGCGCCGGGGCGGAGGCGCGGGCCTTGAGGGCGGAGAGATCCACCGCCCCCCTGAGGTTCATGGACGCGGAAGGCCCCGGTGCGGGACGGCCGTTCGGAATGCTCATTGCTTCACCCTAATACGTCTTCTCGGATCGGTCAGGAGGCCGCTGCCGGCACCCCGCGGGTGCCGGCAGCGAAAACCGGCCCGGACAGCTGTCCGGGCCGGTTTTCGGTCTGCGGCGGGCTACTTCAGGACGGCGTTCAGCAGCTGCTGGGCGGCGCCGATCACCTGGGCCTGCTCGCCGCTGCCGGCGGGCGGCAGGTAGAGCAGCACGGCTTCGCCGTAGCGGACATCGATCCCCGTGTCGGTCACGGCTTCGCCGGTGAGGGCCTCGTAGACGGTGTCCCTGAGGTTGATCGAGTCTCCGGCCTCCCGCGGTGAGCTGCTGTAGTTGTGCACCATGTAGCCGGTGACCACGGCACCGCCGTCCGCCGTGCGCAGGGCCTGGGTCTGGTTCTGCTCGGCGGTGTGCTGGAAGCTGATGGTGGCGAACTCGTTCTCCGGGTTGGCCGTGACCTCGGACTGGAAGCGCGTGACGGCCTCGGCGAAGGTGTTCTCGGCGAAGGTGTCGGCATTGGCTCCGTCGGGATTGGTCAGGGCGTCGGCGACCGCGTCCATGGCCGCCGCCGGGGAGAGCCCCAGTCCCTCGGCGGAGTCCGCGGCGACGGCGTCCACGCCGGAGCCGGCCGCCGGGACGGGCGGGAACGTGGTGCCGGGGAGCATCCCGACGGCGCTGGTCAGGCGGTAGTTCTGGCGGGCCGAGTCCTGCACCAGCATCAGCACCTGCGGCACCTGCTGGCCTTCGGCCTGGGTGACGGCCAGCAGCCGGCGGGGCCACTCTCCGGCGTCGGTGGACTCGACGAGGCGGGCCCGGACCGGTTCGGCCGCCACGGGCAGCGGGGCAGGCAGATCGGGTGCCTTGGCCCGCACCTCATAGCTGGCGGTGCGCATGGCCAAGGCGGCGCCGGCGACCCGGGCTTCGAGGCCGGCGGGGTCGGAGGCCGCGTCTGCCGCCTCCACGGTGGCCGAAACGTCGTCGAGGATGCGCTGCAGCTGCGAATCCAGGACCACGGGGACCGGAGTCTCCTGCCCGTCGTCATCGGCGGCGGAAGCTCCCGCCGCCGGGACCGCGGCCAGCGCAAGGGCGGCCAGGACCGCTGCGGGACGCACGGCGCGGCGCTGCAGTGTTCCGGCCTCCTGCGCCTGGCGGGGAGGCCGGTTGCCGGCAGGTGTGTCCGCGGCGCGGCGTCCGCCGCCTCCGCGGCCGGGCAGGAAGCCCAGGGCCGCGCCCAGCACGGCCACCAGCGCGCCGAGCACGATCAGCGGCAGCGCCAGGGGGTTGGTGGAGTCGTTGGCCCAGCTGACCTCGACGGCCGTGGGTGCCTGGCCCGTGTCGGAGGCGAGCAGGATCTTCCAGCTGCCCTCGGCGGGCGGCTCGTAGGCGTACTCAACGGCGCCCTCGCCGGTTTCCTCGACGACCCAAAGATCGGAGCCGGCGGGGAAAGGCACCTCGGCCTCGCCCTCGGTCCGCTCTCCGGCCAGCGCATCGCCGTCGTCATTGAGCCTGGTCACGGCCGCGTCGGCCACCCAGGCGTCGACGTCGTCGGCCCGGCCGACGGCGAGCAGCAGGTTCCCCTCGCCGGTCGCACGGATCCGCACCGGTCCCGAGCGGTCCTGAAGGACCCCGGGCTCCAGGACCGTCAGCGCCGAGGCAGGCGTGTCCTCCGCGGAGCGGGCGGTGGCCGTTTCCGGCGGTGCCCAGACGGTGCGCAGGCCGATGCCGATGAGCATCAGCACGACGCCGAGCACTATGAGCGGAACTGCTGTCTTGTTTCGCACAACTTACCTATCGTCGTCACGGGTCTGCCGGAGCCGGTGGGTCCGGCGGCACGGAGCAGCGGCACGCCCACGGGGCAGCGGGCCGTTACAGCCCAATGGTAACGAATCGGCATAGGCGGGCCTATTTGGGCTTCGGGCGGCGGCGGGTGCGGCAGGGGTGGTCCTGATAACCTTCGCTTCATATCCACAGGCACCAGCAGGGGGAATCTGCGCAGATGAGCGAGGACAGCGGCCCGGGCCCGTCAGGCGGGACCAACGGGACCGGCGGAGCCGACGGCACCCGTTCCGACGGCGGCCCGCAGCGCGCCGCGCCCGGACACGAGCTGCGCGCCAAGCTGGTGTCCGCGGCGGCACGCCTGTCCCGGGCCCGGGTGCCCGGCGCCCGCCCCCGCCGCCGCTTCGAGTTTCCTCCCGAAGCCGGCACAGCCGACACAGCCGGCACGCCCCCGGAGCCAGAGGAGGCCGCCGGCGCCGTCGCGGTCCATCCGGCACCGGCGCGGGACGTGAGCACCAATCCCGTCCGGTTCGGTTTCCTGTTCACCGTCGGCGTCGGTTTTGCCCTGCTGCTCTACTTCATGGTCACCAACGTCGGCGAACTGCTGGTCTGGATCGGGGCTGCGCTGTTCATCGCCCTGGGCCTGGATCCGGTGGTTCGCTGGCTCGCCGCCCGCGGCCTGCCGCGCCCGGCCGGCATCACGCTGACGGTCCTGGCCCTGGCGGGCATCATCGCCGGCTTCTTCGCGACCCTGATTCCGACCATCGTGAACCAGACCAGCGAGATCGTGGCCAACGCGCCCGGGTACGTCAACGCCTTCCTGGACTCGGACTTCTTCCGCACCGTCGAGGACCAGTTCCACGTCCGGGAACGGCTGGGCGAGGAGATCAACAGATTCTTCTCCAACAGCGAGGCCCTGGGCGGCGTGTTCGGCGGGGTCCTCAGCGTGGGGTCGGTGATCGCCAACGGCCTGTTCGGCACGCTGATCATCCTGGTCCTGACCCTGTACTTCCTCGCTTCCCTGCCGTCGATGAAGGCGTGGGCCTACCGCCTGGCCCCGCGCAGCCGCAGGCGGCGGGTGGAGCAGCTCTCGGAGGAGATCACCTCCTCCGTGGGCAACTACGTGATCGGCCAGGGCGTGGTCGCCGTGCTGGACGCGACCTATGCCTTCATCGTGATGACCATCACCGGCGTGCCGTTCTCCGTGCTGCTGGCCTTCGTCGTCGCCCTGCTGGCCTTCATCCCGCTGGTGGGCCCGCCGATCGCGCTGATCCTGGTGTCGCTGGTGGCGCTGACGGCCAGCTGGCAGACGGCCGTCGTCTTCGCCATCCTCTACATGGCCTACCTGCAGTTCGAGGCCTACTTCGTCTCCCCGCGCATCATGAGCCGTGCCGTGGCCGTGCCCGGCGCGGTGGCCGTCATTGCCGTCATCGCCGGCGGTTCGCTGCTGGGCGTCCTCGGGGCGCTGATCGCCATCCCGACCGCCGCGGCGGTCATGCTGCTGCTGAAGGAAGTCCTGATCAGCCGCCAGGACCAGCGCTAGGCGGGGACAGCGGTCAGCGCAGCCTGCCGCCGGGGCGGGAACGCCAGCAGCGCTCGTGCCAGTGCCGGCGGTCCTCCACGGCCGTCTGCCGACCCAGCAGCGAGTCCTCCTGCCACGCCACGACATGCGCGATGCCCGGCGGGATGACCTGTCCGCAGCCCGGGCAGCGGTACTCCTTGGCCGCATTCGAGGCGGTGATACGCCGCACCGACCACTCGCCGTCGGCGGCGGATTCGCGGTGCGGAATGCCCGCGCGGGTCCGCTCGAGGTCGTACTCGGGGGCAGCCCGGGCCCATTTGCTCCGGGCCGTCCGTCCGGCGGCCGTGGCGCCGGGGGTGCGGCGGGGGCGGTTGGAGCGGGGCATGCTCATCATTGTGCCCGAGCCCAGCGGGTAAAGTGCAACTGTGCGTTTAGTGATAGCCCGCTGCTCCGTTGACTACATCGGACGCCTCCGCGCCCACCTGCCCCTGGCCGTCCGGCTGCTGATGGTGAAGGCCGACGGTTCGGTCCTCATCCACTCCGACGGCGGCTCCTACAAGCCGCTGAACTGGATGAGCCCCCCGGCCACCCTGCGCATCACCGAGCCGGGGCCCGACGACGCCGAGGCCGGCGTGCTCGAGGTCTGGAACGTCGCCAGCACCAAGACCGACGACCGCCTGGTGATCAACGTCTACGAGCAGTTCTCCGAACTCAGCCACGACCTGGGCGTGGATCCCGGCCTGATCAAAGACGGCGTCGAGGCCGACCTGCAGCGCCTGCTGGCCGAGCAGATCGACCTGCTGGGCGCCGGCAGCACGCTGATCCGGCGGGAGTACATGACGGCGATCGGGCCGGTGGACATCCTCGCCCGGGACGCCTCCGGAGCCACCGTGGCCGTGGAGCTCAAGCGCCGCGGCGACATCGACGGCGTGGAGCAGCTGACCCGCTACCTGGAGCTGCTCAACCGCGACCCGCTGCTCGCTCCGGTCCGCGGCGTGTTCGCCGCGCAGCAGATCAAGCCGCAGGCCCGCGTGCTCGCGGAGGACCGCGGCATCCGCTGCCTGACCCTGGACTACGACGAGATGCGCGGCGTCGATGACAGCGAGTCCCGGCTCTTCTGACGCTCCCGCCACCGCCGCGGGCGGACAAAAACGGATTCCGAAAGTGCATAGAATCCCCCTATGAGCACCACCTCCGCCGCCTCCTCACCCGCCGCCTCCGGCTGTGCCTTCGGCACCGTCGTCGCTCCCGGCGGAATCATCGACGAGGGAGCGGTGTGCTGGGAGGACGGCGTACTCACCTTCGTCGGCGAAGCGTCCGCGGCGCCGGATGTCCGGCCGCTGCCGGTCCTTGACCTGCCCGCCGGGGCGCTGCTGCTGCCGGGCCTGGTGGACCTGCACTGCCACGGCGCCGTCGGCGCGGACTTCAGCACCGCCGTGGCCGACGACGCGCGCCGCGCCGCCGCCCACCTGCACCGCAGCGGCACCACCACGTTCCTGGCCAGCGTCGTCGCGGGGCCGCCGGCGCGCATGGCCGAGGCCTTCCGGACCCTGGCGCCGCTGGTGGACGAGGGCCTGATCGCGGGGCTGCACGCCGAAGGGCCCTTCCTCTCCACCCGCAGGTGCGGGGCGCAGGATCCTTCCTTCCTCATCGACCCCTCCCCCGCCGTCCTGGCCCGGCTGCTCGACGCCGCGCCCGGCGCCCTGGCCACCATGACGTACGCGCCCGAACTGCCCGGCGCCGATGCCCTGGTGGACGCGCTGGCGGCGGCCGGCGTCGTTCCCTCGGCGGGGCACACCGACGCCGGCGACCGGGCGGCCGCCGCGTCCCTTGCCCGGGCCCGGCGGGTGCTGTCCGACGCCGCCGGCCCCGACCGGCGCCCCACGGTGACGCACCTGTTCAACGGCATGCCGCCGCTGCACCACCGCGAGCCCGGCCCGGCCGGAGCCTGCCTCCGTGCGGCCGCGGCGGGAGAGGCCGTGGTGGAACTGATCGGCGACGGAGTCCATCTGGACGCCGCCATGGTCGGTACCGTCTTCGCCCTGGCCGGGGCAGCGAACGTGGCCCTGGTCAGCGATTCGATGGCGGCGGCGGGCCTGGGCGACGGCAGCTACCTGCTGGGGTCCTCCCGCGTCCGGGTCAGCGGCGGCCGGGCCGTGCTGGCCGAGGGCGGCTCGCTGGCCGGCGGCACATCCAGCGTGCTGGACGGGGTACGCACCGCGGTGTCGGCGGGCGTGCCGCTGGGCGACGCCGTCCTGGCCGCGTCGGCGGTCCCGGCCGGGGTGCTGCGGCTCGACGAAATGCTCGGCGCCCTGCGGACCGGCCTGCGGGCGGACGTGGTGGCGGTCGACGGCGGACTCGACCTGCTGTCCGTGGTCCGCGCAGGAACGGTGCAGGACTGAGCACGCGGCAAAGCCTACGCCCCCGACCCGCAAAAGACGAAAGAAAAATGTCGAAATCCGTTGACCGGCGACTTTTTCATATGTAAGGCTATAGCCAGTCTTTGTGTAGGTGTTTTGCATGCTCGCAAGACGGTTGCGAGCGTGAAGCTCCTCAAGGAACTGCCGCCCGGTATAACCCCGGCAAGGAATTGGGTCTTCCCGCCTCGGTAACGGTAAGGGCGCCCCGCGCGCGGCCCGCCATAACAGTGGCGGGTGCAGTTTCTTTCCTTAGGAGATTCACATGGCACAGGGAACCGTGAAATGGTTCAACGCCGAAAAGGGTTTCGGCTTCATTACCCCCGACGATTCCGACGGCGACGTCTTCGTCCACTACTCCGAGATCCAGTCCAATGGATTCAAGACCCTCGATGAGAACCAGCGCGTCGAGTTCGAGATCGGCCAGGGCGCCAAGGGCCCGCAGGCCACCGGCGTCACCGCCCTCTGATCCAACCGCCTGCCCCGGCTGACGGCACGGGCGCGGAACGGCTTCCTCTCCGGAGGAAGCCGTTCCTGCGTTAAGAGGCCGGCCCCGCGGTGCCTGCCTGCCGGAGCCTAGGCCCGTCGACGCACCGCCCTGGCGCCCAGGCCCCGCAGGTTCTCCATGAAGCGCTCGTAGCCGCGGTCAATGTGGTCCACTCCGCGGACCTCCGTGGTGCCCTCGGCCGCGAGGCCGGCGATGACCAGCGCGGCCCCGGCCCTGATGTCGTTCGCGACCACGGGGGCTCCCGAGAGCCGGGGCACGCCCTGGACGAGGGCGTGATGGCCGTCCAGCCGCACCACGGCGCCCAGCCGGGCGAGTTCGGACGTGAAGCCCCAGCGCGCCTCGAATACGTTTTCCGTGACCATCCCGGAACCGCTGGACACGGCGTTCAGGGCCACCACGAAGGGCTGCAGGTCCGTCGGGAAGCCGGGATACGGCAGGGTCGAGACGTTGATGGGTTCGGGCCGCTCCGGCCCCTTGACGGTGAATCCGTCGGTATCGACGGTGACGGCGCAGCCGGCCTGGACCAGCTTGTCGAGCACCACGGTGAGGGCGGAGGCATCCGCGTCCTGGATGGTGATCGTCCCGCCCGTGACGGCGGCGGCAAAGGCCCAGGTGCCGGCCACGATCCGGTCGGGCACCACGCGGTGCGTGACCGGGCGAAGGCTCGGCACCCCGTTGATGACCAGGGTGTTGGTGCCCACGCCGCTGATGTCGGCGCCCATGTCGATGAGCATTTCGGCGATATCGGTGATCTCCGGCTCCCGGGCCGCGTTGTCCAGCACGGTCCGGCCCTCTGCCAGGGTGGCGGCCATCATGAGGTTCTCGGTGGCACCCACCGAGGGAAAGTCGAGGATGTGCCGCGCCCCGCGCAGGCCTTCGGGGACGCTGGCGATCAGGTAGCCGTGATCGATGCTGATCTCGGCGCCCATCAGCTCCAGCCCGGCCCGGTGCATGTCGAGTCCGCGGGAGCCGATGGCGTCTCCGCCCGGCAGGGCGACCTCAGCCCGGCGGCAGCGGGCCACCAGGGGCCCGAGCACGCTGATGGAGGCCCGCATCGCGCGGACCAGGTCGTAATCCGCCTGATGCCCGGGCATCCGCGGCACGTCGATCCGCACGCTGGCCGCCTCGACGTCGTAGTCCACGGCGCAGCCCAGCCGGCGCAGCAGCTCGGCCATGATCCAGACATCCTGGATGTTCGGCACGTTGGTGATGGTGGATTCGCCCTCGGCCAACAGGGTGGCGGCCATCAGCTTGAGGACGCTGTTCTTGGCCCCGGGGACCCGGACGGTGCCGTTGAGCGTGGAGGGGCCGGTGACTGCTATGACGTCTTCCATGTCCTCCATCCTAGGGGGACGGCGGCACGGGAAAGGATCGGGTCAGCGCCAGGTGCCGATGCCGATCACGGGACCGGCCTCCAGCCAGGAGGACAGCCCGGTGTAGACCTCGTAGCGCATCGCCATCTGCAGCGGCTCGCCCTCGTAGCGCAGGTTGACGACGACGGCGCCGGGCTGGATCCGGGCCCGTTCGGCCTCGCTGGGCTGGCGCCAGCCGTCGATCTCCAGCGAGCTGCGCAGGAAGCGGTACCGCGGGATCGGGCTCAGGGAGACCAGCCGGAGCCATTCCAGCCGGGTGTCCGTATAGCGGCACACCCCCATCCGCCACCCGCCGGGCGGGAGGCAGATGGAGGCGTCAAATGTGCCAAGGGTGCGCCGCAGCTGCGTGCGGCGCACCCAAAACAGCACTACGGCCAGAACCAGGAGGCCCAGCAGGCCCGCCAGGGCAATGAACACATAGAAGCTGCTCATTGCGTTTGGTCAGCGGTTCCCGGAGGTTGCGGACTCGTTGACCTTCGCGTTGTCGGCCACGATGACCACGCGGTTGCTGTCGACGGAGAAGAATCCCCCGTCGACGGACACCTCGATGCGCTTACCGTCCACCGGGTCGATGGCCAGCTCGCCGGCGGCCAGGATCGCGAGCAGCGGGGTGTGGCCCGGCATGATGCCGATGTCACCCTCCGTGGTACGCGCCTTGACCAGGCGGGCCGGGCCGGACCACACGAAGTGGTCCGCCGCGACGATCTCGACTTCGAGTTCAGCAGTGTCGGCCATGGGGCTTACTTCCCGGTCTGCTCTTGGATCTTCGCCCACTGACGCTCGACGTCGTCCATGCCGCCGACGTTGAAGAACGCCTGCTCGGCAATGTGGTCAACGTCGCCGTCGCAGATGGCCTTGAAGCCCTCGATGGTGTCCTTGATGGACACGGTCGAGCCCTCGACGCCGGTGAACTGCTTGGCGGTGTAGGTGTTCTGCGACAGGAACTGCTGGATGCGGCGGGCGCGGGCCACGACGATCTTGTCCTCTTCGGAAAGCTCGTCGACGCCGAGGATCGCGATGATGTCCTGCAGTTCCTTGTTCTTCTGCAGGATCTGCTTCACGCGGATCGCGGTGTCGTAGTGCTCCTGGCCCACGTACTGCGGGTCGAGGATGCGCGACGTGGAGGTCAGCGGATCCACGGCCGGGTACAGGCCGCGCGAGGCGATCTCGCGGGAGAGCTCGGTGGTCGCGTCCAGGTGGGCGAAGGTGGTCGCCGGTGCCGGGTCGGTGTAGTCATCGGCCGGGACGTAGATCGCCTGCATGGAGGTGATCGAGTGGCCCTTGGTCGAGGTGATGCGCTCCTGCAGCAGGCCCATTTCGTCAGCCAGGTTGGGCTGGTAGCCCACGGCGGACGGCATGCGGCCCAGCAGGGTCGACACCTCGGAACCGGCCTGGGTGAACCGGAAGATGTTGTCGATGAACAGCAGCACGTCCTGGTTCTGCACATCGCGGAAGTACTCCGCCATGGTCAGGCCGGTCAGGGCCACGCGCAGGCGCGTTCCCGGCGGCTCATCCATCTGGCCGAACACAAGGGCGGTGTCCTTCAGGACGCCGGCCTCTTCCATTTCCACCCAGAGGTCGTTGCCCTCGCGGGTCCGCTCGCCGACGCCGGCGAACACGGAGGTGCCGCCGAAGTTGCGGGCCACACGGGTGATCATTTCCTGGATCAGCACGGTCTTGCCGACGCCGGCGCCGCCGAACAGGCCGATCTTGCCGCCCTTGATGTACGGGGTCAGCAGGTCGATGACCTTGATGCCGGTCTCCAGCATCTCGGTGGAGCCTTCGAGGTCCGCGAAGTTCGGGGCCTTGCGGTGGATCGGCCAGCGCTCGTTGATCTCGAGCTTGTCCTCGGTGACGTCCAGCGGCTTGCCGAGGACGTTGAAGATGTGGCCCTTGACGCCGTCGCCGACGGGAACGGTGATCGGTGCACCGGTGTCGGTCACGGCCGCGCCGCGGACCAGGCCGTCGGTGGCCTGCAGCGAGATGGCACGCACGAGGTTGTCGCCCAGGTGCTGCGAGGTCTCGAAGGTGATGGTCTTGGTCTCACCGTTGAGCGTCAGCTCGGTGGTCAGCGCGTTGTAGATTTCGGGGATTGCGTCAGCCGGGAATTCGACGTCGACAACCGGGCCAATGACACGGGCGATACGGCCGGTGGCACCCGAAGCCGCGGAGGTCGCTCCGTGCTCGACAGTCTGGGCAGTCATCTCTCTCACTTCACTCAGTAGATGGCGTGTGGGCTAAGTTCTTGAGGCTCGTACGGCTAGGACGCCAGGGCGTCCGCTCCGGCCACGATCTCGGAAAGCTCCTGGGTGATCTCCGCCTGGCGGGCGTTGTTCCGGAGCCTGGTGTACTTCTTGATCAGGTCGTTGGCGTTGTCACCGGCGGCCTTCATGGCGCGCTGGCGGGCAGCCAGTTCGGAGGCGGCAGCCTGCAGCATGGCTGCGAAGATACGGGACTCGATGTACCGCGGCAGCAGTGCGTCAAGCACCTGCTCCGGGTCAGGCTCGTACTCGTACAGCGGCAGCAGCTCACCCTCGGTGGGTGCCTGGTCCTCCTCAACGACCTCCAGGGGCAGCAGGCGGATGACCGCCGGCTCCTGGACGACCATCGACTTGAAGCGCGTGAAGACGATGTGGATCTCGTCGACGCCGCCCTCCTCGTAAGGCGTGTTGAAGGCCTCCAGGAGCGCCGCGCCGATTTCGCGTGCAGTCTCGAACTCCGGGGCATCGGTGCCGCCGGTCCAGACCTTGACGGCTTCGCGTCCGCGGAAGTCGTAGTAGGCCTGCGCCTTGCGTCCCACCAGGTAGGGGCGGACTTCCTTGCCCTCTTCGTGCAGCAGCTCAATCAGGGACTCGCTCTGCTTGAGCACGCCGGCCGAGTAGGAACCGGCCAGGCCGCGGTCGGAGGTCAGGATCAGCACTGCTGAGCGTCGGATCTGCTCCGGCTCGGTGGTCAGCGGGTGGTCGATCTCCGACTGGGACGCCACAGCAGAAACGGCACGGGTGATCGCGTTGGAATACGGCAGGGACGCAGCCACTCGGTTGCGTGCCTTTCCAATGCGAGAGGCAGCAATCAGCTCCATCGCCTTGAAGATCTTCTGCATCGACGTGGTCGAGGCGATCTTCTGGCGGTAGACCCGAATTTGGGCTCCCATACTTTTCCTTTCGGTTCCCGGCCCTTCGGCCGGGGGCTACGTGGCTTTGGCGAGGGCTCCGCGGCCGGGGGCTGCCCGGCCGCGGAGCTCCAAAGCCGCTAGCGCTTCTGCTTGACGATCTTTTCCTGGTCGACGGCTTCCTCGTCCAGCGCGGAGTATTCCTCGTGTCCGGCGGCAACCATGCGGTTGTCGCCTTCACCGAAGAAGCCCGGCTTGAAGTTCTCGACGAGCCGCTGCATCTCCTCGACCGTGCTGTCCTCCAGCTTGCCGGTCTCGGCAAGGACCGTCAGGACCTTGGAGGTGTGGCGCACGTGGTCCAGGAACTCGGACTCGAAGCGCTGCACGTCCTCGACCGGGACGTCGTCCAGGTGGCCGTTGGTGCCGAGCCAGATGGACACAACCTGGTCCTCGACCGGGAACGGTGCGTACTGGCCCTGCTTCAGCAGCTCCATCAGGCGGGCGCCGCGGGTCAGCTGCTGCCGGGAGGCGGCATCCAGGTCCGAGGCGAACATGGCGAAGGCCTGCATGTCGCGGTACTGCGCCAGCTCCAGCTTCAAGGTGCCGGAGACCTTCTTCATGGCCTTCTGCTGAGCGGCACCTCCGACTCGGGACACCGAGATGCCGACGTCGACCGCGGGGCGCTGGTTGGCGTTGAAGAGGTCCGACTGCAGGAAGATCTGGCCGTCGGTGATGGAGATGACGTTGGTCGGGATGTAGGCCGAAACGTCGTTCGCCTTGGTTTCGATGATCGGCAGGCCGGTCATCGAGCCGGCACCCAGCTCGTCGGAGAGCTTGGCGCAGCGCTCCAGCAGGCGGGAGTGCAGGTAGAAGACGTCGCCCGGGTAGGCTTCGCGTCCCGGCGGGCGGCGCAGCAGCAGCGACACGGCGCGGTAGGCTTCGGCCTGCTTCGAGAGGTCATCGAAGATGATCAGGACGTGCTTGCCGCCGTACATCCAGTGCTGGCCGATGGCCGAGCCGGCATAGGGCGCCAGGTACTTGAAGCCGGCCGGGTCGGACGCCGGGGAGGCGACGATGGTGGTGTACTCCATCGCGCCCTGGTCCTCGAGCGTGCGCTTGATCTCGGCGATGGTGGAAGCCTTCTGGCCGATCGCGACGTAGATGCAGCGGACCTGCTTCGTGACGTCGCCGGACTCCCAGTTGGCCTTCTGGTTCAGGATGGTGTCGACCGCGATGGCGGTCTTGCCGGTCTTGCGGTCACCGATGATCAGCTGGCGCTGGCCGCGGCCGATCGGGATCATCGCGTCGATGGCCTTGAGGCCGGTCTGCAGCGGCTCGTGCACCGACTTACGCTGGGTCACGCCCGGAGCCTGCAGCTCCAGTGCGCGGCGGGCCTCCGCTTCGATCGGTCCCATGTCGTCCAGGGGCTCGCCCAGCGGGTCCACCACGCGGCCGAGGAAGCCGTCGCCGACCGGCACGGACAGCACCTCGCCGGTGCGGTGCACTTCCTGGCCTTCTTCGATGCCGGTGAAGTCACCGAGGACAACGACACCGATTTCCCGGGTGTCAAGGTTCTGGGCCAGGCCCAGGGTGCCGTCCTGGAACCGAAGAAGCTCATTCGCCATGACGGAGGGCAGGCCCTCCACACGGGCGATGCCGTCGCTGGCGGTGGTGACTCGGCCAACCTCAACGCGATCGGCGCTTCCGGGTTCGTAGGACGCCGCGAATTCGTTCAACGCATTACGGACGTCGTCGGCGTTGATGGTCAATTCGGCCATCTGCAGTCCCTGCTCTCCTATGTTGTGATCATCGGATGAACGCCGATGACCGGGATTAATTCTCAAAACGTGCTCGTGGAACGGGCTGTTCGGCCAGCTCCTAGACGGCGAGCTTCCGTCGAAGTTCGGAAAGTCGGGAGACGACCGATGAGTCGAGCACCTCGTCTCCCACTGTAATCCGGACCCCGCCGATCAAGGAGGGGTCCACCTCGGCGTTGATCTTCAGCTCACGGCCGTAGAGCGCGTCCAACGATGCCTGCAGGCGGGTCCGCTGCTCGGCCGTCAGGGGCCGTGCGGAGCGGACTTCCGCGATCCACCGACGCTGGCGTGCGGACACCAGCTCCAGGAAGCGCGAGATCACACCGGTGGGGCGCATGCCGCGCGGATGCGCAACCGCCTGTCGGATGAGCACCAGGGCCTCGGGACCGGCGCCGGGCACCAGCCGTTCAGCCAGCGCCGTGCGGGAGTCCGCCGGAGCCTGCGGGTCGGAAAGCGCCCGCTGGACCTCGTGGCTCGAGGCAACCGCCCGGTTGAACCGGAACAGGTCATCCTCCAGCGCGTCCAGCCCGGCGCTTCCCGGACCGCGGTTCTCAGCCACGGCGGAGACCACGGTCGCCGCCAGGAGCTCGAGCGCGTCGCCGATGTCGCGCGGATCGCGCCACCGGGAAGCAGCAAGTCCCGTGGCAATGGTCTCCGCCTCAGGCGAGACCTTGCCGGCGAACAGGTTGGAAACCAGCGCCGCCTTCTCGGAACCCTCGCGGGTCGGATCGGTCAGTGCGCGGCGGACCCCGGCACCGGCGTCGAGGACGCCGACGATTCCAAAGAGTTCCTCAGCCAGCGACAGAGTCGCATGCGGGAGGTACTTCTCCAGCTGCTCCTGTGCCGCGGCCAGCGACTCGCTCGATACACCTGCCATTACCTAGCTGCACCTGCATTCTCTTTGTCGAGGTCCGCGAGGAAGCGGTCCACCACGCGGGCCGACCGTGCATCGTCCTCGAGTGCTTCACCGATGATGCGCCCGGCCAGCTCAGTGGCCAGCGTGCCAACCTCGGCACGCAGCGACGTGACGGCCGCCTGGCGTTCCGCGGCAATCTGCACGTGGGCCTGCTCGGTGATGCGAGCGGACTCGGCGGCAGCCTTGGCCTTGAGGTCGGCCAGGATCTGCGCGCCTTCGGCACGGGCCTGTTCGCGGATCTGGTTGGCTTCGGTGCGGGCGTCGTTCAGCTGCGCCTTGTATTCCTCAAGGGCAGCGCTGGCCTCAGCCTGCGCCTTTTCGGCCTTCTCGATGTTGCCTTCGATGGCGGCGGCGCGCTCGGCGTACACCTTCTCGAAAGCGGGAACCACGAACTTCACGACGATGAACATCAGAATCGCAAAGCTGATGCCCGTCACCAGGATTTCCCAAACATTGGGAATCAGGGGGTTGGCGCCTTCAGCGGCAGCCCGGATAGCTACCTGATCCACTATTCACCCGTCCTATCTGGTTGGTTGGTCGGTTGGCTGGGGTTAGCCAACAATGAACGCGAGAACCAGACCAAGGATAGCGAGGGCTTCGGTCAGGGCCAGGCCGAGGAAGGCGATGGGCTGAAGGACGCGCTGGGCTTCCGGCTGGCGGGCCACGCCGGAGATGTAGGCGAAGAACACCAGGCCGACGCCGATGGCGCCGCCGATGGCGGAGAGGCCGTAACCGATGGCGTTGAGGCTACCCGTGATTTCCATTTCTTATTTTTCCTTTCAAGATGCCCGAAGGCAGGTTGAGGTTGCTTGGGGGTTCCCTTTGGGGGGAAGTCTTAGTGTTCGTCCGCCAGGGCGCCCTGGATGTAGATCGCGGTCAGCAGGACGAAGACGTAGGCCTGCAGGACCATGATCAGGGCTTCCAGCATGTACATGGCGATGCCGCCGATGAGGACGAGGATGGAGGCACCCTGCAGCAGGACGTTGTCCTGCAGCACGAGCAGGTATTCAATGCCGGAACCGGCGAGCATGACGATGAGGTGGCCGGACATCATGGTCGCGAACAGACGCAGGCTGTGCGTCATCGGGCGGACCACGAAGTTGGAGATGATCTCGATCGGCACCAGGACGGGAAGGATGTACCACGGGACACCGGAGGGAACGACGGCCATCTTGAAGTAACGGATGCCGTGCTTCCTGATGCCGATCCCGATCCAGGTCACGTACACGATCAGCGCGAGCAGGTACGCGCCGCCGGGGTGCGAGAAGCTCGGCAGCTGGATGAACGGAATCGCACCGTAGATGTTGTTGACCAGGATGAAGAAGAACAGCGCGAAGAGGAACGGCACGAACTTGAGGAAGTCGCGCTCACCGATCACGTCGCGGGCGATGCCGTTGCGGACAAAGCCGTAGGCCCACTCGCCCAGGAACTGCAGCCGGCCGGGAACCAGGGTTCCGCGCCGGGAGGCGGCGATGAAGAACCAGGCGATGATGCCCACCGACAGCAGGACGAGGATCATCTGCTTCCCGATGCCGTCGCCGTACTCCGCGCCCCAGGGCCAAACTTCAGGGAGGTGCATTTCATCAATTGCCGGCGGAACGAATCCGTCCTCAGTGGTCGCCGGGAGCGCAAGCGCGATCAACGCGTTTCCTCTCTGCTGTGTACTTCATCGGGCATATGTATCGGGGCAGATCTGTGTGCCCTTGGAAAAAACTGTGGCATTACTGCTCGGTCTCCCGGTTCCTGGCCTCTGTGCCGCCGGGAGTTGAGTCAACGGGACGGGTCAGCCCGTGTGCGTAGGCGAGGTAGAAACCAGCGGCACCGCCGAAGAGCATTCCTACGAGCACCAGCCATCGCATATCGAACAGATTGTCCAGAAGTAACCCTATCAAACCCCAGGCGACGATCCCGCCAACGATGTAACTGAAAACGCGCATGCCGGCGTCGTAGCCGGCCCCGCCGTTGTTCTCCTGCATTTCAGGCTTCCCTCCCGCTGCCGGGGCCCGCCGAAGCGTCCGCGGCGTCGTCATAAAGCAGGAAACGTACGCGTGAGAAGGCGCGGATTTCCCCTGCCTGCCAGGCCACGGTCGCAGCCACCGCAGAGGCCAGGAACCAGCCGGACTCCAGCCACTGCGGACGGCCGAGGAACAGCAGTGCGGCCGCAAACAGGACCACCTTGATGCCGTAGACCACCACGAACACGGCCATCGTGCCGCCCGGATTACTGCGGCCCACGATGTGCCCGACCAGCAGGCTCAGTGCGAAGAACGCCACGATCAGGACCCAGGCGAAGGCGACGCTTCCCAGGCCGGCAACGCCCGCAAAGGCGAAGCCGGCGACGGCGCACGCCGCTCCGGCGGCGCCGGACCAGGCCAGGGCCGCCTTCAGGACCTTCAGCCACGGGGAACGTTCCTCCCCGGAGGCGGCAAGGAAGCCGGCGGCCGGGGCGCCGTCTGCGGTGCTCATGGCGAAGGGGTCATCCTTGCTGTGGTCGAACTGCGGAAAATGTCGGGGCTGGCTGCAGCCCCTCAGGAATTCTACCGCACATAGAAGTCCGCTCCGGTCAGGCGTTCGCCCGGGCGGCGAAGATCCGCGGGGAGGCCAGATAGAAGGCGGTCACGGCCGCGGCAAAGACCGTTCCCGCCGCAGTCACGCCCAGGGACGCACCCGCCGTCACCAGGCCGGTGGAGCCCACCAGCAGGGTGCAGGCGGTGACGACGCCGGTGGCCTGCAGATGGCTCAGGCCCGCGTCGGTCAGCCGCTGGTAGACGTGCTCGCGGTGGGCGGCGTACCACCGCTCCCCCCGCCGCACCCTCGAGAGCAGCGTGGTGAAGGTGTCGGCCAGATAGATCACGACGGGAAAGAGCAGGTATTCGACGTAGATGCCGGCCAGGAAGGCGGCGACGGCCATCCCCGCGATCGAGGCGCCCAGCAGGTAGCTGCCGACGTCGCCCAGGAAGACGGATCCGCGCCCGAGGTTCCACGGCAGGAAGGCGGCGAAGGCCGCAGCGACGACCACGCCGGCGGCTGTCAGCCACAGCTGGCCGGTCAGCATCCCGCTGACGGCGTACAGCCCGCCGACCACGACGGCGTGCAGGCCGGAAACCCCGTTGATGCCGTCCATAAAGTTCGCAACGTTGATGTAGCCCGCGATTGCCAGCATTCCGGCCGGGGCCCACCACCAGCTCTGGTCCATGGCCTGGATCAGTGCCCCGGTGCCGGCCAGGCCGATGCCCAGCTGCAGCCCGGCGCGGGTGCGCACGGAGAGTCCCCGCCAGTCCTCCACCCAGCCCAGCAGCGCGGCCAGGAAGAGCATCCCGGCAAGGATCAGGATGATGGAGCGGTCCACGGCGACGTAGCCGGTGAGCAGTACGGCGGCCAGGCCGACGAGCACGCCCGCGGCCACCGTGGCACCGACGCCGCGGATCACCGCCCGGGTATGGGAGGAGCGCTCGTTGGGCACGTCGATCACGCCCAGGCGGCGCAGCAGAGGTATGAAGGCGAACGGCAGGAGCAGGCTGACCAGGAAGGCAGCGGCGGCCGAAGCAGCCAGGAGCATCAGCCGATCCGCCGTTCCGGCAGGTCCGCCGACGGGTCCGCACGGCGCGCGGCGCCGGAATCGAGGGTGCGTACCGTGGCGGCGCCGGTGCCCGGCTGCCCGGCTTCGGGGCCGAGGCCGCAGCGCTCCAGCCACTCGTCCATCTCCAGGTCCGCCGGGTCCAGGCTCTGGACCCGCGCGTGGGAGACCTTGGGATGGAAGGGCCGTGAATCGTCCTCGCCGGTTCCGACCAGGACCTCGTGCATCTTCTCGCCCTTGCGCAGGCCGGTGAAGACGATCTCGATGTCCTTGCCGGACATGGCGATCATCCGGCGCGCGACGTCGAGGATGCGCACCGGCTCGCCCATGTCGAGGATCAGGACCTCTCCCCCGCGGCCGATCGCGCCGGCCTGGATGACCAGCTGGCAGGCCTCGGGGATGGTCATGAAGAACCGGGTGACCTCGGGGTCGGTGACCGTGACCGGCCCGCCCTGGCGGATCTGTTCGGTGAACAGCGGCAGCATGGAACCGCGGCTGCCGATCACGTTGCCGAACCGGACGGAGACGTACCGCTCGCCGGTGTGTCCGGCCATCCATGCGGTGAGTTTTTCCGCGACCCGCTTGCTGTGGCCCAGCACGGTGGTCGGGTTCGCCGCCTTGTCGGTGGAAATGTTCACGAAGTGCCGGACACCGGCCTTTTCCGCGGCGCGCAGCACGTTGGCCGTGCCCAGGACGTTGGTCTTCCACGCCTCCTGCGGGTACTGCTCCAGCAGGGAGACGTGCTTCAGCGCCGCTGCGTGGAAGACCACTTCGGGGCGGCGTTCGCGGAAGATGCGTTCCAGCGCGGCGGCGTCACGGATATCCGCCAGCACGGTGTCGCGGCCGTTGAGCAGGCCGCGGCCGGTGATGGAGAGCTGCGTCAGCTGCAGGCCGGTCTCGTCGCGGTCCACCATGATCAGCTCGGCCGGATCGAATTCGGTGAGCTGGCGGCACAGCTCGGAGCCGATGGAGCCGCCCGCTCCGGTGACCAGGACGCGCCGGCCGGAGACGTAGCCGGCCACCTCGTCGACGTGGATGTCCACCGGGCGGCGGCCGATCAGGTCCTCCACGGCCACTTCCCGGAAGTCGGTGAGCCCTGCCGCCGTTCCCTTGGCCAGCATGTCGCGCAGCGGCGGCAGCACGAGGACCCGGACGCCGAGGCCTTCGGCGCGGTCGGTGACCTCGCGGACCAGGCGGGCGTCGGCGTCGCCGATGGCGATGATGACCACGGTGGCCCGGGTGCGGGCGACGAGCTCGGGCAGGTCCCCGAGGCGGCCCAGCACGGGCACGGTGGACAGGCGCAGGTGCTTTTTGGCCGGATCGTCGTCGATCAGCCCCACGGGATAGTACGGAGAGGACGGGTCCTTCATCATCCGGGTGACCAGGGAGCCGCCGAGGAAGCCGGCTCCGTAGATCAGGGCCCGGTGGGCCTCGTCTCCCGGGCGGACCCGGCTCTCGACGTACATCCGCTTCAGATAGCGGATCGCGGCCATGAACAGGCAGGCGAAGGGGAAGGCGATGATGCCGGTGCTGCGCGGAATGTCGATGACCAGGCCGAACAGGACGCTGACCAGGACGAGGATCGAGGAGACCACCAGGGTCACGACGGCGAGCAGGCGCATCTCGTGGAAGCTGCCGAAGCTGTAGCGGCCCCGGTAGAGCGCGAACGACCAGCCCACACCCAGCTGGGTCAGCACGGCGACGGCGCAGAACACCGCCAGTCCGCCAAGGCTGATCTGTTCGACGGTCAGCTCGTAGCGCAGCACCAGGGCCAGCACGATGGCCACGATCCAGGCCAGGGAATCCAGGGCGTACTGGGACCAGAGCCACAGCGCGGGCTTGTCCCCGCCGTGTGCTGCCGACTGCTCCGTGCGTGATTGCGTCATGTTCCTCAAACGGCTGTAGGTCCCGGCTCCGTACCCGATCCGCTGCCCGATATGGTGCCCGTTCTGGTGTCAGGGCCCGGCAGGTGCACCCGGGCTCCGGAGTCAACGTGTAATAGAGTGGACTCCAACCAGAATACTAACCGCATCCCCGCGCGCACCGGCTCAGCGCCGTTGCCCGGACGCGGCCGCGAAAGGATCAATGTGGCTGACTCCGTGGCCGTTGCAGCGGTGACCTTCGACCGTCCGGACGACGTCCGGACCCTGCTCAAGGCCCTCGCCGCGCAGACCGTTCCCCTGCAGACCGTCGCCCTCGTCGATTCCGGCAGCCGCGACGTCGCCGACATCGCCGCCGAGGCCGGCGGCCTGGTCAGCTATGTCCGTTCGCAGACGAACCTGGGCGGCGCCGGCGGCTTTTCCCTGGCCATCCTCACCGCGCTGGCCTCCGGCGCCGAGTGGATCTGGATCATGGACGACGACGCCCATCCCGAGGATCCCCAGGTGCTGGCCGTCCTGCTCGAGGCCGCCCGGGAACGGAACCTGGACGTCGTGCTTCCCCTGGTGGTCGCTCCCGGCCGCCCCGACACCCTGTCCTTCCACTTCCGGATCGACGGAAGGCTCACGCATGACCGGGCCGAGGTTGAAAGGCAGGGGTTCCTGCCCGGCGTCGGGCATTTCTTCAACGGCGCCCTGATCCGCCGCGAGGTGTTCTTCAAGGTCGGCCTGCCGGACCTGCGCCTGTTCATCCGCGGCGACGAGACGGACTTCATGCTGCGGCTGCGGCGCGCCGGCGTCCCCTTCGGCACGGTGACCACCGCCGCCCTCAGCCATCCGGCCGCCTGGGCCGAGGTGCAGGAGGTCTTCGGCGAACGCTGGCACGTGCTGGTGCCCGAGACCGCCTTCAAGCAGTTCTACTACTACCGCAACCGGGGCGAACTGACCCGCCGGTACCGCCGGGTGCGTTCGCTGGTCGCCGACGTCGTCGGCTACCCGGTGTACTTTGCCCGCCGCCGCGACCTGCGGGGCTTCGCCGCCTGGCTGAAGGCCTACGGCGCCGGCCTGCGGGGCCGCCGGTTCGGGGCACCGTCGGAGCTGGGCTTCTAGGGCGCGCCATGGCCTCCGCCGATTACGCCGACACCGCGGCCGCCGCACCCGCCGTCACGATCGTCATCGCCACGTACAACCGCGCCGACTACCTCGCGGGGCTGCTGGCGACGGTTTCAGCACTCGACCCCGCGCCGGAGCGGGTGGTGGTGGTGGACAACGCGTCCACCGACAACACCGGCGCCGTGATCGCCGCCGCACGGGGCACCCTGCCGGTGCCGCTCGACGTCGTGCGCCTTGAGGTCAATACCGGCGGTGCGGGCGGATTCGCCGCCGGCGCCGCGCAGGCGCTGGCCGCCGGCGCACAGTGGTTGTGGCTGATGGACGACGATGTCGAAATCCTTCCCGGGGCGCTGGCCGCGCTGGGCAAGTGGACCGGCTCCGCCGACTGCATCCACGGCCGCCGGCTCGACGACGCCGGCAAGCCGTTCTTCTGGCAGCACCGGTTCCTGCCCGCCCTGGGCATCCACTACCCCGTCCCCGGCAACGTGTTCCGTGACAGCCCCGTCTTCCGCACCAATGTGGGCTGCTTCGAGGGCATGCTGATCAGCGCGGGGCTGGTGCGTGAGATCGGGCTGCCCGATGCGCGCTTCTTCATCAACGGCGACGACACCATCTACGGCTGGCTGGCCTCCCGCCGCCACGAGGTCCTGTACGTCAACGATTTCGTGCTGCGCAAGGTGCGGCCGCAGCGCAGCATCGACCTGGGCATCCGGCACCTGAACGATTCCAGCGACCTGAGCCGGTACTGCATGATGCGCAACCGCGGCTACATGGCGCGGTACCTGCAGGAGCACGGGGTGTTCAGCCCCGCCGGCTTTGCCCTCGGCACGGCCCTGACGGCGGCGAAGGAAGTCCTCCGCCTGGTGGCCGTCGAGCACCGGGTCGGCGGAGCGGCCGCGCTGCTGCGCGGCTGGCGTGAGGCCCGGCGCATCCTGCGCGACGACTCCTGGCGGCCCATGCCGCCGCTGGCCGAGTCCCTCCCCCCGTCCTCCGTGGAAAGCGGTTCATGAGTTCCGGTACCTCCCTGCCCCGCCCCTGCGGTTCCCCGCCCTCCGGGCCTGACCCCGCACGCCGGCCGGTCATCGTGCTCCTGGGCGCCGGCGGCTTTGTCGGCGGTGCGGTCCGAGCGGTGCTGGAGGAAACCGGGGTCGAGGTGCGCGCCGTGGCCGCGCCGCGGCTGGAGGCCGCCGCCTCCCGCGGTGCGGACCTGGCTGCGGAAGCTGCCCGCCTGGATGCCGAACGGGCCCGCCTGGCCCGCACCTTCCTGGGCGCCGACGCCGTGATCAACGCCGCCGGCCTGGCGGTGCCGGACGCGGCGGACTCACCCGCCCTGCGCGGGGCCAACGCCCTGCTGCCGGTGCTGGCGGCCGACGCAGCGGAGGCCGCCGGGGTCCGGCGCTTCGTGCACCTGAGCAGCGCGGCGGTCCAGGGCCACCGGCCCTCCCTTGACGAGAGCGGCCAGGTGGAACCTTTTTCGCCCTATTCGCGCTCCAAGGCGTTCGGGGAACAGGCCCTGGCGGCCCGCCCCGCCGGCTCCTGCTCCGTGGTGACCATCCGTGCAACGTCGGTGCAGGGTCCCGGCCGGCCGACGACGGAACGCCTGGCCAGGCTGGCCGGTTCGCCGCTGGCCTCCGTCGCGGCGCCGGGGACCGCGCCCACGCCGGTCAGCTCGGTGGACGCCCTGGCCCGTTTCGTGCAGCTGGTGGCGATGCATCCCGGCGAAGTTCCGGCCGTGGTCCTGCAGCCGTGGGAACAGGCGTCGGTATCCGATGTGCTGCTGGCTGCGGGCGGGCGCCGTCCGCTGCACCTGCCGGCATGGCTGTGCCGGCTCGTGCTGCGTGTCGGCTACCGCGTCTCGTCACTGGCCTCCGAACGCCTGCACGGACCGCTCCGGCGGGTGGAACTGATGTGGTTCGGCCAGCGCCAGGAGCCGGGGTGGGCGGAACGGACGGGCAACGTTCCCGCCCCCTCCGTCCACGCCGTCCTGCGGCGCGCCGGCGCCGGCCGGACCAAGCGTGCCGGAGCTACCCGGCGGCCGGCTCCCCGCCGGCATTCGAACCGCTGACCTCGCCGGGCTCCTCGCCCAGGTCCAGCACGTCCGGCACCACTGAGCGCAGCCGTTCGATATCGACGGCGCCCCGGCGGACCACCCGCAGCGGCACCGAGGTCGCGTCAACGATGGTGGAGGCCAGCGCCGGCCCGGATGCAGCCGTGCGTTCACCGGCTTCCAGGTAGACCTCGACGGCCTCCCCCAGCTGTTCGCGGGCCTCGGCGGCGCTGGCTGCCGCCGGCGAGCCGGTCCGGTTGGCCGAAGAGACCGCCAGCGGGCCGGTGAGGGCCAGCAGCTCCAGCGCGGTGGGATCGTCCGGCATCCGAAGCGCAACCGTGCCGCGGGTGTCGCCGAGGTCCCAGGTCAGGGAGGGCTGGGCGTGGAGGATCAGCGTCAGGCCCCCCGGCCAGAAGGCCTCGGCCAGGGCACGCGCCTGCTCGGGGACGTCGACCGCCAGCCCGTCCATCGTCTGCACCCGGGGAATCAGCACCGGCGGAGGCATGCTCCGCCCGCGGCCCTTGGCGGCCAGCAGCGTGGCGACGGCCTGCGCGGAGAACGCGTCGGCGCCGATGCCGTAGACGGTGTCGGTGGGCAGGACCACGCACTGCCGCGCGGCGATGGCCTGCTGTGCCCGGGCCAGGCCTTCGCTGAGCAGGGCGGGATCAGTGCAGTCGAAAGTGCTTGTCACGTTGCTTATTCTTTCACAGCGGAGGTTGCCCGGGGCCGGCCGTTGAGGTCCTCGTGGCCGCGGACCTCAAGCCAGGTTCCGGCGTTTTCGAGGTGCCGGGCCAGCGCCTGCGCCTGGACCTCGGCGTGTTCCATGACGAAGAAGCCGCCGCTCTTCAGCAGCCGGGCGGCGGTGGCCGCGGCCGCGTGCGGCAGGGCCAGCCCGTCCTCTCCGCCCCCGTACAGCGCCATCTTCGGATCGTGGTCCGCCGCCTCGGGCTCATTGGGTACGGCGGCCGCCGGAATGTAGGGCGGATTCGACACGACGACGTCGTACCGGCTGTCCTCGCCGGGCAGGGCCGTGCGCAGGTCCCCGTGCACCAGGCGGACGCCGCGGGGCTGGAGGTTGCGCTCCGCCCAGGCCAGGGCCAGGTCGCTGAGTTCGACGGCGGTGACCTCCGCTCCGGGGACCTCCTCGGCGACCGCCGCGGCGATGGCGCCGGATCCGGTGCCGAGATCCACCACGCGCACGGCGCCGGCGGCGGCCAGCCGTGCCCGGGCGGCGTCGATCGCCAGCTGCGCCACGGTCTCGGTTTCCGGCCGCGGCACGAACACGCCCGGGCCCACGGCCAGCTCCAGGTGACGGAAGGCGGCCCGTCCGGTCAGGTGCTGCAGCGGAACCCGCCGGGCACGTTCACGGACCAGGTCCGCATAACCGGCGGGAACCGGGGCATCGGTGAACGCCAGGGCCCTGACCCGCCCCCGGCTGCAGCCGAGCAGGTGGGCGGCCAGCAGCTCGGCGTCGACCCGCGGAGCGGGCACGCCGGCGGCGGCGAGCTCGGTGGCCGCCGCGGCCAGGGCGGCGCCGAGGTCGCCGGCCGTGCCGGGACTACTTGTCGTCACCGATGGCTTCGAGCCGGGCCTGCTCGTCCATTTCGATGCAGGACTGGACCACGGCCTCCAGGTCGCCGTTCATGACGGTGTCGAGGTTGTAGGCCTTGTAGCCGGTGCGGTGGTCCACGATCCGGTTCTCGGGGAAGTTGTAGGTCCGGATGCGCTCGGAGCGGTCCATGGTGCGGATCTGGGACTTGCGGATATCGGAGTTGGCGGCGTCGATCTCGGCCTGCTGGTGGGCCAGCAGGCGGGAACGCAGCACGCGCATGGCCGCCTCACGGTTCTGCAGCTGCGACTTCTCGTTCTGCATGGCCACCACGATGCCGGTCGGCAGGTGGGTGATGCGCACGGCGGAGTCGGTGGTGTTCACGGACTGCCCGCCCGGCCCCGACGAACGATAGACGTCGATCTTGAGGTCGTTCTGGTTGATCTCGACCTCTTCGGGCTCGTCCACCTCGGGCAGCACCAGCACGCCGGCGGCCGAGGTGTGGATCCGGCCCTGGGACTCGGTGACGGGAACCCGCTGGACGCGGTGCACCCCGCCTTCGTACTTAAGCCGGGCGTAGACGCCCTCGGCCGGGTCGGTGGCGCTGCCCTTGATGGACATCTGCACGTCCTTGTAGCCGCCCAGGTCCGATTCGGTGGCGGAGATGATCTCGGTGCGCCAGCCCCGGGACTCGGCGTACCGGGTGTACATGCGCAGCAGGTCGCCGGCGAACAGGGCCGCCTCGTCGCCGCCTTCGCCGCCCTTGACCTCGATGATGACGTCGCGGCCGTCGTTGGGATCGCGCGGGATCAGCAGCCGGCGCAGCTTTTCCTGGGCGTCGGCCAGCTGCTCCTTGAGCACCGGCACCTCCGCGGCGAACTCGGCGTCCTCGGCGGCCATTTCCTCGGCGGCGGCGAGGTCGTCCTCAAGCCCGTGCCAGGTGTTGTAGGCGTCAACGATGCGGCTCAGCTCCGCGAAACGGCGGCCCAGCCTGCGGGCCAGGCCCTGGTCGGCGTGCACGGCGGGATCGGCAAGCCGGTCCTGGAGCTCGGAGTGCTCATCGAGCAGGCCCTGAATGGACTCAAACATGTGTGGTGCTTCCTCTTTCGGCTGTCAATCCACGGTTCGGCGCGCCCGTGGCGATGCGGTGCACCGAACCGTCGCGGCCCGTGCCGCCGGTGCTTATCTCCAACTGTGCCGTTAACCGGCCGGACCGCCCAAACTCCGGAGCCCGCGCAGGCGCGGGTTCCGGAGCCGAGCGGTCCGGTGGTGCAGCTAGTTGTCCTTGGTTCCCAGCGTGGTCTTCTGGACCTGCATCAGGAACTCGACGTTGGACTGGGTTTCCTTGATCTTGCCGGTCAGGATCTCCAGCGCCTGCTGCGTGTCCAGGCCGGAGAGGACCCGGCGCAGCTTCCACATGATCTGGACTTCCTCCGCGGAGAGCAGGTTCTCCTCGCGGCGGGTGCCGGAGGCGTTGACATCCACGGCCGGGAAGATGCGCTTGTCCGCCAGGTTGCGGGACAGGCGCAGCTCCATGTTGCCGGTGCCCTTGAACTCCTCGAAGATGACCTCGTCCATCTTGGATCCGGTCTCCACCAGCGCGGTGGCGAGGATGGTCAGCGAGCCGCCGTTCTCGATGTTGCGGGCAGCTCCGAAGAACCGCTTCGGCGGGTACAGCGCGGAGGAGTCGACGCCGCCGGAGAGGATGCGGCCCGACGCCGGGGCGGCCAGGTTGTACGCGCGTCCCAGGCGGGTCATCGAGTCCAGGAGGACGACGACGTCGCGGCCCATTTCGACCAGGCGCTTGGCCCGCTCGATGGCCAGCTCGGCGACCGTGGTGTGGTCGTCGGCGGGCCGGTCGAAGGTGGAGGCAATGACCTCGCCCTTGACCGTGCGCTGCATGTCGGTGACTTCCTCGGGGCGCTCGTCGACCAGGACCATCATGAGGTGGACCTCGGGGTTGTTGATGGTGATGGCGTTGGCGATCGACTGCAGGATCAGGGTCTTGCCCGCCTTCGGCGGGGAGACGATCAGGCCGCGCTGGCCCTTGCCGATCGGGGCGACCAGGTCGATGACGCGCGGGCCGATGGCCTTGGCGGAGGTCTCCAGGCGCAGGCGCTCGGAGGGGTAGAGCGGAACGAGCTTCGAGAACTCGACGCGGTCCTTGTTCTCCTCGACCGGTTTGCCGTTGACCGAGGTCAGGCGCACCAGGGCGTTGAACTTCTGCCGGGTGTTGCTCTGGTTCTCGCCCTCGCGGGGGGCGCGGATCGCGCCGACGACGGCGTCGCCCTTGCGCAGGTTGTGCTTCTTGACCTGGGCCAGCGAGACGTACACGTCGTTCGGACCGGGCAGGTAGCCCGAGGTCCGGACGAAAGCGTAGTTCTCCAGCACGTCGAGGATGCCGGCGACGGGCAGCAGCACGTCGTCCTCGGTCACCTCGACGTCGTCGACGTCGGGGTTCTGGCTGCGGCCCCGGCGGCGCTCGTTCCGGTCCCGGAAACGGTCGTTGCGGTCGTTGCGGTCGCTCCGGTTGCGGCCCCGGCGGTTGCGTCCGCGTCCGCCTTCATCGTCGTCGCGGTTATCGCGCTCACGGTTGTCGCGGTCGCGGTCGCGGCCGTTGTTCTGGCCGTTGTTCTGGGCGTTGTCGCGGTTGCGTTCGCGCCGCTCGCGGCGCTCGTCGCGGGCTGCACCCTCGTTCTTCTCTTCGCCGCGGCTGCGGTCCTCGGACTGCCCGTCCTGCCGGCTGCGGGCTTCGCCGTCGCCGGACTCGGCGGTTTCCTGGCCCTCGGCGGCCTCGCCGCGCCGGCCCCGGCCGCGGCGGTTGCCGCGCTCGCGCTGGCCGTCCTCGCGGCTGCGGCTGCCCTGCTCGTCGCCCTTCGCGGCCGGCTTCTCGCCCTCCTGGGCCTTGTCGGCGGCAGGAACCTGCTCCGCGGCGGTCCTGTCGGCGGCGGGGGCCTCCTCGGCGCGGGCCGGCTTCCCTGCCGTCTGCGCGCCGTTGTCGGCCGGCGCGCTCACGACGCCGTCGCTGCCGGCCCGCCGGTTCCGGTTTCGGGTGCGGGAGGGACGCTCGGTCGCCTCGGAATCCTGGGCCGGGGCGGCCGGGGCCTCCTTGGCGGCGGGCGCTTCCTTGGCCGTCGCGTCCTTGGCCGGGGCGTCCTTGGCCGTCGCGTCCTTGGCCGGAGCCTGGACCGTCTCGTCCTGGCGGGCGCTGCGGACCGGGCGGTCGGCCACGGCACCGCCGCGCTGGTGGTTGGAAATGGCTGCGACCAGGTCGCCCTTGCGCATCCGGGAACCGCCGGTGATGCCCAGCTGGCCCGCCAGGGCCTGGAGCTGGGCAAGCTTCAGGCCGGCAAGTCCGGAACTGCGGCCGGGCGCTTCAGCGGTGCCTGCGGCCTTTGAGTCCACACCTGCAGTCAGGTCGGTGGTGTCTGTCACGAAGGATCCTTCCCCCTCGTCGGGCGGTCCGGCAGGATACCGGCCGCGGTTGTTGGTCCTGTCCCCAGGTCAGATACCGGAAGTCAGGTGTTCGCCGAAGACCGGAAGAAACCGGCACGGCGAATGTGCTGGGTGCCTTGATCGGAAGAATCCACTCAGTTTGCGCCGGCATCGGGTGCTGGCGGACAGTGCGGCATTCACGTCGTGGGCCGGCCGAAACCGGCTGCCCACGGAAGGCTACACCGAATTATGCGCTTTACCGGCAGGGTTTTCCGCTGCGGCCATCCGATCGGCGCTGCGGCGTGTCGGACGGATGGGTCAGCGGAAAGTCCATGGCGGCCTGAAGAAGGCGGCCGGCCGGTGAAAGCACAAGACGGTTATCACCGTTGGTGCATGTCCACCTTAGCACCATCTGCCGCCACGGGAAGCCGACGCACGGCCCAATTCCCGCCGATGTCGGCTGCGGCCTCCACGAGCAGTGCCTCCGCGAGGCCCGCGTCCGCCGCGCTGCCGGCGAGGACCATCACGGTGGGCCCTGCGCCGGACACCACGGCCGGCAGGCCGCGCGCCCGGAGCCGGCGGATCAGCTCGGCGCTGGCCGGCATGGCCGGGGCGCGGTAGCCCTGGTGCAGGAATTCCTCGGTGGCTTCGAACAGCAGCCCGGGCGCCGTGGCCAGGGCGTGCACCAGCAGCGCCGCCCGCCCGGAGTTCGCCGCTGCGTCCGCGTGCGGCACCGTGCCGGGCAGCAGGCCGCGGGCCTGTTCGGTGGAGAGTTCGACGGCGGGGATGGCGGCGACCGGATGCACCTGGGGGTGCACCGGCACGTGGGCGCTGCGGAAGACCCCATCCTGCTCCCAGCTGATGGCCAGTCCGCCGCGCAGTGCGGGAGCGACATTGTCCGGATGCCCCTCGATCGCAGAACACAGGTTCAGCACCGCGTCGGCGTCGAGCCGGTCCGCCTCGGGCAGCAGGGCGTTGCCGGCCAGCACCCCCGAGACGATCGCCGATGCCGATGATCCCAGGCCCCGGCCGTGCGGAATGGCGTTCTCCGCCTCGAGCCGGAGCCCGGTGTCGGTGTAGCCGGCGGCGGCCAGGGTCCGCCGGATGGTCCGCACCACGAGGTGGCTTCCGTCCAGGGGCAGCGTCCCGGCGCCGACACCGGTGATCCGAACCTCCACGGATCCGTCGGCGACGGCTTCGACGCGCACCCGGTCGTGGAAGGCCAGGGCCAGGCCCAGGGTGTCGAAGCCCGGGCCGAGGTTGGCGCTGGTGGCCGGGACGCTCACGGTCGCGGCGCGGCCCGGTTCCACCGTCCGTCCCGCGGGAAGGCGGGGCGCCGGCGTCTGGTTCAGCTGCACCATCAGCTCCGCGCGGGAGCTGCTTCGAGCCCGAGCGCCGCGGCAACCGAGACGACGTCGAAGTCCACCCGGGTGGGCTCGACCTCCGAGCCGTCGGCCATGCGCAGCGCCCACTGGGGGTCCTTCAGGCCGTGTCCGGTGACGGTGATGACGATCCGCTTCCCCGCGGGGACCTCACCGGCCGCGTGCTTCTTCAGCAGGCCGGCGACGCCGGCGGCGGACGCCGGCTCCACGAACACGCCCTCGCGGGCGGACAGCCAGCGGTGGGCGGCCAGGATCTCGGCGTCGGTGACGGCGTCGATGAGCCCCCCGGACTCGTCCCGGGCGGCCAGGGCGGAATCCCAGGAGGCGGGGTTGCCGATCCGGATGGCGGTGGCGATCGTATCGGGTTCAGTCACGGGGTGGCCCTTGACCAGCGGCGAGGCGCCTTCGGCCTGGAAGCCCCACATGACCGGGGTCTTCGTGGCGACCGGGGCCAGCTCGTCCCCGGCGGCGTTCGTGTACGGTGCCGCGTACTCGCGGTAGCCCTTCCAGTACGCGGTGATGTTGCCCGCGTTGCCGACCGGCAGCACATGGTAGTCCGGCGCGTCACCCAGTGCGTCGACCACTTCGAAGGCGGCGGTCTTCTGTCCTTCGATGCGCGCCGGGTTCACGGAGTTGACCAGGAATACCGGGTACGCCTCGGCCAGCTTGCGGGCCACCTCGAGGCAGTTGTCGAAGTTTCCGCGCACCTGGAGCAGTTCGGCGCCGTGCGCAATGGCCTGGCTGAGCTTGCCCATGGCGATCTTGCCGTCCGGCACCAGGACCGCGCAGGTCAGGCCGGCCTGCACGGCATAGGCGGCGGCCGAGGCGGAGGTGTTGCCGGTGGAGGCGCAGACCACGGCCTTGGCGCCGGCCTCGACGGCGGCGGTGATGGCCATGGTCATGCCCCGGTCCTTGAAGGACCCGGTGGGGTTCATGCCCTCGACCTTCAGGTAGACCTCGGAGCCGGTCAACTCGGTCAGTGCCGGGGCGGGCACCAGCGGCGTGCCGCCCTCGCCCAGGGAGATGACCTTCGTATCCGCCGTGACCGGCAGCCGGTCGGCGTATTCACGGATGACGCCGCGCCATTGATGAGCCAAGGAACTAGACCCCTTCTACCCGCAGGACGGATGTGACGGATGTGATGACGTCCAGGCCGCGGATGGCCTCGACGGTTGCAGCCAGGGCCGCCTCGGTGGCGCGGTGGGTGACGAAGCGCAGCTGCGCCGCCGCTCCCCCGCCGTCCGCCGGGACGGTCTGGCGCATGGTTTCGATGGAGACGCCGTTGTCCGCGAAGACCCGCGCGACGGCGGCCAGCACGCCGGGCTGGTCGGAGACCTCCAGGCCGATGTAGTAGCTGGTGGTTACCTTGTCCATGGGCAGCCCGGGCACCCGGCCGGTGGCCGACCCCGGAGCGGCCGGGCCGCCCAGGACCAGCCGGCGGGCGGTGCGCACCACGTCGCCCATGACGGCGGAGGCCGTCGGGGTGCCGCCGGCGCCCTGGCCGTAGAACATCAGCTCCCCGGCGTTTTCGGCCTCGACGAAGACGGCGTTGAAGGCCCCGTGCACGGCGGCCAGCGGATGCCGTCGCGGCAGCAGGGTGGGGTGGACGCGGACGCTGACGCCGCCGTCGGCCTCGCCGCCGATCTTCTCGGCGATGGCGAGCAGCTTGATGACGAACCCGGCCTCACGCGCGGCGGCGATGTCCTCGGCGGTGACCGAGCTGATGCCCTCGCACCAGACCTGGTTCAGGTCGAAGTCGGTGTGGAAGGCCAGCGAGGCGAGGATGGCTCCCTTGGCGGCGGCGTCGTGGCCTTCGACGTCGGCGGTGGGGTCGGCCTCCGCGTAGCCCAGGCGCTGCGCGTCGGCGAGGGCATCGGCAAACTGCGCGCCGGTGGTGTCCATCTCGTCGAGGATGTAGTTGGTGGTGCCGTTGACGATGCCCATGACCTTGGTGATGCGGTCTCCGGCCAGGGAGTCGCGGATGGGCAGCAGGATCGGAATGGCGCCCGCGACGGCGGCCTCGTAGGAGAGCTGCACGCCGGCGGCGTCGGCCTTGCCGTACAGGGCGGGACCGTCGGCGGCGAGCAGCGCCTTGTTGCCGGTGACCACGGCGGCGCCGTGACCGATGGCGTGCAGGATCAGGGAGCGGGCCGGCTCCAGGCCGCCCATCAGCTCGATGACGATGTCGGCGCCCTCGACCAGCTGCTCCGCGTCTGTGGTGAACAGTTCACGCGGCAGTTCGACGTCGCGCGGGGCGTCCACCGAGCGGACGGCGATGCCGGCCAGCTCGAGCCGCGCCCCCACCCGGGAGGCCAGCGCGTCGGCGTCGTCCAGCAGGATCCGCGCCACCTGGGATCCCACGTTGCCGCAGCCCAGCAGGGCCACCTTCAGGGTCTTCATGCTGGTAAAGCTCCTCAACACTTAGCTCATGACGTCCCGCGCGAGCAGGTCGTCCTCGGTTTCGCCGCGTACGATCAGGCGGGCCGCCCCGTCGCGCACCGCCACCACGGGCGGGCGGGCGATCCAGTTGTAGTTGCTCGACAGGGCCCAGCAGTAGGCGCCCGTTCCGGGTACGGCCAGCAGGTCGCCGTCGGCGACGTCGGCAGGCAGGTAGACGTCCCGGACCACTATGTCCCCGCTCTCGCAGTGTTTGCCAACCACCCGCGACATAACCGCGTCATCTTCCGAGGCGCGCGAGGCCAGCACGGCGGAGTAATCGGCGTCGTAAAGCACCGGGCGGGCGTTGTCGCTCATCCCGCCGTCCACGGAGACATAGCGGCGCGCCGCGGCGGTGCCGTCCGGCGCCTCGGTCCGCACCGTCTTGACGGTTCCGGTGCGGTACAGGGTGAAGGTGCTCGGACCGACGATCGCGCGCCCGGGCTCAATGGAGATGCGCGGCACGGCCAGCCCGTGCTCCGCGGCGGCCTCGCGGACGACGGCGGCCAGGGCGTCGGCGATCTCCGCCGGGGGCCGGGGCGCATCGGCCTCGGTGTAGGCGATGCCGTATCCGCCGCCCAGGTCCAGTTCGGTGAGCTCGACGCCGTGCCGGTCGCGGACACCGGCGAGGAAGCCGAGCAGCCGGCGGGCGGCAAGGGCGAAGCCCTCGGGTTCGAAGATCTGCGAGCCGATGTGGCAGTGCACGCCCAGCAGCCGGATGCCGTCCAGCTTCAGGGCCAGGTCGACGGCCGCATCGGCGGCGGAGCTCCCGGTGCCGGAAGCGGCCGCGCCGTCGTCGCCGCCGGTGTCGGCGGCCATGGACAGGCCGAACTTCTGGTCCTCGTGGGCGGTGGCGATGAATTCGTGGGTCGAGGCATGCACGCCCGGCGTCAGGCGCAGCACCACGTTGGCCTCCTGGCCACGGGCGGCGGCCAGCGCGGACAGCCGGCGCAGTTCGGCCAGCGAGTCCACCACGATCCGGCCCAGGCCCAGGTCAAGCGCCCGGACCAGTTCGGCGTCGGACTTGTTGTTGCCGTGCAGGCCCAGCAGGGCTCCGTCGAGCCCGGCGCGGGCGGCGACCGCCATTTCCCCGCCGGAGCAGGTGTCCAGGCGCAGGCCCTCGTCCCGGACCCAGCGGGCCACCTCGGTGCACAGGAACGCCTTGCCGGCGTAGTACACGTCCACGCCGCCGCAGAGGTCGGCAAACGCGGCGTCGAAGGCGTCCTTGAAGGCGCGGGCGCGGGCACGGAAGTCGGCTTCGGAGACCACGAAGACGGGGGTGCCGAACTCCTCAGCCAACGCCGAGACGCCGATCCCGGAGATCTCCAGCTCGCCGCCGGCGCCGCGGGCGACGTCGCAGGCCCAGAGCCCGGGGGAAAGCACGTTGATGTCCTCCGGGTGGCGAAGCCAGGCCGGGGCGAGGGGGGAAGCGGTCATGGGGCTACATCCGTTCGGGTGCGGAGACGCCCAGCAGGCCCAGGCCGTTGGCCAGGACCTGGCGGGCGGCGAGGTTCAGCCAGAGGCGGGTGCGGTTGACGTCGGTGACGTCCTCGCCGTTGGCCGGGGCGATGCGGCAGGCGTCATACCAGCGGTGGTAGGTGCCGGCGATGACCTCGAGGTGGCGGGCCACCCGGTGCGGTTCTCGGAACGAGGCCGCCTGCGCGACGACGCCGGGGTACTGTCCCAGCGCGGCGAGCAGCGCGCTCTCGGTGGGATGGGTGAGCAGCGAGGCGTCGAAGGCGGAATCGTCGACGCCGGCGGCCTCGGCGTTGCGCGCCAGGGCGTGGGTGCGGGCGTGGGCGTACTGGACGTAGAACACCGGGTTCTCGTTGGTGCGCCGGGTCAGCAGGTCCAGGTCGACGTCGATGTTCGAGTCGGCGGAGAACCGTGCCAGCGTGTAGCGGGCGGCGTCCACGCCTACGGCGTCCACCAGGTCCTCGAGCGTGACCACGGTGCCGGCGCGCTTGGACATCCGCACGGGCACGCCGTCCTTGACCAGGTTGACCATCTGGCCGATCAGTACCTCAACGCACTGCGGGTCGTGGCCCAGCGCCGCGGCGGCGGCCTTCAGCCGCGCCACGTAGCCGTGGTGGTCGGCGCCCAGCATGTAGATGTTGAGGTCGAAGCCGCGCTCGCGCTTGTTCTGGATGTACGCGATGTCCCCGGCGATGTACGCGGCGTTGCCGTCGGACTTGATGACCACGCGGTCCTTGTCATCGCCGAACTCGGTGGAGTTCAGCCACCAGGCGCCGTCCTTCTCGTACAGGTTCTTCGAACCCTTGAGCTGTTCCAGCAGCTTCTCGACCTGCCCGTTTTCGTGCAGGGAGTCCTCGTGGAAGTAGACGTCGAAGTCCACGCCGAAGTTGTGCAGCGACTCCTTGATGTCGGTGAACATGTGGTCCACGCCGATGGCACGGAAGCGCTCCTGCGCTTCCGCCTCGGGCAGCGAGAGGATGTCCGGCTCGACGGCCAGCACGCGCTTGGCGATGTCCTCGATGTACGCGCCGGCGTAGCCGTCCTCGGGCGCGGGCTCGCCCTTGGCGGCGGCCAGCAGCGACCGGGCGAACCGGTCGATCTGCGCCCCGTGGTCGTTGAAGTAATATTCGCGGGTGACGTCCGCGCCCTGGGATTCGAACACCCGGGCCAGCGCGTCGCCGACGGCGGCCCACCGGGTGCCGCCCAGGTGGATGGGGCCGGTGGGGTTGGCGGAGACGAACTCCAGGTTGATCCGGGTCCCGGACAGGGCGGCGGAGGTGCCGTAGGCGGGCCCGGCCGCCACGATGGCCTTGGCGAGTTCACCGGCGGCGCCGGCGTCAAGGGTGATGTTCAGGAAGCCCGGGCCGGCGATGTCCACCTTGGCCACGCCGTCGATCTTTTCCAGCCGGCCCTTGAGGATTTCGGCGAACTGCCGCGGGTTCATCCCCGCCTGCTTCGACAGCTGCAGGGCGATGTTGGTGGCCCAGTCACCGTGGTCCCGGTTCTTCGGCCGCTCGACGCGCACCTCCCCGGGCAGCTCGATGCTGAAGTCACCGGCATCGATGGCGTCGTGGAGGCAGGCAGTTACGGCGGCGGAAAGTTCTTCAGGAGTCACCGGTTAAGCATAGCCGGGGCGCGGCGGCCCGCCCCAAGCGCCGCCGCTTTGCGTCAGGCTGCCCACACCGGAGGACGCCGGTTCCGCGCCGGCCCGGGACTGCGGCAGGCGTGCGTGCCCCGGCATGCGGTGTAATGGAACTGCGCCGTGGTGGAGGTCCCGCCCATCAGCCGTCCCGTCACGGAACCGTGCCGCATCAGGCGGGCGCCGCGGCGCGCCGCAGTCCCCTGCCGAAGGAGAAACCGCAGTGAAACCCCCCGCCCGCAAGCACCTGCTCGCCGTCGCCGCCGGGCTGTCCCTGATCGGCACCGCCGGCTGCGCCGCGGACGAGGCCGGGCCGGAAGCGCCCGCCGCCGGGCCGTCGGCCGCCGCGAAGACGCCCGCCCCCGCCGGCACCTACGCCGACGGCGGCTACACCGGCGACGGCAGCTACATTCCGCCGTCCGGCACCGCCGAACAGGTCGATGTCGAGCTCACCCTCGAGGACGGCACGGTCACCGCCCTGGAGGTGACCACCTCGGGCACCAACCCGACGTCGGCCCGCTACCAGCAGGAATTCACCGACAACATCCAGGACCAGGTCGTCGGCCGCAACATCGACGAGCTCGACGTCGGCAAGGTGGCGGGCTCCTCGCTGACCAGCCAGGGCTTCAACGAGGCACTGGAGCGGATCAAGACCGAAGCCCGAAGCTGACCGTCCCGTGCCGGACTTCCGCTTCGAGGCGATCGGCACCGCCTGGACCATCACCACGCCCGCCACGCTCGGCAGCTCCCTGCAGTCGCGCGTGCTGGCCCTGACGGCAGCCTATGACCGTGCCTTTTCCCGGTTCCGGCCGGATTCGCTCATTGCCCGCCTCGGCCGCGACGGCGAAACGGAACTGCCTCCGGAGGCCCGGGCGCTCTTTCGCCTGTTCGACCGACTGGAGGAGCTGACCGATGGGCGGATGAACCCCCTGGTGGGGGGCGGCCTGGCCCGGCTGGGCTACGACGCCGCACTCAGCCTGCGTCCCTCGGGTCCGGCGCTGCCGGCGCCGCCGTGGCGGCAGCTGGTCCGCCGGAACACCCCGGACGGAGTCGCCGTCCGGGTCCCGGCGCAGGAGGCCGGACCGGTCCTGCTGGACGTGGGGGCCGCCGGCAAGGGCCAGCTGGTGGACCTGGTGGCCGCGGAGCTGGCCGCCGCGGGCGTCGATGAGTATCTGGTCGACGCCGGGTCCGACATGCTGCACCGCGGCCCGGCGCCGGTACGGACGGCGCTGGAGCATCCCTACGATCCCTCCCGGGCGATCGGGGTGCTCGACCTGCGGAACCGGGCCCTGTGCGCCTCCGCCTCGAACCGGCGCGCGTGGGGCGACGGACTGCACCATGTCCTGGACGCCGCAACCGGCATGCCCGTCTCCACCGTGACCGCCACCTGGGTCCTGGCCGACGACGCCATGACCGCCGACGGGCTGGCCACCGCACTGTTCCTTACGGAGCCCTCCCGGCTCCGGACCGTCTTTGGCTTCGACTACGTCCGGATCTTCTCGGACGGTCGGGCCGAATTCTCCGCCGCCCTCACTGGAGTCCTGTTTACATGAGCCTTTCGCCCACCCGGCCGTTCCTCCGCCCCGGCGCCGCCGCCGGCCGGCTGAGCATGTACCGCCTGACGGTCCTGCTGCTGCTGGCCGTCACGGCATGGTCCTTCCTCCTGTCCCTGACGGGGGCGCTCTACTACTCCCCGGCCGACCTGGCCGCCCTGCTGGCAGTGACCGTCTCGGTCACCCTCGTTTCCAGCCGGGTCATGGGCCTGCTGCTGCGGACCCGCCCGCACACCGAATCCTCGGTAATCACCGCCCTGATCCTGTTCTTCCTGTTCTGGCCCTCCACCGCGGCGCAGGACCTCACCGCCGCCGCGGTGGCTGCCGCGGCGGCGACCGTCTCCAAATACCTGCTGGCCTGGCGGCGCCGGCACATCTTCAACCCGGCCGCCGTCGGGGCGTTCACGGCTGCACTCGTCGGCCTGCCCGGCCCGGCCTGGTGGGTCGCCGCGCCGCTGATGCTCATCGTCGTCCTGCCGGCCGCGGCGCTGCTGCTGTGGCGGACCCGGCTGGCGGGGGCTGGCGCGGTCTTCGCCGTAACGGCGCTGACCGGCAGCGCCCTGCAGTTCCAGCTGTCCGGAGCGGGCTTCGCCGCCGGACTGTGGACCGCGCTGGCTTCCTTCCCGATCGTCTTCCTCGCCGGTTTCATGCTGACGGAGCCGCTGACCCTGCCGCCCAGGCGGTTCCAGCGCCTGCTGGCGGCCGGCCTCGTCGGCATCCTGTTCTGCCTGCCGCTGCAGCTGGGACCGGTCCATATGTCCCCGGAGCTGGCCCTGCTCATCGGCAACGCCGTCGCCTTCGGCTTCGGGCAGCGGGGCGCGGTGACACTGCGCCTGGCGGAGAACCGGGCCCTGACTCCCACCGCGAGGGAACTGGTCTTTGAACCGGCCCGCCCTGTCCGCTTCTCCCCCGGCCAGTACATGGAGCTCAGCCTTCCGCACGCGCCGGTGGACGGCCGCGGCAGCCGCCGGACGTTCAGCATCAGCACGGCCCCCGGCGGTCGGGTCGGCTTCGGGCTGCGGGTCCAGGACCCGCCCAGCACCTTCAAGGCAGCCCTGCTGCGGCTGTCACCCGGGGCCACGGTGGCGGGCACGGCCGTGGGCGGGGACTTCACGCCGCCCAGGTCCGGGCAACCCCTGCTGCTGATCGCCTCGGGCATCGGGATCACGCCGTTCATCGGGTGGCTGCGCTCCGGTGCGCTGTCCGGACGCGACGTCGTCCTGGTGTACGCCGTGGCCTCCGCCGAGGAGTCCGCCTATGCCGGGGAGCTGCGCGCCGCCGCCGCTGACGGAGAGCTGCAGGTACTGATCTGCTGCCGCGAGGACGTGCCGGGCTTCATGCGGGTCGCCGACCGGCTGCCGGACGGGCCGGCCCTCCGATCCCTGGTGCCCGACGTCGCCGCCCGCACCGCCTATGCCTCCGGTTCTCCGGCTGCGGTGGCCGCGGCCCGCCGGGCGGTGCGCGCCGCCGGCGGCGGCAGGACCGTCACCGACGCCTTCACCGGATACTGAGCGGCGGACGCGCCGCGGACGCGGGTCAGGTTTTTGCCCGCCCGGATAACCTGCTAAGCTTCTTGAGTCCCAAGGATGCCGCCGGAAACGGCGATCCGCCCTCGTAGCTCAGGGGATAGAGCGGTTGCCTCCGGAGCAACAGGCCGTAGGTTCGAATCCTATCGAGGGCACGGATGATGCAGAACAGGAGAACCCCGTCGCCGGGAAACCGGCGGCGGGGTTCTCCTGCGTCCGGACGGAATCCCGGAGCCTGAATCCTTCCCAAATCGGTGCGTCAAAGCCCTTGCGCGCGGGGGTGGCCGCGGGGGTAGGGTGTGGCATACCGACCGGTGGGTATGTTCTTCCCCCGGCGTCTTACCCGCAGAAGGAACCGGCCCGCCAGCAATGAAGACACTGAACATCAAGGAGCAGCTCGCCCACACCTCGGTCGAGCTCTTTGCGACCCAGGGGTATGCGCGCACGAGCGTCCAGCAGATCGTCGACGCCGCGGGCGTGACCAAGGGCGCGCTGTACCACTATTTCGCCTCCAAGGATGACCTGCTCTTCGATATCTACGACCGGATCCTGACCGTCCAGCACGACCACCTGACCGAGATCATCGCCCGCGGGCTGCCCGTGCCGGAAACGATCCGGCTGGTGTGCGAGGACCTGATCATCACCTCCATCGAACGGATCAGGGAAGGCGCCGTGTTCTTCCGTTCGCAGCACATGCTCAGCGAGGACCGGCTGGAGGAGGTCAAGCAGCGCCGCCGCGAGTACAACGAGGTCTTCGCCGGCCTGCTCCGCCGGGGCCGGTCCGAGGGGTCCGTCCGTACCGACATGCCGCTGCCGGTCCTGGTGGCCAACTTCTTCTCTGACCCGCACTACCTCGCGTACTGGTACTCCCCCGACGGCAGCCTCAGCAAGGAGGAGGTCGCCGCACAGCTGACGGAGCTCTACCTCGCAGGCCTCCGTCCTCCCCGGCCCGAGTGAGGGCCGGGGTCCGCCCGCAGCATCACCGATAGCCAGCAGCACCGCAGCACCGCAGCACCGATAGTCAGCACCACCGCACCAGGCACCACCGTTAGCGCACCACCCGCAGAGACGATGGAGTACTCATGCACGTGCAACATACCGACCGGTCGGAACCACCACCGCGGCTGAGGCTGCGGAACATCTCGGTCCGCTTCGGCGGCCTCACCGCCCTGGACTCGGTCGACCTCGAGGTCGCGCCGGGCCGTGCTGCAGGGGTGATCGGCCCCAACGGCGCCGGCAAGACCACCCTGTTCAACACCGTCTGCGGCCTGGTCCGCGCCTCCTCCGGCACGCTGGAGCTCGACGGCGCCGCCTTCACCCCGGTGCCGCACCGGCTGGCACCGCTGGGGGTCAGCCGCACGCTCCAGGCATTGGGCCTCTTCGAGGGCCTCACGGTGCTGGACAACGTCACGGCGGCCCTGCGCCCCGCCGGAACCGGCTTCATCCGGGACCTGCTCGCGCTGCCCGGAGGGGGCCGGGCCGAAAAGGCCGCCCGGGAGCGGGCGATGCAGGAACTCGAGTCCCTGGGGATCGCCGCCCACGCCTCGGCGCTGCCCGCCACGCTCCCCTACGGGGTGCGGAAAAAAGCCGCCCTGGCCCGCGCCCTGGCCACCGATCCCCGCCTGCTCCTCCTCGATGAGCCGGCCGGCGGGCTGGGCCGGGACGACATAGACGAACTGGCCGACCTGATCCGCGCGATACCCGGCCGCGGGTGCTCGGTAGTGCTGGTCGAACACCATGTGGACCTGGTCATGGCCGTGTGCGACCGGATCACGGTCCTGGACTTCGGGCGGGTCATCGCCGAGGGCACCGCCGCTGCGGTCCGCACGGATCCGGCCGTCACCGAGGCCTACCTCGGGGCGGGTGCCGCGTGAGCGCCGGGCTGGTCCTGGCGGGAGTATGCGCCGGATACGGGCCGCTGCCGGTGCTGCATGACGTGGACCTGGACGTCCCCGCAGGTTCCATCACGGCCGTCGTCGGGGCCAACGGCGCCGGCAAGACGACCCTCCTGCGCACCGTGACGGGCCAGCTGCCGGCCACCTCGGGGTCCATCCGGATGGGCGAGGGCATCGACCTGGGCCGGGTGTCCGTGGAGGACATGGTGCGCACCGGCGTCGCCCTGGTTCCGGAAGGCCGAAGCGTCATCACGGACCTGAGCGTGGACGAAAACCTGCGGCTCGGCGGTCTCTGGCGGAAGGACCGGGCCGCAGCCGCACGGACCCTTGATGAGGTGTACGGACACTTCGAGCCGCTGGCCCGGCGCCGCGGGGCCGCCGGACACCAGCTCTCCGGCGGCGAGCGCCAGATGCTGGCGCTCGGCCGGGCCCTGATGGCGGTCCCGCAGCTGCTGCTGCTCGACGAACCGTCACTGGGCCTCGCGCCGAAGGTGACGGCCGGGATCTTCGCCCTGCTCCGCCGCCTGTGCGACGGGACCGGGCTCACCGTGGTCCTCGTGGAACAGAACGTGCGCAGCGCGCTGGCCGTCGCCGACCACGGAGTCGTCCTCAACCTGGGCCGGGTCGTCGCTGCCCGGCCCGCCGCCGACCTCGCGGCCGACACCGGCCTGCGCCACACCTACCTGGGGTTCTAATGGACAGATTCCTCTTCCTGACCTTCGACGGGCTCGCCCGCGGAGCCGTCCTGGCCGCGTTCGCCCTCTCCCTGGTGCTCATCTGGCGGGCCGCGCGCATCGTCAACTTTGCCCAGGGCGCGATGGCCGTCTCGGCCACCTATGTCGCCTTCATGGTCACCGCCGCCACGGGCAGCTACTGGGCCGGGCTCGCCGCTGCGCTCGCCGCGGGGTTCGTCATCGGCGCCGCCGTCGAGCGCGGCGTCATGCGGCATGTGTCCGGTTCCTCCCCGCTGAACACGGTCATTGCCGGCCTTGGCGTGCTGATGGTCCTGCAGGCCGTCCTGGGCATGATCTTCGGCAACGGCTACCGCACCATGAGCGCGCCGTTCAGCGGCGAGCCGGTCGAAATCCTCGGGGTCTCCGCGGTCTCCTCCTATGACCTGTTCGTCTTTGCCTGCATCTGCACCGTCGTGCTGGCACTGATGCTGCTGTTCACGCGCACCCGGCTGGGGCTGGCGCTGCGGGCTGCCGCCTTCGCCCCGGAGCTGGCCCGGCTGCTCGGCGTCCGCTCACAGCGGATGCTGACCCTGGGCTGGGCCCTGTCCTCCGCGCTGGGAGCGCTCGCGGCGCTGCTGCTGATCCCCACCGAGTTCGGACTCAACCCGCACGCCGCCGACACCGTCTTCGTCTATGCGTTCACGGTGGCCGTCGTCGGCGGGCTGGATTCCCCCGGCGGGGCCGTCGTCGGCGGCCTCGCCGTAGGCGTGCTGCTCAGCTGGGTCAGCGGTTACCTGGGAGCCGTGCTGGCCCCCCTCGCCATCCTCGTCCTGCTGCTGGCAGTGCTGCTGCTGCGGCCGTCCGGACTGTTTTCCCTCGCCAAGGAGCGCGCAGCATGACACCACGGACCCGGATCCTCGCCGCCGCCGGCATCGCCGCCGGGCTGATCATGCTGACCTTCGTCCTTCCGCCCTTCACCTCCTACCAGCTGGCAACGGTGTGCGCGTATGCCTGCCCCGTGGCCGGGCTGACCCTGCTCACCGGGGCGGGCGGGCAGCTCTCGCTCGGCCAGGCGGCGATGATGGCTGCGGGGGCGTACAGCTACGGCCTCAGCGCCAACGCCCTGGCTGAGGCCGGCGTTGAAGGCGCCGCCCTGCTGCTGCTGCCGGGGGCCGCCGCCGTAACCGGCGCCGCCCTGCTCGGGCTGCTGGTCGGGCTGGCCGCGGCACGCCTGCACGGCCCGTACCTCGCCGGCGTCACCATGGCGCTGGTGGTCGCGCTGCCGGCTGCGGCAGGCACCTTCTCCGGAGTGCTCGGCGGGGAACAGGGGCTGTGGATCACGGTGGAGAAACGCCCGACGGCGCTGCGCGGCGCCGTCGGAACGGAACAGTGGCAGGCGTGGCTGGCGATTGCGGCCGCGGCCGTCGTGTTCGTGCTGCTGGCCAACCTGCTCGGCGGGCGGTTCGGGCGTTCACTTCGCGCGGTCCGAGACAACGAGACCTCGGCCGCGCTGGCCGGCATCTCCCCCGCCCGCACCAAGGTCACGGCCTTCGTCGTCAGCTCCGCCGCAGCGGGCACCGGCGGCGGCCTGCTGGCCTACATCACCCAAAGCGCCAGTCCGGGCGCGTACTCGCTGGTATTCTCCCTGTTCCTGCTGATGGCCGCGGTCGTGGGCGGGCTGAACTCGCTCAGCGGCGCGGTCTGGGGCGCCCTGGTGCTGGTGGCGCTGCCGCACCTGATCAGCACGGGCACCTCCGCGCTGTCGCTGTCCCCGGACCTGGCCCAGCGCCTGGACGGCAACCTTTCCGTGGCGGTGTTCGGCGTGGTGCTGATCAGCGTCATCATTCTGGCCCCGCGGGGCATCGCCGGCCTCACTCCGGCGCTCCGCCGCTCCACCCGCAGCCGACGGCCGGCCGCCGCACCGCCGTCCGCCCTCCCCGCTGCCTCCACTGCACCATCCGGTTCCCAGCACCTCCCCGTCCACCCGAAAGGCACGCCATGACCAGGTATTCCTCCCTTTCCGCCGCCGTCCGGTGCGGCGCCGCTGCCGCCGCAGCCGCGCTGGCACTGACGTCCTGCTCCGCATCCGGCGACACCGCAGCCGCCGAAAGCGCTCCCGGCGTCACCGACACCACCGTCACGGTCGGCACGCACCAGCCGCTGACCGGGCCCGCCGCGGCTGGATACGCGACCATTTCGCCGGCCACCCGCGCGTACTTCGACTACGTCAACGACAACGGCGGCATCAACGGCCGCACCATCGAGTACCTGGTCAAGGACGACGGCTACAATCCGGCGAATACCCAGTCGGCGGTCCGCGAACTCGTCCTCCAGGAGGAGGTCTTCGCGATGGTCGGCGGGCTGGGCACTCCGCCGCACAGCGCGGTGCTGGACTTCCTCAACGACAACGAGGTGCCGGATCTGTTCGTCGCCTCGGGCAGCCCCACCTGGGACCAGCCGGAGGACTACCCGTACACCTACGGCTTCATGGTGGACTACCCCACTGAATCCCGTGTCCTGGCCACCTACGCCCAGGAACAGTTCCCTGACGGCACGTACTGCTTCTTCGGCCAGGACGACGACTTCGGCGAGGAGTTCCAGGCCGGGCTCGAAGCCGTGCTCGGCAACGACGGCCTCGCCGACGTGCAGTCCTACTCCACCGCGAACACCGACATCGCCGCGCAGATCAGCTCCCTGAAGGAGACCGGCTGCGACGTCGTCTTCATGGCCACCATCAACGGCTTCAGCGCCCAGGCGGTGGGCACTGCGGCGAAGCTGGGGTACTCGCCGCAGTGGCTCGCCTCCTCCGCCGGAGGCGACTACTCGACGCTGGCCACCTATCTCGGGGAGAACGCCGCACCGCTGCTGGAGGGTTTCCTGTCCGCCAACTACCTGCCCATCTATTCCGATGAGCAGAACGAATGGACGGCGCAGTTCAAGCAGATCAACGAGGAGTACAACGGCGGCGCCCCGTTCGACGGCAACACCATCTTCGGGATGTCCATGGGCTACCTGTTCGCGGAGGCGCTGAAGCAGGCCGGGGACAACCCCACCCGGGAGGCGCTGCTTGACGCACTGGAGTCCGGCGACGTGACCGGCAACGGGCTGGTTCCCCTGGGCTTCAGCGGGGAGAGCCACCGGGGGTACACCGGGGCGATGATCACCAAGGTCGAAGGCGGGGTGCAGTCCTACGTGGGGACGCCGTATGTCGTCTCCGGTGACGAGGTCACCGAGCACACCGGGCAGGTCCCGGCGATGCCGGCCGGGGCGATCCCCGAGTAGCCGGGCCCGCGGGTGCGTCGGCGGCTGAGGGCCGCCGCCGCACCCGCCCGTGTGTCAGTGCGCGGAGTCGGTGCCGTCCTTCTTCGGCCGGAACCCGGCGGCTGCCGCCCGAAGGTCACCACCGCTGTGCCCGTCCTTCCGGTTCCGGCCGAACGGCAGCACCTTCAGCAGCGGGTGCAGGACGGCCATGACGGCCAGGCCCCAGATCAGGCCCAGGACGGCCGAGCACAGGGTGTTCACCAGCCAGGCCAGGAAGCCGCCTGCCACCGGCACGCCGGCCACGGGCTCCTCGAGGACATGGACCACATCGTAGGGCAGGTGCCAGCCGAGGTCGTACACGCCCTGCAGCATGATGTGCCCGCCCACCCAGAGCATGGCGATCGTGCCCACCAGGGTGATGGCGGCCAGCACGGTGGGCATTCCCCGAACCAGCAGCGCGCCGATGCGCTTCGATCCCGCGGAGTCCCGGGCGGCCAGGTGGAGGCCGATGTCATCCATCTTGACGATGAGTCCGACGGCGCCGTAGACGAGGACGGTGATGGCCAGCGCCACCACGACCAGGATGACCGCCCGGATCCACAGGGACTGGTCGGCCACCTCGTTCATGGAGATGACCATGATTTCGCAGGACAGGATGAAGTCGGTGGTGATGGCTCCCTTGACCACCTTGGCCTCGGCGTCCGGTCCCCGGTTGACCGCCGGCGCTTCCTGGGACTCACGGTGCCCGCGGATCTTGTGCCAGACCTTCTCGGCGCCCTCGTAGCAGAGGTAGGTGCCGCCGAGCATCAGGATGAACGGAATGATCCACGGGATGAAGGCGCTGATCAGCAGCAGCGCCGGCAGGATGATCAGCAGCTTGTTGCGCAGCGAGCCCCAGAAGATGCGCTTGATCATCGGCAGCTCGCGGGAGGGGTCCGCCCCGGATACGTACTGCGGAGTGACGGCGGCGTCATCAATGACGACGCCGGCAGCCTTGGCTCCCGCTTTGGCGGCTCCGGCAGCGATGTCGTCGACCGAGGCGGCCGCGATGCGTGCCAGGGCCGCAACGTCGTCCAGCAGGGCGACCAGCCCGCCGCTCACAGACCGGCTCCGTTCCGGGCGGGGGCGGTGGGCTGGGCATGGGCGTCTCGGTCGAGTCGTGTCAGTGGCATCTTCGGATTATAGGGCCGGCGGGCGGCCGGCGGCCCCGTCCCCCGAAGCCGCACGAACCGGGACAACATCGGCAGCGCAGAGGTTTTTGCGACGCGGACAGCTATTGTCCGCGTTCAGACGTAGCCTGCTCACATGCTCGAAACCTCAGCCCGGCTGCTGCACCTGCTCTCGCTGCTGCAGATGCGCAGGGAATGGACCGGCGCCGCGCTGGCCGAGCGCATGGCGGTCACCGAACGCACGGTGCGGCGCGACATCGGAAAACTCCGCACGCTGGGGTATCCGATCTCCGCCTCCCCCGGAATAGCCGGCGGCTACCAGCTGGGCGCCGGGGCCCAGCTGCCGCCCCTGCTGCTGGACGATGAGGAGGCCCTCGCCGTCGCCCTGGGCCTGACCGCCGTCGCCACCGGCCCGGTCTCCGGCACCGGAGAGGCCAGCGTGCGGGCGCTGGCGAAACTGGAACAGGTGCTGCCGGCCCGGCTGCGGCCCAAGTTCTCCGCCCTGCGGAACGCGGTGAGCGTGCTGGCCGGCCCCGCGGCCACCGTGAATCCGGAAATGCTCACCACGCTGTCGTCGGCGATCTCCGAGCGCCGCACGGTCGTCTTCCGCTACACGGGCGCCGAGGGCGCCTCCGCCAGGCGTACGGCCGAACCGTACAAGCTGGTCAGCACCGGCCGCCGCTGGTACCTGGTGGCCTTCTGCCTGGAGCGGGCGGACTGGCGGACCTTCCGGGTGGACCGGTTCCAGAGCGTTCCCTCCCCCCGCGCGCGGTTCGCTCCACGCCCCCTCCCGTCACCGGACCTGGTGGACTACGTGCGGGAGTCCATCACCCGCTTCCCCTACCGGTACGACGTCGTGGTGCGGCTGGCCGCACCGCCCGCGGTCCTCGCGGACCGGTTTCCCTCCGACACCGCGGTGCTGGAACCGGATGGCCCCGGGCACACCGTCCTGCGCGGGGGTTGGGATTCCCTGGACCTGCCGCTGATCCAGCTGGCTACCCTGGGCGTCGAGTTCGAGGTGCTGGAGCCGGTCCAGCTGCGCAACCGCGCCCGCGACGCCGCGGCCCTGCTGCTGCGGGCGGCCGCGGCGTCGCCGGACGGAACGGGCGCTCCGCCGGCGGCGAAAGACAGGCCGATGCCTCCGGGGGCTGGGAACCGGGACGGCTAGACTGGTGCCAATCATGGCACTGACTCTTTCCTATCCTCCCCAGCTGCCCGTCTCCGAGCGCCGCGGAGACATCATGGCCGCCATTGCGGCGAACCAGGTCACCATCGTCGCCGGCGAAACCGGCTCCGGGAAGACCACCCAGATTCCCAAGATGTGCTTGGAACTCGGCCTGGCGGAGAAGGGCCTGATCGGTCACACCCAGCCGAGGCGGCTGGCCGCCCGGACCGTGGCCGAGCGCGTCGCGGAGGAGCTCGGCGTCGAGATCGGCGCCGAGGTCGGCTACCAGGTACGTTTCACCGGGGAGGTCAGCCGGGACACGCAGGTCAAGCTGATGACCGACGGCATCCTGCTGGCGGAGATCCAGCATGACCGGAAGCTGAAGAAGTACAGCACAATCATCATCGATGAGGCGCACGAGCGCAGCCTGAACATCGACTTCATCCTCGGTTACCTCAAGCGGCTGCTGCCCGAACGGCCGGACCTGAAGGTCATCATCACCTCCGCCACGATCGACCCTGAGCGGTTCGCCGAACATTTTGCCGCTCCGGACGGCACGCCGGCGCCGATCATCGAGGTCTCCGGGCGCACCTATCCGGTGGAAATCCGTTACCGGCCGCTGAACCAGCCCGCCGACGGCCGCGACGAAGACGGCGCGGACGACGAGCTCGAGGAGGACCGCGACCCGGTCGACGCCGTGTGCGACGCCGTGGAGGAACTCTCCCGTGAGGCGCCGGGCGACATCCTGGTGTTCTTCCCCGGGGAGCGCGAGATCCGCGACGCCGCCGAGGCCCTGCGCGGAACGGTGCAGCGGGTGCCCCGGCTGGCCGGCACCGAGATCCTGCCCCTTTACGCGCGGCTGTCCATGGCTGAACAGCACCAGGTCTTCAGGCCCGGCCGGAACCGTCGCATAGTGCTCGCCACCAACGTGGCCGAGACCTCGCTGACCGTGCCCGGCATCAAGTTCGTCATCGACACCGGCACCGCGCGCATCTCGCGCTATTCCCACCGCACCAAGGTCCAGCGGCTGCCGATCGAGCGGATCTCCCAGGCCTCGGCCAACCAGCGTTCGGGCCGCTGCGGACGCGTCTCCGACGGCATCGCCATCCGGCTGTACTCCGAGGAGGACTTCGAGGCCCGGCCGGAGTTCACCGACCCGGAGATCCTGCGCACCAACCTGGCCGCCGTCATCCTCCAGATGGCCGCCATGGGCGTGGCCCGCGCCCCGAAGGACGTCGTCGACTTTCCCTTCGTCCAGGCGCCCGATGCCAAGGCCGTCAACGACGGCGCAGCGCTGCTCAAGGAGCTGGGCGCGCTGCACCCCCAAGGCGGGCTGACCGGCGTCGGGCGCAAGCTCGCGCAGCTTCCGGTGGACCCCCGGCTGGGCCGCATGATCGTCGAGGCCGGCGCCCGCGGTGCCGCCAAGGAGGTCATGGTGCTGACCGCGGCGCTGACCATCCAGGATCCGCGTGAACGCCCGTCCAAGGACGATCCCGCCCGGGCCCAGAAGGCCGCGGAAATGCACAAGCGGTTCGTCGACGAGAACTCCGATTTCACCGGCTACCTGAACCTGTGGCGGTACGTGCAGGAAAAGCAGAAGGAACTCTCCTCCTCCGCGTTCCGCCGCCTGTGCAGGAACGAATTCCTGAACTTCCTGCGCATCCGCGAATGGCAGGACCTGTTCGCGCAGCTGCGCCAGCTGGCCAAGCCGCTGGGCATTACCCTGTCCCCCGGGCCGGTGGATCCGGTGGGCCGGGACAAGGACGTGCACATCAGCCTGCTCTCGGGGCTGCTCAGCCACATCGGCCTGTACGACCAGCGCAAACGCGAATACGCGGGGGCCCGCGGCACCCGTTTCGCCGTGTTCCCCGGCTCGGCCCTGTTCAAGAAGTCTCCGGACTGGGTCATGGCCGCCGAGCTGGTGGAGACCTCCCGGCTGTGGGCCCGGACGGCGGCGAAGTTCGACCCGCTGTGGGTCGAGGAGGTCGCCCCGCACCTGGTCAAGCGCACCTACAGCGAGCCGCACTGGTCCAAGCGCAACGGATCGGTCATGGCCTACGAAAAGGTCACCCTCTACGGCGTGCCCGTCATCGCCCAGCGCAGCATCAACTACGGCCGGATCGATCCGGAACTGGCCCGGGAGATGTTCATCCGCCATGCCCTGGTGGAAGGCGACTGGCGCACCCACCACAAGTTCTTCGCCCGCAACCGCGCCCTGCTGGAGGAGGTCGAGGAGCTGGAGAACCGCACCCGCCGGAGGGGCCTGCGGGTGGACGACGAAACCCTCTTCGAGTTCTACGATGCACGGGTGGGACGGGAGGTCGTTTCCGAGCGGCACTTCGACAAGTGGTGGAAGCACGCGCGGCATGAGGACCCCCGGCTCCTGGACTTCGATCCCGACGCCCTGCTCACCGAGCAGGCCGCCGACCTGGACGAGTCCGCCTACCCGAAGACCTTCCGCTACGGCAGCTTCGAGCTGCCGCTGCAGTACGAGTTCACCCCGGGCGACGCCTCGGCCGACGGCGTCACCGCCGAGGTGCCCGTCCTGTTCCTGAACCAGCTGGCACCCGAGCCGTTCCGCTGGCTGATCCCCGGCATGCGCGCCGAACTGATCACCGCCCTGATCAAGTCGCTGCCCAAAGCGGTGCGCAAGAACTTCATTCCGGCCCCCGACGTCGCCCGCGCCGCCGCGGCGGCCCTCGCCGAGGACTTCGACCCGGCCCGGGACGAGCTGGAACCCTCGCTGGAACTGGTGCTGCGCCGGCTCAAGGGCTCGATCATCCCGCCCGGCTCCTGGAACTGGGACGCCGTGCCGGAACATCTGCGGATGAACTTCACGGTGGTCGACGCCGCCGGGCGGCTCCTCGGTGAAGGCCGGGACCTGGCGGCCCTGCAGGAGAAACTGGCCCCGGCCACCCGCCGCGCCATTGCCGAATCCCTCGGCGCCACTCCGGCAAGCGTGGCCCCGGCCCGCGCGGGCACGCCGGGCCGCGGAGGCCGGGGCACCGCGGCCGCCGGTAACGGCCGCGGGAACGGACGTCCCCAGCCGGCCGGCGGTACCGGTCCCGGCAGCCGCGGGGGCACCGACACCGGATCGGTGCAGGAGCGTTCCGGTCTGACCGAGTGGAGCATCGGAACGGTCGAAAGGCAGGTCCGGCGGATGGTCGCCGGCCACACGGTCACCGGCTATCCGGCATTGATCGACGAAGGCACCACCGCCGGGCTGCGCGTGTTCTCGGACCCGGCGGAGCAGGCGGCGGCCATGCGCTCCGGTGTCATCCGGCTGCTGGCCCTTCGCGTGCCCGACCCGTCGCGGTACGTACTGGAGCACCTGAACAACCGGGAGAAGCTGTCGTTCAGCCAGAATCCGCACGGTTCGGCGGCGGCCCTGATGGAGGACTGCTCGCTGGCGGCGATCGACAAGCTGGTGCCCGAGGCGCTGCCGTGGAACCGGCAGGACTTCGATGCGCTGTATGAGCGGGTCCGGGCGGATCTGATCGACACGGTGTTCACGGTGACCGCGATCGTGGAGAAGGTGCTGTCGGCCGCCCGCAGGATCACCGTCCAGGTCAAGGCCACCGGCTCCCCGGCCCTGATCGGTGCGCTGCAGGACATCCGCGCCCAGCTGGATTCGCTGGTCTACCCCGGGTTCGTGGCCCGCACCGGTTACGCGCAGCTGGCCCACCTGCCCCGCTATCTGGCCGGCATCGAGCGCCGGCTGGACAAGCTCCCGACCAACGTGGCCCGCGACGCCGCGCAGATGGCCGTGGTGCAGGCCCTTGAGGACGACTACGACGACGCGGTGGCTGCCCTGCCGCCGGGCGCCGCGGTGCCCCCGGCGCTGCGGGAGGTCCGCTGGATGCTGGAGGAACTGCGCATCAGCTTCTTTGCCCAGGAACTGGGAACGGCCCGGTCCGTTTCGGAGAAACGGATCCGGACCGCTCTGAACAAGGCCCTCGCCCCGGCCTGAGCCGGCGGGTCGAGGGGGCCCTGGCTGCCGGCCAGCTAGTGCTCAGGCACGTACCTTTCGTGCCCGGCGTCGCGCAGCGCCTGCCGCAGCTTCCGGGCGTTGGCCTCCATCCGCTCCGGATCGGGGTCCCGTTCGGCGCGGCTGAAGTCGAAGTCGGCCAGGGAGTTGGCCGGCCAGACGTGCAGGTGCAGGTGGTCGACCTCGAATCCGGCGATGGTCAGGCCCGCCCGTTCCGAGCCGAAGGCGGCGACCTGCGCGGCGCCGATCACCTGGGCGACAGCGGTCAGCTTCTGCATCAGGTCCGCCGGGGCGTCGGTCCACTTGTCCACCTCCCGGCGGGGTACCACCAGGGTGTGTCCGTCGGCGAGGGGACCGATGCTCAGGAACGCGACGACGTCGTCGTCCTTCCAGACGAAGCGGCCGGGAATCTCGCCCTCGATGATGCGGGTGAACAGGGTCGGCATGGACTCTCCTTGCTGGGGATGGGAGCCGCCCGGCCGCAGGGGTTTGCGCAGGGGCGGCGGAACGGGACGGCCGGTAAACATGGTTTCGACGCTACCGCTCCCCGTCGCCTGTCGCCACCGGCTGCCCGGCGGTGGCCGACCACTCGGACCAGGACCCGGGATACAGCGCCGCCTCGAATCCTGCCAGCGCCAGGGCTGCAACTTCACCGGCCGCGAAGACGCCGGAGCCGCAGTACGCCGCCGTAGGCCGGACGCCGTCCACCCCGGCCGCCTCGAACCGGGCCCGCAGCTGCGGCGGGCTCAGGTATCGGCCTCGCTCGTCCAGGTTGCCCGCAGCGGGCACGTTGACCGCGCCGGGGATGTGCCCGGCCTGCGGGTCCACCGGTTCGGTCTCACCGCGGTAGCGCTCGGGCGCCCGGGCGTCCAGGAGCACCCCCTCCTGCCCCAGCTGCCCGGCCCGGGCCAGGTCCGCGACGGGCATATGCCCCCAGGAGAGGATGGCGGATCCCGGTTCCGGCTGTTCGTCTCCCCCGGCCAGCCGGCCGCCCGCGTCCACCCAGGCGCGCAGGCCGCCGTCGAGCAGGCGGACATTATCGAAGCCCGCGTGCCGCAGCAGCCACCAGGCGCGCGCGGCGGCGCTGCCGCCGGACGCATCATAGGCCACCACGAGGTCGCCGTCACTGACGCCCCAGCGGCGCACCGCGGCGGCGAAATCCCCGGCCGCAGGCAGCGGGTGCCGGCCTCCCGGCCCCGGCGGAGCCGACAGCTCGCTGTCCAGGTCCACATACACCGCACCGGGAATGTGCCCGGCCAGGTACTGCGCGTGCCCGTCGGTGCGGCCGAGCTCCCAGCGCACGTCCAGCAGCCGCAGGGGCGCGCCCCGGCCGCGCTTCTCCATCAGGGCCGGGGCGTCGATGAGGACCGGCGTCATACCTGGACCTCATCACCGGGCTGCAGCGCCACGTATTCGGTGCCGTACATCGCGCCGATCCGTTCCAGGTGCTTTTCGACGACGGCGCGGCCGTTGCCGTTAAGGAGGGCGTCATGGATGGGATAGGCGGTGTCCGCGCCGCAGGCGATGAGGAAGTCCAGGACCTCCTGGACCTTGGACCACGGGGCGTGGATGGGCAGCAGCAGGATGCGGGCCCTCAGGCCGTAGGGAACGATGAAGGAGTCGCCCGGATGGTAGACGCTGCCCTCGATGAGGTAGCCGAGGTTGGCGACCAGGGGCACGAGGGGGTGGATCAGGGCATGCTGGCCGCCGAAGGAGCGGACGGTGAATCCGGCCAGCTCGAACTCGGCGTCGGGGACGACGTCGACGATCCGCTCCGCCAGCTCCGGCGCCTCGTTCCGCAGGGCCCCGGCGAGCGAGGCCGGAGCGTGCAGCACCAGGTCCGGGGAGGCCGCCATCGCCGCCAGGACCGGGCCGCGGTCCAGGTGGTCCGGATGCTCATGGGTGACCAGCACGGCGTCGGCGCCGGCAAGCGCCCGATCCGTCTCGGAGAAGCTGCCGGGGTCCAGCACCAGCACCCGGCCGTCCTTTTCACAGCGCACGCAGGAGTGTGAGAACTTGGTCATCTTCATGCGCCCACAGTACCCGCCGGGCGGGTGCCGCGGGCCTGCTGCGCACCCGAACCGTCCCGGTCCCTGCAGCGGCCCGGCTGGTACGCTGGACGGGACAATCGTGCCAGTGCAGGAGGATGCCATGACCGGCCAACCGCCGCGCCCCGCCAGGCGGAGCCCGGAGCAGCGGGTCACCCGCCAGCGGCTCGCCGTCGGACGCACCCTGGACGAACTCGACGATTTCGTCAGCACCCAGGAACTGCACCGGCTGCTCCAGGAACGCGGCGAAAAAGTGTCCCTGGCGACCGCCTACCGCATCCTGCAGTCCATGGCCGAGGACAACCTGGTCGACGTGCTGCGCACCGGTGAGGGCGAGGCGCTCTACCGCCGCTGCGAGGCCGGGCACCACCACCATCACCTGGTCTGCCGGTCCTGCGGACGGACCGTCGAGGTCGAGGCGCCCGCCGTGGAGTCCTGGGCCGCCCGGCTGGGCGCCGACCACGGCTTCACCGAGGTGGCGCACACCGTTGAGGTCTTCGGGCTCTGCCCCGCCTGCACGGCCGCCCGACGGGCGGCGGCGGAGAACTAGGCGGCGGCCGCGCCGCCGCGGACCGGCACCCGCCGGCCACGCATCCGCCGGATGAGGCGGCACACCAGGTAGATCAGGAACGAGATCGTGGTGATGTAGGGGCTGATCGAGATCCTCCCGCCCAGCGCCAGCAGGATCCCGCCCACGGCGGAGACCACCGCGAACGCCACGCTGAGCGCGACCACCAGGCGGGGCGAGGAGGTCACCAGCAGCGCCGCCGCCGCCGGAGTGATCAGCAGCGAGAGCACCAGCAGCGCACCCACGACCTGGATCGACAGGGCCACGGACAGGCCCAGCAGGAACATGAACGCAATCGAGAGTCCCCGCACCGGCACGCCGCGGGCCTCGGCCAGTTCCGGATCGGCGCTGGCAAAGGTGAGCGGGCGCCAGAGCACGGCCAGGCCGGCGACGACGACGGCGGCGCACACGGCAAGCAGGTTCAGCTGCACCGTGTCCACCGCCACGATCTGGCCGGTCAGGAGCCCGAACTTGTTCGCCGACCGTCCCTCGTAGAGGCCGAGGAACAGGATGCCCAGGCCGAGCCCGAAGGGCATGATGACGCCGGTGATGGAGTTCCGGTCGCGGGCGCGCAGCCCGAGCACGGCGAGCAGGACGGCTGCGGCCACCGAGCCGACCAGTGAGCCGGCAATGACGTTGGCGCCGACCAGCAGGGCAAAGGCGGCTCCGGCGAAGGAGAGTTCGGCGATGCCGTGCACGGCGAAGGCCAGGTCCCGCATCATCACGAAGACGCCGATCAGCCCGCCGACCAGGCCCAGGATCGCCGCGGCCCAGAGGGAGTTCTGCACCAGGGGCAGCAGCTGCCCGTAGTCGCTGAAGTTGAAGACCTCGGAGAGGAAGTCACGCAGGTCCAAGGTCGTCCTCGTTCTCCAAATGGTGGTGGGTGGTGGCGTCCGGGATGCCGAGGACGACGATCCGGCCGTGGCTGCGGATCACCTCGACCCGGCTGCCGTACATGTCGGAGAGGACGTCGCTGCGCAGCACCTCGGCCGGCGTGCCGGTGCGGAACTGTCCGCCGGCGAGATAGAGCACCCGGTCCACGTAGTCGATGATCGGATTGATTTCATGCGTCACGAACACCACCGCGGTGTCCTCCTGACGGCAGCGCCGGTCGATCAGCGCGCTGATGGCCTGCTGGTGATGCAGGTCGAGCGAGAGCAGGGGCTCGTCGCACAGCAGCACGTCGGGGTCGGTGGCCAAAGCCTGGGCGGCGCGCAGCCGCTGCAGCTCACCGCCGGAGAGCTGCCCGACGGGGTGGTCGGCGTACGCGGCGGCGCCGACCTGGCCCAGCAGCTCATCCACCCGGCGCCGGACGGGGGCACGGCGCATCCGGATGCCCCACCGGTTTCCGTCGATGCCCATGCCGACCAGGTCCCTGCCGCGCAGCGGCGTCGACGGTGCGAAGGTCTTCTGCTGCGGGATGTAGCCGATGTCGGCGTTGCCCCGGGACACGGGCCGGCCGTTGACGGTCACGGTGCCGGTGCTCAGCGGCTGCAGGCCGAGCAGGACCTTCAGGAACGTGGTCTTGCCGGAGCCGTTGGGCCCCAGGACGGCCAGGAACTCGCCGCGGGCGATGTCCAGGTCCAGTCCCTGCCACAGCGCCCGGTCGCCGAAGGACATGGCTGCCCCGCGCAGGCGGACGGCGGGAGCGCTCACCGGAGCACGCCCTCGATGCTCTCCACGTTGGCACCCATCCACTGCAGGTAGTCCTCGTTCTCGGGCAGCGTCTCGGAGAAGTCCAGGACCGGCACGCCGGCGTCCTCGGCCGCCCGGCGGACGGTTTCGGTCTGCGGCGAAGCCGTCTGGCTGTTGTAGGCGAGGAAGGCGAGGTCGCCGGAGCGCACCAGCTGTTCCATGTCGTTCAGCACGGCCACCGGGACGTCGGAGCCTTCCTCCACCGCCTCCGTGAAGTCGTCGGGGGTGACGTTGTGCAGGCCGGCGTCCTCCAGCAGGTAGTTCGGGACCGGTTCGGTGACGGCGACGTCGCGGCCTTCGGCGTCCGGGCGCAGGGCCGACAGTCGCTCCAGCAGCGAGTCGATGCCGTCGTTGAAGTCCGCCGCGTTGGTCCGGAATGCCTCCGCATTCTCCGGATCCAGGACGGCCAGGCGCTCAGCGGCGGCCTCGGCGAGCAGTCCCATGGCCTGCGGGCTGTACCAGACGTGTTCGTTGAAGGCGCCGTGCGAGTGGCCCGCATGGTCTCCGGACTCTTCCCCGGCATCTTCGGCGTGCTCATCAGTGTGCTCTTCGGTTCCGGTGTCGAGCCCGGAGATGTCGACAGCGTTCAGCACATCTTCCTCCGGCACCTGTTCCTCGGCGACGAGGGTCTCCATGAAGCTGTCGTAGCCGCCGCCGTTGAGCACCACCAGCTGCGCGTCGGACACCGCGAGGCGGTCCCGGGCCGTGGCCTCGTAGGAATGCGGATCCTGCGTGGGGCGGTCGATGATCGACCGGACGCTGACGTGCTCTCCCCCGACGCTCTCGAGGATGCTGCCGTAGACGTCGGTGGAGGCCACTACCGGCAGGGCGCCGTCGGCGGCGGTGTCGGCCTCGCCGCCCTCCCCGCCGGAGCAGGCTGAAAGGGTGAGGGCGGCAGCGGTCAGCGCCGCCGCGATGGTGGCGGTCAAGCGGCTCATGGTGGTGGTTTCCTTGCTGGCTGGGGACGGCCTCCCGTGGTGCGGGAACCTGCCCATCGTAGCCTAATCGCGAACGGTTCGCATCAAGACGGCGGGGTGGGGAGCGGGCTGCTCCCCTACCCGCGCAGCCCCTCGCCTGAGCGGCGCACGCCCTGGGCCTGCGTCACGTCACGGATCTCCCCCACCAGCTCCTCGATGACGTCCTCCAGGAACAGCACGCCCCGGGTTCCGCCGTCGGGCCCCAGCACGCGGGCCAGATGCGAGCCGGTCCGCTGCATGACGGCCAGGGCGTCCTCGACGCCGTCCCCGACCTGCAGGTTCGCCAGGGTCCGCACCCGGTTCTCGGTGATCGGCTGCCCGTAGGCCTCCGCCGGCACGGCCATGACGTCCTTCAGGTGCATGTAGCCGGTCAGGTTGCCCGCCGGATCCACCAGCACGAACCGCGAGAACCCGGTGCGGGCCACGGCCTTCTCGAACTCGGCCGGCGTGGAGTCGGTCCGCAGCGTGACCAGGTCCGCCAGCGGCACCATGACGTCACCGGCCGTCTGCGTGGAGAACTCCAGGGCACCGGAGATCACGCCGGAGTCGTCGGCCACGAGCCCGTGGCGGGTGGACTCCTGCACGATGGACTGCACCTCCTCCAGCGTGAAGCTGGAGGTCACTTCGTCCTTGGGCGTGATGCCCAGCAGGCGCAGGGCGTGGTTGGCCAGCCAGTTCAGGGTCCAGATGACCGGCCGCACGATGCGCGAGACCATCACCAGCGGCGGTGCGAGCACCAGCGCGGCGCGGTCGGCCACGGAGACCGAGATGTTCTTCGGCACCATCTCACCGATGGTCACGTGCAGGAAGGTCACGATCAGCAGCGCGGCCAGGAAGCCCACGCCGTCGGCCGCCTCCACCGGCAGCCCGACCGCCTCCAACGGCGCCGCCAGCAGGTGGTGGATGGCCGGCTCGGCCACGGTGAGGATCAGCAGGGAACACACGGTGATGCCCAGCTGGGCGCAGGCCAGCATCAGCGAAACGTTTTCCATGGCCCAGATCGTGGTCTTCGCCCGCTTCGATCCGGTTTCGGCCAGCGGCTCGATCTGGGAACGGCGGGCGGACATCACCGCAAACTCGGCACCGACGAAGAACGCGTTGCCCAGCAGCAGGACCACCAGCCAGAAGATGCCCGCGACGTCGCTCATCGCGCACCTCCCGCGGAGGCGCCGTCGGAGCCGGCGGAAACCTCCGACGCGGACGGGACAAAGCTGACCCGGTCCACGCGGCGCTCCTCCATCCGCTCCACCTCCAGGATCCCGCCCGGCACCTCGACCCGGTCGCCGACTTCGGCGATCCGGCCCAGTTCGGCCATGATGAACCCGCCGACCGTCTCGTAGCCGGCCTCATCGGGAACCTGCAGCCCCGGCACCAGGGCCGAGACCTCGTCGGGGCGCATGATGCCCGGGAAGTACCAGTTGCCCGCCGCGCTCTGGAGCACGCCAGGCTTCAGGCGGTCATGCTCGTCGGACACCTCGCCCACGATCTCCTCGACCAGGTCCTCCAGGGTGGCGACGCCGGCGGTGCCGCCGTACTCGTCGAGCACCACGGCGACCTGCAGGTTCGCGCTGCGCAGCTCGTTGAGCAGCGAATCCAGGTGGACCGTCTCAGGCACCCGGAGCACCTCGGACATGATCGCCGCGGCCGGCAGCTCCGCGCGCCGGTCCCGCGGCACCGCGACCGCCTTCTTCACGTGCACGACGCCGCGCACGTCGTCCGGCGAATCGCCGAGGACGGGAAAGCGGGAGTAGCCGGTGCGCCGGGCGGCATCGATGATGTCCTGCACCGGCTGGTCGGCGTCGATGGTCTCCAGGCGGATCCGCGGTGTCATCACGTCGGCCGCAGTCCGTTCAGAGAAGGAAAAGGTCCGGGAGAGGAAGTTGGCCGTGCCGGCATCCAGGGTGCCAAGCTCGGCGGAGCGGCGCACCATGGAGGACAGCTCGGCAGGGGTGCGCGCCCCGCTGACCTCTTCCTTGGCCTCGAGGCCAAACAGGTGCAGGATCCGGTTCGCGAAGCCGTTCAGCAGCACGATGGCGGGACGGAACACGAAGGTGAAGGCCAGCTGCGGACGCGCCAGCGCCTTGCCCACGGCCATCGGCTCGGCGATGGAGAGGTTCTTGGGGATCAGCTCGCCCAGCAGCATGGACAGCAGCGTCGCCAGGATCATGGCCACCACCACGGACGTCGACTGCACCGCCACGGGCGGCAGGCCAAGGGCGGCGAGCGGGGACTGCAGCAGCCGGCCCACCGACGGCTCCATGACGAACCCGGTCAGCAGCGTGGTGAGGGTGATGCCCAGCTGGCAGCTGGAGAGCTGCGTGGACAGCGAGGTCAGGCAGCGCAGCAGGGGTTCGGCGGCCTTGTCGCCGTTCTCCACCGCGCGGCGCACGGTGGGCTGGTCAAGGGCAACCAGCGCGAACTCGACGGCCACGAAGAAGCCGGTGCCAAGGATCAGGATCAGGCCGAAGCCCAGATAAAGCCACTCCATCAGGCCACCGCCGCGGGCGGGACGGTCAGTGCGGAATCAGCGCGGGGTCGGAAGGACGCCGGACTGGAAGGCTCCGATGGTGCGCGGGAGGTGTCGCGGGCGGCGCGGGCAAAGCCGCTTCCGCCGGGGTCGGGGGTGCTGCCGGCGCTGGGCGTCCCGGTGCCGGTGTCGGCTGAACGGGACGCGGGCCGGCGTCTGGAATAACTGTCCATAGACGCCCAACTCTACAGTGTCGGCTCTTTGCCGCGACAGGTGCTTCCGAGTACCGGCTCCGGCCGCAGGCGCCCGCCGGCAGCCCCGAAAACGGCGGCGCCGTCCGCGCTTTGGGATCCGGACGCGGGCCCGCCACGCCTCTGTGGGGGATTAGCCAGTTCTTGTCAACTGTCACTAGACTGTCAGGAGGTCTCGGTCACTGCGCACCGGGCGCATACCGGCAAGTCTTGAGGCGCACGTCCTCGGAACAGGCTGCCGCAAGGGCAAAAGGCAACTCATGGAAGAGGCGTATAACCAGTGCCAAACCAATTTAGCCACCGTCTACCGGAGGAATTCGGGGGCAACGAGTGGCTGGTCGACGAGCTGTACGAGCAGTTTCTGAAGGACCGGAACTCAGTTGACAAGAAGTGGTGGAGCATCTTCGACTCCTTTAAGGAGGAGGACGGGCAGGCCGACGGCGGCTCCTCCTCCGCCGGCGGGAACGGAGCGGCCGCCCCCTCGAAGCAGGATTCGAATCCGCCCACCCGCCAGCTGCCGGTGGTGAAGAGCGAGCAGGCCGCGCCCAAGGCCTCCGGCGAGTCCCCCGCAGCGGCCCAGCAGTCCGGCCGCCCCCCGGTGGCCAAGGAGCCGGCGGCCGACGCCGCACCGGCGGCCAAGGGCCGCCCGTCCGCCGCCGAGGCCGCCGCCGCCTCGAAGCCCGAGACCAAGAGCGCGCCGATTCCGGCCCAGCTGCCCAAGTCCGCGCCGAACAGCCAGACCGAAGAGGACAAGATCACCGTCCTGCGCGGCCCGGCCAAGGCCATCGCGACGAACATGGACCTGAGCCTCAGCGTCCCGACGGCCACCACCGTGCGCGCCGTCCCCGCAAAGCTGCTGATCGACAACCGGATCGTCATCAACAGCCACCTGGCCCGTGCCCGCGGCGGCAAGGTCTCGTTCACCCATCTGCTGGGCTACGCGATCATCCGTGCCGCCGCGCAGTTCCCGTCCATGAACGTTTACTACGACGAGATCGACGGCAAGCCCACGGCGGTGCAGCCCGCCCACATCAACTTCGGCCTGGCCATCGACATGCCCAAGCCCGATGGAACCCGCCTGCTGGTGGTGCCCAACATCAAGAAGGCCGAAACGCTGAACTTCTCCGAGTTCTGGCAGGCCTACGAGGACATCGTCAAGCGCGCCCGCGCCGGCAAGCTGACCGCCGACGATTACAAGGGCACCACGATCTCGCTGACCAACCCCGGCGGCATCGGCACCGTGCACTCGGTGCCCCGCCTCTCGAAGGGCCAGGCCGCCATCATCGGCGCCGGCGCCCTCGAGTACCCGGCCGAGTTCCAGGGCTCCAACGAAAAGGTCCTGGCCCGCAACGCCGTCAGCAAGATCATCACCCTGACCTCCACCTATGACCACCGGGTGATCCAGGGCGCCGGCAGCGGCGAATTCCTGAAGATCATCCACCAGCTGCTGCTGGGCGAGCAGGGCTTCTACGACGAGATCTTCGAGTCGCTGCGGATCCCCTACGAGCCCGTACGCTGGAGCCCGGACATCCAGGTCAACCCCGAAGAGCAGATCAACAAGGTCGCCCGGATCCAGCAGCTGATCCACGCCTACCGGGTCCGCGGCCACCTGATGGCCGACACCAACCCGCTGGAGTACGTGCAGCGCCGCCACGCGGACCTGGACATCCTGAACCACGGCCTGACCCTCTGGGACCTGGACCGCGAGTGGCCGACCGGCGGGTTCGGCGGCAAGCCGATGCTCAAGCTCCGGGACATCCTGGGTGTGCTGCGCGACGCGTACTGCCGCACCATGGGCGTGGAGTACATGCACCTGCAGAACCCCGAGGAACGCGAATGGTTCCAGGACCGGCTCGAGGCGCCCTACAGCAAGCCGACCCGGGATGAGCAGCTGCGTATCCTGAGCAAGCTCAATGCGGCCGAGGCGTTCGAGACCTTCCTGCAGACCAAGTTCGTGGGCCAGAAGCGCTTCTCCCTGGAGGGCGGCGAATCCCTGATTCCGCTGCTGGACTCCGTCCTCTCCGACGCCGCCGAGGCCGGCATGGAGGAAGTCGGCATCGGCATGGCCCACCGCGGCCGCCTCAACGTGCTGACCAACATCGCCGGCAAGACCTACGCCCAGGTCTTCCGTGAGTTCGAGGGCATCCAGGATCCGCGCAGCGTCCAGGGCTCCGGCGACGTGAAGTACCATCTGGGCACCGAGGGCACCTTCACCTCCGACTCGGGCAAGACCACCAAGGTCTACCTGGCGGCGAATCCCTCGCACCTTGAAGCGGTGGACCCGGTGCTCGAAGGCATCATCCGCGCCAAGCAGGACCGGCTGGACCAGGGCGACGAGTTCCCCGTCCTGCCGATCCTGATCCACGGTGACGCCGCGTTCGCCGGGCAGGGGGTGGTCGCCGAGACCCTCAACCTGTCGCAGCTGCGCGGCTACCGGACCGGCGGCACGGTCCACGTGGTGGTCAACAACCAGGTCGGCTTCACCACCGCCCCCACCTCGTCGCGTTCCTCCGTGTACGCCACCGACGTGGCCAAGATGGTCCAGGCGCCGATCTTCCACGTCAACGGCGACGATCCCGAAGCCGTGGTCCGGGTTGCCCAGCTGGCGTTCGAATACCGCCAGCGGTTCAACAAGGACGTCGTCATCGACATGGTCTGCTACCGCCGGCGCGGGCACAACGAGGGCGACGACCCCTCGATGACCCAGCCGATGATGTACAGCCTGATCGAGGCCAAGCGTTCGGTCCGCAAGCTCTACACCGAGTCCCTGATCGGCCGCGGCGACATCAGCCAGGAAGAGGCGGAGCAGGCGCTGCGCGACTACCAGGGCCGACTGGAGCGGGTCTTCGCGGAGACCCACGCGGCCCAGACCTCGCCCATCCCGGTGATCACCAAGGACACCGAGGCCGTTTCCGACCTGGAGCGCCCCGCGGCGCAGCAGGAAGGCAACAGCATCGTCTCCCCGGCGACCACGGCGATCGCCCCCGAGACCCTGGCGCACATCGGCAAGGCCCACCTTGCCGTGCCGGAGGGCTTCACCGTGCACCCGAAGCTCAAGGCCCTGCTCGAAAAGCGCGAGCAGATGTCCCGCAACGGCGGCATCGACTGGGGCTTCGCCGAGGTCGCAGCGTTCGGTTCGCTGCTGATGGAGGGCGTGCCTGTCCGGCTCGCCGGCCAGGACTCGCGCCGCGGCACCTTCACCCAGCGCCACGCGGTCTTCCACGACCGGGTGACCGGCGCCGAGTGGACTCCGCTGGCCGAACTCGATCCGAACCAGGCCAAGCTGTGGATCTACGATTCCCTGCTGTCCGAATACGCCGCCCTCGGCTTCGAGTACGGCTACTCGGTGGAGCGCCCGGATGCCCTGGTGCTCTGGGAAGCCCAGTTCGGCGACTTCGTCAACGGCGCGCAGACGGTGATCGACGAGTTCATCTCCTCCGCGGAGCAGAAGTGGGGCCAGCGGTCCTCGCTGGTCATGCTGCTGCCGCACGGCTATGAAGGCCAGGGCCCGGACCACTCCTCCGGACGCATCGAGCGCTTCCTGCAGCTGTGCGCCGAGGACAACATGATCGTGGCCAACCCCTCCAACGGCGCCTCGCACTTCCACCTGCTGCGCCGCCAGGCCTACAGCCGTCCGCGGAAGCCGCTGATCGTGTTCACACCCAAGCAGCTGCTGCGCCTGAAGGCCGCCGCCACGGCGGTGGAGGACTTTACCCAGGGCGACTTCCAGCCGGTGATTCCGGAGCACGCCGAGCTCGACGCGAACGCCGTCGACCGGGTGCTGCTGGTCTCCGGCCGCCTGTACTACGACCTTCTGGCCCAGCGCCAGAAGGCCGGCGACGACAAGACGGCCATCGTGCGCGTGGAGCAGCTGTACCCGCTGCCCCTGGCGGAGATCCGTGCAGCCGTGGAGAAGTACCCCAACGCCGAGCTGGTCTGGGCGCAGGACGAGCCCGCCAACCAGGGTCCGTGGCCGTTCATCGGCCTCAACCTGGCGCCCGAGCTGGACCGGCGCCTGCGCCTGGTGTCCCGCCCGGCTTCGGCGGCCACGTCCACCGGGTCCGCCAAGCGGCACGCCGTGGAGCAGGACATCCTGGTTCGGAAGGCATTCGAACGCCAGTAGCCGGCTGATCCGCGGGCGGGGTGCCACCGGCACCCCGCCCGCGGCGCAGGAAGCCTTGGAGCGGAAAAGGGAGCTAGTGGAACAACGCAGAATCAGGCTCGCAGCAGTCGGAGACGAACTGCTCGCCGGCCACGGAGACCCCCGTGCACTGGGCTGGATCGGTCGTGTGCTGGCGCGCACGACGCCGGAGAATGCCTCCCTGCAGGCCTATACGCTTGCAGCGCCCTCGGAGGGCACCGAAGCGCTGGCGAACCGGTGGCTCCAGGAGGCCGGCCGCCGTTTCGACGACGGCTGTGAGAACCGGCTGGTCATCGGCCTTTCCGGCCGGGATCTCGACCTGGACCTGACCACTGCGCGCAGCCGCCTGAACCTGGCCAACATCCTCGACGGCGCCGCGCAGATGAGCATCAAGGTCTTCGTCGTCGGCCCTCCGCCGGGACTGGACCCCGAGCGCAACCGCAGGCTCGCGGACCTCTCCGCCGCCTTCGGGGACGTCACCACCCGGCGCAAGCACGTCTATGTCGACACCCTGACCCCGCTGATCAACCACGAACAGTGGCGCAGCGACCTGGCGGCGAACGGCGGCACCCCCGGCCAGGCCGGCTACGGCCTGATGGCGTGGCTGGTGCTGCACCGCGGCTGGTACCGGTGGCTCGACCTGCCCGACATGAACTGATCCTGCCTGTGAAGGGGCCCCCGGACCGTGTCCGGGGGCCCCTTCACGTTCCCGCCGTCCCCGCGGCGCTGCGCGTGGACATAACGATCGGTTAACAACGGCTAACAGTTTTCTCGGCGGAAACATTTACTGGCTACGCTTCTTCCCATGTGGCGCCTATCACGGGCGCCTTCATGGGGGGACCGCCACAGGGGGTTCCTGACGCTCACCATCAGTTAGGACTACGAATGCGTACAAAGCGCACGGCGGCCGTTGCCGCCCTCTCCGTTGGCGCGCTGTTCCTGGGCGCCTGCGGATCGGCCGGCGGAAACAACGACGCCGCCGAAACCGAAGGCGGCAACGAGAACATCGCCTCGACGATCAACATCGCCGTCAGCCAGGCACCCGATGCCTACAACGGCAATACCTCCAACGCCAACAGCGTCTACAACTCGTACGTCACCAACCTGACGATGAGCAACTTCGCCGCCATGAACAGCGATGGCGAACTGACCCCGAATCCCGACATGGGCTCGTACGAAAAGGTCAGCGAAGATCCGCTCACGATCAAGTACACGATCCACGAGGACGCGGTCTGGTCCGACGGCACGCCCATCGACTTCGATGACTACCTGCTCGACTGGGCCTCCCGCTCCGGCAAGTTCCTCAACGGCGAGGAAGACATTTTCCAGCCCGCCTCCAACAACGGCTACTCGCAGATTGAGAAGCCCGAAGGCAGCGCCGGCGACAAGGAATTCACCTTCGTGTTCACCGAGCCCTACGTGGACTGGGAAGCACTGCTCACCGAACCGGTCATGCCGGCCCACATCGCCGCCGAGCAGGCCGGCCTGAGCGTCGAGAACAACGGGGAGGCCCTTGTCGAGGCCATCCAGAACGACGACATCGCGGCCCTGACCCCGGTCGCCGAGTTCTGGAACAGCGGCTGGAACTTCGCCGATGCCGAGCTCTCCAGCATCCCCGACACCGCCCTCCTCCCGGCCTCCGGCCCCTACAAGATGGAAACGGGCAGCAACGGCACCCTGACGCTGGTCAAGAACGACCAGTACTGGGGCGAGCGTGCCGGCAAGACCGACACCATCGTGTTCAAGGCCATCGAAGACACCGAGGCCGTCCAGGCGCTGCAGAACGGCGACGTCGACGTCATCGAGCCCTCCGGGCCGACCGTCGACACCAAGACCCAGCTCGAGGCCATTGACGGCGTCGAACTTGAGGTCGGCAGCCAGATGACCTTCAGCCACATCGACTTCGACCAGCGCCCGGGCGCCGTGTTTGAGGACCTGGCCGTTCGCCAGGCCTTCGCCAAGTGCACCCCGCGCCAGGAGATCGTCGACAAGTTCCTCAAGCCCGTCGACCCCGAGGGCGTCGTGATGGACCTGCGCGAGTTCCAGCCGTCCAGCCCCGAGTACGACGAGGTCCTGGCAGCCGTGCCGACGGCCGCCGAGTACAAGGACGTCGATGTCGAGGGCGCCAAGGCCCTGCTCGAAGAGGCCGGCAAGACCGCGCCGGTGGACGTGCGCCTGATGTTCTCCGCCTCCAGCCAGGTCCGCGCCGACATCACCGCGCTGATCAAGAACTCCTGCGACCAGGCCGGGTTCAACATCATCGCGCAGCCGGACGCCGAGTGGACGTCCAAGCTCGATGAGCCGGGCGCCTGGGACGCGGCACTGTTCGCCTGGGCCGGCTCCGGCCTGGTCGCGAGCGGCGAGTCCATCTACATCTCCGAAGGTGTCCAGAACTACGGCGATTTCAGCAACGAGGAAGTTGACCGGCTCTGGGGCGAGGTCGTGACCCTGACGGACGCCTCCGAGGCCGTTGAGCTGAAGAAGGGCATGGAGGAAGCCCTCTGGGCCGACATGTACAACGTCGTCCTGTACGCCAACCCGGGCCTGGTGGCCTACAACTCCAACATGGAGGGCGTGGAGTACAACCCCACCCAGACCGGCATCACCTGGAATGCCTACGAGTGGACCAAGAGCAACGGCTAGCCTTTCCGGGCAGCTGATCCAGCAAAGCGGGGATGGGCAGGCCATTCGGGTCTGCCCATTCCCGTTTCCCGCGCACACCCCCGGCGCGGATCTGCACCATTCCCTAGGAGCCTTCCGGTGTTCTTCTTCATCCTCAGAAGAACGGTGACCTCGTTCTTCATCCTGCTGGCCGCAACGGCCCTCATGTTCGTCCTCGCCGTCAACTCCGGCGACCCCCTGCACGACCTCATTGAACTGCAAAGCAGCGACCGTGAGTCGCGCATCGCGGCCCGTACGGCCGCCATGAACCTCGACGAGCCCGTCCACATCCGCTACCTGCTCTGGCTGCAGGAGATCGGGCGGTGCGTCGTGCCCGGCGGAGCGCAGTGCACGCTCGGCCTGGACCGCTCCAGCAATCCGGTCCTGCCGCAGCTGGTCAACGCCATGGGCGCGACCTTCCGCCTCGTGGTCGTGGCCACGATCATCGCGATCCTGCTCGGCGTCATCACCGGCATGGTCACCGCCCTCCGCCAGTACAGCACCTTCGACTACTCGGTGACCTTCCTGGCCTTCCTGCTCTTCTCGATGCCGGTCTTCTGGCTCTCCACCCTCCTCAAGCAGTACCTCGCCATCGACCTGAACACCTGGCTCGGGAATCCGCAGATGTCCTATCTGCAGATACTTTTGGTCGGCGTGGTCGCGGGCGTTATCTGGACGGTGATCGTCGGCGGCGACCGCCGCCGCCGCCTCATGGTGTTCGGCGTCGCGACGGTGGCCACGGCCGCCATCCTGCTGATCCTGCTGACCACCAACTGGTTCCGGGACCCGGGGCTGGGACCGGTCGGCGTGCTCCTCAGCTCCCTGGGACTCGCCCTCGCCGCGGTCAGCCTGTTCTCCGGCCTGCGCCGGCGCGAGGTGCTTCGATCCGCGCTGGTGACCGTGGGGGTGGGCTTCGCCGCCTACTTCCTGACCATGGGCCTGCTCGAGGACCCGAACTGGCTGATTATCGCCGCCCTCGCAGCCCTCACGATCGGCGTGTCGATGCTGATCGGACACCTGCTGGGCGGGCCCTACGCCCGGCTCGCGCGGCGGGTAAGCATCGTCGCCGGCCTGGGAACCGGGTTCTTCATTTTCCTGGACCATCTGCTGTCGGCCTACAGCTCGCTGTCCCGCAAGAACGGCGGCCGGCCCATTCCGACCACCGGTTCCGAGACGCCGAACCTGAAGGGCACCTTCTGGGAGATCAACCTGGACTACGTGCTCTACCTGGCGCTGCCGACCGTGGCCCTGACCCTGATCTCGTTCGCCCTGTACACCCGCTACACCCGGGCCAGCCAGCTGGACGTCATGAACCAGGACTACATCCGCACCGCGCGGGCCAAGGGCCTCAGTGAGCGGACGGTGGTGGTCAAGCACGCCTTCCGGAACGCCCTGATTCCCATCACCACCCTGGTTGCGGTGGACTTCGCCGCCGTCCTCGGCGGTGCCGTCGTCACCGAAAACGTGTTCGGCTGGAACGGCATGGGCAGCCTGTTCGTCAACGGCCTGAACAATGTCGACCCGAACGTGATCATGGCGTTCTTCCTGGTGACGGGCGCGGCGGCGGTGCTGTTCAACATGCTCGCCGACATCGCCTACGCCTTCCTCGATCCGCGCATCACCCTGAACTAGCAGGCGGAAGAAATGACTGAAAACACCAGCCCGTCACGGGCACAGCCGGGCAGCGTCGGAGGTAATCCCGAGGCCGCAGCCATGGTCCTGCAGAACAGCGGTCCGGAGGCCGGCCAGGCCGGCACCCGGCCCGACGCCGTCGCCCCCGCCGGAGGCCCCGCACCCACCGCGGCCAAGAGCCAGGGGCGCCTGGTCCTCGAGCGGTTCCTACGCCACAAGGGCGCCCTCGTCGGCATGGCGATGCTCCTGTTCGTCATGCTGCTTTCCTTCACCTCCATCGGCATCGGCCCGATCCCGGGCTGGTGGAAATACAACTTCTCGGAAGTGATGCCGATCGCCGAAGGCGGGCCCACCCTTTCCTGGACCGGCCTGGGCGACCACCCGTTCGGCCAGGACACCCTGGGCCGCGACTACTTCGCCATGACCATGCGCGGAACGCAGATCTCGCTGATCATCGCCTTCATGGTCGGGATCGTCTCCACGATCGTGGGCACCATCATCGGAGCCGTCGCCGGCTACTTCCGCGGCTTCACCGAAGCGGTGCTGATGCGCCTCACCGACGTCGTCATCACCATTCCGCTGCTGGTCGTGGCGGCCGTGCTGGCCGCGATGGTCTCCCGGTACGGCATCGTCGTCTTCGCGATCTTCCTCGGCCTGATCAGCTGGACCTCGCTGGCCCGGCTGGTCCGCGGCGAGTTCCTGTCCCTGCGGGAAAAGGAGTTCGTGGAGGCCGCCAAGTCGGTGGGCGCCGGGTCCGCACGGATCATCTTCAAGCACATCCTGCCGAACACCATCGGCGTGATCATCGTCTTTGCCACCCTCGCCATCTCCAGCGCCATCCTGCTCGAAACCTCCCTGAGCTTCCTCGGCCTGGGCGTGCAGCCGCCGGACACCTCGCTGGGCCGGCTGATCAACGAGAACCGCTCCGCGATGACCACCCGTCCGTGGCTGTTCCTCTGGCCTGGCCTGTTCATCGTGACCATCGCCCTGGCCGTGAACTTCATCGGCGACGGCCTGCGCGACGCGTTCGACCCCCGACAGACAAGGATCAAGCAATGAGCGCCTCCCCCGTCTACTCCGACGCCGGCGCCCCCGCGGCCGACGGCGCGCCCATCCTCTCCGTGAACGGCCTCGGCGTGGAGTTCAACGTCGAGAACGAATGGGTCATGGCCGCCGAGGACGTCACCTACGCCGTCCACCCCGGCGAGGTCCTGGCCATCGTGGGCGAGTCCGGTTCGGGCAAGAGCATGTCCTCCATGGCGCTGCTGGGCCTGCTCCCCCGCAACGGGCGGTCCACCGGCAGCGCGAAGCTGCAGGGCCGGGAGCTCATCGGCGTGCCCCAGTCCACGCTGCGCCGGATCCGCGGCAACGACATCGCCATGATCTTCCAGGAGCCCATGACGGCGTTGAACCCGGTGCTGACGGTCGGTGACCAGATATCCGAGATCATCGAGCAGCACACCAACGCGACGCCGGCCCAGGCGAAGGAACGCGCGATCGAGCTGCTCCGCATGGTGGAGATGCCTGACCCGGAGGAGAAGTTCGACCACTATCCGCATCAGTTCTCCGGCGGCCAGCGCCAGCGCGCGATGATCGCCATCGCGATTGCCAACGATCCGATCCTGCTGATTGCCGATGAGCCGACCACGGCCCTGGACGTCACCGTGCAGGCCGAGGTGCTGGAGCTGCTGCGCAGGCTCAACAAACGGCTGAACAGCGCCATCCTCCTGATCACCCACGACATGGGCGTGGTCGCGGACCTGGCCGACCACGTGGTCGTGATGGAAAAGGGGCGCATCGTCGAGACGGCTCCCACCACGGAGCTGTTCGCCAACCCGCGCGAGCCCTACACGCGCCAGCTGCTGGCCGCGGTTCCCCACCTCGGCTCGAAGGTCGGCGGCGTCCTCGCCTCCGTCGAGGTCGAGGACGACGGGTCGCTGCAGGTGGCCGAGGCTCCCCGGGAGCTGCTGGCCGAGTCCGAGCGGATCAGCGAGCCGGCGTCGGACGTGGTGCCGGCCCTGGCCCTGGAGGGGGTGGACATCGAGTATCCCGGCCGCTTCCGCCAGCCGGCGTTCAAGGCCGCCCAGGACATCACCTTCACCATCAATCCCGGCGAGGTCATGGGCCTGGTCGGCGAGTCGGGTTCGGGCAAGTCCACCATCGCCCGGGCGGTGACCGGCCTGCTGAAGACCTCCGCAGGCAGCATCCGCATCAACGGCACCGAAATCACCGGTTTGAAGGCGAAGGAGCTGAAGCCGCTGCGGCGCAGCTTCGCCATCGTCTTCCAGGACCCCGCGGCCTCCCTCAATCCGCGCCTGTCCATCGGCGAGAGCATCGGCGAGCCGCTGTACCTGCATGAAAAGCCTTCCCGGCGGGATCTGGACGCCAAGGTCGCCCAGCTGCTGGAGGACGTGCACCTGCCGGTCAGCTTCCGCAACCGGTATCCGCACGAGCTCTCCGGCGGCCAGCGCCAGCGCGTCGGCATTGCCCGGGCGCTGTCGCTGCGGCCCTCGCTGCTGGTGGCGGATGAGCCGACCTCGGCCCTCGACGTGTCGGTGCAGGCCCGGGTGCTGCAGCTGCTGCAGGACCTGCAGCAGCAGTACGGGTTCGCGTGCCTGTTCGTCAGCCACGACCTGGCGGTCGTGGAGATCCTGGCCAGCCACATCGCGGTGCTCAAGAAGGGAAGGATGGTGGAGCAGGGTTCCACCGAGCAGGTCCTGAAGTACCCGCAGGACCCGTACACCCGGCGCCTGCTGGCAGCCGCGCCCGTGCCCGATCCGCAGGAACAGGCCTACCGGCGGGAGCAGCGCCTGGCCCTGCTCTCGGCGGGTTCCTGACCGGCCCGCGACGTCGGACGCGCCTGCGTTAGGCGGCGGCGGACTCCCTGTGGGAGACTGGAGGGCAGAGTGTGATCAAGAGCGAAGGAGGCAGCCATGAGCAAGCGTGCACGCAAGCGTCGTGACCGTAAGCGCGGCGGCGCAAACCACGGCAAGCGTCCCAACACCTGAGACGCGAAAAAGGCCCCCGCACTTCGGTGCGGGGGCCTTTTGCTGTCTGAGCCGCGGCTCAGTGGTCGGCGGCCGCCTGGATCTGGTTGATCCGGGCCAGGATGCCGGCCTTCAGGGTCTGGGGAGCGGCCTCGGTGCAGGAACGCTTCACCACCGAACGGATGACGCACTCCAGGTCGTGCTCCCGGGCGCACTCGGTGCAGCCTTCGAGGTGCTCCTTGATCTCGACCAGGTCCTCATGGGACAGCGCCCCGTCGAGGTATTCGTACAGCCGCTCAATGCGGGCGTCGTCGCAATCGCCCAGTCTCTGGCAATCGCTCATAGCGTCTTCCCCTGTTTCGTTGTCTGGGTTTTCCCGCCCTGCGGGCTGTCAGCCTTGCCGCGGATGCCGCGCTCCTGCGCGTACTCCGCCAGCAGCTCACGCAGCATCCGCCGGCCGCGGTGGAGCCGGGACATGACCGTCCCGATGGGCGTGTTCATGATTTCGGAGATCTCCTTGTACGCGAAGCCCTCCACATCGGAGAAATACACCGCCAGGCGGAAGTCCTCCGGAATGGACTGCAGGGCGTTCTTGACGTCGGAGTCCGGCAGATGGTCGAGGGCCACCGCCTCAGCCGAGCGCAGGCCGGCGGGAGTGTGCTCCGCCGCGCGGGCCAGCTGCCAGTCCTCGACTCCGTCCGAGTGGGCCTGCTGCGGCTCCCGCTGCCGTTTCCGGTACAGGTTGATGTAGGTGTTGGTGAGGATCCGGTAGAGCCAGGCCTTCAGGTTCGTTCCCGGCTTGTACTGGTGGAAGGCCGAGAAGGCCTTGGTGTAGGCCTCCTGCACCAGGTCCTCTGCGTCGGAGGGGTTGCGTGCCATGCGCATGGCGGCCGAGTACAGCTGGTCGACATACTGCATGGCGTCCCGCTCGAAGCGCAGCTTCCGTTCCGCCTCGGACTCCTCCGCGACATCCAAGGGCGCCTCCACCTGGCTTTTGTCCACTTCCTGGCTGCCTTCCGGCACGTGAGTCTTCATCACGTTCCAGTCTACGGGTCCGGACCGGCGGTTCCCGGGAGAGCGGCGGCCGGGCAGGTTCAGGCGGACGGCGGCGTCGGCCGCCGGGTCGGCGGTCAAAGCGGTGGCGGCAGGCGGGGTCATCTTCCTCCATCTCGTACCGGCGGGCCGTTGCGGGCCCCGGACATCTGTGCACAACACGTCGGGGCCTCCGGGTATTCCACGCCCCCGTGTCCGAACGCACCGACGCGGGCCGGTGAAGTGCCTCCGCCGACAGTAAATGCCAGACTAGGAGGAACACTCCGCTACGGCGGACCGGCCCGGCGGCCTCAAGGCTGCCGTCAGAAGGAGGCATCATGTCGATAGTCCGTTTCGCCGCCCGCCCGCTGCTTGCCGCAGGGTTCGTCGCCGACGGCGCCCGACGCCTGCGCAGCGTCGACGCCACCGCCGAGCAGCTGCAGCCCCTGCTGGCCGCCGCCCAGGGCGCCAACGAAACGGACGAGGCCCTCGCCGGCCGCAGCCGTGCCGTCGCCCGTACCGCCGCCGGAGCCCAGATCGGGGCCGGAATCCTGCTCGGCGCCGGCCGCCTGCCGCGCCTCGCCGCCACGGTGCTGGCCTCCACCTGGGCCCTCGACACCTGGCTGGACCACCGCGCCGCCCCGGCCGGGACCGATGAGGAGAAGGCCTCGCGCCGCTCCGCCCTGCTGCGCAACCTGTCGATGCTGGGTGCAGTGCTCCTTGCCGCCGTCGACACCTCCGGCCGGCCCGGCCTGGCCTGGCGGACCGGGAAGCTCGCCGACGACACCCGCCGCAGCCTGTCCTCCGCCACCCACAGCACCGGCCGGACGGCCCGCCGCGTCAACCGGACGGCCCGCCGCCGGGTCAAGGCCGCGGACAAGGCCATCCGTTCCACCGTGAGCGGGCTCGCTGCCTGACATGGTCCGTTCCACCGCCCCGGCCGCCTGGCCCGCCCCCTTCACCGCAGGCTCCCCCGTCACCGGTACGCTCAGCGTTCCCGGGTCGAAGTCCCTGACCAACCGCTACCTGGTGCTGGCCGCACTCGCAGACGGTCCCTGCCGGCTGCGGGCGCCGCTGCATTCACGCGATTCGGCGCTGATGGTCCAGGCGCTGCGTGCCCTGGGCGCCGATGTCCGGGAAACGGCAGGATCAGGAGCGTACGGTCCGGACCTGCTCGTCACGGCCGCCCCGGCCGGTTCCGGAAGCGGCGTCCCCGCCGCAGTGGACTGCGGCCTGGCCGGGACGGTGATGCGGTTCGTGCCCGTACTGGCGGCCCTGCGCGCCGGGCACACCAGGTTCGACGGCGACCCGCACGCCCGCATCCGCCCGATGGGCACCACGGTGCAGGCCCTGCGCGGCCTCGGCGTCCGGGTCGACGACGAGGGCCGCGCGGCCCTGCCGTTCACGGTGCACGGCACCGGCGCCGTCGAAGGCGGGCGGCTGGAGATCGACGCCGGCGCCTCCTCCCAGTTCGTCTCCGCCCTGCTGCTGGCCGCCCCCCGTTTCCGCAGCGGACTGCACCTGGTGCACCGCGGCTCCGGGGTGCCCAGCATGGAGCACATCGGCATGACGGTCGAGGTGCTGCGCTCGGTGGGCGTGCAGGTGGATGACTCGGTGCCGAACGAATGGCGGGTCTCCCCCGGGCCGGTGCGGGCCTTCGACGTCCTCGTGGAGCCGGATCTGTCCAACGCCGGCCCGTTCCTTGCCGCCGCGGTGGTCACCGGCGGGACCGTCACGATCACGGGATGGCCGCAGGCCTCCACCCAGATCGGTGACCGCTGGCGGCAGATCCTGCCGCTGTTCGGCGCCGAGGCGTCCTGGGCTGACGGAGCCCTCACGGTATCCGGCACCGGGGAACTCCACGGGGTGGACCTGGCCGACACCGGCGAACTGGCCCCCACCGTCGCCGCGCTGTGCGCGCTGGCCGATTCGCCGTCGCGGCTGACCGGCATCGCGCACCTACGCGGCCACGAGACGGACCGCCTCGCCGCCCTCACCGCGGAGATCAACGGCCTCGGCGGTGACGTGGAGGAAACCGCCGACGGGCTGCTGATCCGTCCCGCCCCGCTGCACGGCGGCATGTTCCATACCTACGCGGACCACCGGATGGCCACCGCGGGCGCGATCCTCGGCCTCGCCGTTCCCGGCGTGCAGGTGGAGGACATCGCGGCCACTGCCAAGACCCTGCCCGAGTTCCCTTCGCTCTGGGAGTCCCTGGTCTCCGCCCGGACGGCCGGTGGGGATGCCGACGGCGGGCAGGTGCGCTGATGGGACGCGGAACCAGCGGCTGGGACGAATCCGATGTGCGGATCCGGCCGAACAAGAAGGGCTCCAGGCCACGCACCAAGGAACGTCCCGCCCACGAAGACGCCGTCCTGGGCCGCGTGGTGACCGTAGACCGCGGGCGCTACACCGCCGTCGTCGCCGAAGATACCCCCGAAGAGCGCATCGTCGTTGCCGCCCGGGCCCGCGAGCTGCGCCGCACCCCCGTCGTCGCCGGCGACATGGTGGGCCTGGTCGGGGACGTATCCGGGGCGCCGGACAGCCTGGCCCGGCTGGTGCGCGTCGAGGAGCGGGCCACCGTGCTCCGCCGCAGCGCCGATGACACCGATCCGGTCGAGCGCGTGGTCGTCGCCAATGCGGACCAGCTGGTGATCGTGGTGGCCGCCGCCAATCCCGAGCCCCGCACCGGCTTCATCGACCGGGCGCTGGTGGCTGCCTACGACGCCGGCATAGAGCCGCTGCTGTGCGTGACCAAGGCCGACCTGCAGGATCCCGCCGACCTGCTCGCCAACTACGCCCACCTCGACCTCACCGTGCTGGTCAGCGGCACGGCCGAGGACGGCGTCGACGCCGAGTCCGCCGAGGGCCTTTCCGCGCGCCTGCGCGGCAGCGCGGTGGAGCAGCTGCGCGGCCACCTGGCCGGAAAGGTGAGCGTGCTGCTCGGCCCCTCCGGCGTCGGCAAGTCCACCCTGGTCAACGCCCTCACCGGGGCCAACCGGGCCACCGGCGGCGTCAACGCCGTCACGGGCCGCGGCCGGCACACCTCGTCCTCCGCGCTGGCCCTGAAGCTGCGCGACGCCCCGCCCGGAAGCTGGATCATCGACACCCCGGGCATCCGCTCCTTCGGGCTGGCCCACATCGACCCGGACCGGATCCTGCGGGCCTTCCCGGATCTGGAACCGGGCACCGCGGACTGCGAGCGCGGCTGCCGGCACGACGACGGGGCGCCGGGCTGCGGCCTCGACGCCTGGGTGGCCTCGGGGGCCGCAGGCGAGGCCGGCCCCGCCCGGCTCGCCTCGCTGCGCCGGCTGATGGGCACCAGCGACCGGACCGAGGGGCGGGCGTCCGCCAAGGAACTGGGCACCACCTAGCCGCGTACCCGCACGTCAAACGTCGGCTTGAACGGGCCCACAGGATAGGTTGGGGAGTATGCCTGCAGCAAAGAACTACACCGACGACCTGCGCCTGGCCCACGTGATGGCGGATTCGGTCGATGACCAGACCATGTCCCGCTTCCGGGCGCTGGACCTGCGTGTGGAGACGAAGCCGGACCTGACGCCCGTCACCGACGCCGACAAGGCGGCCGAGGAGGCGATCCGGGGCCAGCTTTCCCGGGCCCGGCCGCGCGATGCCGTGCTCGGCGAGGAGTTCGGTTCCATCGGCGGCGGGCCGCGCCGCTGGATCATCGATCCGATCGACGGCACCAAGAACTTTGTCCGCGGCGTGCCGGTCTGGGCCACCCTGATCGCGCTGGTCGACGACGGCGAACCGGTGGTCGGCGTCGTCAGCGCCCCCGCCCTGGGCAAGCGCTGGTGGGCGGCGAAGGGCACCGGCGCTTACATGGGCCGTTCGCTGGCCTCCGCCACGCGGCTGGCGGTCTCCAGCGTGAACCGCCTCGGGGACGCGTCCCTGTCCTACTCCAGCCTCGGCGGATGGAAGGAGCGGGGGAGCCTCGAGGAGTTCCTGGACCTCACCGAAGCCGTGTGGCGGACCCGGGCCTACGGGGACTTCTGGTCCTACTGCATGGTGGCCGAAGGCTCCGTGGACATTGCCTGCGAGCCGGAGCTGAACCTCTACGACATGGCGGCGCTGGTCCCCATCATCACGGAGTCCGGCGGCCGCTTCTCCTCGCTGGAAGGCGAGGACGGCCCGTTCGGCGGCAATGCGCTGGCCACCAACGGCATCCTGCACGGCGAGGTCCTCAGCCGCCTGAACCCGGACCTCGTGGACCTGCTCTGACCGTGGCCCTCACAGGTCCCCGGCTCAGCGAGGAACGCCGCCGCCAGCTGGCCGAGGGGTACGGCGCCGGCGGCAGCCACTATGAGCGCGTGCGGCCCGGCTACCCGGCCGAAGCGGTGGACTGGCTGTTCGAGGGCTGCCAGGTGCACGGGTCCGCGGTGCGGACGGTGGCCGACGTCGGGGCGGGGACGGGCAAGTACACCCGGGTGCTCGCCGAGGCCGGCTTCCGCGTCGCGGCGGTTGACCCCAGCGCCGACATGCTGGAACAGCTGCGGCACGCGCTTCCGCAGGTTCCCGTCCACCAGGGCACCGCGGAACACACCGGCCTTCCCGCCGGCAGCCTCGACGCGGTCACCGTGGCGCAGGCCTGGCACTGGTGCGACCCGCTGGCCGCCAGCACCGAGTTCGCCCGGATCCTGCGCCCGGACGGAATCCTCGGCCTGGTCTGGAACCAGCTGGACGTCTCGGTGCCATGGGTGCACCGGTTTGCCCGCATCAGCCACGCCGGTGATGTGCTGCGTCCCGGTTTCCGGCCGCAGGTCGGCCCCGAGTTCGTCCTGCAGGCGCAGTCCTCGGTGTCCTGGTCGCAGCCGCTGCGGGCCGACGAGCTGCCGGCTCTCGCGCAGTCCCGTTCCTGGTACCGCACGGCCGGTGAGGCCGGCCGCCGGCGGATGCACGCCAACCTGGACTGGTATCTGTACGAGCATCTGGGCCACCAGCCCGACACCATGCTGGAGCTGCCCTACCTCACCCTGTCCTGGCGGGCACGCCGGCAGTCCGGGCCCGTTCAGTGACAGCCGGACCGGAGCGGGCGGCGCTCCCGGCGCGCCGGGTCTGGGCCGCCGTCGCCATCGGCGGGGCGGTGGGCGCCGAAGCCCGCTACCTGCTCGGCCTGGCCTTTCCGCAGCCCACCGCCGGTTTCGACCTGGTGGTCCTCTGGGCAAACGCCGCCGCCTCCCTGGCCCTGGGCTGGCTCACCGGCCGCTGGAGCGCCCGGCCGGCACCGGAATGGGTGCGGGCGGGGCTGGGCCCCGGCCTGCTGGGCGGGTTCAGCACCTTCTCCACTTTGGCCCTGAGCCTTGAACGTCTGACGGCCGCCGGCAGCGCAGCTGAAGCCGCCGGCTACCTGGCCGCTTCCCTGCTGCTGGGCCTCGGGGCCGCCGCCGCGGGCCTGTTCCTGGGCCTGCGGCAGGGCCGGAACCGCAGGGCCGGGACATGAACGTCCTCGCGGCCCTGGCGGTGGCGGCGGGCGGCATGCTCGGCGCACTGGTCCGCTTCGGGCTCGACACGCTCGTGCTCCGCCGCGCCGGAACCCGTCCGTGGGCAGCACTGCCCGTGGGCACGCTGCTCGTGAACGTGGCCGGCAGCGCACTCATCGGCGCCGCCTACGCCCTGCTGCAGGACGGCGGACTGAGCGCCCCGGCGTTCGCCGCCGTCGCTGCGGGCCTGGCCGGCGGCCTGACGACTTTCAGCTCGTGGGCCGTCGCGTCGGTGCTGCTCTGGAACGGGGACAGGCACCTGGCGGCGGTGCTGAACCTGGTCCTGAACGTGGTGCTCGGCGCGGGGGCCTGTGCCGGCGGATGGCTGGCGGGCGACTGGTTGTCCGCGGCCCGGTAACAGCCGCCCGGCCTCCCGCCGCACGACCGGCGCCCCTAGACTGGTCCGACCGCTGATGCCTTCCCCGGAGGGACCCGTGCGTACTTTCGGCATAGAAGAGGAGTTCCTCCTCATTGACCCCGCCACCGGGCTGCCCGGCAGGAAGGCCGGAGAGGTGATTGCCCGCGCGGCGCCGGGCGCATCCGGCCAGCCGGAACTGCTGACCTGCCAGGTGGAGCACGCCACCGGAATCTGCACCACGGTGGAGGAGGCGGCCGCCGATCTGCTGGAGTTCCGCGTCCGGATCGCGGCCGCAGCGGCCGCGGCCGGCCAGGCCGTTGCGGTTACCGGCGCCGCGCCCCGTATCTCCGGCTCCCCCGCCGATGTGACGGATGTGCCCCGCTACCGGCTGATGGGCGAGATGACCGGCGGCGTGGGCATGGAGCAGTACGTGAACGGCACCCATGTGCACGTCGCCGTCGCGGACCCCGAGGAGGGCGTGCGGGTGCTGAACGGGCTTCGGCCCTGGCTGGGCACCCTCGCCGCACTTGCGGCCAACTCGCCGTTCTGGCGCGGCCGGGACAGCCGCTTCTCGAGCTGGCGGCTGGTCCACTACCGGCGCTGGTCCGTGCAGGGCTGCCCGCCGCTGTTCGCCGACGCCGCCGATTACTCGCGCCGCCTGGCCGCCCTGCTGGCCACCGACGTCGTCCTCGACGCCGGCCACGTCGGCTGGGCGGCACGGCTGTCCGGGCACCTGCCCACGGTGGAGGTGCGGGTGGCGGACGCCCAGCTCGAGGCCGCGGACTCGGTGCTGCTGGCCGCCCTCATCCGCGCGCTCGTGTCCACCCTGGCCGGTCAGCCTGCCGATGCTGACCCGGCGGATCCGGAACTGCTCGACGTCGGGCTGTGGCAGGCCGCACGATACGGGCTCGACGGGAACCTGCTGGGCCACGGGACGCCGCCCGCGGGCCTGCGCAGCGCACAGGATCAGCTGCAGGAGCTGATGAGATTTGTCTCCCCGGCGCTGGAGGCCAGCGGCGACCTGCCCTACGTGCGGGACGGCCTGGCCAGGCTGCTCACCCACGGGCCGGGCGCCCGCCGCCAGCGCCGAGCCGCGGCTAACGGCGGAGCCCGCGGCGTCGCCGGCCTGTTTGCCGCCGCCCTCACGGCACGCTGAGCGGAACATCGCACCGGCGTTCGCGGCGTCCGCACGCGGGCACCGTTTGGCGCGCGGGCCGGGGACGTGTCTAGTCTCGTAGAGATAACGATCAGCCGCCGGGCACGCCTGGCTGTCCTAAGGAGCTCCATGGCCACGCTGGGTATCGAAGAGGAATACCTGCTGCTCGATCCGCGGACCGGGCTGCCCTCCCACAAGGCCGATGAGGTGGCCGGCTATCTCCACGACTCACCCCGGGTGACGGACAACGAAGTGCAGCGTGAGCTGCTCAGCTGCCAGATCGAGACCGCGACCCCGGTCTGCTCCACCCTGACCGAAGCCGAAGAGTACCTGCTCAACTTCCGGACGCAGCTGGCAGCCGCTGCAGAAAAGGCCGGCGTCGTGGCGGCGGGGACGGCCACCGCTCCCCGGGTCGAGGAACACTACCCCGAACTGACCGACAAGGAGCGCTACCGCGAGCTGCAGCAGAGCGCGCCGGGCATTGTCGGTGACCAGTTCGTCAACGGACTGCACGTGCACGTCTCCATCCCGGACAAGGAAACCGGCGTCCAGGCCCTGAACCGGATCCGGGAGTGGCTGCCCCTGGTGGTGGCGCTCAGCTGCAACTCCCCGTTCTGGCTCGGCCGCGACAGCGGCTTCGGCAGCTGGCGTGTGGTCCACTACCGGCGCTGGCCGGTGCAGGGCTGCCCGCCGGTGTTCCGCGACGCCGCCGACTATGAGCGGCGCATCCAGCGCCTGGTGGACACGGCCGCCATCATCGACCGCGGCGTGCTGACCTGGATGGTCCGCCTCTCCGACGCCTACCCGACCATCGAGGTGCGGGCCGGCGACGGGCAGCTGCAGGCCCGGGATTCGGTGCTGCTGGGCGGCCTGATCCGCGGGCTGGTCAGCACCGCCGTCGAGCAGGCCCGGCGCGGGGCCGGCTACGCCGTGCCGGACGAGGAGCTGCTCGACGCCGCGATGTGGCAGGCCGCCCGTGAAGGGCTCACCTCGAACCTGGTGGATCCGGTCACCGCGCGGCTGGTGCCGGCCTGGGACCGGGTCGAGGCCCTGCTGGAGTACATCGGCCCGGCGCTGGAGGCCGAGGGCGACACCGAGTGGGTGCGGGCCGGGCTCCGCCAGCTGCGCAGCCAGGGCACCGGCTCCGAACGCCAGCGGCGCGCCATGGCCGACGGCGGCACGGCCGCCCTGCTCGAGCTCTACCGGTCCTCGGTGACCGCCGAGGACTAGCCTCAGGAGGCGCTGACGCGCACCTGCCACGGGCGCAGGAGAAGCGGGTCCGCGCCGTCGTCGTAGTTGTCCATCACTGTCCTGCCGTGCGCCAGGTCCGGGGGCAGGGCCAGGTCATCGGCGGAGACGTTGGCCGTCACCTGCAGCCGTTCCTGCCCCAGCAGCCGCTCGAAGGCGTACAGCCGGGGATGGTCGCCGTGGAGCATGTGGCAGCTGCCCAGGGCAATCAGCGGGGATTCGTGCCGCATCCGGATCAGCCGCTGGTACCAGCGGAAGATGGAGCGCTCCGATGCGCGGTCCGCTTCGACGTTGATCTCCGCATGGTTCGGGTTGACGCTGATCCAGGGCTCCGCCTCCGAGAAGCCGGCATTGGGGCCGGCGTCCCATTGCATCGGAGTGCGGGCGTTGTCCCGGCTCATCCGGCGCAGGGACCGCAGCACGTCCGCCTCCGGCAGGCCCCGTGCCAGCGCGTCGCGGTGATAGTTCAGCGACTCGATGTCACGGTACTGGCCGATGTCGGTGAATCCGGCGCTGGTCATGCCGATTTCCTCGCCCTGGTAGATGTAGGGCGTGCCGCGCTGGAGGTGCAGCAGCGTGGCCCACAGGGTCGCCGACTCGTAGCGGTACCGGCCGTCGTCGCCGACCCTGGACACCTGCCGGGGCTGGTCGTGGTTGCTCAGGTACAGGCTGTTCCAGCCCCTGTCCGCCAGCCCCCGCTGCCAGCGGTTCCAGGACGTCTTCAGGTCCCGCAGGTCCAGTTCCCGGTATTCCCACTTCGAGCCCGGCTCGTGGTCCAGCTGCACGTGCTCGAACTGGAACACCATGTCCAGCTCGCCCCGCGCGGCATCGGTGTAGAGCAGGGCCTGCTCCACGGTTGCCCCCGGCGTCTCGCCCACCGTCAGGAACTCGCCTTCACGGTGTGAGAACGCGGTGCGGCGCATCTCCTGCAGGAACTCGTGGATCCGCGGGCCGTTGGTGAACCAGGGGCCCCCGTCGCCGTACGCGCTGCCCGGTTCCACCGGCCCGTCCGGGAGGCGGGGATCCTTGGAGATGAAGTTGATGACGTCCATCCGGAACCCGTCGACGCCGCGGTCCAGCCACCAGTTCATCATTTCGTACACGCTTTGCCGCACCCGGGAGGAGTCCCAGTTCAGGTCCGGCTGCTGCGGGGTGAACAGGTGCAGGTAGTACTGCCCCGTGGGCCGGTGGTAGCTCCAGGCCGGACCGCCGAAGAAGGAACCCCAGTTGTTCGGCTCGGCCCCCGGCTCCCCCGGATCGAAGCCGGGCCGCGCATCGCGCCAGTAGTAGGAGTCCCGGGAGGGGTTGTCCCGGGAGGAGGCGGAGGTGACGAACGCGGAGTGCCGGTCCGAGGTGTGGTTCACGACCAGGTCCATGATCAGCTTCATGCCGCGCCGGTGAACCTGGTGCAGCAGCTCATCGAACTCCTCGGCCGTGCCGAAGACCGCATCGATGCGCCGGTAGTTGCTGATGTCGTACCCGTTGTCGTGTCCCGGGGACTCATGGATCGGTGAGAGCCAGATGACGTCCACCCCCAGGTCGGCGAGGTGGTCCAGGCGGGAGATGATTCCGCCGATGTCGCCCACGCCGTCACCCGTGGAATCCGCGAAGCTGCGCGGATAGATCTGGTAGACGACGGCCCGGGTCCACCAGGCGGGAGCCGTATCCAACATGCCGCATCCTTTCGGCCCGGTGCCCGCGGCGCGGGGCGCTGTCCTGCGAGTCTAGGTGTAGCGCTTACGGAGGTTGTGAACGGCGTGGCAAGGGTTAAATAGGCGAGGGTCTCCGGTTCGATATGGGTTACCACACTCGTATCGGCCAACGGAGACCCTCGTGACCCACGCTAACGCACCCCTGACCGAAACCGGACGACTGCGACTGGCAAAACTCGTGGTCGAGTCAGGATGGCCGCTTCGCCGGGCTGCTGAGCGGTTCAGCTGCTCACCGGCAACAGCGAAGAAATGGGCCGACAGATACCGCACCCGGGGACCATCGGGGATGCACGACCTTTCCTCGCGGCCGTTGTCCTGCCCGCATCAAACGCCTGTGCGCACCGAGCGGCGGATCATCGCACTCCGGTTCAACCAGCTCTGGGGACCGCACCGGATCGCCCACCACCTGCATCTGCCCCGGTCCACCGTTGAGAAGGTCCTGCGCCGGTACCGCATGCCTGTACTTTCGCATCTGGATCAGGCCACCGGCCTGCCGGTCCGCCAACCCAAACCTGTCCGCTACGAACACCAGCACCCCGGGGATTTGGTGCACGTGGACATCAAGAAGCTCGGGCGGATCCCGGATGGAGGCGGACATAGGATGCTCGGCCGGGCCACCGGGAAACGCAACAAGACCCGGACCGAGGCCAATCGCAGGCCCGGCTACGCCTACCTACACCACGCCGTGGATGACCA
>NZ_JBNHIA010000005.1:0-302200 GCF_059092805.1 Arthrobacter sp. Y3222053 | reverse complement strand
TACTGCCAAGTGCACCGCTGATTAGCTACGTTCGGATGGGATAACCGCTGAAAGCATCTAAGCGGGAAGCCTGCTTCAAGATGAGATTTCCATACACTTCGGTGTGAGAGGCCCCCAGCCAGACCACTGGGTTGATAGGCCGGATGTGGAAGCGGGGACTAAAGACCCGTGAAGCTGACCGGTACTAATAGGCCGACAACTTACACCACACACGAAAAAAACAGCACTGACTGCTACGCGTCCACTATGTGGTTCCCAACCAACAACCCACACCACCAGGTGCGGGCCAGGGGAACACCACCAATAATTGAATACACGGTTGAACACGTGTAACCACACAGACTTCACCACCACAGGTCCCGCACAGAACAGGGACGTGTGGTTGGTGGCAAGGGTTACGGCGGTCACAGCGTGGGGGAAACGCCCGGTCCCATTCCGAACCCGGAAGCTAAGACCCACAGCGCCGATGGTACTGCACCCGGGAGGGTGTGGGAGAGTAGGTCACCGCCGGACAACCATTACAAGGAAGAGGGCCCCGCACCGACGCGGGGCCCTCACCCATTTAACAACAAGTCGCAGAGGCCTGTGGTCAGAGCCGGCTCCAACTGGGGGTAAGATAGAAACGCATCACGCCGCAGGAACGCGTCAGTTGAACAGGCTGCACGGGCCAGCGGACTGTGACCCAGGATTTCCGGCGCAAGCACGGACATAGGGTTACGGCGGTCATAGCGTGGGGGAAACGCCCGGTCCCATTCCGAACCCGGAAGCTAAGACCCACAGCGCCGATGGTACTGCACCCGGGAGGGTGTGGGAGAGTAGGTCACCGCCGGACATCTTTTGAATCAGGTCGGGCCCCCGCAGCGCTGCGGGGGCCCGACCTGTTTATGTTTAAGCGCTCTCCTGGAGCTCCGGCCCCGGTCCCTCAGGGTGGGACTGCGACGCACGGACAGCTCCTTCACTTGGTAGCGTGCTCGGACACGCGCTGACCGGAGGAGCCGCATTGCCCGCTGAATTGGCCTTTTTCTCGTTCGTTGAACTGACGGATGAGTCGCAGCATGGTGCGTACAACCGATGGCACCAGCTGGACCACCGCCCCGAGAACCTGGCACTCCCAGGGGTGGCCTGGGGAGACCGCTGGGCCCGGACGCGCACGCCCGAGGGCCGCACTGGGCACGCCGCGGGCCCCTTCGCCGGCACGGACTACGTCGCCATGTATTGGTTCCGTTCACCGGTCGAGGAGAGCGTCGCGGAGTGGGACCGGCTCGGGGAAGCGTCGTATCAGTTGGGCCGGGGTCCGATCATTCCCGGTGTCCAGCGGCCGCTCCTGGGTTTCTTTCGCCCGGTAAAGGGATATGCGTCCCCCCGGGCCTTGGTCAGCCCCGATGTTCTTCCCTACCGGCCCAACCGCGGCCTTCACCTCACGCTGACCCGCTACGAGGAGCCGCACGCCCCGCAGGTCCACAGCCGGTTCGCTTGGGAGGACCGGGAGCTGATCCCCGGCCTTCTGGCTGCGGAGGGAGTGGCGGGGGCCTGGACGTTCTCGTTCAGCCACCTCCAGCAGCACAGCTCGCTGCCCTTTGAAGGCTCCGAAGACCGGCAGCCAGGCAGCCTGCGGATCCGCCTGCTGTATCTGGACGAGGAGGTCCAGGAAGCCGGGCGGCGGATTCAGGCCGTCGAAGATGCGCTCGGCGCCGCGGAAGGCGCGCCGGGGGAGCCCGGGGAAGTGCTCTTCTCCTCCACCCTGCGCACCATCGTCCCCTGGCAGGACTGGTGAGCGGCCTGGAGGAGCGCCTGCGGGCGCTCGAAGACCGCGCCTGCATCCTCGACCTGATTGCCGGGTACGGCCCCCTGGCCGACTCGGGGAACGGGGCCGGGATCGGCGCGCTCTGGGCCGAGGGCGGCTCCTACTCCTTCGAGATGGCCGGCGAGACGACCACGCTCCGCGGAGCGGAGATCGGCGGCCTGGTGGAGCTTGAATCGCATCGGGAACTCATGGCAGCTGGGTGCGCGCATTTCCTCAGTGCTCCAACAGTGAGGATCGACGGCGACACGGCCACCGCGGTGAACCACTCGGTCGTGCTGGTCCACCGGGACGGAATCTGGGTCGCCGAACGGGTGAGCGCCAACCACTGGACCCTCACGCGGACCGATGACGGATGGCGCGTCGCGAACCGGACCAACGCCCTGCTGACCGGGGACGAATCGGCGCGGGATCTGCTTGCCCGCTGATCTCCCCGGCGCAGCGGCTCCCCGCCCGCCTACGAACTGACGGGCTGGAAGCGGGCCATGGGGGTTTCACCGGCCGCGGCGAGCTGTGCCAGGGTGCGACGGCGCGGCATCAGGGCGCTGCCGAAGCGCACGTCCCAATGTCCGGCCTCGTCGGCGTCGAGCTCGCGGCGGGCATGCTGGACCCAATTCGGGTTGTCCAGCATCTCCCGCCCCAGGAGCACAAGGTCCGCGTCGCCGGCCGCCACGAGAGCGCTGGCCTGCCCCGGCTCCAGGATGAAACCGACGCAGGCGACGACGGCGCCGGAACGCCGCTTGAGCTCGCGGGCAAAGTCCGCGTGGAACGCAAACCCCCGGCGCACGCGGGTGTCCGTGGACCGGTCGGCGCTGATTCCGCCGGACGAGGTGTCAATGACGTCCACGCCTGCTTCGGCGGCGCGGCGGGCAAACTCGACGACGTCGTCGAAGTCCATCCCGCCCTCGGCCACCCCGTCCACGGCGGAGAGCCGGTAGGAGAGGACGACGTCGTCGGGAAGCGCGGCACGCACCGCCGCGATGACCTCAAGCGGATAGCGCATGCGGCGCTCCCCGTCGCCGCCGTAGGTGTCGATGCGGGTGTTGGAGACCGGCGACAGGAAGGAATGCAGCAGGTAGCCGTGCGCCCCGTGCAGCTCGATGAACCGGAATCCGGCGGCGACGGCGCGTTCGGCTGCGGCGACCCACTGAGTGACCGTTCCTGCGACCTCGTCGGCGGTGAGTTCATGGGGCACCGGCCACCCGGGGCCGGCGGGCAGGGCCGAGGGCCCGACGACAGGCCACGGGGCCCGTCCGGCCTCGGCATCGGAGGCGTCCAACGGGGCGCCGGCCCGCCAGGGCTCACGCACCGAGGCCTTCCGGCCCGCGTGGCCCAGCTGGATGCCCGGCACTGCGCCCTGGGCGCTGAGGAGTGCCGCGAGGCGGCGCATTCCCAGCAGCTGTTCGTCCTTCCACAGGCCAAGGTCGTGATGCGAGATGCGTCCACGCTCCTCGACGGCCGTCGCTTCGACGATCACCAGGCCGGCCCCGCCGAGGGCAAAGCGGCCCAGATGAGCCAGGTGGAAGTCGTCCACCATGCCGTCCTCCGCCGAGTACATGCACATGGGGGAGACGCCCGCACGGTCCCGAAGCGTCACGCCGCGGATGGTCAGCGGTGTGAAAAGAGCTGGCACGGTCGCGGATTCCGGAGCTGCGTTCTCGATCATGCGTCGACAATACCAAGCAATAGTTTGGTAGCGTGCACGAAACGTAACCGGATGAACTGGAGGTGGCGCGCATGGCGTCTGCTGAGACCGAAATCCTGGCCGAGTTCCGCAACGGCGTGGCCTGGCTGCGAATCAACGGGCCGGACCGGCTCAACGCGCTGTCCACCGCCGCGCTGCGCGCCCTGGCGGAGGGCGTCGCCGCCGCACGTGACGCGGACGCCATCGTCCTCACCGGAACGGGGCGCGCGTTCTGCACCGGGGCGGATCTCGGTACGGACGTGACCGCTGAGACCGTGGATGCCGCAGGTGCGCTGGTGAACCTGATTGCGGAGGTGCCGGTGCCGGTCGTGGCAGCGGTCAACGGCCCGGCCGCCGGGGTGGGAGCGTCCATCGCGTTGGCGTGCGACCTGGTGCTGGCCGCCGAATCCGCGTTCTTCCTGCTGCCCTTCCTGCCGCTCGGGCTGGTTCCCGACGGCGGTGCCACCCACAGCGTGCTCGCCGGCGCCGGCCGGGCCCGGGCCGCCCGGATGGCCTTCGGCGGGGAGCGGATCCCCGCGGCCCTGGCCGCCGAGTGGGGGCTGGTGGGCGAGGTGGTGCCCGACGCCGACCTGCCGGGACGGGTGGACCAGCTGCTCGACCGCCTCGCCTCCGCGCCCCGGACGGCGGTGCGGGAGACGAAGAGGCTGCTGCGCGAGGCGGAGGCGCCCGCCCTCCGGGCTGCCGCGCAGCGGGAGCTGGATGTGCAGTCCGAGCTGCTCGCCGGTCCCGAGTATGCGCTGGCGCGGGAGGGCTTCCTGAACAAGAAACCGGTGGACTTCCGTGCTGCCCGTGCCGGCGGGGTGTCCTAGCCGCACGCGGGCTGCCGGGCCCCGCCGGTCCTCAGGCGTCGTCGCCCGTGCCGGCCAGGCAGCGGAGCAGTATCTCCGGGATGCGGATCGGCCGCTGATCGGGTGAGACCGTCACCAGCCAGTTCGACGCGGTCGCGACGAGGGTCCGATCGGCAGGGCGCCACATTTCGAAGTCGAAGCGGACCGACGATGTGCCGATGTCACCGACCCTGAGCTCGATGGTGATTTCATCGAACAGCCGTGCGGCGGCGAGGTAATCGCAATGCGTCGCGCGTGAGACGGTCCACCAGCCGAACCGTTCCAGCAGGGTGTCCTGGCGCAGTCCGTTGAGGAACAGCCACTCGGTCTGCAGCGCTTCCATCCGTGGAAACCAGGTGGCGTAGTAGAGGATGCCGGCCGGATCCGTGTCTGCGTAGCTCAGGCGCTGGGTGTGCCGGTGCAGCACGGGCCGCGGGTGCCGGGTGCTTGGGTCGGCGGACTGCTGGGAAACCATTCGTTGCCCCTCATCGTCAGGGAGGCCGCGGCGGCCGGATCTGGCCCCGGCCCCAGGTCAATTAATTGTTTGGTGCGTCGAAGGGCACGACTTCTAGCCGACCGGGCAGGCCCTCTCCACCTTGCGCCGCCACCGGCGGGCGCGGCGCGGACATCGTGGGCGGGACACCGAGAAGTATCCGGCACAGAAGACAACCTAGCATTTGTTTGGTAGGTTGCTTTCATACTGTTGCGATGAGGGACGGGAAACTCATGTCGATCACCATTGACCTCACAGGGCGCGTCGTCCTGGTCACCGGCGGTGCCCGGGGCGTGGGCGCCGGCGTCGTCGATGCCTTCCTCGCGGCCGGCGCCACGGTGGAGACCTGCGGCCGCACCGAACCCGGTCCGGCTCCCTCCGCCGCCGACGCGTCCGCCCCTGCCGAGGAGACGGCGGTCCGATTCAGCCGGCTGGACGTGCGCGACGACGAGCAGGTACGCGCCTGGATTGACGACGTCGCGGCCCGCCGCGGCCGGATCGACGTCGTCGTCAACAACGCCGGCGGCTCCCCGTTCGGGCCCTTCGAGGAGGGCTCGGCCCGGTACCAGCGCGCCGTGACGGAACTGAACTTCCTCTCCGCCGCCCACGTCGCCCGGGCCGTGCATCCGGTCATGATGGCCCAGGAGCGGGGCGGCTCGATCATCAACATCACCTCGATCAGCGCCCGCCGGCCCAGCCCGGGCACCGCCGTCTACGGAGCGGCCAAGGCGGCGCTGGAATCGCTGACAGGCAGCCTGGCAGTGGAGTGGGCGCCGCACATCCGGGTGAACGCCGTCAGCTGCGGTCTCGTCGCCACCGACGGCGCCGCGGACCACTACGGCGATGCGGACAGCTACGCCCGGGTCGCGGCCACCATTCCCCGCGGCCGGCTGGCCGCCCCGGCCGAGATCGGCTCGGCCTGCGTGATGCTCGCCTCGGACCTGGCAAGCCACATCACCGGGGCCGTCCTCGACGTCGACGGCGGCGGGGAATGGCCGGCCTTCCTCACGCACACTCCCAACGCACAGACCCTGCGACCATCCACAGCCAAAGGAGCACAGTCATGACCGAGGCGGTTATCGTTTCCGCAGTCCGTTCACCCATCGGACGCGCCCACAAGGGGTCGCTGCGCGAAATGCGCGCTGACGACCTCGCCGCCCAGATGGTCCGCGCGGCCCTGGATGCGGTGCCCGCCCTGGACCCGCACTCCGTCGAGGACCTGATGATGGGCTGCGCGCAGCCGGCCGGCGAACAGGGCTACAACATTGCCCGGATCGTAGCCATGCAGCTGGGCCTGGACACCGTGCCCGGCACCACCGTGCACCGCTACTGCTCCTCCTCGCTGCAGACCGCCCGGATGGCGCTGCACGCCATCAAGGCCGGCGAGGGCGACGTCTTCATCTCCGCCGGCGTCGAAACCGTCTCCCGCTTCGGTCTGGGCAAGTCCGACGGCCTGCCGGACACCAAGAACCCCGCCTGGTTCGCGCCCATGGAGCGCACGAAGCAGCTGGCCAAGGACCCGGATGCGCGCTGGAGCGACCCCCGGGACAACGGGGAGCTGCCCGACATCTACATCGCCATGGGTGACACCGCCGAGAACGTCGCGCAGGTTCGCGGCGTCTCCCGCGCCGCGCAGGACGAGTGGGCGGTGCTGAGCCAGAACCGTGCCGAGGCCGCTGCGGCCCGCGGCTTCTGGACCACCGACATCACGCCCGTCGTGCTGCCGGACGGAACCGTGGTGTCCGCGGACGACGGCCCGCGCGCCGGCGTCACGCTGGAGAAGCTCTCGACGCTGCAGCCGGTCTTCCGTGAACACGGCACCGTCACCGCCGCCAACTGCTGCCCGCTGAACGACGGCGCGGCCGCCCTGGTGATCATGAGCGACACCCGCGCCGCCGAGCTCGGACTGACGCCGCTGGCACGCATCGTGGCCACCGGCGTCTCCGCCATGACGCCGGAGCTGATGGGCCTCGGCCCGGTCGGCGCCGTCCGCAACGCGCTGGCCAACGCGAAGATGTCCATCTCCGACATGGACATCATGGAGCTCAACGAGGCCTTCGCCGCCCAGGTCCTGCCCTCCATCGAGGACATCGGCATGGACCCGGAGAAGGTCAACGTCAACGGCGGCGCCATCGCCCTGGGCCACCCCTTCGGCATGACCGGCGCGCGGATGGCCACCACCGCGATCCATGCCCTGCAGGAGCGTGACGAGCAGTTCGCCGTCGAGACCATGTGCGTGGCCGGCGGCCAGGGCATGGCCATGATCCTCGAACGGCTGAGCTGACCCGGTCCTGCCAGCCGCGGGACGCAGAAGCGGAACACTGAAGGCAGGACACAGAAGAGACACAGCAGAAGGGGCTGGAGGGAGCTGATGCTTCCTCCGCCCCTTCAGCTTGCCGGCCTCGGCCGCAGGCCGCCGGCCGAGCGGCGGGACGGCCCGCCTGCCTAGGCCGGTTCTACCCGGCGCAGCTCGGTCTTGAGCACCTTGCCGGTGCCGTTGCGCGGGAAGTCCTCCACGATCACGAACTCCCGCGGCAGCTTGTAGTTCGCCAGCCGTGCCCGGCAGAAGTCCCGCAGATCCTCCGCCGTCGGCACCGGATCGGCGTCGTGCAGCAGCGCCACATAGGCCCGGCCCACCGAGCCCATCCGCTCGTCCGGCACGCCGACGACGGCGGACTCGTTCACCGCCGGGTGCTGGCGCAGCACGTTTTCGATCTCGGCGGGATACACGTTGAAGCCGCCCACGATGAACATGTCCTTGAGCCGGTCGGTGATCTTCAAGCAGCCGTGCTCGTCCAGCCGGCCGATGTCTCCGGTGTGGAACCAGCCGTCGGCGTCGATGGCGGCGGCGGTGGCCTCCGGGTCCTCGAAGTAGCCGAGCATGACGTTGTCGCCGCGCAGCAGGACCTCGCCGTCCTCGCCGACGGGCCGGTCCGTGCCGTTGGCGTCCACGACGCGGATTTCGATGCCGTCCACCGCGGGGCCGGTGGTCTGCTTGGCGTGTTCCAGCTCCTCGCCCGGGCGGGACAGCGTGGCCACCACGCACTCGGTCAGCCCGTAGGCCTGCGCCACCCTGCGGAAGCCCAGCACCTGGACCATGTCCAGGAAGAGCGTCTCCGGGGCGGTCGCGGCACCGGCAATGGCAAAGCGCAGCGACGAGGTGTCATAGTCGGCCAGCTGGGGATGGTTCAGCAGCGACGTGAAGATCGTCGGCACCCCGGGCAGCACCGTGATCCGGGCCGACTGGATCAGTTCCAGCAGCTCGGTCGCGTCGAAGGTCTCCACCGGGTAGATCGTGGCCCCGGCCACCAGGCAGGCGATCATGCCGGCCTTATAGCCGAACCCGTGGAAGAACGGGTTCACCACCGCGTACCGGTCCTCGGGGGCCAGATCCGCGCCGGCGGACCAGGCCCGCGCCACGCCGAGCGTCTGTCGGTGGGCGCTCATCACGCCCTTGGGCAGGCCGGTGGTGCCGGAGGTGTACACGATGTCGCAGACGTCGTCCGGGGTGACCGCGGCGACGGCGGCGGCGTACGCGGCGTCGTCGGCCGCCGTTCCCGACGCCAGCAGCGATGCCCAGCACAGCTCGCCGTCGGTGTCCGCCGCGCTGTCCAGGTCGACCACCAGGCCGAGCGAGGGCAGCCCGGAGACCGGTCCGTCCGACGGACCGGCATCCGCCGCGGCGGCCCGCAGCGCCTGCAGCGGCCGCCGGCCCAGGAAGCCGCCCGCCACCACCAGTACCGAGGCCCGGGATCGGCTCAGGATCACCGACGCCTCGTGGCCGGTGAAGCGGGTGTTCAGGGGCACGACGGCGGCGCCGATCGCCTGCGCGCCGAGCATGGCGAGGATGAACTCGAGCCGGTTCGGCGACCACACGGCCACCCGGTCGCCCCGCCGCACCCCGTGCGCCAGGTAGCCGCGCGACACCTCGGCCACCCGCCCGCGCAGGTCACGGTAGGAGACGACGGTGTCCCCGTCCACGACGGCGGGATGGTCGCCGAGCCGCGCCATCTGCGTCAGCAGCTCGGGTAGGGTCTGGGCGTCCGAGAGGTGCATCAGGGGTGGATCCTTTCAGGGCGGAAGGTGGAACAGCGGGCGGGCCGTGGCGCGGCGGGCGCGGCCGGGGCGGCGGATGCGGGATAATCGAGCATACGCTTGGGCAACTGGAACCGGAGGAGAGCGAATGGCAACGAGCAGGAAAACGGATCGCGCCGCAGGCGCCGAGCAGGGCTCCGGGCGCCGCGAGCAGCTGCTGGCCATCGCGGCCCGGCTGATCGCCACGCGCGGGTACTCGGCGACCACGGTGCGGGACATCGCCGACGAAGCCGGCATCCTCTCGGGCAGCCTCTACCACCACTTCTCCTCCAAGGAGACGATCCTCGACGAGGTCCTGCGGACCTTCATGGTCGGCCTGCGCGAGCGCTGCGAGGAGATCGCCGAGAAGGGCGGCGGAGCGCTGCACATGTTCGACGAGCTGGTCCGCACCGCGTTCCGGACCATCGAGCAGCAGCCTGACGCCGTCGGCATCTACCAGAACGAGGCGGCGTTCCTCGCCAAGCTGCCCGGCTTCGAATTCGTCGCCCAGGAGGGCGCGAAGATCGAGGCGATCTGGCAGAACGTGATCCAGGACGGCCAGCGCGAGGGCGTGTTCCGCGCGGACCTGGACTCCGCGATGACCTACCGCTTCATCCGCGACGGCATGTGGTCCTCGGTGCGCTGGTTCCGCCCGGGCGGCCGGCACTCGGCTGAAAGCGCCGGCCGCCACTTCCTCGAACTGATCCATTCCGGTCTCCTGCAGGATTGATCGGCGGGTGCCGGTCAGTCCCGCACTTCGCGGGTCCTGGCCCCGCGCGGATCCAGCTCCTCGCGGATGAGGCGCAGTTCCTCCTCCGTGGGGACGCGGGTGGCCGGGGCGCCGTCGACGTCGAGGGCGAAGCCGGTGTTCTCGGCCACCGCCGCCGGGTCCACGCCCGGGTGGATGGAGAGCACCGTGACGGCGCCGTCGTCGTCGTAGCCGAGCACGGCCAGGTTGGTGACGATCACGCCCAGATGGTGGTGGCGCAGCGCGGGCCCTGCGGCGCGGGCCCGGTCGTTGCCGACGCCGGAGACCATGTCCACGGCCTCGACGAAGAGCCGGGGGCTGTGCCGGGCCACCCAGTAGTCCACCCGGTGGTTGGCGGTGTTCCCCGGCGCCCCGCGGACGCCGATGAGCTGGCGGGTGGGCTTGTTCCAGTCTCCGATGAGGGAGATGTTCTGGTTGCCGAAGCGGTCGATCTGGCTGGCGCCCATCATGCTCTGCCGGCGGCCGGAGGCCACGATGTCGAAAATGCGGCGGAACGGCGCCCAGCCCTCGATGACCCCGCCGGCGGCCGCGGTTTTGCCCAGGGGCGGCGGCTCGCTCATCATGAACGCCTCGCCGTCGCTGAGGACCAGGTCCGGGGCGTGCGTGAGCTTGGCCAGCCGGGCGCCGAGGGTGGGAATGATCCCGACGGCGTGGGCCAGGATTTCGCCCGACTCACGGTAGGTGTCCGAGCAGGCGGCAACGCAGATTTCGGCCAGGGTGACGTCGGCAGCCATCACTTCACCTCCTGGGCGGCGTGGAAGCGGTCCACGGCCTCGAGATAGCCGGCCTCGTCCCCGTCGAGGAACTCGGAGGCAAAGGCGCGCCAGGTGTCCGGGTCCTTCGCGGACGCGGCGTAGTGCTTCTGGAAGCGCTCGTCCCGCCCGTAATCCGGCTCACACGTGGTGAAGTGCGCGCCCCGCGGGGTCTCGATGACGCCGGTGACGTACATGCGGCTGAGCATCAGCGTGTGGAACGAGCCCTGGTTGAGCAGGTCCCGGGTCTCCACGATCCGCTCCGTGCTGACGAAGGTGCGCTTGGCGGCCATCGCGAACAGGTCATCGAAGTACGGGTCCGGGCCCAGGAACTGGGCGTTGCCGCCGCTGTCCGCGCGGTTGGCGTGGATGAAGGCCACGTCCAGCGGAATCGCGGGCACGGCCACGTACTCGTCGTCGGAGTAGGGCGAGGCGATGGTCTTCAGGTGCGGGTTCGCCGCCAGCACGTCCGAACCGAGGCCGGCGACGGTGGGCAGGAAGGACAGGCGCGACGCCGCAGCGCGCAGCCCGGTGACGAACATGCCCTCGTCGTATTCGTTGATTTCGAGTTCGCCGCGCTCGCGGGCGGCCGTGAACAGCGGATCCAGCGGAATGCTGTCCAGCGAGACGAACCCGTAGATCAGCTTGCGCACCTTGCCCGCGGCGACGAGCAGGCCGACGTCGGGCCCGCCGAAGGCGACGACGGTCAGGTCCTTGACGTCGCTGCGCAGCAGTTCGCGGACGGCGGCCATCGGCTTGCGCCGGGATCCCCACCCTCCGATGCCGATGGTCATTCCGGACTCGATGGACGCTATGGCGTCCGAGAGCCCGATCTTCTTGTTGGGCATGCAGTGCTCCTTTGCGTGTCTCCCGGCAGTACTACTACTAAACCTAGCGCTTGTTAGGGCGCTAGGCTAGCATGGGCCGAAATCCCACTGTTTCCGGGTCGGACGGGGTCCGGAGGGACAAGGCAAAGGAGCCAGACATTGAGCCAAGCACACACAGTCGTCACCGGTGGAGCCAGCGGCATCGGAGCCGCCGTCGTCGAGGCGCTGCTGGCCCGCGGGGAACAGGTGACGATCTTCGACCTGCAGCCCCCGCTGGCCGGGACCATGCCCGCAGGCGTCGGTTTCATCAAGGTGGACGCCTCGGATGAGGACGCGGTCCGGGACGCGGTGGCGCAGGCGGAGGCGGAACACGGCACCGTGACGGGCGTGGTGATCTGCCACGGCAACCGCGGCCTGTTCGTGCCGGCGTTGGAAGCCGACCTGCAGCATGCCCGCAAGGTCTTCGACATCCACGTGCTGGGGGCGCTGGCCGTCAGCCGTGAAGTGGTCCGGCGGCTGGAGGGCCGGCCGGCCTCGATCGTCACGGTCTCCTCGGCAACGGCCTTCGGCGGCTGGGAAAAGCAGGCGGACTACGGCGTCGCCAAGGCCGCCGTGCGGCAGCTGACCCAGAACCTGGCGGTTGAGTGGGCTTCCCTGGGGGTCCGGGTCAACGCGGTCGCTCCGGGCAACACGCTCACGCCCATGGTCCAGGCGGTGATCGACAGCGGCAGCTACGACACCGCCGCAGTGGAAAAGCGCACTCCGATGGGCCGGTTTGCCCAGCCGGAGGAGATCGCCACGGCCATCCTCTTCCTGCTGCTCGACGCCACCTTCGTCACCGGGCAGTGCCTGGCCGTCGACGGCGGCTGGACGGCCGTCGGAGAGTGACCTCCCGGCGCTGTTCATGACGCTGTTCTCGACGCTGATCAGGAGCCCTTGACCGTCAGGTGCCCTGTAGCCGGAAGCCCGGCGTCGCCTGGTGCGGGCGGCGCCGGGCCCAGCTGCGTCTAGGCCGGCACCAGACCCAGCATGGACTGGAGCCGACGGCGGTGCTCCCGCGCGGGCCCGAACAGCTCTCCCGTGGCGTGGGCGCGCTTGAACACCAGCTGCGCGTCGTGCTCCCAGGTGATGGCAATGCCGCCGTGCAGCTGCACGGTCTCCGAGGCCACCTTCTCCAGCGCGTCCGAGCACCAGGCCTTGGCCATCGCCGCCCGCTCCGGCAGGTCGGCCGCGCCGGTGCCGGCGGACCAGGCGGCGGCCCAGGCCGCCGTACGGGCCGTCTCCACCTGCACGAGCATGTCGGCCATCCGGTGCTTCAGGGCCTGGAAGGAGCCGATCCGGCGGCCGAACTGCACCCGCTGCCCGGCGTATTCCACCGTCATGTCCAGCCCGCGCTGGGCGGTGCCCACCTGCAGGCAGCTCGCGGCCACCAGCGCGATGTCCCGGATCTCCTCCAGCGCGGCGCCGGCGTCCAGCACCAGCGGGCGGGCGGCGACCTTGCGGAACGTCAGCGTGGCCACCCGCAGCGTCGTATCCATCGCCGGGGTCTCCGCCGGCTCCACGGCCCCGGTGTCGAGCACCTCGAACAGGCCGACGCCGGCCGGCGTCGAGGCGACCGCCAGGATGATGTCCGCTCCGGCGCCGTCGAGCACCAGGGTGGCGGTGCCGTCCAGGGTCCACCCGGAACCCTCGACGGCGGTCAGGCCGGATCCGTCGGTGCGCCAGCGGCCCTGTTCGTCGGCCCAGGCCAGGGTGGCCACGGTGGAGCCTTCGGCGATGCCCGGCAGCAGCCGCTCCCGGTCCGCCTCTTCATCGGCGTGCAGCACCGCGGCGGCGCCGAGCACCGCGGAGGCGAGCAGCGGCGTCGGAGCGAGCGAATAGCCCAGGGCCTCCAGGACCAGCCCGGTCTCGAACCAGGTGAAGCCGGCGCCGCCGTACTCCTCCGGGATGGCCAGCGACGCGGCGCCGATCTCTTCGGCCAGGACCCGCCACAGGTCAGCGTCGTAGCCGGTCTCGGAGGCAGCGGCGTCGCGCACCGCGGCGGAGGTCGCATGGCGGTCCAGTACCGCCCGGAGCATCTTGACGAGTTCGTTCTGCTCTTCGGTCAGGGAGAAGTCCATGGTGTCCTCAGCGGGTGGAAGGAAGGAGGAGGGAGGCCAGCCGGTCCCGGTGCTGCCGCGGGGTGCCCCAGGCGCCGGCCAGGGCGCGGACCCGGGTGAACCACAGGCCCAGGTCGTGCTCCTCGGTGTAGCCGATGGCGCCGTGGACCTGCAGGCCGACCCGGGCGGCGAGGTCCGCCGCGTCGGTGGCGGCGACCTTGGCCGCCGAGACGCTGCGGGGGCCGTCGGGCCCGCCCAGGTCGAGGGCGGCGTTGAAGATCAGCGGCCGGGCGAAGGTCAGGGCGATCCGGACATTGGCCAGCTGGTGCTTCAGGGCTTGGTACTCGCCCACCGGCCGGCCGAACTGTTCGCGGATCTTTGCGTAGGCCACGGCCTCGGCCAGCAGGCGCTCGCCGGCGCCGAGCTGGACGGCGGCGCAGGCCAGCGCGGCCCGGTCCACCGCCCGTGCCCGGGCGGCCGGGTCGAGGTCCGCTGCCGGGCCCGCCGCCGTGAGCGGGCTGAGGGTACGGGTCCGGTCCAGGGACGTGACGCCGGGACCGGCCGCGGCGGACGCGATGGATGCCGTGTCCACCAGGAAGCTCCGGTCGGCGGTGGCCGCGTCGAGGGCGTAGGGCGCGGCGCCGGGGACGGCGGCCGTGGCGATGATGGAGCCGTCGAGCAGGCCGGCGCGCACGTCGGCGTCGACCAGGTCCGGCAGCAGCGCCGCGGATTCGATGTAGGGCCCGGGAACTGCGTGGTAGCCCAGCCGTTCGAAGGCCACAGCGAGGTCCACCGCGGTGCCGCCCAGGCCGCCGTCGTCCTCGGCGACGCAGAGCCCGAACAGGCCGAGTTCGGCCAGCTGGGCCCACAGGGCGCGCCCGAGCGCCGGGTCGCCGTCGGCCCAGGTCCGGGCGATCTTGGTGCCGCCCGCGCTCTCGACGATTTCGTCGATGGCCTCGGCCAGCGAATGCTGCTCTTCACTGAGCACGAATTTCATGGCTTCCTCCTGGCATCGCCGCCGCGGGGGAGACCGAGCAGCCGTTCTGCGATGATGTTGCGCTGGATTTCGTTGGTGCCGGCGTAGATGGGCCCGGCCACGGCGAACAGGTAGTCCTCCGCCCAGCGGCCGTCGCCGGCGGCGGGGGCGCCGCGCAGCTCCGCGTCCGGGCCGAGCAGGGACAGCGCCGTTTCGTGCAGGGCGATGTCCAGCTCGGACCAGAACACCTTGTTGACGCTGCCTTCGGCGCCGATGTCGCCGCCGTCCTGCATGGTGCCCACCGTGCCCCAGGTGTAGAGCCGGTAGGCCTCCGCCTTGATCCAGGCGTCGACGACGGCGTTGCGGGCGGCCGGATCCGGGTCCGGGAGGGTGCCCCAGAGGTTGATCAGCCGGTCCGCGGCGGCGCAGAAGCGGCCCGGGGAGCGCAGCGACAGGCCGCGCTCGTTGCCGGCCGTGCTCATGGCCACCCGCCAGCCGTCCCCCGGGGCGCCCAGGACGTCGGCGTCGGGCACGAAGACGTCGTCGAAGAACAGTTCGGCGAAGCCGGTGGATCCGTCCAGCTGGGTGATGGGCCGGATGCTCAGGCCGGGGGCGTCCATCGGAAAGAGGAAGTACGTCAGCCCGCGGTGCCGCTGGGCCTCCGGATCCGTGCGGAACAGGCCGAACCCGCGGTCCGCCCACACCGCCCGCGAGCTCCAGGTCTTCTGGCCGCTCAGCAGCCAGCCCCCGCGCTCGTCGTCGCGCTTGGCGGTGCTGCGGATGGCGGCCAGGTCGCTGCCCGCCCCGGGCTCCGACCAGGCCTGCGCCCAGATCAGCGAGCCGTCGGTCATGTCCTTCAGGTAGCGCCGGCGCTGGTCGTCGGTGCCGTGCTCAAAGAGGATGGGCGCCAGCAGCGAGATGCCGTTCTGGGCCACCCGGGTGGGCGCCCCGGCGCGGTAGTACTCCTCCTCGAACAGGACCCACTCGATCAGGCCCGCGCCCCGGCCGCCGAACTCCTCGGGCCAGGACACCACCGACCAGCCGCCGCGGGCCAGCTCGGCCTCCCACTCGCGGTGCGCGGCGAAACCCTCGGCGGTGTCCATGGACGGCAGCGGCTGCGCCGGCACATGGGCGGCCAGCCAGGCCCGCGCCTCGGCGGCGAAGGCCTGCTGCTCCCCGGTCAGGTCAAGGTTCATCGCGTCGCCGTTCATGACTGCACCGCCGCGTTCCGCATGCTCTTTACTCCCATTCCGGCCAGCGAGTCGACGCCGACCTCCGCGTTGTGCGCGTGGGCCGCGTGGTGCAGCCCGAAGACCGAGTCCATGCCGGCGCGCATGCCCTGCAGGTCCTCGGCCTGGTTTACGGCCTTCTTGGCCAGGGCCAGCCCCAGCCGGGGCATCGCGCTGATCCGCTCGGCCATCGCCATCACGGTGTCCTCCAGCTCGGCGGCCGGGACCACATGGTTGACCATGCCCAGTTCGCGGGCGCGGCCGGCGGTGAAGCGGTCGCCGGTGAAGAGGAACTCCTTGGCCGCGCGCGGGTTCATCACCCACGGGTGGGCGAAGTACTCCACGCCCGGGATGCCCATGCGCACCACGGGATCGGAGAAGAACGCGTCGTCGGCGGCGACGATGAAGTCGCAGGACCAGGCCAGCATCAGGCCGCCGGCAATGCAGGCGCCCTGCACCATGGCGATCGTGGGCTTGGGGATCTCCCGCCAGCGCCGGCACATGCCCAGATAGACCTCGGATTCGCGGGCGAACCGGGAGTCCACGCCCTCGGTGCCCACGTGGTCCCACCAGATCACCGCCCGGCGCTCGAAGCTCTGATCGGCGTCCCGCTCGGGGGAGCCGATGTCGTGGCCGGCCGAGAAGTGCTTTCCGTTGCCCGCGAGCACGATCACCTTGACGGCGTCGTCGTTGACGGCGCGGGTGAACGCGGCATCCAGGGCGTAGGTGACCTTCGAATTCTGCGCGTTGCGGTACTGCGGGCGGTTGAGGCGGACGACGGCGACGGAGCCGCGCACCTCGTATGTCACCACCCCGCCGGCTTCGTCGTTCTGCATCGTGGTTCCTCTCTGGGATGCTTCAACCAACACTTACCAAACAAGTGCTTGGTTTGCTAGCATAGGCGACGCTCGACTTATTGACCAGTGGCGGCGGCCGAGGAAAGGTGTTCCGTGGACCTGAACTATTCAGCAGAAGACGAGGAGTTCCGCCGGGAGATACGCAGCTGGCTGGAAGCGAACCTCGTCGGCAGGTTCGCGCAGCTGCGCGGCCTGGGCGGCTCCGGCCGGGAGCACGAGGCCTTCGAGGAACGCCTGGAATGGAACCGGCACCTCGCCGCGCACGGCTGGAGCTGCGTCGGCTGGCCCAAGGAGCACGGCGGCCGCGGCCTGAGCCTGCTGCAGCAGGTGATCTTCCATGAGGAGTACGCCCGGGCCGACGCCCCGGCACGGGTCAACCACCTGGGCGAGGAACTGCTCGGCCCCACGCTCATCGCGTTCGGCACCCCGGAGCAGCAGGCCCGGTTCCTGCCGAAGATCGTGGCGGTGGAGGAACTGTGGTGCCAGGGGTACTCGGAGCCGGGTGCCGGCTCCGACCTGGCCTCGGTGTCCACCAAGGCGCGGCCCGAAGACGGGCAGTGGGTCATCGACGGGCAGAAGGTCTGGACCTCCCTGGCCCACCACGCCGACTGGTGCTTCGTCATCGCCCGGACCGGCACCGGCGACCGCCCGCATCACGGACTGTCCTACCTGCTGGTGCCGATGGACCAGCCGGGCGTGCAGATCCGCCCGATCCTGCAGCTGACCGGCACCTCCGAGTTCAACGAGGTCTTCTTCGACGGCGCGCGCACCGACGCCGACCTGGTGGTCGGCGAGCCCGGCGCCGGCTGGGCCGTGGCCATGGGCACGCTCGGCTTCGAACGCGGCGTCTCCACCCTCGCCCAGCAGATCGCCTTCCAGCGCGAGCTCGACGCCGTCGTCGACCTCGCCCGGGATAACGGCGCGCTCGAGGATCCGCTGATCCGGGACCGGATCGTCTCCGCCCACATGGGCCTGCAGATGCTGCGGCTGCACGGACTGCGCACGCTCAGCGGCGAGCAGGGCATCGAAGCCTCGATCACCAAGCTGCTGTGGGCGCCCTGGCACCGGTCCCTGGGCGAGTTGGCCATGGCCGTGGCCGGCAGCGCCGGGCTGACCGTCGCCGAGGCGCCCTACGGGCTGAGCCCCCTGCAGTCCCTCTTCCTGTTCAGCCGCGCGGACACGCTCTACGGCGGCTCGGACGAAATCCAGCGAAACGTCATCGCCGAGCGCGTGCTCGGCCTGCCCAAGGAGGCCCGCGCATGATTCCCACCCGCACCGCCCAGCCCGCTCCGGACTACGTTCCGGCCCACAACCTGCTCGCCGGCCGGCGCGTGGTGGTCACCGCCGCCGCCGGGGCCGGCATCGGGGCCGCCGCCGCCCGGCGGGCCCTGGAGGAGGGCGCGCAGCTGGTGGTCCTCGGCGACACGCATGCGGGCCGGCTGGAGGCCGCGGTTACCGAGCTCGGCGCCGAATTCGGGACCGACCGGGTCCGGGCCGCGGTCTGCGACGTCACCGTGGACGAGCAGGTCGAGGCCCTCCTGGACCTCGCCGAGGATGCCGGCGGCGTCGACGTCATGATCAACAACGCCGGCCTGGGCGGCACGGCGTCGATCCTGGAGATGACCGACGAGCAGTGGGACAAGGTCCTCGGCGTGACGCTGACCGGCACCTTCCGCAGCGTGCGCGCCGCGGGCCGGCGCATGGTCCGCAACGGCGTGCAGGGCGGCGTGATCATCAACAACGCCTCGGTGATCGGCTGGCGCGCCCAGGAGGGCCAGGCCCACTACGCCGCCGCGAAGGCTGGCGTCATGGCCCTGACCCGCTCGGCCGCCCTGGACCTGGCCCACGCCGGCATCCGGGTCAACGCCGTGTCCCCGAGCCTGGCCATGCATCCGTTCCTGGCCAAGGTCACCTCCGAGGAGCTGCTCGAGCAGCTGACCTCGCGGGAGGCGTTCGGCCGCGCCGCCGAGCCGTGGGAGATCGCCAACGTGATGGTCTTCCTCGCCAGCGGCTACTCGTCCTACATGACGGGCGAAGTCGTGTCCGTCAGCAGCCAGCAGGCCTAAGGAGGCACCATGACCACCGCCTACATTGTCGACGCCGTCCGCACCCCCGGCGGGCGCCGCAACGGTTCCCTGGCCGGCATCCATTCCGCCGACCTCGGCGCCCACGTGATCTCCGCGCTGATGGAGCGCACCGGCGTCGACCCGGCCGCGGTCGACGACGTGATCTTCGGCTGCACCGACACCATCGGCTCCCAGGCCGGGGACATCGCCCGCACCGCCTGGCTGGTCGCCGGGCTGCCGGACCACGTTCCCGGCGTCACGATCGACCGGCAGTGCGGCTCCAGCCAGCAGGCCGTGCACTTCGCGGCGCAGGGCGTCATGTCCGGCACCGCGGACCTGATCGTGGCCGGCGGCGTGCAGAACATGTCCGCCGTTCCCATCTCCGCGGCCATGGTCCTGGGCACGCAGTACGGCTTCACGACGCCGTTCGCCGAATCCCCGGGATGGGTGCGCCGCTACGGGAACCAAGAGGTCTCGCAGTTCCGTTCCGCGGAGATGATCGCCGAGAAGTGGAACATCAGCCGGGGACGGATGGAGGAGTTCGCGCTGCGCAGCCATGAGCGCGCCATCCGGGCCACCGACGAGGGCCGCTTCGCCCGGGAGATCGTGCCGCTGGCCGGGCTGAGCCAGGATGAAGGCCCGCGCCGCGGCACCTCGCTGGAGAAGATGGCGGCGCTGGAACCGCTGACCGAGGGCGGGCGCATCACCGCCGCCGTCGCCTCGCAGATCACCGACGCCGCCAGCGCCCTGCTGGTCGCCTCCGAGGCCGCCGTGGCGGCGCACGGGCTCACGCCCCGGGCCCGGATCCACCACCTCTCGGTGCGCGCCGACGACCCGGTCTGGATGCTCACCGGACCCATCCGGGCGACGGCGCATGCGCTGGAGAAGGCCGGCATGAGCGTGGACGACATCGACCTGTTCGAGTGCAACGAGGCGTTCGCCTCCGTGGTCCTGGCCTGGGCCATGGAGCTGGGCGTCGACCTGGAGAAGGTCAACGTGAACGGCGGCGGGATCGCGCTCGGCCATCCGATCGGCGCCACCGGCACCCGCATCATGGCCACGCTGCTCAACGAGCTGGAACGGACCGGCGGCCGCTATGGCCTGCAGGTGATGTGCGAGGGCGGCGGCCAGGCCAACGTCACCATCATCGAACGGCTGTAGCGCGCGGCAGCGCAGGGAAAAGGGGGGCGCCGCAGCGACATGGCTGCGGCGGCCCCCTTTGCGTCCTCCGCGGGGGGCGGGGTCAGGCGGCTTCCACCCGGCCGGCCCGCACCGTGCCGGCGGCGGCCTGCAGCCGCTCCGCCGCCTCGGCCACGATCCGGTCCACGAGCTCGGCGCAGCTGGGCAGGTCATCGATCACGCCGACCACCTGTCCGGAGGCGAGCATGCCGGCGGTGGTGTCGCCGTCGACCAGTCCCGCCTTGAGCAGCATGGGGGTGTTGGCGGCCAGCATCATCTGGTTCCAGCTGCGCCCCGAGCTGCGCTTCATGGCCACGCCGTCCCGGAGCAGTCCGGCCCAGGACTGCCCCGACATCTCCTTGAACCGCAGGGTCCGGCGCAGGGTGGGCAGCAGCCGGCGCAGCCGCCCGGACTCCTCCAGCGCTTCGACGAATTCGGTGCGCAGCAGCCGGTGCGGCATGCCGTCGGCCTTGGCGGTGACCACCGTGCCGTCCAGCCCGAAGCCGAGGTAGCGCTGCTTGATCTCCTCCGGCACCGCGCTGTCCCGGGTGAGCAGGAACCGGGTGCCCATGCCGATGCCGACGGCGCCGTAGGCCAGGGCGGCGGCCAGCCCGCGCCCGTCGTAGAAGCCGCCGGCCGCGATGACCGGAAGGTCCACGGCGGAGACCACGCTCGGCAGCAGGATCGACGTCGGGGTGGCACCGGTGTGCCCGCCGCCCTCGCCGCCCTGGATCATGACGGCGTCGGCGCCCCAGGAGGCGACCTTCTGCGCGTGCCGGACGGAGCCGATGGAGGGGATCACCACGGCGCCGTGCTCCTTGAGCCGGGCGATGAGCTCCGGCCGCGGCGCCAGGGCGAAGGAGGCCACCTTGACCCCGTACTTCACCAGCAGGTCCACCCGGGCGCCGGCGTCGGCGGCGTCGGCCCGCAGGTTCACCCCGAAGGGCCGGTCGGTGCGGCTTTTCACCTCCATGATCGCCGCCTCCAGCTGGGGCAGGGTCATGGTCGCCGAGGCCAGGATGCCCAGGGCGCCGGCTTCGGCGGTGGCGCTGACCAGCCGGGGTCCGGCCACCCAGCCCATGCCGGTCTGGACGATCGGATGCTCGACTCCGGTCAGTTCCGTCAGCGGGGTGGAAATGCGGGCGGTGGTGCTCATGCCGGTACCTCGTCTTCTCTGCGCTTCTGTGGATCCAGGACGTCCCGGATGAGCCGCAGCTCGGTGTCGTCGGGAAGCCGGGTGGTGTGGACGGGGCCGCCGAAGTGCAGCGGAAACCCGGTGGCGGCCTGCATGTCGCCGGCGTCGACGCCGGGATGGACCGAGACCACGGCGAGGGTGCCGCCGGGGCCGCTGAAATCGAAGACGCCCAGGTTGGTGACCACCCGGTGCAGGTCGTGGAACCGGCTGGCGGAGGGGCCGGCTGCGCGGGCGCGGTCGGTGCCGACGCCGGTCACGAAGTCCACGTGCTCCACCAGGGCGCGCGGGCTGTGCCGGGCGATCCAGTAGCTGGTCCGGTGGTTGACCGTGTTGGTGGCGGCGGCCCGGGTGCCCAGCAGCTGGCGGCGCGGCCGGTCGTGGCTGCCGATCACCGACAGGTTCTGGTTGCCGGTGCGGTCCAGCTGCGCCGCGCCCATCACCACGTGGCGCCGGCCGGCGGCGATCAGCTCGAACAGCTCGCGGTACGGCAGGTAGCCCGCGGTGACGGCGGACGCCCCGCCTAGGGGCGGCACATCGCCGAAGATCGTGGACTCCCCGTCGCTGAGCATCAGTCCGGGTGCGTGCGTGAGGGCGGCCAGCCGGGCGCCGAGCGTGGGCACGATCCCGGCGGGGCTCGCCAGGATGTCCGTCTCGCCGCGGAACAGGTCGCTGCACGCCGTGACCGCGACTTCGGCCCGGGACGGCGCGCTCATCGCCCGGCTCCCACGGCGGCGAGGTAGCCGGCGTCGTCCACGTCGAGGAACCGGGCACGGAACCGCTGCCAGTCCTCGGCCGAGGCGGCGCTGCGCGCATACTCGCGCTGGAAGGATTCGTCCCGCCCGTAGTCCGGCAGGCAGGAGGTGAAGTGCGCCCCGAGCGGGGCTTCGACCACGGCATCGACCATGGTCCGGTTCAGCAGCAACGTGGAGGGGTGCTCGTTCCGGGTGAGTTCCTCGGTGGGCACCACCGCCTCCGCGCTGACGATGGTGTGCTCCGCCGCCCGCGCGAAGAGGTCGTCGAAGTACGGGTCCGGGCCCAGGCACTGGGCGTTGCCCAGCACGTCGGCGCGGTTCAGGTGCAGCAGGGCGACGTCGAGGGGCACGGCGGGCATGGCCACCAGCACCTCGCCGTCGGCGTAGGGGGAGGCCACGGTGCGGATCCAGGGGTTGGCTGCGAGCGTGTCCGCCCCGACCCCGGAGCGGGTGGCCTCAAAGGGCAGCCGCCGCCCGGCGGCGCGCAGCCCGGCGACCAGCATCGCCTCGTCCAGCTCCACGGCCTCGACGGCGCCGGCCTGCCGGGCCGCGGCGAAGTGCGGTTCCACGGCGATGCTGTCCAGCGTCACGAACCCGAACACCACCCGCCGCACCTGGCCGGTGGCGCAGAGGACGCCGACGTCGGGCCCGCCGAAGCTCACCACGGTCAGGTCCCGGACGCCGGAGCGCACGAGCGCGCGCACCAGTGCCATGGGTTTGCGGCGCGATCCCCAGCCACCGATGCCGATGGTCATCCCGTCGCGGAACCGGGCGGCCACCGCATCCAGGGCGGTGACTTTTCCGCTCATGGGGCGGAGGAGGCGCCGGTGGCGACGAAGTCGTCGCGGAGGTCGTCGGCGACGCCGGCCAGGTTGAGCTCGAAGGTGAAGCCCTGCTCAAACCGGTAGCTCTTCACGACGTCGACGGGGTCGATGCCGTTCAGGGCCTCCTTCGCCGCCCGGATCACCCGGGGATCCTTGGCGGCGACCTCGTCCGCGAAGGCGAACGCGGCGTCGTCGAGCCGGCCGGTGGGAACCACCTCCGCCACGCTGCCCAGCTCCGCCAGGCGGGCGGCGCTGATGGTGCGGCTGGTGTAGTAGAGCGTCCGCAGCAGGTGGGCGGGCACCAGCCGGGACAGGTGCGTGGCCGCGCCCAGGGCGCCGCGGTCCACCTCGGGCACCCCGAAGTAGGCGTCCTCGGAGGCGATGATCGTGTCCGCGCTGCCGGCCAGGCCGACGCCGCCGCCCAGGCAGAACCCGTTCACGGCGGCGACCACCGGCACCGGGCATTCGTAGATGGAGCGGAACGCCTCGTAGCAGCCGCGGTTCGCGCCGAGGATGGCGGTGAAGCCTTCGGTGGCCTGCATTTCCTTGATGTCGACGCCGGCGTTGAAGCCGCGTCCCTCGGCGCGCAGCACCACCACGCGGGTGGCGGCGTCGGCGCCCGCCTCCTTCAGCGCCTCGCTGATCCCGAACCAGCCCGCCACCGGCAGCGCGTTGACCGGCGGATAGTCCATGGTGACCACACGGACGCCGTTGGAATGCATCTTCGATCTGATTGGCATAGCAGTACCCTACCTAACGTTTGCTTGATACCCTAACATTTGCTTGGTAGACGCTACACTGGCCGACCAGGGCAGTGAACCCTAAGGAGAAAATCGACATGACCGGCATCTGTAAGGGACGAGTTGCCATCGTGACGGGCGCCGGCCGCGGCCTAGGCCGCGAGCACGCGCTGGAGCTGGCGCGGCAGGGCGCGAAGGTCGTCGTGAACGACCTGGGGACCTCCCTCGACGGCGTCGTCGAGGCCTCCGGGCCGGCGCACGACGTCGTGGACCTGATCCGCTCGATGGGCGGGGAAGCGGTGGCCAACGGCGCGGATGTTGCCGACTTCGAGCAGGCCCGGGGCCTGGTCCGGCAGGCCGTCGACACCTTCGGGCGCCTGGACATCCTGGTGAACAACGCCGGCTTCGTGCGGGACCGGATGCTGGTCAACACCTCGGAGGAGGAGTGGGACGCCGTGATCCGGGTGCACCTGAAGGGGCACTTCGCCCCGCTGCGCCACGCCGCCGAGTACTGGCGGGCCGAGGCCAAGGCCGGCCGGACCCCCGAGGCACGGGTCATCAACACCTCCTCCGGCGCCGGGCTGCAGGGCAGCGTCGGGCAGGCCAGCTACTCCGCAGCGAAGGCCGGCATCGCCGGGCTCACCCTGGTCGCCGCCCACGAGCTGGCCCGCTACGGGGTCACCGTGAACGCCATCGCCCCCTCCGCCCGCACCCGCATGACCGAAGGCGCCTTCGCCGAGGCGATGGCCGCCCCCGAAAGCGGGTTCGATGCCATGGATCCGGCCAACGTCTCGCCCGTCGTCGCCTGGCTGGCGAGCCCGGGCTCCCGGGAGGTCACCGGCCGGGTGATCGAAATCGAAGGCGGACGCATCTGCATCGAAGAGGGCTGGAACCACGGCCCCGCGCAGGACGCCGGCCGCCGCTGGGAGGCCGCCGCCGTCGGCGAGGCGGTCACGGCGCTGCTGCAGAAGGCCGCCGCTCCCGAACCGGTGTACGGCGCATGAGCGGCGCAGCCGCCCCCGGCATCGGGACCGTCCCCGGGACCGGCACCGGCACCGCCGGCGACTGGGCCGGACGCAGCCTCGGCGACCGCACGGCGGGTTACACCGAAACCGAGGCCATCCTCTACGCGCTCGCCGTCGGCGCCTCCGCGCAGGACCTGGACCTGGTCTTCGAGGACCGGCTGCGGGTGCTGCCCTCCTTCGGCCTGACGCTGGCCCAATGGGCCCCGGACGTGCTGGCCGGGCAGGGGGCCTTCGACAACCGTGCCGTGCACGGCTCGCAGCAGCTCACAGTCCACCGGCCGCTGCCCCGCTCCGGGGAAGTGACCATGAGCGCCCGGGTCGGCGAGGTCTGGGACAAGGGGTCCGCCGCCGTCTTCAACCTCATCGTCGAAAGCGACTTCTTCGCGGCGACCTGGCGGATCTTCGCCCCCGGCTGCGGCGGCTTCGGCGGAGACCGCGGGCCCTCCGCTCCCGCGGCGCCGGACACGGAACCCGCCGCCGTCGGAAGCATCGCCACCCAGCCCAACCAGGCGGCGCTCTACCGGCTGCTGGGGGACCGGCACCACATCCACATCGACCCGCAGGCCGCCCGGCGGATCGGCCAGGACCGGCCCATCCTGCACGGCCTGGCCTCGCTGGCCGCGGTGACGCTGCCGCTGGCCGGGCTCGCCGGAGCCCATCCGGCCGACCTGCGCGAGTTCTCCGGACGGTTCTCCGGCGTGGTGTTCCCCGGCGACGAAATCGCCGTCCGGAGCTGGACGGACGGACGCTTCGACGCCGCCGTGGCGGAACGTCCCGTCATCACCGACGGCCTGATAGCTTTCACGTAACCCGCACGGTTGCGCCCCGAACTTCGACGATGAAAGAGGGAAATCGATGAAAATAGTTGTTCTCATGAAGGAAGTCCCGGACACCTACGGGGACCGCACGCTGAACCTGGAGACCGGGCTCCTGGAACGCGCCGCCGGAGATCCGGTCCTGGACGAAATCACCGAACGGGCCCTCGAGGTGGCGCTGACCCACCGCGGCACCGATCCGGACACCGAGGTGGTCCTGCTCGCCGCCGGGCCGGACGGCACCATGCCGGCCACCCTGCGCAAGGGCCTGGCCATGGGCGCCGACCGCGCCGTGCACGTCTGCGACCCGGCCATGCTCGGCGCCGACACCACCCTCACCGCCGAGGTCCTGGCGGCGGCCATCCGGAACATCGGCTTCGACCTGGTGATCGCCGGCAACATCTCCACCGACGGCGGCGCAGGCGTGCTGCCCTCCATGCTGGCCGAACTGCTGGGAGTTCCCGGCATCACCTTCCTGAGCACGGTGGAACTCACCGCGGAGACGGTCGCCGGCACCCGAAACCTGGAAGCCGAAAGCACCCAGGTCCAGGCGCCCCTGCCCGCCGTCATCTCGATCACCGAAGCCCTGCCGGACGCCCGATTCCCCAACTTCAAGGGCATCATGGCCGCAAAGAAGAAGCCCTTCGACACCCTCACGCTGGCCGACCTCGGCATCACCGTCGACGACGAGGCGAACCGCTCCATCATCCTCTCCGTGGCGCAGCGCCCGGCCCGCGCCGCCGGCATCCGCATCGAAGACGAGGGCGACGCCGGCCGGCAGATCGCCGACTTCCTCGCCGAGAACCAACTCATCAAAGGACACTGACCATGCCCGCATACCCCGAAAACGCGACCCTCGTGCTCGTCGACCTCTCGCCGTCGGGCAAACTGCGCTCCAGCGCCGCCGAACTGATCGGCGCCGCCTCCGCCGTCGGCACGCCGGTGGCCCTCGCGGTGGCCGCGCCCGGCAGCGCTGACCGGCTCGGCAAGGAACTGGCGGGCCTCGGCGCCGCGCACGTAATGGTCGCCGAGACGGACCAGGCCGGCACCGCCGTCGTGGGACCCGTGGTGGACGCGCTGACCGCCGCCGCCGCGGCCCTGGCGCCCGAAGCGGTGCTGGTGCCGAACTCGATCCAGGGCCGGGATGCCGCCGCACGCTTCGCGGTGCGCACCGGCGCTGCCCTGGCCGCCGACGCCGTCGGCGTCTCCCGGGACGAGGAAGGCGTGGTGGCGCACCACTCCGTCTACGGCGGGGCGTACCTGACGGACTCCGCCGCAGCCAACGGCACGCTGGTCATCACGCTGCGCCAGGGCTCCTCCAGCCTCCGCGCCGAAGCGCAGGAACCCTCGGTCGAGGTGCTCGCCGCGCCGGCCTCCGGCGCTCACGACGCAACGATCACCAGCTGTGAGGAGACCGGCACGGTGTCCACGCGGCCGGAGCTGCGCGGCGCCTCCGTGGTCGTCTCCGGCGGCCGCGGCCTGGGCTCCGGCGAAAACTTCGCCCTGGTGGAAAGCCTCGCCGACGCGCTGGGCGGGGCGGTCGGCGCATCCCGCGCCGCCGTCGACGCCGGGTACGTGGCGCAGGCGATGCAGGTGGGCCAGACCGGCGTGACCGTGGCGCCGGACCTCTACATTGCCCTGGGCATCTCCGGCGCCATCCAGCACCGGGCCGGCATGCAGACGGCCAAGACCATCGTTGCGGTGAACAAGGACCCGGACGCGCCGATCTTCGACATCGCCGACTTCGGCGTGGTGGGGGACCTGTTCACCGTGGTGCCGCAGCTGGTGGCCGCCCTCGAAGAGAAGCGGGGATAGTCCGATGGTGAGGAAGGGACTGCCGCGGACCGCGGGGGAGGCAGTCGAGGCGACTCCGGAACAGGCGGCAGCGCCGGTTCCGGGGGCACCGCACGCCGCGGCGAATACGGCGGAAGCGGCAGGCGGCGGTGCGGCAGCTCCGGAGCAGAGGCCGACGGCGGCGGCAGCGGCTGCGACTGCTGCGGCTACTGCGACGGCGGCGGCAGAGCCCGGCGCCGCCCCGGCTCGTTCCGGCAGGCGTCAGGGGCTGCCCCGGACGGCGGGCGCGCCCGGCCCCGGACCGGACGCCGCAACAGCAGCAGCCGCCGGAGAGCCCGGCGGCGCCGCGGCCAACCCCGCCCCTTCCTCACCGTCCGCTTCCTCCTCACCGTCCGCTCCGGCCGCAGCGGCAACCACCGGCCGGCGCCGGGGGCTGCCCCGGCCGGCCGCCGCGGGGGAGGTCCCGGCGGCTCCCACGGCCGAAGCGACTGCCGGCGCGCCTGCGAATGCGCCCACCAACGCTCCCGACGGTGCATCCGCCAAGGCGCCCACCAATGCGCCCACCAACGCACCCACCGGCCGACGCCAGGGGATGCCCCGCCCGGCCGCGGCCACTGCGCCCGCTGCCGCGGCAGCCGCAACCCCGGCTTCCGCGGCCGGAGCGGCCCCAGCCGCCGGTGCCGCAGCCTCCTCTGGCCCGACATCGGCCGCCCCGGCCAAGCCGGCTTCCGCCCCCGCGAAGCCGGAACGGAGCCGGCTGCGGCAGGCCGCCCTGCTCGCCGTCGTCCTGCTGGTGCTCTGCGCCGCCGCGGTGCTGGCCGCCCGGTGGCTGGTCACGCTGGGGCCGGTCCAGGAGTTCCTCGCCCGTTACCCGGGGGAGAGCGAGCTGCCGCACGGAGCCCCTGTCGGGATTCCGGCGTGGCTGGGCTGGCAGCATTTCTTCAACGTGTTCCTGATGGTCCTGATCATCCGCTCCGGCTGGCAGGTCCGCACCCAGCGCCGCCCGCCGGCGCAGTGGACCCCCAAGTGGGGAAAGAACCCGAAGAAGATCAGCCTCACCCTGTGGCTGCACCAGTCGCTGGACATCCTCTGGCTGGTCAACGGTGCAGTCTTCGTGGTGCTGCTCGCCGTGACCGGGCAGTGGATGCGGGTGGTGCCGACCAGCTGGGACGTGTTCCCGAACGCGGCCTCCGCCGCCCTGCAGTACCTGTCGCTGGACTGGCCGACGGAAAACGGCTGGGTGAACTACAACTCCCTGCAGGTGCTGGCCTACTTCGTCACGATCTTCGTGGCCGCGCCGCTGGCGGCGCTCAGCGGCTACCGCATGTCCGGGATGTGGCCGGCCAAGGCGGATCGGCTGAACCGCATCTTCCCGGTGGAGGTGGCCCGGGCCATCCACTTCCCGGTGATGCTGTACTTCGTGGCGTTCATCATCGTGCACGTTGCACTGGTGCTGTCCACCGGGGCGTTGAAGAACCTGAACCACATGTACGCCGGCCAGGACGCGGTGAACTGGACGGGCTTCTGGATCATGTTCGCGTCCCTGCTGGTGATCGCCGGCGGCTGGTTCGCCGCCCGCCCGTTCGTGCTCGCCCCGATCGCCTCGCTGTTCGGCAAAGTCGGGCGCTGACGGCGCGCCGGCCGGCACCGGCCTAGCCGGACCGGGGCCGATTCGGCAATCCGGGCGTTGTCCGGTAGTCTTGTATCTGCTCTTGACGAGCAAACCTGGAGGATTCGCCTAGCGGCCTATGGCGCACGCCTGGAACGCGTGTTGGGTTAACGCCCTCGGGGGTTCAAATCCCCCATCCTCCGCCAGCAGAAAGTTGCCCCGGCTAGGTAGAGCCTAGCCGGGGCAACTTGCGTTAAGGGCCCCGAGCAAAACCGGCGAGTGAGGCAGAAGCCACGGCTGAGCTTCATGACGGCGTCATGGGCGGTGCCTGGCCGTCGGCATCGTAGCCCACATCTCCTGAACCGAGGCCGACCAAGAGCAGTCTAAGGACTGTCACGTGGGGCAGTTAGGCATTGGGGCGTGCTTAAGTGGGTGAGGGGTTCCTCGCAGGCTGCCGGCTGGTCCCGCCCCCTAAGGGCTGCTATTGCTGTTCGATGCCTATCGTCCCTCTGCCCAACAGCTACGCGACCTACCCGCTTGCTCTGGCTGCCAGAGTCGGGGACTGAGACTGCAGGCTTTCCCCATGGTTGTTAGTCGCTCTTGCGCTCCCGGAGTCAGGAGGCAATCCAGCAAGCCGTGGGCAGCGCGGTAGATCTGGCAGGACCGCGTTCATTCAGAGTGGAGCGGTTTCGGCAACGGCTACGGCTTCTGGCGGGGTACCCGCAACACAGGTCTTGGCAGGCTATAGATGTTATCCACAGAGTCATAGGTTGTAGGCGGAACCTATGATTCAGAACCCGAGTTTTATAGCCACACGTGCTGCTGGGCGTCGGCGATGCCAGAGGTCCGCCGCGTCTCATCGTCGTTTGGCTGCGTTGTAGACAGGACTCTAAGGGGCATCACGTCGTATTCGGGGAGCTAGTGGCTCTCATCTAAGCCATCCGTACAGGCAGAACAATGCACCAGGCTCCCGCCGAACTGTCCTTGCCCTCGCTTGGGGGGGGCGCTGTCTCTGCTGAGTACGCTGCTCCTTCGGAAGCGAAGCGAGGCGCAAGCTATAGATGTTGTCCCCAGAGTCATAGGGTGCCCACCAATCCTATGAATCACACCCTTGTGATTCATAGGATCTTCCATGGCGGCGCTCGCACCGGGGCCTGTAGAGGAGAACATCCGTGCGCCTAGTGAGGGGCCCAGCGTTATCTACTCGTCTCGGAACTACATCTATCCCATTCGGCCCTAAGCTATAAATGACGTTGGGCGAGCTAAGGAGACAACCGTGGAGCTGACGGAGTTTGGGCAGGAAGCAGCAGGTACGTTGGTTCCAATTACTGGCTACGATCACTCGCTTGGACGAGATTATGAGCATTGGGCGTTCGTGCCTAATCCCCTTCCAGATGAGCCGAATCTCTCTATGGCTACGTATAACCGGATAGCTGAAGCTGCCTTGGCCCTAGGCCGCTTGGATGCAGCCGCGGACAAGCTGCCAAACCCTCAGCTCCTTGTCCGTCCAGCTCTGCACAAAGAAGCGCAGAGTACCAGTGCCCTTGAGGGAACCCACGCCACGCTATTTGATGTGCTTGAGGCCGAGTTCGTCGACAAAGGGCGCCGCAGTTCGCAAGTTGCCGAAGTGCTGAATTATGTGGATGCTGCCGTTGAAGGTCTAAACTTAATTCAGAGGCGTCCAATTACTGCCGCAGTCATCGCAGAGCTCCAAGGCATTTTGGTTAAGGGCACGAGAGGTGGATCTTGGGATGCGGGGATGGTTCGTCGCTCGCCCGTCTATCTGGGGGGTTCTCGGCCTGGTATCGAGAATGCGCGTTTTGTGCCCGTTCCCGAAGGGGAGCAGCTACAGGAAGGGCTAAACGCTTGGGAACGCTGGATAAATGAACCCAACGACATTCCCCTAATTGCTAAGGCGGCACTGGGGCACTATCAGTTTGAAACTCTTCACCCGTTTACAGACGGAAACGGCCGTATGGGGCGTTTGGTGGTCACCCTGCAGCTCGTTGCAGCCGGCGCGTTGCGGTACCCGATCCTCAATATATCAACGTACTTTGAGCCGAGGAAGGAGCAGTATAAGGACTTGCTCCTGGCCTGCAGCCAGCGGAGTGAGTTCGACAGCTGGGTTCAGTTCTTTTGCGATGCTGTCGAACACCAAGCAAACGCCGAAATTGCTCGAATTGATGCCCTTCTGGAGTTCAGGAACCAGGTCCTAGACGAGCTTCGTGCAGCCAGTGCTAGGGGAGTCGTGCTTGATATTGTTGATGATTTAATCGCTTACCCGGTGATCACGCCATCCCAAGCTGCTCAGTTGCATAACAAGACTTATCCGCCGGCGAATAATGCCATTCAAAGGCTGACGGAAATGGGGTACTTGAGAGAAGTTACGGGGAGGAGCTATGGAAGGGTATATGTCTGCCGCAAGGTTATGGAGATTGTGGACGAGCTGCCTTCGTGACCCTTGCGTTAGGCGATTCGAACTTGCAGTACCCTAAGTAGGGTTGCTGAGCGCGGGATGCGCCGCCGCTAGTTAGATATATGATTTCACGCTGACTCTCTTCAGTCGCTTTAAGTCCTGTTAACCGCACTGGTACCTTTTCACCTCTCGCGGCCCGATGTCACCGTGGTTCCACCGCGATTATTCGGAGGTTCAATTCCCCCCCATCCTCCGCCGATGAGATGATCATCAAAGTAGAAGACCCCGGTCCTATGGGCCGGGGTCTTCTACTTTTCCGGTGTCAGTCGCCGGCATCAGCTCCGGGCCGGGCGCAGCGCCGCCCGGGTGGCCACGGCGACGGAGCCCAGCCCCAGGGCCGCCGTCGCGCCGGCCAGGGCCAGATAGGCGGCCGGGACGATCGACGGCAGCGGCGCCCCGGAGACGCTGTACGCGATGCCCATCAGCGGCGGGACGGCTAGCACGGTGCCCACCGCGACGGCCACCGCCGCGACCAGACCCGCCTCAGCGCCGGTCATCCGCCGCAGCTGGGCATCCGAGGCGCCCAGGCTGCGCAGCAGCAGCATCTCCGGCCGGCGCCGGGCGGTGGCCATGACCAGGGTGTTGACCACCGAGACGGCCAGGTACCCGAGCAGCACCAGCATGGCGATGACGGACACCCAGGACTCGGCGTTCCGTTCCGCGGAGCCGGCCGCGGCCAGGCCGTCGCGGTCCAGCAGCGTCAGCCCCAGTCCGGCCACGGCCGCCTCGAGCTCCGCAGGGTCGGTGCCCGGTGCGGCGCTGACCAGCAGGTGGTCGTTCAGGCCCGTGGTGGTGTGGGCGCGCAGCGTGTCGTTGGCCACCGCGACGTCCCCGAAGCCCAGCCCCCGCTCATAGGTCGCGACGACGACGGCGGTCGCCGGCGTGCCGTCCCCGAACCGGAAGCCGAACTCCCCGCCCGGGGCGACGCCGGCGGCCCGGGCCAGGTCGACGCTGAGGGCCACGGTGCCGGGCTCGGCCAGCCGGTCCAGGGAGCCCTCGCTGACCTTCAGGTCCAGCGTCCCGTCCAGCTCCGCCGGGTCCAGCCCCTGCACGGCGTAGGGCGTGACGCCGTCCTCCATGCCGAGGAAGCGGGTGTCTGCCAGGACCGCGGACCGGGCCACCGCGGTCGCGGACTGCACCCCGGGCAGGGCGGCCACCCGCTCCGCGGTTTCCGCGGACAGCCCCGACGCCGGAGCGCTGACCAGATAGGCGGCCACCGTTCCGTCACGGGCCTGCCGCTCGGCTTCCGCCTCCACGGTGGTGGGCGTGAAGAACTGCACCGAGCCCAGTGCCACGGCCAGCGCGAGCGGAACGATGCCGGCGGCCAGCCGCCGCGGGAAGGCACCGGCGTTGGCTTCGGCCAGCACCAGCGACGCCGAGGCGCTGCGGCCCAGCAGCGGTCGCAGCAGCTTCAGCACCGCGGTGACCAGCCACGGCCCGAGGACCGCCGTGCCGATCACCAGCAGCAGGATGCTGGAGGCAGCCGCCGCCAGCCCGCCGTCGCCGGGCACCGCCATCGGTACGACGGCGGCGAGCAGGCCCGCGGCCAGCAGGGCCAGCCCGGTGTTCACCCGGCCGCGGCCGAGCCGGGCGGACTCGGTCTGGGACTCCCGCAGCGCGGCGGTCGGCGGGGTGCGGACGGTGCCGCGGGCAGCCACGAACGAGGCGCCCACGGCCGCGGCCACGCTGATCAGCACCGCGGCGAGGGCCGGGAGCGGGCCGTAGGCCAGCCGGAAGGATGCGGGGATGACGCCGGCGTCGGCGAACTGCCCGCCCAGCAGCGCGGCGAGCCCGAACCCGGGGGCCGCGCCCAGGACCGCGGCCGCCGCGGAGACCAGCAGCACCTCGCGGACCACCAGCCCCAGCGCCTGCCCGCTGCCCGCCCCCACGGCCCGCAGCATGGCGAACTCGCGGCGGCGTCCCAGCACCGACAGGGACAACGTTCCGGCGGTCACGAACACGGCGGTCATCACCGCCACCCCGGCCAGCGAGCCGCTCAGCAGCAGCAGGCCCGAGCGGGCGGCTGCCCCGCCGAGGTTCTCCACGTCCCCGCGGGCGTCGCCGGTGTAGGCGACGACGCCGTCCACCCGGGCTTCGATCGCTGCGGCCAGGTCGTCCGGACCGACGCCGGGGTCGGCGAGCACGCCGACGGTGGCCACGGAGCCGCCGTGGGGCCACAGGGCCTGCGCCCCGGCCGGGCTGAGGAAGACGGCCGGGCCGGCGGCCGACGACGCGCCGTCCGCGCCGCCGTCGGACGCCAGGACACCGGAGACCGTGTACTCGGTGCGCTCCCCGCCGTGGGCCAGCACCAGCCGGCTGCCCGGCTCCGCGCCGAGGGAGGCATCCACCGCCACGTCGTTAGCCGCCTGCGGGGCCCGCCCGCCGGCCAGCTCGTACGGGCCCAGGGCGGCGCTGTCCCAGCCGGCGGCCGTGACGGCGGCGCCGTCGGCGGTGGCCAGCGGAATCTCGACGCCGCCCACGGCCCGGTCCACGCCGGGCACCGCGGCGATCTGCTCCACCGCCGCGGCCGGCAGCAGGACCCGCTCGGGCAGGGCGACGTCCATGTCCTCCACGACCGGGACCTCCTGCGGGGCGCCCACCACGACGTCGGCGCCCTGCAGCCGCTGGGGGCCGACGCCGCCGCGCAGCCCGGATTCAATCAGCACGCCCATCGCCGTGATCAGCGCCGAGCAGAGGAGCACGGCGACGAAGACGCCGGCGAACCCGCCGCGGTGATGGCGGACGGAGGCTTTGGCAAGGGTCCACATATCAGCGCTCTCCCAGGTCGGCCATGCGGGCGGTGATGTCACGGGCGGAGGCATCCGTGATGCTGCCGTCCAGCCGCCCGTCGGCGAGGAACAGGACGGTGTCCGCGTGCCGAGCGGCCACCGGGTCGTGGGTCACCATGATCACGGTCTGGCCCAGGGCGGAGACCGTGTGGCGCAGCAGCCCCAGCACCTGCTGCGCGGTGGCCGAGTCCAGGGCGCCGGTCGGCTCGTCCGCGAACACGGCGGCCGGGCGGGTGATCAGGGCCCGGGCGATCGCGGCCCGCTGCTGCTGGCCGCCGGAGAGCTCCTGCGGCTTCCGGTGGCCCAGCCCGCCCAGCCCGACCGCCTCCAGCACGTAGTCCAGCCAGGCCTGGTCCGGGCCGCGGCCGGCCAGCAGCAGCGGCAGCGTCACGTTCCGCGCCACGCTCAGCTGGGGCAGCAGGTTGTAGGACTGGAAGACGAAGCCCACATGGTCCCGCCGGAACCGGGTCAGGGCCTTGGGCCGCAGCCGGGAGATTTCGGTGCCGCCCAGCAGCACCCGGCCGGTATCCGGGGTGTCCAGGCCCGCCGCGCTCTGCAGCAGGGTGCTCTTGCCCGAGCCCGAGGGGCCCATGACCGCGGTGAACGTCCCGGCCGGAAGGGCCAGGGACACGTCCCGGAGCGCGTGCACCCGGGAACCGCCGGACCGGTAACTCTTGGAAACGCCCTGCAGCGCAAGGGCCGCAGGTGCGGAAAACTCAGCGGCATCGGTGTACATGGTTTGTCCTATCGGGAAGGGGTTTGGCTTCCCTGTCGACGCTATTGAGCGCCGGGCGGGGATCCGATACCGCCAGCCGGCCGGTTTGGGGTAGAGCCAGCTATACCGACAGCCGCCGGGCGGTCCGGCATAATTCTGGAAATGACCTCCCCGAGCCGCGCAGGCCTCGCCTCCCGCACCCGGGACCTGCTGTTCCTGCTGCGCGAAGGCGCCTGGTCGCTGGTCTCGTGGGCGGTGCTGGTGGCCGGCATCGCGCTGCTGCCGTTCGTGGCGCTGGGCGTGGGCCTCTACGCCGTGCCGGGACTGCTGACCGCGGTGAACCTGCTCGCCGTCCGCGCCCAGCACCGCTCGGCCGGATTCGCCCACGCAGTGATGCCTTTTGACCGGCGGCGGCTGGCCGGCCGGCAGCCGTTCTGCGAGCTGGCCGCCCTGATCACCGCCCCGGACACTAAACGGGACCTGTCCTGGCTGCTGTTCCACTGCGCCGCCGGGCTGCTGGCCGGAGCGCTGGCGCTGGCGCTGCCCGCCGGGGCGGTGCTCTACCTGCTGCTGGCCCCGTGGTGGCAGCTGTTCCCGGCGGACGCGCCGCTGGACATGACGGTCACGGTCACCAGCTGGCCCGACGCCGCTCTGGCCATGCTGCTCGGCGTGCTGTACGCCGTGCTGGCCTGGCTGCTGCTGCCGTGGATGGCCCGGCGGCTGAGCGACGGAACGCTGGCCATCCTCTCGCCGCGCCGCTACGCGGAGCTCTCCCGCCGGATCCAGGAACTGTCCTCCGCGCGGGCCAGCGCGCTCGCCGCGCACTCGGCCGAGCTGCGCCGGATTGAACGTGAACTGCACGACGGCGCGCAGAACCGGCTGGTCGGCGTCGTCATGATGCTCGGGCTGGCGCAGCGGGCCGCGGAAACCGATCCGGCGGCCGCGGTTCCGCTCCTGGGCCGGGCGCAGGACGCGGCGACGGAGGCGCTGGCCGGACTGCGCGCGGCGGTGCACGACATCTATCCGCCGGTCCTGGACGAACTCGGCCTAGGCGGAGCGGCGTCGGCGCTGACCAGCCGCTCACCGATACCCTGCACCCTGGACACGGCCGGCCTGGAGCGGGCCCCGGCAGCGGTGGAATCGGCCGCCTATTTCGTGCTCGCCGAGGCGCTGACCAACGCGGCCAAGCATTCGCAGGCGGCGCGGATCGACGTGGCCCTGCGGACCGAATCGGGCGGGCGGGAGGAGACCCTGGTAATTGAAGTGGACGACGACGGGCGCGGGGGAGCGCGGGTGCCGGACCCGGCCGACGGCGACGGCGCGGCCGGCGGGTCCGGCACCGGCCTGGCCGGCATTGCCCGGCGGGCGGCCGCGTTCGGCGGCAGGGCGCTGCTGGACAGCCCGGCCGGCGGACCGACGAAGCTGAGAGTGGAGCTGCCATGCGCCTTCTGATCGCCGAAGACGACGCGCTGCTGCGCGCCGGCCTGGAACTGCTGCTGCGCGGCGAGGGGTTCGACGTCGTCGGCTCCTGGGACAACGCCGATGACCTGCTGGCGGCCTTCGAGCCCGGCGGCGCCGACGGCGCGGTGCTGGACGTGCGGATGCCGCCGACCTTCACCAACGAAGGCCTGCGCGCGGCCCTGGAACTGCGCGAAAGGGTGCCGGAGTTTCCGGTCCTCGTGCTTTCCGCCTATGTGGAGGACCGGTACGCCAGCCGGCTGCTGGCCTCCGGCGCGCAGGGGGTGGGCTATCTGCTGAAGGAGCGCGTGGGCAACGTCGGCGAGTTCGTGGACGGGCTGCGCCGGGTGCTGGCAGGCGGCACCGTGATGGACCCGGAGGTCATCGCCCAGCTGTTCAGCCGCCGCAGCACCCAGGACCCGATCCGCTCCCTGACGCCGCGCGAGTTCGAGGTGCTCGGACTGGTGGCCGAGGGGCTGGGCAACGCGGCCATCGCGGAGACGATCTCCGTCTCCGAAACCGCGGTCAGCAAACACATCGGCAACATCTTCGCCAAGCTCGGGCTCGCGCCGTCGGACAGCGGGCACCGCCGGGTCCTGGCCACCCTTGCCTACCTGCGCTCCTAGGTCCTCCCAGGCAACACCGGCAGGCGGGGGGCCTACTTGCCGAGGGCTTCGTCCAGCGGCTCCTGGATCTCGCTGTAGTCACCGGACTCGAGCTGCAGCACCTCACCGTCGAGGTAGAGGGTGGGAGTGCCGCGGACCTCGAGCTCCTGGGCGTCCTGCAGGTCCCGGGCCACCCGGTCCCTGATGGCGTCCGACTCGTAGTCGGCGCGGTACCGGTCCATGTCCAGGCCGATCTCCTCGGCGTAGCCGGCGAAGATGTCGTCCACGTTGTCCGCGGTCTTCCAGTCCTGCTGGTGCTCGAAGACGGCGGCGGCCATCTGCTCCATCGCGCCCTGCTCGGCGGCGGCCTCCACGGCGCGGGCGGACGGCTCGGCGTTCTGGTGCTTGGGCAGCGGGTAGTTCCGCACGACGATGCGCACCGAGTCGCCGTAGTCGTCCCTGGCCTGCTGGATCAGCTCATCCATCATGGCGCAGTAGGGGCACTGGTAGTCGGTGAACAGCACCAGGGTGGCCTGCGGATCCGCCGGGTCGGTGAGGGTCCGGGCGTCCGCGGGGATCAGCTGGTCGGCCTGCTCCGCCGGCACCGTGGTTGCCGCGGTGGCGCTGGTCGAGGCTTCCGGAGAGGGCGCGTCGGTGGTTCCGCAGGACACCACGCCGCCGCCTGCCAGCAAACCCGCGATGAGAAGTGAGGTTGCAACCCTGCGCATGGTTCCTTTCAAGAGTCCGGGGATGCCTTGAGTCGTGGGAGGCCTTGTTGATGGGGAGGGGCCGGGAGGGAAAGGAGGGATGGCCGGATCATGCCGGCAGGCACTGCGCTCCCCATCGTTTCGATCGTTGCACCGGCGGCGGGGGTGCCGGTACCCCGCTGATCGGCACCGGCCTATATCGTTCTGATATGGGCGAGCCGTGGCCGGACCTGCAGGTGCTGGAACTGTTCGTTGCCGTGGTCGAGGAAGGCAGCGTCGGAGCCGGAGCGCGGCGGGTCGGCATGGCCCAGCCCAACGCCAGCCGCGCGCTCGCGGAGCTGGAGGCGCACCACGATGCGGCCCTGCTGGTGCGCAGCCCGCGCGGGTCGGTGCCCACCGCCCGAGGACGGCAGCTCGCGGAGGCGGCCCGGGAGCTGCTCGATGCGGCCCGCCGGTTCACCGCCGGGCAGGGCGGCGCCGCCGGCTCGGGTGTACAGGAGCTGACCGTCGGCGCCAGCGACACGATTGCCGAGACGCTGCTGCCGGCCTGGCTGGCCGCACTGAAACGCCGCCTGCCGGAGGCCCGGGTGCAGGTGCAGGTGCTGAACTCCGCCCAGGTGCTCGACGAGGTCCAGCGCGGCGGGCTGCAGCTGGGGTTCGTGGAAACGCCCACCGTGCCGGTCCGGCTGAACACCCTGGTGGTCGCCGAGGACGAGCTGGTGGTGGTCGTGGCGCCCAGCCACGAGTGGGCGGAGCGCGCCGGACGGCTCAGCGCGCAGGAACTGGCGGCCACTCCGCTGGTCGTGCGTGAACCTGGCTCGGGCACCGGCCAGGCGCTGCGGGACGCGCTCGTCGGATACGAGGTCGCCGAGCCGGTGCAGGTGCTGGGCAGCAATGCGGCGGTCCGGGTGGCGGTGGAGGCCGGCGCCGGTCCGGCCGCGCTCAGCGCGCTGGCGGTACGGAACCAGCTGGCCGCCGGCGAGCTGCTGCAGGTTCCGGTGGACGGGCTGGACGCCGGGCGGCCGCTGACCGCCGTCTGGGCAGGTCCACGCCGGCTGTCCGGTGCCGCCGCGGAACTGGTGTCCGTAGCGGCCGCCGGGCATCCGGACCGCTAGGGCAGGTTCTGCAGTCGGGCGATGCGTTCGCGGGCGGAGCGTTCGCTGGGCCCCTGCGCGCCAAGGCCCAGCCGGATCACGCCCAGCACCGCCTTGACCGGCAGGCGCATCGGAATCGGCACCGGCCCCAGATGCGGGGCGCGCAGTCCCAGCAGCCGCCGGTGTTCGGGCGTCAGGGTGGAGACTGCGCCGGCGAACAGCACCCGGTAGCCCAGCCGCTGGGAGCGGGGAAGCGGCGGGTTGCGGAGGAACCCCAGCACCTCGTCCAGATACGCGCTGTGGTACAGCTCGTCGTCGAACGCCGCCATCTGTGCGCGCAGCTGCGCTTCGCTGCGCGGCGGATCGGGAATGCCCATCAGCTCCCCGGCCACCGCCCACTCGTCCACGTATTGGTCGGCGCCGCCGGGAATCGGGCGGCCGAAGGCCAGATGCGAGGTGAGGAACGCGTCGGTGAACGCCAGATGCACCCAGCGGCCGATCTCCGGATCGTTGGCGGAGTAGTCCTGCGGTGCGCCCCCGGCGTCGACGTAGCTGCCCTGCACCCGTTCATGCAGCCGGCGCACCCACTGCGAGCCGTTGCGGGCGGCGGCAGTGTCACCGTAGGTGACGGTGAAGATCCAGCGGATGGTGCCGGCCAGCCGGCCGAGCGGATCCTCCTTGTAGTTGGAGTAGTCATGCACCCCGGCCAGGGCGCCCGGGTGCAGGGCCTGCAGCAGCAGCGCGCGGATGCCCGCGACGATGGGCGTCATGGATCCGTGCACCGCCCAGACGGCGGAGTCGGGGCCGAAGTGGCCGACGTCGTCGCCCTTGGCCAGGTCCAGCTCCCACTGCTGCTCGGTGGGGCTGTTGTTGCTGAAGGTGCCGATCAGCTGCCGGCGCCAGGACTGCCAGGCCTGCCGTACACGGTTCATGGTGCTCCTGCCGCGAGGTTTCTCCCAGTGTCCTCCGGCCGGAACCCCGAAGGCCAGTTCGGGCCGCGTCAGCGTTCCGGCGGGCGGCCCTGCGGCTGGCAGGCCGCGATCACCCACACGGCCGGCAGCAGGGGAAGGAACGCCAACGGCAGCTGGTTCCCGGGGTCCTGCCACAGCACCAGCCGGCCCAGCGCCACCGCCCACACGGTCAACCCGGCGGCGGCGCCCCACGCTGCGCCCGCCGGAAGCCGGCGGCCGAGCAGCTGGCCGTTGAGCAGATACGCCGCTCCCGCCGCCGAGCCCAGGACCGCGGCGGCGCCGGCCACCGCCTGCCCGAGCGGGGTGATCGGGGTCGGGACGGTGAAGGCCACCACCAGGCAGAGCAGGCCCAGGGCACCGACCGTCCAGGCGCCGACGACCCGGCGGGGGCAGCGGTTCGCGGTTTCCATATGCCCGGACCCTAGCAACGGGCCCGGGCCAACACGCCGCCTCGAATTGCTCGAATCCGGCCGGGAACTACGTGAAAACGTGCAGCAAACCTCTCAGCGCAGCAGGATGTTTACCGGCACCGAGCCGCCGGACCGCTGCAGGGTGCCGGAGCGGTTGGTCGCGTCGTCGCGCAGGATCTCGGTGACCGAGCCGAGGAACCGGGACAGGTCCACCTTGTCCTCCGGGGCGGCCAGCAGCAGCTGGAACCCGAACTCGTGCAGCGCGTTGATCGACGCCTCGGCGAAGGAGAGCGAGGACTTCACGAACGCCTCGTCCATCATCACCGTGCCGTAGGTGCTGAACCCCTGGGACACGATGCCCAGCTGGTAGGCCAGCGCGGAGGCCATGATGAACGCGGTGAACCGCTGGCCCTCGCCGCCGGACATCAGCGAGGCCTGCAGGTTGGTGTACGCCCCGCCGTCGGGCAGCCGGTGTGTGCAGGTGATGGTGACGTGCGCGCGCACGTCGAGGACCTCGGCGCGCCAGCGCTTCTCCTCGGGGTCCTTCAGCCGCTCCACCAGCGCCTCCAGGCCGGCGTAGCGGGCGTCCATGTCCGCCTTGTCCTGCCGGCGGCCCATCAGCGGCAGCGCGTTCTTCAGGTCCTGCCGGAACTTGTGCGCGGCGTCGGGAATGCTGTCCTTCACCTCGATCTCCAGGTGGCTGCCGGCGTGGTACTCCACCCGGCGCAGCACCGAGTTCAGCGGCAGCAGCCGCGAGGAGATGCTGCGCCGCTCCTCGTCCAGCAGCTGCAGCAGGTCGCTGAACCGCTCATAGGTGCGGTTGTTGAAGTACTCGCGGAACTCGGCCTCGCGCTGCGGCAGGCCCTCGGTGACGATGTCCTCGTACCGGTCCGCGTAGGCCTCGGCGGCGTCCACGGAGGTGCCGAAGTCCGAGCCCCACTTCTCGGTGTAGGTCTCGAAGATCCGCTCGAGCCGGTTCTTCGATTCCAGCAGCGCCTTCTCGTGCGCGGCGGCGCCGGTGAGCAGCTTGCGTTCGACGGCGGCCGCGGCCGCGGTGACGGCGTCGGCGTCGCGGGCTTCCCCGTAGGGGGCGAACAGGTCCTCCAGCGCGGCGCGCAGCTCCTCGTCCAGGGCCTCGGTGCCGCGGGCGGCGAGCACGTCGCGGCGGCCGACGGCGGCGTCGAGCTGGGCCTGCAGGCGGGCCAGTTCACCCTTGAGCGTGCCGACCTTCTCGACGGCGGCGGTGTGGTCCAGCTCCGCGGTCTCCAGCTCGAAGCGGATCTGCTCCAGGTCCGCGTTCGCGTCCCGGGCGGTGTCCAGGCGCTCCTGCGCGGCGGCCAGCTCGGCGCGGAACGCGTCCGCGGAGAGCTCCTCCCAGGTGCGGGTGTCCTCGGCCACCCGCGACGCGGCAGCCAGCCGGGCGGCGACGGCGTCCTGGGCGCGGGCCTGCTCGCGGGAGGCGGTGTCGGCCTCCTCGAAGGAGCGCTGCAGCGCCTCGAGCTCGGCCTCGAGGGCGGCGACCTTGTCCTTGTTGTCGAAGCCGAGCACCTGGTCGCCGGGGTTGGTGTGCCGGTCGTCCTTTTCGGTGGTGCTGGCGTTGCGCTTGACCGCGCCGCCGCGGGTGACGCCGCGGTCGACGTCGGCCAGCCCGGCCGGATCCGCGACGCACACGTAGTCGTAGTGGGCGGTGATCTTGCGGCGCACCCAGTCGCCCATCGCCCCGGCGGCGGTGAGCAGCTTGGTGACCAGGTGGTCCTCGTCCGGCGCGGTGCGCCCGTCCACGGGCACGGAGACGTCGATGCAGCGGATGAAGCCGCGCAGGTTCGTCTCGCTCAGGTAGCGGGTGACGGCGGGCATGTGCTCGCCGGGCACCAGCAGGGACACGGCCAGGGAGCGCAGGGCGCGTTCGGCGGCGGGGCGCCAGGCGGCGTGCTCCGGGGCGAGGTCGATCAGTTCGCCGGCGAAGGGCATCTCCTCGGCCGGGATGCCGGTGCCGGCGCTGATCCGGGCGCGCAGGTCCAGGCTGTCCTGGCGGATGTTGCTGCGCCGGCGGCGGAAGGACGCGATTTCCTCCTCGAGCCGGCGGATCCGGCCCTTGGCGGCCCACGCTTCGCCGTGCGCGTCGCTGCTGCGCTCGCGGGCGGCGGCCAGCTCGGCGGCGAGGGATCGCACCTGGTCGGCGGCCCGGCGTCGGGCGGTTTCCAGGCCGGCGGGGGAGAAGTCGGCGTCCAGCCCGGCGGCGTCCAGGTCTGCGCGGGCGGCGGTTTCCACCGCTTCGCGGGCGGCCAGCTGGGCCTGCGCGGCGGCCAGTTCGCGTTCCAGGGTGGCGACGGCGCCGCCGCCCTCGGAGGCGTAGCGGGCGCGGAGCGCGTCCATGGCGTCCTTGAGTTCGCCGCGGCGGGTTTCGGCGTCGGCCAGGGCGGTGCGGGCGGCGTCGGTCTCGCCGGTGAGCCGGGCGACCTCGCGTTTCTGTCCGGCGAGGGCGAGGCTGCGGCGGTAGGCGGGCAGGCCGCGGTCCAGCAGGGCGCGGGAGCGTTCCAGTTCGGCGCGGGCGGTGAGGTATCGGGCGTGCAGGCCGGGGACCTCGGCGAGGTGGTCGCGCTGCCGGCGGGCGCGTTCGAGCTGGCGGCGGATGCTGCGCAGGTGGCTGAAGTCCTCCACCGCCTCTTCGGCGGCGGTGAGGGTCTTCGGGGTTTCCAGCACGTTGGCGCGGAAGAAGTCGTTGACGGTGCCGCCCAGGCCGCGGCCGGTCTGCAGGATGCGCAGCAGGTTGAACGCCTTCTCGTCCTCCACACCCAGGGCGTGCCGGTAGCGCTCCGCGAACAGCTTGTGCGAGTCGAAGACCTGTGCGCCGGGCAGCAGTGCCTCCAGGCTGCCCTTGGTGAACCGCCCGCGCATGCCGGTCTCGATGGCGGCGACGTCCAGCGGGCGGTTGTGCAGCAGGTAGAACCGGCCCACGTGCTGTTCGGTGCCGTGCTCGGGCAGGTCCATCAGCACGGAGAGGCTGGTGACCTGGCCCAGGCCGTTGTCGAAGGTCAGGCACGCGGCGGACCAGGTGGCGCCGGGGCGCTGGTAGGCGGTGCCGGTGACCGGATCCGTGCCGGGGGCGGCGTCGGCGGGGGTGCCGGACGTCGGTGCCGTGCCCGCGGCGGGGGCCGACGTCGGCTGGGTGCCCAGGCGGCCGCGCATGTAGCTGAACGCGGTGCGGCGTTCCTCGGCGGTGGTGCCGCCGTTGTTCTGGGCGGCCTCGTTCATCTTGGGCCGGGCGTCCATGACCTGCAGGATCGCGTCGAAGACGGTGGACTTGCCGACGCCGGAGTCACCGGTGAGCAGCGTGCCGGCGCGGTCCACGTGGATGGTGTGCGCGCCGTCAAAGGTGCCCCAGTTGACGATCTGCACCGAGGCGAGCCGGTTCTGGCCGGGGTTGATCAGGTCCCCCATGGGCAGGGTGGTTTCGATGCTCATGCCTGCTCCTCCACAGCGGTATCGAGCTCGGTGAGGTCGAGCGCCGGGGTGCCGGCGGCGTCGGGCTCCGTCATCTCCGTGCCGGACACGGCGGCGGCGGTGCCGGGCGCAGCGGCGGGCGCGCCGTCGTCGTCGGGCTCGGTGAGGGACTGCATGAAGGCGATGATGTCTCCGATGTGCTCGTAGGGCAGGGCGAGCGGCAGGGCGGGGGAGATCACCCAGGTGTCCTCCAGCTCGGTGGGCAGCAGCAGGCGGCGTTCGGAGACCAGCTTGCGGATGGCGGCGTCGGTGAGGTCCTCCACGCCCTTCGCGTCCTGCTGGCCCGGGTCCACGTACTGTTCGAGGATTTCGACCATGTCGCGGCGGGCGATCACGGCGTCGTTGCCGGTGCCGGCGTGGCGGTCCAGCAGCAGGCGCATGCGCAGCAGCAGCAGGGTTTCCTCGCGGGTCATTTCGCGCTGGCGCTGCAGCACCTGGGTGTGCGGCTCGGCCATGTCCACCGGGCGCAGCAGCGCGACCTTGCGGTCCTCGTCAATGACCAGCTGCAGGAACAGTTCACTGAGCCGGGTGCGCAGCTGCTCCTGGTTGTCCACCACGGTGTTGTAGACGTTGTCCGAGGAGGTGGCGTCCAGGTAGGGGCCGCGCAGCAGCCGGACCAGGGCCTGGCGCAGCTTCAGCGGCAGGGTGCCGGTGTCACCGGGGAACAGCTCCGGGCCGTCCACGAGGACGTCGCGGGCGGGGGTGTGGGAGTCGTCGAGGTCGGAGTCGACGTCGTACGTGTCGTCGGCCTCGGGGAAGTCGGTGCCGTCCTCGAGTTCAACCTCGACGGCGGTGTCAGCGGCGTCTGCGAGGGTGGCGTCCTCGCTGGTTGCGTCCACGGCGGTGTCCGTTTCCGGCTCGATCGCATCGGGCAGGTCCTGCGCGGCGGGGGCGGGGGTGGGCTCACTCATGGTCTGGGTCTTTCGCGACGGTGACGGCGGGCAGCACGGCGGTGCGCTCGGTGCCGTCGATCTGGATGAAGGAGACGGATTCGGACCGCGCGCCGCCCCCGGAGGCCGCGGGGGCGCCGTCGGCCGCGGAGCCGGTGACGGTGCCGGCGGCGGCGGCCTGGGCGAGCAGGGCGCGGATGCTGTTCAGGTGCCGGTGTTCGGCCGGCAGTTCGGCGAAGACTTCGGCCACGGTGGCCCGGCCGCGGCGGGCGGCCGCCTTGCGGACGGCGGCGCCGAGCACCTTCCGGTCCGCGCGCGGGGTGCGGGCGGCGCGGTGGATGTCGGTTTCGGTGAAGCTCGGCGGCTCGGGCAGCCGGCCGGGGGCGCGATGGTCGGCCGGGTCGAACAGGCGCACCATGCCCAGGGACTCGAAGGCCGAGCCGTACAGTTTCGGTGCGGGCACGACGGCGGCGCGGCGCCGGCCGCGGGGTGCCTTGTGGATGGCGGTTTCGGCGGCGCGGATGAGCTGGCGCAGCTGGACGGATTCGCGGTACTCGTCGCTCTGCACGTAGGTGTGCATGGATTCGGAGAGTCGGCCGTAGATGCGGTGGATTTCCGCGGCCTGGGCGCGCATGTCGCTGATCAGCCGGTAGAGGGCCTGCCGGTCTTCGGGGCTCATCCGGTCCGCGAAGTCGCGTTCCAATACTTCGCTGATGGCCTGCCGGAAGCGGGCCTGCTGGTCGGCGTCGTTCAGGAACGCGGTGAAGCCCTCATAGGTGCGGCCTTCGCTGGTGCTGCGCAGCTTCCGGTCGGCTTCGAGGATTTCGCCCATGGTCAGGCCCTTGGCGGCGTTGGATTCCACCATTTCCTGGCGGAGCGCGTGCAGCATCTTCTCCAGGCCGTCGCGCATGCGCTTGAAGTCGGCGGGCAGGGACGCGGCGAGGTCGAGGATGTCGCCGGCGGCTTCGAGCGCGGCGTCGGCGTCCATGGGCGGGGGAGCGTCGCCGGCTTCGAGCGCGGCGATCATTTCCTCGCGCCGGGCGATTTCCTCGCGGAGCACTGCGATGCGCGCTTCCGGATCCGGGTTGGATTCCTGGGCGAGGTTCTCCACCCGGGAGAGCAGGGTGGCCAGGCGGGAGCTGTTCAGCGAGGTCTTGTCGCTGGTGAATGCGTCCAGGTAGGAGAGGAAGCGGACGGAGGATTCGGTGAGTTCGTAGACGAACCGGCCGTCGGCGCGGGGGCGGGCCAGGAAGCGGCGGGCCACCCAGTCGTCGGCGTAGTTCTTGCCGGTCCAGTCCTCGCGCAGCGCGGCGCCTTCGCGGCGCAGGGCGGCGAGGAAGGTGTCGGTCATGTCGTGGAAGTCCTCCAGCGGCACCCGGGGCCGGGTGCGGGGGAAGGCTTCGCGGAACAGTGCCAGCACCCAGGGGTTCGCGGAGGTGAGCCGCCAGCCCGGCGCGGCCTGCAGGCGCTGCAGTTCCGCCCGGTGCGCCAGGGCGTTTTCGGTGAAGGACATGCTGCACTTTCCGCCCGTGCTGTGGGGAAAACGGGCCCTCCCGATTCTAGCTGGGTGGGCGCGAAGGGCCGGTACGGGGTGAACGGCGGGAACGTTCCGGGATGGGGCGAGCCGAGGACCGATGCCGAGTCCGGGACAGCGCCCTGCCTGCTCTCTTCCTTTACGCCAGCCGCAGGCGCCAACGTGCGTGCTTTGGGCTGCTGCAGTTGAGCTACCTTCACCGGGCACTAAATCGGGCGGGGTATCTGCGAATACTCGATCTGAGCAGCTCTGCGGGGATGTCAGTTTCCGAAGTCGTCTGCACAGAATGTCAAAAGTGGTCTGCACAGCCCGCCCGTTGGGGATCCTAGAGTGGGACGCCTAATTCCAATCTCGGCTCGTGCCAAGCGCTGCAGTGAGCAGCGAGGTTCCGGCACGCCGGTGCTGCCTCTATCCGAGGCTTGGAAGCTCGGGTATCAGGGGCCGAATCCTTCGACTACATCTGCCAAAACAACGGCTGCCAGTCCCGCATAAACGAGACCAGCGGCGTAGCTCAGCACGGCATCGGTCCGTCGTGAGCCGCCAAAACGTTCATGAAAGACACCGGCCAGCACGCCGAGAGCTCCGTAAAGCACCACTTCAAACACCACGTTGATGACCCCTAGCATCGCGAGCTGCAGCTCAGCGTTCTCCGCACTGCCAATGAACTGGGGAAGGACGGCTAGAAAGAAAAGCAGCAGTTTCGGATTGGTAAGGCTGACCAACATCCCTCGAACGTACGGCCGCCCAGCCGAAACGCTGGGAGCACCGCCGGTAGTGTGGCGTGCGGTGCGGATCGTCACGTATGCGAGTCTCAGCAAATAGAACGCACCGAACACCTTCACCGCGATCAGAATCAAAGGGTGGGACTGGGCTATCTTTCCCACGCCGATGACCACCGCTGCTGCGTAAATTGCCATACCTGTTCCAATGCCGAGAATCGCTTTTACCGCGGAGCGCTTACCAGCTTGGAGACCCACAGCAAGCATGTACGCCATGTCCGGCCCGGGTGGGATCAGAAAGAGAAGAATGAGGGCAACGAAGCCAGGCAGAACGCCGACGTCCACCATGTCCCACCTCGCTCCCTTGCGGTTGAGGGGAACAAATTAGTTCCGCGCGAACCGGCTTAGACGGTTCTATCAGTCTGTCTCAACAAGTTGCAACCGGCTAAGGTGGTTCTCATGCTCACCAAACTCCCCGACTTCCGCCCTGGAAACGTGCTGACAACCAGGTTCACGGGGACCTTAACGGAGCGTTACGGTGACTCCGTTGAGCGCATTCCTACGCCAGAGCGGCTCCAGGACTGGCTTGCAACCAACGGCCTTACCGTGCAGAACTGCACCACTGAAGACCTCGCTCATGCTCATGAGCTCAGGGAATCGATTCACGCCGCCGCGACGGCGACCGCAGCTCGGGCCGCAGCTATCCCCGAATCTGCTGTTAGCATCATTAACGGTTTCAGCAGTCAGGGCAGCCCTTCAGCCTTACTGGCGGCCGACGGAAAACGCTCCTGGCGGCTCAGCGCAACGAGCGGCGTTGCGGACGCTCTGAGCCTGATCGCAGCGGATGCGATCAGCATTATCGCTGGTGACCGCGACGGAAAACTGGCCATCTGCGTCTCCGCTACCTGTCGGGCTGTTTTCCTAGATACGAGCCAAAGCCGCACGCGCAAATGGTGCGATATGAACACATGCGGCAACCGGCAAAAGAAGGCTCGCCTCAAAGCCAGCCAAGCGAGCAGGACCCAAAGGCACCAAGCCCTGTAAGCACCCGGCAGCCGGTTCCCCCTCACGTCTACTCTCGCAAGGAAGCGGCGCCAGGCCGTTGCGATTTAGGATCCCCGAGCGGGACAGCCTAGGCTCACTCCTTCAACAACGGCAGGTGTGCGCCCTTTGATCACGTCGTTGCGATGGTCTGGGGAGGGTTCCTTGCGCACCGAACAACAGCCCGTTTCGACCGATCGGTTGACTCTTCGACCGATCGGACTAAGCTCGGAGCATGACGGACATCGACAAAGTCGAGACAACCGATCTGAAGATACGCCCGCCGGGCCTACAGGTCGACCGGCGGGCACCGGTGTGGTGGATGGTCCGGAACCTGCTCTTCTGCGGAATCCCACTTACGGCCCTAATCGCGGGTGTGGTCCTTTGGGATCCCGCACGGGCGTGGCTCGCTACGCCGATTGTGGGCATGACTCTGGTCCTCGCCGCTAAAGCGGGCGTCGAACCATGGTGGCGCTACCGGGTGCATCGCTGGGAAGTTACGGATCGGGCCACATACGCATCCACGGGTTGGCTCGTCACCGAGTGGCGCGTAGCACCGACCTCACGCATCCAGACCGTCGACGCCGTGCGTGGGCCTCTCGAGCAACTCTTCGGCCTGGCCACGCTGCGGGTGACAACAGCTTCCTCCTCCGGTGCCATCAACATCCGCGGCCTCGACCGCCGCACCGCTGAAGAAGCCGCTGGGCGCCTCGCTTACATAGCCGAGCTCTCCGAAGGCGATGCGACATGACAGCGACGTCCGCTGCCGAAACGCCCTGGCAGCGCCTCAGCCTCCGTGTTGTGTGGGTCGACGTCGTCGTAAGTCTGCTCTCGCTGCTTCCAGGCGCTGCCGCGATCTGGGTCTTCGACGCCGATCCCTCCCTCGACACACTCTGGCCTCTTGCCTTCGTGGCCGTTGCGGGCACCACCCGTGCGGTCAGCGATATCCTGCGCTGGGCCTTCACGACCTACCGCGTCACTCCAACCGACATCGAGCAGCGAACCGGGGTGTTGCTTCGCCGCCACCGTATCCTTCATCGTGACCGGGTACGCAGCGTCGACACGGCTACAAAGCTGCGGCACCGGGTTGCCGGCCTGCGCATCGTCACGATCGGTGCGGGGCAGCAGTCCGGTGCAGGAGAATCGGCACTCGTCCTAGACGCGCTGACATCCACGGATGCCACTACTCTTAGGGAACGCCTTCTCCCCTCCGGCCTCGCCGCCTCACTTGTCACCGCGGCATCGACCGCTGGTGCGTACAACGCCGTGGAGGAGCACGGACATGCCCCGATAGGGAGCGGGCAGACCCAGCCTCCCGGAATCGGCGAGGACATCGAATCCGTCGAGGTACTCGCCACCTTTCGTCCTTGGTGGGTCGTCTACAACATGTTCAGCATCTGGTCCTATGTCATGGCGGCCGGCCTACTCTGGGGCGGGTTCTGGTTCGTCTCGACCTTTGGCGTGGATGCCATCGGCTTCGTCACCGGCCTGACTGATTGGGATGCAATGGGGTGGGCCGGCATCACGCTTCTAGTGCTCGCGGGCTCCGGAATGCTGGGAGCCCTGGGGCTCGGAGTCAGCTTCCTCCTCGGCTATGGAAGGTTTGAGCTTTCACGGGTTCGAGCGGGGAACCACTCCCATCTCCGCACCCGCCGCGGACTGCTGAGCACGCGCGAAGTCATCCGCGACGAAGCCCGGATGCGCGGTCTCTCCATCGGTGAGCCTGTCCTTTGGAGGTGGATCGGGATGGCTGACACCAATGTCATCACCACAGGACTCAACGTGTGGGACCCCGAGGAACCAACCGCAATCCTTCCCCGCGGCCCGATCACAGTTGCCCGCGGCGTAACCGGGAGAATCTTCGGCCGGGAAAATCCTTTCGACGCACCGCTGGCGGCGCACCCTCGCACCGCGCTCCGGCGTCGCCTCTGGTGGGCTTCAGTGGCGTCTGCCGTGGCCCCCGCAGTTCTGTTCGCACCCGCCCTCGCCGGGTTGATACCCGCCTGGGCGCCCTGGGCTGCCGCCGCAGCATGGCCGCTCGCACTTCTCGCCGCGGTCGTCGCCTATCGGGCACTTGGCCACACGATCGCTGGCAGGTACCTCGTGGTGCGCTCCGGACTCTTCAGCCGCACCACCTCAGCGCTGCGGCGCGACGCGGTGAGCACGATCGCGGTGCGGCAGTCGGTGCTACAGCGCAGGCTGGGGCTAGCCACCGTCTCGGCGATGACGGCAGCCGGATGGTCGACGTACGAAATTCCGGATGTGCCTGCAGACCGTGCCGTGGGACTCGCCTCGCAAGCCGCACCCGGCGTGCTCGACGAGTTCATTGGGCACGTCTTCCCCGCCGGCCGACGATAATGGAAACGTGACATCCCCTGAATATCCCGTGCGCACCTTCACCGGGATGGCGCGCCGCGCACAAATCATCCGCGCCGCAATCACGACCGTAAACGAAATCGGATACCACCGGGCGTCCCTCTCTGAGATTGCGGTGCGTGCCGGCGTCGGGAAGAGCGCGATCGTCTACTACTTCGCGTCAAAAGAATCGCTGCTGCTCTGCGTCGTCGACGAAGTGTTCGGCCGCCAGTACGAAGCGATTGCACCTGCGGTGCACGCGGAGCCGGATCCCCCCGCGCAGCTCCGCGCCTACGCGCGCGCCTATCTCGACTACGCCGACTCGCACCGCGAAGAGATCACCGCTGGAATCGAGATTGTCGTCTCGCACCGTACCGAGAACGGAACGCCTCTTTATCTCACCGGCGCCGAGGAGGACTCCGCGCTGCTGCGGCGCATCCTCTCCACTGGTATGGATGCCCGCATCTTCCGACGGATGCCGCTCAACATCGCGGTCTCACTCGTCGAGTCACTCCTTGATGTATGGACCACCGAGCTGCAGCGCGACCTGAAGGCCGAACTCAACAACTTCGGCGAGGAAATCGTCGACTTCCTGCTGCAAGGCCTAGCCGTTTCCCAGCCGATGGACCCGGACTCAGCGAAGACCTCTTAGGTATGACGTAATGGCAACCGCCATCCGAGGAGTGCGTCGCAAGGTAGGCGAGGGTTTGCGCTGGATCTACCGCCACCCTCGGCTCGGACCATTAGCTTGGTCCAGCCACGCCTGGTTTATCGGCTCCGCGATGATGGGGGCAGTCCTTCCGGCACTGGTACTGAATGACCTGAGAATCGGTGCGCTGGGACTCGGTCTGGTTCTCACTGGTGCAGGAATCGGTTCCGTCGTGGGAACCCTCATCTCAATACGTATAGGGCAGCGGTGGGGTACCGGTAGAACGATCGTTACTGCTCGACTCATCCAACCGGCAGCGCTTGCGCTGATCGCCTTTTCTCCGCTGGTTGCTGCCGCATACGGTCCACTGACTGATCAGGCCTACGGATCGCCTGCTGCCTGGCCGACACCGCTCTGGGCCGCTTTCGCCGTCGCCGTGGGAGGACAGTTCCTTTTCTGGATGTCGATGGGCTTTGAGGGCCCTCTGGAGATGGGTTACTGGCAGGCTGTAACGCCAGACAAACTCATCGCAAGAATGAGTGCCACCAGACGCTCTATGAACCGGGGAATGATCGTCCTTGGCGCACCCCTCGGAGGCTTCGTTGCCACCATCACAAGTTCCTCCATCGCCCTCTGGGCCGCCGCCGGAGTCATGTTGCTGTCAGCCTCGATGCTGCTGTTCTCCAAGTTCCGAAACGCAAACGTCGAGCACGATCAACTAACCGATGAAGAAGCTCTCACCTGATCGCACGCTAAGGGATCCCACAACGGGACGGCGTCCCGGTCAGCTTGTGTCGATCCAGCGCTGCGCGAAGACCTTCGTGAAAACTTCACGAAGCGCGACGCCAGTCGGTGACCTCGGGATGCGCAGTGAAGCCAGCCGCCAGGTAAGTGGACACAGCTCCGACGTTGGATCTCTCTGCGCAGACTGCGGCGCTCGATGAGCCCATCTCGCGAAGCGCTGCCGCGGCTGCACGCGTCATCTTCGTTCCGTAGCCGCGACCACGGTGGTCCTGATGCACGCCCATCGGCTCGATGAGACCGGGACGCCCCACGCCTGCGGACCACACCGCTGCGACGGCGACTGCATCGCTGCCGCCGTAGAGCGCCAGGATGCGCGAGGAGCCAAAGAACGGTCCCTCCGCTGCTGCCTCCCATCCGCGCATAAAGTTGTGAGCCCGCTCCTCCGGCATGGGCGTTCCACGGAAGGCCGACCAGTGAACGGCCACCCACTCATCGGTGGAATCCGGTTCGACGGTCTCGACGCGGAGACCAGTAACGTCGACTGGTGCGGTCAGATCACACCGGAGTGGCGTCCACGGCTCGTCGGGTAGCCACCCCTCTTTTTCGAGTTGCGTGGAAAGAGCCGATGCGCCGCGCGCCTCGATGGTTGCGCTTCCTGCGGCGAGGGCGCCCGTCGCCGGCTCACGGACATCGTCGACGATGCGGCGGGCGAGAGATTCGTCCTTGTGCAGCGCCGGATCCATGGCAAACCGCAGCAGCTGCGGGCCGTCGACAAGCGCGATCGCTAGAGCCGTGCCACAGTGCGACCACACCCGCGTCGCAGCGGCAGTGGCAGCCGCTCCACGCAGCGAGTACCAGCCCAAATCGCCCGGATGCAGATGTAAGGGTCCGCTGTCATGCTGCCAAGCCCTCAACGCGCGAGAGATTCCGCCGAGCTCGTCTATGCCTGGTGTTCGCAAGTCAATTTCCATGCGTCGCGCGTTCTCCGTTCTCATGGGTGCGCATGTGGGGCATTTACACGCTGAGGTCGTCCCAGATCAGATGTGTAGTCTTTCCGGTCTCCCAGTCACGTCGAAGAATGGCGTAGGCGATTGAAGCAAGCAGTGTGCCCTCCTCGTTTGGCCAAGACTCACGGTAATGAGCTTCTTTGACCCAACCGCAGCGGAGGAACGTTTTGCGCATGGCGACGTTGTCCTCCCTGGTCTGTCCCTCAAACCGGTTGACTGCTGGCATGGTCATGAAGACATGCTGTGTAGCAGCGCGCAATACTTCCGTTCCAAGGGCACGCTTGCGGAATGGTGCATCGAGGCGAAGATCGAACAGCGGCGTGTTCTCACTGAGGTCTTCGAACCGGAAGAAGCCGATGCGGCCGTGCTCGCTGTGGTCAATCCAGTAGGAGTCATTGTCGTCATTGCGATAGGCCCCTTCACGGATGGCGGTCCCCACAATCTCGCGAGTGGGGTGCGGCCAAATGTGAAAAGGAAATTCGTTGCGCATCATGAAGGATATGAGCGGTTCGCGATCGGTTCCAATGGGATCAATGCGTGTGAAGGTAATCGGCATAGTGCTTCACCCTACTGTGTGCCAGGACAAGACTGACCGAAGTAGGTTCGGTTAAAGCGCCGCGACCCGCGCCCGCAAGCCGGTCGCCTACCGGCCGTCCCCGTGGCCTTGCTGCTGATTTAGGAGACCCGTGTCATGACGGCTCCGGATGATTCCCGTATGACCCGCCTGAGAAACTGCCCGGTGCGGGTGCGACAAACGGACGCACTACCGTGAGAGGAGCTTTTCACCGTCGGGGCGCAGTTCCCCGGTGGGCGAGACGTGGCGGTAGAGGGTTTGGCGGGTGACGCCGAGTTCGGCACAGAGGTCGCTGACCCTGGTTCCTGGTTTGCCCATGGACGCCATGGCGAGCCTGAGTTTCGCCGGGGTCATCTTGTAGGGGCGTCCGCCGTTACGGCCGCGGGCCCGGGCGGAGGCGAGCCCGGCCAGGGTGCGTTCGGAGATGAGTTCGCGTTCAAATTCGGCCAGGGCGGCGAAGATCCCGAAGACAAGCTTCCCGGAAGCGGTGGTGGTGTCGATGGCCGCACCCTGGCCGGTGAGGACTTTGAGTCCGATGCCTCGTTCGGTGAGGTCGTGGACGATGTTGACCAGGTGGCGCAGGTCCCGGCCGGGCCGGTCCAGTTTCCAGACTATGAGGGTGTCGCCGTGGCGCAAGGCCTTGAGGCAGGCAGCCAGCTCGGGTCTGTCGTCCTTCTTCCCGGAGGCACGTTCGTCGTAGAGGGAGTCGGCGCCGACGCCGGCGGCCAGGAGTGCGTCGCGCTGCAGGTCCGTAGTCTGTGACCCGTCCGTCTTTGAGACGCGCATATATCCAACGAGCACAGCCGTCACCCCTCATCATTTATACGTTCGTTTAAGTGACAGTCTGATTCCAGATCGGCCCGGAATCGGAATATGTCACTTAACGCGTTATTTATTCTAAGTCATGCAAAGGGTTACTGATTTTCTGTTTGTGACAAGAAGCCGAACGGCAGGTGAAGCTCGGCGAAGGTTTGCCGGAGACTGCGCACGGATTCTTCACTTCTGCATCCGTACCGTGCGAAATCGTAGAGCTGCTGCGCGACGACTGGGTCTTCTTTGGCTGCTGCGATGCAGACTTCCAGTGCATCCGTTGCCTGCTTCCAGAGCTCATCGAGGGTCGGCTTCTCTTGAGCGGTTGCTGTCAGTGGTCCACGCGGGGTTCCGTCGCTGATCCGGGGGTTCGGTTCCGGGCGCAGGAGGTAGGCGGAGGTTCCCAGCGCGGTCAGTGAGCCGGCTTCAATCAGTTCCATCGCGGCGGCGGCCGCTTCGAGCAGCTGCTGCTGGATGGGCCAGTGGAGGGTCTCGAACGGCTGCCACGAATACAGGCCGGCCCTGAACGGGTGACCGCAGTGTTCCCAGACATGACGCACGTCGTCCAGTTGCCGGCCATATCGTCCCAGGGCTGTGGTGAGTTCGTCCAGGATGGTCCGCAGCAGCCGGAACCAGATGCCGGCGTGAACCGGATATCGGGGCAGGTCCACGGAGCCAGTGGTTATCGCCTGCCACGTGCGCCGGTCCATGAGGGACAGCGACTCCGGCAGCGGCCGCTGGTCATGGGCGGGAGTTGCCCACAGATTGAAATCAGGAGGGTGTCCTTCGTAGGTTTCGAGCCGGTGCCCGTGTACCAGGCAGCTGGTCATGAGCGGCAATTGCCAGAAGAGCAGTATGGCCGGGCTTGATGCCAGGCAGTCCGGGCATCCCCGCCGCGCCCCGGTGGCCGACAGCCATGGCACCCACTTCTGCGGGGCGTAGATATTGCGCCGCTTCGGTGGCAGGAGCACGGAGAGCTGGTGCACATAGGTTTCGTAAGCGCCGGGCGCAGGGCTGAGGCTGTCAACGAGCCATGGCACCCATCCGGCCATGGTCATGGCATTCACTCGGTGTTGATCAAGACCGGTGCGCTTGGCGAGCTCTTCAAGCAGATCCGTCGGCGGGTTCAGATCCAGCTCGGGGTCGCTCAGTTCCCTTTGGCCAAGTCCGTGTTCGAGGAGCTCGTAGGAGTGCATGTCATAGCTGGAGGCAATCCGCCGCAGCCAAGAAGACAACGATTCCATTTCCACTGGAGCCGGGTGCAGGGGCCAGCGTTCCGGCGGTCTCAAATTAGTTCGCGTTCGAACAAGCGCCGCCGTTCGGCGGGTCCTGCATAGTCGGCCATGGCCAGGGTGCGGCGATTGATGCGTTCTTCCCCGCTTTCAACGGCGGCGATCGCCGCGGTCGTCAAGAGGCGGGTGAGTTCGCCAATGGTTCCCTCGCTTCGGGTTAGCAAATACTGCGCCATATCGGAGGTGGCGATGTCCGAGGGGCGCTGCAGCGGCAGGGCGACGGCGAAGCTGGCCAACAACGACAGGGTGTCCTCACCCATATTCCACAGGGGAAGGACGATGGGTTCGAACCTGTTCTCCAACTGATCATCGGATCTGACCGCAAGATACGCTTCCCGTGTTCCGACGCCGATGATCGGCATGCGCAGCTCGTTGCCCAGGAATCGCAGGACGTTGAGGAACTCCCGGCGGCTGTTGCCCTGTCCGGCGAGGACATTGTGCAGCTCGTCGATGACAAGCATCCGCACTCCCGTTGAACGCAGCAGCTTCAGCGAGATCTGCTCCACGTCAGCCAGACGCCGGCGTGGCTGAAGAGGCGCACCCAGCGCTGCCAGGAGCGCGATGTAGAAGCGCAACACGGACGGCTCGGACGGCATCTGCACGCACAACACCGGAGTGTTTTCCCGGTTTGCCTCGGTCACAGGCGGGTGCCCCCGGCGAAACTTTTCCACGATCATCGACTTGCCATTGTTCGTCGGCCCGATCAACAACAGGTTCGGCATTCGCTGTTTGTCCGGCCAGCACAGCAGGGTCTCCAGACGGGCCACCGCCTCCACCGCGCGTGGGTAGCCGATCCATCGGTCGGCCCGGATCAGTTCAACCCGTTCGTTCGCAGGCAAACGGGCCGCGTCCCGCATGCTCGGGTGCAGGTGGGACAACTCGGGTGCCTCGTACTCGCGCATGGTCACCACTGCTCGATCTGATCGAATCGCGCCACTCTGGCCGCGTCCGAGACCGTTTCCGGCGCCTGATCAGCAGGGGCTTCCAGCGGGAGTGAAGGGGCTGGCATCCCGGCGCGCCGCGTCGTCGCTACATTGCGGCGCTCGGCGTCGCGTCGCATGCGACGCGTGGTTTTCGACGCAGTAGTCGCGATCTCTCGCATCTGCTCGATCGTGCGGAACAATGCCGCCTCATCCACTTGCGCTATGCCTCGCTCGTGTAGCCGCGCCAAGGCATGCCTGTGCTCCCATAGGCTCACAGACGGGTTCGCCATCGTCCGGTAAGGAACCTCCACATAATGAACCCCCTCTGGTTCCAGCACCCAGATTCGGCTGATGTCCCGGGGGTCCCGACGGATCAGAAACGGTCCAAGCCTGTCGCGCCGGCTGATCCACGGCTTCAGCGCATTCGAGAAATAGTGGACGTGGTCGATGACGAATCCCGTCCGCGTCAGGGTGCGGCGCACGACGGGAAGGAAGTCAACCAGGAACGCTGTCGGGTTCGAGGCAACCGCCGGCAGCCCCTGGGCGGCCACTCCTTCTGCCCACCGACCGGTGGGAGTCTGCGCCAAGGTGCTGTGGATGGTGCCGTGGTAGCTGGTCATGGCGAGGGTCATCCATTTCTCCAGCTCTCGCAGCGTCAGCGCCGCCTTCCGGTCCGAGTCATACCGGCCCCGTTCAACGGGATTGGAAAAGGTGGTTCCGGGGAGTTCATGGATTTGCTGCATCGCGGTGCCAATCACCCGTTCCACGATCCCGCCATAGTGAGGCCGGCCCGGCGGGCGGTAGGCCAGCTCGATACCGTGTTGTTCGCATCCTCGCCGGAGCGCCTCGCTCTTGAATTCGCTGGCGTTATCCAGGTGCAGCTGCCTCGGCTTCCCGCTCATGGGCCACTGCGCCTCAATAGCCAAACTTTCAAGCCATGGCCTTTTGTCAGTGCTGGCATGCGCCAGGCACAGCCCGACCGACACTGCCGAGGGAGCCTCCAGAGTCACGACCATGCCAATAATGCATCGGCTGTAGACATCGATCGCGACAGTCAGATATGGGCGGCCGATCGGCTGGCGGTCCCGTTCGTCCACGACGATGACGTCAATGACCGTGTGATCGACCTGCACCTGTTCCAAAACTGTGCCGACCGCCGGCACCTCGTCCCCAGCTGACTGCAACGGCCGTACCGCATTGGCACCACCCCTGCGCCGGCCTACCTCAACTGGATTCAGTGCCCGGATTCGCCGCTCGACCGTGTTCCGGGCCGGGACAGGGAGCTGTCGTTCGCGGCACGCTGCAGCGATGTCGCGATACACCGCTGCCAAGGTCCGCTTCTGCCGGGTCAGGAACTGCTTCCGCACGATCTCGCGGACGAGGTCTTCGACCTCGTCCAACAGACGCGCCGTTCCTTTCCCTCCAGAGGAGCGGCCCGGGGCCAAATCCGTCAGCAACCCAGACCCGGCGCGATGGCGTTTGATCAGCACGTAGACCTGGCGATTCGATATGCCCAACGCCAGTGCGGCTGCATCAACTGCCGCCCTGCCGACGACCGCTTGCGCTGCCAAGGGCGTGATCACCGCCGACGTTGACTTCGTCCTGTCCCACAGAGCATCTGGCATAGTCAACGTGCCCGGCTCACGAACGTGTGCAGATTTTTCACCCACTCCGCTACCTCCCTTGGTGTGCAGAGGAGTAGTAAGCAACAACGACGTTAGTGCAGAGGAGTGCGGAAAAACCAGTGCCCAACACTCGTCTGCACAACTGCGAGAACAGGCGGCCAGCAGTGCAGGCGGGTATGGAAATTGACAGGGGAATAGGTTGGGCTGGAGGTACGGCCGAGATGCTGCGCTGGAGGACCGGCTTACGGGACAGCACCCCTAGGTGTCGAGTTCCACATTTCGTGGCGGTTGTGAATATGTAGGGTGTGCCGGTGCAGCTAAGGTAGCTATTCGAAGGACTCCCACCGTGCCGTGGAATGGGAGAAAGGCACTTGTAGGAGGACTAATGAAGCTCACTGAGCTAAGGGTAAGGAACTATCGGACGATCGCGAGCGAACAGACCATACGTCTGAACTCTGGGACCACCCTGGTGGGTCCGAACAATAGCGGAAAGACAAATCTGCTTAGGAGCGTCCAGCTCTTCTTCACGGGATATGAGAACGAGGCTGGCTATGACAAGGAAGTCGACCTCACTTTCGGAGCTGGGTCGCAACGTACAAGTCTGGTGGCGTCGTTCGAACTAGATGGTCATCCTAGAGATAAAGAGGTTGAATCGCTTCTAAACGATCTTCACGAGATTGTCGGCACTAAGCGAGAATCGGAGTCGTTCAGCGTCAACCTCTACTTCGCAGGTGCGAATAACACGCCCGTTTACAGGGTGTTTGCAAACACCAAAGTGCCTAACGAAGCGGATCGACCTGCGTTTAGCCGCAAGCAAAAGCAGCTTGTGGAAATCCTTATGAGTACATTCCGGTGTCACTTTGTGCCCTCTGCCAAGAGCACCTCACGCCTCTACCAAGACTTACTTCAACCGTTCCTCGCAGAGATCGCCGCAGACGCCATCGAGCCACATCTGAAGGGCATTCAGCAAGCTCTAGGTCAGGTTTCAGATAGCCTGAACGACCAGCTCGAGGCTGTAGGACTGGGCCAGATTCGTGCCGCGTTCTCGCTACAAGGTACATCCGGTTCGCGTTTGCTAACCGGATTTGAACTGTTGCTATCGGATCCGCAGCGCACTCCTATCGGAGAGAAGGGACAAGGTATACAGTCCACCGCCCTCTTTGCTTCTTTTGTGTGGATTACGCAGCAAGAGCAAGCAGCTGGGTATGTCCCAATCTGGCTCATTGAGGAGCCCGAATCTTACCTACATCCCGAACTGTCAAAGTCATGCCAGGAGCTTCTTGACACCCTCGCCCAACACTCCCTTGTCGTGCTGACAACCCACTCCCTTTCATTTGTCCCGCCCGACCTTCAGCGGATCCAAGGAGTGGATCTAGACGCACATAATCGAACGGTCGTTTCCAGCTTCGCCACTCACCGCGACGCCACTGGCCGCATCCGGGATGCTTTGGGCGTCCAGTTTTCCGACTACTACAATTTGGGACAAACCAACATCTTTGTAGAAGGTCCGTCTGATGCCGAGCTGCTTGTATGGGCCGCCGAACGATGCGGTGGTGTTGAAGGTTACCCACTGATTCGACAGAGCTACATTGATGATTTCGGGGGTGTGAAGCAACTCGAGGGTTTCCTAAGGGCCGTCTTCGAGCCCATCAGCGCGGAACGGGCTCTGGTCTCGGTCTTCGATGGCGATGAAGCGGGCCATAGAAGCCGTCAAAATCTGCAGCAGTATTTTGGCCAGAAGAACGTCCAATTCCAGCCAAACATCCACTTTGTCTCGATTAGAGCTGGCTATGCGGTGGAAGGCCTGTTCCCTGATTCCTGGCTTGCAGAGGCATATGAGAAACATCCGGGCTGGTTCGATTCCTTCTCAGTTGATTCCGTTGGCGCGGTCGAACCCTTTGTAGTGAAGGACCGAAACAAGTCCAATTTGCAGAACCTCATGCGAGAACAGGCCGACGGTGCCGACAACTTGGAGTGGGCTGACAGGTGGTTGCCAGTGTTGAATGCAATTAAGGCGGCGCTTATGAAGCAACTGGATAAGTTAACCAATGCACCATCTTCTACTGCTTGAGGATCCTTCGTCGGTATGGAAGCGAGTTGCGCTCACGGCGGGAGCGCTTCGAGAGAAGGTGCCGTAGACGGTGTCCCGCTTAGGGGTGAGCTTACGGGACGTTGGCCTCAATTCGGCTGGCTTGTTTGAGAGCTCGGACATGGAGAGCGAGACCTGCGCCGAAAGCGATGACCCCAACCACCACGGCCAATACGCCAAATACGCAGAGAAGAGTAGAGGCTCCTGATCCGAGCAGCATTGCAAGCCCGGCGACAATAATTGCTGTTCCCACAGATCCGAGGGTCGCGGCTCGAGCTTTCATGTCCTTACCTTTCGCGTTTCATTGATCGCATCTTGGCTGGCTTACTCTATTTCGCGACCGAAGGCCTGTGCGCCAGCCATTCCCTTTCCTCTCTGCAAGCAGGATCTCGATGGATGCTACCCGACTCCCCACGGGGGCGCCGCCCGTAAATTGGTCCCACTTCGCCATGCCTGACAGCGACGGAGGCTTGAGGTGTCGCGGTGGGGATCCCTAAATGGGACATCTATGCAGACCCTCCCGCTGGGGCGGTCGGGCCGGGACCGTCGGATCGGACCTCGGTAGTAGATTCAGCGCCTAGCGAGGGCTCCAAGAGTTGTATGGCCTGTCTCGCACGGCTCACTTGGCTCGAGTCCCAGAGGAGAGCCGCACACCGCGGGCCCTTACGGCAGGACCAGGCTCCACACCTCTTACACTCACGCTCCCGCAGCTTCGACTGACGGCGCCGCCCGAGCGCCGAACAGAGGAGCAGCATGCCCACGATGGCGGAGACCGTCGTCCGGAACCTCGCCGCCAACGGGATCCAGCGGATCTGGGGCGTCCCCGGCAATTCCCTGAACGCGGTGCCCGAGGCCATCCGCCGGGAGAAGGGCATCGAATGGATGCTCACCCGGCACGAAGAGGAGGCCGCGTTCGCCGCCGCCGGCGAGGCCGCGCTGACGGGCGAACTCGCGGTCTGCGCGGGCAGCTGCGGGCCCGGCAACATGCACCTGATCAACGGACTCTACGACGCGCACCGCAGCCGCGTTCCCGTGCTCGCGATCGCCTCGCACATTCCGAGCGACGAGATCGGCAGCCAGTACTTTCAGGAGACCCGGCCCACCGAACTGTTCCGCGACTGCACGGTCTTCTGCGAAATGGTCCTCAGCGCAGAGCAGATGCCGCGGCTGCTGGAGGTCGCCATGCGCACGGCCATCGAACAGCGCGGCGTCGCCGTCCTCATGATGGCCGGCGACACCGCGCTCGAAGACGCCAAGGACGAGCGGCTCTTCACCGTGCGTCGCACGGACCCGATGCTCCTGGTGACGTGGCCGATTACCTCACTTGATCCCGTCTACTCAGCGAGCCAGCTGCCATTTGAATCGAGCTTGTAGCCCTCAATTGTGCTGCTCACGATGGTCAGGGTGCCATCCTTCATTACCGTCATGCCGATCGATGCGATATGGGGAAAGTTGAATACATGGACAGTATTGTCCATGTATGATTTGCTGTCCTCCATCGGCGATGCGGCGCACCTCTGGACCTTCGTTATAGTCTTAAAGTCGTCGGAGGCGTAAAACCCATACTTAGGGTCGGACTCGTCAAGGTCACTTATTGAACTGGCAACTCCACCTACAAGGGTGCCCTGGAGGCTTGTGTAAGGTAGACCTGTTAGAGATCTAGCGACCCGTTCCTCCACGGGTCTGGTGTCATCATCGGTACTTCCGTCAGCATCTTTACGCGGTTTTTTTAACTCGTCCACGGCGCCGTCGGCATAGGTGACTGTCAGATCAACGGCACAGTATTTTGCGGAGTTCAACGTTCGAGCAGTGGCGGTGACTGAGGTGATGAGCGCGTTCTTGGCCTCTGGGGCCACCTCAATAAGGTCCTGTGGAATCTGGATCTTCATAGTGTCCTTAGTCCCATAGGCGGGGGTTTTGAACTCATATGTACTAACTGCGGCTGGCGAGCTGGCCGCACCCTCGGCGCCGTCCCCAAGGGCAGCGGGGCTTGCGGACGCACAACCAGTGAGGGCAGCGAATACCGATCCGGCCAGGAGACTGGCCCCGATGAACTTCGCGGGCCGCGTGGGGCCGAGATGAGTTTTCATTTAGTCGAACTCTCTAGGTCGATTTGTTGTTCTTCGAAGCGAAATTGCCTGAAGCTACACATATTAAACCCCATATATTGGGCGAGAGCTTCCGAGACCGGGCAGCGGCGACCTCCCGGTGCGTCAGGCATCCGTCCGGAAAGTCCCACAGCGGCGTCTCGCCGGCAACCGGCTCGTAGACCACTGCGGCATCGCCGATGCCGCCCAGGAAGGTGGCGTTGATTGCCGTCGTGAGGTGGCTGGTGAGCTTGAGGTCGCCGGTGACCAGGGCGGTGTGGGCAATTAGGCCTGGGAAGGTGCAAATGTGCCCATCGGGTCGATTGGCTGACCGCAGATCACCCAGATGATCTGCGTCCTGCGCAGAGCCCGACAACTAGGTTCCAGGCGTTCACGTTCCGGCCCTTAGGGGCTAAGCAATCCAAGTTGCCAGGAACGAGCTAAGAAGCACACCACCGAAAGTGAAAACTGGACCTCCGGTCGTCAACAGTGGAAGTCGGTTCACTCCCGCGTCCTGTATGGCAGAAGAGCGAGATCTCCTCCTCGTTGAGAGATTGTGCGTTCATCCGCTCCAAATCACTGGAGTTGAAGGTTGTCTAGACTCTGGGCTCGTCATCGGTGAGCAGAACGTCCTGCTGGAGGACGGCGCCAGCGTTCCCGCCGGAACGGGCGATTCAGGTGGGGGGCGGTGCGCGCCTCCGTGGTGGAGTCCGCGCCGTGACCTGCGGTGCAGGGTGACAAAGAACCCGCAGCTGCACGAGAGCACCAGCCACGGCAGGTCCACCGGAAAGTCCGGCCCGGCAAAGTGCAGGATCGCGCCGGTGATGTTCAGGTTGTCCACGTATCCAGCACCGCCGATCCGAGAGGTATCCGGCAGCATCTCCAGCCAGTAGGTCCGCGACTCCGCCGGAAGCAGCAGGAAGCGGAGCCCGCCGCTCATCAGGAATCCGGCCGCCATGTTCCGCAGCCCGTGCCAGTCGCCGCGGACCAGGAAATACCAGCCGAACACCAACGGCGTGAGCTTGATCCCCGCCGCCAGCCCGGTCAGCAGCCCCGTGGGCCAGCCGGCCCGCCGGGTGAGGAAGTCAACCATGATCAGGCCGAAGAGCAGGATGTTGATCTGCCCGAAAGCCATCGTCTCCCGCCAGGGGCCAAGCAGCGCCACCAGCCCGAAGAGCATCGTCCAGGCTCACGACGGATCCCTGAGCATCAACGGGCGGCCCGACGGCGGCCTCCGCATCTCCGTTCAGCCGCCTTCCGGCCCGGCCGGCCTGGAGGCAGGTTCCTAGAGTCCTAGAACAGCGGCCAGGGCACCGCGGGCATGCCGCCCCTGGGTCCCGGAAAGCGGCCCATCCGGCGCAGCCGGGTGCAGCGGGCAGCCAGGGCGGCGAGTTCCTCACCGGTAAGCAGATCGGCCAGCTGCTCGCCCAGCTTCCCCTGCAGTGCGCCGGTCAGCCGGTCGATGCCGTCGAGTTCCTCGGCGCTCAGCTCCTCGCCGATCCAGCCCCACAGCACGGTGCGGAGCTTGTGCTCGCCGTGGAACGTGAGCCCGTGGTCCACGCCGTACCGGTGTCCGCCGGGCATGGGCAGGACGTGGTCGCCCTTGCGGTCGGCGTTGTTGACCAGAACGTCGAACACCGCCATCCGGCGCAGCGCCGGGGTGTCTTCATGAATCAGGGCGACGATCCGCCCGCGCTCGTCTTGCCCCTCCAGGACCTGCTTCCAGCCCGTGTCCGGCACGTCATCCGCCGCCACCAGGTCCACCGCGGCCTGCTCCGGGTCGGTCTCCTGCCAGAGCTGCACCATGCCTTCACCGAACGGTCCGTCCCGCAGCCAGGTGCGCGGCACAATGTTCCAGCCCAGGGCCTCCGAGACCAGATAGGCGGCCACCTCCCGGTGCGCCAGGCACCCGTCGGGAAAGTCCCACAGCGGCTGCTCGCCCGCGATCGGCTTGTACACCACGGACGCGTCGCCGATGCCGCCCAGGAAGGTGGCGTTCGACGCCGTCGTGAGCCGGCCGGTGAGCGCCAGCTCCGCGGTGACCAGGTCCGGGGCCGGCATCAGGGCTCGGGCAGGGTGCAGGTGTGCCCGTCGGGGTCCATCGGCTGGCCGCAGATCACGCAGATCGGCCGCCCGGCGCCCACCACCTCGCGGGTGCGCTTCGCGAACGCCCGGGCGGTGCCCACCGGCATCCGCACCAGCAGCATCTCGGGGACGTCGGGATCCTCGCCCTCGCCGAGGGCGCCGTCCTCGGGGGCGCCGTCGTCGTCCTCATCCTCCTCGGGCAGGGGGTAGGCCTCGATGACGATCTGCGCCGTCGTCGGGTCCCAGCCCAGGCTCATGACGCCGGTGCGGAACTGTTCCTCCACAGCCTCGAGGTCGTCGTTGTCGACCAGCTCCAGGGGAGTGTTCGCCGGAACGCTGAAGGGATTGCCGTCGACGGTCATCAGCTGGTCGAGGATCTCGTCGATCCCCTCGGCGAGCTGGGCCGACTGTTGCTTCTCCAGGACGACGCTGATCAGCCGCTTCCCGTCGCGCGCCTGCAGGTAGAACGTGCGCTGCCCCGGGACGCCGACGGTCCCGATGACGACGCGGTCAGGCCAGTCGAACTCATGAACGGTCGTAGGCATAGGACTACTTTAGGCTCATCGGGCCGGCGGCGCTGCGTGTCCCGCGCCGCCGCCCACCGGAGCGTCCTGAGCCGCGGCGCTGGCCGCCAGCCAGGACAGGTCGCCGGCGTCGGTGTTGGTCGCGTGGACGGTGGGGCGGTGGGCGCCGTAGGTCACCACCGACACGGAGGCGGGCCCGACGGCGATGCGCTGGAACAGGTCAAGGTGCATGCCGAGCGCGTCGGCCAGGACGGACTTGATGATGTCGCCGTGGCTCACCGCCACCCACACCGCGCCCCGCCCGTGCTCGGCCTCGAACGCCGCATCATGGCGGCGGATGGCCGCCACCGAGCGGGCCTGCATCGCGGGCATGGACTCGCCGCCGGGGAAGACGACGGCGGAGGGCTGGGCCTGCACGGTGCGCCACAGCTCCTCCTTCGCAAGTTCCTCGAGGGTGCGGCCCTGCCAGGAGCCGTAGTCGCACTCGGTGATGTCCTCCTCGACCGGTGTGTGCGGGGTGCCGGACTGGCGGTCCAGGATGAACTGCGCGGTCTGCCGGCAGCGTTCCAGGGGGCTGGAGACCACCCCGACGACGGGCACTGCGGCGAGCCGGTCCGCGGTGGCGGCGGCCTGGTCCCGGCCCACCTGGTCGAGTTCGACGCCGGGGGTGCGGCCGGCCAGCAGCCCGGAGGCGTTCGCGGTGGTGCGGCCGTGCCGCACGAGGATCACTGTTGCCATTGCCCCAGCCTAGCGGCGGGCCGGACCGCCGACGGCGGTGCGGATCGCGTCGGGGCGGTGGCTGTTGCTGGCGTCCACGGCAGGGGCAATGAAGCGTGTGCCCACGCCCGCCTTCATTGGGCCGAGACGGAGTTCGTGCCCTCGGATTCGATCACGGGATCCCCGGAGGTGTAGGTGATGCTGTTGTTCTCGCCTTCGACATCGATGTCACCGGTCTGCTCGACGACGACGGAGTTTGAGGTCCCTTCCACATCGATGTCGGGCACATTCCTGAGGTTGGCACTGTTGTTGTTTCCCTCAACGTCGAGGCTTTCCGCATCCTCGCCGCTGACTGAGTTGTCATTGCCGTGGACGTCGATATCTTCACACTGACCGGTCGTCCGCACGCTGGCGCCATTGGTCTCGACGTCGATGTCCCCGCCGCCGGAGCAGGTGATGCTGACGCTGGTGTTCGCTTCCGTGATTCTGTGTTCCTGATCCCGGCTCAGGGTGATCGGTGCCCCGGCGGCGCTTGGAGCCGCGGCGGCGCTGGAGCCTATCGGGGAGGCCGATGCCGTGCTCTCCGGTGTTTCAGCGCTGGTTGATGAGGGGGTTTCCTCGGGCGTCGGCTCCGGATCAGCGGTGCAGCCGGCGATGAGTGCAACGCCCGCGAGGGCGGTGAGCACGGGGGCGGTGATGCGGAAATTGCGGTACATGCGGTTCTCCTCAGAGGGGGCTGGGGTGTGGCCTGCCCCGGGAAACCTGGGCCCTGCTCGTGCAGTTCCTCATCCGGGGCTCTTCCGCTTGCCTGTTTTATTGTCCAGTGTCTCGGGCGGGACTGCCACGTATCCCCGCAGAGTGCTGCATATTCAGGGTGAGAAGCGTGCTTGACTGATGACATGAACGTTGAGCTGCCACACGTCGAGTTCGCTTTCCCCGGGCCGCTGCGAGATTCCCTGATCGCCGCAATTCGATCCGGGGCCAAGACTACGACGACATCTCTCCTGCGGGAGTATGAGGTTGGAAACGAGCCTTTGCCCGTGGTCGGTCAGCGGGGGATAGTCATTGACTCAGAAGGCAAAGAAGCGTTCATGATCGAGACGACCCAAGTGCAAACTGTTCGTCTGGCCGATGTTTCCCTGGAACACGCGGTGGCGGAGGGCGAGGGATTCGAATCCGTGGCGCAGTGGCGGGCTGGACACATTCAGTTTTGGTCCTCGGCAGCTATGGCAGAGGAACTCGGAGCCGAGTTCGAATTAACGGACGAGGCTTTGGTGGTCCTCGAACGATTCCACGTGGTGCCTTAACCGATCCCTAAGCGGCACGGCTTGAGGGACTCATCCGCCCTGCGCCATAGGATTCGCTCATGACGGTCGACGAGGCGCCCCGATCCAAGAGGGCGTGGATCCTGATCTGCGGGTTGATCCTAGTGAACACCTTGAACTACGGGCTTCGAACCGGGCGATGCGTCGACTACATCTCCGCATCGGGGACGGTTTCCTCCTGCTCCTCGGAACCGGCGCTTGGCTGGCCGGGAAGTGTCCTCTTAGTGATCGCCAGTCTCGTTGTGCTCGGGTACTGCATCGATCGCCTGTTCCGAGCGTCCCGGTGACGAATCCGTAAGCGAAACGCCCTTCGGTTCTACATTGACCTGCGGTGTGGAGACACCGCAGACGTGCTGCCTGTCACCGGTCCCGTTTGACGATGGTGCCCAACGGTGGAACGCTCGACCCAATGAGGGCTTACCCAACCGTAATCGTCATCGTCAGCACGCTTGCTGCACTCGTGATGAACGTCGTTTTGGATACCTATACAGACATGCAGATGCTGCTTCGGTTGGTCATCGCAGTTTTGTTCGGGCTGCTCATCACTTTCTGCCTCAACCGATGGTTCATCAGGCGCCGCAGCCAGGACGCGCGTAACCAATCACCTCGCATTCGGTAGGCGGGTCCGTTACGGCACAGTTGTGAGCCCTTCATAGGGCAGTCGCCTCCCAGGGCAGTTAATCGTGGCGGAAGGGTTGCGAGCGCCCACTGAATTTCGCCCAAGTAGTTGCGCAGGGACGGCGGACGGCATCCAATAGCCCAATGACGAAGGACCCCGGCGCCACCACACCAAAATCATCACCCGGGCTGAAGCGGGCAGTCGGTGCGCCGCTGCTGTTCGCGTTCATCGTCGGCGACACCCTCGGAGCCGGCATCTACACCCTCGTGGGGACCATGGCCTCCGATGTCGGCGGCGCGATCTGGATCCCCCTGCTGATCGCCCTGGTCGTCGCGCTGCTCACCGCCGCGACCTACGCGGAACTGATCACCAAATACCCGCACGCCGGAGGCGCCGCACGCTACGCCGACCGGGCTTTCGGCATCCCCTACGTGTCATTCCTCGTCGGCTTCCTGATGATGGCCTCCGGCATCACCACCGCCGCCGCGCTCGCGAACGCCTTCGCGGGCGACTACCTCACAGCGCTCATCGACGTGCCGGCGGCTCCCGCAGCTGTCGTGTTCATCATCCTGCTGACCTTGATCAACCTGCGCGGGGTCAAAGAGTCCCTCGCCGCGAACCTCATAGCCTCCATCATCGAGGTCACCGGCCTCGTCATCGTCATCGTCGTCTGCGCGATCGTATTTGCCGCCGGCAACGGGGAACCGTCCCGGCTCCTGGAATTCGCGCCGGACGTACCGCCCCTCCAGGGCGCCTTCGCCGCATCGATCGTCGCCTTTTTCTCCTTCCTCGGCTTCGAGGCGGCAGCAAACATGGCCGAGGAAGTACGTAACCCGTCCAAGGCCTACCCCCGCGCACTCTTCGGCGCCATCTGCACCGCCGGGCTGGTGTATCTCCTTATCGCACTCGGCGCGGTTATCGTGATGGACCCGACCGAGCTGGCCGAGTCCACCGGCCCCCTGCTCGCCGTCGTCGCCGCCAGCGGCGTCGGAATCCCGCCCGGACTGTTCAGCATCATCGCCCTGATCGCCATTGCCAACGGAGCCCTGCTCTTCATGGTCATGGCCAGCCGCGTGGGCTACGGACTGGCTGAAGCGGAACTGCTCCCGCGTGCCTTCAGCCGGGTACTGCCGGGCCGCCGCACTCCGTGGGTCTCCATTGTCGTGGTGGCCGGGCTAACGATTGTCCTGACCCTCACCGGAAATGTTGCCTCGCTGGCCGAGACCACCGTGCTGCTCCTGCTCCTGGTGTTCCTGTCCGCGAACGTCAGCGTCCTGGTCCTCAAAAAGGACAAAGTGGACCATGACCACTTCTCAGCCCCCCGGTTCATGCCGGTCCTGGCGATCATTGCCAGCATTGCGCTCCTCACTCAACAAAGCGCGGCGATCTGGCTCAGCGCCGCCGTCTACGTAGCGATCGGATCTCTGTTGTTCCTCGCCGCCCGGGCCGGCCGCAAACGCGAGGAACGTGTGAGCGCCGGCTGACTCCTGTGCCCTGAATCTATTCAGTCAGTGTGCCGCCCCGGGCTCGACCCAGGCTTGGCTTGCATCGAGGTGTCCGGTGGTGTGCTGCTGTGAGCAGGCAGGGTCGCAGCCGTGAGGCGCTCGCCCCAGCCGCGCATGTAGTCGATCGCTTCCGGCGGCCCGTGGACGGTGAACCTCACGCCGACGGACGCAAGGCAGAACGCCGCCCACTCGAGAGAATCGGCAGCGATCCGGACCGCGCACCGCCCGCCGTCGACCGGGTCCACGCTGCCGTAGTGCGCGATCTCCTGCCGTACCCGGTCCGCGGGCGCCTCAACGCTCGCATGGACAACGTATTTCGCGGGCATGGACCCGATCTGACGGTGCACGTAGGCGACCGGATCGGCCTCGGGCAGCGCGCGGGGAGCGAATGTGGCGCTGCTCCGGGTCGGATTCTCGATGCGGTCCAGGCGGAAGATGCGCCAGTCCGCGCGGTCCTGATCCCAGGCGATCAGGTACAGGCGCTGATCGACCGCGACGGTTCGGTGGGGGTGAGCCGTCCGCTCGCTCATCCGGCCGTCGCGTGATCGGTACCTGAAGGTCAGCACCTCGTGATCGCGGCAGGCCAGGGCGACGGTGGTCAGGCAGGTGACGTCGGCGACGCCGTGCCGCGGGCGATCCGTGCGGGGGCCGGCAACGCTGCGCAGGCTGTCGATACGACGGCGGATGCGGGCAGGGAGCACCTGGACGACCTTCGCCATTGCGCTCACCGCGGCGTCGCCCGTCGGGGCGTAGGCGCCCGACGCCACCTCCCGGAGGCCCATCACCACCGCTGCAGCCTCTTCCTCGCTGAGCACCAAAGGGGGCAGGGACGCGCCGGAGCTGAGCTGATACCCGCCGCCCGTACCCCGTGTGGTCATGATGGGATACCCGAGTTCCTGAAGGCCGTCGACGTCGCGCCGCAGGGTGCGCGGGCTCACGCCCAGCCTGCGCGCCAACTCATCTCCGGGCCAGTGGCGCCGGTTCTGGAGCAGGCCCAGCAACTCAAGGGCCCGGGTACTGGTTGACATGCCGCAAGGCTAGCCTGCCTTGCGGACATATGTTGGCCACAAGCCCTGCCACGATGGAATCTCATCACCGGCCAGAAACGGGGCAGACATCCAATGATCGAGACCGACAGTCTCTCGCGCAGTTTCCGCGGACCGGACGGCGGCGAGGTGCCAGCCGTCCGGAGCATCGATCTTCGCGTCACTGCCGGGGAGACCGTGGCGGTGCTCGGCCCCAATGGAGCCGGCAAGAGCACCCTGATGCGGATGCTCTCCACGCTCCTGCCGCCCACGACCGGTTCGGCGACGGTGGCGGGGTTCGACGTGAGGACCCACGGCGCACTGGTACGGGAACGCATCGGCTACGTCGGCCAGGGCAACGGCGCCGGACATACCCAGCGCGCCGTCGATGAGGTCATCACGCAGGGGCGGATCTACGGGCTGGGTCGGGAAGCGGCCCGCCGGCGAGCCGGAGAGCTTTTTGCGGTGCTCGGGCTGGAACTGCTGGCCAAACGCAGGACACAGGCGATGAGCGGCGGCCAGCGGCGTCGGCTCGATCTCGCGATCGGGCTGGTCAACAGGCCGCCCCTGCTCTTCCTCGACGAACCGACCGCAGGCCTGGACCCGCAGAACCGCAGCAACCTGTGGGACCACATCCTCAAGGTCCGGCAGGAGGCGCACATGACGGTCCTGTTCAGCACCCACTATCTGGACGAAGCCGATCAGGCCGCAGACCGCGTCATCGTGGTTGACCACGGCCGCATCATCGCCGACGGCCCGCCCAGCGCGCTCAAACAACGCCATGTCGGGGATCGGATCACCTTGGATGTTCCGGACGCCGCGGCCGCCGAACGCCTCCGGCCGCTGCTGGCGCAGCTGCGCGGCGTCCGCAACATCACCATCGACAGGTGCGCTGTCACCGCGCAGGCCGACGACGGCCGCGGCGCCCTGGCGGCAGCCATCTCCACTGCCCGATGTCACAACATCGACGTCACCGCCGCGGACACCCAGCTGCCCACCCTCAACGACGTCTTCCTCGAGCTCACCGGGCGGAGCCTGCGCGACGCCGGCGGGGTAGCCGGGGAGCCCGGCCAAGGGAACGGCGAACTTCAGGAGGACAGAAAATGACGACAGCCGGCGCGGCCGCATCCCGTCGCCGCAACGCCCTCAGCGACTGCCTCATTGTGATGGGACGTGAGCTGCGGCCCGTGATCAGCGACCCGTTCTCCCTTGTCGCGGGCATGGTGCAGCCGCTGTTCTTCCTGCTGCTGTTCGGCCCGCTCATCGCGGCAGGCGCACCCTCCAGCGACGGCTCAACCTGGAGCTGGTTTGTCCCGGGCATCCTCGTGATGACCGCGTTGTTCGGGACCGCGGGCACCGGCTCAAACCTCCAGTTCGACCTCCAAGGCGGCTCCCACGAACGCCTCCTCGTCACGCCGCTGTCGCGCTCCTCGCTCTTCATCGGCCGCGCCCTTAAGGAGTTCGTGCCCCTGGTGGCCCAGGCCGTCATCGTGGTGCTGGTCATGATCCCGTTCGGTTTCCGGCCCAACCCTGCCGGAGGGCTTCTGGGGCTGGTCCTGCTGGGCATCCTCGGTATCGGCATCGGGTCCCTGAGCTACGCGCTGGCCATTGCCGTGCGGCACCAGGACTGGGTGTTCTGGACCGTGCACCAGACCGTGCTGTTCCCGCTCATGATCCTGTCCGGAATGCTCCTGCCCCTGGACGACGGGCCGGCCTGGATGCGGATCCTCTCCCAGCTCAATCCCCTCACCCACGTGGTCGACGCCGAGCGGGACCTCTTCGCCGGCCGGATCAGCTCCGACGTCGGACTCGGGTTCCTCGCTGCCGCCGTCACCGCCGCCCTCGGGCTGCTCCTCGGACTCCGCGCCCTCCGAACCAGCACCAGCTAACCCCCGCCGAAAGGACCCACCCATGCGCATTCTCGTCACCGGAGCCACAGGCCAGGTCGGGCGCCACCTCGTCGCCCAGCTTCACGAAGCCGGTCACACTGTCCGCGCGCTCACCCGCACCCCGGCCCAAGCCCGGCTGCCCGAGGGCGTCGAGACGGTAGCCGGCGACCTCACCGACACCGCCAGCCTTGAAAGGGTGTGCGAGGGCATGGACGCGATCCACCTGATCACCTTCGGCGGCGACGAGCGGGAAGACCTCACCAACGGGGCGGAGATCGTCCACCTCGCCGAGCGCTCCGGCATTCGGCGGGCCACGGTCCTGGGCGGCTGGGCGCCCACCGGCATCGAAGAAGCCCTGGCAGCCAGTTCCATCAGCGGGACTCTCCTGCAGCCGGCCGAGTTCATGGGCAACGCGCTCGAGTTCGCCCCCGAGATCCGTGCCTCACGCACCGTCTCCATGCTCGCTGACTACCCAAGCGCCGTCGTACACGAAGCCGACATCGCCGGCGTCGCTGCCGCTGCGCTAACCACGGACGGGCACGCGGGCAGGGCCTACCCACTGACCGGACCGGAGGCGCTCACCCCTGCCGAGCGGACACGCCTGCTCGCGGAGGCAACTGGTGAGCCGATCGAGTTTGTGCAGCTGAGCGAGGAGGCGGAGCGTGAGCGGCTTCGCAGCTACGGCTACGACGAGGACTACGTCGAGTTCGGCATCCAGCTGGCCACCAACCCACCTGAGGCCGCCGGCGCGATCCTGCCCACGGTTGAAAAGGTCACCGGACGTTCCGCGCGGACGTTCGCCCAGTGGGCCAGCGAGCATGCCGAACAGTTCCGTGCCATGTCCTGATCCTTTCGCGGCTGCACCGGAACACTCCCGTCGAACCCGACCTGCCGGAGTGCCGGGGAATAGACCGCCGCCTAGATTCCTTGCAGTCGGCTATGAAAGCAATCGTCTACTCCGAGTCCGGAGCGTCCTCTGTCCTCTCCCTCGCCGAGCGTGAGGTTGCCGATCCCGGTCCCGGCGAAGTGCGGGTCCGCATCACCGTCTCCGGGGTGAACCCCACCGACTGGAAGGCCCGCGCCGGCGGCGTTCCCTTCCCCGAAGTGGTGCCCAACCAGGACGGCGCCGGCATCATCGACGCGGTGGGCGAGGGCGTCACCGGCCTGCAGCCCGGAGACCGGGTCTGGATCTACCTCGCCGCCCACGGCCGCCCCACCGGCACCGCCCAGGAATTCGCCGTCCTGCCCGCCGACCGGGCCGTGCCGCTGCCCGAGGGCACCGGGTTCGACGTCGCCGCCAGCCTGGGCGTGCCCGCCATGACCGCGCACCGCGCCCTCACCGTGCACGAGTTCGGCCCGACCCGGCTGGCCCCGGGGGCGCTTGCGGACCGCACGGTCCTCGTCCAGGGCGGCGCCGGAGCCGTCGGCCACGCCGCGATCCAGCTCGCCGCCTGGGCCGGCGCCACCGTCATTGCCACGGTCAGCAGCGACGCGAAGGCCGAACTGGCCCGCGCCGCCGGCGCCCACCACGTCGTCCGCTACCCCGACGACGCCGAAGCCGACCGGATCCGCGAGATCGCGCCCGACGGCGTCGATCACATCGTGGAGGTGTCCCCGGCACAGAACGCGGCGCTCGACGTCGAGGTGGCCGCCAACCACGCCAGCATCGCCTACTACGCCAACAACAACGGCGAGGAGTACACGGTGCCGATCGTCGCGAGCTTCGCCAAGAACGTCCGCTGGCAGGGCGTGCTGGTCTACACCGAAGGCGAAGCCGCCCACCAGGCCGCGGTCAAGGACATCACCGAGGCGCTGCGCGACGGCGTCCTGCCGGTGGGGGAGTCCGCCGGCCTGCCGCTGACCTGGTTCGAGCTGGCGGACACCGCCGCCGCGCACGACGCCGTGGAGGACGGCGCCACCGGCAAGGTGCTGATCCGGGTGGCCGAAGAGGACTAACCGCCGGGCAGCCCGCCCATCGCCGTCCTAGCCTCACCATCCGCCGCGGGTGGGCGTGTGTCCCTTCCGCGCGTCCTCGGGCATGGTCATTTCCGCCCGCAGGCCCAGCAGACGGATCGGCCGGCCCGGCTCGATCGCCGCGGCGAGGTCCAGCGCCCGCGCGAGGACCTCGCCGCCGTCGGCGGTCTCCGGGATCTTCCGCGCGTGGGTCTTGGTGGTGAACGGCGCGTAGCGGACCTTGAGGGTCAGCCCGATCACCGGCCGGCCCTCCTCCGCCATGTCCTTCAGCGCGTCGTCCGTCAGCTGCCGGACGGCGTCGAGCACCTGCTCCGGCTCGGTGAGGTTCTGCTGGAAGGTGGTCTCGCGGCTGTGCCCGCGCGCCACCCAAGGCGTGTCGTCCACCTCGCTGCTGCCGTCGCCACGGCCCAGCTGCGCGTACCAGGGCCCCATCTTGGGCCCGAACTCCGGCACCAACGCCTGCGGGTCGGCGGCGGCCAGCTCGGCCACGGTGCTGACGCCGAGCTTCGCCAGCCGGGCGGAGATCTTATTGCCCACGCCCCACAGCTCCTTGGTGGGGCGGGCGCCCATCACGTCCAGCCAGTTCTCCGCAGTGAGCCGGAAGATCCCGGCGGGCTTGCCGAAGTCGGTGGCGTTCTTGGCCCGGATCCGGGTATCGCCGATGCCCACGCTGCAGTGCAGCTGCGTCGCCTCCAGCACCGCGGCCTGCAGGTCCCTGGCGTAGGCCGCCGGATCCTCGGTCTCGACGCCGACGAAGGCCTCATCCCAGCCCAGGACCTGCACGACGGCGCCGGGCCGGGCCTTCAGCGTGCCCATTACCGTATCCGACGCCGCCAGGTACGCCTCGGCATCCACGGGCAGGAATACGGCGTCGGGCACTTTCCGGGCCGCCACCCGCAGCGGCATTCCGGAGCCGACGCCGAAGGCCCGGGCCTCGTAGGAGGCGGTGGAGACTACGGCCCGTTCGGTGGGATCACCGCGGCCGCCGACAATGACGGGCTGCCCGGCCAGCTCCGGGCGCCGCAGCACCTCGACGGCGGCGATGAACTGGTCGAGGTCCACATGCAGCACCCAGGCCGTCACGGCGCCTCTTCACTGACCGGAGTTGCGGCGGGCAGGGCGGCGGAGGCGAGGAGGGCGAGCCGCTCCGCGTCCCGGGTTCCGGCGTCCGGGTGGTAGACCACCAGCATCAGGTGATCCGCCCCGCTGATGGCCAGCCGCTCCCGGTTCAGCGTCATCTCCCCGACCTGCGGGTGGTTCAGCCGCATCGGCGTCCCCTTCTGCCCGCGCACTTCATGCCGGGCCCACAGCTGCCGGAAGTACGGGCTGGCGAGGGACAGCTCGCCCACCAGATCAATGAACCGCGGATTGTCCACGTCGCTGCCCACGGCCTGCCGCAGGTTCGCGATGAAGCACTCGGTCACGATTTCCCAGTCCGGGTGCAGGGCCTGCTCGGAGGGGTCGAGGAACATGTCCCGCAGCTGGTTGCCGCCGACGTCGAGCCGCGGGGACAACGCCTTCGCGAGCCGGTTGGAGGCCAGAATGTCGAAGTACCGGCCCTCGATGAAGGCCGGCTGCGGCAGGGACTCCAGGAGCTTGAGCGCCCCCGCCGGCGGCGTCTCCCGGGGCGGCCGCCGGGGCCGCTGCCGGGGCATCTCCGCAACGAGCGTCAGAAGATGGGCGAGGTGGTCGTCGTCGAGCTGCAGTACCCGGGCGATGGATTCCAGCACCTGCACGGACGGATGCCGGTCCCGTCCGCGCTCCAGCCGCAGGTAGTAGTCGGCGCTGATCCCGGCGAGCATGGCCACCTCCTCGCGCCGCAGCCCGGGCACCCGCCGAACCCCGGTGGCGGGGATGCCGGCCTGCTCCGGGGTGATCAGCTCGCGTCGGGCCCGCAGGTAGCTGCCGAGGGCGTTCGAGGCAGGAGTCATACGCTCAGAGTAGGCGCCGCCGGGCCGGGCGAACAGCCGTTTGAGGGGGTCCTGTCAAGCCCCGGGCTCAGCGGGGCTCTGGCAGCAGCAGGGACACGTCCGTAGCGTCTGTACCAAGCCCGCGGGAGACGCCGCGACCACGCAGGAACGACCACGTGAGCCGGGCCTCCGACACGGGATGGACAGTCCGGCACTGCCGCGATCCTTGGACCCAGCGGGGCCGGTGCACCGGTAAAGGAGACTCAAAATGGACCGCGACTCAGACCTTGAACGCCGCGCCCGGGCCATCGTCATCGCGCGCAGCGTGTACAAGGCGATGCTTGTCGTGTGGGCCGTCGCGCTGGCCGGCATGCTGATCATCTGGTGGTCGACGACGCCGGAGGGCTATTTCTGGCCGGTGTGGCCGGCGCTGGGCCTGTCCGTGGCGGCGCTGCTCTGGGGGTTGGCGCTGTACGGCAGATTCGGCTTCCGCGTCCGGGAGGACCAGGTGGCCCGGGAGGTGGAACGCCAGCGGGAACTGGGCTGATGCCCTGCCGCCGGCCGGGCCGGACAGGCAGAAAGCCGGGCCGCGCAATGCGGGCGGCCCGGCTTTCGTTGCGCTGAGCTCTATTTCTGCTCGTCGTCCTTGTTGCCGGTGACTTTGTCCTTGACCTTGTCCTTGGCCTGGTCCACCTGCTCCGGGTGGTCCTTGGCCGCGTCCTTGGCCTTGTCCGCCATTCCGCCCAGATCCGCCATGTGGCTTCCGCCTTTCGTCCTGTGGGGGCCGGACCCGCCGGCAGGCGGCCCCGGTCTGACCTTCCCATCGTCCATCACTGCGGCGGACTTGTGACCGGGCCGGCGCTACTTGATCGGGCTGCGGCTACTCAGTGACGTCGTCGGTGGCCCAGGCCTGCGTGTAGAACTGGGCGGAGCGGGAGTCCAGCAGCTCGGCGTACGCCTCCGGGTCCATGGCCTGCGCGGAGCCGGCCGGCACCTCCGGGGCGAAGGCGGAGACGCCCAGCCCAGCCTGCCGTCCCTCCAGGGTCAGGCCGGCGGCCTCCAGGAGGGTGGGGTACATGCTCAGCTGGTCGACGCCGTCGCGCAGCACGGTGCCCTGGTCCTGGCCGGGCACCCAGATCCGGTTGAAGATGGTGCGGTTCGGGTGGTAGTCCAGCTGCTCGTGGAACGCGTCGCCGGCGCTCATGTGCTTGAGGTGGTCGCCCATGATGACCACGGCGGTGTCCTCGAGGTAGCCCTGGGCCTCCATGTGCTCCACGAAGCCGGCGACCTGCGCCAGCGAGCAGTGGAACGCGGAGGTGACCCGGTTCTCGGTGTCCACCTCGCAGTAGTCGTAGATGTGCACCGGCTCGTGGGTGTCCAGGGTCAGCACGGACAGGTTGAACGGCTTGCCGGTGCGCTCGGACTCGGCGTGCAGCTCGTCGACCTTGTCCCGGGCGTTGGCCATGAGCCGCTCATCGCTCAGGCCCCAGTCCGGGCGGAAGCTGTCGGCCGGTTCGCCGGCGGCCCGCCAGTCGTTCAGGCCCTTCACCTCGGAGTAGCCGTGGCTGGCCAGGAAGGTGTCCTTCGCGGCGAAGGAGGAGCTGGCGCCGCCCAGGAACACGTTGGTGTAGCCGTGCTCGGCCAGCACGTCGCCCAGGCACGTGGTGCCGCCCATGTAGGTGTCGACGCCGCCGACGCCGCGGCCGCCGTCGCCGCCCGCGCTTTTCAGCGGCACCCCGCACTGGGTGGAGACCAGGCCGGCCATGGTCCAGCCGCCGCCGGCGTACTGCTGGAAGTTCTCCACGCTCTGCCAGCCCTCGGCGGCCGGGGTGGCCTCCTTCAGCGGCAGGAACGCGTCCTTCTCGAACAGCTCGTCATCGGCAAGGGTGCCCTCGCCGGATTCGAGGTAGATCAGCACCAGGTTCCGGGCGCCGTCGGCGCTGGTGACGGTCGGCTCCGCGTAGTAGTCGCCGACGTCGTACTTGGAGTTGCCGGACTTGATGTAGTCGGCCATGTTCACGGTGGTGGCGAAGGCGGTGGTGCTGCCCACCACGAGCGCGGACACCGCGACCGTGGAGACGGCCCGGGTGATCCACTTGGTGCGCGGCGACGGACCCTCGCCCCCGCGGCGGCGCCGGCGGCGGCGGTGCTGCCAGTACGCAAGCGCCAGGGTGACGAGCAGCGGCGCCACGCCGATGCCCAGGATGCCCTTCCAGACCAGGTCTCCGCCGCCGCCGTCGGCCTCCACCGAGACCAGGTTCAGCAGCATCTGGCCCACCGAGATCTCGCCGAAGTAGAAGCGGATGCCGACGGCGGCCACCAGCAGCGCGAGGGACAGCCAGATCAGGGCGTAGACCAGGACGTGTCCCAGGACGACGCCGCCCCGCCGGGCCGTATGCAGAAGCCGACCGGACATTGGCAATACCTCACGTTCCGGGCCCCGCGTTGGCCGGGCACCCTTGACATCCACCCCGTTTTTGGGTCCGTAGAAGAGTAATACCGATACGTTACCCGTTCAACCTGCGTTCATCGCCGTGTAACCCGCCGCGGCGCCCGGCCGGACGCAACGCGGCGGCGTGTCCCCGGCGGAGGTCGGCGCGCAGCGGCCGGGCGGGGTCCGGTGGCTGAGTAGGCTGGGAGGATGCGCAAGGAAACCCTCTGGGAAGCCAAGAAGAAGCAGAATCCGGGACACTCCGCCTGGTACATCCAGCGGTTTGAGCAGATGCGCGAGCAGGGCGCGGACCTGCACGGGGAGGCGAGGATGATCGACGCGATGGTCCAGCGCGGGGCGCGGATCCTCGACGCCGGTGGCGGGCCCGGCCGGGTGGGCGGGGAGCTGGCGCGGCGCGGTCACGCCGTCGTCGGCGTCGACGTCGACCCGGAGCTGATCGAGGCGGCCCGGAAGGACCACCCCCAGGCCACGTGGCTGGTGGGGGACCTGGCGGAGCTGGACCTGCCCGCCGAGGGCATCCGTGAGCCGTTCGACGTGATCGTCTGCGCCGGCAACGTGATGACGTTCCTGGCGCCCGGCACCGCCGGCGAGGTGCTGGCCCGGATGCGCTCGCATCTGGCGCCGGAGGGCCGCGTGGTGATCGGCTTCGGCGCCGGACGCGGCTACGACTTCGGACAGTTCTTCGCCGACGCCGAGGCCGCGGGGCTGCGCGTGGACCTGCAGCTGTCCACCTGGGACCTGCGCCCGCTCACGCCGGAGTCAGGGTTCCTGGTGGCGGTGCTGTCGGCAGCGTAAGAGGGCGCCGCCTGGCCGGCGTGCGGGCTGGGTCGCCGGTTCCGTGACGCAGCCGCTTGACCTCAAGCGCGCTTGAGCTTGTTCAGTGAGGACATCACTCACCCGAACAAGGAGCAGGCATGGGACACAGGGACCGGCAGGAGAAGAACAGGCGCCGAAGCCGGCGCGGTCAGGCGGAGGAAACCCGGCGGCTGCCGCCGACCCCGAGCGTGTGGGAGGAGTTCCTGCCGGAAAGCCGGCACCTGATGTTCCCGCCGCGGTAGGTGCAGTAAGGAGATGCGTTTTTAGGTTCGCCGTCTGGTGGGAACCGGGCCGGCTAGCAGCGCGACGGTGCCGTCACGCGAAAGCCTGATCGGGGGTTAGGCATGACGCTTCGGGAGCAGGGGCGAAGCGCCTAGCTGGGACGCAGTCCCACCTAGGCGTAGAGTTCGGCTGCGAGATCGATCATGGCGGCCACGCTTTGCGACGGCCGGACGGCGGCCGGCCAGACGATCGAGACCGGAACGGTACGGACAGCCGGCCGGATTGGCCGCACCACCAGCGGCCGGCCCTCATAGGATTGGTTGCCCACCGGTTGCTGGACCAAAATGGCGTACCCCATCCCGCGGCCGACCAACGAACGGGTGACTTCATAATCCGTGGTGCGAAAGCGGATATGAGGTTGCAAGCCAGCCGCGTCAAACATGCTGATCGTGTTCTCCCTGCTGGGCGGCACATCGAGCAGGACCATTGGCTCGCCCGCCACCTCTGCCAGGGACAGCTCCGGGCGTGCTGCGAGGGGGTGGTCTGCGCTCAGCACGATCGATGGCTCTGCCTCATACAGCCGGTGGCGGTTGAGGCCTGCAGGCACGGAGAGGTCATAGGCGATTGCGACGTCGAGCTGCCCTGACGCCAGGCGGTCCTGAACCTCGGTCTGGGAGCCGTCAAAGAAATCCAGCTCTACCAGCGGATACCGCCGTCCGTAATGGTCCATCAACCGGGCCAGCACGGTGGGTGCCAGTGTCAAATAGCAACCGAGCGTCAGAGACCCGCGGATCTGTTCACCTGCGTCAACGGCATGCAGCTCCAGGTCGGAGGCCTCAGTGAGCAGGTTCCGTGCACGGTCCAGCACATAGCGACCGGCCGCGGTGAGCGTCACGCCGTGGGCCTTGCGCCGGATGGTCAGCTGGGCGTCGAACACCCGTTCCAACCCGTTGAGCGCGCCCGACACCGCAGACTGGGACACGTGGAGCCGAGCTGCTGCCGCCGCGATACTGCCGCTTTCTGCAACGGCAATGAACGCCTCCAGCTGCCGGAGGGTATACCGGGCCATTTAAACCTCACAATAACCGTGGATGTACGGCGAATAATTGTTCTTTTCCTGATGATATGGCACGGGTCACACTGGCTGGGCACGCTTTCCCGAGTCAGGAGATCAACGATGACCGCCCCTGAGACCACACCGCCCGCCGCCTGTCCGTTCAGCGGCGCGGCCCCGGCCGCCTCGGCCGCCGAGCCCCAGGCCTCCCCGCCGTCGACGGCATCCGCAGGAGCGGTGCGCGAGGCTCCGGTGGCGGACTGGGTAACCATCGCGGACCTCTACCGCAACCCCTTTCCCTTGTACCAACGGATGCGGCAGGAGGCTCCGGTGCACTGGGTGCCGGCTGTCAACCGCTACATGGTCACCAGCTACGCGGCATGCCATCAGATCGAGCAGGACGCGGAGACCTTCAGCGCCAATGAAAACGGCTCCCTGATGAAGCGCTCGATGGGTCATTCCATGCTGCGCAAGGATGATCCGGAGCACGCCGTCGAGCGGGATTCCTACGGCAGCACCCTGCGGCCAGGCACCATCAAGAAGCACTGGAACGCCATCTTCGCGGCGAACAACGACACCTACCTTGCCGAGCTGCAGGCCAAGGGCCCCCGCGCGGACTTCATCTGGGACTACGCTGCCCCTTACGCCGCCGAAAACCTGCGCCTGATCTGTGGTTTCCACAACGCCACGCAGCAGGACATGCAGCGGTGGAGCCAGACCATGATCGACGGGACCGGCAACTACGCCGACGACGCCGAGATCTGGGCCAAGAGCGCCCGATCCTCCGCCGAGGTGGATGCTGCGATCGATGAGATGCTGCCGTACCTGCGGGCCAACCCCGACCATTCGCTGCTCTCCGGGCTCGCATCGCTGCCCATTCCGCTGGAATCAGTGCGTGCCAACCTCAAAATGACCATCGGCGGAGGCCTCAACGAGCCGCGCGACGTGCTCGGCACCACTGTCTGGGCGCTGCTGAGCAACCCGGAGCAGCTGGCCGACGTCCTGGCGAATCCCAAGCTGCACGCCGTCGCCTTCGAGGAATCCGTCCGCTGGGTGGCGCCTATCGGCATGTACCCGCGGGAGACCACCCGGGACACCGTCCTTGAGGGTGTACATCTGCCGGCCGGGTCGCGGCTGGGCGTGGTCCTCGGAGCGGCCAACCGTGACCCGGCAGTGTTCGAAGACCCTGAGACCTTCAACATCCATAGGCCGAAGAAGCCCCACCTGGGCTTCGGCGGCGGGGCGCACTTCTGCGCCGGCACCTGGGTGGCCCGCGCCCAGGTGGCCCAGGTGGCGATGCCCGCCCTGTTCGAGCGCCTGCCCAACCTGCGGCTGGATCCGGACAACGCCGCCGTCGACGCCGGGTGGGTCTTCCGCGGCATGACCAAGATGCCCGTCCTCTGGGGCTAGTCCGACCTTCAAGGAGAAAACATGAACACTGTTACCTTTGTCCAGCCGTCCGGAGCAGCCAAGGCCGTCACCGTGGAAAGCGGCACCTCGCTGATGCGCGCCGCCGTGACCAACGGCATCGACGGGATCGTGGGGGAGTGCGGCGGCCAGGCCATGTGCGCCACCTGCCACGTCTATGTGCGACCCGAGTACGCCTCCGCGCTGCCGGACATCAGCGAAGACGAAGACGAGATGCTTGACTGCACCACCGCCGACCGGACTGAACGGTCGCGGCTTGGCTGCCAGATCCGCGCCGCCGCGGACCTGGACGGCATCGTCGTGGACATCCCGTCGGAGCAGGTCTAGCCATGGGTGTCGTCATCATCGGCGGCGGGCACGCCGGGCTGCAGGTAGCCGACTCGCTGCGCAGCGGCGGCTATGCAGAGGGCATCACCGTGGTCAATGAGGAACCGGGGCTGCCCTACCAACGGCCGCCGCTGTCCAAGGACTACCTGCTGCCGGGCAAGGACCCTGCCAGCCTGCCCCTGCGTGGCGCGCAGTTCTACTCGGAAAAGGGCATTGACCTGTTGGACGGCGTTGCCGCGCTCCGCATCGACCGCCGGGCGCGGGAGGTCGCCCTCAGCAACGGGGCCTTTCTTTCCTATGACCATCTGGTGCTGGCCACCGGGGCGGCCAACCGGGTGCTGGCCTGCCCCGGGGCGGCCCTGCCGGGCGTTCACGGATTGAAAACCCTGGGCGACGCCGAGGAGCTCCACGGCGAACTGGCCGCCGCTCGCAACGTGTTGGTGGTGGGGGCCGGATTCATCGGACTGGAGTTCGCCGCCGCAGCCCGGGCACACGGCTGTGCCGTTACCGTGCTCGAGTTCGCGCCCCGGCCGATGGGGAGGGCTCTGAGCCCTGTCATGGCGGACTTCTTCGCCGCCGCGCATTGCGAGAGGGGCGTGCAGCTGAGACTGAATGAAGGCATCGAGGCCTTCGAAGCGGCGCCGAACGGACGGGTGGGCGCCGCCGTCTCCACGGCGGGAACCCGCTACCCGGCCGACCTGGTGGTCGTCGGCGTCGGCGTGGTGCCCAATGACGCCCTTGCCGCGGCGGCGAACTTGGACACGGGCAACGGGATCCTCGTGGATGAAGCCCTGCGCACCTCTGACCCGGCCATCCTCGCGGTCGGCGACTGCGCTAACTTCGTCAGCCCCCACGCCGGGGGGAGGATTCGCTTGGAGTCGGTCCAAAATGCCACGGACCACGGGCGTCATGCCGCCCGGACCATCCTCGGCGCGCCGGAGGCCTACTCCGACCTGCCTTGGTTCTGGAGTACCCAGGGCGGCCTCCGGCTGCAGATCGCCGGGCTGTCCGCACCGGGCGACCAGACAGTGGTCCAAGGGGACCCTGCCTCGGGCCGGTTCTCCGTCCTGTGCTTCCGAGGGGGCCGGCTGGCGGCGGTGGAATCTGTTAATTCCCCGGCTGACCATATGGGCGCCCGCAAAGTGCTCGCCTCCGGTAAGGGCCCCAAGCTTGAGCAAGCGGCGTCCCCGGACTTCAGTCTTAAGGCTCATGCTCGCCACGTGCTCCCAAGTTTTGCCTAATCCAGTGCCCGCCTAGGGACACTATTCCACCTCCAGGAGAAATCATGAGCACAGCACTCTCCGACACCAAGGTAGGAAGCACGCAGCGTCGTGTGGCCTTCGCTACCATTGTCGGGACAACAATTGAGTGGTACGACTTTTTCATATACTCAACAGCGGCAGGGCTCGTATTCGCTCACTTGTTCTTTGCCCCTGCAGGCGAGTCGATCGGCCTTTTGCTGGCGTTCGCATCGGTAGGCATCAGCTTCCTCTTCCGCCCGTTGGGAGCCTTCCTTGCGGGGCATTTCGGAGATAAGCTTGGTCGGCGTCCCATGCTGGTTTTCACGCTTATCCTTATGGGGATTTCCACCTCGCTCATCGGTGTTCTGCCCACCTACGAAACCGCCGGGCTGCTGGCACCAGTCGTACTGCTTTTGCTGAGGATTCTCCAAGGAATCTCTGCCGGCGGTGAGTGGGGCGGCGCCGTACTGATGTCCGTGGAGCACGCTGCCCCGGCCCGTCGTGGACGCGCGGGTGCCCTCCCGCAACTAGGCGTCCCTCTGGGGATGCTCCTCGCCTCGGGTGTCACTGCCGTTATGACCGGCTGGATTGCCCCTGGGGAAGCGTTCGTCGAGTGGGGGTGGCGTGTGCCGTTCCTGCTCAGCATCGTCCTGGTGGGGGTCGGTTATCTGGTGCGCCGGGCCGTCGACGAGTCACCGGTCTTCATGGAGATTGCCGAGAAGAAGAAGCAGCCCAAGGTCCCGGTCGTAGAGTTGTTCCGCAGGCACTGGCTGTTAGTACTCCTAGCCGGGCTGGTATTCGCTGGCAACAATGCTGCTGGTTATATGGCTACGGGTGGATTCATACCCAGCTATGCAACCGGGGACGCAGTAGGCCTCGACCGCACTGACGTGCTGCTGAGCATTACCTTCGCCGGAGCCATGTGGTTTGTTTTTACCCTGCTCAGCGGTTTCCTCGCGGATATGATTGGCCGGAAGCGCACCTACCTGATCGGCTTCGCGGCGCAGGCGTTGATGGTTTTCCCGCTGTTCTGGCTTATCAATACAGGTTCCTTGCCGCTGCTATATCTGGCACTAGGACTGTTCACCTTCGGGCTGGGAATGAGTTACGGTCCGCAAGCTGCTTGGTACAGTGAAATCTTCCCCGCCTCAGTTAGGTTTTCGGGTGTCTCCATCTCCTATGCGCTTGGAGCCATCCTTGGAGGTGCGTTCGCCCCCACGATTGCCCAAGCGCTTCTCAATGCGACGGGCACGAGCACAGCGGTCTCGCTATACCTGTTGGTCATGACCCTCATATCGATCGCGGCAGTCCTGATTCTGCGGGATCGGCCTGGAATCGACCTGTCTGTCAGCAACCAAGCTGAACAGGAAGTGGGCGCAACCATCTTCGATAAGCGGGGGACGTCCACCTTTGACCGGGCGCTAGCTGAATGACAGAAGAGGTCCTGCGTTTCTCAGAGCCTTCATGAAAGCCTGAGCGACCTAGGGGCCTCGAACAAACAAACACGACGGCGCCGCCCGGCTGAACAGCCGGGCGGCGCCGTCGCACTGTGTGAAAGGCTCTGACCCTACTTCTTGGTCAGCAGGTGCGGGTGGTGCAGCTCGGCGACCTGCGGGTGCGCACGCAGCCAGCCCTTCAGGACGTTGTTGCCGTAGGAGGCCAGCATCGGGTTCTCCGGATCATCGGTGATCCCGCGGGACTGCTCGGCCAGGGCCGGCGGCAGCTGTACCGGGTCGATGACCGAATCCAGGCGCGGGGACCAGAAGAACGGGATGGCGTACCGGTCCACGCCGGGTGCCGGCGCCAGCACCCGGTGGATGGTGGCGGACAGGTAGCCCTGCGTGGCGACCTCGAGCATCTCGCCGAGGTTGACCACCAGGGCGCCCGGAATCGGTTCCACCGGAATCCAGGTGTCGGTGCCGTGCGGGCGCACTTCGAGGCCGCCGACCTCGTCCTGCAGCAGCAGGGTCACGAAGCCGTAGTCGGCGTGCGAACCCACGCCCTGGGTGCCGGCCTCCTGCACGACGCCGCCGACGTAGTGAATCAGCTTGGCCATCCAGGCCGGGGTGCCCTCGAACGGTTCGCTGAAGTGGTCTTCGGGCAGCTCCAGCGAGACGGCGATGGCGCTCAGCAGCTCCGCGCCCACCCGGCTCATCTCCTCGGCCCAAGCCATGGACGCCTCTCGCAGCTCCGGCAGCTTGGTGTCCGGGAACAGGTTCGGGCCCTGGACCAGCCAGTACGGCTGGTCCGCGGGGTACTCGGCCACCGGCTCGCGCTCCGGGCCGAAGTCCACCTGCTCGCGGGCGTCGGGGCGGCCCTGGGTGATTTCGGTGCCGAGGCGGGTGTAGCCGCGGAAGTGCGGCGAGCGGCGGTTGTCCAGCTCCAGGCGGTCCTCCAGCGGCAGGTCGAAGAACCGCTTGGTGACCTCGAACAGCGGCTCCACCATCTGCTCGGCGGGGCCGTAACCGACCAGCTGGAAGAAGCCGATGCGGTGCGTGGCCTCACGCAGCTGGTCAATGAAATCCGGGTTGAACGTGCCGTCGGGGCGGCGGGCGGTGCTCAGGTCAAGGACAGGGATCGACTGGGGAATCGCGCTCATTCCGGCAACGTATCACCGGGTGAAATCAACTATGAAGCGAATGTTACGAATTGCTGTGCCGCGCGGTTTCGGCCTTCTCCAGCGTCTCCGGCGGGGCACCCAGCGGGCCCAGACCGGCGTCGTCGTCCGCCTCCCCGGCCGCGACGGCGGCCCACCGGGCAATGAACACCGCGCCGGCGTCGTCGTGCACCAGCTCCCCGGCGGTGAGCACCGGATACGGCACCGCGGGCACCCCGTCCGCCGGGCGCACATCCACGTGCGCGACGTCGAAACCCCGGGCATGCAGTTCATCGGCCATCGCGTAGTCGGTCCGGGAATCGCCGATGGTGCGCCACACCGCCGGCACCGGCGCCCCGGCCTGCTCCAGCAGCTCCAGCACCCGGCGCACGCCGAGGTCCTTGCCGGCCTCCACCGCCTCGATGTCGGTGGAGATGATCGTCGGATCCACCCGGTAGGGCACCGAACCGTCGACGGCGGGCAGCACCTGCCCGAGCCGGCGGATGCCCAGGCCGCGGCGGGCGGCAAGGCCGAGGACGGCGAGTTCGAAGTCCTCCTGCACAGCCAGATAGTCGGCATTGGCCACGTCCACCCGCTGCTCCACGGAGAGCATCGCGAGCTTGGTCTCGTCGAAGAACATCCGGTCCGCGAACCGCTCCGCCACCAGGACCCGCACGTCGGCGGCGAACTCGCCGGGCAGCCGGTGCCCGGGATCGACCTGCGGCTGGTCCGGGCCGTCGCCGGTGAACGTGAACCACACGCCGCCCTTCTCGCACACCGCGAGCACCCGCACGTCAGCGGGCAGCCCGGCGGCGATCATGGGGTTCATCACCTGCTCCACGATGAAGTCCACCGAGCGTCCCGTGTTGAAGGCCACCGGCCAGCCGGCAACGGCCAGGCGGACCAGGTTCTCGATGATCTCCGGCCGTACGGTCCGGGACTCGGGGCTGGCCACCGGCCCGTCGACGTCGAGCAGCAGGCCCCAGGTGTTCGCGGAAGTCATGCCTCCAGTATTCCCGGTTTCGTCCCGGGGCTGCGACGGAGGCCAGCGCCGGAGCCCCGGGGGATGGCGCGCGGGACGGCGCGGGCCGTGTCCGCTGGGTCTGCGGGCGGTTCGTCTCGTACTCTTGATTGGTGATCTTCAAAGCTGTTGGCGATGGCCGCCCCTACCCCGAGCACGGATACGAGACGCCCAAGGACTGGGCGTCCGTTGCCCCGCGGCAGGTCCGGCTCGATGAGCTGGTGACCACGAAGTCCACCCTGGATCTCGGGGCCCTGCTGGCCGAGGACTCCACCTTCTTCGGTGACCTGTTCCCGCACGTGGTGCAGTGGAAGGGCACCATGTATCTCGAGGACGGGCTGCACCGCGCCGTGCGCACCGCGCTGCACCAGCGCACCATCCTGCACGCCCGCGTGCTGGTGCTCGACGAGTAGGGCACGCACCGCTTAAACATCGGAGGGCCGTGCAGGTGCACGGCCCTCCGGCGTTTAAGCTCCCGGCTGCTCCGGCTCAGCAGCCGTCCGGCCCGCAGGCGGGTCCGTCGGTGCCGGGCGCGACCATCTGCAGCGGGTTGGCGTCCTGCCAGGCCTTCTCCAGCGCGCCGGTGAACACCTCCGCCGGCTGGGCTCCGGAGATCCCGTAGCGGCGGTCGATGACGAAGAACGGCACCCCGCTCACGCCCAGCGCCCTGGCCTCGGCGATGTCCTGCCGGACGTCGTCGGCGTAGTCGTCGCCGGCCAGCGCTGCCCGCACCCGGCCGGCGTCCAGCCCGGCGTCGACGGCGATCGCGGCCAGCACCTCGACGTCGCCGATGTTCCGGCCCTGCTCGAAGTGGGCCGAGAGCAGCGCCTCCTTGACGGCGTCGGCCGCCGCGGGGCCGCCCAGCTCCCGGGCGGCGTGGATCAGCCGGTGCGCGGTGAAGCTGTTGGCCACCACGAGGTTCTCGAAGTCGTAGGCCAGGCCCTCGCCGCGGGCCTGCTCGGCCACATGGGCGAGCATGCCCGACATCTGCTGCGGGTCCATGCCCTTGCGCTCGGACAGGTACTGCAGCTCGGTGCCGTCGTAGTGCTCCGGCAGCGACGGGTCCAGCTGGTAGCTGCGCCACTGCACGTCCACTTCGTCCTTGTGGGCGAAGCCCTCCAGCGCCGTCTCGAAGCGGCGCTTGCCGATGAAGCACCAGGGGCAGGCGATGTCGGACCAGATCTCGATTCTCATGCCGGAAAGAACCTCCGCCGGGCCCGAATCATTCCGCCGCGGAGCGGGCCGGAGCGGCCGCGGGCGCCGCGCCGTCGTCGGCTCCGGTTTCATCCGCGAGCTCCGCGCGGAGCCGCCCGTCCCCGCGCACCCAGAGGCGGTAGGCGACGAAAAGCAGCGCGATCCAGGCCGCGCCCACGATCAGGGCCACCCGGGTGCCGGGCATGACGCCGAGCAGCACCACGATAAAGACCATGAACGCCAGCGCCGCGTAGGAGGCCACCGGCCAGAACGGCACGCCGAACTCCGAGGCGGGCAGGCCGCGGCGCTTGATGTCCCGCTTCATGGCGATGTGCGAGAGCAGGATCATCACCCACACCCACACCGTAGCGAAGGTGGCGATCGAGGCGATGATGGTGAACAGCTCTTCCGGCAGCAGCGCGTTGAGCACGACGCCGACCAGCAGCACCACCGCCATGACGGAGACCGTCAGCCACGGCACCCCGTGCCGGGACACCCGGGCGAAGGCGGCCGGGGCCTGGCCCTGCCGGGCGAGCCCGTACATCATGCGGCCGGCGCCGAAGGTGTCGGCGTTGATGGCGGACAGGGCCGCGGTGATGACCACCGCGTTGAGGATGTGCGCGGCGGCAGGAATGCCCAGCGAATCGAAGATCTGCACAAACGGGCTGGTGGAGCCGTCAATGTCCTGCCAGGGGAAAATCATCATCAGCACGGACAGCGCACCGACGTAGAAGATCAGGATGCGCAGCGGCACCGTGTTCACGGCCGCCGGGATGGCCTTCTTCGGCTCTGCGGCCTCGCCGGCGGTGATGCCAATGGTCTCGATGCCGCCGAAGGCGAACATCACGATGGAGAAGGAGGCCAGCAGGCCCCAGAACCCGTTGGCGAAGAAGCCGCCCGAGCCGAGCATGGTGTCCAGGCCCGGATTGGCGCCGTCCTCCAGCCCGAAACCGAACAGGATGATCGCCGCGCCGCCGAGGATCATGGCGATGATGGCGCTGACCTTGATGATCGACAGCCAGAACTCGGTCTCGCCGAACACCTTCACCCGCATCAGGTTCAGCGCGCCGATCAGCAGCACGACGGCGAGGATCCAGATCCAGCGCGGCACGTCCGGGAACCAGAAGCCCATGTAGATGCCGAACGCGGTGACGTCGGCGATGGCCACGATCGCCATTTCGAAGGCGAAGGTCCAGCCGGTGATGAACCCGGCGAACGGGCCGAGGTAACGGCTGGCGTACTGGCCGAAGGAGCCGGAGACGGGATGCCGGACCGCCATTTCACCCAGGGCCCGCATGACCAGGAAGACGGCGGCGCCGCCGATCATGTACGCGAGCAGGACGGCGGGACCGGCGGACTGGATGGCGGAGGCGGATCCGTAGAACAGGCCGGTGCCGATGGCCGAACCGAGCGCCATGAAGCGGATGTGCCGGACGTTCAGCCCGCGGGCCAGTGCCTGGGCGAAGGAGGACTTCAAGAAAAACGCACCTTGGAGATCGGGGAAGGGCAGCTGAAGAAGCGGCCAATCCATGGTACGCCTGCGCGGCGGGGCGGGCTGTTCGGGGAGGATTGGGGGGGCCCGACCGACCGTCCGGAAAGCCGCGTACTAGGATGGCCGGGTGGAGGTACATAAGGCGGCTGCTTTCCTCGCCGTAGCCGAGGAACTGCATTTTGGGCGGGCTGCCCAGCGCCTGCACATGGCCCAGCCGCCGCTCAGCCGGCTGATCCGCCAGCTGGAGGCCGAGCTGGGGGCCGACCTCTTCATCCGGAACACCAGGCACGTCACCCTCACCCCGCAGGGCAAGGCTCTGCTGGATCCGGCCCGGGAACTGGTGCGCCTGGCCAAGCAGATGAAGGACGTGGTCCAGAAGTCCAAGAACGGGGAGATCGGGCACGTCCGGCTCGGTTTTGCCGGGGCCTCCGTCAACCAGGCGGTGGGAGAACTCGCCCGCCGCATCAAGCGGCAGCGGCCTGGAATATCCCTGGAGTTGTTCAGCTCGCAGTTCTCCCACCTGGGCCTGCAGAAGGTCCTCGACACGTCCCTGGACCTCGTCATCGGCCGCTGGGACTTCCTGCCGGCTGAAATCGACTCCCGTCTCCTCGCCCACGAGGAGCTGCTCATTGCCCTGCCGGAGAGCCACCGGCTGGCGGGCCAGGAGGATGTGGCCGCCGCGGACCTGGCCGAGGAACCGTGGCTGGTCCTGCCCGGCGGTGCCGGCGCGACCCTGCCAAACCGCCTGAACACACTGGCCATGACCGCCGGCTTCGTGCCGCGGATCGTGCAGGTGGCGCCCGACTCGTCGACCCAGGTGGTCCTGGTCGGCGCGGAAATGGGTGTGGCGCTCACGCTCTCCAGCGTCCGGGAACACGTGCCCTCGCGGGGCGTGGTCTACAAGCCGCTGCGGCAGGAGCAGAAGCCGGTGGAGGTCAGGCTGATTTGGCGGCGGGGAGATCCCAACCCGGCCCTCCGCGCGGTGATCGATGTGTCCCGCAGCGTTTTCCCCGCCGAGCAGGTGCCGGCCCCGGCGGCGGAACCGCCGGGGCCGGGACCGGCTTAGGGCCGCTCGAGCAGCAGCGCGGTGCCCTGGCCGACGCCCACGCACATGGTGGCCAGGCCCTTTGAGGCTCCCTCGCGCTCCATGCGGCCGAGCAGCGTCACCACCAGCCGGGACCCGGAGGATCCCAGGGCGTGGCCCAGGGCGATCGCGCCGCCGTCGCTGTTGACCACCGCGGGATCCAGCCCCAGCTGGCGGACGCAGGCGACGGACTGGCTGGCGAAGGCCTCGTTGAGCTCCACCGCACCCAAGTCTTCGACCTTCCAGCCGGCCCGGTCGAGCACCTTGCGGGTGGCCGGCACCGGGCCGATGCCCATGACCTCCGGGCGGACACCCACCGAGGCGCCCTGGACAATCCGGGCCCGGGTCGTCAGTCCGTACTTCGCTGCGGCGCGCTCCGAGACCACGAGGATCGCTGAGGCGCCGTCGTTCAGGCTGGAGGAGTTGCCGGCGGTGACCACCGAGCCGCCCTCCACGACCGGCCGCAGCCGGGCCAGCACCTCGGCGGTGGTGCCGGGGCGCGGGCCTTCGTCCGTGTCGACGACGCGGGTGCTTCCCTTGGGGCCCGGGACCGTGACGGGCACGATCTCGTCCCGGAAACGGCCCGCCTCGATCGCGGCCAGGGCCCGTTCGTGGGAGGCGACGGCAAACGCATCGGCGTCCTCGCGGCTGACTCCCTCGACCTCGGCGACTTCCTCGGCGGTCTCCGGCATGGAGTAGGTCAGCTTGTCCCGTTCGAAGAACCGGGGGTTGGTGAAGCGCCAGCCGATGGACGTGTCGTACATCCGGCCCGGCTTCGCGAACGCCGTCGTCGGCTTCGACATCACCCAGGGCGCCCGGGACATGGATTCGACGCCGCCGGCCACCACGATGTCCGCGTCGCCGCTGCGGATCATCTGCGAGGCGAGGATGATCGCGGACAGCCCCGACGCGCACAGCCGGTTGACCGTGATGCCGGGGACCGTGTCGGGGAACCCGGCCAGCAGCCATGACATCCGCGCCACGTTGCGGTTGTCCTCGCCCGCGCCGTTGACGTTGCCCATGATGACCTCGTCCACGTCGGCGGGGTCCACCCCTGCGTCCTCGACGGCCCGCCGGATCACCAGGGCGGCCAGGTCATCCGGGCGGACGCCGGACAGGGCGCCGCCGTAGCGGCCCACCGGGGTGCGGACGCCGCCGGCCAGATAAGCTTCCTGCATTTTCGTTTCCAATCCGTGGGTTGGCCCGATGCGTGCGCCCGGGGCTTAGTTGAACGCGGAGATGCCGGTGATGTCCCGGCCGACCAGCAGCGACTGGATGAAGTCGGTGCCCTCGTAGGTGGAGACGACTTCCATGTCCGTCAGGTGGCGGGCGACGTGGTGCTCCAGGAGCATGCCGTTGCCGGCCAGCAGGTCCCGGGCCTCGTTGCAGATCCACTTGCCCTTCTGGGCGGTGGCCATCTTCACCATCGAGGCCTGCGCGCCGGTCAGCTGCCCGCGGTCGGCCAGCTCGGCCATGCGGTTGCAGAGCAGCTGCATGGCGGTGAGTTCGCTGAGCATGTTGGCCAGCCGGTTCTGGACCAGCTGGTAGCTGCCGATCGGGTGGCCGAACTGCACCCGGCTCGCGGCGTAGTCCCGGGCGATTTCGAAGGCCGCCATGGCGTGGCCCACCGCTTCCCAGGAGGCACCGCCGCGGGTTGCCTTCAGTACCCGGGACACGCCCTTGAAGGACTCGCACCGCTCCAGCCGGTTCTCCGCCGGGATCCGCAGCTCCTCGATCACGATGTCGGCCTGCTGGATGGCGCGCTTCCCCACCTTGCCGGTGATGACCTCGGGCCGGTACCCCTCCGGGTGCTTCCCGTCGGCGCCCTTCTCCACCACGAAAGCGTTGACCTGTCCGTCCTCGGTGTTGCGGGCGAAGAGCACGACGACGTCGGCGGCGTGGCCGTTGCCGATCCACCGCTTGTGCCCGTTCAGGACCCAGGAGTCGCCCTCGCGGCGGGCCGAGGTTTCCAGGGCCACGGAGTCCGATCCGTGGTCGGGTTCGGTCAGGGCGAAGGCACCGGTCTTCTCCAACCGGGCCATGGCAGGCAGCCACCGGGCCTTCTGCTCGTCGCTGCCGAGCACATTGATCGCGCCCATGCACAGATTGCCGTGGACGCCAAGGAAGGTGTTGATGCTGCCGTCCACGCGGGACATTTCCCGCGCGACCATGCCGGCGGCCTTCCGGCTGAGGCCCGGGCAGCCGTAGCCTTCGATCGTGGTGCCGATGATGCCCAGCTCCGCCAGCCCGGGCAGCAGCTCCCAGGGGAACTCGGCCCGCTCCCAGTACTCATTGATCAGCGGCTTGACCTGCTCCTCGGCGAAGGCCCGCACCTTGTCCCGGATGGCCAGCTCTTCGGGCGTCAGGTCCTCGTCCAGCATGAAGTAATCGGATGTTGCAGCGCCCATACGGGCGGCAGCGGCGGCAGGTGCGGCTGCAGCGGCGGGGGTGGAAGTCATGGAAGGGATCCTTTCGTCAGGTGCAACAGAATCGGAGGGAAGCTCAGTCGGAGAAACAGTTAGGGGTGGGCGGGTGGGGCCGGGCCGATGATCCGCAGTCCCGCCAGCAGGCCGGCAGCCGCCACGGCCAGCGCCGGGAAGATCAGCAGCGGAAGGTCAGCGGCGTAGGCGAGGGACACCAGGGAGTAGCCCGCGGCCATGGCCAGGAAGCGGATCATGTTGTGGATGCCCACGGCCGTTCCGGACCCGCCGGCCGGCGAGGACACCAGTTCGGTGGCCGCCGCGCTCTGGGCGAAGGCGATGCCCGCGCCGGCGAGCACCAGGCCCGCGAGCACCAGCGGAATGGTCCACGTTCCGGCGGCGTCCGGCTGCTGCCCGGCCGGCAGCATCATCGCCGCGGCGACGAGGCCGGCGGCCGCGATCAGCAGCCCGGTGCCGGCGGCCAGCTGCCCGGAGGTGCCCACCCGGGCCCCGAGCCGGGCCGCCAGAGGGCCGGCCACGATCATGGTGAGCGCCAGCGGCAGGATCAGCACGCCGATCTCCGCCGGTTCCCGCCCGAGCTTGGAGGCGAGGAACAGTGGAACCGCCACGATGAACACGGCCAGGGAAGCCATGGACAGCCCGGCTCCGGCGGCGGCCAGGGCGAAGCCGCGCCCGCGCAGCAGAGCCGGATCCAGCAGCGGCCGCAGCGGCCCGGGCAGGGCGGTGTCCCGGCGCAGCCGGCGCCGGGTCAGGTGGGCAAAGAGCGCCCAGCTGGCCACGGCACCGAAACCGAGCAGCACGGCCGCCAGCCACACCCCGCCCTGCCCGGCCAGCACGATCGCGGTGGCTGCCGTCCCGCCGCCGGTCACCAGCCAGAACAGGGCCGAGGCATGCACCGGCGGGCGCTGCCGCCGTGCCGCCGGCACCGAAAAGGCGAGCAGCACCATCAGCACCAGGACCGCCGCGGCGTGCACCAGGAACACGGACCGCCAGCCGAACGCCTGGGTGACGAAGCCGCCAAACGGAGGCCCGATGGCCTGGCCCAGGCCGATCGCCGAGGCCCAGGCGCCCATGGTCGCTCCGCGCCGGTCCGGCCACAGATGCACCAGGGCCGCCTGCACGGCGGGAGGAATGGCGCTGCAGGCGGCACCCTGAAGCGCCCGGGCGCCGATCAGCGCCGCGGTTCCGGAGGCCAGCGAGCCCAGGACGCCCGCGGCTACCAGCACCCCCAGGGCCGTGATGAGCAGCCTGCGAGTTCCAAACCGGTCGCACAGCCAGCCGGCCAAAGGCACCGTCGTGGCCATCGCGACCGTGAACACGCTGACCGCCAGCACCGCTTCGGGCGCGCTCATGCCCAGCTCGTTCTGGATGCGGTACAGCGGCGCATTGATCATGTTGGCCGCGAGCGTGCCCATGGTCGTCGTCGCCAGCAGGGCGGGATAGGCGATGCGCCGCCTGCCCTCCTCGGGCACCCACCGGGCCGGCCGGCTCATGCACGCCGGGTCCCGGCGGGGGCGGCCGGCGCCGGGGCCCGGCTGCCGTCGTCGTCGTCCCCGCCCGGTCCCGCACCGTCATCCTGAACCAGAAGCCCGGACAATACCTCGCGCACGGTCGCGGGCAGCGGCACGGCCCGTCCGGTCTGCGGATCCATATGGACAAGCACGGTTTGGGCCCGGGCCGCGACCTGCCCGTGCTGCACCAGTTCGCAGAGCAGGGTGAAGGAGGTCCGGCCGACGCGCAGGACCGTGAGCCGTCCGGTCAGCTGCGGTCCGTGGTCCACGGGCCGCAGGTAGTCCAGGTGCAGCGAGACCACCACGCGGGGCTGGGCCGGATCCGGCACGCCGTCGGCTCCCAGCCAGTGCGCGAGCGCGGCCAGGCGCGCCTCTTCGATCAGCGTGACAACGCGCGCGTTGTTCACGTGCCGGTTCACGTCCTGGTCAGACCAGCGCACCGCCACGTCGGTGGTGAAGACCCGGTTCATGACGCCCGGGAGACGGCGGTCCGGCCGGTCCCGAGCCAGGCCAGGATCAGGTCCCGGTCCGCGTCGAGGATGGGTGGGGCCTGCCCGTAGTCCACCGGGGTCCGGCTGAAGTCCACCGGGTGCCGGACGGTGGGGATCTGGCGGTCTCCGGTTCCGGCCACGGCCACCGGGTTCAGGCCCAGGCTCTCGGCGAGGCGCACGCCCTCGTCCACGTTCAGGATCGGGGCGCAGGGAACCTGCACTGCTTTGAGCCGCTCGAACCAGTCCTGGGCGTTGCGGGTGCTCAGCTGCCCGATCATGAGCCGGCGGAGGTCGGCGCGGTTCGCGTTGCGGGCCGCGGGCGTGCTGAACCGCTCGTCCGCGGCCAGCTCGGGCACCCCGAGGCAGGCGCACAGCCGGCCGAACTGCCCGTTGTTGCCGACGGCGATGACGATGTCCTTGTCCCGGGCGGGGAACGGCTCGTAGGGGTAGAGGCTGGGGTGCTCGTTGCCCATCCGGGTCGGCACCGTGCCGCCGGCCACGAAGGCGGCGGTCTGATTGACCAGCCCGGACAGCGCCGAGGAGAGCAGGTTCAGCTCCACGTGCTGGCCCAGGCCGGACTCCTGCCGCTCATGGAACGCGCCCAGGACGCCGATGGCCGCGTGCAGCCCGGTGATCACGTCGAACAGGGCGACGCCGGCCCGGTACGGCTCGCCGTGCTGGCTGCCGGTCAGGCTCATCATGCCGGACAGGGCCTGCGCCAGCAGGTCATACCCGGGCAGCTCGGCGCCGCCGTCGGTGCCGAAACCGGTGATCGAAGCGTAGACCAGGTCGGGGCGCCAGGCGCTGACGGAGTCGTAGTCCAGCCCGTAGCGGGCCAGGCCGCCGGGCTTGAAGTTCTCCACCAGGATGTCCGCCCGGGCGATGATGGATTCGGCGATGTCCCGCTGGTCCGGATCGGAGAAGTCCAGCGCAATGGAGTGCTTGTTGCGGTTGACCGACAGGAAGAACGTGCTTTCGCCCTCCCGCTGGGGCGGGGTCCAGGCGCGGGCGTCATCCCCGGCCGGGCTTTCGACCTTGATCACGGTGGCGCCCATGTCGGCCAGCAGCATGGTGCAGTAGGGGCCCGCCAGGACGCGGGTGAAATCGGCCACCACGACGCCGGCGAGCGGGCCGGTGCCGGGCCGGCCAAAGACGGCGAACAGATCCTCTGCCGCGGAGCTGGACATGTGTGGTTCCTTCCTTCGAGCGGACGTCGGGCGCGGTTCAGGCCTGGGCCGCATACTCATACCAGCCCCGTCCGGACTTGCGCCCGTAATGGCCCTGCTCGTACAGCTTCTGCAGCGAGGGGTGGGGCAGATCGGACGGGTTTCCGGTCTGCTCGTGCTCGGCGGCCCGGACCAGGTACGCCACGTCGATGCCGACGAGGTCCATCAGCTCGAAGGGGCCCATCGGGTGACCGAGGGCTGTGCGCGCGGCGACGTCGATGTCCTCGAAGCTGGCAATGCCCGCGGCCTCCAGTTCCAGGGCCTCGTTGCGCAGGGCGCGCAGCAGCCGGTTGGCCACGAAGCCGGGAATCTCCCGGTTGAGGCGGACCGGCTGCTTGCCCAGCTTCTCGGCCAGCGCGACGGTGGTGTCCATGGTTGCGTCGGACGTCTGCGGATTGCGGACCACTTCCACGCAGGCCATGACCAGGGCCGGGTTGAAGAAGTGCATGTTGCACACCCGGTCCGGCCGCCCGGTGGCGTCCATCAGCAGCGAGGAGGGGATGGTGGAGGAGTTGGTGGCCAGGATGGCGTGTTCCGGGGCTGCGGCGGCGAGGTCCGCGAAGAGCTTCTTCTTGATGTCGAGCCGTTCAACCGCTGCTTCGAGAATGAAGTCCGCGTCCGCCGCGGCGGCCAGCGAATCCGTGGTCCAGCTCATCCGGGCCAGGGCCGAGTCGATGTCGTCCTGGCTGCGGGTGCCCTTCTCCGCCATCCGGGCCAGACGACGCCGTACCTCGTCCCGGGACCGGTCCAGTGCGGCGGTGTCGAGGTCGCTGGTGGTGACCTCGTATCCGGCCAGCGCAAAAAGCGCAGCGATCTGGGTGCCCATGGCGCCGGAGCCCACCACGAGGATGCGGTGGATGGCGTCGATGTTCGGCTGGGGATTCATGGTTCTCCTTGCAGGGGATGTGCGGGGGTGGATGCGCGGGGCGGCGGCATCAGGACGGGGGCGGGGACAGGACGGCGGTTCAGGCGGAGCCGGTGAACTGGGCCGGGCGCTTCTCCAGGAAGGCTGCGGCGCCCTCGGACTTCTCGTCGGCGGCGTAGAGCAGGGACTGGGCCAGGCGCTCCAGCAGCAGTCCCGTGCGCTGGTCGGTTTCGGCTCCGCCGCTGATGATCAGCTTGGCCAGGCGGACGGCGAGGGGGCCCTTGGCGAGGATGGTCCGGGCCGTGTCCCGGGCAGCGTCCAGCAGCTGCTCGGCCGGGACCACGCTGGTGACCAGGCCGATGCGCAGCGCCTCCTCGGCGTCGATGATCCGGCCGGTGAGGATCAGCTCCTGCGCCCGGCCCAGACCGATGAGGCGGGACAGGCGCTGGGTTCCGCCGGCCCCGGGAAGGATGCCGAGGTTCGCCTCCGGCAGCCCGAACCGGGCCGGGGAGGAAGCGATGCGGATGTCGCAGGACATGGCCAGTTCATTGCCGCCACCCAGCGCGAACCCGTTCACCGCCGCGATGGTCGGCTTCTCGAAATCCTGGATCCGGTCATACAGGCGCTGCATCCGTGCCCGGAGCCCGTCCTGCAGCGTGTACCCGGCCAGCTGGGTGATGTCCGCGCCGGCGACGAAGGCCTTCGCCCCGCTGCCGGTGAAGATGACCGCGCCGACGGCGGAATCCGCCTCCAGGGTGTCCAGCGCGGCGTCGAGGCCGTCCAGCACCGACCGGTTCAGGGCGTTGCGTACCTCGGGCCGGTTGATGGTGACGACGGCTATCCGCTCGCTGATGTCGGTGAGGACCGGGGAACTGCCCGTACTGGTCTCAGTCATGGTGGTGGGATCCTTTCGAGGGTCAGGGAACGGTGGGGGCGGGCGAGGACGGAACCGGTGCGGCGTCGGCGGAGGCGGCATCGGTGTCGGCGTCGGGACCCGGTCCGGGCGCCTTCACGGCCAGCAGGCTGAGCAGGACGCTTGCGGCCACCAGGAGGATGCCGGCGACGGCGGCGATAACCGTGGGCAGGAACAGCAGGAACCCGCCGGCCGCGGCGACGAAGCGCAGCGGCACCGGCATCCGCCGGTCAAAGCCGACCACCCAGCCCTCGATCGCGGAGGCCAGGGCGTATACGCCCACGATGCTGAGCACGAAGGCCAGCAGGATCCGCCCGGGGGAGTCCTGCGCGACCAGGGCCGGGTTGAGCGCGAAGCCGAATGGAACGATGTACTTCACCGCGCCCAGCTTCATGGCCGCGATGCTGGTGGCCATGGCGGGGGCCTTGGCCAGGCCAGCGGCGGCGAAGGCCGCCAATCCCACCGGTGGGGTGATGTAGGAGACGGAGGCCCAGTAGATGACGAACAGGTGGGCGGCGAGCGGGTTCACGCCCAGGTCCACCACGGCCGGAACCATGACGATGGCCAGGAAGACGTATGCGGCGGAGATGGTCATGCCCATGCCGAGGATGAAGCAGGTGATCGCGCCGGCAATGAGGATGAGCACCACGTTGTCGCCCACGAGGGCCACGAGCTCGCGGGCCAGGGAGAGGCTGACGCCGGTGGCGGTCAGGCCGCCCACGATCAGCCCGACGCCCGCGATGATGCCGATGATGTTGCTCAGGGTCTTGCCGGAGTCGACCAGGAAGTCGGTGAACTCGCGGAAGCCGAACTTCTGTCCCGGACGCAGGACGGCCACCAGGAGCAGGACCAGGATCACCCAGTACGGAACCTGGGTCTCCGAATTGGTCACGAACAGCATGCCGGTGAGCAGGACGAGGGCCAGCACGTAGGGCCAGCCGCGAAACAACGTCGGCAGGGTCCGGGGCAGGGTGGCCACCGGTGCGCCCTTGAGGCCCTTCCGGGCGGAGTAGCCGTCCACCTGGAGGTAGATGCCCAGGAAGTAGAGCACGGCGGGAATGGTCGCGGCGATCAGGATCTCGGTGTAGGGCACGCCCACGAAGGAGACCATGAGGAAGGCTGCGGTACCCATGATCGGCGGGGTGATGGATCCGCCGGAGGACGCAGTGGCCTCAATCCCGCCGGCGTAGGTGGCGCTGAAGCCGTTGCGCTTCATGGCCGGGATGGTCATGGGGCCGGTGGTCAGGACGTTGGAGACGGCGCTGCCGCTCATCATGCCCATGGCCGCGCTGCTGGCCACCGAGACCTTGGCGGAGCCGCCGCGGTAGCGGCCGAAGATGGACATCGACAGGTTGTGGAAGAAGTCCGCGCCGCCGGTGTGCTGAAGCGCGACGCCGAAGACGAGGAATCCGACAAGGATGGTCGCCGCGGTCTGCAGGGGCAGACCGAGGATGCCTTCGGCGCCCATGACATGGACCTGGGCGAGGGTGGGCAGGTCGTAGGTGACGCCCTGCAGGACCGGGATCGGCAGGTACTTGGCAACCAGCGGATAGAGCGAGAAGGCCAGGGCGATCAGCGTGACGACCAGGCCTCCGGTGCGCCGCAGCGCTTCGAGGACCACCAGCCACAGGATGAAGCTGGCCGCGGTGGCGGTATCAGGGGCCATGTACTCCCAGCCGAAGGTCTTGATGCGCGTTCCGTTGACCGCCAGGTAGATGCAGACGGCGGCGGTGACCAGCATCAGCGCGACGTCGAACCAGCGGACCGGGCCTTCGACGGCGACGTCGGGGTTGTCCGATCGCCGGCTTTCGACTTTCTCGGCCACCGGGATCTTCCGGACCGGGTTGACGATGAAGACCACCGGCAGGAAGACGGCGAGGATGAGGTAGAGGTAGGAGTTGGTCAGCAGGGATAGCCCGGCCACATTCCAGAAGAAGACCTGGTTCATGGTCAGCAGCACGCCCAGCACGGTGAGGACGATGACGGCGATCCGCCAGGGCGGGGTGAGGCGGGTGTCAGTTTTCATCGTCGGCCCCCTCGGCGTCGAGCTCGGTCTTCTTCCATTCGGTCCAGTTCCGTTCCAGCTCCTCCGGCTCGGAGGAGTCGAGGATGCCCGGCCACGCCTCGCGCATCCGTTCCCCGCGCTCGATCAGTTCGTTGTTCTTCCGTTCCAGCTCCTCGGTCCAGACACCCTGCTCCTCGAAGTAGCGGACCGTGCCCTCATGGAAGGGAACCACCAGCGGCTCCTTGAGGACCGCTTCGAAGGAGAACTGGCTGGTGTCCGGTGTGGTGGTTTCGTAGTGCTCGTAGTTCTCGACCATGGCCTTCACGAGGTTGTAGACCTCGTCGGCATCTTGGGACCCCATCGTGGTGAGCGGAATGGTGTATTCGAGGACCTTGACGGGCTCCCCTTCGGGCGCACCGGCCGCATCGGTGACCTCGCCGACGGTGACCATGGGCATCAGCTCCTCCCAGGTTTCGTAGCGGGCCGGGTCCGGATCGTCGAAGGTGAGCCACTTGACGTCCATCTTCGAGGCGAGCTCGTTGATGTTGGAGCCCACCACGTTCTGGTAGAGGGCATCGATCTGGCCCGATTCCAGCCCGGCGATCTGCTCGCCGTAGGCGATCGGCACCTTCTGGACGTCCTCGCCGGTGAGGCCGCCGTAGTTGAGGAAGCCTTCCATCTTGTTGTTGATCGAGGTGTTGGCCGTCAGGTTCGGGAACCGCTTGCCTTCCAGGTCCGCGAAGGTCTCGATGCCGCTGTCCTCGCGGACCAGCAGCCCGTAGTTGCCCAGCGGTGCCCAGACGAGGCGGAGGTCCTGCGGCCCCCACTCGGGGGTGGCGTACTCGTAGTCGCCCTCGAAGGCGTAGTAGTACTCGTCGCCGGCTCGGGAGTAGTCGATGGTCCCGTTGACCAGCGGAGCGAGCCGGCCGATTCCGGTATCGGCGGTCATCAGGCGCACCTGCACGTTTTCCTCGGCGGTGAGGGTGTTGGCGATGGCGGCGAGGTCGTTATATGTGCCCGTGCCGACGTTGTAGGTGGACCAGACGAGCTGCCGGGGCAGGCCGTTTTCGCCCACTTCGTCGCCGCCGGCGGCGCAGCCGGTCAGCGCCAGCAGCGCGACGGCGGCCCAGGCGCCGCGGCGGGGCTTGAATGTCCTCATATTGACCTTTCGACGGTGAAAGAGCGGTGCAAAGAATGGGGGAAACGGTTCGGGCGCAGGCGTCAGTGCCCGAAAAAGGAGGGATCACGGCGTTCGAAGAACGCCGTTTTCCCCTCGAGGAAGTCGGTGGTTTCAAACAGGGCCGGCTGCTGCTGCTGTTCGAACCGCAGGGCGGCCTCCAGCGTGCCGGACGAGTGCAGCAGCCCCCGCTTGACGGCGGACACGGACAGCGGGGCCCGGGCGGCCAGCTCCGCGGCGCAGGAGAGCGCGTGCGGCAGGACGGAGTCCGCGGGCACGACCTCGTCCGCCAGGCCCGCCTGCACTGCCCCAAGTGCGTCCAGCGTCTGGCCCTGGAGCAGGATCCGCCTGGCCCGGGCCGGGCCCACGCGCTGGCTCAGGGAATGCAGCAGGCCGCCGTCGGGCACCAGCCCCAGCCGGGTGAAGGGAAAGAGGAACCGGGCGTCGTCGGCGGCGATGACGAGGTCGCTGACGCAGGCCAGGCCGACCGCGACGCCGGCCGCGGGCCCGCGTACCGCCGCGACGACAGGTTTTTCCAGGCCGGCGAGGAAACTGATCAGCGCGCCGACGTCCGCCATGCGGGCCTCGCCCTCCTCGCGCCGGGGCGGAGGCATGGCGGCCAGGTCCCCGCCGGCGCTGAAGGCGGACCCGGCGCCGGTGAGCACGATGGCGCGCAGACCGGGGTCCGCGGCGGCTGCCTGAAGCGCCCGGTACAGCTGGTCCCTCATCTGCGTTCCGAAGGCGTTGCGGCGGGGTTCATCAGTGAGGGTCAGTACGGTCACCGGCCCTCTCGCACTGATCTCAACGCGGGGAGAGCCGGCTGGCAACGTGGGGGATGAGCCGGGCACAGAAACCTCCAGAAGGTCCGTTTGTCGTGTGGATCACATTTGCACGGCTGTTGGGAGACTTCAAATACATAATTTGCCCGCCTTTGATACTTAGAAGGTAAATATCCGCGCGCGGGCAGCCAAACGCTGAGGAAGTGCGCAATTCTCAAGAGGACAGAAGTTCCGCACAAGGAGGATTTATGACCGCCGCCATCGACCTGCTCAGCCTGGATGCAGATCTGCTGCCCGAGGAGCTGGAAACCAGGGCGGCGGTCCGCGAGTTCGTGGACCGGAGAATCCGGCCCAACATCGCCGCCTGGTACGAGAATGCGGTTTTCCCGCTGGAAATCGTTCCGGAAATGGCGGAGCTGGGCCTGCTCGGGATGCACATCCACGGCTACGGCTGCGCCGGAAAGACCGCCGTGCAGTACGGCATCGCCATGCAGGAGCTCGAAGCCGGAGACTCCGGCCTGCGCACCTTCGTCTCGGTGCAGGGATCCCTGGCCATGTCGGCGATCGCCAAGCACGGCTCCGAGGAACAGAAGCAGCACTGGCTGCCGCGCATGGCACGGGGAGAGGCGATCGGCTGCTTCGCGCTGACGGAGCCGACCGCCGGCTCGGACCCCTCCACGATGGCCACCACCGCCGTCCGCGACGGCGACTCCTGGGTGATCAACGGCGCCAAGCGGTGGATCGGCCTGGCGTCGGTGGCCCAGGTCGCGGTGGTCTGGGCGAAAGCCACGGAGGAGGACGGCACACAGCGTGTCCGGGGCTTCCTGGTGCCCACGGACACCCCGGGGTTCAAGGCCACGCCGATCGAACCGAAGCTGTCCATGCGCGCGTCCATCCAGTGCGACATTGAACTGACCGACGTCCGGCTTCACCAGGACGCGATCCTGCCGCATAACCCCGGGCTGAGGGGGCCATTCTCGTGCCTGAACGAGGCCCGGTACGGCATTGTCTGGGGTGCGCTCGGCGCCGCCCGGGACAGCTTCGAAGCCGCCCTGGCCTACGCCCAGCAGCGCGTGCAGTTCGACAAGCCGCTGGCCGCCTACCAGCTCTCCCAGGAGAAGCTGGTCAACATGGCCCTGGAAATCCAGAAAGGCCAGCTCCTGGCCCTGCGGATTGGCAGGCTCAAGGACGCGGGCCGGCTCGAAAACCACATGATTTCCGCCGGGAAGCTCAACAACTGCCGGGTGGCCATCGAGATCTGCCGCGAGGCCAGGACCATGCTGGGCGGCAACGGCATCACCCTCGACTACTCGCCGCTGCGCCACGCCAACAACCTGGAGTCAGTGCGCACCTACGAGGGCACCGACGAGGTGCACACCCTGATCCTGGGCCAGCACCTCACCGGGCACGCCGCCTTCCGTTGAGCACCAGGCCGCTGGCCGGGCAGCCCGCCTGCCCGGCCTTGACGCCGTGCGCGGGCCACCGCGCACCTGTTGCTAGGGGTCAGCCAGTTCCAGCAGGTGCGCCCGGGCGGCGGCCAGCTCGTCCGCGGTGAGGTACGGGCTGCCCGCGGAGGCAGCCAGCCCTTCGGCCGCGTGCTGCACGACGATGCTTCGCGCCGGATCGATTCCGTCGGCGGCAAACGCCTCCCGCCAGGACTTCGCGTCGCGTTCCATGAACTCCCCGATGCCGGGCAGGGTGCCGACGGCGGCCGTCAGCCCGGTGGGGGCGAATACCTGGGCCACGGTGTCACCGCCCTCGGTCAGGGCCCGGACATAGGCGCGCAGCAGCTTGCCGGGGCGGTTCTCCGCGAGGTCGACGTGGGCGCGGACTTCGGTCCACAACCGTTCGGCGGCGTCTTCGACAAGGGCCAGCAGCAGCGCGTCCCGGCCGGGGAAGTGGTGCAGCAGCCCGCTCTTGGAGATCCCGGCGGCGGCGGCGACGTCGGCGAGGGACACCCCGCCGCCCTGCTCGGCGACCAGCCGGGAGGCGGCGTCGAGGATGCCGCGCCGGGTGCGTTCCTTATCCCGGCTGCCTTCCCGGCCGCCGGCCGGTTCAGTGCCCGACATGCTGCTGCTCCTGAGCTCCGGTGGGAGACGGGATGACGCGCCAGGCAATCGCGGCGGCCAGCACCAGGATCCCGGCGGCGACATAGCTGGTCAGTTGCATGGCGCCGGTGAAGGCATGCTGCGCCTGCTCAATCAGCGCGGGGTCGGTGAGCCGGCTGCTGGCCGAGGCGAGCGAGTCCTCCAGCGCCGCGCTGTCTGCCGCGCTGAGGTCCGCAGGCGGGGTGAGGTTGGCGCGGTAGAGCGCGGTCTGCAGCGAGCCCAGCACGGCGATGCCCAGCGCCACGCCCAGCTCGTAGCCGGTCTCGGAGATCGACGCCGCGGCGCCGGCCCGTTCCCGGGGCGCGGCCGCGACGATCGCGTCGGTGGACAGGGCCATCGCCACGCCCACGCCCAGGCCGAGCACGGCCAGTGCCAACCCGATGCCCCAGTAGGTGGGCAGCCCTTCCGCCAGGCCCAGGCCGGCCAAACCCAGGGCGGCGGTACCCAGCCCCGCGCCGATGGCTCGGCCGCGGCCCAGCCGCGTCAGCAGGACGCCGATGAACGCGATCACCAGGATGGAGGTCACGGTCACCGGCATCTCGGCGATGCCGGCCATCAGGGGGCCGTAGCCGCGGACCAGCTGCAGGTACTGGGAGAAGAAGAACAGCAGGCCGGTGAACGCGAAGATGGACAGCGTGTTGGCGACCACCGCGCCGCTGAACGCCGGGATGCGGAACAGGTCGATGTCGACCAGGGGGTGCGGCAGGCGGCGCTGCCGGCGGACAAAGATGATGCCGGACAGCACGCCGGCGGCCGCCGTGGCCGGCACGGTCCAGTCCAAGCCGGTGCCGACGGCGTGTTTGACCGCGTAGACCACCGGCACGATGGCGAGCACCGACAGCACGGCGGAGAGCAGGTCCACCCGCCCGGAGTTGGGGTTGCGGGATTCGGGCAACAGGATGAGGCCGGCCACCAGGACCACCACCATGATCGGCACGTTGATCAGGAATACCGAGCCCCACCAGAACCGTTCCAGCAGCGCCCCGCCGACCAGCGGACCCAGCGCGGCGCCGCCGGTCGCCCCGGCGGACCAGACGGCGATGGCGCGGGTGCGCTGGGCCGGGTCCTCGAACATGTCCCGCACGATCGACAGGGTGGAGGGCATGATCGTGGCGCCGGCGACGCCGAGCAGCGCCCGGGCGGCGATCAGCAGTTCCGCGGAGGGGGAGTAGGCGGCGATCAGCGAGGCGATGCCGAAGGCCGTGCTGCCGATGATCAGCAGTTTCTTGCGGCCCACCCGGTCCGCGAGGTTGCCCATGGGAATCAGCAGGCCGGCCAGCACGAACGAGTAGATGTCTCCGATCCACAGCAGCTGCGTGGCGGTCGGGGAGATCTCGGCGGTCAGTGCGGGAACGGCCAGGTACAGGACGGTGGCGTCCACGGCGAGCAGGACGACGGCGAGCATCAGGACACACAGGGCCAGCCATTCCCGGCGGCCGGCCTGGCGGTAGGTGGTTGTGGGGGAGGAAGCCATGCCTCCACGCTACGGACCATTTGGTCGGTTAAGCAAACCGATCGGACGGCACAGGAACGGAAGGGGGCCCGACGCCGTTGCCGGCGTCGGGCCCCCTGGGTGCCGCGTACCCCCTACGCGGCGGCCAGCGCGCCCTGGGATTCGTGCAGGAACCGGGCGTAGGCCGGAACCGTGAGGAACGTCGGGAAGTGCTCGCCGCAGGCGACCTCCTCGAACAGCTCACGGGCGTCTTCGAAGCGGTCGCCGTCGAAGCGCTGCAGGTTGGCGAACTCCTCCTCGAGCAGTTCCTCCACCCAGTGGCGGGTGATGATTTCGCCCTCGTCGGTCACGGCCGAGCAGTGGATCCACTGCCAGATCTGCGAGCGGGAAATCTCGGCAGTGGCGGCGTCCTCCATCAGGTTGTTGATCGCCGCCGCGCCGTTGCCGCGCAGCCAGGACTCGATGTAGCGGATGCCGACCTCGATGTTCGAGCGCACGCCCTGTTCGGTGATGACGCCCTGGGTGGCCGCCACGTTCAGCAGCGCCTTGTCATCGGGCACCACGTCCTCGCGCAGCCGCTCCACCTGGTTCGGCCGGTCCCCGAGCACGGAGTCGAACACCTCACGGGCCACGGGCACCAGGTCCGGGTGCGCCACCCAGGAGCCGTCGAAGCCGTCGTTCGCCTCGCGGGTCTTGTCCGCGCGGACCTTCTCCATGGCGACGTCGTTGGCCGCGGCGTCCTTCCGGTTCGGAATGAAGGCCGCCATGCCGCCGATGGCGTGCGCGCCGCGGCGGTGGCAGGCCCGGACCAGCTGCTCGGTGTAGGCACGCATGAACGGGGCGGTCATGGTCACCATGTTCCGGTCCGGCAGCACAAACCGCGGGCCGCGGGTGCGGAAGTTCTTGATCACCGAGAAGATGTAGTCCCAGCGTCCGGCGTTCAGGCCGGCGGCGTGGTCCCGCAGCTCGTAGAGGATCTCCTCCATCTCGAACGCCGCGGTGATGGTCTCGATCAGCACCGTGGCGCGGATGGTGCCCTGCGGAATGCCCAGCAGGTCCTGCGCCAGGATGAAGATGTCGTTCCACAGCCGCGCCTCGAGGTGGTTCTCGATCTTCGGCAGGTAGAAGTACGGGCCCCGGCCTTCGGCGATCAGCCGGTGCGCGTTGTGGAAGAAGTACAGGCCGAAGTCCACGATGCCGCCGGCGATCGGGGTGTTGTCCACCAGCATGTGCTTCTCCGGCAGGTGCCAGCCGCGGGGCCGGACCACGATGGTCGGCAGGTCGCTCAGCTGCCCGCCGGAGAGCTTGTACTCCTTGCCCTCGGGGGAGGTGAAGTCGATCCTGCGCTCGAGGGCGTCGCGCAGGTTCAGCTGGCCGTTGACGACGTTGGTCCAGGACGGGGTGGAGGAGTCCTCCATGTCCGCCAGCCACACCTTGGCGCCGGAGTTCAGGGCATTGATGGTCATCTTGCGGTCCACCGGCCCGGTGATCTCCACCCGGCGGTCCTCCAGGCCCGGAGCGACCGGGGCCACCCGCCACGTGGGGTCCTCGCGGATTTCACGGGTCTCGGGCAGGAAGGACGGGTCCGCGCCGTTGGAGATCTTCTGCCGGCGGGACTGCCGCTGCTGAAGGAGTTCCTGCCGGCGGGCGGCGGTGGCCCGATGCAGTGCCTTGACGAAGTCCAGCGCCTGCGGCGTCAGGATCTCCTCCTGGCGCCGGACGGCCGGCGCGGTGAGGGAAATTCCGTTCAGGGTGATCGGGTCATTCATGGCGGTTCTCCTTCAGAAGTGCACAACGGGGGTTCCTGCCGGCGCCGGCAAGGGCAGGCGGCGCCGGCAGGAAGATGGGGTTAGTGGAACTGGGCGGTCTCGGTGGACCCGGCCAGCGCCAGGGTGCTGCCCTCGGGGTTCAGGGCGGTGGAGATGGCATCGAAGTAGCCGGTGCCGACTTCGCGCTGGTGGCGGGTGGCGGTGTAGCCGCGGCCCTCCGCGCCGAATTCCTTCTCCTGCAGCTCCACGTAGGCGCTCATGCCGCTGCGGGCGTAGCCGTGCGCCAGGTCGAACATCGAGTAGTTCAGGGCGTGGAAGCCGGCCAGGGTGATGAACTGGAACTTGAAGCCCATGGCGCCGAGCTCGCGCTGGAACTTGGCGATGGTGTCGTCGTCCAGGTGCTTCTTCCAGTTGAAGGACGGCGAGCAGTTGTAGGCCAGCATCTGGTCCGGGAACTCGGAGCGGACGGCTTCGGCGAACTTGCGGGCCATCTCCAGGTCCGGGGTGCCGGTCTCCATCCAGATCAGGTCCGAGTACGGAGCGTAGGCCTTGGCCCGGGCGATGCAGGGCTCGATGCCGTTGCGGACCTTGTAGAAGCCTTCCGCGGTGCGCTCGCCGGTGATGAACTCGGCGTCGCGCTCGTCGACGTCGGAGGTGATGAGGGTGGCGGCCTCGGCATCGGTGCGGGCGATCACCACGGTGGGCGTGCCGGCGACGTCGGCCGCGAGGCGGGCGGCGTTCAGGGTGCGGATGTGCTGGCCGGTGGGGATCAGCACCTTGCCGCCGAGGTGGCCGCACTTCTTCTCCGAGGCGAGCTGGTCCTCCCAGTGCACGCCGGACGCGCCGGCCTGGATCATGGCCTTCATCAGTTCGTAGGCGTTCAGCGGGCCGCCGAAGCCGGCCTCGGCGTCGGCCACGATCGGCACCAGGTAGTCCTCGACGGACTGGATGCCTTCGGCGAACTCGATCTGGTCGGCGCGCAGCAGCGCGTTGTTGATCCGGCGGACCACGGTGGGCACCGAGTTGGCCGGGTACAGGGACTGGTCCGGATAGGTGTGGCCGGAGTTGTTCGCGTCGGCGGCGACCTGCCAGCCCGAGAGGTAGATGGCCTTCAGCCCGGCCTTGACCTGCTGGACGGCCTGGTTGCCGGTCAGCGCGCCGAGGGCATTGGTGTAGCCTTCGTCGCCGGCGTTCCGCAGCTGGTCCCAGAGCTTCTCCGCACCGCGGCGGGCCAGGGTGTGCTCCTCCTGGATGCGGCCGCGCAGCTTGACGACGTCCTCGGCGGTGTAGTCACGCTCGATGCCTTCCCAGCGCGGGTCGGTGGCCCATTCCTGGGCCAGCTGCTCTGCGGCGGTGCTCGTCTCCTGCGTCATTTCCAACATCTCCTTGGATCTATGTCCCGGCCCTTCCGGCCGGGTTTCCCTTGCTGTGGGAACCACTTTTCGCCAAAAACAACCCCTCTTCCAGAGGTTTTCTCTGGAAAAAAACGCGATTCTTCGCGTACTGTGAAAATGTGATCAGTTCAACATGGAACCGGCCGGCGCCGGAGGCCCCCGGGCCCGACGACCGGATGGACGGCATCGCCCTGGGGCGCCGGCTGCGGCACCTGCGCAAGACGAAGGGCCTGACCCTCGAGGAGCTGGGCGCCGCCGTCGGCACCGTGCCGTCCCAGCTGTCCCTGATCGAAAACGGCAAGCGGGAGCCGAAGCTGGGCATGCTGCAGGCCCTAGCCAAGGCGCTGGGCGTGACGATTGACGCGCTGCTGGGCGAGGCTGAGCCGCCGAGCCGGCGCGCCGCCCTGGAGATCGAGCTGGAGCGCGCCCAGCGCGGCCCGCTCTATGAGTCGCTGGGCCTGCCGAAGGTGCGGATCAGCTCAAGGCTGCCGATGGACGTGCTGGAGTCCCTGGTCGGGCTGCAGGCCGAGCTGGAGCGCCGGCTGAACGAGCAGATCGCCACCCCGGAGGAGGCCCGCCGGGCCAACACCGAACTGCGCATGATGATGCGCGAGCGGAACAACTACTTTCCGGAGTATGAGAAGGCCGCGCAGGACGTGCTGGACTCGGTGGGACACACCGCCGGGCCGCTGTCCCAGCACGTCATTGCGGACATCGCCGCGCACCTGGGCTTCTCGCTGCACCATGTGAACGACCTGCCGCACTCCACCCGCTCGGTCACCGACCTGAAGAACAAGCGGATCTACCTGACCCAGTCCCAGCAGTCCGACCACGATCCGCGTTCGGTGCTGCTGCAGGCCCTGGGCCACTACGTGCTGCAGCACGAGACGCCGCAAAGCTACGGGGAGTTCCTCAGCCAGCGGGTGGCCACCAACTACTTCGCCGCGGCGCTGCTGCTGCCGGAAAAGGCGACGGTCGAGTTCCTGCAGCGGGCCAAGGCGGCCAAGGAGATCGCCGTCGAGGACATCCGGGACGCGTTCGCCGTCTCCTATGAGACCGCCGCGCACCGGTTCACCAACCTCGCCACCGAGCACCTGGGCATTCCCACGCACTTCCAGAAGGTGCATAAGAGCGGGATCGTCTACAAGGCGTATGAGAACGACGGCGTGACCTTCCCTGCCGACCACACCGGCGCCATCGAGGGCCAGCCGATCTGCCGGTACTGGACCTCGCGGGAGGTGTTCAACGTGCCGGACCAGTTCAGCGCCTTCAACCAGTACACGGACACGCCGGCCGGCACCTACTGGTGCACCGCCCGCACCGAGCGCAGCTCCGCCGGGCTGTTCTCGCTGAGCATCGGCGTTCCGTACGCGCACGTGAAGTGGTTCCGCGGCCGGGAAACCCAGGAACGGTCCAAGTCGACGTGCCCGGATCCGAACTGCTGCCGGGTGCCCCCGCAGCAGCTGGCCGCGGAGTGGTCCGGCAACGCCTGGCCCAGTGCCCGCGCCCACTCCCACCTGCTGGCGGCGCTGCCGCCCGGGGCGTTCCCCGGCGTCGACGAGACCGAGGTGTATTCCTTCCTGCAGGCGCACTCGGAGCGGTAGGGGCGGCGGCGTACGAAGGGGCCCGGTCTCCTGTGAGAGAGCTTTCCGGTTTGGTGAAAGAAAACGCTAAGCGGCACAGGGACCAGTAGGAGATGCTACCGCCCTAGCGGTTCTCCAACGCGTCTTTAGGCAGTACAGAGACCCTACTATTCGGAACTCATGACTTTCTCGCGCGAAGTCTCTTCTTGTGGTTAACGCAGGGGTTGTGCGGCAGAGTCAGTGATTTAGCGTTAGTCCGGCAAACAGCACCAGCGGGTGAGCCACAGGTAGGGCATGGGTGTGAGAGGTCCATAAGTGCGAGGAGGTCGCGCTCAAAGCCCCGATAGTAGTCGTCGGTGGAGACTTCCATGGTGCACTTGATAGCGGCTTTCACTCGTGCTCGGTTTTCAAGAAGTCTGCGATGGAAGAGCTGAGCGTCCCGATGTGCCGCCATGACTTCCGCTGCTTGGTCCCAGAGATTCCTTTGGAAGGTTGGGAAGGGGCGGGGGCCGCCGAAGTCCCCGTTCAGAAGCGCTATCCCAAGGGCCCGTGCCTCGGCTATCTTCACCATCTCGAGATAGTGAAGATCAGCACTGCTGCGGGCCACTCCCAGGACATGTTTCACAAGACCGGCTGAGCCGTGCTTTGTGAGGGCTTCCTTGATGTTAAAGCCGCTTCCGTAATACCCGGCTATGTGTTCAGGGTCTAGACGCGTGCTTTGGCCGATGTAAGACCAACCTTCTCGATCGCAGTCCGTTCGAAAGACATAACCTACGGCTCCTGAATCGATAGTCGCCCATTCGCCCATGCCTGCCCCATTTCCAGCATTTGTCCGTCTTCCTGCACCCGATACCTAACATTGTGAACCTACTATGATTGCCCGCCCGGAGCACTAACCCAACACAGCGCAGCGGCCGCCTCCCCGAAGGGAGACGGCCGCCGCTGTGCTGGACTCAGCGCGTCAGCCTACCGGCTGCACTTCACCGCCCCGAAGGGAGCCGTGAACTCGGCCTTCTCAGCCTTGCCCCCGCCGGTCCACTTGTAGTCGGCGGTCACTTCACCGGCCGCGGTGGTCAGCTTGCGGGTCTTGATCACCTCGGTACGGGTTTCGCCGGGCTGCAGCTTCTGCACCTTGGCGTTGCCGTACGGAGTGTTGATGGTGATGTCCGCCCGGCGGTCGCCCGGGTTGGTCACCGTCACCTTGAGCTCCGACTTGAACGCGTTGCAGACCGCGACGGCGCTCACCGGGTTCACCACCGGTGCGGGCACCGAGATCGGCAGGATCTCGGCGCGCCCGCCCAGGCCCGCGGCGCCGGAGAGGTCCCCGGTGCCGTTGTGCAGGTGCAGGAACAGCGCCTTGGCGTCAGTGACCTCCGCGCCGCGGTTGACGGTGAGCTTGCCGCCGTCGACGTCGGCGAACAACGCGGCATCGGGAGTCGCACCGCTGAACCACAGGGCCGGGTTGACGGCGTCGAACCCGATCCACGCGGTCTCATCCACCGGCACGTTGCGGCCGGCTTCGTTGGAGTTGTACGGGCTCCAGGTGCTGACGCGGTACTGGATCGGCAGCGCCTCCGCGGCCGGATCCAGGCCCAGTGCCTCCACCGCCACCGGCAGCGTCACCACGTTGGTGTCGAAGGTGTTGGAATCCAGTTCACCTGTCACGCCGTTGGCCCCGTACTGGTCCACGAGCTCCGGGCTGCCGCCCGGAACCAGCCGGTAGGTGGAGACCAGGACCAGGTCCAGGTCGGCGGCCCGGGTCGTGGCGACCATGAAGTCCGGCATCCCGTCGGCGTTGACGTCGATCTCCACGTCAATCTCGTTGGACCCGCCCAGAATCGGCCAGTTGGCCCAGGTGCTGACGCCGAAGTGCAGCATCGCGTCCCGCTCGTCGCCTCCGGCGGCCCGCAGCGCGGGCAGGGTGGAGGACGCGCCCACCGCCTGCAGGTCCATGGAGCGCAGCGATTCCAGGTTCACCCGGTCCAGCCGCGGGCTCTCCGCGCCGAGGACCAGCGGGGCGACCAGCGACAGGTAGCGGGAGGCTCCCTCGCCCTGCTGCAGGTCACGGCCGCGGAGCACGACGTCGGACGCGCCCGCCTCGGCGTCGGCGAACGCGACCCCGGTGCCGGCGCTCATTGCGGCGGTCGGCTTCGGCGCGGAGTACACCGGTACCCGCAGCGTCGGCACACCGTCGGCGGCCAGCTGCACGCGGCCGGAGACGTCGGCCAGGAACTGCCGGGCCAGGCCCAGCTGGTCGGTCTCGGCACCCGGGTCGATGGTCTTGGCCAGCGCCGACGGGTCGGCGATGTCCAGGGTCACCTCAACGGTGGCCTTGCCGTTCGCCGGCACGTCCACCCGCGGGCTGACGCTGACGGCCACGCCCGGCATGGTGGAGGACTCCAGGTAGGAGGCCGTGTAGCGGCGCGGGGTGTCGGACTTGTTCTCCACCGTGATGCTGCGGGTCAGCCGCAGCGCCTCGTCGCCCAGCTCCAGCACGCCGAAGTTCACACTGGTCAGCGCCTGATCATCCGTGGCGTAGGCCAGCACCTTGTTGTTCAGCGCATCGAGGGCGTCCACCCGGCCCGAGCCCACCCGGTTCGGGGCCAGGACGGTGCCCTCGGCCGAGAACAGGTCGTGGGTGGCCGTGTTCATGATCGCGGTCTTGACCTCGTACGGGTTGTAGTCGGTCGCCGCGTACATCAGCGCCGCCAGGCCTGCGACATGCGGAGCCGCCATCGAGGTGCCGGAGCTGGTCGACGCTCCGTCACCGGAACCGACCGACACGGAGCCGATCGAGGAGCCGGGGGCGGCGACGTCGGGCTTCACCACGCCGTTGGAGCCGTGGAGACCGCGGGAGGAGAAGGAGCTGATGGTGTCCTGGGACTCCGACGGCCCGGTGGCGGTCGCCATGTACTCCGGCGCCAGGCGCAGTTCCAGGGTGCCGGCGACCGCGGCGGGCCGCAGCCGGTCCGAGGAGTCGCGGTTCAGCTGGATGCCTGGGATGGCCGCGTTGCCGCCGATGCCGGCGTCGAACACCGAGCGCGGGGAGTCCAGGACGACGCCGGTGGCGCCGGCTGCCTGCGCGTTGTTGAAGCGCACGCCGGAGCCGCACGGGAACTGGCCGTTCTCCTCCCACTGGATCCACACCCACTTGCCGGCCAGCGAGCCGGCCGGGAAGGCCTCGCAGCCGAACCGGTTGTTCGCCGGCGCCATCACCACGGCGCCGGTGAGGCGTTCCTCGGTGACGGCCGGGTCGGAGTAGTTGAAGTTGGAGCTGTACTGGCCCGACGCCGTGCCCTCCACCTCGGCGGGGGCGAGCACATCGGCGCGGTCCAGGGTCACCTGGGAACCGATGCTGCTGGCCACCGCCAGCGAGGAACGGGCGTTGCCGGGCGAGCCGCCGACGTCGTACACGTCGCCGGAGTTGCCGGCCGAGGTGACGGAGAGGATGCCCAGCTCGGTGAGCTTGTCCACGATGGCGTTCTCCGGGTCGTCGTACGGGGCGTACTCCGAGCCGAGGGACATGTTCACCACCTGGGCGCGGTCTGAGAAGTCGCCGTCACCGTTGGGGTCCAGCACGTAGTCCAGGGCCTGGCCCACGACGGCGGAGGAACCCTCGCAGCCGAAGACGCGGATGCCGACCAGCTTGGCCTCGGGGGCCGAGCCGGGGCCGATGCGCATGCCGTTGACCTCGTCGGCGGTGAGCTTGGTGTAGTCGCCGCGGAAGGTGCTGCCGTCGTCGTTGGTGCCGTAGCCGGCGGCGGTGCCGGCCACGTGCGAGCCGTGCCCGCCGCAGTCCAGCGGGTTCAGGTCCGGCTTCGGCACCGGCTGGTAGGTGGGGGAGGAGGGGTCGGCGTTGTAGTCATCGCCCACCAGGTCGTAGCCGCCGATGAACTTCTCCGGATCGAGCAGGCCGGTGTCGGCCGCCGGAATCGTCTCGGAGGCCTGCGCAGCCTGGTATGCCTCCACCGTGCCGGGGCCGCCGAAGGAGGAGTGCGTGTAGTCGATGCCGGTGTCGAGCACCGCAATGGTGATGCCCTCGCCGGTTTCGCTGCGCTGCACCCAGCTGTCCAGCGCCCGGGTGTCGATGTCGGCGCCCTTGTTGTCCACGGTCTTGGGCACGATGCGGGTGATGCTGGCGACGTCGTCGCGGCCGGCGAGAGCCTTGATGGCCTCCGCGTCTCCGCGCACCGCGACGCCGGGCAGCGTGTTCGTGGTGGTGTACAGGGCCTCAGCGGAGGCCTCGGCCGCCGCGGACTGCGCCTGGGCCTCGATGTTGGAGCGGATCTGGCGGACCCGTTCACGCTTGTTGACCGGCTTTTCCCGGCCCTCCTTGACGGCCTCGGGCTGGGTCTGCCCGAACGCGCCGTCACCCTTGAACTGCACATACGCGGACACCTCACCGTTGAGGTCCCGCAGGCTGGGCGAGACCTTGAGGGCCTCGAAATCCCGAACCTGGATGCCCTGGGCGGGGGCTTCGCCGCCGTCCGTTTCCTGCGCCTGCGCCGGCAGGCCGAGGCCTGCGGTGAGGGCGACACCGGCCAGGGTGGCAACCACCCCTGCGCCGGCCCGATGCTTCGAGAGTCTCATCCTGCTCCTTGAACGTTCCGCCGCGCGTCACCGGACAGACGCTTACGAGACGTTCAAGACCGGCTGCTGGCACGCTGCGACAGCTTTCCTCAGTGCCCCCAACCCCCGAACGGGGTGCCAGCATGCACCTACGGCCCCCATTAGTCCTGCAGCCGTAGCCACACCTTAGGGGCAGCCGGAGCCGGAGCTGAGAGTAACCTCCGAAGAAGTTCGTGATTGGCTCAAAAGCCGCTCAATATCGCTCAGCACCCTTGACGCCCGGGGCTGGTGCCCTTAAGAGCTGACGCTGAAGGTGGCCCCAAACGGCTGCGGGGCCGGTGCCGTCCGGCACCGGCCCCGCAGGGAAACGTCAGGCAGGCCTAGAGGGCCGGGCCGCTGCCGGCGCCGCCCTGCCACAGGGCGTCGAACGGAGCGTTGGAGGACACGCGGTTGCGGATGCCCTCGGTGACGAACGCCTTGGCGGTCTTCGCCGCCTCCAGCGGCGAGGCGCCCTTGGCGAGCTCGGCGGTGATCGCCGCGGCGAGGGTGCAGCCGGCGCCGCTGACCGCGACGTCGCCGATCTTGGGCGCGCGCAGCACCTCCAGGGTTTCACCGTCGTAGAAGACGTCGACGGCGTCGTCGCCTTCCAGCCGGACCCCGCCCTTGGCAAGGACGACGGCGCCGCTGGCCTCGTGGATGCGCTTCGCCGCCTCCACGAGGTCCTCGACGCTCGCGATGTCCTCCATGCCGGAGAGCGAGATGGACTCAAAGTGGTTGGGGGTCACGAAGGTGGCCAGCGGCAGGATCTGCGCCTTGAGCGCCTGGTCGGTGTCCAGGGCGGCGCCGGGCTCCTGGCCCTTGCAGATCAGCACCGGGTCGAGCACGATGTTGGCCCACTCCTGGCTCTGCAGCGACTTGGCCACGGTGTCGATGGTGGCGGGGGTCCCCAGCATGCCGATCTTGACTGTGTCCAGGTCATAGGCGGTCTGGATCGCCTCCAGCTGGTTGCTGATGACCTGCGGCTCGACCGGAACGAAGCGGTGGTTCCAGCTGTCCTTCGGATCGAAGGCAACGATGCAGGTCAGCGCGGTGATGCCGTAGACGCCGAGCTCCTGGAAGGTCTTCAGGTCCGCCTGCGCGCCGGCGCCGCCGGTGGCCTCGGAACCTGCGATGGTGAGCGTTACGGCCGGTGCCGCGGCCGGATGTGTGTTAGCAGACATGGGTCTATCTTCCACCCGGAACGGCGGCTGGTGCCACCGCTTCAGTCGACTGTGACCAGCCGCCAGACGGCCGCCCGGCCGAGGGCCGCGGAGACGCCCACCGCGAGCCCCATCAGCAGCGGCACGAACACCGAGCGCACCGCCAGGGCCACCGCCAGCCAGGTCAGCAGCGCCGGCACCGCAAAGAAGGCCAGCACGTGCAACCACTGGCTGGCCACCGGCCGCAGCGCCAGCCCCAGAGCGATGCCCACGGGCACCGCCGTCGGCAGGCCGAGGCCCGCGGCGTAGAACGCCGCGATCACCGCGATCCAGGCGTAGCCCCAGAAATCCCGGCTGGTGCCCCACCCGACGGCGGCGGTGGCGATGGCGGCCAGGACCAGGGCGGCGACTCCGTAGCCGACGGCGAACGCGGTGGGCCCGAACCGGACCCGGTTCCCGGGGGCGGCGAGCCGCCGTCCGGGCAGCCGCAGCGCGGGGCGCAGGAGGCCGCCGTCGTCCGTCTGCTCCATCATCCGTGCGCCTCCTTGGGCACCTGGGCCGGCCTCGCTTCGGGTGCTGGGCCCTGGACCGGTGGCACAACAGTAGGCGCTGCGGCCGCCCGGCGGGAGGGCAATCCACAGCAGCCCGCTCCCGGACATGGCAGAATGGACGCGGCCGCATATCGGAAGGCAGATGCCACCGGCGGCGGCCGCCCGGGGCAGCGGGCACAGTGCTAATACAGCCGGCTTAGGCCAGGTGAACCACTACCGAAAACGGACCCATGCGTACAGAGACCCCCACCGAGGTACTTTCCGTCCCCGCCTTCGCCAGCCGGCGCGGCTCCCACTACGACATCCTGCTGACGGTGATGTGCGTGGTGATCGTGCTGTCGAACATCGGCGCGAGCAAGGGGGTGGTGATCGGCCCGATCTTCGGCGACTTCAGCATCATCACCGACGGCGGCTTCTTCCTCTTCCCGCTCGCCTACATCCTCGGCGACGTGATCAGCGAGGTGTACGGCTTCAAGGCCGCCCGCCGCGCCATCTACACCGGCTTCGCCATGTCCCTGCTGGCGGTGCTCAGCTTCGCGGTGCTCATTGCCCTGCCCGGGTTCGACGACGCCGGCGGCATCGCGAAGCAGGCGGCGCTGGAGCAGGCGCTGGGCCCGGTCTGGCAGATCGTCGTCGCCAGTCTGCTCGGGTTCCTGGTCGGCCAGCTGCTGAACTCCTACGTGCTGGTGCGGATGAAGCGCCGCTTCCAGGAACGCGCCCTGATCGGCCGGCTGATGGCCTCCACCGGGGTCGGCGAGTTCGCCGACACGCTGATCTTCTGCGCGGTCGCGGCGCCGGTGATCGGCATCAGCGACGCCGCCGGGTTCCTGAACTACGTGATCTTCGGGTTCCTGTACAAGACCGGCGTCGAGTTCCTCTTTATCCCGGTGACCGGCGTCGTGATCCGGCTGCTGAAGAAGCACGAGCCGAGCTACGGCACGCCTGCCGCCGACGACGCAGCCACCGCCCACATCCCGGCCGAGCCCGGCCGGGCGCCGACGGCGGGCGCCACCGAGCGGATCGACCGGATCCGGGACTAGCCGCAGTTCCGGCGGCGCCGGCGGGAACGCCTAGGCGTCCTTCGCGCCGCCGTAGTACTTGCCCAGCACCTCGGCCTTGAGCTCGAAGAACGTGCCGTCCTCGATGGCGCGGCGGGCGTCGTCGACCAGGTTCACCGTGAAGTGCTCGTTGTGGATCGAGACCAGGGTGGCCGAGAGCATCTCCTTGGCCTTGAACAGGTGGTGCAGATACGCCTTGGTGTAGTGCGTGCAGGTGTAGCAGGGGCAGCCCTCGACCAGCGGGGAGAAGTCCTTCTTGTACCGGGCCTTGAGCAGGTTGATCCGCCCGTACGGGGTGTAGAACGCGCTGGTGCGAGCCACCCGGGTGGGGGAGACGCAGTCGAAGGTGTCGGCGCCGTTCTCGATGGCCGTGAACAGGTCGTCCGGCTCGGAGATGCCCAGCAGGTGCCGCGGCTTGTCCTCCGGCAGCTCCTCGGTGCACCAGCGGATGATGGTGCCCAGGTTCTCCTTCTCCAGGGCCCCGCCCAGGCCGAACCCGTCGAAGTCCATGGCGCCGAGGTCCCGGGCGGCCTTGCGCCGCAGGTCCTCATACTGGGCGCCCTGCAGCACCCCGAACAGCGCCTGGTACGGCTTGTCCGCGCGTTCCTCGGTGAGCCGCCGGTGCTCTTCGAGGCAGCGGATGGCCCACAGCCGGGTGCGCTCCAGCGAACGCTCCTGGTAGCCGCGGGAATTCATCAGGGTGGTCAGCTCATCGAACGCGAACATGATGTCCGCGCCCAGCTGGTGCTGGACCTGCATGCTGATCTCCGGGGTGAACCGGTGCTTGTCGCCGTTGATGTGGGACTTGAACCAGACGCCGTCGTCGTCGACGTGCGCGAGGCGCTCCTTGCCGGGAGCGACGTCGTCGTCCGCCCCGGTGGCGTGCGCGGAACCGTCGGCGTTCATGTTGATGACCTTCTTGAACCCGGCACCCAAGCTCATCACCTGGAACCCGCCGGAGTCGGTGAAGGTGGGGCCGGGCCAGTTCATGAACTTCCCGAGCCCGCCCGCGGCGTCGAGCACGTCGGCGCCCGGCTGCAGGTAGAGGTGGTAGGCGTTGGCCAGCAGCGCCTGCGCGCCCAGCTCGGCCATCGCCTCGGGCAGCACGGCCTTGACCGTGGCCTGGGTGCCGACGCCGATGAACGCCGGCGTGCGGATCTCGCCGTGCGGCGTCGAGATCACGCCCGTGCGCCCCTGAAACTCACCGCCGTTGGCCGCCGTCTGCTCTTCAGTGGGCTGCGCCGTCTCGCGCAGCCGCTTGCCAAGGGTGAAGGAAAAGGAAGATGAGGAGGACACCCTCCCATTTTGCCCTACCGGCGGCGCGCCGCTTCCGGGGCGACGGCGGGCCGACGTCGGTGCCCGGCGCCGTCGGCCGGTGCCGGCACGGCGGCTGGGAGGTGCACCACAAAAGTTCGGGCCCGCCAAACCGCCGGAGTAGCGTGGACAGGCGGCGCCGTCGCCGCCACCCCACCACCCGCCTTTCCCGGGTGGATGCTGCCCCGGATCCGAGAAAGGTACCGCCGTCCCGTTGAAGCATCTGCGAGATCTGTTCGCCCTGGCTCCGGCGCACAATGACCACCACGTGGCGCTGCGCTGCGGGGTGGGCGTGGGCGTGCCGCTGCTGCTGCTGCTGGTGCTGGGCCGGGTGGACCTGGCGATCTTCGCGACCTTCGGCGCCTTCACCGGCATCTACGGACGCAACGAGGCGCACCGGGCACGTCTGGGCCACCAGCTGCGCGCCGGGGCGTTGATGCTCCTGGTGGTCACCGCCGCGGTGGCCTCCGCCCGGCTGCATCCCGACGCATGGGACATCGTGGCCGGAACCTCGCTGGTGGCGGGGCTGGCGAGCCTGGCCGCGGGCCTGTGGCGGCTGCGCCCGGCCGGTTCCCTGTTCCACATCTTCGCCTACGGCGCGATCGCCTCCATGCCGTCGCATCCGCCGGCCTGGCAGGCGCTGCTCACCGCGGTCTGCACGGTGGTCTTCGCCCTGGTCCTGGGCCAGCTCGGACTGCTCAGCCGCCGGCACCGCACCGGCTGGCAGCGGCCCGCCCGGGCCCACTTCTCACCGGCCCAGCGCCGGGCCCTTGCCGCCGACGCCGGCCTGCACCTGCTCGCGGCCGCCGTCGCCGGGTGCATCGCCACCGCGCTCGGCATCGGCCACAACTACTGGGCGATGGTCGCCGCGACCGTGCCGCTGGTGGGCCAGACCGTGCGCAGCCGGATGTTCCGCGGGGTGCAGCGGGTCCTGGGCACGTTCGCGGGCCTGCTGGTCACCGCGCTGATCCTGTGGCCCGGGCTGGAGCCCTGGCAGATGGCCGTGGTGATCGCCCTGCTGCAGTTCGCCGCGGAGATGTTCGTGCTCCGCCAGTACGCCCTGGCGCAGGTGTTCGTGACCCCGCTGGCGCTGGTCAGCACCGAGCTGGCACGCCCCTCGGCCCCGGCGGTGCTGCTGCAGGACCGTGCCGTGGAGACGGTGATCGGCGCCGCCGTCGGCATGGCCGTGGTGCTCCTGCTGCACTGGCGCGCCACGGTGCTGCGAGGCCGGGCGGCGACCGGGACCCTGCCGGAGGAACCTGTCCTTAATCACGGGAACCTCCCGGGAACGGCACGTGCAGTGCCGCTCCCGGGAGGTTCCGGGAACGCGGGTTAGAGCGCCGCGTCCTGCCGTGCCGCTTCCGGGGCCCGGCCGTAACGCTCGGCCTCGATGTCCTCCAGCGTCCTGCCGCGGGTGTTCGGGGCCCAGAGGACGCCGATGAGCATGGCGGCGACGAGCGCGCCGATCATGATCATGCCCACGAACGGCACGCCCTGCTCGGCGAGCAGCGTGGGGAACCAGTAGCTGAGCAGGCCGACCACGATGCGGGCGACGAAGAACAGCACGCCCTGGGCGCTGGCGCGCAGACGGGTCGGGAACATTTCGGCGGCCCACAGTGCGTAGAAGGCCTGGGCGCCGATGCCGGCGGAGATGCCCCACAGCGCGGCGAAGAGGATCAGCACCGGCATGGTCACGTGCGCGAAGATCAGCAGCAGCCAGGCGATGATGCCCAGCACGGCGCCGATGCCGTAGAGCAGGCGGCGGTCCACCCGGTCGCCGTACTTCATAAAGCCGAAGTAGGTGGCGGCCACGGTGAGGGTCCAGAGCAGCACCTGCAGCAGGTTCTGCTGCGTGGCGGATTCGACGCCGGCGGTCTCGTACACCCGCGGCATGAAGATGCCCATCTGCCCGGCGACGAGGTTCCAGAGGGCGTACACGCCGGTCAGGAACAGCAGCGCCTTCACGTTGGTGGCGCTGGTCAGCAGCTCGCGGTAGTTGCGGCGCTTGACGCCGCCGGCCTCGGCGGTGCGCCGCTCCTCGTCGGACTTCTTCCAGGTGGCCGACTCGGAGAGGCCGCGGCGGATCCACCAGGTGATGAAGGCGACGACGAACAGGTGGGCGAAGATGATGCGGCTGCCGGTCAGGCCCAGCGGAACCACGAGCGTGGCGAACAGGAACACCAGGGCCGGGCCGAGGGACCAGGCCAGCTGGGCGGTGCCCACGTGCTTGGCCCGGTGCTCGGCGGGCGCCTCTTCGGCAATGTAGGTCCAGGCCACGGGCACGCCGGCGCCGACGGCGATGCCGGTGAGGATCACGCCCACGATGAGCATCCACGGGGCCACCGCGAAGATGACCAGCAGGGTGCCGAGCATGTAGAGGATCAGGTCATACGTGTAGATGAACTTGCGCCCGTACCGGTCGCCCAGCGGCCCGCCGATGAGGGCGCCGATCGCCGCGCCGAAGGCGTTGGCGCTCAGGGCGGCGACCAGGCCGACCAGCAGGTTGCTGAACCCGAAGTACTCCTGCCAGAGGGTCAGGCTGGTGGCCAGGGCGATGATCGAGCCGGCCTCGATGTAGTTGGACATGGACACGGCGATGGTGGCTTTCCATCCGCCGAGCTTCGTGGTGCTGCTCATGGCGAGCCTTTCTGCAACGGTGAAGAAGGTGCTGTGAAGCGGGCACGGGTGTGCCCCGAAGAAGACAGAGTCAGGCGAGGTGGAAGTACTGCGTCAGCGTCTGCGCCGAAGTGCCTTCGACGAAGTACTGCGCCATTTCGGCCTGCCAGCGGGTGTTGACCGGGTGCGCGTCCATCCGCTCCTGGGTGGCGTCGGCGTCGTCGGCCTCGTAGTAGCCCACGACCAGGCCGTCCTCGGCGCGCAGGAACAGCGAGTAGTTCCGCCAGCCGGTCCCGCGCAGGGCCTCGAGCATCTCCGGCCAGACCCGCTGGTGGACCTCGACGTACTCGGCGAGCCGCTCCGGGCGGACGTGGAGCAGGAAGCACCGGCGGGTGCGCGTGGTCTCCGCGGGAAGCCGGACCAGCTCCTGCAGGTCAGCCGTGGATGGGGAACGGCCCATTCATCACTCCTTCGTAATGTGGCGGGTCCGGGAGGACCTTCGCACCTGTGGCGGCAGCCGGACCGGCCGGACGGGAATCCCGGCGGGGTGAACCCTGTGAGGGGGCTCTCATGTGCTGCCGGACTCATAGTATCCAAAACTTGAGACGTTTCAAGACAAAGTTTCCGGTGGTGTTGTTGTTGCTGCTGGGGTGACGTTTGACCTGGCTCACGGTTCGGGCTTAGTTTGGTGAAACGATTCAATGCGGTGTCCTTGCGTATCTGCGGCGCCGCCCGCCGGCTATCCACAGAGAAGTGATGCACATGCCTGAATTCGACGACATCGCCCCCCAGCTGGCCGCGCAGGCCATCGAACTTCCGTCCTGGGCCTTCGGCAACTCCGGAACCCGCTTCAAGGTGTTCTCCACCCCGGGCACGCCGCGCACCGTGGAGGAGAAGATCGCCGACGCCGCCCAGGTCCACCGGTTCACCGGGCTGGCCCCGAAGGTGGCGCTGCACATTCCGTGGGACAAGGTGGACGACTACGCCGCGCTGGCCCGCTACGCCGCCGACCAGGGCGTGGAGCTGGGCACCATAAACTCCAACACGTTCCAGGACGAGGAGTACAAGTTCGGCTCGCTGACCTCCGCCGACCCCGGCGTGCGGCGCAAGGCGATCGACCACCACCTCGAGTGCCTGGGCATCATGGACGTCACCGGCTCCCGGGACCTGAAGATCTGGCTGGCCGATGGCACCAACTATGCCGGGCAGCAGGACATGCGCGGACGCCAGGACCGGCTTGCCGAGTCGCTGGCCGAGATCTACGCCCAGCTGGGCGCCGAGCAGCGCCTGGTGCTGGAGTACAAGTTCTTCGAACCGGCGTTCTACCACACCGATGTGCCGGACTGGGGCACTGCCTACACCCAGGTCGCCGCCCTCGGCGACAAGGCCAAGGTCTGCCTGGACACCGGTCACCACGCACCCGGCACCAACATCGAGTTCATCGTCATGCAGCTGCTGCGCCTGGGCAAGCTCGGCTCCTTCGACTTCAACTCCCGCAACTACGCCGACGACGACCTGATCGTCGGCGCCGCCGATCCGTTCCAGCTCTTCCGCATCATGGTCGAGGTGGTCCGCGGCGGCGGGCTGGACCCGGAGGCCGGCGTCGCGTTCATGCTGGACCAGTGCCACAACATCGAGGACAAGATCCCCGGCCAGATCCGCTCGGTGCTCAACGTCCAGGAAATGACGGCCCGTGCCCTGCTGATCGACGGCGAGGCCCTCGCCGCCGCGCAGGCCGCCGGCGATGTGCTCGGCGCGCACCAGGTGCTGATGGACGCCTTCTACACCGACGTCCGCCCGCAGCTGGCCGCCTGGCGTGAGTCCCGGGGCCTGCCTGCCGATCCCATGGCCGCCTACGCCGCGTCCGGCTACCAGCAGCGCATCGCCGAGGAACGTGTCGGCGGCACCCAGGCCTCCTGGGGCTCCTAAGCCCGTCCGGCGCCGCCGCCCGGGGCACCTGAGCCCCGGGCGGCGGCGCCCGCCCTCCCGCTTCCGCCCTCCATTCGATTTCGTCCACTCCACGAGGAGACCCTTCGCATGAACGCCCCCGCCAGCACCCCGACCGCCGGGCAGACCGTCGTCGCCGACCTGATCGCCCGTTCCAACCGGCTCGGTTCGGACCCGAAGAACACCAACTACGCCGGCGGCAACACCTCCGCCAAGGGCACCGCGGCCGACCCGGTGACCGGCGAGGACGTTGAACTGCTGTGGGTCAAGGGCTCCGGCGGTGACCTGGGCACCCTCAAGGAGAAGGGCCTGGCCGTGCTGCGCCTGGACCGCGTGCGGGCGCTGAAGAACGTCTACCGCGGCGTCGAGCACGAAGACGAAATGGTCGCCGCGTTCGACTACTGCCTGCACGGCAAGGGCGGCGCCGCGCCGTCGATCGACACCGCCATGCACGGGCTGGTGGACGCCGCGCACGTGGACCACCTGCACCCGGACTCCGGCATTGCCATCGCCACCGCCGCCGACGGCGAGGAGCTGACGGCGAAGATCTTCGGCGACAAGGTGGTCTGGGTGCCCTGGCGCCGCCCCGGCTTCCAGCTGGGCCTGGACATCGCCGCGATCAAGGAAGCCAACCCGGCCGCGGTCGGCACCATCCTCGGCGGCCACGGCATCACCGCCTGGGGCGCCACCAGCGACGAGGCCGAGGCCAACTCCCGGTGGATCATCGACACCGCCGAGGCCTACATCGCCGAGCACTCCAAGGCCGAGCCGTTCGGCCCGGCGCTGCCCGGCTACGAGGCGCTGCCGGAGGCCGAACGCCGCGCCAAGGCCGCCGCGCTGGCCCCGGTGATCCGCGGCCTGGCCTCGCATGACCGCCCGCAGGTGGGCCACTTCATGGACGACCCGCGGATCCTGGACTTCCTCGCCGCCGCGGAGCACCCGCGGCTGGCCGCCCTGGGCACCTCCTGCCCGGACCACTTCCTGCGCACCAAGGTCAAGCCGCTGGTCCTGGACCTGCCCGCCGACGCCCCGGTGGAGGACAGCGTCGCCCGGCTGAAGGAACTGCACGAGGCCTACCGCGCCGACTACCAGGCCTACTACGAGCGCCACGCCGACGCCGATTCGCCCGCCATGCGCGGCGCGGACCCGGCCATCGTGCTGGTGCCCGGCGTCGGCATGTTCTCCTGGGGCAAGGACAAGCAGACCGCCCGGGTGGCCGGCGAGTTCTACCTCAACGCCATCAACGTCATGCGCGGCGCCGAGGGCATCTCCAGCTACGCGCCGATCGACGAGTCCGAGAAGTTCCGCATCGAATACTGGGCGCTGGAGGAGGCGAAGCTGGCGCGGATGCCCAAGCCGCGCAGCCACGCCACCCGCATCGCCCTGGTGACCGGCGCGGCGTCGGGCATCGGCAAGGCCATCGCCACCCGCCTGGCCGCCGAGGGCGCCTGCGTGGTCATCGCGGACCTGAACCTGGAGGCCGCCGAGCAGGTGGCCGCCGAGCTGGGCGGATCCGACGTCGCCATCGGCGTCCGCGCAGACGTGACCGACGCCGCGCAGGTCGCCGCCGCGGTGGACGCCACCGTGCTGGCCTTCGGCGGCATCGACCTGGTGGTCAACAACGCCGGCCTGTCCATCTCCAAGCCGCTGCTGGAAACCAGCGAAAAGGACTGGGACCTGCAGCACGACGTGATGGCCAAGGGCTCCTTCCTGGTCTCCCAGGCCGCGGCCAAGGCCATGATTGCCCAGGAGATGGGCGGAGACATCCTCTACATCTCCTCCAAGAACTCCGTCTTCGCCGGCCCGAACAACATCGCCTACTCCGCGGTCAAGGCCGACCAGGCCCACCAGGTGCGCCTGCTGGCCGCCGAACTGGGCGAGCACGGCATCAAGGTCAACGGCATCAACCCCGACGGCGTGGTCCGCGGCTCCGGCATCTTCGCCGGCGGCTGGGGTGCCAAGCGCGCCGCCGTGTACGGCGTCCCCGAGGAGGAGCTGGGCAAGTTCTACGCCCAGCGCACCCTGCTCAAGCGCGAGGTGCTGCCGGAGAACGTCGCCAACGCGGCCGCCGTGCTGACCGGCTCCGACCTCTCCCACACCACCGGCCTGCACATCCCGGTCGACGCCGGCGTCGCCGCCGCGTTCCTGCGCTGAGCGGCGCGACGGGCAAGAGATAAGGACAGAGCATGAGCACATCGGCAGCGGTGGCGGCCGTCGACCTGGGAGCGACCAGCGGCCGCGTCATCCTGGGCAGCGTGGCCGACGGGCGGATCCGGATGCGGCACGTGGCGCGCTTCCCCAACCAGCCGGTGCGGCTGCACGAGGGCAACGGGCCCGGCCTGCACTGGAACATCACCGAGCTCTACCGGTCCCTGACCGCAGGGCTCGCGCAGGCGCTGCGGGAGGAACCGGACGTCCGGTCCATCGGCGTCGACTCCTGGGCCGTGGACTACGGGCTGCTGCGCGGCGGGAAGCTGCTCGGCCTGCCGTACCACTACCGGGACGAGCGCACCGCCGCGGGCGTGCAGGCCGTGCACGCCGCGGTGGCGCCGGAGGATCTGTACGCCCGCAGCGGCCTGCAGCACCTGCCGTTCAACACGGTGTTCCAGCTGGCCGTGGACCGGCAGCGCGGCGACCTGGCCGCCGCGGACCGGGCCCTGCTGATCCCGGACCTGGTGGCCTACTGGCTCACCGGCGCCCAGGTCACCGAGGAGACCAACGCCGCCACCACCGGGCTGCTGGATGCGCGCACCCGGCAGTGGGACGCCGACCTCATGGGCCGGATGGGGCTGCCCGCGGACCTGTTCGCCCCGCTGGTCGCTCCGGGCACCGAAATCGGCGGCCTGCTGCCGGCGGTGGCCGCCGAACTGGGCGCGCCCGCCGGGCTGCCGGTGACCGCCGTCGGCTCCCACGACACCGCCTCCGCGGTCGTCGCCGTGCCCTTCGCCGACGAGGACGCCGCGTTCATCTCCTCCGGCACCTGGTCCCTGGTGGGCGTGGAGCTGCCCGCGCCGGTCCTCACACCCGAAAGCCACGCCGCCAACTTCACCAACGAAGGCGGCGTGGACGGGCGGATCCGGTACCTGAAGAACGTCTCCGGGCTCTGGCTGCTCTCCGAATCCATCCGGACCTGGGACGGCCCCGGCGCCACCGAAGCCCAGCGCACCAGCAACCTGGCCGAACTGATCAGCCAGGCGGCCGCCGTCACGGAGCCGATGCCGGTCTTCGACGTGATGGACGACCGGTTCACCCCGCCCGGGGACATGCCGGCGCGCATCGCCGAATGGTGCACCGAGCGCGGGATCCGGCCGCCGCAGACCCGGGCCGAGGTGGTGCGCTCGATCCTGGAGTCCCTGGCCGCCGCCTATGCGGACGTCCTGGAACAGATCGAGCGGCTCACCGGGCGGACCATCCGCACGGTCCACGTGGTCGGCGGCGGCTCGCAGAACAGCCTGCTCTGCCAGCTCACCGCCGATCGGACCGGCCGCACCGTGTACGCCGGCCCGGTCGAAGCCACCGCGATCGGCAACGTGCTGGTCCAGGCCCGCGCCGCCGGCCTGGTCAGCGGCGGGCTGGAGGAGCTGCGCCTGCTGGTCGCGCGCACGTTCGAACCGATCCGCTACGAACCGCGGGTCACCGCGGCGCGCTAGGCGCCGTCTCCGGCTCCGGCCGGAGCCCAGTCCCCGCGCGGGATCTCCGCGGGCCCGCCGGTGTCCACCCGTCCCGCCATCGGTGAGGAGGCGAGGGCATGCCGGCGGGCCGGTATCCGGCCCGCGCCGGCGGCCAGCCGGCCGGCGGCGACGGCGTGCGCCATCGCCGCGGCCATGGCAACCGGATCCTGGGCCCGGGTCACCGCGGAGGCCAGCAGCACGGCGTCGCAGCCCAGCTCCATGGCCCGCGCGGCCTCCGACGCCGTGCCGATGCCCGCGTCCAGGATCACCGGCACCTGCGCCCGGGCGCAGATCAGCTCTATGTTGTGCGGGTTCAGGATCCCCAGCCCGGTGCCGATGGGCGCCCCCAGCGGCATCACCGCGGCGGCGCCCACGTCCTCCAGCCGCCGGGCGACGGCGGGATCATCCGAGGTGTAGGCGAAGACCCTGAAGCCGCGGGCGGCCAGCTGCTCGACGGCGTCGAGCAGCTCCACCACGTCCGGCAGCAGCGTCCGGTCATCGGCGATGACCTCCAGTTTGACCCAGTCCGTCTCCAGCGCCTCGCGCCCCAGCTCGGCCGTCAGCAGCGCGTCCCGGGCGGTGTAGCAGCCGGCGGTGTTGGGCAGGATGCGGATGCCGTTGCGCTCCAGCACCTCGAACAGCGAGCTGCCCGACGCGGGGGCGTACCGACGCAGGGCCACGGTGGTCAGTGCGGTGCCCGAGGCCAGCAGCGCCTGTTCCAGCGTGTGCAGCGAGCTGAGCCCACCGGTGCCCATGATGAGCCGGGAGCCCAGGGCCACACCGTCAATGACCAGCGGATCGGCGAAGGGGTCCATGATCAGCCTCCCTGCACGGCGGTGACGAGTTCGATGCTCTGCCCGTCCGCCACCGGGGTGGTGTGCCAGAGGCTGCGCGGCAGGACGACGGCGTCCACCGCCACCGCGACGCCCAGGCGGCCGCCGTCGGCCGGCTGGCCTGCCGGGTCGAGGGCGCGTCCGAGCGCGGAGGCGACGAGCTGGGACACCGTGGTGTCCTCGGGCACGGCGCGGGCGGCGCCGTTGAAGGTAATGGCCGGCATGGAGAGTTCCTTTCAGAGGTGCGTCGGGACGGAGCGGAAACGGTCCGGAGCTGCCGCGGCCAGATACGCGGCGTCCGCGGGTTCGGCCCCGGACGTGCCGGCGATCAGGCCGGCCGTGAGCCGGGCGGCAAGCGGCGCCAGCAGCACGCCGTGCCGGAAGAAGCCGGTGGCCAGCACCAGACCGGCAACCGGGCGGCCGTCGCCGGTGCAGGGAACGCCCAGGTAGGGCAGATCGTCGGGGGTGCCGGGCCGGGCCCGGGCCATTGTCTCCACCAGCTCCAGATCGTCCACCGCGGGCACCAGTGCCCGGGCATCCCGCAGCAGGGCGAAGACTCCGCCGACGTCCACTCCCGGGCGGTTGTCCTCGCGGGCGGTGGCGCCGATGACCAGGGAGCCGTCGGCCCGCGGCACAAGGTAGACGGGAAGGCCGCGGACCAACCCGCGCACGGTCCGTTCGAGCAGGGGAGGAGCCCCTGGCCGCACCCGGGCCCGCAGGATGTCCCCGAACACCGGCCGCACCGGAGGCAGGGTGAGCCCGGGCGGAAGGTTGGCCGGTTCCGGCCCTGCTCCGGTGGCCAGCACGGTCCAGCCGGCGCGCACGGTGGTGCCGCCCGCAAGGACCAGCCCGGCCACGGCGCCGTCGGCGGTGCGGTGCAGCGCCTCGGCACGGTCCCGGAGAACAATCGCCGGCCCGCCGTCGTCGGCACCCGGCGCCACCCAGGGGCCCGCGTCGCTGCAGCCGAGGGCGCCCAGGAGCGCGGCGGCCAGCATCCGGGGATCCACCTGGTGGTCGCCCGGAATCCGGAAGACGCCGGCCAGCCGCGGGCTGAGCGCCGGCTCCACCCTGCGGGCGGCCCGCAGCGGCAGCGGTTCCACCGCCATTCCGTGCCCCTCCTGCAGACGGCGCAGGTCCTCCAGGGCGTGCCGGTCGGCGGCATCGGCTGCGCAGACGAGGGTCTCGGTGGCCCGGTAGCCGGACGGCAGCCCCGACGCCCGTTCCACGGACGCAGCGAACGCCGGGTACTCCCCGGCGGCGGCGCGCATCAGCGGAAACAGGGCCTCCTGCTGATACTGGACCTCGCTGGCCGGGGCCAGCATGCCGGCGGCGGCCCGGGAAGCGCCCATGGCGGGGGCGGGATCCACCAGCGCCACCCGGAATCCGGCCAACCGTAGCCGCCACGCGACGGCGAGGCCGATCACGCCCGCGCCGGCCACCGCGACGTCCACCGACACGGGGCCGTCAGGCGCGGTGGGGCCGCCGGGAGCGGGGAGGGCAGCGTGCATCGGAGGGTCCTTTCCTACGGCGGCATAACCCGCATCAGGTGCGGCGGTCGGCGCTTAAGCCCTCTCAGCCCCGGAGGGCTCCCGCAGAACCGCTGATCCTTCTCAGCGTGTGGCCCAGCATACATGCGCCGATGACCGGGTTCACCGCCCGGCGCCGGCGGGCCGCCCGGCCGCTCGCCGTCATCGGAGGGCAATTCCGCCCCCACGTGGGATGAGGCTCATTAGAATGGACCCCTGCACCCTGGACGGCCGCGGCGGTCCGGGCCGATGCCAGCCCGCGTGACGCACCACGACCGATGTGAAAGTGAAGGCACTGCATGGAGAGATTCCCGGTGAGCATCAAGGACGTCGCCAGGGAAGCCCAGGTCTCGATCGGCACGGTCTCCAACGTGATCAACCGGCCCGAGATGGTCTCCGAAGACCGCCGCCGCCGGGTCCAGAAGGCCATCGAGGAACTGGGCTATGTGCGCAATGACGTCGCCCGGCAGCTGAAGGCGGGCCGCTCGCGCACCATCGGGCTGGTCGTGCAGGACACCGGGAACCCGTTCTACAACGAGATCGCCCGCGGAGCCGAGGCGGCCGCGGACGCCCACGGGCAGGCCGTCATCGTGGGCAACTCCGGGCTGTCCCGCAGCCGTGAGCAGGTTTACCTGGACCTGTTCGAGGAACAGCGGGTGCGCGGGGTGCTCATCACCCCGCAGTCCCCGGAACGGCGGCGGATCGAGCGGCTGCGCTCCCGCGGCACGCCGGTGGTGCTGGTCGATGAGCAGGCGCCGGCCTCCCAGTACTGTTCCCTGGCCGTCGACGACGTCGAGGGCGGCCGGATGGCGGTCACCCACCTGCTCGAGGGCGGAGCGCGGCGGATCACATTTGTGGGCGGGCCGACGTGCCTGCACCAGGTGGCGGACCGTGAAGCCGGAGCCCGGGCCGCCGTCGACGCCGTTCCCGGGGCGTCGCTGGACGTAGCGGATACCAAGTCCCTGACCGTGCTGGAGGGCCGCCGCGTCGGCGAGGCACTGCTGGGCAGGCCGGCGGCCGAACGCCCCGATGCGGTCTTCGCGGCCAACGACCTGCTCGCCATCGGACTGCTCCAGGCCTTCGTGTTCGGCCACCGCATCCGGGTGCCGCAGGACATCGCCCTGATCGGCTATGACGACATCGACTTCGCACCCTCAGCCATCGTTCCGCTGTCCTCCATCCGCCAGCCGGCGCGGTTGATCGGGCGCACCGCCGTCGAACTGCTGGAAGACGAGCTGGCCGAGGACCACCACCACCGGCACGTCAGCTTCCAGCCGGAACTGGTGGTGCGTGATTCGACCCGGGCGCCGCGCTAGCGGCAGGGAACCGCAGGGAACCGGGACGGGCAGGGCTAGGCGGGCTGCCCGTCGCGGCCGAGGGCCCGCACCGCGGCGAGCTCGGCGTCGATGCGCCGTTCCAGCTCGCCGGCGCTGAGGGTCTGCGAGCCGCCGTGGGCGCGCAGATAGAGCAGGGTGTCCAGGCGCAGCACCCGCCATTCCCGTTCGGCGGCCTGGTCTCCGGCCTCGGCGGCGCGGTGGATCTCGCGGTCGTACAGGTTCGGCTGGTTGAGCTGGCGCTGCAGCAGCTCGGCGGCGAGCTTGGCCTTCAGCGGATCGGTTTCGGAGTCGTCCGCGGCGCGAACCGCCCGGGCGAAGGCCGCCGAGGCCTCGGGGTCGCCCTGCTCGCGGGTGATGTGGGAGGCGAGGGCCAGGGTGCCCTGGATCCAGTGCCAGCGCCCGAAGTTGCCGTCGAAGGGCAGCCCGGTGAGCAGGGTGCTGACCTGCAGCGCGTGCCGGGCGTCGGCGAGGTCCACGTACAGCAGGTGCGCCAGGTCCCGGACGTCCTGCAGCTGGCTGCCGGACTTCACGTTGAACCCGCGGCCCAGCCGGGCCGTGATCTCGCGGACGGCGGGTTCGTCGGGGTGGGCCTGAGCGGCGGCGTCGAGGACGGCGGTGAAGCTCTCCTCCTCGGTGGGCACCGAACGGACGGCGGCCGACGGCGGCCCCTCCGGAGCCGGCGCCTGGACCCGCACGGTGGAACCGTACGCCATCCGGACGGTGCGGTTGTCCTCGAGCAGGGCCACCGCGAGGGCGGGAACGCCGAAGTCATCGGTTTCAATGCTCAGCGACTCGACCGGGGCGGCGCTGCCGTCGGCGAGAACCAGGCCCTGGCCCGGGCGGAGGTGCTCCGCGTTCACCCGGAAGGCATACGTCTCCGGCTGGTTCTCTGGCATTGCTGGTTCCTTCTCCCTCGGACGGTTCCCCCAGTATATAAAGATGCGGTAACGGCGCCGCTCAGCGCCCCCAGCCGGCGGAGGCCAGGGCCTGCCGGAGCAGGTCGCCGCGGCCGCCGGAGAATTCGTTGTACACCTCGGGGCGCAGCGCCTCCTCGGGCGTCAGCCAGGACAGCTCCAGGGCATCCTGCCGGGGATTGCACTCACCGGTCACCGGAATCACGTAACAGAGCGCGACGGCGTGCTGGCGTTCATCGGTCAGCCCGGTCTGCGAGGGCGCGGGGAAATACTCGGCCACGGTGAACGGGGTCAGGCAGGGCGGCAGCTGGGGCAGCGCCATGGGCCCGAGGTCCTTTTCCAGGTGGCGCAGCAGGGCCGCGCGGATGGTCTCGCGGTACATGACCCGGCCCGAGACGAAGGAGCGCACGATCTGTCCGTCGTTGGTCCCCTGCAGCAGCAGGCCCACCTCGGTCACATAGCCCAGCGGGTCGCAGCGCACCGGCACAGCCTCCACATAGACCATGGGCAGCCGCTGCCGGGCTTCGTGGAGATCCTCCTCCGAGAGCCAGCCGGGATAAGGGTCTGGGGTACGAACGCTCATAGCAGTGTTCTACCGCAAAGCCCGGCCGGGCGTCATTCGGCACGCGGCGCTTCTGCCCGTGGCTGAACCCGGCACGGACACGGGATCAGGACGGGGCGGCGGAGGAACCGGTGCTGTCCCTTGCCCCTCCGCAGCCGAGCGGGGACGCTGGTGGCAGGCCCCGGTGCCGGCGCCACCTGCGTCCCCGGCGGGCCCCGAGGAGGAACCATGTGCCGTCTGTTTGGAATGCACACCGGCACGCCGGCGAAGGCCACGTTCTGGCTGCTGACCGCCCCGGACAGCCTGGCGCAGCAGAGCCGCCGGGAAGCGGACGGGTTCGGCATCGGGCTCTTCGATCCCCAGGGGCGGCCCAAGGTGGACAAGGCGCCGATCGCCGCGTACGAGGATGTGCAGTATGCGGCGGAAGCCCGCGAACTGGAGGGCACCCCGTTCGTGGCGCACATCCGGTACGCCAGCACCGGAGGAGACACCCTGGTCAACACGCATCCGTTCCTGCAGGAGGACCGGCTGCTGGCCCACAACGGGGTGGTGGAGGACCTGGGGCTGCTGGAGGACCGGCTGCGGCAGCTTGGGGTCATGGACCTGGTGCGGGGCCAGACGGATTCGGAGCGGGTCTTTGCCCTCATCACCGGGGAGGCGCGCGGCAACGGAGGCGACTTGGGGGCGGCGATCACCGCGGCCCTGACGTGGGTGGCGGAGAACCTGCGCCTCTACGCGGTGAACCTCATCATCGCCACCGACGGCGAACTGTGGGCTGTGCGCTATCCGGACACCCATCCGCTGTACGTGCTGCAGGTGGCTGGCGAAGAGCCGCACAAGGGCCAGCACTCGGTACGGATCAGCGTGGAAAGCGAGGACCTGGCCCGCAACCGGCGCCCCGCCGTCGTCATCGCCACCGAAAAGATGGACGACAACCCCAACTGGCGGCTGATGGACTCCGGCGAGGTGCTCCGCGTGCACAGCGGCCTGGACATGGAGCGCAGCTTTCCGCTGCCGCCGCAGCCAAGCCATCCGCTGACCCTGGCGGATCTCGATGAACACGCCGCCCAGTCGCAGCAGCCGCTCAAGGCCTCCGGCTGAATCCTCCGCCCGCCGCCCGGGCGGCGGCCTCAAACACCAGCCAGGCCTGCAGCTGCGTGGAGAGCCCGACGGCGGTGCCCGGCGGTTGCGCCGCGTCGGTGTCCCGGCCGGCGTGCCGGGCGAACACCGGCCGCCCGTCGAGGCTGCCCCGCCCCGCCCACAGGGCGTCCGCGGTAGCGTGGAGCAAATCGGCGGCCGCGGTCCGCGGGCCGTCCGGCAACCGCGGATCCACGGCAGCGGCGGCCAGGTAACGGGCCAGGATGCCGGTGAAGAGGCCCCCGTCGCCGCCGTCATGGCTGCGCAGCACGCCCTCCGGCCCGGCCAGGTGCACGGCCACCGCCTCCACCAGCCCGGCGGCCGCGGCGAGGTTCGCGGATCCGCCAAGCTCCAGCAGCGCCCCGAGCACCGGCCCCTGGTTGTAGCTGTAGACCGCGCGGTCCAGCGTGGGCTTTGAGCCGCGCATCCGGATCCCGTCCAGGAACAGGCCGGACTCCGGGTCCTGCAGCGTGCCCTGCAGCCAGTCCACCAGCTCCTGCGCCCGGCCGCGCTCGCCGAGGCGGGCGAAGTGCAGGGCGGCGGGACCGGTGGCCGCGGTGTTCTTGTAGTTGCGGTCCCGGTTCCACCAGAGCCCGCCGCCGAGCTCCGGCGTATGCGCCGACACCAGTGCGGCGGTCAGCTGCCGAGGCGTTCCGGCGCCCCCGCCGAGCGCGCCCATCCGGTGGGTGGCCAGGGCCAGCCAGGCCATGTCGTCATAAAAGCTGTTGGTCCAGCGCAGGCCGTTGCGGACGGCGATGCCGCGCGCCAGCCGCCGGGACATCCGCAGCGCGGCGGCCGCTTCACGGGCCCGCCCCGCGGCCTGCAGCCGCTCGGACCGGTCCAGCAGCGCCTCCAGATAGTGGGCCTGCCACCAGTAGTGCCAGGGCCCGGCCGGAACCAGGCGCCGGAGCCCGGCCGCCGGCGGCGCGGGAGCCTGCACCCGGGCCAGGTGGGTGCCCGGCAGGCCGAGCGCCCGGCCGCCGAAGGTACGCACGACGGCGTCGGCCGCCGCCTCCGCCCGGGCGGCGGGAGCGGCATCGGGTACGGCTGCGGGATCCACCATGGCCCCAGCCTAACCAGCCGCCGCAGGACAGGCCGCGGAACGTCATGGAAGAGCAGGCACGGCCGGCGCTGCTGCATCTGTGGTGCAGACCACAGTAGGCTCGGAGTCCAGGCACCCATCTGCAGGAGGAATCAGTGGACATTTCCGGTACATCGGCCCTCGTCACCGGCGGCGCGTCAGGACTGGGCCGGGCCACGGCCCGCAGGCTCTACGACGCCGGCGCGACCGTCATCCTGGTGGACCTGCCCTCCTCCGGAGGGCTGGCCTACGCCGCGGAGCTGGGCGACAACGCGCACTTCGTGCCCGGGGACGTGACCGATCCGGAGCAGGTGCAGTCGGCGGTGGAGGCAGCCATGGCGGCCGGGCCGCTGCGGATCGCCGTGAACTGCGCAGGCATCGCCACCCCGGGCAAGGTGCTCGGCAAGGACGGAGTGCTGCCCCTGGCGGACTTCGCCCGGGTCATCAACGTAAACCTGATCGGCACGTTCAACGTCATCCGGCTGGCCGCGGCCGCCATGGCGGAGACCGAACCGGTCGAAGCCCAGGGCACCGCGGAGCGCGGCGTCATCATCAACACCGCATCGGTGGCGGCGTTCGACGGGCAGATCGGCCAGCCCGCCTATGCGGCGTCCAAGGGCGGGGTGGCGGCCATGACGCTGCCGATCGCCCGCGAACTGGCCCGGCACCTGATCCGCGTGGTGACCATCGCCCCCGGCATCTTCGAGACGCCGATGATGGCCGGGCTGCCGCAGGCCGCCCAGGACTCGCTTGCCGCCCAGGTTCCGCACCCCTCGCGGCTCGGGCGGCCCGGGGAGTACGCGCAGCTGGTGGAGCACATCGTGGCAAACCAGATGCTCAACGGCGAAACCATCCGCCTGGACGGGGCCATCCGGATGGGCCCGCGCTGACCTGACGGCGCGCCGGCGAACCGCCGCCGGAGCCGACGGCGGCTCCGGCGGCCTCGGCCGGCGTCAGGCGGCGGCGGGCCGGTACCGGGCGAGCGGGTTGGCCAGCCGGCCGGAGAACTGCAGGCCGCCGGAGGGATCGGAGATGTCCAGCATCTGCTGGTTGTCCCGCAGCTGCAGCCGGTTCAGGCAGGAGCGCGCGAAATCGGCGGCAAACAGGTCATGCGCGGCGAACCGCTCCGCCAGCTCCGGGTGCTCGCGCTGGTACTCCAGGACGACGTCGGCGACCGCACTCCAGAACCCATCCGCGTCCAGCAGCCCTTCCTCGGCCAGGATCGCGGCGAGGAAGCGCAGGAAGCAGTCGAACACGTCCGTGAAGAGGGAAAGCACCTTCTCCTCCTCCGGAATCTCGATCCGGATCCGGCGGGCCGCCTCGGGCAGGGGCACCGCATCGCCCATCACGATGACCTCCTCGCCGATGTCCTTCATGAACACCCGCTCCGGGACGCCGTTCCGCAGGGCGAGGATCACGTTCTCGCCGTGCGGCATGAAGGCGAGGTCGTAGGCGTAGAAGCAGTGCAGCAGCGGCACGAGGTAGGCCCGCAGAAAGCTGCCCAGCCAGCGCCGGGCGGGCAGCCCGGAGCGGCGGATGAGGGCGGCGGCCAGTGGCTGCCCGTTCCGGTCCACGTGCAGCAGCGACGCCATGGTAGCCAGCTGCTCGCCGTCGCGCAGCCGCGGCAGCGGGCTCTCCCGCCACAGCGCGGCGAGCATCTTGCGGTATGCCGAGCCCTTCGGGGCCGCGGCCTGCAGGTGCCGGTTCGTGTACCCGACGGCGGCCACCTCGCGCAGCACCTCGAAGCCGGTTTCGCGCAGCACCGCGTCCCCTGCGGCGAGGTCGGCCACCCACTGGTTGATGGCAGGCGTCGAGCGCATGTACTCGGAGGACAGCCCGCGCATGAAGCCCATGTTCACCACGGACAGGGCGGTCTTCACGTAGCAGGCGGCGGGGCGGTCCCGGTTGAAGAAGGTGCGGATGGACTGCTGCGCCTGGTAGCTGTCCGGGCCGGTGCCCAGCGGCACGATGTGGCCCTCGGCAATGTCGGCCGCGAACGTGACCGTGAGCTTGTGCTCCCACTGCCACGGGTGCACCGGGATCAGCACATATGCCTGCGGGTCCAGGCCCCGGGCCGCCAGCCGTGACTCGAAGTGCGCCAGCAGCTCCGGGCCGAGCTCCGCGGCCAGGTGGCGGCGGTAGGTCAGCGTGTCCACCGCGTTGAACTCGGTGCGGTCCGCCCGCCCGGCGATCCAGGCCAGGTGCACCGGGGCGCCGGCTTCGGGTGCGTAGGCGAGGAAGTCGCCGCGGCCGAAGCCGTGCCGGCCGTTGTTCGCGACGAAGCAGGGGTGGCCTTCGCTCATGGCCTGCTCCACGGCCTGGAAATCGGCGGCCGGGTCCGTGCCGCCGGTGACGCCGGCGGCCAGCTCGGCGCTGCCGGGCCGGTCCGGGGACTGCTTGAAGGCGTGCGAAGCGAGGGTGGCGCTAAGCTCCTCGAGGTACACCGGCAGCATCTTGTCCCGGATGCCCAGCGTGGCGGCGAACTCCGTGATGAAGTCCAGCGCGTCCGGCGGCAGGTCCTGCCCGCCGCGGATCCGCCGGATGCTGCCGGCGTCGACGCTCCAGTGCTCCAGGTCCAGGATCCGGGCCCGGAAGTGGTACTCGACCGCGCCGTCGTCGGACACCAGCCGGTAGCCGCGCAGGCCGCCGGCGCCGCCCAACGCCGGTGCGGTGCCCTCGCCGTCGGGAACCGGGGCGAGGATCCGCTCGTGCGAGAACTCGGCGATCGCCTTGCGCACCAGGTGCCGGTTCGCGGACGCCCAGCGCGGGGCGTCCAGATGGTCAGGGGAGGGCAGCGGTCCGGGCGTGCCGGCGGGTCCGGCGGCGGCAGCCGACGGCGCGGCGGGAACGTCGGCGGGCGCGGCGGCGGGAGCGGCCGGGGCCGGGCCGGGTGCGCTGGTGTGGGTCAGGCTCATGCGGAAACTCCTTGGAGCGCGGCGGTGAACTGCGCGCGGGTGCAGAAACTCAGCCGGGCGGTCTTCTCCGGCAGCCGGATGTCGCCGGCCGGGCGGAAACCGTACCGCTCGTTGAGGGTGTGGATTTTGGTGTTGCGGACGTCCGGCTCCACCACGATGCGTTCCACCGCGGGGTCCGCGAAGAGGAACTGCATCACTGCGGCGAACACGGCGGAGGTGTAGCCGGGGCGCGGGGTGTCCGGCGGCCCGACCAGCAGGTGCATGCCGCGGTCTCCGGGGGCGACGTCGTAGTGGGCGGCGAGCGGCGAGGCGGCGGGCGCGTAGCTTTCCATCAGGAAGGCCGGTTCCCCGTCCTCCAGGCCCAGGAACGCGTCATGGTCCGGGTTGGCGGCGATGCCCGCATATTCGGCTTCGACGTCGGCCGGCGAGGCCTCCTGCATCATCCAGTAGCGGGCGTAGGGCCGGGTGACCCAGGAATGCAGCAGCGCGGCGTCGGCGGGCGGGTCCACCGGCCGGAACTCGAACCTCATGCGCCCGCTCCGATCCGTGCCGCCGGCGTGCCTGCCGCTGGGCCGGTGCGGGGCCTCCCGGGCCCGTCAGCACCGGGGGCCGGGGCGCCGAATTCCTGGAACGTGGTGGCAGCCTCCACCGGGTAGTACTCGAAGCCGAGGATCTCGCGCAGGATGGTCGAGTTCCGGTACGCGGCCATGCCCAGGTCGGGGGTGACGAAGCCGTGGGTGTGCAGCTCGGCGTTCTGCACGAACAGTTCGCCCGGCTCCACGCCGATCCCGTAGCTGCGCGAGACGTCGAACCGTCCGGCGGCGTCGCGCCGGATCCGGTGGCTGATGCCGGCCAGGAACTCCGGTTCCCGGTAGGCGTAGCCGGTGGCCAGCACCACGGCCTCGCTGTCCAGGGCGAAGCCGCTGCCCTGCTCGCCGTGCCGCAGCCGCAGCCGGTGGGTGCCGGCGTCGGGGTCCCAGGCGGCTGATTCCAGTTCGACGCCGGTCAGCAGCCGGGTGCGCGGCGAACCGGTGACGCTCAGTTCGTAGAGCGTGTCGTAGATCTGGTTGATCAGGTCGGAGTCGATGCCCTTGTAGAGGTTCTTCTGCTCGGCGACCAGGGCGTCCCGGGTGGCCGCCGGCAGGGCGTGGAAGTAGTCCACGTAGTCCGGGCTGGTCATCTCCAGGGTCAGCTTGGTGTACTCCAGGGGGAAGAACCGGCCGGAGCGGGTCACCCAGTTCAGCTCGGCGTCCGGGGCGCGGTTCTGCAGTAGGTCCAGGTACACCTCGGCGGCGCTCTGCCCGCTGCCGACGACGGTCACCGACCCGGCGGTGAGCAGTTCCGGACGGTGGGCCAGGTAGTCGGCGTTGTGCAGGGCGGTGCCGCCGGCCTGCGGAAGGTGCCGGGCGCCGTCGGGCAGCCAGGGAGCGGTGCCGGTGCCGAGCACCAGCCGGCGGGCCCGGTAGGTTTCGGTGCCCCGCGGTCCTTCGGCGGTGACCGTGTAGAGGCCTCCGCCGTGGGTGACGGCGGTGACGCGGGTGCCGAACCGGACGCCGGGCAGCTGCTCGGCGACCCAGCGGCAGTAGGCGTTGAATTCGGCGCGCAGCGGATAGAAGTTCTCACGGATGTAGAACCGGTAGATCCGCCCGGTCTCCTTGAGGAAGTTCAGGAAGGAATAGCGGGAGGTGGGGTCGGCGAGGGTGACCAGGTCGGCGAGGAACGGCACCTGCAGGTGGGCCGAGGGGAGCATCATGCCCGGATGCCAGTCGAAGCCGGGCCGCTCGTCCAGGAACACGGCGTCCAGGGCGGCGATCGGTTCGCTCAGCGCGGCCAGGCCCAGGTTGAAGGGTCCGACGCCGATGCCGAGCAGGTCGTGGACCCGCTCCGGTTCCGCGCCGCGGTGCCGTGCGGAGGCGGTGTCCGGTGTGGAGGCTGCGGGGGGAAGCGAGGAGTTCATGCGGCCGCTCCGTTCGGGAGGGTGCCGAGGGCACGGATGCGGTCCAGGATGGCCCGGACGTCGGCCGCCGTGGCTTCGGCGTTGAGCAGGGTGAGCTTGAGCCAGTGCCGGCCGTCCACCCGGGTGCCGGCCACCACGGCCGAGCCCTCGGCGGCCAGCGCGCGACGGATCCGCAGCGCGGCGGCGTCGGCGGCGTCCTCGCTGCCGCCGGGCGGCCGGAAGCGGAACACCACGGTGCTCAGCTGCACGGGGGCGGCCAGCTCGAAGTCCGGATCGGCCTCGATCAGCGCGCCTGCGGTCTCGGCGAGGTCGACGGCGGCGTCCAGCAGCTCCCCGACGCCGTCCGGGCCCAGCGTGCGCAGGGTGAGCCAGAGTTTCAGTGCGTCGAAGCGGCGGGTGGTCTGGATGCTCTTGTCGACCTGGTTGGGAATCTCCTCGGCGGCGGCGCTCGCGGGGTTGAGGTAGTCGGCGTAATAGGTGACGTGCCCCAGGGACGCGGCGCTGCGCACCAGCAGGGCGCTGGAGGAGACGGGCTGGAAGAAGGTCTTGTGGTAGTCGACGGTCACCGAGTCCGCCGCTTCGATGCCGGCCAGCCGGCTGCGGTGGCGGCGGCTGGTCATCAGCCCGCCGCCGTAGGCCGCGTCCACGTGCAGCCAGGCTCCGTGGCGCGCGGCGGCGTCGGCGCAGGCGGCCAGCGGATCGATACTGCCGAAATCGGTGGTGCCGGCCGTGGCGACCACGGCCATCGGGATCTCGCCGCGCGCCGCGCTCGCGGCCAGGGCCTGCTCCAGTGCGGCCGGGTCCATCCGGCGGTGCCGGTCGGTGGGAACGGTGATGACGGCGTCGTACCCCAGGCCGAGCAGGGCGGCGGACTTCTGGACGCTGAAGTGGCTGGCTTCGGAGGCGAAGATCCGCAGCTGGCCCAGCAGCGCCGGCAGCCGGTCCCGGTCCCGGCCCGGCTCGCGGCGCAGGCCGGCGACGGCGTGGTTGCGGGCAATGAGCAGGCCCTGCAGGTTGGAGGTGCTGCCGCCGCTGGTGAAGACGCCGTCGGCATCGGGACCCAGGCCCAGCCGGTCCGCGGTCCACCGGATCAGCCGCCGCTCCATCAGGGTGGCGCCCGCGGACTGGTCCCAGGTGTCCAGCGAGGAGTTCACGGCGGAGAGCACGGCCTCGCCGACCAGCGCCGGAATCACCACCGGGCAGTTCAGGTGCGCGGCGTAGCGGGGATGGTGGAACCAGACGGCGTCGCGCAGGTACAGCTCATCCATTTCCTCCAGCACCGCTTCGGTGTCCGGCAGCGGCGTGTCCAGGTCCACGGCCTCCACCGCCGGGGCCAGCTCGGCAGGGCGGACGCCGGTGAAGGGGTGTTCCACGGCGGCGACCCGGGCAGCGGTGTGCGTGACGGCGGCGGTGACCTCGCTGCGGTAGCGCTCCGCCGTGCGGCCGGTGAGCAGCTGGTCGACGGCGCCGGGCGTGCGGTCTGCGGCGGCGGGCGCGGCGGCAGCCGCATCGCGGGAAAGGACCGGATGCGCCGTGGGCGTCGGGCGTCGGTCCGCCTCGAGGGCCGGTTCGGGTTTCTGCAACAGCGTCACGAGGGACCCCTGTTCTGTGTGTTGCGTTGTCATAACGAAGGCAACCCTTACTTAGGACATCCTTTACGGCAAACTTTTGTGACGTAATCCCGCTGACGTGGGGAAATATTCAGCGGATTCGACTGGCAGGTCTTCCGCTGCGCAGCCGCCCGGGCATAATGACGCGCGAGCGGGGCAGGCATTCCGGGGCCCGTTCCGCCCGCTGCAGCGGCTTCCGCCCGGCTGATCCAACTGGTGCCGGGCGTCAAGGATCAGTAGGCTTACTATTAGGTCGCCGGTTCACCGGCGGCAGTCTTCGACGGAAAGGCAGAGCATGAGCGAGCAGAGCATTCCCGATCCCGAGCTGGGCGACAACCCGGTCCTGGCCAACGACGTCGCCGATGTTGCGACTCCGGACGAGCTGACCGTGGTCTCCGAAGAGGACCTGCTGGAGGAAAGCGAACTGACCGACGCCGAGGACCTCAGCTACCCCGGAGCGGCCGAGGACAACCCGGAGAACTGGCAGGACGACCCGCTGATCAAGGAGGAGCCGCTGCTGAACGAGCCCGGCGTCGAATCCGACCAGACCCTCCGCGACGACACCGCCGAGGAGCGCTTCTACGAGGGAGACAGCCAGATCCCGCCCGGCACGCCCACCATCGGCGAAGCCGCGGATGACGTCGACTTCGACGATCCAACGGTGGCGGACGAGGACGACGCCAGCGATGATCCCCTCAACCGCGGCGGCGACTCCCTGGCGGAGTTCGACGCCGAGGACACCGAACGCGGCATCTGAGCCCAGCCTGCTCCGGAGGCAGCCGTGAAAGCAGTGTCCTGCTCCGCCTACGGCGGCCCCCGAGCAGCTGACCTACGGTGACCGGCCCGAGCGCAAGCTCGGGCCGGCAAGCGTTCCCTGAACGCCCGTGTCCTAGGGTTGTCGGGTGCCTTCCTTCCGTGCCCAGCTTGAAATCCTTGCCCTGCATCCGGGACAGCGGCCCGAAGCGGTGATGGACACCGCCGTCGCCGTCCTGGGCAGCCTGCACCTGGTCGAGGCGAACCAGCTGGACATCGCGGCCGGCATCCCCCGGATCACCCTGCGCTTCCTCGTGGACCCGGCCGACTGGGAGGCGGAGAGCCGGCAGGCCACCCGTGCGGCGCTGTCGATGCGGCACGCGGTGGCGGAGGTGGCCGACGTCGGCCGGCTGCGGATCCTGCGCCGCCGGCGCGGGCGGTGGGAGCCGGTCTAGGCGTGCCGCCGGCGCGGCAGATCAGACCTCGAAACGGCCGCCGGACTGTCCGGCGGAAACGCCGAGAGGTTCAGCCCGCTGCGGTACTCCACCTCGCGCCGGGTCAGCGGATCGGTGAAGCGGATGGAGCGGGCCAGCAGCTGCAGCGGATTCGCGTAGTCGTCCGGAGCCTCATCCAGCAGGTCCGGATAGAACCGGTCATTCAGGATGCCGATGCCCAGAGAGGCCATGTGCACCCGCAGCTGGTGCGTCTTGCCGGTGTGCGGCAGCAGCCGGTACCGGCCCAGCCCCGCCCGCTGCTCCAGCAGCTCGATCCGGGTCTCGGCGTTCGGCTCGCCCTCGACCTCCCGGGCCAGCAGATACGTGCGCGACTTCTCCATCCGCGAGCGCAGTGTCAGCGGCAGCTCCAGATCGCCGCGGACGGGAGCGATGGCTTCGTATTCCTTCTCCACGCGCCGCTTCTCGAACAGGACCTGGTACTTCCCGCGGGTGGCCGGATTCACGGCGAAGAGCAGGACGCCGGCGGTCATCCGGTCCAGCCGGTGGATCGGCACCAGGTCCGGCAGGTCCAGCTGCACCCGCAGCCGAACCAGGGCGGACTCCGCCACGTACATGCCGCCGGGGGTGGTCGGCAGGAAGTGCGGCTTGTCCACCACCAGCAGGTCCTCGTCACGGTGCAGGATGTTCAGCTCCACCGGCAGCCGGGTTTCGGCGGGCAGTTCCCGGTAGTACCAGATGAACGTGTGCTCGCTCAGGGGAGTGGTGCGGTCCAGCGGAACGCCGCCCAGCCCGACGACCTCCCCGCGGTCGAAGCGGTCGACGATGCCGTCCGGATCTACGTGGCCGAAGCGGTCCAGGACGTACTCCATGGCGGTGGCCCAGGGGCCCTCGGCGGGCAGCCGCAGGCGGGTGGCGTTGACCCCGTTGCGGACGGGCAGCGGGGATTGCATCACGGTTCAAGGATAGCCGCGGGCGGACCGACGGTCGGCGCGGAGGCGGCTCCTGCAGCAGGCCGGAAGCGGGCGGGGCGGCGGCGGTACTCTGGAACCGGTGTTCGACGCACGGCCCCGGCGCAGCTGCCCCGGCCCGCGGCACCTGAACCAGACGTGAACGGAACCGCCTTGCCCTCTCCTGCCCCGAACCCGGCACCTGCCCTGCAGCCTGCCCCGGCCCGCCAGACCGTCCTCGGTACCCTGCGCTCACCGCGGCTGCTGAAGACGGAGGTCCTGGCCGGGCTCGTGGTGGCGCTGGCGCTGATCCCGGAGGCCATCGCCTTCTCGGTGATCGCCGGCGTCGACCCGCGGATGGGCCTGTTCGCCTCCTTCACGATGGCGGTGACCATCGCCATCGTGGGTGGGCGTCCGGCCATGATCTCCGCCGCCACCGGCGCCGTCGCCCTGGTCATTGCCCCGGTGGTCGCCCAAAACGGCGTCGAGTACCTCATTCCCACCGTCATCCTGGCCGGGATCATCCAGATCCTGCTGGCCGCCGTCGGCGTCGCGAAGCTGATGCGCTTCATTCCCCGCTCGGTGATGGTCGGCTTCGTCAACGCCCTGGCCATCCTGGTGTTCTCCTCGCAGCTGCCCGAACTGATCGGCGTGCCCTGGCTGGTCTACCCGGTGGTGGCCGTCGGGCTGCTGATCGTGTTCCTGCTGCCGCGGTTGACGACGGCGGTGCCCGCCCCGCTGGTCGCGATCGTGGTGCTGACCGTCGCCGCCGTCCTGGCCGGCTGGAACCTGCCGACCGTGGGGGACAAGGGTGAGCTGCCGGACTCGCTGCCGGCCCTGCTGTTCCCGGACGTGCCGCTGACGCTCGAGACGCTGCAGATCATCGCCCCCTACGCGCTGGCCATGGCGTTCGTGGGCCTGCTCGAATCGCTGCTGACCGCCAAGCTGGTGGACGACATCACCGATACCCGCTCCTCCAAGCCTCGTGAGGCTGCCGGGCAGGGCATCGCCAACATCGTCACCGGGTTCTTTGGCGGCATGGGCGGCTGCGCCGTCGTCGGGCAGACCATGATGAACGTCAAGGCCTCCGGTGCCCGCACCCGCATCTCCACCTTCCTCGCCGGCGTGTTCCTGCTGATCCTGGTGGTGGTGCTGGGGGACATCGTGGCGCTGATTCCGATGGCCGCGCTGGTGGCCGTGATGATCTTCGTCGCGTACGCCGCGTTCGACTGGCACAGCATCCGCCCCGACACCCTGAAGCGGATGCCAAAGTCGGAGACCGCTGTCATGGTGACCACCGTGATCGTCACCGTGGTCAGCCACAACCTGGCGATCGGCGTCGGGGTGGGCGTGCTGGCCGCCATGGTGCTGTTTGCCCGCCGGGTGGCGCATTTCGTCACCGTGCAGCGCGCGGTGGCCGACGACGGTGCGTCGGTCACCTACGCGGTCACCGGCGAGCTGTTCTTCGCTTCCTCGAACGACCTCTACACGCAGTTCGAGTACGCGGCGGATCCGGCGCAGGTGCGGATCGACCTGAGCGGCGCGCATGTCTGGGACGCCTCCACCGTGGCGGCGCTGGACTCAATCACCGAGAAGTATCGGACCCGCGGCAAGACCGTGACGATCACCGGCCTGAACGCCGCGAGCGCCAGCATGCAGGAACGCATGGGCGGCCGGCTGCCCTAGCCGCAGGAGCGCGGCGGCCGCGGCGCCTGCATGACACAGTGTGACGGAAACCATCCGTCAATTAGGGCATAAAAATATGCGCTAATCGGTTCGGGTGTGCTCTGATGATTAGGTCATCCTTCCTTAGGGAAGCCTAACTCCGTGCCCGATAGGATTTCCGTTGCCTGTCTCCCGACCCCCACAGCGCATCTCCCGCCGCAGCCTCCTCGGCGGCGCCGGTCTCGGCCTGGCCGCCCTGGCCCTGGGCGCCTGCTCATCCCGCGAGACTGTCGGCACCGGAGCCGCCGCGGCCGGTTCCGGCGGCTTCACCGTCACCGACATGCGCGGCGTGCAGGTTCACTTCGACGCCCCGGTGCAGCGGATCGCCACCACGGTCATTCCCTCGCCGTCCATGCTGGCCGCCGTCGACGGCGGCTACGACAAGATCGTCGGCATCAACGAATCCACCCTGCAGGCCAACCAGCAGGGCCTGTTCGGCGAGATGTTCCCCGAGTCGAAGACGACCACCACCATCTCCCCGTCCAGCTTCACCCCCAACATCGAGACCATCACCACGCTGGAGCCCGACGTCGTGTTCCAGTGGGCGGACCAGGGCGACGGGCTGGTCGAGCCGCTGGAGAACGCCGGCTTCAAGACCGTCTGCCTGCTCTACGGCACGCAGGAATACCTCGAGACCTGGGTGTCCCTGTTCTCCACCATCCTCGGCAAGCCCGAGCGCGGCACCGAGATCGTGGACTGGATGCACGCCGACATCGCCCGGCTGCAGGAGGAGCTCGACGGCGTCGCTCCCGTCCGCGTGGTCCACCTGGGCCAGTCCGGGGACGGCTACTCCGCGTCCAACAAGACCTCCTACATGCACTACTGGATGGAGCTGGCCGGCGGGCGGAACATGGCCGCAGACAACCTCTCCGCCGAGAACGTGGTCAGCGCGGAACAGCTCATCGAGTGGGATCCCGAAATCATCACCCTCGGCGGCTTCGACGCCCGCACACCCGCAGAGGTGTACGCCGACGCTGCCCTGGCCTCCGTCTCCGCGGTGAGGAACCGCCGGGTCTACAAGGCGCCGTTGGGCGGCTACCGCTGGGAGGTGCCCTGCGCCGAGTCGCCGCTGATGTGGCAGTGGGCCGCCGAGCTGTACCACCCCGAGCGCACCGGGCACACGCTGCGCGCGGCCATGAAGGAGAAGATCCGCTACCTCTACGGCTACGACGTCTCCGAGAAGCAGATCGACGCCGCGCTGCGCCTGGACATGAACGGCGACGGCGTTGGCTACGACGTCTTCCGCGGCTGAGGTGGGCGTGCTGAAAACCGGGCAGGACACCGGTCCGGTGCCCGACACCACGGCCGGCCGGCAGCGCAGCCACCGGCTGCCGATCCTGCTCTGCGTGCTCATCCTGCTCGCGGTGGCGCTGGTATCCATGGCGGCCGGGCGGTACTGGGTGCCGCCCAACGAGATCCTGCGCATCCTGGCGAACGAGGCCACCGCCCTGTTCGGCGGCGAGGGCCTGATCCGCCGCACCTGGACCGACCAGGAAGCCACCGTGGTGCTGGATGTCCGGCTGCCGCGGGTGCTGCTGGCCTTCCTGGTCGGCGGGGCGCTGTCCCTCGGCGGTGCCTGCCTGCAGGCCCTGTTCCGCAACCCGCTGGTCAGCCCGGACATCATCGGCGTCACCGCCGGCGCCTCGTTCGGAGGGGTGCTGGTGCTGACCCTGGGCCTGTCCGGCGGCTGGATGGTCGGCGGGGCGTTCGGCTTCGGCCTCGCCGCGCTCGCCGTGGTGCTGGCTTTGGGATGCATGGGCGGACGCAGCAACCCGATGCTCATGATCGTCCTCGGCGGCATCGTGGTGGCCGCGTTCTTCAACGCCCTGGTCTCCTTCATGACCTACCTGGCCGACCCCTACTCCGAGCTGCCCTCGATCGTGCACTGGCTGCTCGGCTCCATCGCCGCCGCCGGCTACGACAAGGTCCTCACCGCCCTGGTGCCGGTTGCCGTCGGCGCGGCCGTCGTGCTCGCCCTGCGCTGGCGGCTGAACGTCCTCTCGCTGGGCGACGACGACGCCGCGGCTCTGGGCGTGAACCCGCACCGTTCCCGGGTGGTGCTGCTGTGCGCGGTGGCGCTGATGACCGCCGGCACCGTGGCCGTGGCCGGCGCCGTCGGCTGGGTGGGCCTGGTGGTGCCGCACCTGGCCCGGCTCTGGGTGGGTCCGGACCACCGGGTGCTGCTGCCGGCGTCCGCGCTGCTCGGCGGCGCGTACCTGATGCTGATCGACACGCTCAGCCGCTCCCTGTCCAGCAGCGAACTGCCGCTGGGCATCCTTACCGCCATCATCGGCGCCCCGGTCTTCGTGGCCCTGCTGGCGCGTTCCCAGAAGAAAGGCGAGATGTCATGACCGCACTCTCCGCAACGGATCCGGCCGCCGTCGACGGCGCTGAGGCCCCCGCTTCGGGCGCGGACCGGCGCCGCCTCCCCAAGCCGGGAACGGCACCGCACCCGCTCGGCGCACCCGCCCGGCCGGCGGCGTCGTCCGCCGGTGAGCCGCTGATGCGGGTCACCGGCCTGGGGCACCGCTACTCGCGGCTGCGGCCCTGGCTGTTCCGCGACCTCGCATTCGAGCTGCACCGCGGCGAGATCCTCTCCATCCTCGGACCCAACGCCCGCGGCAAGACCACGCTGCTCAAGTGCCTGGCCGGGCTGCTGGCTCCGCGCGAGGGCAGCATCGACTGCGCCCCGGGCATCGGCTACGTGCCGCAGGACCACGGCGCCGGCCCGGCCTTCACCGTCGCCGAGATGGTGCTGATGGGCCGCACCCGGCACCTGCGCGCCTATCAGAGCCCGCGCCGCGAGGACCACGACGCCGCCGACGCCGCCATGCAGCGGGTGGGCGTGGCCGATTGGGCGCACCGCGACTACTCCGAGCTTTCCGGCGGGCAGCGCCAGCTGGTGCTGATCGCCCGGGCGGTGGCCTCCGGCTGTGAGCTGCTCATCCTGGACGAGCCGGCCTCGGCCCTGGACCTGCACAACCAGTCCCGGGTGCTCGGCGTCCTCGCCGGCCTGGCCGCGGACGGCATGGGCATCATCATGACCACCCACCATCCCGACCACGCGCTGCACGTGAGCCGCAACGCGCTGCTGTTCGTGGGCAGCGACGACACCCGCTGGGGCCCCACCGAGGACCTGCTCACCGGACCGGCCCTGTCCGAGGTGTACGGGCTGCCGATCTGCACCCCGACCGTCGGCACCGTCTCCGGGGACCGCGTCATCGCGGTGCCGGACTTCGGCCCGTCCTGCCGGGCCTGCCCCGTGCCCGAGGCGGTCGGCGCCCCGGGTGCGGAACTGCCCCTGCACATCTCTTCCCGAAAGGACCACCCGTGATTATCCGCCTGATCGGCGGCACGCCGATGCGCGGCCAGAACGACCCCACCTGGCGCGGCGCCATCGAAGACGTCGACGCGTACGACCTGGACAATGACGCCGCCCGCGCCCGCATCCTCTCGGCCTCCGGGCTGATCATCGGCGGCGGCGTCGACCACCTGCTGCTGGGCCGGTACCAGGCCGAGCTGACGGACTTCGTGCGCCGCGGCGGCCGGGTCCTGGTCAACGGCCAGGTGGTGCGGCCGTTTATCGACGGGCTGGCCGCCTGGCGGAAGCTGGAGTTCCGCGGCGCGCAGGACGTGCGCCCGCATGCCGTGACCCCGCATCCGGTGTGGGACGGCGTGGACTACAAGGACCTGCACTACCGCACCGGCGTGCCGGGGGTGCACAGCTACGAGCGGCTGGAGGAGATCGGCGTCGCCGGCTTCTACGGCCGCGGCTACCATCTGGACCTTCCCGACGGCGCTTCCGTGATCACCGGCATCGGCCAGTACCGGCTGCCGCTGGACTACGCGTATCCGCTGGGCGCCGGTGAGGTGCTGGTGCACGGCGGCAACGACCTGGAGAGCTTCAGCGACGAGAAGTACACGATCGGACGGATCGGCCCGAACCTGGTGGCCTGGCTGGCAGGCGGCACCGGCGGCCGGGCTGCGGCAGCGCCGGCGTCGGACACCGACGTCCCGTCCGACGCAGCTCCGGTCGACGCCGCGGGCCGGACGGCCGCCGCCGTGCCCGGGACCAGCGGGGACGCGCCGCGGATCGGGCTGCTGCACTGCGGCACCTTCACCGCGCTGCGTACCCTGGCCGATCCCGCCCTGGCGCCGTACCGGATCGAATCGGTGTACCTGCCCGAGGCGGACCCGGCTGCGCTGGCCGATCTGGACGCGGTCATCGTGGGGGACCGGCTGCACCAGGGGCAGCTGGCCCGCTTTGCCCCCGCCCTCCGGGAGACGCTGCAGGACCCGGCGAAGACCGTCGTCGTGCTCGGTGAGAACAAGGTCGAGGACTGGCTGCCCGGGGTGGGCTACACCTTCCGGCCGACCGTGTTCTGGACCTGGCGCACCGGGGAGGACAACGGCACCCGGCTGCGGCTGCCCGAGGACCCGATGTGGCAGTTCCTCACCCCGCGGGCGGTGGCCTGGCACCATCACGGCGTGCTGCACCCGCGCCCGGGCGCCCGGCAGCTGGTGGTCATGGAGGAGGACGGCGCCGAGCTCGGCGCGCTGCTGTACGTGGACGAGGTGAACCAGCCCGCCCGCCTGCTGGTGACCACCATGGACCCGGTCTACCACCACGGGTCGGGCTTCATGCCCGGCGCCTCCCAGCTGCTCTACTCGCTGCTGCGCTGGGTCACGGCCACGCACCGGACGGCGCGGGTTACGGCTCCGGCGTAACGCCGGCGCCGCTGCCGGTTCGGGACGCCGCTGCCGCCGCGCAGTGGCAGCGGATTCCCCAGCCGGCAGCGGAAGCGGCAGGGGCCCGACGGCGCGGGGCAGCTAGAGGGTCAGCCCCATGCCGAGGGACTCCGGCGCCGTTTCAGTGAAGCCGTGGCGGGCATAGAGGCGGCGGCCCGGGGCGTCGGCCATCAGGGTCACCCAGGCTCCGGCGGGTGCTTCCCGGCGGATGGTGTCCAGCAGATGGGTCAGCACGCGGTCGCCGAGGCCCCGGCGCTGGTGGCCGGGCAGCACGGCCATGTCCACCACGTGGAAGTACCAGCCGCCGTCGCCGATCACCCGGCCCATCGCCACCGGTTCGCCGGTCGCCTCGTCCACGACGTGGCAGGCGGCCCATCCGCCGGGCAGGCCGGCTTCGGCCTGTTCGCGCTTCTTCGGGGACAGGCCCGACTCGGCGCGCAGACGCAGATAGGCATCCACGGGCGGAGGACCGGGAACCAGGCGGTAGGAATTCGGGGCGGAGGTGCTCACGCCTCCGATTCTTTCACCACCGGCGGTTCCTCCCGCAGTCCGCGGCGAGCCGCCCGCCGTACGTAGAGGGCCACGCCCCAGTCCAGGACGTTGACCGCCAGGATTACCGGGGCGCCGTAGATGAGAGCGATAAAGGACACCACGGCGATGGTGCCCAGCAGCCCGAACATGGCGGTCTCGTCGGGGCCCAGCGGGATGTCCGGCATGCCCAGCAGCAGCGCGACGTAGATCAGCACCATGGCCAGGACCAGCAGGCACACGATGGCGTTGAGCACCAGCCGCACCCGGTGAATGCCGCGCACCAGCACATCGGCGCGCAGGCTGGACCCGGCGGGAGCCGGGGCGGGAACGGGGGTCATAGAGACATTGTGCCGTGTTCCCGGCCCCGCCCGGTCACCCGAACAGCAGCTTGGCCGCCAGGGCGAGCATCACGACGCCGATCAGCAGGTCCAGCACCTGCCAGGTGCGCGGGCGGCTCAGCGCCCCGGACAGGGCCCGGGCTCCGTAGCCGAGCCCGGAAAACCACAGGATGCTGCCCGCCACCGCCCCGGCGGCGAAGATCCACCGCGCGTCCGGACCGTACTGATTGGCGATGCTGCCCAGCAGGACCACCGTGTCCAGATACACGTGCGGATTCAGGAAGGTCAGGGCCAGGGTGGTCGCGATGACCGAGCCGCGGGAGCGCGGCTCCTGCGCCGTGAGCGCGGCGGGCTTCAGCGCGGAGATCAGCGACCGGAGCCCGAACCAGGCCAGGTAGGCCGCACCGCCCCAGCGCAGGAGGTCGAGAGCCAGCGGGAACGCGGAGACCAGCGCGCCGATGCCGGCGGTGCCGCCCAGGATCAGCACCGCGTCGCTCACCGCGCAGAGCACGACGACGGCGCCGACGTGCTCACGGCGGATGCCCTGGCGCAGCACGAAGGCGTTCTGCGCGCCGATGGCCACGATCAGTCCCAGACCGGTCAGCAGGCCCGTGCTCCAGATGCTCCACATGCCTTCGACGCTAGGCCCGGAACGGGCCGCAGACAAACGAATGAATCTCAGGATGCATTAGATTTCCTTCATGAACTTCGAGCACCTGCGCGCCCTGGCCGCCGTCGTCGACGAGGGCACCTTCGAAGCCGCCGCCGATCTGCTGCATATCAGTCCGTCCGCGGTCAGCCAGCGCATCAAGGCGTTGGAGAAGTCGACGGGGCAGGTGGTGGTGCGACGGACGGTGCCCTGCACACCCACCGGGGCGGGCGGGGCGCTGCTGCGCCTGGCACGGCAGGTGCAGCTGCTGGAAGCCGAAGCCCGGGATGCCCTGGGCGCGGGCTTTGCCCGGACCGCCACCCCGGTCGCGGTCAACGCCGATTCGCTGGCCACCTGGTTCCTCCCGGTGCTGCAGGAAGCCGCCGGGTGGGCCGGCACCACGCTGGACCTGCATGTGGAGGACCAGGATCACAGCGCCCGGCTGCTGCGGCAGGGCGACGTCCTCGGCGCGGTCACTGCGGACCCCAGACCGGTCAACGGCTGCCATGCCGTCCGGCTGGGGGCGATGCGCTATGTCCCCGCCGCCGCACCGGCTCTCCGCGACCGGTACGCTGCGGGCGGCGTCGTGGACTGGGACGCCATGCCGATGGTGCAGTTCAACACCAAGGACGACCTGCAGCGGCGGTTCCTTGCCTCACGCGATGCGGGCAGGCGTCCTCCGACGCACATGGTGCCGTCCTCCGAGGCGTTTGTCGCCGCGGTGCGCGCGGGGCTGGGCTGGGGCATGGTGCCGGAACTGCAGGTCGGCTCCGACTTCGACGACGGCCGCCTGGTGCTGCTGGATGATCAGGCCCAATCCGACGTCGTCCTGTACTGGCAGTCCTGGGCCCTGCAATCCGAGCGGCTGGACCGGCTGACGGCGGCGGTGCGGCGGGCGGCCCGGGCGCTGCGGGGCAACGCGCCTGAGGCCTCCTGATGAACGAGGCGGTGCGGAACGCCTACGCTGTACGGGCGGTTGAGTACACCGAGGTCCTTGGGAGCATGGACGCGGTCCATGCCGAGGACCGCCGGCTGGTGGCGGACTGGGCGGGAAGGGTCAGCGGGCCGCTCGTGGATGCGGGCTGCGGTCCCGGCCACTGGACACGTTTCCTGGTGGACCTGGGCGCCGACGTCGCAGGCGTGGACCAGGTGCCCGAGTTCATCGAGCAGGCCCGGACGCGGTTCCCCGGCGTCCGGTTCCACGAAGGCAGCCTCGAGGCGCTTCCCGTGGAGGACGCCTCCCTGGGCGGCATCCTCGCCTGGTACTCGCTCATTCACTTCCGCCCCGACACTCTCCACGTACCGCTGAGGGAATGTGCCCGGGTGCTCAAACCCGGCGGGACGCTCCTCACGGGGTTTTTCGACGGCCCGACTGTGGAACCGTTCGACCATGCCGTCTTCACCGCCTTCCGTTGGCCAGTCCAGGAGCTGGCGGCGGAGCTGAGCCGCGCCGGGTTCGAGGTGGTCGAGACTCACCGGCGCACCGACGTCGGGCAGCGCCCGCACGCCGCGATTCTCGCCCGGCGGAAGGGTTCGGAAAGACCGCGCACCGCGCCGCCGCTACGCTGAGCGGATGACGGTGCTCGCAGGCCGTCACCTTGGACTGGGAACCGGCTGTGCAGGACGGCTTTGCGTTCCGTGCGGTGCGGGCACGGCCAGCCACCAGGCCAGCACCGCCACCGGCAGGAGAACCCCAAGCCCGGTGAACAGCTCCAGCGCGGCAGGGCCCTGCTCCAGGACCACGCCGGTGAACGTCAGCGTGATGGTTACCGACGAGAACAGGAACACCGGCACCATCACGGCGGCCAGGCCGTAGCCGACGGCGCGCGCCCTGCCGGTCCGCCGTCGGGCCGAGACATAGACCACCGGCAGCAGCAGCGCCGCCCACACCCAGTGGTGGAACCAGGAGATCGGCGAGATCGCCAGCATCACGACGGCGTTCGCGCAAATTGCCGCGAGCCTGTCACCGGCCTCGTCCGCGCGCCGGATCGCCAGGTAGCCCAGCACGATGACGGCCAGCGACGCCGCCAGCCACAACGGCCGCTGCAGCGCCTCCCCGGCGCCCAGATGCGCGACCAGCGAATTCAGCGACACGTTGTACATGTTCGTGGTGTCGCCGACCCGCTCCGCGTCGAACAGTGCACTGGTCCAGAACGCGGCGGCCTGCTGCGGGGCGGCGGCGAAACCGGCGGCGACCGTGGCGGCGAAGGTGAGCCCCATGACCACGATGGGCCGCCAGTCCCGGCGCGCCAGGAAAATCAGCCCGAACGCCAGCGGCGTGAGCTTCAGCCCGGCCGCCAGGCCGATCAGCACCCCGCGCGGCACCCGGGTGGCCGGGCGCAGCAGGTCGGCGAGCACCAGCAGCATCAGCGTGGGATTGACCTGCCCGAAGCCGAGCCCTTCCCGCCACGGACCGAGCACACCGATCAGGAGCACGGCGACGACGACGGCGCCCGCGCGCCCGGCGGGCCTGTCCAGGACGCCGGCCAGCCGGGCCGGCAGAAGCCCGGCGTTTCGGCGCAGGTATCCCACCACCACGGCGGCCACCGCAACCAGGCAGATGAGTGACGTTGCGGTGACCAGGGCCAGCCCGGAGGCCTCGGGCAGAAAGGCGAACGGCACGAAGATCAGCGCGGCGAAGGGCGGATAGGTGAACGGCAGGCCGCGGGTGTCGGTTTCGATCAGGCTCGGGTCATACAGCTGGTGGCCGTTCAGCCCGAGCAGGGCGAGCACGCCCTCGCGGTAGACGCGGAAGTCCAGTCCGTGGATCTGCGCCGCGACGACGACCAGCGCGAGGGCCGCCGGGAGCCCCACGGCCAGCCAGATCAGGGCGGCACGGGGCAGGGTGGAGATCCGGGGCAGGTTCCTGGGCATGGCCTCCAGTCTACGGAGCGGGGCGGTGGTTGCTGACCGGCTCGTCAGGCGCGCAGCGGCTGGCAGTGCGGGCAGTAGTAGAGATCGCGCAGGGACAGCTCGTCGTCACCGAGCAGTTCGTGGGCGACCTTGGTGCCGCAGCGCAGGCAGCCGCGCTTTTCCCGGTTGTACACCCACAGCTGGTCCCGGCCCATCGCCCCGGTGGTGATCCGGCGGGACCGGTTCTTGTTCGCCTCCAGCAGCCGCTTGGACAGCTCCACGATCCGCGGCAGGTCCGGCACCTGCCCGACCGGGGTGAGCGGATGCACGCCGGCCAGGAAACACAGCTCGCACCGGTAGACGTTGCCCAGCCCGGCCATGATCCGCTGATCCAGCAGGGCCAGCCCGATCGGCCGCTCCGGTTCAGCCCGCAGCCGGCGCAGCGCCTCCGCGGCGTCCCAGTCCGCGCCCAGCAGGTCCGGGCCGAGATAGCCGACGGCGTCGGCCTCCTCCCGGCGCGGCAGCACCCGCAGGAACCCGAGCTCGAAGCCGACCGCCTGCACGTCGCCGGCCTCCAGCACGCAGCGGGCCTTGAATGCCGGACGCCGCCACTTTTCGCCCGTCCGGTAGAGGTGCCAGAGGCCCTCCATCTTCAGATGGGAGTGCAGGATCCAGCCGTCCTCACCGCCGACGCGGATCAGCAGGTGCTTGCCGCGGGACACCACGTCGTCGACCGTCTGCCCGGTGAAGTCGGTGGTGGCGAACTTCGGCACCCTGATATCGCAGCGGGTCAGGGCGCGCCCGGCCAGGGCGGCGTTCAAATCCTTGGCCGCCCGCCAGACGGTATCTCCCTCAGGCACGGTACCGCAGCCCCCTCGGCGTGGTGTAGAAGCCGGCCGCGGTCAGCGCCTGCGCCACCGGGGTGTCGAGGATGTCGGCACCGTTGACCTTTTCCACCGCCATCTTCTCCGCGGCTCCGCGGCGGATGATGCCGACCAGCGCCTGCGCGCAGAGCTCCAGCTCCGCCGGATCCTCGGTGAAGGTCAGCAGCGTCTTGCCGCCGCGCTCCACGTACAGGGCCAGCGCGCCGTCGAGCAGCACCACCAGCGCCCCGGCCTTGCGGCCGGGCCGGTGCCCGGAATCGGTCGCCGGCCAGGGCAGCGCCGCACCGTAGGGGTTCGCCGGGTCGGTGGCGGCCAAGGCGACGGCCTTCGGCTCGGTGCGGTGCAGGTCGGCGTCGTGGGAGAAGGACCGCAGCCGGTCCACCGTCGCCGGGACGGCGAACTGGGCGGCGCCCAGCTGCTCGATGAAGTAGCCGCGCCGGCACCGGCCCTGTTCCTCCAGCCGGGCGAGGACCTTGTACAGCAGCGCGAACCCGCCGGGGGTGCCCTCGCTGGCCACGGACCCGCGGGTGACCACCCCGTACCGGTCCAGCAGCAGTTCCGCGGTGGCATGCGCGTGCAGGGTGGTGTCGGTTTCCGGGGCAGGCAGCACGCTCCAGCGGCCCGCGGCCAGGGCAGGGGAGGTACGGGCCGCCGGGCCCTGGCCGTTCATGGCCAGGCGCATGGAGCTGCCGGTCAGGGACTTTCCGGGGGCGCGGCCCAGCCGGTTCAGCCGGGCCGTACGGGCGCGCGGCGGCCCTGAACGCTGCTTGTGGGCGGTCTTGCCGCCGGCGAGCAGCGACCGGACCGGGGTGAACGTGTCGTTGCTGATCCGCCCGGCCCAGGTCAGTTCCCAGAGCGCGGTGACGACGTCGGCGTCGGGCACATTCTGCCCCGCCGCGGCGAGGGCCTCGCCGAGCTGGCGGAAGAAGTACGCCCCGCCGCCGTCGAGCACTTCGAGCAGCTGCTGCTGCAGGTCCGACGGCGTGAACTCCGGATCGGAGGACAGCGTCAGCGGCGCGTTTTCGGCCAGGTGCAGGCTGATCCAGCCGTCGTTGCCCGGAAGGGAGCCGCTGCCGGACCACAGGATCTCGCCGGTGGCGGTCAGCTCGTCGAGCATGGCCGGCGCGTAGTCGCGGATCCGGGTGCCCAGGATCAGCGGCTCCCAGGCGGAGGCCGGAATCGGCACGCCGGAGAGCTGGTCCACCACCGTCACCACGCCGTCCAGGCCGCGCAGGTTGGAGCCCACGTTCTGCCAGGCGGGCAGGAACCGGCCGTAGGTGGCCGGGTCCACCGGCTCCACCTCGCTGCGCAGCGCCGCCAGGGAACGCCGCCGCAGCCGGCGCAGCACTTCAACGTCGCACCATTCGGTGCCCTGCGCCGGGATGGTGACGACGGCGCTGCCGCCGTCGGTGCCCTCGGCCGGGGACAGCAGCTGCGCCTCGGCGGGCCGGAACTCGCCTTCCACCACGCGGCCCTCGTCGGCCAGCCGCTGCAGGGTGGCGGTGACGACGGCGACGCCGAGTCCCAGCCGTGCGGCGGCCTCCGCTGCCGTGAAAGGGCCGTGGGTGCGGGCGTAGCGGCCGATCAGGTCTCCCAGCGGATCCGCGACCGGTTCGATGAAGGCCAGCGGCACGCCCATCGGCAGCGGCACGCCGAGTGCGTCGCGGAGCCGGGCGGCGTCTTCGATGGCCGCGTACCGGGTCTTGCCGGCCACGCCGACCTTCAGCGCCCGGTTGGCGCGGACCAGCTGCTCGAGCAGCTCCTCGGCGTAACCGGCGTCGGCCTGCGCGCTGTCCGCAGCCTCTTCCGCCGCCTCCGCCGGCGGCTGCAGCCGGGCGGCGGTCTCGGCCACGGACAGCGGGCCGAGCAGCCGGAGCAGGTCCGCCACGCCCTCCAGGCCGCGGGCCCGCCGGTCCGTGGCCAGGCGCTGCAGCTCGCGCTCGGTCTGCGCGATGATGCCGGCGTCGAGCAGTTCGCGCAGCTCGGCCCGGCCCAGCAGTTCGTTCAGCAGGGTCGGGTCCAGCGACAGGGCCGCAGCCCGGCGCTCGGCCAGCGGGGAATCGCCTTCGTACAGGAACGCGCCGACGTAGCCGAAGAGCAGGGAGCGGGCGAACGGGGAGGGCTGCTGGGTGGTGGTCTCCACCAGGCGCAGCTCGCGGCGTTCAATCGCGGCGGCGAGGCCCTTCAGCGCGGGCAGGTCGTAGACGTCCTGCAGGCACTCCCGCACGGTCTCCAGAATGATGGGGAAGGTCGGGTACTTGCGTGCCACGTCCAGCAGCTGGGCCGAACGCTGCCGCTGCTGCCACAGCGGGGTGCGCTTGCCCGGGTTCTGCCGCGGCAGCAGCAGGGCACGGGCGGCGCACTCCCGGAACCGGGAGGCGAACAGCGCGGAGCCGCCCACCTCGGCGGTGACAATGCCCTCCAGCTCCTCCGGATCGAACAGGAACAGCTCGGCGCCGGGCGGTTCGTCCTCCATGAGCGGCACCCGCAGCACGATCCCGTCGTCGGAGGCCATGGCCGAGCCGTCGAGGCCGTACCGCTGGTGCAGCCGGGCACCCACCGCCAGCGCCCAGGGCGCGTGCACGGGCATGCCGAACGGGCTGTGCAGCACGATCCGCCAGTCGCCCAGCTCGTCGTGGAAACGCTCCACCACCAGGGTCCGGTCGGTGGGCACCACGCCGGTGGCCTGCTCCTGCTCGCGCAGATAGGTCAGCAGGTTGCCGATCGCCCACTCGTCCAGCCCGACGGCGGCGAGCCGCTCCCGGGCGGAATCCTTTGCGGCCCCGGCCAGCTCACGGACGAAGCCGCCCAGGGCCCGGCCCAGTTCCACCGGACGGCCCTGCGAATCGCCGCGCCAGAACGGCAGCTTGCCGGGCTGGCCGAAGGCGGGGGAGACCAGCACCCGGTCATGGGTGATGTCCTCGATCCGCCAGCTGGTCGCCCCGAGCGCGAACACGTCGCCCACCCGGGACTCGTAGACCATCTCCTCGTCGAGCTCGCCGACCCGGCGGCTGTTCTTGCCCTCCGATTCGCCGACCAGATAGACGCCGAACAGTCCGCGGTCCGGGATGGTGCCGCCGCTGGTGACCGCCAGCCGCTGGGCACCGGGCCGGCCGGTGATGGTGCCGGCCTCGCGGTCCCAGATGATCCGCGGGCGCAGCTCGGCGAACTCATCGGAGGGGTAGCGGCCGGCCAGCAGATCCAGCACCGCGTCGTAGGCCGAGCGCGGCAGGGCGGCGAACGGCGCCGCCCGGCGCACGACGTCGAACCATTCCTCCACATCAATCGCGCCCAGGGCGGTGGCGGCGACGGTCTGCTGGGCAAGGATGTCCAGCGGATTCGCCGGAATGGCCAGCGGCTCGATCTGCCCGGCGAGCATCCGTTCCGTGGTGACGGCGGTGTTCAGCAGGTCGCCGCGATGCTTGGGAAACAGCACGCCCTGCGAGGTCTCGCCGACCTGGTGCCCGGCCCGGCCCACCCGCTGCAGGCCGCTGGCCACCGAGGGCGGGGACTCGACCTGGATGACCAGGTCCACCGCGCCCATGTCGATGCCCAGCTCCAGGGAACTGGTGGCCACCACGCAGCGCAGCCGGCCGGACTTCAGGTCGTCTTCGATCATGGCCCGCTGGTCCTTGGACACCGAACCGTGATGGGCGCGGGCCAGCAACGGGCCCTCATCGTCCGCGGCGGCGGCGACGTCGGCCGGCGGCCGGGCACGGACGCTGACGCCGGCCTGCGCCATCAGCTGCGCCGGGGGCCGGGCGGTCGGCGGCGCAGCGCGCCCCGGACCGGCGTCGGACCCGGCGGCCCCGTTCCCGCCGTCGCCGTCTGCGCTGTCCAGTCCGGCGGCCAGCTGCTCGGCGGTCAGCTGCGCCATCTCCAGCCGCAGCGCGTGGATTTCGTTCAGCCGCGCGGTGAGCCGCTCGGCCAGCCGCCGGGAGTTGGCGAACACGATGGTGGAGCGGTTGGCCTCGATCAGGTCAACGATCCGCTCCTCGACGTGCGGCCAGATGCTCGCCTGCGGCGCGTAGCCGCCGTCGAGCGTGTCGTCGGTGGCCGGCGCCCCGGCCAGGTCGGACATGTCCTCCACCGGCACGGTGACGGTGATGTCCCAGGACTTGGCCGACGCCGGAGCCACCACCTGCACGGGCGCGTTGCCGCCCAGGAACCGGGCCACGGTCTCGTGCGGTTCCACGGTGGCGGAGAGCCCGATGCGCTGCACCGGCTTCTCCAGCATCGCGTCGAGCCGGGCCAGGGTCAGCGCCAGGTGCGCGCCGCGCTTGGTGCCGGCGACGGCGTGCACCTCGTCCACGATGACGGTGTCGACGTCGGCGAGGGTTTCCCGTGCCCGGGAGGTGAGCATCAGGAACAGCGACTCGGGCGTGGTAATCAGGATGTCCGGCGGCCTGGTCAGCAGGGCCCGCCGCTCCGCCTGCGGGGTATCGCCGGACCGCACGCCCACCGTGATGGACGGGGCGGGCAGGCCCAGGCGCTTGGCGGTCTGGGTGATGCCGATCAGCGGGGAGCGCAGGTTCCGCTCCACATCCACGCCGAGGGCCTTCAGCGGGGAAATGTAGAGCACCTTGGTGCCGCGCTTCGGCTCGGCGGCCTTTCCACGCCGGGCACTGCCCTTGCCGCCTGCCGTGCCGGCGGCCGCCGGGAGGTCGACGTCGAGCTCACCCTGCCCGGGAGCGGCGGGGGAGGCACCGCTGCCGCCGGCCGCGGCGTCCTTGATGAAACTGTCCAGGGCCCACAGGAACGCGGCGAGGGTCTTGCCGGACCCCGTGGGGGCAATGACCAGGGCGTTGGAGCCGTTGGAGATGGCGTCCCAGGCGCCCTCCTGTGCGGCCGTCGGCGCGGTGAAGGCACCCTCGAACCACTCCCGCGTGGCGGGGGTGAACTTCTGCAGGACCGAGGCAGCCGGACTCATGCCCCCATTGTTCCGCACCCCGGTGACAATTCCGGCTCCTTCCGCCGCCTTCGGCTCAGGGCGTACGACGCCGGCGGGCCGAACCCGCCGGCGTCCTACGGACACCTGCCGGCGCAGGTCAGCGCTGCTGCAGCACCCCGACGGAGAGCAGCTCGATCTCCTCGTTGCCGCAGCCAAGGGAGGGATGCTCCACCCGCAGCGAGGCGGTGTCATCCGGCGGGTACACCAGCAGGGCGGCCGTGCCTGCGGCGGCGCACTCATCGCCGTAGTTCTGTGCCCGGGTCTCGCGCAGCTCCGCCGCCGCCTGTTGGCCCGGTTCGAGGACCAGGGGCACGGCCTCGGCGTCCGCGCGGGCCGCCGGTGCGCCGACCTGGCTGCCCGCCGCGTCCACATAGGAGACGCCGGGGTAGCCGCCGGTGGCGCAGGCGGTGGAGGAGTCGTTGGTCAGCACCAGGGTGCGGTACACGCTGCCTGCTGCGCCGCCGCCGGGCTCGGTTTCCACCGTGGCCGAGAGCAGGTCCGCGGTGCAGCGGGGCATGGCGGCGGTGGTGTCGCCGCCCGGGGAGGCCGCGGAGGCTGCGGGTGCGGAGGCGGCGGCCGAGTCTTCAGCGGAGGGGGAGGCCGTGCCCGAGGCAGCGGTCGAGGCCCCTGCGTTCGGGCTGTCGCCTCCGTTGCCGCCGCAGGAGGACAGCGCCAGCAGGGCGGTCAGGGCCAGGAGTGGAACGGCTGTGGAGCGAGTGGTGCGCGATGTCATACCTGTCACAGTCGTCCGTTGCGTGCTCCGCGTCAATTCGCGTCGGAGCCTGGCCCGGGGCGCGGCCCCGGGCCGGGCCCCAGGCGGCCCGCCGCCGGTTCCGACCCGCCGTCGGCGGGCCGGAACGTTGGCAGCGGGGCGGCGCTTCAGCAGCAGGTGGCCGAACCCCGGCAAGGCACAGGGCTCAGCGGGCCGCCCGGCGGCGGTTGGCCAGGCTGAGCGCCAGCCCTGCGAGGCCCGCTACGAGGCCGGCGGCCCCGGCGCCCAGGCCGATCCAGCCGGCGGTCTCCGCCCGCTCAATCTCGTCGTCGTCATCATCCTGCGCGGCGGCGGCGGAGGAGCCGTGTCCGTGGTCGTCGTCGTCATCATCCGCTTCGGAGACCACCAGCGACGGCGCCGGGTAGTCCAGCTCGGAGGCGTCGCGGCCCTCGCCCGGGACCTCGGCCCAGTCGCTCTCACCCTCGGCGCAGCTCTGCAGCACGGGGAACGCGAGCGTGGAGCCCTCCGCGTCCGGCAGGGTGACGTCCAGCATGAGGACGTCGCGCACGCCGTCGGCCACCGGTTCCTTGGCGGTGAAGACCACCTGCGCGGTGCGCTCGGTGACCGAGGAACCGTTGGGCAGGGTGCGCGGCTCGGCCAGCTCCTCGGTGACCTTTTCGATGTCCCAGCCGGGGTGGGCGGTGGGCACCGCGTCGGTCAGCTCATCGGGCAGCGTGACCGTGACCGTGGTCGTCGGCGAACCGGAGCAGCCGTGCGAAAAGTCGAACGCCAGCCGGGACGAGGAGCCGGCGGCGGTGGAGTCGGGGGAGACATGGACGTGCGCCGACGCCGGGCCCAGGCCCAGGGCCAGGAGCCCGGCGGTGCCGGCGGCGGCGAGCAGGGGGGGGTGCGGAACTTGTGCATGGTTTCGACTCTACCGGCGGGCACGGACCCGCCCCGAACCTACTCGTGGTGGTACGGCCGCCCGGCCGCGATCTCCTGCGCCCGGTACACCTGCTCAGCCAGGATCAGCCGCACCAGCTGATGCGGGAACACCAGCGGGGACAGCGACCAGACGAAGTCCGCGCGGTCATGGACGGACTGGTCCACGCCGTAGGCACCGCCGATCACCAGGGTGACGTTCCGGGAGTTGTCCAGCGGCCGGCGCAGGGTCTGCGCGAGCTGGGGGGAGGTGATCGCCTTGCCCCGCTCGTCGAGCAGGACCACGTAGTCGGAGCCCGTCTTGGCGAGCAGCCGCTCCGATTCCTCCCTGCGGGCGGCGTCGCCCTCGCGGGCGGAATGGGGGATCGGCACCCAGGTGAGGTCGAAGGGCTTCTTCAGCCGCTTTTCGTAGCGGCGGATCCCGTCCACCACCCAGTCCTCGTGCTTGCGGCCGACCATCAATACGCGCAGTGCCATGCCCTTATTCAATACCGCCGGGCGGTCCGGCCGGAAACGCGCCCGCAGCGGCTAGACTCCACGCCCATACGCTGTTCGAACCCGGGAGGAAGCATGGCCGAGCACAAACGAGCACTGGTCCTGGGCGGAGGCGGGGTGGCCGGCATTGCCTGGGAGCTGGGCGTCCTGCATGGACTGGCAGACGCCGGGGTCGACCTGGGCGCCGCGGACCTGGTGGTGGGCACCTCCGCCGGTTCCGTCGTCGGCGCCGCACTGCGCTTTGGCCAGGCCGAGGCCGCCTACCAGGCGCAGATCGCCGAGGACACTCCGCCGGCGCAGTACCGGGAGCCCACGGCGTTCAGCGGAGAGGCCTTCCTGAACGCCCTCGCCGCAGCCGGAGCCCAGGGCGGGGGGGAGCAGGCGGCCCGGGCCAGGATCGGCCAGCTGGCACTGGGCGCCTCGACGCAGCTGTCCGAAGAGCAGTGGGTGGGGCAGATCTCCGCGCTCGTGCCGGCTGCCGCGTGGCCGGAGCGCCCGTTGGCGGTCACCACGGTGGACGCCGGAACCGGGGAGTTCCGGGTCTTCGGGGCCGACGACGGCGTGTCCCTGCAGCGCGCCGTCGCCGCCAGCTGCGCGGTGCCCACGGTCTGGCCGCCGGTGGACGTGGACGGGAACCGGTACATGGACGGCGGCATCCGTTCCGCCACCAATGCCGACGTCGCCGAGGGCTATGACTCGGTGCTGGTGCTCTCCTGCGGGCTGGAGGCGCCGAGCAGTCCCTTCGGGCCCTCGCTGCCGCAGGCGCTGGAGAAACTGGGCCGGCACAGCCGCGTCGTGCTCATCGAGGCGGATGCCGCAGCGCTTCAGGCCTTCGGCAGCAATATGCTGCTGCAGTCCACGCGCCGTCCCTCAGCCGAGGCGGGCCGGCGGCAGGCGGAGCAGCGGCTGGCCGAGGTGCGGGAGCTGTGGGGCAGCTGACGGCGGCCCGGGAGGCGGAAGGTCAGCGCCCGTCGTCGCCGACCTTGCCCTGCAGGTCCCGGTCCAGGTCCGCCCCGGGTTCGACCACGATGCCGTCTTCGCGCTGGGGCACCTGGGATCCCTGTTCCTCCGCTTCGCGTTTCTGGATCACGTTGAGAAGTTCCTCCAGCTCATCGCTCATGGCCGCAAGGCGGGCACTGCTGGTCTCCTGAGCCAGCCCCAGCACGAGCTGGGTCTGCCGGGCGCGAAGCTGGTCGAGGGTCGGGGGCGTTTCGTTGGTGGCCATGGTTCATCTTACAAAGCCTGCTGACGACGCCGGTGCTGCGGGTGTCCGGGCCCGCCGGGAGCGATTACTAAGTTTGCTTATATACAAAGTCATCAGCTAGCTTCATATTCAATCCCGGCGTCGTCCAGCAGTGGGCGGCAGGGGCCGGGCTGTCCCAAGCGGAGGTGAATGTATGTTCTTCCACAAGCAGGAACTCCAGTTCAAAGCGACTCCTGACAAGCCGGATGCTGTCTACGCCCGCAAGCTCCAGGAGGTCCTCGGCGGCCAGTACGGTGAAATCACCGTAGCGATGCAGTACGGCTTCCAGTCCTGGAATTCGCATCTTCCCGGCAAGTACCGGGACCTGCTCTACGGCATCGCGGCAGAGGAAATGGGCCACGTGGAAATGCTGGCCATCATGATCGCCCAGCTGCTGGAGAAGGCGCCCCTGGGGATCACCGAAGACGCCGTCCAGTCCGATCCGACCATCGCGGCCGTCGTGGGCGGGATGGATGTTCAGCACGCCATCGTGGCCGGCGCCGGCGCCCGCCCGGTGGACTCCAACGGCAACCCCTGGACCGCAGCGTACGTGACTGCCAGCGGCAACCTGCTGGCCGACTTCACCTCGAACGCGAATGCGGAAATGCAGGGCCGGCTCGCCGTCGCCCGGCTGTACCACATGACCGACGACAAGGGCGTGCGCGATATGCTCTCGTTCCTGCTGGCACGCGACACCATGCACCAGAACCAGTGGACCGCCGCGGCCCGCGAGCTGCAGGAAGAGGGCTACGAGCTGCTGCCGGTGCCGAGCAACTTCCCGATCAAGAAGGAAGAGCGCGAAGTGTCCTACCAGTACCTGAACTTCTCCAACGGTCCGGCTGCGGCCGAGGGCAGCTGGGCTTCCGGCCCCACCCCGGACGGCAAGGGCGAGTTCAGTTACCACGACGGGCCGACCACCACGGCGCCGATGCCGGACGTTACCCGTCCTGACGCCCGCTACTACGGCACCACGGATATCCCCAACACCGTGGAAAAGATCGCCGGTACGGTTCAGGACAAGCTGAACAAGGAGTAACACGGTTACTGAGCTGCCCGGACGTTTCCCCCAGCGTCCGGGCAGCTCCCTGTTAACCCGGCTGATCGCCCCGGCCGGCCCTGGCTGATTCCGCTGCGGTTTCCTGCGCCAAACCCCCGACGCCGCCCTTTTCGCTTCCCGCCCGGGCCGCTAGGCTGTGCCGAACCGGGTGAAGGGGGATCACGTGATCGGCAGGGCGAAGCAGGGCCGGACGCCGCCCGGCGGCACGGAGGACATGGCCGTCCGCCTCCGGCTGGCCCAGGGCTCGCTGCGCCTGGCCCGCGAGGAGCTGAGCGGCCGGATCGAGGCCGCCGCCGCGATGGTGGAGCACTGCCGGGCCACCGCGGAGGCCTACGGCCACCGGAGCCGGGCACTGCAGGAAGCCATGCGGAACGGGCCGCCGTCGGACAACGCCCAGGCCCTGCAGGAGACGGCGGAGCGGATGAGCCGTCAGGCCGGGGCGGTGCAGACGGAGGCGGACCGGCGGCTGCAGGCCCTGCTCGAGCACCGGCGCCGCCTGGACGAGGCCCTGGACAAGCTGGGACACTCCGCCGCACGCCTGGAGCTGGCCGAGCGTGAAGCTGCCGGGCGGGACAAGCTTCGCGGGCTGGGCCGGGGCGGGGCCGGGCTGGGCACCATGTCCGGCGGCGGCGCCGGCGCCGTCCTGGACGAGGAGCTGCGCGAGGCCCAGCGGCTGGCCCACCAGGCGAAGGCCCTGGCCGAACTGAGGCAGGACCGCCTGTGAGCGCCGTCGACCCCCGCACCCCGGCGTTCACCCCGGTTTCCTTCCGTGCCCCCTTCGACCCGCCGCGCCGGTTCCCCCGCAGGATCGGCCGGAAACCGTTCTGGGCGTTGATCATCGCCGTGCTGATCCTGCTGGGCACCGGGCGGCCCGGCATTGTGCTGCTGGTGATCGCGGCGGCGGCCACGGCAGCGTTCTGGTGGTGGCTGCGCCGGCAGGCGGAGGCGGCTGCCGCGGGCCTGACCGGGTATCTGCGCAGCTTCTATCCGGACGCGCCCGGCGTGGACCGGGCGGGGCTGCTGGAACTGCTGGACCGCGGCCGCCTCATCCGTTCCGCGGACGACGGCACCGAGATCGCCCTGCGCCTCGCCCGCCCCGCGGCCTCCGGCGGGCGGCGCCCCGTCATCATGGCCAGGTACCGTCCTGCCGGGTTCGGGCTGCCCGAGTTCGACGACGCGCTGCGCACCCTGGGCAGCGACCCGCAGGTGGCACGGGCCATCGAGCTGCTGCGGAAGCAGCCCCGGGCCTGACCCGGAAACGCAGCGGCGGGATTGCTCCGAGCTGAGCGGGGGCTGCCCCGGTGCTGTCTGCCTCAGCGCTGCCCGGCCAGACGGTAGCCTCGGATGCATGGCCGAAATCCCGCTCCCCGCCGTTGAACCGGAGCTGCGCACTGCAACGGTTCGCGGCCCGGAGGTGCGGCGGCTGAAGCGGGCCGGCACCGGCCTTCGCCGCATCCGGTGGGCGATGCTGCTGCTCTGGGGCATGTTGCTGCCCCTGCTGCCCATGCTGCTGCTCGAGCCGCTGCTTCCAGGGGCGGTGATGGAGGTGATCGGGTACCTGCTGGTGATCTGCCTGCTGGGGCCGTTCGGGCTGTGGCCTCTGGAACACGCCCTGGAACGGCGCGCGTTCCGGGCCCGCATGAAGGTCTTCCCGCAGGTGGAAAAGGCCCTGACCGCCCTCCGGGCCGGATGGGGCATCGAATGGGTGGTGGGCGGCGGGCGCGGCTCCCGGGAGCGGCTGATCTCCCGGGGGACCTGGAAACAGAAATACGAATGGGCCCTCGACTACAGCGGCGACCAGCTGACCATCACCGAGCTGGCTCCGCACGAGCATGAAAACGACGACGACGATGAGAGCGGGCAGCAGGACTGACGATGGATGCGAACCACCAACCGATCCTCCGGTCCACGGTCGTGACCGATCCGGCGGCCGGGCAGCTGTGGCGGGCCCGCCGGGTCGGCGGGGTGATACGGGCAGCGGAACCCGTGCTGTTCGGGCTGCCGGTGCTCGGCCTGGCCCTGAGCGTCTACGGCCATCGGCTCGGCTTTCCCGGGCACCTCACGGGCCCGCTCTGGGCCGGCATCGCCGCGGTGATCGCCGTCGCCATGGCGGTCTCGCACTGGGGGGACAAGCGGGAACAGAAGGCGCGGACCCAGCTCTACCTTCGGCTGCGGAGCGCAGTGGCGGATTTCGGCGACGAGCTGATCGAATGGCAGCTGAGCCGGCGGGGACCGGAGTGGCTCATCTCCACCGCGCGCCGCAGCACCGGGCGCTGGGCCCTGACCTACGGGCCGGCGGAGCTGACGCTGGCGGAGGTCCCGGACCCGGACGACGCGTCCGGGACGGGCCGCTGAGCCCCGGCGCGCTACTCGCCTGCGGCCTCGCGGGACGTGATGCCGAAGCGGGTGGACTGCAGCTCCGTGAAGTTGCCGACGCTCGCCCGCACGGTGCATTCCGGGGAGATCTGGAGCGCGGTGACCGTCAGGCCGGTGCCGTCCACCGCCAGCGCCCCACCGCAGCCGTCGGCGAAGCGCACGCCCTGCTCGCCGCCGGCAACCGCGGTCAGGGTTCCTGACGGCGTCCCCGTTGCGGGGCTGATGTAGAGCGGGTTCAGTTCATCCGCTCCGCCGGCCCACACCGGTACCAGGGTGATCTTCAGCGGGCTCGGCGTCACCACCCGGGCCGGGGTGCGCACCTCCACGTCCATCAGGCGCTGGACGGGGTAGGCGGTGCCGACCACCGCGGGATCCTGCACGGCGGCCGTCGTCGCCTCGTCGCCGGCGCGCAGCCAGGCGTCGAGGGCCTGCTGATCGCCGGGGGCGGCGGTGACCGCGGCGGTCACCTGGGCGGAGCCGCCGGCCGGGATCTGCAGGCCGGACACGCTCCAGCCGCACTCGACGTCGACGCCGGTGAGGGAACCCTGGTTGCGCTTCACCGAGGCGCCCTCCCAGGTGACGGCGGGGCAGGCATCGCCCTCGGCCAGCCCCGGGACCACCTCCAGGAAGTCACCGGACAGCGGCGCCTTCTGGGCGGAGTACGCCACCGTCAGGCGGATCTGTCCGGACTCCGGTTCAAAGGACGCGCTGCGGGAGATCGTCAGCCCGGTGGGAAGGGCCTGGCCCTGCAGCTGGGAGGACAGCTGCTGGTCGGCAGCCGCGCTGTCCTCCCGGGGATCGGCGGGGGAGAGCACCATGAACCCCACGACCATCGCCACGAGAAGGGCGACGGCGGTCCCGGCCAGGAGCAGGGCCTTGCGGGTGCGCCAAAACGGGACCGCCTCCTGCTCCGCGGCCGCGGAGCGGGCCTCGGGGCGGGGCCGTTCCTCCCGGCGCGGCATCGGCCGGGCGATCGTGGCGCTTCCCGCCTCGCCGAGCGAGGGCAGCTCGGCCGGCTCTCCGGTCGGGGCGGGGGCGGCGAAGGCCGTCAGGTCGTCATCGGTGTACGCGCCGCGCACCACCGTGGCCGGGCGTTCAACCTCGTCGAATTCCTCGGGGGCGTCCCCGCGCTCCAGCGGGGCGTGGTCAGCGAGGCGGGCCGCCAGGCGGCGGAGCTTCGCCCCGGCCTCGGCGGCCGCAGGCCTGCCCGCGGGATCCTTGGACAGCAGCCGGTCAAGGGTCTCCCACAGCTCATCGTCCACCGGAAGCCGGGGCGGGCGGGAGGAAACGTGGCGGTACGCGATGGTGAAGTCGGTTCCAGGCCCGGCGAAGGGCGTCCGCCCGGCCAGCAGCTCGTACAGCAGCACCCCGGTGGAGTAGACATCGCCGGCGGGCCCGGACCGGCCCTGGGTGATGAGTTCGGGCGGCATGTACTGGGGCGTACCGATGAGTCCGGTGGTCTGGCGGATCCGTTCCCCCACCACGTCCGCGATGCCGAAGTCGGAGACCCGCACATCCTCCGGGCCGCAGTCGGGCCAGCGGCGGGCCAGGAGCACGTTGTCGGGTTTGATGTCGCGGTGGGTCACGCCGCGGGAGTGGGCGAAGGCCAGCGCATCGAAGATCTCGGCCGCCATGGCCAGGGCGGCGGCGGGGCGCAGCGGCCCGGCCTCCTTCAGCGCGTCGCGCAGCGAGCCGCCCTCGATGTAGTCCATGACGATCGCCAGCCGGGAGCCCTCGACCACCATGTCGCGCACCGGAACGATGCGCGGGTCCTGCAGGCCCAGCAGCACCGACCGCTCGCGCACGAAGCGTTCCACCAGCGAGGGGTCGTCGGCGTGTTCGGGGCGCAGCACCTTGGCGGCCAGCGTGCCGCCGTCGGCGGTGGTGATGGTCCAGACCTCGCCGACGGCGCCGGAGCCCACCCGCTCACCGAACCGGTAGGACGCGCCGAGCGCCTGGCCCGTCTGTGCGAACTGCATACCGTCTTCTCCAACGCTGTCGAGTGAAACTTCCGTGGCCGGCCGGCCGGTTCCCATTCTTCCCTGCCGCTGCGATTATGCCCCGCAGATTACCGCCGGGCGCGGATCACCCGGCCGGGCTGATCGATTGGATGAGGGCCAGCTGGCCGCCCACGCTGATGTAGCCGCGCCCCGTGGTCAGGGCCACCGGTGCCCTGCGGGGGAGCATGGCGCCGAGCAGTTCTCCGTCGTAGTCCACGTCCGGCTGCAGCAGCACGCCCAAGCGGGACTTGCGCAGCGTCTTGGTCCAGTGGCTGTAGAGCCCGCGCAGGTCGGCCGCCCGGCCGGCGGCGATGACGCACAGCCCCGGCTGGCCGGAGGCGACGACGCCGGCGATGGACTGGTCGGAGTCCTCGAACCGCTCGGCGTCGTCGATCAGCAGGAAGACGGGTCCGCGTTCGAGCCGCAGCGAGGCGAGCAGGGCGGGGACTTCATCGGTTCCCACCGCCACCCGGTCCAGCGCGGCGAGGGCCAGGGGCGAGCGGCGGTCGCAGATGCCCCAGACCTGGGCGGGCCCCTGCTCCGTGGGGGCCCCGTGCAGGGCGGCCGCCAGGGCCAGCAGCAGGGTCGACTTTCCGGAGCGGGCCGGGCCGGCGATGAGGGCGTGTTCGCCCTCGTAGATCTCCAGGAACGCGGGGGCGAAGTCGGCCTCCCGCAGCCCGACCGGGACCAGCCACGGTTCGCCGGCCAGCTGCGGTTCCGCGCCGAGCTCCGGCAGCGTGAGCTGGGCGGGCAGCAGCCGGATCGCCGGGGCCTTGCCGGGCACCTCGGCCCAGCCCTGCCGGATCTGGTCCACGGCGGCGGCCAGCCCGACGGCGGGGGTGGCCACGTGCATCTGCAGCGCGTTGCGCGGATCGACGCAGCGGCCTGGCAGGGCCGCCGGGATCTGCTTGCCGCGGATGCCCAGGGAGGAATAGTCGTAGGCGTCGGCCAGCCGGAAGAGCCAGCGCTGCAGGGTCACTTCGTTCATCGCCGTGGGGATCGCCTTGGCGCGGGTGGTGGACACCGCGAAGGACAGGCCCAGCGCCGGGCCGTCGGCGTAGGCCCGGAACAGCAGGTCCATCAGCTGCTGCCCCTCGAAGTCCTGGAACTCGTCCCGCAGCGACGCGAGCCCGTCCAGCAGCACGACGGCGCGGCGGTGGTTTCCGGGCTGGGCCCTGCGGCTTTCCAGCTCCGTGTGCAGGTAGCGCAGGAAGCGGGCCTGCTGCTCCTTCGCCCCGGCGCCGGTGCCCACGTAGGCCACGGTGTGCGGCAGCCGTTCCAACGGTTCGAGGCCGCGGGAGCCCATGTCCAGGATCAGCAGGTCCAGGTCCGCCGGGTCGTACTCGCGGGCGAGGGTCAGCGCGATGGAGGCCAGCGTCGTCGTCGTGCCGGAGCCGGCGACGCCCATCAGCATCAGGTTGCCCTCGGCCATATCCCAGCCGGCGGGGGACTGGCGCTGCAGCTCCGGTTCGTCGCGCAGGGTGACCAGGACGGTGGAGTCCGCGACGCCGCCCACCACGGGCAGCGGCGACGCTGGCTCGACGGCGGACTCGGCGGCGCCGGTGGAATCGGTGTCCTCGGGAGCGGCGTCGAAACCCTCCAGCTCAACGCGTTCGCCCAGCGCCTCCGGCCAGACCTGCCGCGGCGGCGCGTAGCCGGCGTCGGCGTTGGCGGCCACCACGGCGTCGATCAGCAGGTCCAGGTCGTTCTCGTCCGACGCCGCGGAGGACGGGGGCGCGGCGGCCGGCGCGGGAACGCCGAACTGCTGGATCTCCCGGACCTCGACGGCGGGTCCGCTGCCCTGCTGGGCCTGCCCGGTGACGAGGGCGGTCTGCACGGGGGTGATGTCGTCCTGGCCGAGCTTCACGTAGGCCCGGCCCATCTGCGCGCGGCCGATCGCCGAGGCCGCCGGCACGCCGATGACGTTGTTGGAGTCCTCGCGGCTCTGCACGCGCAGTGCAACCCGCAGGTTGGTGTTGGCCAGGATGTCGTCGTTCACCACGCCGGCCGGGCGCTGGGTGGCGAGGATCATGTGCACGCCCAGGGTACGGCCGACGGCACCCACGCTGACCAGCGCGGTCAGCACGTCCGGGAAGTCCTTGGCCAGCATGGCGAACTCGTCGATCACCAGCAGCAGCCGGGGCATGGGCTCGGCCGGGTTGGTGGCGAGGTAGGCGTTCAGGTTGTCGATGCCCTCGCCGGCTTCGGCGAAGACCCGCTGGCGGCGCTCCATCTCCGCCTCCAGCGCCTGCAGCGCCCGGTCCGCCAGCTGCTCGTCCAGGTTGGAGATGGTGCCGATGGTGTGGGGGAGGCGCTCGCAGGCCTTGAACGCGGCGCCGCCCTTGAAGTCGATGAGGATGAAGTTCAGCCGGGTCGGGTCGTTGCGGGCCGCCAGGCCGGCCACCAGGGAACGGAGGAACTCGGACTTGCCGGAGCCGGTGGTGCCGCCGACCAGCCCGTGCGGGCCGTCCTTGACCAGGTCCAGGGTCAGGTCCCCGTTCTCTCCGGTGCCGATCGGGGTGGAGATGCCGGTGGGTGCCTGCCACAGCCGGCGGATGGCCGCGGCGTCGGGCCGGTCGTAGCCGAGCAGGGTGGGCAGCCGCACGAGCGAGGGAAGCGAGGCTCCGGGCACGCTCAGCTCCGGGTCGTCGAAGTGGGCCAGATGCATCGCGCAGCGCAGGGCGTCTTCCCGGGCCAGCCCGGCCAGGATGACGTCGTCCACGCGGGTGAGGTCTTCAGGCTGCTCCACCGTGGCAGCGGCATCCTCGCCCACCCGGATGATTGTGGTGCAGGAGGCGGGCAGCTGTTCCTCCGAGGTGGCGATGACGATGCCCGCCACCCGGGATTCCTGCCGCTGCCGGGCACTCGAGCCGGCGTCGGTGCGGCCCATGCCGAGCAGGGCACGGGCCGGTGCGTCCCGGCCTTCGGTGAGCACCTCGGAGTCCAGCACCACGAGCAGGGCCGGGGTGGGCAGTTCCTGCACCGTGTCCTTCAGCGCCCGCAGCATGGACAGGCTCGTTTCCCGATGCGCGGACATCCACCGCTGCCCGGTGCTGCTGCCGGCCTGGCGGGTATGCGGGAGCCAGGACGCCCACTCCCATTCGTCGGCGCGCCCGGGGTCGCAGAACACGCCGACCGTCAGGTCCGCCGGGCCGACGTGGACGGCGGCCTGGGCGAGCAGCGACCGGGCGAGGGCCAGGGCGCCTTCGCGCGGCCCCACCATGCCCACCACCCCGGCGTTGGTGAGGTCCACGAGGACCGGTGCGGCGAGCAGCCGGGCGGCGGCGAGGGTGTCCTTCACTTCCTGGTCCAGCCGCGGGCCGGCCGCCCGGTCCACCTCGGGTCTCCAGGGGACGTCGCCGGTGCCGGCATGCAGGGCCAGGAAGTCGTCGGAGTCCGCGCGGCGCTGCCAGAGCGACGTCGCGGGCAGCGCCGCCCGGCGGACGACGGTGGCCGGATCGGGGATCATCTGGTGGCGGCGCGCCGTCTCGGTTTCGGCTGCGGCTCGGATCTGCTGCTCAAACTCGTCGAGCGCACCGGAGAAGCGCTCGTCCTCCTCCTGCAGTCCCTTGGTGTGGCGGCGCTTCTGTTCGAACCACATGCCCACCGCCATGACCGGGCTGAGCATCGCGAACATGGCGAAGCGGAGGTCCCGCAGGATCATCACCATCGCCACCGCCATCACCAGGGGTGCCAGCACGGTGATGTAGCTGAACTTGTTGGCCGGCGGCACGTCCTTGCGGCTGGGCGGAACCAGGGGCTCTCCGGCGGGGGCCTTGCCGGGGCGGGGCGGGCGGTTGAACGGGGCCGTCGCCGCGGGGGTGAGGTTGTGCAGGCTGCCCGGCGCCGGGGCCGGTGACTCGTCGAGAGACCGGCGGACCAGGAGTACGGTCCCGCCGGCGGTGATGGTGGCAGTGTCGGTGATCAGCACGCCGTCGTCCCCTGCCGGGGCGCCGTTGACCAGGGTGCCGTTGGTGGAGCCGCTGTCCAGCACCCGCAGCCCGTCCTCCTCCCGGCGCAGCCGGCAGTGCTCCCAGGAGGCGCTCTCCGTGGGAAGGGTGAGGTCGGCGTGGGGGGAGCGGCCAATGAGCATTTCCCGTCCGCGCGGAACCTCCGCCACGGCCCCGGTCTGCTGGCCGCCGGCGAGCGTGACGCTCCAGTCGCGGATCCGCTTCGGCGCGGGCCAGGGCGAGCGGGCGATCCTGCTGCCTTCCAGCAGGACCAGCTCGGAGACCGGGGTGGACCCGCGCACTTCGGCTTCGTCCACGAACACGGCCTCGTCCGCCGCCAGGCGCGGCCCGCCGGCCGCTTCCACCAGATCCGAGAGCGTGGTGGCTTCGGCGGCCCGGGCCACCTCGCACTCGAAGCGGGCCTCGTCGAGCTCGATCAGCAGGCGCACCGGGTTGTCCTTCCGTGTTGAAGCAGGAAACCGGCCCGCCAGGGGCGGGCCGGTCAACGGGTCAGGGAGCGTCCGTCGCCGCTATCCAGACCAGCCGCGGTGCGGCCGCATCTGCCGGACGAAGGCCGAGATCCTGGGCTGAAGCATAAACCGGGACGGCGGCCGCGGTGAGCGCGTCGGGCCGGGTGAAGTCCAGGGCGGGCCCGGCCAGGCCTTCGCCGGGACCGAGCGCCAGGGTGCGCAGGGCCTCGCCGACCTCGGCCGGATCGCCGCTGCCGGCCAGGGCCGCAGCCCGCACCAGGGCGACGACGGCGTCGTGGCTGGCGGCGTCCGCGGCCCAGGCTTCCGCCGAGAACGGGCCGTCACCGGCGAGGTTCCGGACCTCCTGGTTGCCGGCGGCCAGCCGGACGGCTGAGAGGAAGGCGGACATGCCGCGTCCCTGGGCATCCTGCTGGAGGGCGACGGCGTCCCCGCCCGCGGGAGCCAGTGTCACCAACTGTCCGGAGACGGTGCCGTCCAGCTCCGCCAGGGCGGCGGTGAAGGCCGGGGTGGCGGCGCCTTCGGGAAGGATCATCGGTGCGGAGACGTCGCGGGCCTGCAGCGCCTGGACCAGGCGGGCCAGCCGCTGCGGCGTCGCGGCGGAGACCACCACGGCGTCCGCGGGGTCGGCCACCATCATGACGGCGGCGTCGGCCGGGGCATCCGGTGCCGCGGGCAGCGGCTGGTTGCCGGTGCGCACGGCGGCCTCCTGGGCGAGGGCGGTCACGTCCTCGAACTCGGCGAGGTTCAGTGTCTGCGCGAACTGGACCGACGGCGGGACCTGGCCCTCGTCGCCGACGAACAGGATCCGCTCCTTGCCTGCGAGGGCGGTGAGCAGGGCCTGCTCGGTGGAGGCGGCGGAAGCGCGCGTGCTCCACGTGGCGGGGCCGGGCTCTGCCGCGGAGGCGTACGGCAGGATGGCCGGCAGGCCGAGTTCCTCGGCGGTCTTGGCCGCCGCCTGGGCCTGGGGCCCGGTGCCGGCCACGATGATGCCGGAGACGCCCTGGTTGGCCAGGTCGCGGACGGCTTCGCGTGCGCCGTCCTCCGTGCCGCGGTCGTTGCGGGTTTCGAGGGTGACGGGGGCGCCGCCCTGGGTGAAGCGCTGGGCGGCCACCACGGCCCCCTGCGCCGCCCGGTTGTACTCCGAGCCGGGTTCCCCGGACTGCCCGAATGTCAGGACGACGCCGAGCGAGAGGTCCTCGGGAGCGCCGTCGGCCTGGAGCGATACGGGAACCGTTGCCGCCACGGGGTCCGGCCGCGGGGCCTCCTCGGGACGGTTCAGGAAGACCAGGGCGGCGACGGCGGCGACGATGACGGCCGCCGCGACTGCGACCAGGGTGGTGATGCGTGCCCGGGAGCTCATTCGCCGCCGCCGATCGTCAGGGTGTACAGCGTCTGCGACGTCGCACCGGCCGGTATCTCAAAGGCGAACGCCGGCAGCTCGTCGACGGCCGTGAGCGAGGCCTTGAACTGTGCCTGCCGCAGCAGCAGGCCGTTGACGTTCTGGGACCGGATGTTGGCGTACCCTTCGGCGTTCTGCGAAGCCAGGGCCAGCTGGTAGTCAGCGGTTTCGGCCTTCGCGGCGTTGGTGGTCATGGAGCCGAGCAGGCCGGATCCGTTCACGGAGCGGTCGCCCAGGTCCAGCATCACCTTGTTGAGGCTGGAGGACAGCAGGGCGCTGGCGCCTTCGACGTCGCGGGTGGAGCCGGAGGTGCCGGCCGCGATCCGCTCCAGGGAGCGTTGCGTGCTTTCCGCCAGCGCGCCGGCGAGGGCGCCGCTCTGCTCCTCAAGGTCCTTCCGCTGCTCGTCGACCGTGCCCTTGGCGTCGGTGACGACGCCGTCGGAGGTGGTCTTCAGGCCCGAGATGGACCGGTTGAAGGCGCTGACGACCTGGTCGGTGCTGTTGTCGCCGATCTCCGAAACCTGGCGGATCTGCTGGTTGACGACCACGGACACCGCTTCCTTCGCCTGTTCGGACGTTTCCGCGATCTCCTTGTCGAGCGTCTCCACCAGCTCCGTCTGGTCCTTCTGCAGCTGGGCCAGGGTGGCGGTCACGGTGTTGGAGGAGGCGACCGCCTCCTCGAGCGCCGTCTTCAGCTCGTCCAGGGCGGTCCGGCTGCCCTGGACGTCATCCTTCGCGGCTGCGTCCAGCAGCGCCACCGCGCCCCGGACGTCGTCCAGAGTGATGTTCTCAATGCCGCTGATCTCGGTCTCGAGGTCCTCGAACGCCTGGGCGATCGCCGCATCCGGGTTGGTGGTGTCCATGGCCGCGAGAACGGCGTCCCAGCTGGCAGCCTGGGCCTCAAGGCGCACATCCAGAGGCTCGTCGAACCCCCACGGCGGGGCCAGCGGCGCGGTCGGGTTGCCGTCCTCGTCCATGGGCTCGCAGGGATCGGCGGTCAGGTAGGAGCGGAGCTCTTCGGCGTCCTCGGCGGAAAGCCGCCCGTCACGGGGATCCTCGCCGTCGGCCACGTCGCAAAGCTCAGCAGCCAGCTCGCTGATCTGTTCGGTCATGGAACGGTCCCACAACGGACCGTCCACGATTTCCTGCCGCGCAGCCCCGGCCACTTCCTCAACGCCGAGCAGCTGCTGGCGCAGGCCGTCAATGCTGTCCCGGGCATCCTGGGCGGCAGTACGGGTGCTGGCTACCGAAGCTTCAAGCGACTCGGTGACAGTCGTGATGGAGTCTTCAACGCCGTCGAGCGCCGTTTCGTACTCCAGATCGGGGTCGGCGTCGAGGATGGCCGTGACCTCTGCCAGGAGATCGTTCAGCGCGTCATTGGTCACCTGGTGCCCGGCTGCGGCACGCTCAAGCTGCAGCCCTTCCAGGCCGTCCACGAGAACCTGGCCCTGGGCCAGCAGATCCAGCATGGTGCCGGTCAGGATGACTCCCGAGGCGGAGATGGAACAGGCCAGGGAGGGCGTGGGCTTCTTGACGCCCTGCTCCACCTGATCCACCAGTTCCTGGGCGCAGGCCTCTAGGGTGGGCTTCTCCGGGCCGATTGCCGCCTGGAGTTCGGCGGCCACCAGGTCGCGGCAGCCCGCGCTGACCTTCGCGTACGCGTCCAGCTGGGAGGCCATGGTGAGGACGCTGCCGTAGACGGTGCCTGCCTGTTCGGGCTTGGCCACTTCGGCGGCGCAGCCGCTGCCGTCAATCTGCGCGGTGGGAATCGTGGCCGAGGTGTCGCCCAGCATGGAGTCGACGGCGGCCACCGTCTGCTGCAGCTGGGACAGGGCGGTGGATTCGGTCGCCTCCGTGGCGGCCTGCAGATCCGTGCCGAGGACCTGCAGCTGCTCCTTCAGGGCGGACATGGTCGTCGCCAGCGACTCGGAGTTGTCGCGCAGCTCGGCGGCGGTCTGGACGCCCAGGGTCTGGGAGGTGACCTCCAGGTTGCGCCGCACCTCGGTGATCATGGACCCGGCGCGGGTGAGCACGGTGTTGACGTCGGAGACCAGCGAGATGGTGCGCTGCTGCAGCTCCATTTCGGAGCCCGCGCCGGTGGAGAAGGCGCTGGAGACCACGCCCTCCGCGCTCAGGTCCGTGGTGAGGCCCGGCTGGACCGCGAGGTCAAAGGCCGGGACCTGGAAGTCCTCGACGTCGGCCACAAGGCGCAGGGTGGTGCTGGCGCCGGTGCGTGGCGGAGCGAGCACTGCGGCCCACTGCACGACGGCGGCGCCTTCCTCCGTGCGGCTCAGGACGCCGTTGGTGCCGGCCGCGCCGTCGGCGGATCCGGGGGTGATGTCATCGGCCTGGACGCCCTCGAGCCTGGTCGACGCGGCCACCGTCAGCGGCGCGCCGACAAGGGCGGTTTCGGAGCGGGCCTGCCCGGCGGCGTCGTACTGGATGACCTGCGGCTTGACCGTCAGGTTCTCCAGGGTCACGTTGATTTCCACCGGGCCGGTGTGGCCGGCAAGGTCGTTGAGGTCGGTGCCGGATTTCTCGCCGGCGCGGTACTGCAGGCTCACCCGCACGGGCAGTTCACCCACGACGTCCGCGGTGTCGTACACCGTGTCCTCGGCGGAGGAGGCGCCGTCGGCCGCCACCGAGATGGTGGTTCCCTCGATGGTTTCGACGCCGGCCGCGGGGGAGAGGTCCACCCTGACGTTCTGGAAGACCTTGACGGGATTGGATACCGGTTCCGGCTCCGGGTCCTGGGTGCACGACGTCGTCGCGATCAGTCCCGCGGCGACGAGCACGGCGGCCAGCCGCCGCCCCCATGGCGTGCCCCGTTCCGGATTTTTGCAGCGGCTGGTAAGTGTTCCTGGCATGAGCGTCCCCCTCGCGTCCGATGCCCTGAGCATCATAGGGATCATAGGGGGTGGGTGGGCGAATGGACGAATCTTTCCCGATCGGTTTTTGTGCCGCAGATGACGGCCGCACCTATCCACAGTTGCTTTTTGTGACTGTTGGCTTTAGCGACGGCAGTTGGTAAGGTGCCTTTCGTTCGGTCGCCGACCGTCCGTGTTCGGCGGATTAGTCGTAACCAATAGATGGGGGATTCTTATGTCGCGCGTGTTGTCTACTGAGCAGGCCAAGACTGCAATTAACCAGGTGCAGTCGATCATCAACGGCGGTTTCACGGATCAGATCTCGGCGCTGGACGCGCAGGGCAAGATCCTTTCGGATCCGAACGTGTGGGACGGCCCGCTGGCGGCACAGTTCCGCGGCTCGACCTGGCCCGAGACCAAGGCGGCGCTGGACAAGGCCCGTGAAGAGCTGGAGCAGCTGCGCGGCCAGCTGCAGCAGATCTCGCAGAACATCTTCTCCGCGGGCGGCGGCGCCTAGGCCTGCGATTTCCCGGTGCAGGGGCCGGGCTGCCGCGCCGTCTCGGCGTCTGCGGCCGCCCGGCCGCCTGCATCTTCCTGTACCGGCTGCTCTGTCCGCCGGACATACTGACCAACGGCCCGCAGCCGCAGGTCCTTTCACACCGCGCCCGTTTAACGCTTTTCGTTGAGCGGGCCCGGTGCTGTTCATCTTCTTTCCGGACGGCCGTCCAGCAGCCGCCCGTTTCCTGTCTGCAGTTCTTAGATCAGTTTTCAGTGGGGGGCACTGATTATGAGCGAAGCCATTGGCGATTATGTTGTGACACCGTTGCTGCCGGAGGATCCGGATGGCCGGTATACCTACGGTGTGGCTGCGGATATGAAGTCCGCTTTCGAGTCGGCGGCCGCCCGGGTCGAAGAAGCTGCCAGGACGCGGCAGGGGTACGTGTCAGCGGCACGGGAGGACTTCACCGGCGCATTTTCCGAGATCTTCCAGGCCAACGGAACCACGGCGGCACAGGATGCGACGGCGCTCGCCGATGCGCTGCGCCTGGTCGGCGAGTATGTCCGGAGGATGAGCGAGGCCGGCCGCGAGGAGGACGAGCGGCGCGAGAAGGCCAACGAGTGGGTTCGGTGGCGGGACAGCCGCAACGCGTTTCAGGAACATGTGCTCGACCCCCTGCTTAACAATGATCGTCCCCGGCCGAATATGAGTCCGGGGCAGGCACCGAACTTTGACGCCATCGCCGCGGCCCTAGGGTCCCGGCGCACACCTGAGCCCGGCACCGGCGGTGGCGGCGGTGGCGGCGGTACGTCGTCGGCGCGGCCGTCAAACCTTCGGACCTTCGCGGCCAACTCGCGGGCATTGGATTCCAGCCTGGCAACGACGCCGGGGACCCTCCGAAGCCATCTGCAGTCTTTTGCAGCGCAGTGCTACTGGGGTCACATCAACGCCTCAGGGGTGGTCCGGGCGTATGACGACTATCTGCAGGCGAATGAGGATGACGCGCTGTGGGCGGTGACGGTGGCGGATGCCTTCGCTGCTGCCGGTGGTGAGGGGAATGTGTCGACGGTGTCCGATGCGGCGTTGGCTGAGGCGCTGGCTGCGGCGGGGGTGAGCGCGACCCGGGCTGCGCTGGAGATTGATCCGCCGACGGCGTGGGGCGCGAAGCCGACGACGGGGTATGCGAATGATCCGGTGAACACGGCCACGGGCAACTTCATTGAGCCGGAAACCGATCTGGGGTTTGCCGGGGTCGCGTCGAACCTGGTGCTGTCGCGGATGTATAACTCGCTGGCGGTGACGGGCCAGGACGCGGATGAAGTTTCGGCGGCGCCGGGGGTGTTTGGTCCGGGTTGGTCCTCGGTGCTGGATCAGCGCCTGGTGTTCAGTGATGGAGGTTGCCGGTGGGTGATGGCCGACGGTCGGGCGGTGGACTTCCCGCGCGAGGGTGAGGGCTGGGGCCGGGCGGTGGAGGAGAACTACTGGCTCTCCCGCGAGCCGGCCGGCACGCCCTCCCTGACGGAGCTGGCGTCGGTTCCTGCCGGGACCAGCCACCTCATGGTGGTCCGGGACAACAAGGGTTCCTGGTGGGCCTACAGCCTCACCGGGGCCTGGCTGGGCGCCGGTTCCGGGCCCGGCCGCACCGTCTCCGTCGACCGTCCTGCTTCCACTACGGCGGATCAGGATGCCGCCGACGCCGGTCACATGGTGTCGCGGTTGTGGCATGTGCGGGGCCGGTTCCTGGAGGTGGAGTACGTGGGCGGCCGGGTGGCCGTGGTGCGGGCTTCGGATGGGCGCCGGGTGGAGTACGGGTATGACGACGCCGGCCGCCTGACCGAGGTGTCCACGGCGGCGGGGACCCGCCGGTACCGGATCAACGGGGACGGGCTGGTCGACGCCGTGTTCTCCGCGGCCGGGGTGCTGGAGGCGGAGAACACGTATGACGCGCAGGGCCGGGTGGTGCTGCAGGTGACCCAGCATGGGCGGCGGACCCGGTTCGCCTACCTGCCCGGCCGGGTGACCGTGGTTTCGGACGAGGACGGCACCCGCTCGAATTCCTGGATCGCGGACGCCCGCGGCCGGCTGGTCGGGGTCCGGGACTCGCATGATGAGCGGCAGTCCATGGCCTATGACCGGCACGGGAACCTGGTCTCCTTCACCGAACGCGACGGGTCGGTCACCGTCCACGCCTATGACGAGCGGGGCCGCCGGATTCGGACGGTGACGCCGGAGGGCGCGGACTTCACCTACGGGTGGGACGATCACGACCGGATCACCACCCTGGTCACCGACACCGGGTCGGTCATCACCTACGAGTACGCGGACGAGGTCACCCGCGACCCGTCCGTCGTCACCGACGCCCTGGGTGGGCGGACCGAACTGGTGTGGGAGCAGGGCCTGCTGGTGCAGGTCACCGACCCTGCCGGGGTCACCATCGGCTTCACGTACGACCAGTTTGGTGATCTGATCGCGACCACCAGCGCGGCCGGGGACACCGCGGTCATCGTCCGCGATGCGGCGGGCCGGCCGGTGGAAGCGACCACCCCCTCGGGAGCTCTGACCCGGTACGGGTACAACCCGGCCGGGCTGCTGTCCCGGCGGGAGGACCCGGACGGGGCGGTCTGGGCCTTCGAGCACGACGACGCCGGCCGGCTCACCGCCGTCACCGCACCGGACGGGGGCCGCACCGCACTCGAGTACGCGGCTAACGGGGAACTGGTGCGCACCATCGACCCGCTCGGCCGGTCCGTGGAACGGGTCTTTGACGACCTGGGCAACGTGGCCGCGGCGGTCCTGCCCGACGGCACCCGCTGGGGCTTCACCCACGACTCCCTGTCCCGGCTGACCCGGATCACCGACCCGGCCGGGAACGACTGGATCCGCGAGTACGACACGGTCGGGAACCTGACCGCCGTCATCGACCCGACCGGGGTCCGCGCCGATGCCGCCACGGACCGGAAGACCGGCACCGCGACCCTGCGGGACGCGTTCGCGTCCACCACCTACACCTTCGACGAGTACGGGCGCCCCACCCGGGTCCAGTCCGAAGACGGCACCGCCGAACTGATCACCTACGATGCCGCCGGCAACCCGGTCGAACTGCTCGACGGGGAAGGCGGGCTCACCGTCCTGGCCCGCGATGTTGCCGGCAGGATCACCTCCATCACCTCCCCCACCGGGGCGCTCACCCGCTACGAATACGACAACTGCGGCCGGCCCTTCCGGACCATCGACCCGTTGGGGGCGGTCACCGAACTGGCCTACGACGCCGACCAGCGCGTCATCGCCCGGACACTGCCCACCGGGGAAACCGAGACGTTCACCTACGACGGGGCCGGCCGGCTGACCGGTCGCCGCACCCCCGGCCAGGGCGTGGCCCGGTACGGGTATGACAAGGTCGGGCGGCTGACCTTCGCCCAGGACACCTGGTACGGCACCCGCCGCTTCAAATACAACACCGCCGGGGAACTCATCGAAACCGTCAACGGCGTCGGCGGGCGGACCCGGTTCGAGTACGACCCCCGCGGCCGGCTGGTGAAGATCACCGACCCGTTGGGCGGGGTCACCACCCGCACCTACACCGACACCGATCAGGTCTCCTCGGTCACCGACCCGCTGGGCCGGGTCACCACCGCGACCTATGATCCGGCCGGCCGGCAGCTGTCCCAGACCGACCCGGACGGGAACACCACCACCTGGACCTACGACACCGCCGGCCAGGAAACCGCCACCGCCTACAACGGGCGGGTGCTGGCGGAGATCCGCCGCGACAAGCTCAACCGGCGCATCGTGATCGCGGACTCCACCGGCACCGACGGACTGGTGGTCGAGCACGAACTCGGATTCAACCGGCGCGGCCAGCTCACCTCCCGCACCCGCGGCAGCCGGGGCATGTCTTGGGCGTACGACGCGGACGGACACCGGACCGCCTACACCGACCCGACCGGAACCACCACCACCTACACCCGCGACGCCGCAGGGCGCGTGGTCACGGTCAGCAACCCCCGCCTCGGTGAGGCCGCCTTCTCCTACGACGCCTCCGGTCGGCTCACCACCGCCACCGCCGGCAGCCTGGTTCAGGCCTGGGCCTACCGGCACGGGTACCTGGCCGAACACACCCGCACCACCACCGGCACCGGCACGGACATCACCCTCATCGGCCGGGACGACGACGGACGGATCACCGGCCTCACCCGAGGCGGAACAACGACCCGCTACGCCTACGACGGCGCCGGACAACTCGTCGCCGCCGCCACCACCGACGACGGGGAACCCGATGCTGCGGCAGCGGTGCGGGCGGCGGTCACCGAGTGGGAGTACGACGCCGGCGGACGCCTGACCCGCGAGTACACACCCGCCGGAACCCGCGCGTATGAGTACGATGAGGCGGGCCAGCTGACCGCCGTTGTTGAACCGGACGGGGCGCGCGCCGAGTACGTGCATGACGGTCTGGGCCGGCGGACCCGGCTCATCCGCGCCGACGGGTCTTGGACTGAATACGCGTGGGGTCCCACAGGTCACCTGCAGGAAACCGTCGACCGCACCCCGGACGGGGCCGACACCGCCAGGCACCGGCTGCGGGTCGATGCCCTGGGCGAGTTGGCCAGCGTGGACGGCTGCGACCTGTGGTGGGACACCGCGAACCCTGTTCCCACCCTCGCCGGGATCGCCGACCAGCAGGTGAGGCACCTGCCCGGCGGCATCACCGGGGTCGGCGATATCTGGACAGCTCCGGGCTGGCGGGCCGCCCGCCCCACCGATTCCGCCGATCCCTGGGTTGTCCTCGGTACGCCCGTGGTCCCTGCCCCCGGCGGAGCGCTGGCTGGCGGGGCGCCGGGCACCGGAGACCGTACCGGCTCCGGACCCGGGTCCATCGCGGAGCTCCTGCCCGCCGGTATCCGTATGACCGCCGGCGGCGGGCTCGACGTCGCCGGCCTGGAATGGCTCGGCAAGCGGGCCTATGACCCCGCCGTCCGTGGCTTCCTTTCCACAGACCCTCTCGCACCGGTCCTCGGAGCGGGCTGGGACGCCAACCCCTACTCCTACGCCGGCAACAACCCCCTCAACAGCACCGACCCCACCGGCCTCAAGCCCCTCACCGACGCGGAACTCCGAGTCCTCGATGAGCAGGACCGGGGATTCCTTCACGGCGTGGGGGACTGGCTCAGTGAATACGGCGAATACGTGGCTGCTGCTGCAATCGCGGCGGCCGGGGTCGGGTTGATGTTCGTTCCCGGCGCTCAGGGTGCCGGCTTGGCCTTGGTGTTCGCGGGCGCGGATGCGGCAATTCAGAAAGCGACGACGGGCTCCGTGGACTGGAGGCAGGTCGCTGTCACCGGCGCAGTGGGGGTGATAGCCGGGCCGGTGGCGGGCAAGGTCAGCGGCTTGGCGACGAAGGCACTTGGTTCCGCTGCTGCTGCGCCGGTTCGTGCCGCCGCGTCCCAGGTCGCTTCGCGCGCTGGATCCGCAGTGACCTCCACAGTCGCTCGCGTCAGCCCGGGTGCCGCAGCCCGTTTGGGCCAACTGCCCGCCCGTGAGATTGCCTCGGCCGCGGTAGTGGACGGCACGGTCGGGGCTGGAGCCAGCACCACTGTCTATCTCGTAGGGGAAGATAAGCCCACGGCTCGAGGGGTGATCGGCGCGGCGGTCAATGGCGGAGTGAGCAGCGTAATCAGTGCACCCACCCCTCACCTGTTTGGTCCGTCGGCCACGAATCCGTTCGAGCGAATTGGTCGGAGCGGCATATCCGCAGCGGGGTCGATAACCGGCGGTATGGCTGAAGCGGGGATCTCAGGCGAGGACTACGGACTTACTGACGTCCTCTTCGACGGGGGAAGTGGCGCCGCAGTGGCAGAGCTCGGGACTCCTCGGGGCAGGCATGCCGCGCCGACATTCACGGAGATACATGCCGATACCATTGTCGAGTCCGGGGGGTCGATAATTGAGGGGAACTTCCTAAGTGATGACTGAGCAGCCCGAGCCTGGCAGCCGCAGTAAGCCGAATCTCAGCGAGCGGGATCTGGTATTGGGGAAGCGCGTTATTAGGTTCATGACCGTCGGGTGCCTCGCCGCCCTTGTGGTAAGCCTTGCGATAGCGGTTTACGTGTTTCAAAGCGTTCCACTGGATACAAGGCTGCCTTACAGTGGACGGTTCGGGCGGAACGGGATTCCGATGCCGATTGCCATGGGTGTCGTCGTGGTTTTTCTCGCCCTCTTTGCTCGACCCTACGGCTCGAAGGCGCACCATATGGGCAAGCGGGCCCGCGTGATTCTCTATATCCTGGCCGTGGCCATAATGGTGGTGGCTGTGTGGGCTCAGTGGGAGCTGGCGAAAGCGATCCTCGTCGAAGGCGGGGCCAGGGGGTAAGTTTGCCGGCTTTCGGCATGGCAGATGAGGAAGGGCGTTTTGGACGGTGGGAAGAGAATTATGAGGAAGCAGCGCGTGCAGGGTGATGACGCTGGAGTGTATGCCGAGCACCGGGAGGCGTTGGAGCGTGGTGAGACCCGGCACCTATTCAGGACCGCGGCGGGGGACCTGCACAGCTATGCCAGGGAGGAACTCGGATTCCCGCCCGAGGGAGCGCCGCACCGTAACCGCCCCACAACGTGGCGTATGGGTCTTTTGATTCTTTCGGTCCATGTGGCCTTTATCGTTTTCGGCCTGCTGGTGTTTCTGCTCCCCATGCAAGACGGAGAGATGCCCAATTGGTGGCTGCTGACGTTCGTTGTGGTCGCCTTTGCCAGCACCGGCTATACCACCTTCCGTTATACGCGTGAGCATTATCGAGCGGAGAAGCTGCGCAAGGAGCGGGGGGTTCCGACTCCCGGGCGTGGCGCTGAACTGACACTGCCTGGTTCCTGATCGAAGAGGCTGAGCATCCGCCTCACTCGCAGCTACCGAAACTGGTTCCGGTGATGGACTCGGGGATCGCTGCTGACGCAGGAGCGCGCATACACGCGGCGTGTCTCCTGGTACATCGGGTCCTGGTGCGAACGGACGAGTAGAAGGTGGAGCAGCATGGTCGAACCACCCAATGGAGGAGCTCCCGCTGGTTCCGTGAGGACCTCAGCGAGCAAGAAACGCAGAGACCGCTGGTTCTTTTGGGGAGCCATCGCAGTTGCTCTGGCAGTGCCGATTGGGGCTGCGTGATCGAGGGGAACTTTCTGAATGACTAGACACCAAGTTGTTTCCGACAGCGGGGCCGGAGCATCGAGTGGTTCTCTCACAGAGCTTGACCTTATGCTCGGCAAAAGAGCGATAAGGATCATGACGATCCTGGGGGCCGCTGCGTTGGTGGTGTGCATCGGGATTGCCGTCTATATCTTTCAGAACGTGCCGATGGACACTCGACTGCCGTATTCCGGCAGGTTTGGCCGCAATGGTACCCCATGCCACTGGCCATAACCGGCATACCTTTCCTGCTGGTCCTTATGCTTCGTCCCAGCAGGAGCGGCAGGGCACATCATATGAGCAAAAAGAAACGCATCGCATATTATCTTCTGCAGTCGGCAGTCTTTATTGCCACGGTTTGGGGACAATGGGTGATGGCCGAACTGCTGATGGTTGAGGCCGGACTCCTTCCCGAATAATTCCTCTGACGAGAGGTGGATTCAGTAGTTTCTACCGCAACCGTCGGTTGGTCGGTGGCAAAGAAGAACGTAATTCTTGGCGGGAAGGGAACCATGAGCAACCAGCGGGTGCATGGCGATGACGCAGGCGTACGTGCAGAGCATCGGGCGGCCGTGGAGCGGGGTGAGGTCCGGCATCTGTTCAGGACGGTAGATGGTGCGCTGCACAGCTATGCGCCGGAAGAACTCGGGTTTCCGCCCGAGGGGGCCCCGCATAGGAACCGGCCAGCGTCTTGGCGCATGGGCTTAATGATCCTCTCGGTCCATGTGGGCTTTATCGTTCTTGGTTTGACGGCTTTCCTCCTGCCGATGAGAGATGGAGTGATGCCCAACTGGTGGCTTTTGGCCTTCGTCGTTATGGCTTTCGGGAGCACCGGCTACACCACGTTCCGGTATACACGTGAGCATTATCGAGCAGAGAAGCTGCGCAAGGAGCGGGGAGTCCCGACACCTGCCCGCAGCGCCGAAGTGATGGTGCACGAATCATGACGCCGTTGCGATAACGGTGGCGAAGAGTTGAGGAATGGTGAACCCCCGCTGAAGCTGTCCAAACAAGACCTCGAGCTGGGGGCCAAGGCAAATAGGGTCCTCCAGATGATGTGTGTGGTGGTTTTCATCGCCTGCCTGGGGATCGCTGTTTTTGTGTTCTCGACAGTTCCCCTGGACGCGAGGCTTTCCTACAGCGGCAGGTTCGGCCGGAACGGGATTCCGATGCCTTTTGCCATGGCGGTGGTTCCGCTGGCCGTGTTCTTCACCTGGCGGGCCACGCGGAAGCCGGATGCACATCACATGGGTAAGGGCGACCGGATGGTCGCCTATTGGATCGGTGTCCCCATGGTTCTCGCGTTCTTGTACGGTCACTGGATATTGGCTGAATCCATGCTCGTAGATGCCGGAGTGCTGGCGGGTTAGTTTCGATCATGCGTGGAGGGTGGTTTCGCCCTCCTCGCGAACCGCGAATTTTTGTATCGTTCTGTCTGGGCACTGGATCGGGCCGTCGTGAAGGGGTGGGACATGGCAGCTGCCGTGGTGGTCATGAGTTTTGTTGCTTTGGTTGCGTTCGGCATAGCGATGGCGGTGATTTACCTGCTGAAGGTCCGCCAGCTGCGAAGAGACCGGATACCAGGCGCCAAGATCCAGATGAGCGGCAGGGGCATCCTGTCGCTTGTGCTGCTGGTTTCCATCATCTGGGCGTGCACGTGCGGGGCCCTGGCCCTTGGCGTGTATGCGGATGTGCGCAGTTACTGGGCCGGGCTGGCCATTGTTTTAGTGGTGGCGGTGCTCCGCCCGATTTACCTGGCCAAAGGCGGTTCCCCTTTCGTTATCACCCCGCCTGAGCGGGTCCCCGAGCCCCTGGAACCGCCGGCGAGCTGACCCCAACAGCAGGGCGCATCACATGCTAAAACGGCTTCCCAGTGAGCTGAGGCAGGTCACCGGAGTCGGGCAGGAGAGAGAATGGGTGTTTCTTCCGGAGGTTTAGACCGGCCCGGCAAGTCCACACGGCAGGTGATCAAGAACAGATTGGTGGCCTTCGGGATTATGGCGGCCGTTCTCCTGCTGGGAGTGCCCGCGGTGCTGCTTCCTGGCCGCGGGACGCCCAGGGTGTATTCCTATGAGCGGGTGGGCTGAAGGAGCCATCGCAGCGGCAAAACATTCAGAGTGTGCGGGCTTGCGGGCAAAGCAGAAGGCTCCGGCCCCGTGGAGGGGGCCGGAGCCTTTCAGTTGGCGGTGACGGTGGGATTTGAACCCACGTTGGCTTTTACACCAAACAACATTTCGAGTGTTGCACCTTCGGCCGCTCGGACACGTCACCAACGCGTCAACCTTACCGGTCAGGTGCCCCAGACCCAAAACTCGGCCGCCGGGGAGGCCTACATCTCGACGACGTCGTTCCTGCCGACGTCGGGCTGACCGCCGGTGACGGCGCTCTTGGCGAGCTTGAACACCGAGGCGACCTTGGGCTCGTCGTTGGCCCAGTACTCGGCGGTGTGAGAATCCACCTTGAGCAGGGCCACCGTCGGATCCTCCCGGCCCTTCTCGAACCAGGCCGCCGCGGACGCCTTCCACAGTTCATCGATCCGGCCCTGGTCCTTGGTGAGCGACGCCGCGCCGCTGATCGAGAGGAACCCCTTCGAATCCTGGATCGCCACGTTCACGTTGGGATTCGCGCGGATCTCATCCGCCTTGTGGGACGGGTCCTGGGTGAAGAACCACAGGTTGCCGTCGGAATCCGCCTCCTGCAGCTCCAGCGGCCGGCTGACCAGATGCCCCTCCAGATCCATGGTGGTCAGGTGGGCGATCTTCGCCTTCTCCAGGATCTCGACCACAAAGTCCATGCCGGTCTTGTCCGATGCCATGCGTTGTCCTCCTTCTGGTGGGAACCACGAATAACATCAGCCTACTGATTGTTAGCCGTTCGAGGAAACCCCGCCGCGCCGCTCGGCGAAAAACCGGGTCAGCAGGGCAGCCGCCTCGTCCCTGCGCACTTCGGGAAAGACCTCCACCCAGTGATTCAGCCGCGGCTCGCGCAGGATGTCGAACACCGAGCCCGAGGCGCCGGCCTTCTCATCCCATGCCCCGAACACCACGCGCGGCACCCGCGCCAGGACAATGGCACCGGCGCACATCGCACACGGCTCCAGCGTCACGACGAGGGTGCAGTCATCCAGCCGCCACCGGCCCAGCCTGGCCGCGGCGTCGCGAATCGCCACCACTTCCGCGTGGGCGGTCGGATCACCGCTGGCCTCGCGCTCGTTCCGCCCGGTGCCCAGCACCTCCCCATCAGGCCCGACGACGACGGCGCCGATGGGTACGTCACCGGTGGCCAAGGCCCCGCGGGCCTCGGCCAGGGCGAGATCCATCCACTGTCGGTGGCGGTGCGGCAGCTGGTCCATGTGTCCATCGTCTCGCAGTTCCGGCGTCCTGCCTTCAACCGCGCCGCGGGACCGGCCTGCCCGCCCGGGGGCCCGCGCAGGCGATGGTAGTTTGGACGTATGCGCGTACTCGTAGTGGACCACCCCCTGGTCGCCCACAAGCTGACCGTCCTGCGGGATAAGGACACCTCCTCGCCGGTCTTCCGGCAGCTGACCGAGGAGCTGGTGACCCTGCTGGCCTACGAGGCGACGCGGCACGTCCGGACCGAGCCGATGCAGATCGAAACGCCGGTCACCCCGGCCGTCGGCACCGGCCTGATGAAGCCCACCCCGCTGGTGGTGCCGATCCTGCGCGCCGGCCTTGGCATGCTCGAGGGCATGGTCCGCCTGGTCCCCACCGCCGAGGTGGGTTTCCTGGGCATGGCCCGCAATGAGGAGACCCTCGAGGCGATCACCTATGCCGAGCGCCTTCCGGACGACCTCACCGGCCGTCAGGTCTTCGTGCTCGATCCGATGCTCGCCACCGGAGGCACGCTGCGCGAGGCCATCAAGTTCCTCTTCAAGCGCGGTGCCGCCGACGTCACCTGCATCTGCCTCCTGGCGGCCCCGGAGGGCCTGAAGGTCCTCGAAGAGGAGCTCGCGGACGCCGACGTCACCATCGTGCTCGCCTCCATCGATGAGCGGCTGAACGAAAAGGCCTACATCGTCCCCGGGCTGGGCGACGCCGGCGACCGGCTCTACGGCGTCGCGCACTAGGCGCGGCTCCCGGGCGCAGGGTAACCCCCGGCGTCTCAGTGTGCTGCTTGGCGCCCACCTACGTGTCCAGCATGTGGACGCGCCTATTCGGCTTGACGAACCGCCTGAGCTAAGCATCCTTATCAAAAACCGCTGACCGGCGCTGCCCTCAGGCCGCCGTTCGGCGGCCTCTTTTTGCCGGCCCACGCCCGGAGGCCGCTGGATAGCGGGACCTGGAGTATCGAGTACACGGGTTCAAGCCGGTCGGCGGCCCCGCCCCGCGATTACGGGGTTCCCTCAGTGAGATGGCTCACAAACGCGCCTTTTGTGTCCACTATGTGAGACTGCGACCATATTGTTACTTGCGCTCCAGGCTTTGTTACATGCAATAATCCGTAAAGTGAACAACACCACGACAGCATGTGTTCCGGCTTTCCGTCCCGGCCTATCCGCCGAGCTGGGCGCCTGCTGTTGTCGAATGCACGCCTAGGACCCACCCCCCTCCCAGGCAAACATCACTCAAGGCCCAACGCCGGGCATCAATCGCCATCTCGACCGGGCACACCCCCTGCATTCGAGCCGTGATGACGGCAATTCACCATTGAGGTTCCACATGTCAGTAGCATCCGGGTACGTCCACATCTCCCTCCGCAATCCCCAGGGCCGAGGTCCGCTGCGGCAGCAGCCCGCCGGGTTCCCCCGGCCCTACGCTCCCGCCTACGGCGCCCCCTCTTACGGCCAGCCCGCCTTCTCCGGGGCGGGGCCGGACCTGCCGGGCAACAGGTTCCCCGGAGCCGCCCGTGCAGAAGGTCAGCCGATGACCGCCCCAACCCCCGTTATTGCCCCGCAGGGCGTGCCCGGCCCTCAGCCGGTGGCCGCCGACACCGTGGCGCGGGGGTTTGTCATTTATGTGGGCCTGGATGAAGAGAGCGCAGCAGCCGCCGGCACCAGCCTCACCAAGCTGGCACAGGAGCTGCGGACCTACGCGCAGACGCTGGTCCCCAACGCGCAGAGCCACGCCGCCGTCGCCCTTGCTCCGGCTGCGGCCCCCGGCACCGACCTTGAAGTGGTGCGCCAGGCCCTCGGCGATCCCACCGTCAGCCGCCGGGCACGGGTCGAGCCCCCTGTGCCCGCTCCGCCGACGCCGGCTGCCCAGCGGCCCTCCGGCGTGCTGATCGACCTGTCCCGCCGCGAAGTGCACCTGGACGGCGAAACGCTGAACCTGACCTTCAAGGAATTCGAGCTGCTCAACTACCTGGTGGAGAACGGCAGCCGCACGGTCGGCCGTGAGGAGCTGCTCAGCGGGCTGTGGCGCAACGCCGAGGAAGTCCCCAACGAGCGCACCATCGATGTGCACATCCGCCGGCTGCGTTCCAAGCTGGGCCGGCTGGCCAACACGGTGCGCACCGTCCGCGGACAGGGTTACCGGTTCTATGAGCATCCCGAAGTGGTCGTCTGGGCCGCTCCGGAATACAGCATCTAGCCGGTGGCCGCCGGGGCAGCCGCAGCTGCCCCGGCGGTGCCCCCGCCCGATGCCGGCCGCCCGTACGACGCCGATAGACTGGCCGGATGGACGGCCAAACCAAGACGCTGATGCTGCTGCGCCATGCGAAGGCGGACTGGCCGCTGGGGGTGGACGATTTTGAACGTCCGCTCTCGGGCCGCGGACACCGGGACGCCCCGACGGCCGGCACCTGGATGATCGATAACGGGCACGTTCCGCACTACATCCTCTGCTCCTCGGCGCTGCGCACCCGGCAGACCTGCACCTGGGTGTGCCGGGAGCTGGGTGACAAAGCCCCCACCCCGCGCCTGGAAGGCCGGCTGTACGACGCCGACGCCGCCACGGTCCTCGCCGTGATCAACCACGTCCCGGAGACCGTGCGCACCCTGCTGGTGGTGGCGCACATGCCCGCCGTCCAGGAGGTCGCCATGCGGCTCGCGTCCGTGGACTCCGACGAGGAGCCGGTCATGGAACTGGCCACGCACTACCCGACGGCCGCCCTGACGGTGCTGCAGACCGACCGCCCGTGGGCGGAACTGGACGGCCGGGACGCCCGGGTCACCGACTTCGTGATCCCGCCCGGCCGCTGACGGGCACGGCTGTCCGCTTTCCAGGCGGCGCCGCCTAGAGACCGTATTTCTCCAGCAGCCTCAGCCACACCTCGCTGACCGTAGGGTAGGCGGGCACCGCGTGCCACAGTCGGTCCAGGGGCACCTGCCCCACCACGGCGATGGTCGCCGCATGCAGCAGTTCCGACACGCCCGGCCCGGCGAAGCACATGCCGAGGATCACGCGCCGGTCCTCATCGACCACCATCGAAGCCCAGCCGGAGTACTCCCGGCGCAGCAGGGCCGCGCCGGCGACGTCGATGTCCAGGGCCGTCTCGGACGCATTGAAGCCCGCGGCGCGCGCGGCCGACAGGTCGAGGCCCACCTGGGCCACCTCGGGATCGGTGAAAACCACCTGCGGCACCGCCCGCTCATCCGCGGTGGCCGCCTCGGCGCTCCAATCCGACGGGCCGCCCTGCAGCTTACCGCGGGCCCGGGCCGCGATCGCGGAGCCCGCAGCCCGCGCCTCGTACTTGCCCTGATGGGTCAGCAGCACCTTGCCGGCGGCGTCGCCGACGGCGTACAGCCAGTCCGTTCCGGCCGCGAGGCCGGACGGATCGGTGACCAGGACCCCGTGCCGGGGATCAGCCAGTTTCGGATCAGCGGGCAGCGCCCCGGTGTCCATCAGCTTCTCCAGGCCCAGCCCGGCGAGTGCAGGGGTCCGCCCCGTGGCCACCAGCAGCTTCTCGGTGAGGAGCGTGTCTCCGTCATCCAGCGCCAGGCTGATCCCGCGGCTCGTCTCCTGCACTCCGGTGGGGGAACACTGCAGGCGCAGGTCGACGCCGTCGGCCTCCAGTGCGGCCCTGACCAGTGCCCGCGCCGGTTCCGGAAAGGACCCGAGGATATCGTGCCGGGCAATGAGGGTGACCCGGGCGCCGAGCCGGGCCCAGGCCTGCGCCAGCTCGGTGCCGGCCACGCCGCCTCCCACCACGGCCAGGCTCTGCGGCACTTCCTGCGCGGAGGTGGCTTCCCGCGTGGTCCAGTAGTCGACGGTGTCCAGGCCCGGAATCGGGGGAGGGGTGGGATAGGAGCCGGTCGCCAGCACCACGGCGAAGCGGGCATGCAGGTGCACCACCTCGCCGTCGCCGGTGCGGACCTGAACGTCGCGGGGCGCCGTCAGCACTCCGGTGCCGCGGATGAGGCGGATCCCGGCTCCGCGAACCCAGTCCGCCTGGGAGGTGTCGTCCCAGTTGGAGGTGAAGCCGTTCCGCCGGGCCAGGACCTCCCTGACATCGAGGTCACCCGTCACGGCCTCGGCGGCACCGGGCAGGCTGCGCGCGGCGGCCAGCGCGGCGCCGGGATGCAGCAGCGCCTTGGAGGGCATGCACGCCCAGTAGGAGCATTCCCCGCCGATCAGGGAATTCTCCACGAGGACGGTGTCGAGCCCGGCGGCGGCCGTGCGTCCGGCGACGTTCTCGCCGACGGCGCCGCCGCCGATCACCACGACATCGACCCTGCTCCCGCTGCTGCTGTTGTCGGCATTCATGTCCCCGACCCTGCCAGCCGGGCGAAGGGCGGCACAAGGGAGGGGATGCAGGTGGATAACGAAAAACCCCGCCTGACTGGTGGAAACCAGTGCAGACGGGGTCTGTGTGGTGCGCGCGAAGGGATTCGAACCCCCAACCTTCTGATCCGTAGTCAGATGCTCTATCCGTTGAGCTACGCACGCATTCGGAATATTCTTCAATTTTCCGTTCCGGCGTCCGGTCTGTCAAAAACTTCCCGGGCCGCTCGGCCTTCATCAACTATACGGGGTTCTGGAACAAACACCTAATCGAGAGAGTGTGACCTGTGGAACTAGACCGGTCTATATGACCTTAGTCACACGAGCAGGGGCGGGGAGGGGGCGAAACCCCGGAATTTCAAGGAACGTGGAGGGGATCACGGGGCATTAGTAACACCTTTGTCTCAGCCGTCACAGGGCGGACAACTAGCATCGGAACACACCACTGACCCAACGAAGGGAAGAGTCATGGGCGATGACGCGCGTCAGCTAGTTCTCGATGAGGACGGCAAGAACGCTGCTCCGGCCGCGCCGGAGCGGACCACTGAGGGAGCCTCCGCTCCCACCACCCACCGTGCCCTGCTGGACTGGGTACGGGAAGTCGCCGAGCTGACGCAGCCGGACCGCGTGTACTGGGTCAACGGATCCGCAGAGGAAAACAAGGTGCTGACCGACGAGCTGGTCGAGTCCGGCACGCTGATCCGCCTGAACCAGGAGAAGTTCCCCAACTCCTTCGCGGCCTTCTCCGATCCCAAGGATGTGGCCCGCGTCGAGGAGCAGACCTTCATCTGCTCCGAAAAGGAAGAGGACGCAGGTTTCACCAACAACTGGATGGAACCGGCCAAGATGCGCGAGAAGCTCAAGGGCCTGTTCTCCGGCTCCATGCGCGGCCGCACCATGTACGTCATTCCGTTCGTCATGGGCCACCTCGAGGCCGACGATCCCAAGTTCGGTGTGGAGATCACCGACAGCGCCTACGTGGTCGCCTCCATGCGCATCATGGCCCGCATCGGCACCGACGTGCTGCGCAAGATGGAGGAGCTGGACGCGTTCTTCGTCCCCGCCCTGCACTCCGTGGGTGCGCCGCTGGCCGAGGGCGAGCAGGACGTGCCCTGGCCCTGCAGCGACGAGAAGTGGATCGTGCACTTCCCCGAGGACCGCTCCATCTGGTCCTACGGCTCCGGCTACGGCGGCAACGCCCTGCTCGGCAAGAAGTGCTACGCCCTGCGCATCGCCTCCGTCATGGCGCGCGACGAGGGCTGGCTGGCCGAGCACATGCTCATCCTGAAGCTCACCAGCCCCGAGCAGAAGAACTACTACATCTCCGCGGCCTTCCCGTCCGCCTGCGGCAAGACCAACCTGGCCCTGCTCGACCCGACGGTGGAAGGCTGGAAGGCCGAGACGCTGGGCGATGACATCACCTGGATGCGCTTCGGCAAGGACGGCGAACTGCGCGCCGTCAACCCGGAGGCGGGCCTGTTCGGCGTCGCCCCCGGCACCGGCTGGAGCACCAACCCCAACGCCATGCGTGCCATCGCCAAGGGCAACTCCATCTTCACCAACGTCGCGCTCACCGACGACGGCGGCGTCTGGTGGGAGGGTATGACCGACGAGGTGCCGGCACACCTGACGGACTGGCGCGGCAATGAGTGGACGCCCGACGCCGGCCACCCGGCCGCGCACCCGAACTCCCGGTTCTGCACCCCGATCGACCAGATCGACATGCTGGCCGAGGAGTACCACTCCCCGAACGGGGTGCCGATCTCGGCCATCCTGTTCGGCGGACGGCGCAAGACCACGGTTCCGCTGGTGACCCAGGCCCGCGACTGGGCCAGCGGCATCTTCATGGGCTCCACGCTCTCCTCCGAGACCACCGCGGCCGCCGCCGGCCAGGTCGGCGTCGTGCGCCGCGACCCGATGGCCATGCTGCCCTTCATCGGGTACGACGCCGGTGACTACCTGCGCCACTGGATCGAGCTCAGCAGCAAGGCCAACCAGGAGAAGCTGCCGAAGATCTTCCTGGTCAACTGGTTCCGCCGCACCGCCGACGGCGGCTTCGCCTGGCCCGGCTTCGGCGACAACTCCCGCGTCCTGAAGTGGGTCGTGGAGCGACTGGAAGGCAAGGCCGACGCCGTTGAAACCCCGATCGGCTACGTGCCCACCGGAGACGCGCTGGACCTGACCGGCCTGGACATGACCCCGGCCGACGTCGAGGTGGCCGTCCGCGTCGATCCGGAGGAATGGGGCGCCGAGCTCGCCGGAATCGAGGAGTGGTACGCCCAGTTCGGCGAATCCCTGCCTGAGCAGCTGAAGGACCGGCTGGCCGAACTGCGCGAGCGCTTCGCCGCCGCAGCGTAGCTTCGCCCGCCTGCCTGGTGGCCCCTGCCGGTTTCGGCAGGGGCCACCACCCGTTTAACCCCGGTGCCGGACGGGTGCCACGTGGTCTGTTTTTTAATCCGTTGTAAAAAACGTCGTCCGTTCCTACACTGATCCCACACCGCCGGATCAGCGAGGATCGGATGGACCAATGAAGCAGCCCCAGCGGAGCATCTACGACGCCGATCACGAGGCGTTCCGAGACATCGTCCACCACTTCGCCGAGAAGCACGGGCGCCCCAACGCCGAGCGGTGGGACGCTGAAGGCAAGGTCGACCGGTGGGTATTCGCCGAAGCCGCCGAAGCGGGCATCCTCGGCTTCGCCATTCCGGAGGAGTACGGCGGCGCCGGGATGGACGACTTCCGCTTCAACGCCGTGATGGGCGAGGAGCTCGCCCGCCATCCGGTCAGCTCCGGGCTGGCCTGCATCGCCCTGCAGAACGACATCGTGTTCCCCTACTTCCTGGACCTCACCACCGAGGAGCAGAAGCAGCGGTGGCTGCCCGGCATCGCGGCGGGCGAATCCGTCACCGCCGTCGCCATGACCGAGCCCGGCACCGGCAGCGACCTGGCCGGCATCCGCACCACCGCCGTGCGCGACGGCGACGCGTACGTCCTCAACGGCTCCAAGACCTTCATCTCCAACGGGCAGAACTGCGACCTGGTGGTGGTGGCCGCGCGCACCTCCCCGGATCGGCACCGCGGCCTGAGCCTGTTCGTGGTGGAGGCGGACAGCGAGGGCTTCTCCCGCGGACGGAACCTGGACAAAATCGGCCTGCACGCCCAGGACACCAGCGAACTGCACTTCACCGACGTCCGGGTGCCGGTGGAAAACCTGCTCGGCGAGGAAGGAGCAGGGTTCCCCGGACTGATGGCGAACCTGCCGCAGGAACGGCTGTCCATCGCGGCCGCGGCGGTGGCAGCCACCGAAGGAGTGCTCGAACGGACCCTTGACTACGTGAAGGAACGCACCGCCTTCGGCCGGCCGATCGGCTCCTTCCAGAACTCCCGGTTTATCCTCGCCGAAATCCGAACCGCCGTCCTGGTCAGCCGCACCTACATTGACGACTGCATCGCCCGCCACGTCGCCGGCGAGCTGGGCGCGGAGGAAGCCGCGGCCGCCAAATGGTGGTGCACCGAGCAGTACGTGGACGCCGTGAACCGCTGCCTGCAGCTGTTCGGCGGCTACGGCTACATGCGCGAATACCGCATCGCCCGGGACTTCGAGGATGCCCGGATCAGCACCATCTACGGCGGCACCACCGAAATCATGAAAGAGATCGTCGGCCGGAGCATGGGCCTGTAACCGCCCGTGCCACCTTCATCCCCCGCCACCAGCCGGAACCGGAGAACCGCACATGCCTGAAGACGTCTATATCTACGATGCGCTGCGGACCCCGCGCGGCAGGAACAAGGACGGCGCCCTGCACAGCGTCAAACCGGTGGACCTGGCCGCCGGCCTGCTCCGGGAAGTGCAGTCCCGCAATCCCGGCCTGGATCCGGAGGCGGTGGACGACGTCATCCTCGGCGTGGTCTCGCCCGTCGGGGAGCAGGGCGGCGACCTGCCGAGGGCGGCGGGGCTGGTCGCGGGACTGCCCGAGTCGGTGCCGGGCGTCCAGGTCAACCGGTTCTGCGCCTCGGGACTGGAAGCGGTGAACCTCGCCGCCTCCAAGGTGGCCAGCGGATGGGAGTCCCTGGTCCTGGCCGGCGGGGTGGAATCCATGTCCCGGGTGCCGCTCGGCTCCGACGGCGGCCCCTACGCGCAGGACCCGACCACGGCCTACGACAACTACTTCGTGCCGCAGGGGATCTCGGCCGACCTGATCGCCACGATCGAGGGCTTCAGCCGGGCGGACGTCGACGGGTTCGCCGCCCTGTCCCAGGACCGGGCGGCGAAGGCCTGGGCCAACGGGTGGTTCTCCCGGTCCGTGGTGCCCGTCCGGGACATCAACGGAGTGACCCTGCTGGCCGCCGACGAGCACATGCGCCCGGGAACCACGGTCGAGTCCCTGGCCCAGCTGCCGCCGGCCTTCGAAACGCTCGGCGGGCGCGGCGGCTTCGACGCGGTGGCGCTGCAGAAGTACCACGCCGTGGAGCGCATCCGGCACGTGCACACCGCCGGCAACTCCTCGGGCATCGTGGACGGCGCCGCGCTGCTGGCCATCGGCAGCGCGGCAGCGGGCCGTGCCGCGGGCATGGCCCCGCGGGCCCGCATCACCGCGACCGCCGTCGTCGGCAGCGAACCGACGATCATGCTCACCGGCCCCACCCCCGCCACCCGCAAGGTCCTGGCCAGGGCGGGCCTCGACGTCGGCGACATCGACCTGTTCGAACTCAACGAGGCGTTCGCCGCCGTCGTGCTCAAGTGGATGCGGGACCTGGCCATTCCCGCCGAGAAGGTCAACGTCAACGGCGGAGCGATCGCCATGGGCCATCCGCTCGGGGCCACCGGCGCCATCATCCTGGGCACGCTCCTCGACGAGCTGGAACGTCGTGACCTGCGCCGCGGCCTCGCCACCCTCTGCGTCGGTGCCGGGATGGGCATCGCCGCCATCATCGAGCGCGTCTGAGCAATGAAGGAGACTCCCATGCAGGACGGCAGCAGCACGGCGATCCACTGGCAGCGCGGCGACGACGGCGTCATCACCCTGACCATGGACGACCCGGACAGCAACGTCAACACCATGAACGACGCCTGGGCCGAGTCCCTGACCGCCGTCGTCGACCGGCTCGAGGCCGAGCGGGAGACCATCACCGGCGTCCTGCTGGCCTCGGCCAAGAACAGCTGGTTCGCCGGCGGAGACCTGAACCGGCTCAGCTCCGCCGATCCAGCCCGCTCCGCCGAACAGACGCAGCACATCAATGCGGTCAAGGCGGACCTGCGCCGGCTGGAGACCCTGGGCAGGCCGGTGGTGGCGGTCCTCAACGGCACCGCCCTGGGCGGCGGCCTGGAAATCGCCCTGGCCGCCCACCACCGGATCGCCGCGGACCTGCCGGGCGTCCGGTTCGGCCTGCCCGAAGTCAGCCTGGGCCTGCTGCCCGGCGGCGGCGGCATCAGCCGGACCGTACGGATGCTCGGGCTGCAGAAGGCCCTCACCGACGTGATCCTGCCGGCCCGGCGGTTCACCCCGCAACAGGCGCTCGAGCTGGGACTGATCGATGAGGTCGTGGACGCAGTGGAGGAACTGGAACCGGCGGCCCGCGCCTGGATCGCCGCCCACCCCGCCCCCACCAAACCTTGGGACGAAAAGGGCTTCCGGATACCCGGCGGCGGCCCGGCCGCCCCTTCCGTGGCGGCGATGCTTCCGGCGCTGCCGGCCAACCTGCGGCGCCGGCTCAAGGGCGCCCCGCTTCCGGCCCCGCGCGCGGCCCTCGCCGCCGCCGTCGAAGGCGCCTGGGTGGACTTCGACACGGCCTGCGCCATCGAGACCCGCTACCTGGTGCACCTGACCAACGGGCAGGTCGCCAAGAACATGATCTCCGCCTTCTTCTTCGACCTGCAGTCCATTTCCTCGGGCGCCAGCCGGCCGGCCGGCTACCCGCAGTTCACCGCGGCCAAGCTGGGTGTCCTGGGCGCCGGAATGATGGGCGCCGCCATCGCCTATGTGGCCGCGAAGGCGGGCATCGACGTCGTCCTGCGCGATGTCAGCCTCGACGCCGCCGCGAAAGGCAAGCAGTACGCGGAGGGCCTCGAGGCGAAGGCCGTCGCCGCCGGGCGCACCAGCGCCGAAGCTTCGGCGGCGCTGCTCGCTCGAATCCGCCCCAGCACGGACCCGGCGGACCTGGCCGGCGCGGACATCGTCATCGAGGCGGTGTTCGAAAGCCCGGAAGTGAAAATGCAGGTGTTCCGGGAGATCGAAGACCTGGTTGCTCCGGACGCGGTGCTGGGCTCGAACACCTCCACCCTGCCGATCACCCTGCTTTCCGAAGCAGTGAAGCGGCGCAGCGACTTCATCGGCATCCACTTCTTCTCACCCGTGGACAAGATGCCGCTGGTGGAGATCGTGCGCGGCCGGCACACCTCCGACGAGGTCCTGGCGAAGGTCTTCGACTTCGTCCTGCAGATCCGCAAGACGCCGATCGTGGTTAACGACGGCCGCGGGTTCTTCACCTCCAGGGTTATCGGCACCTTCATCTCCGAGGCGGTTGCCGCGGTCGGTGAAGGCGTCGAACCAAGCAGTGTGGAGCAGGCGGCGCTGCAGGCCGGCTACCCGGCCGGGGCGCTGGCCCTGCTCGATGAGCTGACACTGAGCCTGACCCAGCGGATTCGGCGGGAAACCCGGACGGCGGAGGAAGCCGAGGGAAAGCGGTGGCAGGCGCACCCCGCCGAGACCGTCATCGACCGGATGGTGGACGGGCTGGGCCGCCGCGGGCGCTCCACCGGCGCCGGTTTCTATGACTACGACGACGACGGCCGGCGGGTGGGCCTCTGGCCCGGGCTGCGCACCGAGTTCGGCTCAGGCAGCCGCGAGATCCCGCTGATCGACCTGCAGGAACGGATGCTGTTCGCCGAGGCGCTGGAGACCGTGCGCTGCTTCGACGCCGGCGTGCTGGACAGCGCCGCCGACGCCAACATCGGCTCGCTGTACGGCATCGGCTTCCCGGCCTGGACCGGCGGGGTGGTGCGCTACATGCACCAATACCCCGGCGGGCTGCCCGGCTTCGTGGCCCGTGCCCGCGACCTGGCGGAGAAGTACGGCAGCCGTTTCACGCCGCCGACATCACTGCTGGAACAGGCCGACGCCCCGCCCATTCCGGCATAGCTTACGACGACGGACAGGACAGACCATGCTGAGCACACGATTCACCCGGACCTTCGGGATTGAGCACCCGGTGGTGCAGGGCGGCATGATGTGGGTGGGCCGCGCCGAGCTGGCCGCGGCCGTCAGCGAAGCCGGCGGCCTGGGCATGATCACCGCCCTGACCCAGCCCACCCCGGCGGACCTGGTCCGAGAAATTGAGCGCGCGCGGGCTTTGACGGACAAGCCGTTCGGGGTGAACCTGACCATCCTGCCCTCCATCTCCCCGCCGCCCTACGACGAGTACCGCCGGGCGATCGTCGACGCCGGCGTCACCATCGTGGAAACCGCCGGTTCCAATCCCGAGCCGCACATGGAGATGTTCCGGGACCGCGGCGTGCGGGTCATCCACAAATGCACCAGCGTCCGGCACGCGCTCAAGGCCCAGGCGGTGGGCGTGGATGCGGTGAGCATCGACGGCTTCGAATGCGCGGGCCATCCCGGCGAAGATGACATTCCCGGCCTGGTCCTGGTGCCGGCCGCCGCCGATGCGCTGGAGATTCCGTTCATCGCCTCCGGCGGGTTCGCCGACGGCCGGGGACTGGCCGCCGCCCTGGTGCTGGGCGCCGACGGCATCAACATGGGCACCCGTTTCATGTGCACCGAAGAGTCCCCGATCAGCCCTGCCGTCAAGGACCGGATCGTCGCGGCGGACGAGCGGGACACCGAACTGATCTTCCGGACCCTGAACAACACGGCACGGGTCGCCGCCAACAGCGTGAGCCGCGAAGTGGTGCGCGTCCTGAACGACGGCGGGGACTTCCCGGCGGTACGCGAACTGGTGGCCGGCGCCCGCGGCCGGCGGGTCTTCGAGACCGGCGACGTCGAGGCAGGGATCTGGAGCGTGGGCATGGCGCAGGGACTCATCCACGACATCCCGGCGGCGGGAGAGGTGGTCCGCCGGGTTGTACAGCAGGCCGAGGCCGTGCTGCGCGAACGGCTGGCCCTGTTCGTTCCCGGGGTCAGCGCCTGAGCCGGCCCGCTCAGGCCTGATCGCCGGCACCACCGGCACCGAACGACGCCGGGTTGCCCATGCCGTAACGGACCATGTCCTGCGAGGCCTTCACCAGGTCCTCCAGCGATCGGGTGTGCGGATTCCACCACTCCGCGGCCCAGTTCATCGACCCCAGCAGCAGCAGCCTGGAGACGTTCACGTCGAGGCCCGGCCGCAGCTCGCCCGCCTCCGCCGCCTGCCGCAGCAGCCCGGTCCAGATCCGGCTGTACGCCGCCTCCTCCGCCGCCGGGCGGGTGCGCAGCTGCTCCGGCACCTGCCCCGCATTGCGGATGGACGCGGTGGTGTAGTCCGAGATCTGCAGTTCGTAGCGCAGGTGGGCCTCCACCGCGGCCAGGATGCGCTCCATAGCCGACGCGGAAGCCGGCAGCCCGGCCAGGACCCCGCGGACGTGCTGATGGACCCGGAACACCCCCACCCACATGACCTCCTCGATCAGCCCGTCGCGGGAGGGGAAGTAATAGTAGATGGCCGGAGCCTGCACGCCGGCCTGGGCGGCGACGTCGGTCAGCCGGGTTCCGGCATAGCCCTTGCGGCTGAGCACGTGCGCGGCGGCGTCGAGGATGCGCTCGCGGGTGAGGGAGGACTTCTTGGCCGGTCCGGCGTCGGAGGAAAGGCTCACGGAGGAATCCACATCTGCTTCAGGGGCGTTCTTCCTCCGAATCTAGCCCCTACCGCTCCGAATCCGGCATACCGCCCCGGCGCGGCCCGCCGCAGCGGTGCACCGGGTTTCGGGGCACCCTTGTCCGGGTGCGGCGCCGGCCGTACCCTCGGACCCAGCCTGTGAACGGCGGTTAACATCCAAGGTGCCGCCGTCCGCCTCGCAAGGAACATCCCCGACACAGGAGCGGCCCCATGAGCAGCACAGCGCAGAGCATCCCGTCCCCCCTCGAAGCCACCGCACCGGCCCCCGCGGCCGGCCGCAGCGACGGACCCCGCGCGGTGGCACCCGCCGTCGCCCGGGCGGCCGAAGCGGCCCGATGGTGGCGGGAGAAGGGCTTCGCGGGGCGGAAGGAACTGCTGCAGGCCTGGAAGACCGCGATTGCCGACGACGCCGACGAGCTCGCGGCGGTCATGGCGGCGGAGACCGGCAAGCCCGTGGACGACGCAGTCCTCGAGATCATGCTCGCCCTGGGCCACCTGGACTGGGCCTCAAGGCACGCCGGGCGGGTACTGCGCCGGCGGATGCGCCCCGCCGGCCTGGTCGCCGCGAACCAGCTCGCCACGCTGGGCTACGAGCCGTACGGCGTCGTCGGCGTCATCGGCCCGTGGAACTATCCCCTGTACACCCCGATGGGCTCCATCGCCTACGCCCTGGCCGCCGGCAACGCGGTGGTCTTCAAACCCAGCGACCTGACGCCCGGAACAGCGTTGTGGATCGAGCGGAAATGGCAGCAGATCGGCCGCGGCCAGCGGGTCTTCCAAGTGGTCACCGGGGGAGGGGAAACGGGGCGGGAACTGACCCGCTCCGGCTGCGACAAGATTGCCTTCACCGGCTCCACGGCCACCGCGAAGCAGGTGATGGCCGCCTGCGCCGAAACGCTCACGCCGCTGGTGGCCGAGTGCGGCGGCAAGGACGCCATGCTCGTTACCGCCGACGCCGACCTGGAGGCCGCGGCCTCCGCCGCGGTTTTCGGGGCCATGGGCAATGCCGGACAGACGTGCGCGGGAGTCGAGCGCGTCTACGTGGACCGGGCCGTATACGAGCCGTTCCTGGATCTGATGGTGTCGAAAAGCCGGGGCCTGGTGGCCGGAGCGGGGACCGGAGCGGACTACGGGCCGATGACCCTCCCCGCCCAGGTGGACGTCGTGGCCGGGCACATCAACGCCGCGCTCGAAGCCGGCGGACGCGCGGTGCTGGGCGGCCCCGACTCCGTCCGGGAGGACCGGACGATCGAGGCCGTCGTGCTGACCGGGGTTCCGGAAAGCAGTGAGGCGGTGCGCCGGGAGACCTTCGGCCCCGTCGTCGTCGTGAATCCGGTGGAGGACATGGATGAAGCCGTGGACCGGGCGAACGCGACCAGCTACGGGCTGGGCGCCTCCATCTTCAGCGGCAGCCGGGCCGCCGCCCGGAGTCTGGCCGCGCGGCTCGAGGCCGGGGTGGTGACGGTGAATTCCGTGCTGGGCTTCGCCGCCATCGGTGCGCTGCCGTTCGGCGGCGTCAAGGACTCCGGATTCGGGCGGATCCACGGGGCGGACGGGCTGCGGGAGTTCAGCGTGCCCAAGGCGATGACCGAGCAGCTCTTCTCCCCGCCCCTGGACCTGCTGCGGATGCGCCGGCCGGAGCGGGACATGAGGATCGCCCGCACCATGCTCGGCCTGCTGCACGGCAGCCGGCGCCGCCGGACCGGCCCACGCTGACGTCCGGCGGCCGGGGCGGCTGCGGCGCCCTGTCGTCCGGCGTGCCGTGGTCAGCCGGGAACTCCCAGCGCCTGCAGGATCAGGCCGGTGATCCGTTCCCGGTTGGCCGCTGACTGGTCAAAACGGGTGAAGCGGCCCAGATCGGCGGTCATGTTCAAGGCGCCGTGAACCAGGAAGCGGACCTCCGCCGCCCCGAGCTCCGGGCGCAGCCGGGCCAGGAGCCCGACCCAGATACGGATGTGCCGGCGCTGCAGGATCCGCAGCTGGGCCCGTTCCGCCTCGGAAAGGTTAAGGGCGTCCGCAAAGTAGACGAACATCAGTTCGTGATGGGCGAAGGTGTGCCGCACGTAGGCGCCGATGAGGGCCACCAGCGCCTCCTCCGGGCCGTGCGCGGGAGCCAGCGCCTCGGCGGTGGCCGCGGCCAGCCGGTCCGCGGCCCGGTGGCAGGCATGCAGCAGCAGGGCGGACTTCCCGGGAAAGTGGCGGTACACGGCTGAGGCCGTCACCCCAGCGGCGGCTCCCACCTCTTCGATGCCGGCCTCCCGGTAGCCCTTCCGGTAGAACAGCCGCACAGCCTGCGTGAGCAGCAGTTCCTTCCGCGGCGGGGCGGGCGGTGCCTCCGTCGAGCCGGCGGAAGCGCCGGCCGTGCCGGCCCCGTTGGAACGGCCCGGTTCCCCGAACCTGCCGGAGCCGTACCGCTGGTTCCCGCCGCCGCATTCCTCATCCGGTGGGGGAAAACGCAGCACCGCTGCCGCCGATGCGCGCAGGACGGCTTCGATCCGGCGCGGAGCCAGCACCGTGTGGTGGGCGGTGATGCTGGCGATCATGCCGAAGGCCCCGACGGCCAGGAAGCGGGCCTGCGACTCGGTGAGCTGCGGCCGGACGGCGGTCAGCGGTACCAGCACGCGGCGGGTCAGCTCGTCGAACCGGGCCCACAGCCGGGCGTGGTCGGCGGCGCTGAGATAGCGGGCTTCGTGCCGATAGATGCTGCCGGTGCCGCGGTTGGCCAGGGTCACGGCGATCACGGCGTCCACCAGGTGCTCCAGCCGTTCCTCGGGGCCGGCAGCCGCCGGCAGCGCGTCCTCGGCCGTGGCGTCCAGGAGCTGCTGCACCATCTGCAGCGCGGCTTCCAGGAAGAGCTGGTACTTGCCCGAATAGTGCCGGTAGAGCGCCGGTGCAGAGATGCCGACCTCGGCGGCGATCTCCTCCATGCTCACCCCGTGGTAGCCGCGCTCGCTGAAGGCCAGCGCCGCGGCCCGGGCGATGAGCAGGCGGCGGTTCCTGGGCCGTGCGGCCCGGACCGCGGGCGGTTCCGGGACGGCACGGGGTTTTGCGGGCAGCGGCATGCGCCCCAGCCTAGCCCGCCGAAGAGGCCGGGAATACCTGCCCGCAGAGGTGAATCACGGTTAACAAAAGGGGCTGACGCCGCGGGGCTTTTCCTGCATACTGATCCGACAATCCGTCTGCGGCCGCGCCCGGCCGGCCCCATACACCGCCGTATGAAAGGGATCGCGATGACTACCAGCGCCGCCCCGACCGAATCCGTGCCCGCCGGCATCGGATCCCGGTACCGCCGCAGTCACTGGATGAACCAGATCGCCGGCCACGCCCGCATGAAACCCGACGCCACCGCCTTCCGGTTCATGGGAGACACCGTGACCTGGCGCCAGGTGCATGAACGGTCGACGGCGTTTGCCGCCGCCCTGCAGCGGCGCGGCGTGCAGTTCGGGGACCGGGTGCTGCTGCTGACCCTGAACCGGCCGGAAACGGCGGAGGCCGTGTTCGGGATCAACCAGCTGGGGGCCATGGCGGTGCCGGTCAACGTCCGGCTCTCGCCGCCGGAGCTGGCCTACATCTTCGACGATGCCGACGCCGATGTCCTGGTGGTCGAATCGGTCCTGCTTCCACTGGCGGCGGCCGTCGCGGCCATCACGTCGCGCATCACACGGATGATCGTCGTCGGCGGGCCGGCGGGGGACGGCGCCGAGGCCTTCGACGACCTCGTCGGGGAAGACCCGGAGGGCTATGAACCGCCGGATGTTCCCGAGGACACCACGGCGCTGATCATGTACACCTCGGGCACCACCGGCCGGCCCAAGGGCGCCATGCTGGACCACCTGAACCTGCAGGCCCAGTCGCTGACCTGCATCCGGTCCAACGCCGTGTTCACGGAGGACGACGTCGCGTTCCTTACGGCGCCCATGTTCCACATCGCCGGCTTCGGTTCGATCGCCCCGAACTTCCTGCTCGGCATTCCCACCGTGATCCACCCGCTGGGTGCCTTCAACCCCGCGGCCATCATCGACGCCTGGGAGCAGGAGCGCGCCACCGTCGTCTTCAACGTGCCCACGCAGTGGCAGATGATCTGCGCCCAGCCGGGGCTGAAGGACCGGGACCTGGCCCTGCGGGTCGTCAGCTGGGGCGCCGCACCGGCGTCGGACAGTGTCCTGCAGGCCATGGAGGAGTCCTTTCCGAATGCGATGAACGTGGCGGTGTTCGGGCAGACCGAGATGTCACCGATCACCTGCGTGCTGCGGGGAACCGATTCCCGCCGCAAGCTGGGCTCCGTGGGGCAGCCCATTCCCACCATGCAGTACCGGATCGTGGATCCGGCGATGAACGATGTGGCGACCGGCGAGGTCGGAGAGATCGTCTACCGCGGCCCCAACATGATGAGCGGCTACTGGCGCAAGCCCGCGGAAACGGCGGAGGCCTTCGCGGGCGGCTGGTTCCACTCCGGTGACCTGGTGCGCCAGGACGCGGACGGCTTCATCTGGGTGGTGGACCGGGTCAAGGACATGATCATCTCCGGCGGGGAGAACATCTACTGCATGGAGATCGAAAACGCGCTCTTCGCGCATCCCGCCGTGCAGGAGGCCGCGGTCTACGGCCGGCCCAACGAGAAGTGGGGCGAGGTCCCGGTTGCGGCGGTGGTGCTCGCGCCCGGGGCGTCGCTGACGGCCGACGAGCTGTCCGCCTGGCTCGACGGCCGGCTGGCGCGGTTCAAGCACCCGAAGGACCTGGTGTTCGTGGATGAGCTGCCGCGCAATGCCGGCGGCAAGGTCGTCAAGAACCAGCTGCGCAGCGTTCCCGCCGCCCCGGATTCGCTCCGGCAGCCGGCGGGGTAGGCCCCGGAACGCGCGGAAGCCTGCGGCAGCCGTGCCGGTGCACGGTGCCGCAGGCTTCGGCGCGGGTTCGGTCAGTCCTCGGGATCGGCCCAGATCCGCGGGTCGCCGGATTCCCACTGCGGGTCGGCGAAGGTCCATTCGCCGTCCTGCTCGGAGTACGGCTGGACGGCGCCGATGCAGACGCCGGCGGAGTGTTCAGTGACCACGTGGATGCCGTCGGTCTGCTCCTCGGGCAGGTGCACGTCGGAGAAGACCGCGACGGCGCGGTACTGGTCGCGCTGCTCCAGCAGGACGGTGTAGAGGTCCCCGATCATGGCGTCGGCGTCGAGCTCCTCGTCGCTCTCCTCGGGGGAGACCGCGATCATCCGCAGCTCGCCGTCCTCCTTCTGCACGGCCAGGGCCGCCGGCAGGAACGCACCCACCGCCTCCAGCTGCTCCTGGGCTACCCCCAGGGCGGTGCCCACCAGGGCGTTGAGGTCCTCCTGGACCTGGTCGTCTTCCACCTCGCCGTTCAGCTCGGGATCGGCCATTCTCAGCTCCTTACCAGTTTGAGGACACGGTCGCGGACCTGCTCCATGGTGGGCAGGTCCTCCGCCTCCGCGTTCAGCCGCAGGAACGGCTCCGTGTTGGAGGGGCGCAGGTTGAACCACCACTTTCCGTCATCGGAAGTGAAAGTCAACCCGTCGGTGGCGTCGATGCTCACGCCCTCACGTTCAAATTCGCCGCGTACCCGGGCCACCGCCGCGGGAACGTCCTCCACCACCGAGTTGATCTCCCCGGAGGCGAAGTACGGCTCGTATTCGCGGGCCAGGTCCGAAAGCGCCCGGGGCTGCTCGCCCAGGGCGGCCAGCACGTGCATGGCCGCCAGCATGCCGGTGTCGGCGTTGTAGAAGTCGCGGAAGTAGTAGTGGGCCGAGTGCTCCCCGCCGAAGATCGCCTGCTCGCTGGCCATGACGGCCTTGATGAAGGAGTGGCCCACGCGGGTGCTCACGGCCCTGCCGCCCTCACGCGCGACCAGCTCGGGCACGGCGCGGGAGGTGATGCAGTTGTGGATGACCACCGGGGTCTGCTCGCCGGCGGCCCGCGCCCGGCCGATCTCGCGGCGGGCCACCAGGGCGGTGATCGCCGAGGGGCTGACCGGCTCGCCCTTTTCGTCGATGACGAAGCAGCGGTCGGCGTCGCCGTCGAAGGCCAGCCCGATGTCCGCGCCGTGGGCGACGACGGCAGCCTGCAGGTCCCGCAGGTTTTCCGGCTCGAGCGGGTTGGCCGGATGGTTGGGGAAGGAACCGTCAAGTTCGAAGTACAGCGGCACGATGTCCAGCGGCAGCGCGGGCAGGATGGTGTCGCCCAGGACGGCGGGGGTGGTCATCCCGGCCATGCCGTTGCCGGCGTCTACCACGACCATCAGCGGCCGGATCCCGGACAGGTCGACCAGGCTGCGCAGATAGCCGGCGTAGTCGGCCAGGATGTCCCGGACGCTGATCGTGCCGCGGACGGCGGCGGCGGGGATGCTGCCCTCGGCCAGGTAGTGCTCGGCACGGGCCTGGATGTCCTTGAGCCCGGAATCGGCGGAGATCGGCACGGCACCGGCGCGCGCCATCTTGATGCCGTTGTACTGGGCCGGGTTGTGGCTGGCGGTGAAGGTCACGCCGGGCATGTCCAGCACGCCGCAGGCGTAGTACAGCTCATCGGTGGAGATCAGGTCCAGGAGCAGGACGTTCGCGCCGCGGGCGGTGGCGCCGTCGGCGAAATCCTTGATGAACTCCGGGGAGGAGGGGCGCATGTCCCCGCCCACCAGGACGGTCTGTCCCTGAAGGCCCAGCACGTCCACGAAGGCCGCGCCGACGGCCCGGACGCTGTCCGGGGTGATGGTCTCGCCCACCACGCCGCGCACGTCGTAGGCCTTGAAGGATGCCGAGAGGTCGATTGCACTGTTCACCTGATGCAGTCTATAGGCCCGGTTCCGTGCCACGCCCGGCGCGCCCGCCGGCCCGCCGCCCCGGGGCACGCCTGCGGCAGCCGTCCACAGCCGGACCTGGACCGGGACGAAACTGTCAGGCGGGGCTGGAATAGTGGATGGCATGGACACCGCCGAGGACACTGCAGGAAACGAACACGCCGGAGCCGATCCCGCCGCTCCTAACCCGGCCGCGGCCGGCCCGCAGCTGCGTGCGGAGGCCGTCACCCGGCTGCGGGCGCTGGTCGGCAACGACTCCGCCGACTTCCACCCCGGCCAGTACGAGGCCATCGAGGCACTGGTCCAGGGCGGCCGGCGGGCGCTGGTGGTGCAGCGCACGGGCTGGGGCAAGTCCGCCGTCTACTTCGTGGCCAGCCTGCTGCTGCGGGCCCGCGGGGCGGGCCCCACCCTGATCGTCTCCCCGCTGCTGGCCCTGATGCGGGATCAGGTGGCCGCCGCCGAACGGGCCGGGGTGCGGGCGGCGGCGATCAACTCCGCCAACCAGCTCGAATGGCAGGACATCTCCGCCCGCCTGGCAGCCGACGACGTCGACGTCCTCCTCGTCTCCCCGGAGCGGCTGAACAACCCGTCCTTCCGTGAGCAGCACCTGCCCGAGCTGATCGCCCGGTCCGGGCTGCTGGTGATCGATGAGGCGCACTGCATCTCCGACTGGGGCCACGACTTCCGTCCGGACTACCGGCGGATCCGCAGCCTGATCGAGCAGCTGCCCGCCACGGTGCCGGTGCTGGCCACCACCGCCACGGCCAACTCCCGCGTGGTGGCGGACGTGGAGGAGCAGCTGGCCGCCGGCGGCGAAGACGTCTACACCATCCGCGGCGCCCTGGCCCGGGATTCGCTGCGGCTCGGTGTACTCCGGCTGCCCAACCCGCGGGCGCGGCTGGCCTGGCTGCTTACCCACCTCGGGGACCTTCCGGGCAGCGGCATCATCTACACGCTCACCGTCTCCGCCGCCGAAGACACCGCCCGGCTGCTGCAGAAGGCCGGGCATCGGGTGCTGTCCTACACCGGCCGCACCGACCCCGCCGAGCGGGAGGCCGCAGAAGCGGCCCTGAAGGCCAACGAGGTCAAGGCGCTGGTGGCCACCAGCGCCCTGGGCATGGGCTTCGACAAGCCGGACCTGGGCTTCGTGGTGCACCTGGGGGCGCCGTCGTCGCCGGTGGCCTACTACCAGCAGGTCGGCCGCGCCGGCCGCGGCACCCCGAACGCCGACGTCCTGCTGCTGCCCGGAGCCGAGGACAAGGACATCTGGGAGTACTTCGCCACCGCGTCCATGCCCGCCGAACAGCCCGCCAACGCGGTCCTGGCGGAGCTGGCCGGCGGGGCGGTCCTGTCCACCGCCGCTCTGGAGACCCGGGTCGACCTGAAGCGCTCGCCGCTGGAGCTGCTGCTGAAGGTGCTCGCCGTGGACGGTGCGGTGGAGAAGGTGGGCGGCGGCTGGCAGGCCACCGGGCGTCCCTGGCACTACGACCGGGAACGTTATGAGCGGATCTCCGCGGCCCGGGTCCGCGAGCAGCAGGCCATGCTGGACTACGAAACCACCGCCGGCTGCCGGATGGAGTTCCTCTCCCGCCAGCTCGATGATCCGGCGGCGGCGCCGTGCGGGCGCTGCGACAACTGCGCCGGCGCCTGGTTCTCCGACGCCGTGGCCGACGACGCCCGGCAGGATGCCGCGCAGGCGCTCGAGAAGGTGGGGGTGGAGATCGACCCTCGCGGCATGTATCCCACCGGCATGGACCGGCTGGGCATTCCGGCCAAGGGCAAGATCAAGCCCGACGCCGTGGTGCAGCCCGGCCGCGCCCTGGCCCGGCTCACCGACCTCGGCTGGGGCGGCCGGCTCAGGGAGCTGTTCGCCCCGGGCGCCCCGGACACCGAAGTGGACCGGGCCCTGGTGCAGGGCTGCGTCCAGGTACTGGCGCAGTGGGGCTGGGCCGAGCGCCCCGTCGCGGTCGTGAGCATCCCGTCCCGGTCCCGGCCGGCCCTGGTCGGCTCGCTGGCCCGGGGCATCTCGGAGCTCGGCCGGCTGCCTTACCTCGGGGAGCTGCAGGCTGTGAACGGCGGGCCGCAGGGCTCCTCCGGGGGCAACAGCGCCTTCCGGCTGGCCGCGGTGTGGGAGCGGTTCGCGGTGCCGGCGGGCGGCGCGGAATGGTTCGCCGCCAACCCGGGGCCGGTGCTGCTCGTGGACGACTTCGCAGACAGCCGATGGACCCTTACCGAAGCCGGGCGGGTGCTGCGGCAGGCCGGAGCCTCCGCGGTGCTGCCGTTTGTCCTGGCGCTGAAAGCCTAGGCAGTCGGCTGCCCCCGGCCCCGCCGGCCAGGACAGGCCGGGCTACCGGCCGCGGTAGATCGGGGCCCGCCGCCCGGCAAAGGCCTCGGCAGCCTCCGCGAAGTCGGCGCTGGGCAGGAAGGCGCTGTTCCACACCTGTACGTAGTCCAGTCCGGCCTGCACCTGGGGGCCGACCCGCTGGTTCAACACCTGCTTGACGCCCTGCACCACCAGCGGCGGATTGGCGGCCACCGACGCGGCGAGCTCCCGGCCCCGGGAGAGGACATCCTCGGCCGTTTCGGTGATCAGGCCGAGGGTGAGCGCCCGGGCGGCGTCGAAATCCTCCCCGGTGAGGGCCAGGTGGCGGGTTGGCCCCTCGCCGATGATGTCCGGCAGCCGCTGGAGTGACCCCAGGTCGGCCACGATGGCCACTTTGACCTCCCTGATGCTGAATTTCGCCGCCGGGGAGGCGATGCGGATGTCTGCGGCGGCGATGACATCCACCCCGCCGCCAATGCACCAGCCGTCCACGGCGGCGATCACCGGCTTGGCGCACCGGGCCACCGAGGTGACGGCGTCCTGCAGGGCGGCGATCCGCCGCCGGAACTCCTCGCGCTGCCGGGCGTCCGGCGGGCCGGAACGCAGGGCAGGCGCAAAGACCGGAGCCATCGCGGCCAGGTCGAGCCCGTAGCTGAAGTTGCCGCCGGAACCGTGGACCAGCACCGCGCGGACGTCCTCGTCGGCGCTGATCCGGTCGAAGACCAGCGGCAGCTCGGCCCAGAAGTCCGGCCCCATGGCGTTGCCCGGTCCGGGACCCAGCAGCTGCACCTCGGCCACGCCCGCGGCCACGGACACCCGCAGGGCACGCAGTGCTTCCCCGTCCTCCCGGCGAAGGCAGGCACCGGGCCCGACGGCGGGACCCTGATCGGCGGGCAGCGGCGGCGGCAGAGAGGACATGGAGAGCTCCAGGGTCGTTCCGCGCCGACGAGGCGGCAGCGGGAAGCGGGCAGACGGCGGACCGGCGGCCCGCACGGTGGAACGTCCGGCGGTGGCCGGATGTGGGACAGCTTACCCACGGCCCGGCCTGGACCGGACCGCCTCGGGCGGGGAGCGCGCCGCCGGGAGGCGGAGCCGGGCCGCCGTAACCAAACTGTGGCGGGACAATCGCCTCCGGAAGGGCCGGACGGGCGCCTGCGGCCGCCAACCGCTACTAGGATCGAAGTATGGAGTTTGTCGTGATCGTCCTGTTCGTTGCTGCGATCCTGCTTGTGAATTTCCTGATGGATCGGGCGCGGAAGAAGCGGCACGAGAGCCCGGCCGCCGACCCGCGGCCCGAGGCGGGCGCCCAGGCCGCAGGGCAGGTCCAGAAGCCGAAGCTCCCGGCCGGCGCGTCGGCGCAGACAGCCCGTGAAGCCGCCCGGCTGCTGGAGCCCGAGCAGCACCGGCAGGTATACGCCGCCATCGCCCAGGGACAGGCTGTCAAGGCCGTCAAGCTCTACGCCCAGTTCACTGGCTCCGGGCTGCGTGCCGCCAGCGTGGCGGTCACCAGCCTGGCTGCCCATCCGCAGCCGCAGCCGCAGAACCGGGCGGACCAGCCGCCGGCGTCCTCGCCGGACAGCGCCGCCCGTGCAGGGACCGGCGCGGCTGCCCCGCCTGCCGGCGCCGATGTTCCCGCTGCAGAGCCCGCCTCGGCTGACCGCCCGGCACCGGAGCCGCCCCGTCCGGGCGCAACAGGCGAGCCGGACGCCGGGCGCGGAGCGGATCCAGCCAAGCCGCACCCGGATGCCCCGCTTCCGGACGACGCCGAGATCAGCCGATGGGCGCAGAACCTGCGGCCTGAAGACTTTTAGCCCTCCCTGACTGTCAACTTCAGTGGTGGCTTAATCAACCCGGGCAGGGTACCGTCGCCCTATTAGGCGCTGCCGCGAACGGCAGCCACCACTTGGATAACTGTGGGCCGGGCCTCAGACCGGCGTTATTTCTTATCCTGCAATCGTCAGGAACCTGTTTGACCCAAACCCCCATTTCGCCCATCCCTGCGCACGGCCCCGTCGGGCCGGGATCGGCGTATCCGTTGATCCTGCAGTGCCTCGACTACACCGTGGATCTCCGCCCGGCGGGTGAGCATGTGTCCGGCGCAGGTCATCCCGGTCCGGCTGCAGCCCTCCCTGCCGAGGTGCACCTGGAGGCGGTGGCCATGGCCGAAGCAGCCGTCGAGTCCGCGGAGTGGGAACTTGACCGGGCCCGGCATGACCGGGAGCAGGCACTGCTTGCCGCCAGGCTGGCCGGGGCGCTGGACCACGGAGACACGCTTCCCTAGGCTTTTCCCGCCCTGGCCCGGGGCCTCCGGGCCGGCTGGCCGAGGTGAACTCATCTGCGACGCAGCCTCCGGCCGCTTTGCCGGGCACGCAGCCGCTTAAACATGAAGGAAGGCCCCCGGTTTCCCGGGGGCCTTCCTTTGTCTGGCGGAGACGGGGGGATTTGAACCCCCGGCGGGCTTTAGGCCCGCACTTCATTAGCAGTGAAGCCCATTCGGCCGCTCTGGCACGTCTCCAGTTGCCGCCGGCGCAAGTTGCCAGCCTGTCCAGCCTACCCGCAGATCGGGCTGAAGGCCAAAACGTCGCTACCGGGCTCCCGCCAGGCCTCCCGTGAGGGCTTCCCACAGGAATTCGTAGGACATGGCATGCATCCGGGCCGCCTGCCGGTTGTCCGCCGCGCCGGCGTGGCCGCCTTCCAGCGCTTCATGGAACCACACCCTGTCCACGCCGAGGGCCTCCATGCGGGCGGCCATCTTGCGGGCCTGCACCGGCCCCACCCGGTCATCGCTGGTGGCGGTCCAGATGAGCGTCGGCGGATAGTCGGTGCCGGGCCTGAGCAGATGGTAGGGAGAGAACGTGCGGATGAACTCCCACTGTTCCGGCTCGTCCGGATCTCCGTACTCCGCGATCCACGAATACCCGGCGGAGAGCTTGGTGTAGCGGCGCATGTCCAGCAGCGGAACTCCGCAGGAGACGGCGCCGAACAGGTGCGGGTAGGTGGTCAGCATATTGCCGACCAGCAGGCCGCCGTTGCTGCGTCCGGTGCAGCCCAGATGCTCCCTGGACGTCACCTTCCGGCGGATCAGGTCCTCGGCCACGGCGGCGAAGTCCTCGTAGGCGCGGTGCCGGTTGGCCTGCAGCGCTGCCCGGTGCCAGTCCGGCCCGTATTCGCCGCCGCCGCGAATATTCGCCAGGACATACACGCCGCGGCGTTCGAGGCCGTCGCGCCCGGTCGTGCGGCGTTCGAGCCAGCCGCGGCCCACCACGCCGCTGTACGCAGGGGTCAGTGAGGCTTCGAAGCCTCCGTAACCGTTGAGCAGGGTGGGGTTGGCGCCGTCGAGCACCAGGCTGCGCGGCGCGACCTGGAAGTAGGGCACCCGGGTTCCGTCTGCGGACTCCGCGAAGTGCTGTTCCACCGTGTAGTCGGCGGTGTCGAAGTAGGCGGGGGAAGTGCGGATGATCTCCGGCTCGGCGGCGTCGGCGCCCAGGGCCCCGCGGGAGAGGGTGGAAGGGGTGAGGAACCCGGTGCTGACCAGCCAGTAGTCGTTGCCGGCGGCCTCGTCCTCGTCGTCAACCGCGTAGGCGTCCACGCTGTGCAGCGGCGGGCAGGCCTCCAGCGTGCGGGCCCGCCACCCCGAGGCCGGGTCGATGACCTGGATGTCGCTGCTGACGTTGCGCAGCAGGTTCAGCAGCAGGAAGTCCCGGGTCCAGCTCCAGGACTGCAGGGAGGTTTCCGGATCGGGCCGGAACAGGACCTGCAGGTCACGGTCTCCGGCCAGGAAGGCCTCCAGATCCGCGGCCAGCAGTGATCCGGCGGGATGGACGGTGCCCCCGGCCTCCCAGTCGGTGCGCGGACGCATCAGCAGCCACTGCCGGTGCAGGTCGACCGTAACGTCCTCCGGCACCTCGATCCGCACCCACCCGCCGTCGCGGCGCAGGAAGCTGCGGCTGCGGTAGAAGTCGATGATGTCCACGGCGATGTCCCGCTCAAACCCGGGGGTCTGGTCCCGCGCCACGTACGCCATCATGTGATCGGCCGGGACGTCGAACTCCAGCTCGGCGCTGTCCAGCGCCTGCCCGCGGCGCAGCAGCCGCGCGGTGCGCGGATACGACGAGGTGGTCATGGAGCCCGGCCCGAAGTCGGTGCCCACGTGCAGGGCGTCCGGGCCCGCCCAGCTGACCTGGCTCTTGGCGGTGGGAATGTCGAAGCCGCCGGGCACGAAGCCGAGGTCCTCGACGTCGAACTCCCGGTACCGGGAGGCGTCGCCGCCGTCGGGGGAGAGGACCACCAGGGCGCGGCGGTAGGGCCCGCCGTCGGCCGGGTGCAGGAACCGGGCCCCGCCCCAGACCCATTCGGTGCCTTCGCTGCGGCTGAGTTCGTCGATGTCGAGCAGCACCTGCCACTGCGGGGAGCCGTCACGGTAGCTCTGCCAGTCGGTGCGCCGCCACAGGCCGCGGGGATGCTCGCCGTCGCGCCAGAAGTTGTAGTACCAGTCCCCGCGCTTGGCGACCATGGGAATCCGGTCACTGGAGTCGAGGACCTCGAGCAGGCGCTGCTCGGTCCGCTCGAATCCGGTGCGGGAGAGCAGCTGTTCGGTCCGCTCGTTGCGGCTGCGCACCCAGTCGAGCTGGCGGTCGCCGTGGATGTCCTCCAGCCAGAGGAATTCATCCTCGGCTGCCTGGTCTGCTGCGGGGCCGGTCGGTGTGCTCATGTGCCCATCCTAGGGGCGCCGGCGGCCGCTCCGGACGAGCCTGCGTCCGTGCCGGCGGCGGCCGACGACGCTGTGGCGGCGGATACCCTAGGAGCATGGAGAACACGCAGATCACCCGGATCGCCGTCGTCGGCGCCGGACCGCGGGGACTCTCCGTGGTGGACCGCCTGCTCTCCCGGCGCCGGGTGCTGCCCGAGGCGGCGCGGCCCGCCCTGCGGATAGTCCTGGTGGACCCTTACGACCCCGGGCCCGGCCATGTCTGGCGCACCGACCAGTCCCGGCTGTTCCTGATGAACACGCCTGCCCTGTTTCCCACCGTGGTGCCGGCCGGGCCCACCGCCGCGGAGATGCCGCCGTCGCCGGCCGGGCTGTCCTTTGACGGATGGCGGGAGCTGATGCGCTCGGCCCCGGCCCCGCAGCTCAGCGACGGAGACCGGGCGGAGCTCGCCGGGCTCACCTCCGCCGACTTCCCCAGCCGCGCCCTGTACGGCCGCTACCTGCAGTGGACCTGGCACCGGCTGCTCGACGCCGCCCGGGCCGGCGGCGTCGAACTGCGCCACGAACGGGCCGAGGCGCTGCACCTGCAGCGGCGGGGCGCCGGGTTCACCGTGGAGCTGTCCGGCGGCGCGCAGCTTGACGCCGACGCCGTCGTGCTCGCCCTGGGGCACGTGCCGGCGGACCTGAGCGCGGAGCAGGAGCGGCTGCGGGCCGCAGCGCAGCGGCACGGCCTGGACTACTTTCCGCCCGCGGTTCCGGGCGACGTCGACTTTTCCCGGCTGCCCGAGGGCGAACCGGTGCTGGTGCGCGGGCTCGGCCTGAACTTCTTCGACCTGATGGTGCAGGTCACCGAAGGCCGCGGGGGCCGTTTCCTGCCCACCGGCCACGGCCCGGGCCGTGCCCTGCGCTACGAGGCCTCCGGGCGGGAACCGCTGCTGCTGGCCGCTTCCCGCCGCGGCACGCCCTACCGGGCCAAGGCGCTGCTGGACAGCTACATCCCCCGCAGCGTCCGGCTGCGGTACCTGGCCCGGGAGGCCGCGTCGCGGCTGACCCGGCGCGGCCTGAACCCGGGTTTCGACCATGACCTCTGGCCGCTGCTGCACCGGGATGCGGTCTGGGCCTACTACGGCACGCTGGCCCGGGTCCGGCCCGGGGTCCTGCGCGGCGGTGCTTCGGACTTCCTCACCGAGCTGCAGGCCGCGCTGGATGTTCCCGGCCCCGCCTGGGACGCCGCCAAGGAGGACGTGCTCGGGCGGTATGTACCGGACGCCCACCGCACCAACCTCGAGGCCCTCGCCCAGCCGCTGGGCCGCCGGCCCTACGCCGGCGCCGAGGAGCTCGACGCCGCGGTGCTGGCGTATCTCGAGGACGACGCCGCGGGCTCGGCCGCCGGGGAGGACGACCCGCTGAAGATGGCGATCGGCGCGTTCAACGCCGGCCGCAGCGTCCTGAAGGAAGTGGTGGCCGACGGCGGCCTGGCCGAGGAATCCTGGCTCGCCGAGCTGCGTGGCTGGTTCGAGCCGCTGGTCGAAGGCCTGGCCAGCGGGCCCCCGCCGCAGCGGATCGAGCAGCTGGCCGCGCTGACCCGCGCCGGGCTGGTGCACTTCGTCGGCCCGGACCCGCGGTTCGACGTCGACGAGGCCGCCGGGCTGTTCACCGCGGCGTCGCCCTGGGTCGGCACCCGGCACACCGCCCGTGTGCTGCTGGAGGCGATGATGCCGCCCAACCGGGTCGAGCGCACCGGCAGCCCGCTGCTCGGCTCGCTGCTGCGGGACGGGCTGGCCCGGCCCAAGGTGATGATGTCCGCCGCCGGCACCCCGGTGCTGACCCCCGGCCTTGATGTCACGCCGCCGCCGTACCGGCCGGTGGGTGTCAGCGGCGAACCGCAGCAGAACCTGTACGTGCTGGGCCTGCAGCTGTCCTCGGTGCAGTGGGGTACCGCGATCGCCGCGGAGGCCGGGGCGCCGGCCGCCGCCGGCTCACGCACCCTGCGCGACGCCGACGACATCGCCGCCGCGCTGCTGGCCGGTGCCGATGGCGGACAGGCGCAGCAGGAAGCCGACGCCGCCGGCCGACACGGGTCCGCGTCGCTGACCGTTTCCTGACGGGCGGGGCCGCCTGGTCCGAACGTACGACGGCGGCCCGCTCCCTTCGGGGGAACGGGCCGCCGTCGTCATGTGCTGCCGGTGTGGTGCCGGTGGCTAGATCGGGTACTGGCGCGGAGTGCGCTGGATGGTGATGGTGTGGTCGGTGGTGAATTCCTCCAGCGCCCACTCGCCGTTGAAGCGGCCGAGCCCGGAGTTCTTCTCTCCGCCGAACGCGATGTGCGACTCGTCCTGGACGGTGATGTCGTTGACGTGGGTCATGCCGGCGCGCATGCGCTTGGCGAACTCGACGCCGCGGTCCAGGTCGGAGGTGAACACGGCGCTGGAGAGGCCGAGATCGGTGTCGTTGGCCAGGGCCAGGGCGTGCTCGGCGTCGTCGGCGCGCTGGATGCCGGCGATCGGGCCGAAGATCTCCTCCCGGGCCAGCTCCATGTCGTTGGTGACATCGGCGAACACGTACGGGGAGAGGACCTGTCCGTCCACGGAGCCCTCGACGACCAGCCGGGCGCCTTCCTCCTGCGCGAGGCGGATCTTCTCCTGCAGGCCTTCGAGCTGGCCGGCGTTGATGATCGGGCCCACCACGTTCTGCGGGTCGGTCGGGTCGCCGGCCTTGATGCCGCGCACATGGGCGGCGAACTTCTCGACGAACTCGTCGTAGACCGGGGCCTCGACGATGATCCGGTTGATCGCCATGCAGATCTGGCCCTGGTGCAGGAACTTGCCCATCGCCGCGGCCCGGACGGCCTGGTCGACGTCCGCATCGGCGAGCACCACGAACGGGCCGTTGCCGCCCAGTTCCAGCGCCACGTGCTTGAGCGTGGCGCCGCTGGCAGCCAGGGCACCGACGTTCTTGCCCACCGGAGTGGAGCCGGTGAAGGAGATCAGCTTCGGCACCGGGTGCTCCACGAATGCGTCGCCGATCTCCGAACCGGAGCCGACGACGACGCTCAGCACGCCGGCGGGCAGGCCGGCCTCCTCGAACACCTTGGCCAGGATCAGCCCGCCGGTCACGGGGGTGTCGCTGGCCGGCTTCAGGACGACGGCGTTGCCGAGGGCCAGCGCCGGCGCCACCGAGCGCTCGGAAAGGTGCAGCGGGAAGTTCCAGGGGCTGATGACCCCGACGACGCCGAGCGGGCCGCGGTACACGCGGGCTTCCTTGCCGGGCACGTCGGAGTCGAGGATGCGGCCGCTGACGCGGTGCGGGAAGGTGGCCGACTCGCGGGTGATCGCGATGGCGGAGTCCACCTCGATGTTCGACTTCAGCACCGTGGAACCGGACTCGGCGGCCAGCCAGGCGATGATCTCGTCCCGGCGCTCGTCGAGGATTTCGGCGGCGCGCTCGATGACCTTGCGGCGGGCGGCGGGGGGCTGCGCCGCCCACTGCTTCTGCGCTTCGGCGGCGGCGGTGTACGCCTCGTGGAGGTCCTCGCGGGAGGCCTGGCGCATGGTGAGCAGGTCCTGCCCGGTGAAGGGGTTGGTGTCGGTGAGGACCTTCTCCGAGCGGCCTTCACGCCACTGTCCGCCGATGAACTGCTCAGCGGGAATCCAGCCGGTCTCTGCCGGGTTGGTCGATGCGACCTGGGTTGTCATGAGCCATCTCCTTGTGGGGTTGGGTAACGGCCTGTGGTCGTGTCAACCCGCGGGGCGGGCGCGGCATTCCCACTGAACTCATCCCCCCGGTGAGCAGGGAGGCGGGGTGCGCCTCCAGGCCTGGTATCTATTCTGCCAGTGCGGATGCGACGCGGATCATGCCGGCCAGTTCCGGTGCATGGGTCGCAGGCCACCAGTGGCCGGCGTCGACCGCCGTGAAGCGGGCCAGCGGCGCGAAGTCCATGACGCCCTGGTTCAGCCGGGGCGACAGGAACGGATCCCGCAGCGGAACCACCACGTGCACCGGAACCTGGACGGGCGCGTCCCGCACGGCATCTGTGGGAGCGCCGGCCATGTTCGCCCGGTACAGGGCCAGCCCGCGCTGCGGGTTGCGGCGGACCGGCCGCCCGGAAAACCGCTCGTACAGCCGCGCCCCGAGAGCCGAAAAGAGCAGTTCAGGCAGCCCCGGGATCTGGAAACCGGCGACGTAGGAGCTGCGCAGGGCCTGCTGGAGGGCGTCGGGCCAGCCCCTGGGTGTCCGCAGCCGCTGCGCAAACCAGCGCCGGAAGTGCAGCAGGTCCGGGCCGGAGATGCTGGTGTAGTCCAGCAACCGGCCGGGTGCGCGCGGGTCCCGGGCGGCGGCCCAGCCCTGGATGGAGCCCCAGTCGTGGCCGACCAGGTGCACCGGACCGGCGGCCGCGGCGTCCAGGACGGCGTAGAGGTCCTCCACGAGCAGCGGCAGCCGGAACGCTGCCAGTTCCGTCCCGGTGGTCCGGGAGTCTCCGGCGTTGCGCGTGTCGTAGCTGATGACGTGGTGGTCGGCGGCCAGTTCGTGGATCACCGGGCCCCACATGGTGTGGTCGTCCGGATAGCCGTGCACCAGGAGCACCTCCGGTACGTCCGGGCCCGGGTCGGGACCGTATTCGAAGACGGCCAGGTCGGCCCCAGGGCCGGCGACGCGCCGTCGTCGTTCGCTGGGATGCAGGGGAACCTCTTGAGGCAGGGACGCGGGATCAGTCATGGCGGGCCTTTCTTCCGATGAGGCGGGGGAAGCCGGCCGCGGGCAGCAGCCGCCGGGCGGTTCCGGTGAGATAGTCGCGCAGCTGGGCGGTGTCCGGCAGCAGCGCGCGCTTGTTGACGGGCACCGCCCGCAGCGTGTTCTCCCGCGGCAGGGCCGACGCCGGTGCGTGCGGCAGCGGTGTCTCCTGCCGGACCTGGTGGGGCGCTGCGGCGGAGGGGCGGACGTCGAAGTCGAAGATCGCCGTCGGGATGTAGACGGTGGCGCAGGCGTTGGGGAAGTCCACCACCCCGGAGAGCCGCCCCTCGACCGGTGCCGCGCCCAGCAGCAGATAGGCCTGCTCGGGGGAGTAACCGAAGCTGGTCAGGTAGTCGATGGCGTGCAGGCAGGCCTGCTGGTAGGCCAGCCGGGCATCGAGGTACTTCTGCCGGCCGTGCCCGGTGACGGAGATGCCGGAGAAGGAGATCCACTCCTCGTAGCGCGGCTCCGGATCCCCGGGCAGGAAGGCGGGGGAGTCCTCGAGGTGGTAGGTGCGCATTCCGGACGGAATGACGTCGACGTGCAGGTCGATCCAGCCGCCCATCTCGATCGCCCCGCAGAGGGTGACCTCGCCGTCGCCCTGGCAGTAGTGCAGGTCGCCGACCGAGAGCATGCCCCCGTCCACGTACACCGGATAGAAGATGCGGGTGCCGCGGGTGAGGTTCTTGATGTCCTGGTTGCCGCCGTTCTCCCTGGGCGGCGCGGTCTGGGCGGCGGTGACGGAGACCGCTGCGGCTCGCTCGCGCGGCGTCCCGCCGAGCAGCGCGCCTTCGGCCAGCGGGGGCAGCGCCAGCGGCGGCACCCGCAGCGGGTTCCGGGCGGTGAGCGCGGCCTCCCGCCGGTTCCAGCGGCGCAGCAGCTGCTCCGAGGGGGCGGTGCCCATCACACCGGGATGGATCTTCGACTGCAGCCGCACCTCGGGAATGTGGCGGGAAACGGCCGCTCCGTCCCGGAAGTCCCAGACGGCCTTGTAGGCGTCGGGGAACCGCTCGGTCAGCAGCCCGCCGCCGTTGGTGCGGGGAAAGATGCCGGTGTAGCCCCAGCCCTCGCCCGCCAGGCGGCCCGGCGCGCCTTCCGAGATCGGGCCGACGTCGACAATGTCAACCACCAGCAGGTCCCCGGGTTTGGCGCCGGCGACTTCGAAGGGGCCGCTGAGCTGGTGCCCGGTGTGGAACGGTGCGGTGAGCACATCGTCGGCGGAGTCGTCGTTGCGGATGTGCCCGTCGAACCACTCCCGGCAGTCGACCCGGAACGTTTCGCCGGGCCGGACGGTGGCCACCGGGGGAATGCCTGGATGCCACCGGTTGTGGCCGGGCCGGTCCTGGTCCCGGAACGGTTTGGAGTTGTCGAGGGGAAACAGGGTCTCGGGCATCGGCTGCTCCTGATGCTGGCTCGCTGGCTGCTGTCGATGGTCGGCGGGCAGGCGCCGGGACGGGTGTCCCGGAGGGACGCCGGCGGTGGGGGGCCGCAGCGCCGTACCTGAATTATCAGTGTGCTTACCATATCCCGAAGCGGCGTGCCCGGGACAGGCGGCCGGCCCGGGCACGCCGGTGCTAAGCTCGGGCCCTGAGTTCAGAAGGCAGCTCACCGGTCCCCCTGGGAGGCCCCGCCATGCCTGCTTATCCACCGTTTTCGGACTCCCCGATCCGTACCTTCGGCGTCGAGGAGGAACTGCTCCTTGTCGACGCCCGCAGCTATGAGCCGGTCCCCGTGGCTCAGGAGGCGGTGCACGCCGCCGTTGCCGGTCCCGGGGCAGAGGGCTTCGATCTGACGCTGGAAGTGCAGCAGGAACAGATCGAAATTGCCGGCCCGCCGCAGATCAGCCTGGCCGCACAGCTGGACTCCATCCGCAGGGGCCGTGCGCTCGCCGATGCCGCCGCCGCCCTGGTGGGTGCCCGGACCGTGGCGGTAGCCACGGCCCCCGGGATCCTGCGCCCGCACCTGGTTCCGCACCAGCGCTATCGTCGGATGCAGGAGCGTTTCGGCCTGCTGCTTCAGGAACAGCTGACCTGCGGGTTCCATGTGCATGTGGGGATCAGCTCGCAGGATGAGGGCATCGCGGCACTCGACCGGATCCGCCATTGGCTGCCGGTGCTGCTGGCGCTCAGCGGCAACTCCCCGTTCTGGAACGGCCGCGACTCCGGCTACAGCAGCTACCGCTACCAGGCCTGGAGCCGCTGGCCGACTGCGGGCCCGCCGCCGCTGTTCGGCTCACCCGCGGCTTACGACCGGCACGTCGAGCTGCTCATGGCCTCTGCCGTGCCGCTGGACAAGGGCATGATGTACTTCGATGCGCGCCTGTCCCGGCACGTGCCCACGCTGGAGGTGCGGATAGCCGACGTGTGCATGGACGCCGGGCATGCGGCAGGCATTGCCGGGCTGGTCCGCGGGCTGGTGGAAACAGCCATCCGGGCCTGGCGCTCCGGCTCCGATCCGCTGGCCGTCAGCGCGGCCGAACTGCAGATCTGGTCCTGGCAGGCGAGCCGCGCCGGCGTCGGCGGGCAGCTGATCAGCCCTTCCACCGGGCGCCCGGCGCCGGCGGGCGACGTGGTGGCGCAGCTGCTGGACGAAGTCCGGCCCGTGCTGGCTGAATGGGCGGAGGACACCGCCGTTGAAGCGATTGTGGCCGGGATCCTGCGAGACGGCACCGGCGCAGTGCGGCAGCTGGCCGCCCACGGCCGGCGGGAGGACCCCGCCGACGTGCTCGAGGATGCCGTCCGCGCCACACACGAGATCGATCCGGCGCCCCTCCAGCCGGGTGCGGCATAGGGGCGCACGACGGCGGAGCCTGAAAGGGGCACCGAGCCGCGGCGCGGCGGCAAGCTGTTGTGTGTGTGTGCATACCCGGCCCGCGCACCGTGGACCACGGACGATCCGGGCCCTACCCTGCTGACTGAGTCGACACCTGCGAAAGGGGAAGCCACATGCGCCTGGCCAAGACAATTCTCTACGTCGAGGACGCGGAGCAGTCGGTGCGGTTCATGGAACGCGCCTTCGGACTCACCACCCGGGTGGCCATGGGCGCCGACTACGGCGAACTGCAAACCGGGGACACAGCGCTCGCCTTTGCCTCGTACAGCACGGGGGAGAGGCATCTGCCCGAAGGCCTTGCAGCAGGAGCCTCCGCCGCAATGTCCTGCGAGGTGGCGCTGACGGTGGACGACGTGCCGGCGGCCTTCCGGCAGGCGGTCGCCGCCGGGGCGACACCGCTGCAGGAACCGGAGGAGATGCCCTGGGGGCAGGTGGTCTCCCACCTGCGCTGCCCGGACGGCACCTTCGTGGACTTGAGCAGCCCGGCGGCTTCCTAAGGCGGGACGGTCAGCCTGCCAGGGAGTACGACAGCTCCACGCCTCCCGGTCCGCCGTCGGCACCCATGAAGGTGACCTGGCGGAGCCGGCCGGGGTCGATGTCCTCGCGCGCTTCCACCGCCTCGAGCAGGGCGGCCAGGGCCGGGTGCGGCCCGGCCGGGTCCTCGGCGCCGCCGGCAGCGGCATCCACGCCCGCGGGAGGCCAACGCAGGAACAGCTCATCGCGGTCGGGAAGCGTGCCGGGAGCGAGGAGGGCCCCGATACCGGCCAGCTCCGACCCGCCCGCCCAGTTCCTGCCCTCCGGTTCCCGGGCCACGGGCCAGCAGCAGGTGAGGAACCGGTCGGCGCCCGGCCGGCCGGCCCGGCCCGGCCCGCCGAACGAGAGCCAGAAGGGGCCGGTGGGCGGGTTGTCCTCGGCGTCAAGCCGCTCCCACAGTTCGGTGAGCACGCCGCCGACCGCCTCGTCCAGGATGTCGGGGTCCTCGTCCGATTCCGGAACGCGGAGGACGGCGGCGGCGTAGGGCTGCGCGGCGGCACGGCGCTGTTCCACCGGCAGCGGCGTCGTGAGGCGTTCATACAGGGTCCGGGCTGCTGCAGCTGCCGCGTCCTGGCTGCGCCGCTCGGCCTGGATGTCCGCCAGCCGGGCGCGCGAGAAGCCCGGTGAAGGCCTCACGTACGTCGTTGCCGGCAAGTTCGCCCAGCGGAACGCCGACGTCGCGCAGCGCCTTCAGCAGCAGCCCTTCGCGCAGCTGGGCGGCGGCATAGCGGCGGTAGCCGGACTGCGGGTCCACCTCGGCCGGCTTCAGGATGCCGCGTTCGTCGTAGAGGTGAAGTGCCTTGACGGTGAGGCCGGTGGCCTGGGCGAACTCTCCCACACCCATCATCTGTCTGTTCCTCCTGCTGGTTCCGCCGGCATGGCTGCCGCTGATGTCGATACTGCGGCCTCCCCCTGCGGGAGGGTCAAACGACGCCCTTAACCTGACGGTGCCGCCGGAAGCAGGGCTTCCGGCGGCACCGTCACTGCCTGGACTACCGGCCGCTGACGCAGACCAGATAGCGGGCGTAGTCAATGGCGTAGCGGAGCCAGCCGATCACGTCCCACCAGTGCCGCGGCTTGGACGGAGCTAGGCAGACCGGTCCGGGCTGCTCGGCCTGTTCCACGGTCACCGGCAGGCTCACCGTGGTGCCCGACGGGTCGGCCGTCAGGACCAGGGTCCCCGCACCGGCCGCCGTCGACGCCGGCAGGGTGAGCGTGACGGTGGCGCTGCCGGCCGTGACCGGCGTGCTGCCCAGCGCCCTGGTGGTTCCCGCGGCGTCGACGAAGCTGGCCGCCAGCGAGGTGTTGGCCGGGCTGCCGAGCGAGGTCAGGTCGAGCCGGCCCACCGAGAAGGTGCTGGATGCACCGGCGGTGAGCGCCGTCGGGGCGCCCTGGACCTGCACGCCCTGGCGCGCGAAGTCCGGGGAGACCGGGCTGTTGGCCTGCAGGTAGCTGATCCACGCGTCCCGGTCGATCAGCCCGGTGTCGCGGACGTCGGTTCCCTCGCGGAAGACGGTGAAGTTGTCCCCGCCCTGGGCCAGGAAGCTGAACGTGCCGATCCGGTAGGAGCGGCCGGTGTCCAGCGGCTCGCCGTTGACGGTGACCGTCTGGATTCGGGAGCCGGCTGGCTGGTCCGGATCGAAGGTGTAGGTCACGTTGTCGGACAGGCCCAGGGCCAGGAAGGGCCGGGAGCTCCCTTCGGGCTGCCACTGCTGCTCCAGCATCGTCTTGACCTGCGCCCCGGTGAGCGTGGTGGTCCAGAGGTTGTTGACGAACGGAAGCACCGCGTTGGCCTCGGCGTAGGTGATGACGCCGTCCTCGCCGTAGTAGAGCTCGGCGCGCAGTCCGCCGGGGTTGGTGACGCCGATTTCGGCGGCGCCGCGCTCCGGTGCGGCCAGCGAGGCCAGCAGCGAGTCGGCCACCAGGTTGCCCAGGGTGGACTCGGCGCTGCGGTCGTCGCGGTTGCCGCCGTTGAAGGCGGTGGTGATGTCGGCGGTCACCGAGCCGATCGGCTGGTTCCCCACCTCGGCCGCGTAGGCCAGGGCGGCGTCGACGATGCGCTGGACCTCGGCCACCGCCGGGTAGGCGGCGACCAGTTCCGCGGCGGGTGCCGCGGTCCGTGCCACGTTGCCCGCGGTGTAGGAGAGGACCTCATCGGTCTCTTCGTTGTACTCGAGGCGGATCTGCCCGATGAACTCACCGTAGGAGCCGGTCTGGACCACCGGGCGGGTCTTGCCGTCCGCACCGGGCACCGGGGCGTCCCACGCGTACTGCTTGTGCGTGTGGCCGGTGTAGATCGCGTCGACGAGCGGGCTGGTTTCGGTGACGATCCCGGCGAAGGCGCCGCCGCCGGCGACCTCCTCTTCCAGGGTGGCGCCGTCGGGGGTGCCCGCGCCGGCACCCTCGTGGTACTCGGCGATGATGACGTCGGCCAGGCCGTCGGCGGCCAGCTGCTCCGCCACCCGGTTGACTGCCTCCACCGGGTCCCCGAACTCCAGGTCGGCGATGCCGCCGGGGCTGACCAGGGCCCCGGTCTCCTCAGTCACGGCGCCGATCACGGCGACGTCGACGCCGTTGACGTCCAGGATCGTGTACTCGGGCAGGGCCGGGGTGTCCGTACCCTTCCGGTACACGTTCGCGCCGAGGTAGCTGAAGTCCGACGCCGGCACGACCCTGTCGGTCAGGTCGGCGAAGCCGCCGTCGAATTCGTGGTTGCCCACCGCGGAGGCGCGCAGCCCGAGCGCGTTCAGCACGTCGAGGGTCGGCTGGTCCTGCTGCACCGAGGAGGCGAAGAGGGACGCGCCGATGTTGTCGCCGGCCGAGAGGAACAGCGAGCTGCCCTCGGGCGAGGCGGCCTTGAGCTGTTCGACCGTGCCCGCGAAGTTCACGGTGTTCGCGTCGATCCGCCCGTGGAAATCGTTGATGTTCAGCAGGTTCAGCTCGGTGGTCTCCGCCTCGGCCGGGCTCAGGTCCAGGCCGACGAGGATCGGATCGTGGTCAGAGGACCGGTAGGGATTTGGGGCGTGGAAATCGGTGACGTTGTAGTTGTACCGGCTGTACTCCAGGGCCAGCGGCTCCACCGAGTTGATGTTCCAGATGTCGGTGCCGGTGACGTCCTCGGCGGCCGCCGGTGACGCCAGCACATGGTCCAGGGAGCCGACCATGCCGCCGAAGGCGTAGGAGTGCTTGCCGGTGCCCTGGCCCAGGTTGACGTAGCCGGCGTCGGTGAACACCTGCATCGGATCCTCGGCGGCGTAGGAGTTGAAGTCGCCCAGCAGGAAAACCCGCTCGGTGCCGGCGTCGGCCGCCACCGAGTCGGCGAAGTCGGCGACGGCGCGCGCCTGCCGCACCCGGTCGGCGTTCCAGCCGCCCTGCCCGGTGTCGGCGTTCTCGCCCGAGTCCGGAGCCGAGCCTTTGGACTTGAAGTGGTTCGCGATCGCCACGAAGCTCTCGCTGTCCGCCCCACCGGCGGGCTTGAAGGCCTGGGCCAGCGGCTCGCGGGCGTTGGAGAACACGGATTCGTCGTTGAGGATGACGGACTCGCCCACGGGCTCGGCGGCGGCCGTGCGGTAAATGAAGGCCGTGCGGATGACGTCCTCATCGTCCGGCAGGTCCGCCGGTGAACGGACGTAGTCCCAGGTCCCGGGGGCGGCCTCGTTCAGGGCCGCCGTGAGGTGGGCCAGTGCCGCATCGCGGTCCTTGCCGAGCGCGGCGGAGTTTTCGATCTCCATCAGCCCGACGACGTCGGCCCCGAGCGCGTTGATCGCGGACACGATCTTGGCCTGCTGGCGTTCAAGGCTGGCCTCGTTCGCCGCGCCGCGCGCATCGCAGCCGCCGCGGACGGTCACCGGGGTGCCGGCGCGGTCGTTGTAGTAGGTGCAGCCGGCGAGCTGGTCTCCGGTGGTGCTGAAGTAGTTGAGCACGTTGAACGAGGCGAGCTTCAGGTTCCCGCCCACGCTCTGCGGCGCCGCGGTGCGGGTGTCCTCGAACACCGCCGGCTGCACGGCCGCGGCATTGGCGGGCGTGAGCTCGGTCAGCGGCTGGAACTTCCAGGCGCTGTTGCGGTAGTCCAGGATCACGCTCGTGGTGAAGGTGGCGGCCGCGCCGATGCGCAGCGGATCCTCCGTCGTCAGGTAGGGCAGCGGCTTGCCCTGGTTGGCGGCGGACAGGAAGTTGGTGGAGGCCCCGTCGTCGAGCTTGACGGCCTTCGCCGCGTTGGCGGCGACCACGGCGGCGTGCTCGGGCGATCCGACGGGCGCGACGGCGGTGGGCTGGACCAGCGGGTCGGTTCCGGCGGCGAGCCCGATCTCCGCGTACTGGTTCAGCGTGTAGTTGTCGGTGACGGTGAACTCGCCCTGCGGCGCCAGCAGCATGCCTTCGAGGGCTTCGCGCTGGGCTTCTTCAGCCGGCCAGCTAACGGCTGCCGGCTTGACTTCGGGAGCGGGCTCGGTGAGCTTGCTCATGCCGCCTGCGGCGACGGTGAGTTGGGTCAGCCCGTAGTACTCGCCGACGGTGCCGCTCACCTGGACGTAGTCGCCGACGGCGACCTGCCCCGCCGTGGCGGCGGAGAAGATGAACAGGCCGTGCGAGGCGGCATGGTCCGGGCCCAGGTCGCCCCCGGTGCCCGGTGTCTGGATGTAGTACCCGTTGAAGCCGCCGGTCGGGTACACGGCGGTGACCTTGCCCCGGGTCGTGGCCTGGGCGCCGACCAGGGCACTGGCCTCGCCGGTGCCCTGGATGTCGGCGATGGCGACGACGTCGGCCGGTTCAGTCGGCGTGGGCGTGGGCGTGGGTTCCGGCTCCGGTTCAGGCTCGGTGCCGGCGCCGGCGGTGTTGGTCGGTGTCACCGTGCTGCTCAGCGTGAAGTCGGCGGCGTTGTTGTCCGAGTCCACGGCGCCGGTGCGGTTCAGCGACCTCGGGTCGGAGTTGCCGGAGGGCACGCCGGCGGCCGCTGTCTCGAAGGTGTTGGAGGTGCCGTAGCCCAGCAGGTCCACCACGCCGGGCCGGGCGGTCACCGAGCCGGTGGGCAGCGGATTCACCGCCGTGGGCTGGCTGGCAAGCACGAGCGTTCCGGCGCTGCCCGAGAAGCTGGCACCGATGGTCGCGTCGGCGGCCGGCAGCGGGACGCCGTTGGAGCCGTTGCTCGCACCCTGGACCAGGTAGTAGCCGCCGGGCTCGATGCTGCCGGACAGCCGGGCGACGCCGGTGGGGGCCGCCGTCGTGCCCGCCGCCCGGTACTGCAGCGACCAGCCGTCAAGGCTGACCGGAGCGTCGGTGGGGTTGTGCAGCTCGACGAACTTGTGGGTGAACGGAGCGTTGGCGCTGCCTCCGCTCAGATACGCCTCATTGATGATGACGCCGTCCGCCGGCTCGGCCGCGGCGGCCGGCACCGCCGCCAGCGGCGCGGCGAGCAGGCCCGCCGACAGGGCGGTGCCCAGGACAGCCTTCCAGGATGAAGGTCTCATGCCTCATGCTCCTCAGCGGTCCCCGGACCGCGGTTGCGTTGCCGCGGTGTGCGGCAGGATACGAGTGGTGTTGCAAAGGGAATAGTACGGATAGTAGGTGACACTCGTTACACGCAGATGTCCGGCGGGGGAACGGAGGGCGGCAGCGGGGCCGCTTTCGGGCGTGGGATACTGGCCGCAGGCGGCCGGGGCGGCCGTTTGCGGCCGTGCCGGCAGGAGCGCGGCCGGCGACCCGGGAGCGGTGGAGAGGCAGTGCACACAACAGCAGGACAGGCCGGCAGCCGGCACGAGGTCCGTTCCCACCGCCTCGCCGACGGGCGGCAGGCGCTGTTCTTCACCGATCCCGGCCACGCTCCCGTTGACCACATTGAAGACCCACGGGCGCTGGATCCGCGGGCGGGCGGCGGGGAGCTGCGCTTCGACCGGCTCACGGGCGAGTGGGTGGCCGTCGCTGCGCACCGCCAGGCCCGCACCTACCTGCCCCCGGCGGACCAGTGCCCGCTCTGCCCCTCCCGCGACGGCCGGCAGACCGAGATCCCGGCCTCGGACTTCGACGTCGTGGTGTTCGAGAACCGCTTCCCCTCGCTCGGCCCGGATCTGGGGGAGCTGCCCGAAGCGGCGGACGACGACGCCGGCCGGAGCCTGTGGGGCGTTCCGGCTCCCGCCGTCGGGCGCTGCGAAGTGGTGGTCTTTACCTCCGACCACCACGGGTCCTTCGCCCGGCTGGGCGCGGACCGGGCCCGGACCGTGGTGGAGGCCTGGGCGCAGCGCACGGAGTCCCTCTCCGCGCTGCCGGGCATCCGCCACGTGTTTCCGTTCGAGAACCGCGGGCAGGACATCGGGGTGACCCTGCATCACCCGCACGGCCAGATCTACGCCTATCCGTACCCTGCCCCGTACGCGGCGCGCCTGGCGGAGCGGTCGCGGCGGCACCTGGCGGACACCGGACGCCCGCTGATGGGCGAACTGCTGCGCAGCGAGAGCGAGGCCGGCGACCGGATGGTCCTGCAGGGTGGGCACTTTTCCGCCTACGTGCCTTACGCCGCCCGCTGGCCGCTGGAGGTCCACCTGGTGCCGCACCGGCAGGTGCCGGACCTGGCGGCCCTGTCGGCCGCCGAGCGGGACGAGCTCGCGGTCCTCTATCCGGACCTGCTCGCCCGGCTGGACCGGCTGTATCCGACGCCGACCCCGTACATCGCGGCCTGGCACCAGGCCCCGGTCAACGGCGCGGACCGCGAAGCCGGCTGGCTGCACCTGCAGCTGACCAGCCCGCGCCGCGCCGAGGACAAGCTGAAGTTCCTGGCCGGGTCCGAGACCGCGATGGGCGCCTTCATCAACGACGTACCCGCAGAGAAGGCCGCGGCGCGCCTGCGGGAGGCAGCCCGATGACCGCCTCACACCCGGCGGCCGACGCCGGACACCTCCGCCGCTCCCGCCTGGCCGGCGCCTTCACCGAGGAATACGGCACCGCCCCCGACGGCCTCTGGCGCGCGCCCGGCCGCGTCAACCTCATCGGCGAGCACACGGACTACAACGACGGCTTCGTGCTGCCGTTCGCGATTGACCGCTCGGTGCTGGCCGCAGTGCGGCTGCGTCCGGACGGTGGCACGGTGCGGCTCGCCTCCACCTATTCCCCTGACCGCTCCGGCCTCTCCCGCAGCAGCTTCGATCCCGCCGCGCTGGCCCCGGGCACGGTCCCCGGATGGGGCGCCTATCCGGCCGGCGTCGTGCACGCCCTGCAGGCCGCCGGCCACCAGGTGCCCGGCTTCGACCTGCTGCTGGACTCCACCGTCCCCGTTGGCGCCGGGCTGTCCTCCTCGCACGCCGTGGAGGTGGCGGCCGCCGTCGCGCTGAACGAGCTGCTGGGCCTGGACCTGTCCGCACCCGAACTTGTCCGGCTCACCCAGCGGGCGGAGAACGACTTCGTGGGCGCCCCCACCGGCATCATGGACCAGTCCGCCTCGCTGATGGGCAGCCGCGGCCGTGCGCTCTTCCTCGACTGCCAGACCCTGTCCGGGCAGGCCGTTCCGCTGCCGCTCGCCGAGCAGGGCCTGACGGTCCTGGTCATTGACACCCGGATCTCGCACTCGCATACTGACGGCGGCTACGGGGCCCGCCGGGCCGCCTGCGACGCCGCAGCGGCGGCCTTCGGGGTGCCCTCACTGCGGCAGCTGCCCGCGGAAGCGGACCTGTCCCGGCTGGATTCCACCACTGCGGCGCGGGTGCAGCACGTCCTGGCCGAGAACGAGCGCGTCCTGGCGGCCGTCCGGGCGCTGCAGGAGGGGCGGATCCGCGACGTCGGCCCCCTGCTTACCGACAGCCACCGGTCCCTGCGCGACCTGTATGAGGTGTCGTGCCCGGAGCTGGATGCCGCCGTCGACGCCGCGCTCGCCGGCGGCGCCCTCGGCGCCCGGATGACCGGCGGTGGATTTGGCGGCTCCGCCATCGCCCTGCTCGAGGAGGAGGCGGTGGACGTGGTTGCGGCCGCGGTGCAGGCTGAGTTCGCCGCACACGGCTTCGCGGCACCTGCGCTGTTCTCCGTGCTGCCCGCAGACGGCGCCGGCCGGGCCTGAACTGCCCTCAACCGCTTCCGCCCCCAAGGGAGCCGCTGTCATCTGTGGGCACAGCACGACGGCGCCCCGGCCGAAGCCGGAGCGCCGTCGTGCTGTGAAGCGGCGGGGATCAGTTCAGGGCGCCGCGCAGCGATCCTGTGGTCGTCGCACCGGAGGAGGTGGTCAGGTAGCAGAGGATTTCGCGGTCACCGCCGAAATTCCAGGACTCGGGCGTGGGAGTCATGTAGGCGATGGAGATATCGGACAGATCCGGGGCGGTGGGCGATTCGAAGTTTTCCCCGATGTACCCGGTGAGTTCGTTGGCGCAGAACTCCTCGCCGGCAGCCGTAACGGCTTCTTCGCCCGGGTAGGCGCCCGGATCCATGTCATAGGCGGCGAAAACCTCGGCAGTGTGCGGCTGGTCGCACGGAACGAGGTCGACGTCGCCGATTTCCTCTCCGGTCGTTTCATCCAGAATGCAGTCACCGACGTTGAGCTCGGTGGAGTGCACGACCTCCGGGTCAACGGCTTCGACGGTCTCCTCGGCGTCGTCGTCCTCGACGGCGGCGGGTTCGGCGGAAGCAGCTGCGGCAGTCTCCGGCGCCGAGGCGTCCTCGTCTCCGGTGCCGGGAGCGACGGCGCAGCTGGACAGCAGGCCGGCCAGCATTGCGGTAAGAATCAGGTTCCGTGCCCGGACGGCTCGGGATGCGGACGGATTCATTTAATTTCTCCTCAGGAAGTGGTTCGCTTTAGTGGCCGGTACCCCCAACAATGGGCCTCAAACCACCCGAATACCCTACCGGAATATTTCGGCAGTCCCCTTATGTTGCATGCCGGGAAAGCAGGAACCAAGAATTCCATGCAATTGAATGAATGCGGGCTGCCTGCCGGTTAAACGAAACGGCGCCCCCGCGCTGAGGCGGGGGCGCCGTCGTGACTGGCGGAAGGTAAGGGATTCGAACCCTTGAGACGGGGTTACCGCCCACTGGTTTTCAAGACCAGCTCCATCGGCCGCTCGGACAACCTTCCCCACTAGTAGTCTGGCAGATAGCCACGGCCGGCCAAAATCTATCAGCGCCCGAGGAGAAGCATGAAAGCCATCGGAATCACCGCCCCCGGAGGACCCGGAAACCTGCAGCTCACGGAGGCGGCCGATCCGGTTCCCCAGCCGGGTGAAGTGGTCATCGAGGTCGCGGCGGCGGGCCTGAACCGCGCCGATGTGCTCCAGCGGCAGGGCAACTACCCGGTGCCCCCGGGAGCCAGCCCCTATCCCGGCCTGGAGGTTTCCGGGCGCATCGGCGCCGTGGGGGACGGAGTGTCCCAGCTGCAGGTCGGCCAGGAGGTCGTGGCCCTGCTGGCCGGCGGCGGGTACGCCGAGAAGGTTGCGGTCCCGGCGGGGCAGGTGCTGTCGGTGCCGGAGGGCGTGGACCTGGTGACGGCGGCGGCACTGCCCGAGACGGCGGCCACCGTCTATTCCAACCTCTTCATGGAGGCGGACGTCCAGCCCGGAGACTTCGTACTCATCCACGGGGCGGCCGGCGGCATCGGCACCATGGCCATCCAGATGGTCGCCGCCTTCGGCGCGGTGCCCATGGCGACCGCAGGCTCGGCGGTGAAACTGGCCCTGGCCGCGGAGCTGGGCGCCGAAACGCTGATCAACTACCGCGAACAGGACTTCGTGGACGCGGTCCGGGAAGCCACCGGCGGACACGGGGCCGACGCCATCCTCGACGTCGTCGGCGCCAAGTACCTGCAGCGGAACCTCGACGCCCTGGCCACCGGCGGGCGCCTGGTGGTCATCGGGCTGCAGGGCGGCACCCGCGCCGAGCTCGACCTCAACGCCCTGATGCGCAAGCGGGCCGGGATCATCGGCACGACCCTGCGCTCGCGGCCGGTGGAGGAGAAGAGCGCCATCATGGCCGCCCTGCAGCGCAGCGTGTGGCCGCTGGTGGAGGCAGGGCAGGTCCGCGCCCTGGTGGACCGGACGTTCCCGCTGGCCGAGGCAGCCGCCGCCCATGAGTACTTCGACTCGGGCGAGCACAAGGGCAAAATCCTCCTCACCGTCTAGCGGCGGGCGGCGCCCCGGTGCCGGAGGGCGACGTCGGCGGACCGCTTCGGATCCAACCCGGCGCGCGACGCGGGCGCCTCCTATGCCGTACGTCACATTCCCGATGCTAGCGTCTGATGGGCAGGGCCGGTCCCTGCCCATCACCGCGGCCTCCACTGGGCCGCAGGACGCATACCAAAGGGGAAAACATGAGCGCGAAGCAACGGCGCCGCGACGGTGCAGCCGCCGGCGACGCCGCCGTCCTGGAACAGGACCCGAACCTGCCCCCGGTGGCCGTCGACCCCGAGGCCGAGGCCGCCGCCAAACGCTGGACTCCGGGGAAAATTGCCCTCTGGACGGGCATTGCCCTGCTCGGCGGGATCAGCTGGACCATGCTGGCGATCGTCCGCGGCGAGACGGTCAACGCCATCTGGTTCGTCTTTGCCGCCGTCTGCACCTACCTCATCGGCTACCGCTTCTACTCGAAGCTGATTGAGCGCAAGCTCCTGAAGCCCGATGACCGGCGTGCCACTCCCGCCGAGTACAACGCCGACGGCAAGGACTTCGCAGCCACCGACCGCCGCGTCCTCTACGGCCACCACTTCGCCGCCATCGCCGGTGCCGGGCCCCTGGTCGGGCCCGTGCTCGCCGCGCAGATGGGGTACCTGCCGGGCACCATCTGGATCATCGTCGGCGTGGTCCTCGCCGGTGCCGTCCAGGACTACCTGGTGATGTTCTTCTCGATGCGCCGCGGCGGCCGTTCCCTGGGCCAGATGGCCCGCGAGGAGCTCGGCGTCATCGGCGGCACCGCCGCCCTGCTGGCCACCCTGGCCATCATGATCATCATCGTCGCGATCCTGGCCCTGGTCGTCGTCAACGCCCTCGGCGAAAGCCCGTGGGGCGTCTTCTCCGTGGCGATGACCATTCCCATCGCCCTGTTCATGGGCGTGTACCTGCGCTACCTGCGGCCGGGCAAGGTCACCGAGGTGTCCATCATCGGCTTCGTGCTGCTGATGGCCGCCATCATCGGCGGCGGCTGGATCGCCGAGTCCCCGCTGGCCGAGTTCTTCACCCTGGACCGGACCACCATCGCCTGGGGCATCATCATCTACGGCTTCATTGCCGCCGTCCTGCCCGTCTGGCTGCTGCTGGCTCCGCGGGACTACCTCTCCACGTTCATGAAGATCGGCACCATCGTCATGCTCGCCGTGGCCATCATCGTGGTCCGGCCGGAGATCGCCGTGCCCGCGGTGAGCGAGTTCGCCTCGCGCGACGACGGACCGGTGGTCGCCGGCCCGCTCTTCCCGTTCCTGTTCGTCACCATCGCGTGCGGCGCCCTGTCCGGCTTCCACGCCCTGATCTCCTCGGGCACGACGCCGAAGATGATCGAAAAGGAACGCCAGACCCGGTTCATCGGCTACGGCGGCATGCTCATGGAGTCCTTCGTGGCGATCATGGCCCTGGTCGCCGCCATCTCGATCGACCGCGGCATCTACTTCGCGATGAACTCCTCCGCCGCAGCCACCGGCGGCACCGTGGAGGGCGCCGTCGCCTTCGTGAACTCGCTGGGCCTGGCCGGAGTGAACCTGACCCCGGACATGCTCACCTCCTTGGCCTCCGACGTCGGCGAGGAGTCGGTGGTCTCGCGCACCGGCGGCGCGCCCACACTCGCCGTCGGCCTGGCGTACATCATGCAGAGCTTCATCGGCGGCCCGGCCATGATGGCCTTCTGGTACCACTTCGCCATCATGTTCGAGGCGCTGTTCATCCTGACCGCGGTCGACGCCGGCACCCGCGTCGCCCGCTTCATGCTGCAGGATTCCATCGGCAACTTCGTGCCGAAGTTCCGGGACACCGGCTGGCGGACCGGAGCCTGGATCTGCACGGCGGTGATGGTGGCAGGCTGGGGATCGATCCTGATCCTGGGCGTCACCGACCCGCTGGGCGGCATCAACACGTTCTTCCCGTTGTTCGGCATCGCCAACCAGCTGCTGGCCGCCATCGCCCTGGCCGTCTGCCTGGCGATCCTGGCGAAGAAGAACGCCTTCAAATGGCTGTGGATCGTGGGCCTGCCGCTGGCCTTCGCCGCGGTGGTGACCATCACGGCATCGATGTACAAGATCTTCTCGCCGGTGCCGGCGGTGGGGTACTGGGCGCAGCACAACGCCTTCAAGGCGGCGCTGGAGCGGGGGGAGACGAGCTTCGGCACCGCCAAGAGCGTGGAGGCGATGGAGGCGGTGGTCCGCAACACCTTCGTCCAGGGCACCCTGTCCATCGTGTTCGTGACGCTGGCCATCATCGTGATCATCACCGCCATCCTGGCCAGCATCCGGTCCTACCGCTCCGGCGGGGCGCCGAGCGCGGAAACGCCGCCGGTGGCCTCCCGGATGTTCGCGCCGGCGGGATTCTTCGCCACCCCGGTGGAGAAGGAAATCATGGCTCAGTGGGGCACGCTGCCCGAGGAGCAGCGCAGGACGGCGGGAGCGGGGCATTGATGGCCGGCGGCACCGCTCCGTCCGGGATCCTGGGCGGACTGCGCGGATTCGTGCGGTTCTTCCGCGACGTCATGGGTGAGGACGCCTACCGCAAGTACCGGGCGCATCACGAGGCCACCGGCTGCGGAGCGGCTCCCATGAGCGAGCGTGAGTTCTGGAAGGACCGGTTCGACCGGCAGGACGCGAACCCGGGCGGACGCTGCTGCTGACCGGCGGCAGGCAGGCGAAGGGCGGCGTCCCACACCGGGGTGCCGCCCTTCGGCGTTCGTAACCCGGCCTTGACATCCGCCATGCAGCGGCTGCTTTCCTTGACTGATGGGAATCTTCCGCAAAGACGACAACGAGCTGCCCTCCGACGAGCACCTGCTGGACGACATCAGCGTCCCCCACGAAGACTTGGGCGCAGAGGATGACCACCTCGCCCAGGACATCAACCGCCCCGAGGAGGACCAGGTGGCCGGCCCGGAGTTCGACGACCGGCACTACACCGCCGGCCAGCTGAACGCCGGGCAGCAGGTCGCCGGGCTCAGCCCGGACGGAGAGTATGCGCGCAACCGCGAAGAAGAGCTCGAAAACTGACCGCGGCATCCCGGCCTCTGCCCCCTGCATGAGAGCATTAAGTCATGAGTGACCAGACCGAATCCGCCTCGTCCACCGGGCCGGTTCCCGCCGACGCCGCGGCTGACGCGCCCCGGGACCCGACGTCGGTCTCCGGGACGGGGGAGCCGGGCGGGCCGGAGGGCGCCGGCGGGAACGGGCCGGTCGCGGAGGCCGGCGACGGCGCCGTGGTCCCGGAAGCCGGCGGGTCCCGCGATGGCGGACCGGCCAGGCTCAAGGACCTGGTGGACGAACCCGCCAAGGTCATGCGGATCGGCACCATGATCAAGCAGCTGCTGGAAGAGGTGCGGAACGCTCCGCTGGACGACGCGGCCCGGAACCGGCTGGCCGAGATCCATGAGCGCTCCCTCAAGGAGTTGAAGGATGGACTGGCCCCTGAACTGGTCAGCGAACTGCAGCGCATCAACCTGCCCTTCCTCGATGACACGGTCCCCACCGACGCCGAGCTGCGGATCGCCCAGGCCCAGCTGGTCGGCTGGCTGGAAGGCCTCTTCCGCGGTATCCAGACCGCCATCGCCGCGCAGCAGACAGCCAACCAGCAACTCGCCTCCCGCCTGCAGCTGCGCCAGCTGCCGCCGGGCACCGTGCTGGCCCCGGGCGTCATTGTCGGCGAGGACGGCGAACCCCGCCGCGCAGGCGGACCCGGACAGCAGCCCCGCGCGGCCCGCAGCGCCGAACCCCAGTCCGGCCCCGGCCAGTACCTTTAGGTCATGGCACTGTTTGCAGCCGCCCGGAGGGGGCGGAAGGACGACGTCGAACTCGGGCGGGGAGTGTGGCGGCGTGCCCACGACCGTTTCACCCGAGGCCTGGACCGGTATCACCAGATGCTCGAAGGGGTGGAGGACGACGCCCTGTACAACGAGCTGGCGCTGGTGGCCAACACTCTTTCGGACCTGTTGCCCCGGGTCCGGCAGGCCTGCGCCCAGGCGCAGAAGCTGCACCCCAGCGACGGCCAGGACATCCCCGGGGCGCTGATCAGCGTGCACCGGGCCCTGTCCCGCAGCGGCAATTCGCTCGCCGCGACCGCCGAGGCGGCCGCCATGTCCCGGCTGGAGGGCGAGCGGTGGGGCATTGCCTCCGCGGGCCTGGAGAACGTGCGGCGTCGGGCGGCGCTGGTCGTCCGGGACGTCGAAGAGGCCGAAGCGCTGCTGTCCGCCGCCTCCTGAGCCCGCGGGAACGGACGATCGTTCGCGGGGAGCAAACAACGGCCGGCATGGCCCTGGCCGGCCATCGGCTGCTGCAAGGATGGGTCCCATGACAACATCACCATTCGTGACCCTCAACGACGGCAACACCATCCCCCAGCTCGGCTACGGCGTGTGGCGGGTGGAGGACAAGGTCGCCGAGGAGGTCGTCGGCAAGGCCTTCAAGGTCGGCTACCGGCACATCGACACCGCCCGCATCTACGGGAACGAGGAGGGCGTGGGCCGGGCGATCGCCGCGTCCGGCCTGGACCGCGACGAGCTGTTCATCACCACCAAGGTCTGGAACGCGGACCAGGGCTACGAGTCCACGATCGCCGCCTTCGAGGCGTCCATGGAGCGGCTGGGCCTGGAGACCCTGGACCTGTACCTGATCCACTGGCTGCAGCCGAAGCAGGGCAAGTACGTCGACACGTGGAAGGCGATGATCGAGCTGCAGAAGCGCGGCCGGGTGAAGTCCATCGGCGTCTGCAACTTCACCAAGGAAGCCCTGCAGGAGCTGATCGACGAAACCGGCGTCACCCCGGTGCTGAACCAGGTGGAAACCCACCCGTACTTCAACCAGGCGGACCTGCGCGCCTTTGAGGCGGAACACAACATCCTGCACGAGTCCTGGTCCCCGCTGGGCTCCGGTGAGGGCCTGCTCGAGGACCCGCAGCTGAAGGAGATCGCCGCCAAGTACGACGGCGCGACCCCCGCCCAGGTCGTCCTCGCCTGGCACCTGGCGCTGGGGAACATCGTGATCCCCAAGTCGGTCACCGAGTCCCGCATCGCCGAGAACTGGAAGGCGCTGGACCTGACCCTCTCCGATGAGGACGTCCAAGCGATCACCGTGATGGACAAGGGCCCGGAGGGCCGTATCGCCGCCGACCCCGCGGTCTCCGACTTCCAGTAGGCGGACCGCCGCGGGCAGCCGCAGGACCTGGCGGCCATGTGCCGTTCCCTCGCAGGCGGGGTTCCGTCAGGCGGCTGCGAAGTCCTCGAGGGACGCGCGCAGCGGCCAGTCCTGGCCTTCCAGGATGAGCTGGGCGCACTGCCCCGTGGAGGAGTTCAGCACGATCGGCGCCAGCAGGTTCACGGTGGTACCGGACAGTGCCGGGTTGGCGACCACCAGAACCCATGCCTCGGAGGGTTCCCGCAGGCCCAGCATGCGCTGCTGCTCGTCGGAAATCCGCGGCGCGTAGCCGGGCAGGTACGCGCCGGCGTCGAGCAGGAACAGCCGGGAAACGCCGCTGCCCGGCTCCCGGGGCACGAGCGAGAACAGGCCGACGGCGCCGTCGACCTCCTCCAGCAGATAGTGCACCTGCGGCTCCAGGCCCGGAGGAGGCGTAACGAAGGTCAGCGGCTGGCTCATCGCAGGAAGTCCATCAGGGTCGGCTGCAGCACCCGGGCCGTGACGGCCAGGGCCGACTGATAGGCCACTTCCTGGAGCTTGAGGTCCATGATCACCTTGGCGGTGTCGAGGTCCTCGATGCCCGAGCGGCGGGTCTCCAGCGCCACGGCCTGCTCCATGTTCTGCTCCTCGGCGCTCAGCGTGCGGGCATGCCGGACGCCGACCTCGGTGTGGACGGTCAGCACGGCGTTGATGCGGGCGTCAAGGTCGGGGGAGAGGGCAGCGCCGGTGCCGTTGCCGCGCAGGTCCGCCGCCAGGTCATCGAGCAGCTTGAAGACCGAGGAGTCGCCCTCCCCGAAGACCGTGGTTCCGTCCACGTCCACGCGGACACTGGTGTGCACGTCGACGCGGCGCTCGACCGGTCCGTGCTTGTCGGCCTCGGTGGCCCCGGTGTAGGCGTATGAGTCGGCGGTGAAGGCATGGCCGGCGTCGGAGTTGCCGGCGAAGACGGTGCGGCCCAGATACGTGGTGTTCGCCTGGCCCAGAAGGTCCTGCTTCAGGCCCTCGATCTCCGTGGCAATGGCGCCCCGGTCGGCCGGGCTCAGGGCAGCGCCGCCGGCGGTCACCGCGAGGTCCTTGACCCGGCGCAGGATGTCGGTCGTGTTCGCCAGGGCCTGGTCCGCGGTAACCAGCCAGCCGCCGGCGTCGGAAATGTTCGCCTTGTGCTGCGCGTTGGCGCGGATCTCGGCGCGCACCTTCATGGCATCCGCGGTGCCGGTGGGGTTGTCCGAGGGGCGGGTGATGGCCGCCGAGGTGGTGGCCTGCTCCTGCAGCTTGGCCAGGCGTGAGAGGTTCGCCTGCAGGTTCGCCTGGGCGCTGCGCGCCATCGTGGCGTTGGTGGTGCGGGTGATCACGGGCCTTACCTTCCGACGATTCCGGTGCGGTTGATCAGGGTGTCCAGCATCTCGTCGATGGCGGTCATGACCCGGGCCGCACCCTGATAGGCGTGCTGGTAGGCCAGCAGATTGACGTTTTCCTCGTCCAGGTCCACGGAGGCGTTCGCCAGCTGTGCGTCCTGGGCACCGACGGCGGCCACCGAGGCCAGGTTGGCCTGCTGCAGTTCGGTGCGGGTGGCAGTACCGGTGGAGGTGACGAACGACGCCCAGAGCTTGTCCGCGCTGTCCAGCTTGGAGATTGCATCGGCCACCGAGGTGTCCAGGGCGCCCTTGCCTGCCGCGCCGGCGGCGATGCCGGAGGCGTCGTCCGGCACCACGGCGAGCGAGCGGGCTGGGTCGGCGGGATCGTAGCTGAAGAAGGCGAGGCCGGTGTTGCCCTCGGTGGTGTGGCCGGTGCGGTGCAGGTCGTTGACCGAATCGGCGAGCCCGCGGGCGACGGCGTTGTAGGACTCAGCGGCCGCGGCCAGTCCGCCGCCGGCGCGGGAGGAGGCCAGCATGGAGACCGCTCCGCCCATTTCCCCGCCCACGGCGGCGCGGGCATCCAGCCCGTCGCCGCGGTGGGACCAGGTGACCACCGGTCCGGTGCCGGCGCCCATGGTGCGGTCCCCGGAGACCTCGAGGCGGCGGGCCGAGTCTCCGGATACCAGCGCGTTGCCGTCCACGAGGACGTCCACCATGCCGTCGCGGGATTCGCGGACGGTGGCGCCGGACAGGGCGGACAGCGTGGTGATGGCGGCGCTGCGCTGGTCCAGCAGCTCGTTGGCGTTGCCGCCGGCGGCCAGGGTCGAGCGGATCTGCGCGTTCAGGTCGGCCACCTGCCCGGCGGCGGCGTTCAGTTCACTTGTCATGTCCTGCAGGTCTGCGTGCAGGGAGTTCCACTGGGCGGCCACGTCGTCGTACCCGGTGCGCAGCTTGACCGCCAGTTCCTGGGCCTGGTCGATGACGACGGCGGCGGAGGTGTTGTCGCCGGGCTTGCTGACGACGCCCTGCCAGGCGGCGGAGAATTCCTGCAGCGAGGCGGAGAGGCCGTTCTTGCCCGGCTCCTTGAGGCTCTGCTCCAGGGCGGCAAAGGCATTGGCGCGGACCGCCGTGAAGCCCGCAACCGCTGCGGTGGAGCGGACCCTGGTATCCAGCTGCAGGCTGCCCAGGCGGGCGATGCCGTCCACCCCGACGCCCTGACCCACCGAGATGCCGGCGGGGAAACGGCCGACTTGGGCCAGTGCCGGGGCGGCCGACGTCGTCACCCGCTGCCGGGTGTAGCCGGGGGTGTTCACGTTGGCGACGTTCTGGCCCACGACGTCCAAGCCCCGACGTGCTGCGACGAGTCCGGAGTAGGCCGAGTTGAGGCCGCTGAAGGTGCTCATGAAGGAAGGGGTCCTTTGCTGCTGATCAGATCTGCTGGTCTACGAAGCGGGCGCCGGTGCTGCCGACGGCGGTGGCGCCGTTGGCCGTATAGGTTGCGCCCCCGGAGGTGGTGCCGGCGAGGGTTTCCTGCGCTGACCGGGCCGCGGCGCGCAGGAACTGCTCATTCATGTCGCGCAGTTCACGGATTTTTGATGTGAGTTCCGTCATGGCCTGCAGGTGGGCAGTGAAGATCTCCGCCCAGGGCCCGGCAGGGGCGGCGTCGGCAAGCTCACGCAGGGTTGCATCTTCACTGACGTGCCATTCACGGGCCAGCGCGGCAACGGTGACGGTACGGCTGAGTTCCGCGGCGCGCAGGCGCTCCAGCACCTGCTCCACCTCGCGGGTGGCGTGCTGCAGCCACCGGCTCCGGCCGGATGTCAGCAGCAGTTGTTCCTCTTCGAGCTTGAAGACGAGGAGTTCCAGCAGTTCGCGCTCTTCCCATAGAAGTGCGGACAACCTCTGGGCAACCATGCCTCGCTCACCTCCCGTTTTCGTGTCGGCAAGCGCTTCCGGTATGAACGTTTTTGCCTTGCCCTGCACTATCGGCCTTCCCACCCCCAATGTTAGTGGTATCTTTTGCGTGTTGCTTCGGAGCGGCGAAGTATAGTAAGGGTCCTTAGGATTCTGCAAAAGGAAGGTCTCAGCTTCCTGTCGCTCGCGGTGCAACAAGTCGTGCTGGGGGACGAGGCGTGGGGGTCCGTTAATTGAATCGTATTGAGCGCAACCAACTGGTTGTCGAAAATCTGCCGCTGGTTGGTTACCTCGTCTCGGAGGTGTGCGCCAAGGCGACTCATCTGTGCCGCGACGACCTGGCGTCGGTCGGTGCCATTGCGCTGATCACCTCTGCCGATTCCTTCAACCCTGATCTGGGCGTTCCGTTCGGCGCTTACGCCCGGCGCCGCATTGTCGGTGCCTTTGCCGATGAGATGCGGGCCAGTGACTGGGCCACCCGTTCGGCGCGGCGCCGTATCAAGGAGACCCTGGCCGTCCGCGAGACGCTTACGGGCGCGCTCGGCCGGACGCCGAGCGTCGACGAGATCGCCGCCGCCATGGGCGTGGACCGCGGAGTCGCGGAGGATGCCCTCGCCGACGCCGCCCGAACCGTGTCCAGCCTGGACGAGGGCGGGATCGACTTCATCGCCTCCGCCCTGCCGTCCCCGGAGGGTTCCGCCCTCGCCGCGGAGGGCCACGGCTACCTGAAGGCCGCCGTGGAGGCACTGCCGGAGAAGATGCGGTACATCGTGGAGCAGGTCTACTTCCACGAGCGCTCCGTCAAGGACCTGGCCGCCGAGCTGGGCGCCACCCACTCCGCCGTGTCGCAGCAGCGCGCCGAGGCGGTGCGCCTGCTCCGCGACGGCTTGGCCGCGCATTACGCCGACGACGACAACGCCGCACCCGAGGTCACCTCCCGGGTGTCCCCGGCGCGGCGGGCGGCCTACCTGGCCGCAATGGCCGAGCGGAGCATCGGCGGCCTGACCCGGCATGCGGCCGCCGCCGGAGGCGGCTACGGGTCGCTGAACCCCGCCTCCTGACGCCGGAAAACCGGGGTGGTCACCGCCCCGCGGAAATTTCTTTGACGGATTGCTAACAGCCGCCGGGCCGGCGCCGATAACACTCGGTGGAGGCCCACGGACGGGCCGCTGCAAGTACCCGAATCACGGAGGAATTTCCCATGGGTTTCACTATCGCCACCAACACCTCGTCGCTGAACGCGATGCGCAACCTCAACCTGAACCAGGCCAACCAGGCAAAGTCGGTGGAGCGCCTGTCCAGCGGCCTGCGCATCAACCGCGCCGCTGACGACGCCGCCGGCTTGGCCATCTCGGAAGGCCTGAAAAACCAGGTCTCCGGGCTGACCCAGGCCGGCCGCAATGCCCAGGACGGCATCAGCCTCATTCAGACTGCTGAAGGTGCGCTGACCGAGGTCCACAACATCCTGAACCGCATGCGTGACCTGACTGTGCAGGCTGCCAATGATACGAACAACACCGAGTCACGTACCGCAATCAAGTCCGAAGTTGACGAACTGAAGTCGGAGCTGGACCGCATCGCCACCTCCACCAACTTCAACGGCATCCAGCTGCTGGGCCCGGGCGCAGGCGAAGGGGAGAATGCAAACCCGCAGGCTGCCACGCTGAAGATTCAGGTAGGCGCAGGCGCCAACGAGACGATCGAGATCACGCAGGCGGACGTCGCCGGCACGCTGGAAACGCTCGCTGAAGGGCTGACCACCCTCGCAACACAGGAAGGCGCTGCCACGGCGACTGCTGCCCTGGACGAGGCCATCAAGACCACTTCCGACCAGCGTGCCGATCTGGGTGCCCAGCAGAACCGCCTGGAGTCCGCCGCACGTTCCATTGCGGTGTCCGTGGAGAACCTCTCGGCCGCCAACTCCCGTATCCGTGACACGGACATGGCACAGGAAATGGGCAACTTCACCAAGTCGCAGATCCTCTCGCAGGCCGCCACCGCCATGCTGGCGCAGGCCAACCAGATGAACTCCGGCGTGATGCAGCTCCTGCAGTAATACGCTCCACGTAGTACCGGCAGGTGAAAAGCTCCGGCGGCGGGAACACTGAATTGGACCTCACACGTCCGCCGCCGGGGCATCCGCCCGCCTAAACTCCGCAGTACCCGAATAACCCGATTTCCCCGCCCCTTCCAGGAGAGCACCCGCATGGCACTCGGCATTGACGGCCTCATCAGCGGCATCGACACCACCGCCATGATCAAGCAGCTCATGGAAATCGAGGCCCGCCCCCAGGTCCAGCTCAAGGACCGGGCCGCAGGCACCCGCACCATGGTCAGCGCCCTGCAGGGGCTGAACACCCGGATCGCGGCCCTCGCCGAGAAGGCCGCCGGCACGGCCAAGCCCGCCGGCACCGACCTCTACACCGCCGTCGTCAGCTCCGACAAGGCCACCGCAGCCGTCACCACCGGCGCCGCCGCAGGATCCCTGGACTTCCAGGTCGCCCAGACCGCCCGCGCCCAGGTCTCCCTCTCCGCCGCGCTGTCCGCCTGGCCCGACGGCGCCGCGCTCTCCATCTCCGCCGCCGGCGACATCACCACCATCGACACCGCCAACAAGTCCCTCGACGAGGTGGTCAGCGAGGTCAACAAGGCCAACCTCGGCGTCGCCGCCGTCAAGATCGCCGCCGGCTCGGTGGACGGCGTCCAGCAGTACCGGATCCAGTTCACCGCGACCAAGACCGGCACTGACGGCGCCTTCGAAGCCAGCCTGGACGGCGCCCCGCTGCAGGAACTGCACGCGGCGCGGGACGCCCGGATCACCCTGTGGGCCGGCACGCCCGCCGCGCAGGACCTCACCTCCTCCACCAACACCTTCACGGCGTTGATGCCCGGAGTCGACCTCACCCTGGCCGCCGACGCCCCGGCCGGCGCCACCGCCACCATGGCCGTAAGCCGGGACGATGCCGCGATCAGCAAGGTCGCCCAGGACCTGGTCGCGTCGCTGGCCGACGCCTTCGACTACATCAACCGCAACAGCGCCGTCACCGTCACCACCACCAACGGCACCACCGGCGCCTCCGGCGGCCTGTTCACCGGCGACTCCGGCGTCCGGGACATCAAGCGCCTCCTGATGGACGCGGCCACCGGCCCGCTGGACGGTGTCTCGCCGTCCGCCATCGGCATCGAACTCACCAAGTACGGGACCGTCGAGTTCAACGCGGAGAAGTTCGCCGAGGCCCTGGCCGCCGATCCGGCCAAGACGCAGGACATGCTGCGCGCCGTCGCGGACCGCGTTGCCGCCGCCGGCACCACGGCCTCCGACAAGTACGACGGCATGCTCACCAAGCGGATCCAGGGCCAGGAATCCACACTGCGGGAACTGACCACCCAGATCGAGGACTGGGACCGGCGCCTGGCCTCCCGGGAATCCACGCTCAAGCTCGTCTGGACCAACCTTGAGGTCAAGCTCAGCCAGCTGCAGAGCCAGCAGGACTGGCTCACCGGCCAGCTGGCCTCGCTCAACAACTCCGGCAGCAAGAAATGACCGTCGTGAACTATGGAATGCAGGCCAAGCGGGCCGAATACCTCAAGCAGTCGGTGCTTTCGGCGTCGCCGGCCCGGCTGCTGACCATGCTCTACGACCGGCTGCTGCTGGACCTTGGGCGCGCAGAGCTCGCACAGCAGGCGGGGGACTGGATCACCGCTTCGGAGAACCTGGTCCACGCCCAGGCGATCATTGCCGAGCTCAGCGGAACCCTGAAGACGGACGCCTGGGACGGCGCCGACAACCTGCAGGCCCTCTACGCCTTCGCGCTCACCACCATGGTGGAAGCCAACATCACCCGCAGCCCCGCCCTGACCCGGCAGTGCATCGACGTGCTCGAGCCGCTGCGCCAGGCCTGGCACGAAGCGTCCGCCCAGCAGCCCGCTGCCGGAGCGGTGACGACGAGCGGCGGTACCCTCGGTGTCGGCTGAACCTATGCCGACCGACGGCGGGACCGCTTCCGACCCGGCCGAGCTTGCCCGCTGGGACGCCGTGCTGACCCAGCTCGAGGACAACCTCGAGGCGTCCCTGGACGGCAGCACCCTCGCCGAGCAGGCCGAGGCGGTGGCCCGCGGCTGGCAGCCGCCACTGGACCTTGGCCCCCTCCCGCCCGAGCTGGCGGCCCGCGCCGTGCGCCTGGCCCAGGCGCAGCAGCGGGCCCTGAAGCATCTGCGCCGCGAAGCGCGCGTGGTGCGCAAGCAAGCCGAACTACTACGCACCGCCGCACCCACGGAGCGCGCCGTCTACCTCGACGTCGCCGGCTGACCGACCGGACAGCCCGCGGGGCGTGCCACGTCCTGTTCGATGCTCAGCAGACTGACTAACGGATACCTGCCCGGAAGTCAAAAAATACCTGCGTCATCTGCTTACCTGCTCGGTTTGCGGGCCGATAATCACGGACGAGCATGGATCGCTCGCTGAACAGGCCACGGATTGGCCGCTTTGTCCCTCTGTGAGAAGCGGGTTGGTTTCTGCTGTGTTCGATTCCGTGTCGTCCCTGGCCCTTCAAAGTGCCCTCAACGGGCTTTCGGCCCGTCAGCGCGCCATTGCGAACAACATCGCCAATGTGAACACGCCCGGCTACCGCGCCCAGCGCGTGAGTTTCGAGGCCGAGCTGGCCAAGTCGGTGCGCGCCGGCGACGGCGTCGTGGCGCCCACCACGGAACGCTCCCTGGAGCCCACCCGCCTCGACGGCAGCAACGTGAACCTCGACACCGAAACGCTCTCCAACATCGACACCGTGCTGCGCTTCCAGTTCGCCTCGCAGGCCGTCGGTGGAGAAGCCAACTCCCTGCGCACCGCCCTAAGGATGCAGTCATGACCTTCGACGCGATCGGCATCGCCGCCACCGGCCTGACCACCCACCGCAAGTGGCTGGACGCCGTCTCCGACAACCTCGCCAACCAGAACAACGTCTCCGCCACCGACGGCGCCGCCTTCCAGGCGCGCTACATCGTCGCCCGCGAGGGCGAGGGAACCAGCGGCGTCCACGTCTCCGGCGTGGAGTACGGCGATCCGGAGGGCCGCATGGTCCACGAACCCAACCATCCGCTCGCGGATGAGGACGGCTACGTGCGCTATCCCGACATCGACATGTCGGAGCAGATGGGCGCCCTCATCATGGCGCAGCGGGGCTACGAGGCCAACGCCGCCGTCGTCGACCGCGCCAAGGCCACCTACGAAGCAGCTCTGCAGATCGGACGCTCCTGATGCCCGTTCCCGCCCTTCCCGCCGTTTCCGGCGTCATGCCCACCGGGTACCTTCAGGACACGTCCGCCCCGGCGCCCGTCACCGACGGCAGCGAGTTCGCCGCTTCCCTCACCGGAGCGGTGGACAACCTTTCGCAGCTGCAGTCCGACTCCAAGACGCTGGCCGTCCAGGCCGTCACCGGCGACCTGGATGACATCCACAACGCCTCGATCGCCTCCGCCCGCACGCAGATGACCCTGGAACTGGTCGCGGCGGTGCGGAACAAGGGAGTTGAGGCCTTCAACGAGATCATGAGGATGCAGGCCTGATGGCATCGCGCATGGGTTCACTGACCACCCGGCTGGGCGAGACCGCCAAAGGCTTCTCCGTCGCGCAGAAGACGATCGCCCTGATCGGCGTGGCCGCGGTGGTGCTCGGGGCGGTCGCCCTGGGCAGCTGGCTCACCCGGCCCGCCTACACGCCGCTGTTCTCCGGGCTGCAGGCCTCGGACGCGAACTCGATCGTCGAGCAGCTGCAGGCCGACGGCGTGCCCTACGAGATCGTCGGCGGCGGCGGCACCATCCTCGTCCCCGAGGAGAACGTCTACGACCAGCGGCTGAAGGCCGCCGGCGCCGGGCTGCCGTCCGCCTCCTCCGGCGGCTACTCGCTGCTGGACGACATGGGCGTGACCTCCTCGGAGTTCCAGCAGAACGTCACCTACAAGCGCGCCCTCGAGGGGGAACTGGCCAGCACCATCGGCGCCCTCAAGGGCGTCCGTGCCGCCAGCGTGCAGCTGGCCCTGCCGGAGGACACCGTCTTCGTCTCCGAGCAGCGGGACCCGACGGCCAGCGTCTTCGTGGAAACCGAGAACGGCGTGAACCTCAGCTCCGACCAGGTCCAGGCGATCGTGCACCTGACCAGCGCCTCGATCGACGGCATGCCGGCCGAGAACGTGGCCGTCATCGATGCCGGGGGCAACGTCCTGTCCGCCGTCGGCGTGGGCGCCAGCGGCACCGGCAACCAGCAGGCCTCCGAATACGAACAGCGCATCGTCGCCTCGGTGCAGGCCATGCTGGACCAGGTGGTCGGGCCCGGGAACGCCACCGTGGCCGTCGCCGCGGACATGAGCTACGAATCCGCGAACCGGGTCGAGGAAACCTTCACCTCGCCGGAGAACACGCCCGCGCTGAACGAGTCCACCACCACCGAGGAGTACGCCGGCGGCGACGGCGGCACGGCGGCAGGAGTGCTGGGCCCCGACAACATCGCGGTGCCCGGCGGCGGGAACGAGGACGGCAGCTACACATCCGAATCCAGCACCCGCAACAACGCCGTCAACAAGGTCACCGAGACCCGGGAGATCCCGGCCGGCGCCCTGGCCCGGCAGACCGTCTCGGTGGCCCTGAACGCCGCCGCCGGCGCGGACCTGAACGTCGCCGACGTGCGCGCCCTGGTGTCCTCGGCCGCGGGCATCAACATTGAACGCGGCGACCAGCTCACCGTGGAAATGCTCAACTTCAACGACGCCGGCGCGCAGGCGGCGCAGGAGGCCCTGGCCGCGGCGGAAGCCGCCGAAGAGGCAGCCCAGCGCGCGGAACTGCTGCGCACCGGGATCCTCGCGGCCGGCATCGTGCTGGCCGTCATCCTCGCCCTGATCGCCTACGCCATGCGTTCACGCCGGCAGAACCGACAGGCCGTCGACCTCGGCGAACTGCCCGAACTGGATCCGCTGGCCCCGGCCACCAACCTGGCGCTCATGGGCAGCACGCCGCCCTCCACCACGGCCATCGAGCCGCCCGTGGACACCGCCGCCCTGCGGGCCCTCACGCCCCCGGACACCGACATCGAACGCAAGCGGGCCGAACTCGACGCGCTGGCCGCGCAGGATCCGGTCCGCACCGCGGACTACCTGCGCAACCTCATGGATGAGACCCGGGTATGAGCGAAACCACCGGAACCACCCTGGCCGAGGCGCCGGCCCGCAACGACGACGCCGCCCCCAAGCTGACCGGCACGCAGAAAGCCGCGCTGGTGCTCATGCAGATGGAGACCGCGCGCGCCGCGACGGTCATGCAGCAGCTGACCGAAGCCGAGGCGCAGGAGATCGCCGCCGAAATCGTGCGGATGCGCCGCGTGGACGCCTCCCTGGCCGAATCCGCCGTCAACGAGTTCTATGACATGACCGTCGAGGGCCGGCTCCGGGCGCACGGAGGCCGCGACGTCGCGATGGGCCTGCTCGAAGCCTCCTTCGGCACCGAACGGGCCAGCGGCGTCATGGACCGCCTCGCCTCCTCCATGGCCGGCAAGTCCTTCGAGTTCCTGGAACGCGCCGAACCTGCCCAGGTCGTGTCGCTGCTGGAGGGCGAACTGCCGCAGACCATTGCCCTGGTCCTGGCGCACATGCGCCCGCAGCGCGCCTCCGCCGTCCTGGGCGGGTTCACCGAGCGGATCCGGACCGACATTGCCCAGTGCATCGCCACCATGTCCCGGGCCACGCCCGAAGCCGTCCGGATCGTGGCCGAAACGCTCAAGGTCCGTGCGACCGCCGTCGGCGCCGCCCGTGACACCGCCGACGCCGTCGGCGGCATCCAGCCGTTGGTGGACATCATCAACCGGGCCGACGCCGCCACCGAGCGGGCCCTGCTGGAATCCCTCGAGGAACGGGACCCCGAGCTGGCGGAGGAAGTGCGCTCGCGCATGCTCACTTTCGCCGACCTGGTCAAGCTGGAGCGCCGCGACGTCCAGCTGGTGCTCCGCGGCATCGACGTCGGCACCCTGGCCCTGGCCATGAAGGGCGCCCCGGAAGCGGTGCTGGAAGCCATCCGGACCAACGTGTCCGAGCGCAACCGGCTCATGCTCGAAGACGAGGTCGCCAACTCCGGTCCGGCCCGCCTGTCGCAGGTCGAGGAGGCCCGCGCCACCATCGTGCGGGTGATCCGCGAGATGGAGGCCCAGGGGGCCATCACCATCCGCCATGCCGACGAGGACGAGTATGTCTACTGACGCCGTCTTCACCCGCCTGGACTACCCGTCGCTGCACCGCGACGAGGACACCGCGCAGGCCCGCGACCGGGCCCGCGCGGCCGGACACGCCGCCGGCTACGCCACCGGGCTGCGTGCGGCCGAGGACGAGACCCGGCGGCTGCGCGCCCGGCTGCAGGCCGAGCATGAGGCCGCCCAGGCCCAGCTGCGCGAGGACTTCGGGCTGGCGGCCGCCGCGCTGGCACAGGCGGCGGACCGGGTACGGTCCCTGGCCGTGCCGCAGGCCCGGCAGCTGCAGGAAGCCGCCGCCGTCGCCGCCCTCGAACTGGCTGAAGCGGTGCTGGGCCGGGAACTTGAAGCCTCCGACGCGTCCGCGCAGGCGGCCCTGCTGCGTGCCCTGGACACCGCCGAACCCGAGCTGATCCAGAGCGTACGGATGCATCCACGGGACCTGGAACTGCTCGGTGCGGCGGCGGAAGGGGCCGGGGTGCGCCTGGTGCCCGACGCCGGCCTCTCCCGCGGCGATGCGGTCGCGGAGTTCCCGGACGGCTACCTTGACGCGACCCTCGGCAGCGCACTGGCCCGTGCCCGCCGCGCCCTGCTGGGAGACGGAGCATGAGCGCCGGCGCCGCGGTGTCCCGGCGCGAACGCCGGCGCAGCGAAACCGCTGCCGCCGCCGAGTCCGGGCCCGTCCGCCCCTCCGTCGACTGGCGGCCCGGCGGCCAGGCCTTTGCGGCAGCGCTGCGGGCCGCGGCCCCGGAGCGGGTGGGCAGGGTCTCCTCCGTGCTGGGCCTGGGAGTCGAGGTCACCGGCCTGGAATGCGGCGTCGGCGAACTGGTCCGGATCGGATCTCCCGACACCGGGGTGGATGCCGAGGTCATGGCCGCTTCCCGTGGCTCCGTCAGCTGCATGCCGTTCGGCCGGCTCACCGGAATCACCGCCGGCACGCCCGTCCACGCGTACGGCTCCAGCCTGCTGGTGCCCACCGGGCCGGGCCTGTTCGGCAGGGTGCTGGATGGATTGGGCCGTCCCATCGACGGCAAGGGGCCCCTGGCGGCCGCGGCACGGGTGCCGCTGGACAACGACACGCCCCCGGCCATGCAGCGCCAGCGCATCACCGAACCGCTGCAGCTCGGGGTGCGGGTGCTGGACACCCTCACCACCGTCGGCCGCGGCCAGCGCATGGGCCTGTTTGCCGGCTCCGGGGTGGGCAAGTCCTCCCTGCTGTCCATGATCGCCCGCGGCACCGACGCGCAGGTCTCCGTGATTGCGCTGGTGGGCGAGCGCGGGCGTGAAGTGCGCGAGTTCCTTGAAGACGACCTCGGGCCGGAGGGGCTGGCCCGCTCCATCGTGGTGGTGTCCACCTCCGATGAACCGGCCCTGATGCGCCTGCGGGCGGCCTTCACCGCCACCCGCATCGCCGAGTCCTTCCGCGACGCGGGCGCCGACGTCGTGCTGATGATGGATTCCCTGACCCGCGTGGCCATGGCCCAGCGGGAGATCGGCCTGTCAGTCGGCGAGCCGCCGGCAACACGCGGATACCCGCCGTCGACCTTCTCGCTGCTTGCCCAGCTGCTCGAGCGCGCCGGCACCGGGGCAGCGGGCTCGGTGACCGGGCTGTACACGGTGCTGGTCGACGGCGACGACCACAACGAACCGATCGCCGACGCCGCCCGCTCCATCCTGGACGGGCACGTCGTTTTGGACCGCAGGCTGTCCATTTCGGGGCATTTCCCCTCGGTGGACGCCCTCGGCTCCATCTCGCGGGTTGCCTCGCGGGTGAACCCGCCGGAACGGACCCGCGCCGCCGCGGCCCTGCGCCGCGTGCTCGCCGCCCGCCGCGGAGCCCAGGACCTGATCGACGTCGGCGCCTACCAGCGCGGATCGAACCGGATGGTGGACGCCGCGGTGGACCACGAAAACGACATCAATGCCTTCCTGCAGCAGGGCATGGATGAACAGACTCCGGCCGACACGGCCTGGACGATGCTGCAGCAACTGACACGGACCTTGGGGGAGGGGTAAGCAATGGCACGTCAATTCCCGCTGGCCGGGCTGCTGCGCGTGCGCCGGCTGCAGGAGGAACAGGCCGCCGGCGGCCTCGCCGCCGCGAACCGGCGGCTGCGCGAGGCCGACGACGCGCGCACCGAAGCGTACGCCGCGCTGCACGACCTGCCCGCCGGCGCCGTCGACCGCGCCACCCTGACGGCGATTGCCGCGGCCCGCGCGTCGGCCCGCAGCATGCTGGCCGAGCTGGGTGCCGTGGAGGAGGCCCGGCGCGCCGAAGCCGACGCCGCACAGGAACAGTACCGGGCAGCGCGCGAACGCGCCGCCGTCCTGGGCAAGCTGGAGGACCGGCACGCCGGGCTGGCCGCCGCCGAGGAGCTGCGCGCCGAGCAGGTGGTGCTGGACGAACTGGCCGGCTCCCGGCACAACAGAGCGGAGGGCTGACCGATGTCCATGCCAGAGGCCCTGGGCCGTATCCAGGAAATCCGCAGCACCCTCGACCAGCTCGCCTCCGCGGCACCGGCCGCCCAGGCCGCGCCGTCGACGTCGTCCGGCTCCGCCGCGTCCTCAGCGGAGTTCGCCGCCGCCCTGGGCGCGCTCTCCGGCGGCACGCCCGCCGCCGGAGCGTCCGCCGCGGGCGGGACAGCCGGGGGCGGGGCAGCGCCGGGACAGGTGCTGGACGCCGTGCAGAAGTACCTCGGCCTGCCCTACATCTGGGGCGGCAACGACCCGTCCGTGGGCCTGGACTGCTCCTCCTTCGTGCAGAACGTCTTCAAGGACCTGGGCTACTCCCTGCCGCGCGTGACCTGGGACCAGATGAACGTGGGCACCAAGGTCGAGTCCATGGCCCAGGCGCAGCCCGGTGACCTGCTCTTCAGCCACGACGGCGGGCACGTCGCCATTTATCTGGGCGGCGGCAAGGCCGTGGACGCGCCCCAGCCGGGGCAGAGCATCCAGATCCGCGACGCCTGGGAAAACGACGGCAACCTGACCACCATCCGCCGCGTGCTGCCTGCAGCCGAGGCGACGGCGGCCCCGGCGGTCACCGATCTGGTGGCCTCGGCGCGGATGGCCCAGGCGGCCCTGCTCGGAGCCGGCGCATGAGCCTGAACGTGGCGGCCCCGCTTCCCCCGGCCGGGCCCGCCGCCCGCCCCCGCACCGCCGGCACGGCCGCCGACACCGGGGACAGCGCGCTGTTCGGCGCGGCGCTGGCCGCCGAGCTTGCAGGCACGGCCGGAACAACCGACGCCGGTTCCGCCCGGAACGCCGACGCCGGCAGCAGCTCCGCGGCCGACGGAGAGCCCGCCGCCGCGGCCCTGCCGGAACCGGTGCCCGGATCCGAGGCTGCCCGGCAGCCGGCAGAGGACCTCCGACCGATGGCCTTCGCGGCCGCACCGGAGGGACCGACCGACGGCGTCGTACCCGGGGCGAGCCTCACGCAGGAGGAACCGACCGGAGACACCGTACCCGGCACGAGCCACGCGCCGGAGGAGCCGGCCGACGCCGGCCTCCGGCATGGCACCGTTGCAGCTGCGGGCCCGACGGCGGCCGCTGCGGCTGCCGGCGCGGTCCCGGCCGCAGCCGGCGGGCCCGCGTCCGGAGCAGCCGCTCCGGGAGTGCCCGTCATGGACCGCATCCAGCTCGACGTGGTCCCCGCTATCGGCCCGGCCGCGGTCCCGGCGGCAGACCCGGAAGCCGCAGCCGTGGCGCCGGAACTGCGCATCACCGACCGCATCCGGCTTGACCTCGCCTCCGCCTCAGCACCCGCCGGAACCGCAGGACGCCGCGACACCCTCCCGACGTCGGCGCTGCCCGCCGCTGCGCCAACCGAGGGCGCTCCGTCCGCATCCGTTGTACCCGTGAGCACCGCCCCGGCGGCCACGGTAGCGGCGTCCGCTGCCGTTGCCGGCGCCACAGTGCCCGGAACGGCGGCTTCGCCGGCAGGTTCCGCCGGTGCGGCGCCGCCCGCCCAGGGCACTCCCGGCGTTGCAGCGACGGACCCCGCCGCCGCGCAGGCCGCACCGGAGCCGCCTGCTGCGCTCCCGCCGACCGCAACTGCGGCGCTTCCCGGCAACGGCCCGGCGCCGTCCGTACAGGCAGCAGCCGCGCCGGCTGCCCCGGCCGCCGCGCCGCCGTCAGCCCAGACGCCGCTGCAGCAGCAGATCGGCCAGCCGATCATCCGCCTCGCCCAGGCCGCACCGGGAGAGCACACGCTCATCCTGAAGCTCGCCCCCGAGAACCTGGGGCCGGTGACCGTGCGGGCGCAGGTGGGGCCGGAAGGGCTGCGGATCGAGCTGTTCGCCCCCAACGAGGCGGGCCGTGAAGCGGTCCGCGCCATCCTCGGCGAGCTTCGCCGCGACCTCGCGGGCACCGGAACAGCCGGGTCCCTCACCCTGTCCCAGCAGGACCGGCCGCCGGGTCAGCCCGGCCAGGACCAGCAGTCCGGAACCCGCGGCTGGGCCGGCGACAGCGACGGGCGGCGGGCCTTCGAGGCCCGCGGCGGCACAGCGGCCGGCGGCGGCCCTGCCCCGGATCCCCGAACCGCCGCTGCCCCCATTTCCCAGCTGCCGGGCCGTGCCGGCATCGATGTCCTGGCCTGAGAAGGAGAATCCCCATGCCCGTTGAAGCAGTCAACGCAGCCACCACGCTGCCGACGCAGCCCTCCCGCGCGCCCAAGCAGGTGATGGACAGCGAGGTCTTCATGCACCTGCTGGTCACGCAGCTGCGCAACCAGGACCCCAGTTCCCCGATGGACACCAACCAGATGATCTCCCAGACCACCCAGCTGGCCATGATGGAGCAGCTCACCACCATGGCCGGGCTGGATGAGGAGAACTTCTCGCTGCAGATGCGCACCTCCGCTGCCGCCCTGATCGACCAGGAAATCAGCTACCTCAACGCCGACGGCGTCGAAGTCACCGGCACCGCCCGGTCCGTCTCCTTCGCCGGGCCCGTACCCACCGTCAACGTCGACGGCGTCGACGTTCCGCTCGATGCCGTCACCGGCATCAACAAGGACACCACCCAGGACGCAGACGCGTCCGCCACCGCCTGACCCACTTCAGCCACCAGAAAGGCCCCCGCCATGCTTCGCTCCCTGTACTCGGGCATCTCCGGGCTCCGCTCCCACCAGACCATGCTCGACGTGACCGGCAACAACATCGCCAACGTCAACACCACGGGCTTCAAGTCCAACGCCGTCGTCTTCCAGGACACCCTGTCCCAGATGACCCAGGGCGGTGCCGCGCCCGCCGCCAACGCCGGCGGCCGCAACCCCGCGCAGGTGGGCCTGGGCGTGCAGGTTGCCGGCGTCACCACGAACTTCACCCAGGGCTCATCCCAGGCCACCGGCCGGGGAACCGACCTGATGATTTCCGGCGAAGGCTTCTTCGTCACCCGGCAGGGCAACCAGAACCTGTACACCCGCGCCGGCGCGTTCGACGTCGACGCGGCCGGCCGCCTCGTCACCACCGACGGCAGCATCCTGCAGGGCTGGAGCGCGGATAACGGGGTGGTGAACCAGGGCGCAGCCATCGGCGACATCATGCTGCCCGACGGCGCGGTCTCCCCGGCCCAGCCCACCACCACCGCGTCGCTGGGCGGCAACATGCCGTCCGAGACGGCAACCGGGGGCCAGCTGACCCGCGATATCAAGGCCTTTGACGCGCAGGGCCGGGAGACCAACGTGGCGGTCACCTTCACCCGCACCACCACCGGTTGGACGGCCACCGGCGCCGGTGGAACCCCCGTGAACCTGACCCTGAACGCCGACGGCACCCTTGAGGGCACCAAGACGCTGACCGCCGCCGCGGACGGCGTCAGCGTCACCGTGGACCTGTCCGCCGTCACCGGCTACGCCGGCGTGAACAACATGGCCGTCACCGCCTCCAACGGCGCACCGGCCGGCACCATCGAGTCCTTCGCCCTGTCCCCGGACGGCACCGTCATGGGCAGCTTCAGCAACGGCGACAAGATCGCCCTCGGCCGCATCGTGCTCGCCAGCTTCACCAACCCCGCCGGCCTGGAGAAGGCCGGCAACTCCTCCTACGCCGCCTCGGCCAACTCCGGCGAGGCCGTAATCGGCGCGCCGGGAGAAGCCGGCGTCGGCGGCCTGGTGTCCGGTGCCCTGGAGATGTCCAACGTGGACCTGTCGCAGGAGTTCACCAACCTGATCGTCGCCCAGCGCGGCTTCCAGGCCAACGCGCGCATCATCACCACCTCTGACGAGGTGCTGCAGGAGCTGACCAACCTCAAGCGCTGATCCGCCAGGCACATCAGCGGGGTCCGGCCGGTGCCGGGCCCCGCTGCCGCTTAACGGCCTAACGAAAACCGCCCCGGAGCCGAAAGTAGGAACGGAGGCCCGCCGGGGGCCTTCCTCCACACGGGACGGACCCATGATTGTTCTTACGCGGTTGAACGACGCACAGTTCGCGATCAACCCTGACCTCATCGAGCGGATCCAGGCGAACCCGGACACCACGCTGGTCATGGTGGACGGAGCGAAATACATCGTCACCGAATCCATGGACGAAGTCATCGCCAGGATTGCCGAGTGGCGCTCACGGATCATCCTGATGGCGCAGGAGGTGCCGCCCGTCCTCCACCGGCCCGGACCCGAGCTCGGCCTGGTGCCGCCGGTCGGCTCCACTCCCGATCCGCCCGGAAACGCCGCCGGCCGTCCCGTGCCCCTTCGCCCGAGGAACAAGTAATGGATCCAGCAACAATCGTCGGCCTGGTCCTGGCCTTCGGGGCCCTGTACGCCATGATCTTCCTTGAGGGTGCGCACGTCAGCTCCATCCTGCTGCCGGCGCCGATGATCCTGGTGCTGGTCGGCACCATCGCCGTCGGCGTCGCGGGCGTGACCCTCAAAGACGCGCTGCACGCCTTCAAGTCCCTGCCGCGCGCCTTCCTGGGCCGCACCCCCAAGCCCCAGGAGACCATCGACAACGTCGTCTCCCTCGCCGAAAAGGCCCGCAGCGAAGGCCTGCTGTCCCTGGAGCAGGACGCCGGGGAAACCCAGGACCCGTTCCTGCGCACCGCGCTGCAGAACATCGCCGACGGCACCGACGCCGAAGAGCTGCGCACCCTCCTTGAGGACGAAATCGCCAGCAAGGCCAATTCCGACAAGGTGGCCAGCAGGTTCTTCAACACGCTGGGCGGCTATGCCCCCACGGTGGGCATCATCGGCACCGTGGTGTCCCTGACCCACGTGTTGGAGAACCTCTCCCAGCCGGACGAGCTCGGCCACATGATCGCCGCCGCGTTCGTCGCCACCCTGTGGGGCCTGCTCTCGGCCAACTTCATCTGGCTGCCGCTCGGCAACCGGCTCAAGCGCCTCAGCGACCTGGAACTTGAGCAGATGAACCTGCTCATGGAGGGCATCCTCTCGGTGCAGGCGGGTAGCCAGCCGCGCCTGCTCAACGAAAGGCTGCGCGCCATGGTCCCGGCCCATGCGCTGTCCGCCGACAGCGAGCAGCAGGCGGCATGAGCCAGCGGCGCCGGCGCCGCCCGGAGGAAGAGGAAGAGCACCCGGACGAACGGTGGATGGCGTCCTACATGGACATGGTCACCGTGCTGATGTGCATGTTCATCGTGCTGTACGCGATGTCCACGGTCGACCAGGAGAAGTTCGAGCAGTTGAAGTCCTCCCTGGCCACCGGCTTCGGGCAGGTGGAGACCGCGACGGTGGACACCGCCGTCGGCGTCGTGGTGCCCCCGGAGATGGTCGACGATACCGAGACCCTCGAACCCGACGCCGTGGAGGCCGCGGCGAAGGAGATTGAAGAGCTCACCGAGCTCAAGGAACGCATGGAGCTGGGCCTCGAGGAACGCGGCATGGCCAGCCACGTCCGTTTCGAAATCGACGAGCGGGGCCTGACCATCCGCCTGGTCAGTTCCGAGATGTTCTTCGAACCGGACCGGGCCGCGCTGACCGCTGACGCGGTGTCCGTCCTGGACACCATCGGCCCGATCCTCTCGCCCACCGACTACCGGGTCTCCGTCGAAGGGCACACCGCCCAGGTCCGCCAGCTCACGGACGAGGCCCTGGACTGGGAACTTTCCTCCTCGCGGGCCGTGAACGTGCTGCGCTACCTGTCCGAGCCCGGCGGCGTGGACTACACCCGGCTGCAGGCCGTGGGCCTTGGCGAATCCCGGCCGCTGACCGGCGGGACCACCGCAGAGGAACTGGCCATGAACCGCCGGGTGGACATCATCGTGCTCTCCGGCGAAAGCGAGCAGGTCCGCCAGCTGATTCCCGGGCTGCTGGAGGAACAGCAGGCCGGAACCGGCTGACCTGCGCTGCTGCTAACGCGGCGGGCCCGGCTGCCGATAGTGGCGCCCGTGACGGTCCACCAGCACGACTCTCCCGCAGTGCGCCCGAAATCGGGTGCCGATGCGGCGGAGCTTTACGATTTCAGCAGGCCCACCACCCTTGCCCGCGATCATGCGCGGGTCCTGGAGATGGCCTTTGACACGTTTGCCCGGCAATGGGGCACCCAGCTCACCGCGAAGGTGAGGGTGCTGTCCCAGGTGACAAGCCAGCAGGTGCAGACGCTCAGCTACGACGAGTATGCCTCGAGCCTGCCGGACAACACCGGCATGGTGCTCTTCGACATCCCCAACGTGTCCGCCAAGGCGGTGATCCAGTTCCCGATGGCGGCAGCGCTGTCGTGGGTCGGCCACATGCTCGGCGGCACCGGGACCATGGAGATCCCGGAGCGCAAGTTCACGCATATCGAGCAGGCACTGCTCGGACGGATCATGGACGATGCCCTTGAGGATCTGCACTACTCGCTGGGCAGCCTCCTGGCCGCGCCCATGACGGCGGCCTCAATCCAGTACAACTCGCAGTTCGCCCAGGCCGCCGCTTCCGGCGACCCGATGCTGGTGGCGACCTTCGAGATGGTGGTGGGGGAGACGACGGCGCCCGCGTCGGTGGCGATTCCGGCCGAGGCCGTGCTCCCGCAGCTGGGGCCGGTGGTGCCGTCCTCGTCCGAGGCGACCCCGGCCGAGCTGATCCAGGGGCACCTTGCCACGACCCCGGTGGACGTCTCGCTGCAGATGGAACCGATCCGGGTCAAGCCCGGCATGGTCCTGAACCTGGCCGAGGGCGACGTCCTGCGGCTTCTGCACCCGGGACACCGTCCGCTCAATGTCACCGTCGACGGGCACATCGTGGCCCAGGCAGCCGTAGGAGCCAGCGGATCCCGCCTGGCCGGCGTCATCGTCAGCACCGAGGAGAACCATTAAAATGAGCACCACCCAGGCCATGCACAGCGAAGCCGCGTCCTCTCTCGTGCAGCTGCTGCCCACCCAGTTTCCGCTCGAGGCCGTTCCGGCCTCCGGCGCCGTCATCCCGGCCGAGGCGCTGCAGGAGGCCGTCACGGCGTCCTACGTCGGATCCGCGTCCGTCGACGTGGCCCTCGTCCTGCCCGCCTCGGAGCCGGTCTCCACCCTGGCCGGCACCGACTCCGCGCTGGTCTCCACCGCCGACGTCCTGCGCCCGGCCATCGAAGCCGCCGTCGGGACCCTGGGCCCCGGCGTCCTGGGCGACACCCGTGTGGAGGACGCCGCGGCCCTGTTCGCACACCCCTCCACCTCCGTCTATGAGCTGCGGGCGGCCGCCGGCGGCACCGCCGGCTGGTTCGCCATCCGCAGCCGCGAGGACGCTGCTCCGGCCGCCGCCCCGGCGGAGACCTCCGTCGTCGGCAAGCTGGGCCGGATCAGCAACGTCGAAATGGCCCTGACCGTGGAGATCGGCCGCACCCGGATGGCCGTCCGCGACGTGCTGAACCTCGAACCGGGCCGGGTCATCGAGCTGGACCGCTCCGCCGGGGCTCCGGCCGACATCCTGCTCAACGGCCGGCTGATCGCCAACGGAGAGATCGTGGTTCTGGACCAGGACTACGCCGTGCGCATCACCAAGATCCTCGACGTCGCCGAAGGGCTCGCGTAGCCATGGAGACCGGCTTACTGGGACTTCGGGTCCTGGTCTCGCTGGGGGTTGTCCTTGCGCTGCTGTGGTGGCTGTCCCGCCGGGTTGCCGCCCGCACCGGCGGCACCGGGGACGCCGCGCCCGTCCGCGTCCTCAGCCGCCAGGCCATCAGCCCGAAGGCGTCCGTGGTGGTGGTCGAGGCCGAAGGCCAGCGGTTCATGCTCGGCGTGACCGAGGCCTCGGTCAGCGTCCTCAACGCGACTCCGATGGAAGACGCCGCAGACTCGGACGGCCCGGAGGCCGGCGACGGCGGGTTCGCCGCGTCGCTGGCGGCTGCGGGCGGTACGGCCGAGGCCCTGCCCAGCCGTCGTGACCTGCGCCGGAGCGAACCGGGGGAAGGCACCTCCATGCTGGCCGGGTCCATCCTCTCCCCGCAGACCTGGCGGCAGTCGGCCGCGGCGCTGCGCGGACGGCAGCGGTGACCGGGGCGCACAGCCGCGCCCGGGCGCTGCGCGCCGCCGCTGCCGCCGCAGTCCTGCTGCTGGTGCTGCTCGCGGCGCAGCTCGCCGGGGCGGCCGCCGGGCACGCGGTGACCCTCGATCCGGCCCCGCCGGCTCCCCCGCAGGATCCTGCGGATCCCGACGCCGGGCAGGGCGGGCTCTCGATCGACATCTTCGGCGCCGACGGCGGGCCGTCGACCACCGTCACCGCGCTGATCGGCATCACCCTGCTGTCGGTGGCTCCCGCGCTGCTGCTGATGCTCACCAGCTTCACGAAGATCTTCGTGGTGCTGGCGATCACCCGCAACGCGCTCTCGCTGCCCAGCATCCCGCCCAATCAGGTCCTTGCGGGCCTGGCCCTGTTCCTGTCGCTGTTCATCATGGCTCCGGTGGTGGGGGAGATCAACACGATCGCCGTCCAGCCGTACCTGAACGGCGAGACCACGTTCGACGGCGCCCTCAACGCGGGCGCGGGCCCGCTGCAGCAGTTCATGCTCGCCCACACCCGCGACGAGGACATCGCGCTGATGACCCGCGCCGCGGACCGGCCGAACCCGGAGTCCCCGCAGGACGTTCCGCTGACCACGCTGATCCCGGCGTTCATGATCTCGGAACTGCGCTCGGCGTTCATCATCGGCTTCGTCATCTTCATCCCGTTCCTGGTCATCGACCTGGTCGTCTCGGCCGCGCTGATGTCCATGGGCATGATGATGCTGCCGCCGGTCATGATCTCCCTGCCGTTCAAGATCCTGCTCTTCGTGCTGGTGGACGGCTGGTCGCTGATCATCACCTCCCTCATCAACAGCTATCAGGTCACCGGGGGCGGCTGATGGATACCAACGCCGTTCTCGACATCGGCCTGCAGGGCCTGTGGGTGGCAGCCAAGCTCTCCGCCCCGGTGCTGCTCACCGCCCTGGCCATCGGCTTCGCCGTGTCCCTGGTGCAGTCCATCACCCAGATCCAGGAGGTCACGCTCTCCTTCGTGCCCAAGGCGGTCGGCGTGGCGATCGCCCTGCTGGTGTGCGGGCACTGGATGATCTCCGAAATGGTGGCCTTCACCCAGGAGCTGTTCGCCAGGATTCCCTCCCTGCTCGGCGGGGGCTGATGTGTCCATCACCCTTGACCAGGCCTGGATCGAAGCGGTGATGCTGGCCTCCGTGCGGATGGTGGCCTTCCTGGTCATCGCCCCGCCCTTCTCCTACAACGCCTTCCCGATCCGGGTGAAGGCGATGCTCGGCATCGGCCTGGCCCTCGCCGTCGCCCCGGCCGCCGCCGACGGCTACGAGCTGCAGGGCACCGCCGACTACTTCACGGCGCTGGTGCTGGAGATCCTGGTCGGCGGGCTGCTCGGCTTCCTGGTCATGGTGGTCTTCGCAGCCATCCAATCCGCCGGGTACCTGATCGACCTCTTCGGCGGCTTCTCCCTAGCCCAGGCCTTCGACCCGCAGTCCATGGTCAACGGCGCGCAGTTCACCCGCCTGTTCCAGCTCACCGCCCTGGCCCTGCTGTTCGCGTCGGACGGCTACCAGCTGGTCATCGCCGGCCTCGTCCGCAGCTTCACCGCCCTGCCGCTGGGCGGCGGCGTGGACCTGGCCGAACCGGCCCAGGCGCTGATCGCCGCAGCCACCCAGATGTTCCTGGCCGCCGTGCAGATCGCCGGCCCGCTGCTGGTGGTGCTGTTCCTGGCCGACGCCGGCCTGGGCCTGCTGACCAGGGTCGCGCCGCAGCTGAACGCCTTCGCGCTGGGCTTCCCGCTGAAGATCCTGCTCACCCTGACCCTGGCCTCCGTGGTGTTCCTGGCCCTGCCCCGCATTGTGTCCGCCCTCGCGCAGGACGCCTTTGAAGCCGTGACGGGGGTGGGCGGCTGATGGCAGAGCAGGACTCCGGCGAACGGAGCGAGCAGGCGACCCCGAAACGGATGAAGGAGGTCCGGTCCAAGGGCCAGCTGTCCAGGTCCCAGGACCTGACCGCCTGGATCGGCGTCGGCGCGGCCGCGCTGATGCTCCCCGGGACCCTGGAACGCGGGTCGCAGGCCGGCACCGACAGCCTGTTCCGGGCTGCGGAGATCGCCGCGTCCCCGGACCCCGAGGCAGCGCTGCGGATCTTCCAGGACAGCCTCTCGGCCATGATCGGCGTCCTCGGGCCGCTGCTGGCCGTGGTCGCCGTCGCGGTCCTGGCCGCGGCGGCGCTGCAGGGCGGCATCCATTTCAAGAAGTTCAAGGGCGAGTACCAGCAATTCGACCTCGTCAAGGGCGTCAAACGCACCTTCGGCGGCCAGGCCCTGTGGCAGGGGGCGAAGGCGCTGCTGAAGACCGCAGCCCTGGGCCTGGTGCTGTACATGGTCGTGCAGGGGCTGATGCCGGTGCTGATGACGGCCGGCGGTTTGCCGGTCTCGGCGCTGCTCGACGCCGCCGGCGGCGGGGTCGCGTCGCTGCTGCAGGCGGCCGTCGCGGCCGGGCTGATCCTCGCCGCGGCCGACATCCTCGTGGTGATGCGCCGCAACCGCAAGAAGACCCGGATGACCAAGAAGGAAGTCCGGGACGAAAACAAGAACAGCGAAGGCGATCCGCTGATCCGCTCCCAGCGGCGGGCCCGGCAGCTGGCCGGCAGCCGCAACCGGATGATCGCCGCGGTCGGCGACGCCGACGTCGTCGTGGTGAACCCCACGCACGTCGCTGTGGCGCTGAAGTACGAACCCGGCCGCTCCGCCCCCCGGGTCACGGCGAAGGGGGCCGGCATCATCGCCGCCCGCATCCGCGAGGAGGCGGAGAAGCACCGGGTCCCCATGGTCCGGGACGTGCCGCTGGCCCGGACCCTGCACTCGGCCTGCGAGGTGGGACAGGAGATCCCGCCCGACCTGTACAACGCCGTCGCCCGCCTGCTGGCCTTCGTCATGGCGCTGAAACGGCGCGGCGCGGCAGCCGGCGTCCACACCATGGAACCCGCACCGGGCCTGATGCCCGCTCCCTCCGAACCCCGACATAAGGCAGCATCGTGAAAAACCGCAACCTGCTCAAGCTCGCCGTCCCGGTGGGCGTCATCGGCATCATCCTGCTCCTGGTGGTCCCGATCCCGGCGGCCCTGCTGGACGTGCTGATCATCATCAACATCCTGCTGGCGCTGGTGATCCTGCTGACGACGATGTTCGTCCGCAAGCCGCTGGACTTCTCGGTGTTTCCCTCGCTGCTGCTGGTCGCCACCCTGTTCCGGCTCGGCCTGAACGTGGCGTCCACCCGGCTGGTCCTCGGCGACGGCTACGCCGGGCAGGTCATTGAGGCGTTCGGGCACGTGGCGGTGGGTGGGTCCCTGATCATCGGCGCGGTCATCTTCCTGATCCTGATCGTCATCCAGTTCGTCGTCGTGACCAAGGGCGCCGAACGCGTGGCCGAGGTCGGCGCCCGGTTCACCCTGGACGCCATGCCCGGCAAGCAGATGGCCATCGACGCCGACCTCAACGCGGGGCTGATCAGCGACTCCGAGGCCCGGGAGCGCCGGGCGCAGGTGTCGGCGGAGGCGGACTTCTACGGTGCGATGGACGGCGCCTCCAAGTTCGTCAAGGGCGACGCGATCGCCGGGCTGATCATCATCATCATCAACGTTGTCGGCGGGATCGCCATCGGCATGCTGCAGCGCGGCATGTCCGTCGGTGAGGCCGTGAACACCTACAGCCTCCTGACCATCGGCGACGGGCTCGTCACCCAGATCCCCGCCCTGCTGATGGCCGTGTCGACCGGCATGATCGTCACCCGCTCCAACGCCGAGGCCGACATGGGCTCGACGGCGGGGGACCAGCTCAGCCAGTCCCGCAATGCCCTGATGATCGCCGGAGCGGCCGCGCTGGTCATGGCCCTCATCCCCGGCATGCCGAAGCTTCCCTTCATCGTGGTGGGCGGGCTGCTGATCTTTGCCTCGCAGCGGGTCAAGGCCCGCGACCAAGCTGTCGAGGAGGAACAGCGGGCGGCGGAGGCCGGGACGGCGGCCCCTTCGGGGGACACGACGGAGGACCTGATCGAGCAGATGCGGGTACACGCGCTGGAGATCCTCCTGGCTCCGGACCTCGTGGACGTGGTGACCGGGGGACCGGATGACCTGCTGGCCAGGGTGAAGGCACTGCGTCGGAAGATTGCACTGGAACTGGGCGTGGTGGTGCCGCCCGTGCGGACCCGCGATTCGGTGGAGCTGCCGCCGTCGACGTACGTGATCCGCATTGCCGGCGTCGAGGCCGGGCGCGGCGAGGCCCCGCAGGGCAAGGTCCTGGCCCTGGGCGACTTCCTCGAGTCCCTGCCGGGCACCGCCACGGTGGAGCCGGTCTTCGGGCTGGCCGGCAAGTGGGTCCCCGGAGAGATGCGCCATGCGGCGGAAATGGCCGGCGCCACGGTGATCGACCGTGTCTCCGTCCTGGTCACACACCTGTCCGCAGTGATCACGGCCAACGCCGCCCGGCTGCTCTCCCGCGAGGATGTGCGGGTGCTGACGGAAGGGGTCAAGCAGGTCAACCCGTCCGCGGTGGAGGAGCTGGTGCCGGGCGTACTGTCGCTGGCCGAGGTGCAGCGGGTGCTGCAGGGCCTGCTGGCCGAGCGGGTCGCCATCAACGACCTGCCGCGCATCTACGAGTCCCTGCTGCTGCGCGCCAAGGTGTCCACGGATCCCGAAGGGCTGATCGAGGCCGCCCGCCAGGCGCTCGGCCCGGCCCTGGCCGCCCCGCATCTGGACGGCACGGTGCTGCGCGTCATCATGCTGGATCCCGCCCTCGAGCAGTCGATGCTGGAGGCGCTGCGCCCCTCCGAGCAGGGTAACCAGATCCTGATGGACCCGAACCGGATGGAGGCGGTGGTGCGGAATCTGTTGGCTACAGTGGCCACAGCGGAAAACACCGGTTCCAGTGCCGTCCTGGTCTGCGCGCCGGCGCTGCGGGCGGCGGTGCGCCGCCTGGTCGGCGCCCAGGCCCAGGGGCTTCCGGTCCTGTCCTATCAGGAGGCGACCGCAGGAAACGTGAACATCGAGACAGTGGGAGTGGTTCGTGGAACCGAGACGATTTCAGCTTGAGGGACCGTCCCTTGATGCGCTGAAAAAGAGGGTCTTCGACGAACACGGCCCCCGTGCCCGGATCATCGCCGCGGAGAAGGTCAGCGTCGGAGGCATCGGCGGTTTCCTGGCACGCCACCACTATGAGGTGACGGTGGAGCTTCCGCCCCGCGGGCGGCGCGCCGCGGACGTCCCCCCGGACGGATACCCGGCGTCCGTGGCCCCGCGGCAGGCCGGAGCGGGGATCAGCGAGCTGCTGGCCCGGGCCGAGGCCGCCGAAGGCGCCCCCCGCCGGAACGCTTCCATCGAGGAACGTGCCGCGGTCAGCGTCTCGACGGACAGCCACGCCTTCGCTGACCTGATGGACCGGCTCACCCACAGCACCGGCGCGGACCCGGTGCCCATGGTACCCCCGCCCGTCGCCGCGGTCCCGCTTCCGGCGGCGGAGCGCGCCGCCCTGCCGCTGCCGCCGGTCCCGCTGGCGGGCGCCGGCGACCTGGTGCTCGTCGTCGGGCTGGGCGCGGATCCGCTGGCGGTCTGTGAGTCGATGGCCGCCGCTGGGGGAGCAGGTGCGGCGGCCATCCGCAGTGCCGGAGCCCTGGAGGACACCTCCTATGGGCGGGCCGCTGACCGCAGGAGCGCCGCAACGGCGCGCGCGGCCGGCGTGCTGGCAGACCATGCGATCTACCTGGCCTACGGGTTGGGCCGCGGTGAGGAGCTGTCCCGGCATGCGACGCTGATCGGCGCGCTCGCCCCGGACCAGGTCTGGGCGGCGGTGGACGCCGGCCGGAAGGCGGAGGACACCGCGGCCTGGGTGGCCGCCGTCCGCCGCACCGCCGACGTGACGGCCGTGGCCGTGGAGGGGCTGGCGGCGACCGCCACTCCGCACACGGTGAACGGCCTGGGACTGCCCATCGGCTGGGTGGACGGCGGGCCGTCCTCCTCGGTCATGCTGTGAGGCGGTAGAGTGATCCAATGCTGGTGCTGACACGCAAATCCGGAGAGCAGGTCATGATCGGTGACGACATCGTCGTCACGATCCTCGAGACCCGCGGAGACGGCATCCGGATCGGCATCGATGCTCCCCGCGGCGTGAAGATCCAGCGCAGCGAGGTGGTCCGTGCGGTGGAGGAAGCGAACGTCGCCGCCGCCGAGGCCGGCCCCGACGCCGAGGAGCGCATGAAGGCGTTCCTGGCTGCGGCCCGCCCCGCGGCCCGCAGGCCCGACGCCGAGTAGGCCAGGACGCCGGCCGACACCCCGCCCCCCGACGTCGAAGCCCCCAAGACGACGGAAAGCCCCGCTGCGTCCACAGGACGCGGCGGGGCTTTCCGCTTGGTGCCGGCCTTAGCCCGCGGCGCCCGTACGCTGCTTACGGCCTGAAGGGAACAGCCGAAGCAGCGTGAAGCGCTCCCGAGCCGGGGCCACCGGCCGTCCGCCCGCAACCCGGTGGACCGGCTGCTTCGGCTGGACGGAGCCGAAGTATTCTGCCAGGAGCCGCCGTTCGTGGTTGCTGCAGCGAAGGCCGGGGTAACGGTAGCTGCGGATGATCCACCGTGACCCGAGCTCTCCGGGACGGGTGTCGTCCGCCCAGTTGGGAACCAGCCGCCTGCCGCATTCGCTGCACGGGGCAGGAGTGTAGGAATCGCGCTGCACCTCGGTGTAGCGCTTGATCATCAGGCCGTTGCCGGCTGCTTCTGCACTCACTGTCTCAGTCCCCCTGCTGTTGCTGCGTACTCGTGCCTGTGGCGGCTGAGACGACGATATCGACGGCGGGTCAAGGAAAGTGCAGGGCGGGCGCACGGCTGGCCCAGCTTTTGCTCAAGGAAGGCTCAAGAGGGCTTGAGGAAGGGCTGCACCGGGGCAACGCAAAAGGCCCCGAACCCAAGGGTTCGGGGCCTGCCCGGGGCCTCCTGCCGGAATCGAACCGGCGACCTTCTCATTACGAGTGAGACGCTCTACCAACTGAGCTAAGGAGGCCTGCATCATCCGGCACGGGCCGGAATCCACAAGGGACAACTCTATACGGAGCCGGCCGGGGCGGTCAAAAGGACTGCTCGGCGGTTACCGGCAGACCGTGCCGTCCTCAGGCACCGTGCCGTCGATGAAGTAGTCGTCCACGGCGTCGGCGATGCAGTCGCTGCCGCGTCCGTAGGCGGTGTGCCCCTCGCCTTCCCACGTCAGCAGCACGCCGGAGTCCAGCTGCTCCGCCAACGCCACCGACCACTCATACGGCGTGGCGGGGTCGCCGGTGGTCCCGACAACGAGGATCGGCGCGGCGCCCTCGGCGTTGATTTGATGCGGGGTCCCGACGGGTTCATGGGGCCAGGCCGCGCAGGTCAACCCGCCGTAGCCGAGGTAGCTGCCCAGGGTGGGCGAGGCCTCCACGAGCTCGCGGGCGTCCTCGCGCATCTGCTCAGGATCCGTCTCCATCGGGTAGTCCAGGCAGTTGATGGCGTTGAAGGCGACCGTGCTGTTGGTTTCGTAGCTGCCGTCCTCGTTGCGGTCGGCGCTGAGGTCGGAGAGGTAGAGCATCAGGTCGGGGTTGCCGTCCAAAGCATCGGACAGGGCCTGGGTCAGCACCGGCCAGTTGGCGTCGTTGTAGAGCGGAAGGATGAACCCGCTGACGAACATGGACGCCGTGACCGTTCGGCCGTCGCCGGCGACCAGCGGGCTGGCCTCAATTTTTGCGAACAGGTCCGCGATCGCCTGGACGCCGTCGTCGACGTCGCCGGGAAGCGGGCAGGCGCTGCCCGTCTGGCAGTCCGCGACGTAGGTGCGGATGGCCTGTTCGAAACCCGCGGCCTGCCCGAGGGTGATCTCCTCGTTGGAGGCGGCGGGATCCAGGCCGGCGTCCAGCACCAGCCGGCCGACGCGCTCCGGGAACAGCTCGGCGTAGGTGGCGCCGAGGAACGTTCCGTAGGAGAAGCCCAGGTAGTTCAGCTCCGGGTCGCCGGCCAGCGCGCGGAGGATGTCCATGTCGCGGGCAGCGGAGCCGGTGTCCACGTGCCCGAGCAGGGCGCCGGTGTTCTCGGCGCACTTATCGGCAAGCTCGGCGGCGCTGGCCTGCGCGGCGGCCAGGCCCTCCTCCGTCTCCGGATCGAAGGACTCGGCGCGCGCCTCGTCCATTTCCTCGTCGGTGAGGCATTCGATCGGGGTGGAACGTCCGACGCCGCGGGGATCGAAGCCGAGGATGTTGTACTCGCCCCGCAGCCGGTCGGTGGTGACCTGCTCGAGGGTTTCCTCCACGGTGGTGTAGCCGCTTCCGCCGGGCCCGCCGGGATTGATGAGGATGGTGCCGCGGGGCGTGCCGTCCGCTTCGGCCATGATGACGCTCAGGTCGATGCGTTCGCCTTCCGGCTCGTCATAGCTCAGCGGAACTTCCACCGTGGCGCAGCGGAACTCTCCGCAGTCGGCCCAGTCGACGTCCTGGCTGTAGTAGTCCCGCAGTTCGTCCGGCACGTCCCCCACGGCGGCGGGATCGCCGGGCCGAGGTGCGTTCCCCGGGCTGCCGGCGGGGGCGACGGCACAGCCCGCGGAGGCCAGCAGCGCCACGGCGAGGGCAGCGCCGGCGGCCCTGCGTCGTAAACGGGGGTGGAAGGTCATGCGCGGTTCCTCCGGCGGTCGGGACAGGTCGGGATGCGGTGTCAGAGCAGGCTCAGCGCCATGGCCTCGATGGCCAGCAGCGGTTGGACGTTGGTGGTAACCAGGCGGCGCCGCACGGCGTTGATCTCCTCCATGCGGGCGAGCGTCTGCTCCGGTGAGCCCTTGCCGGCGAACTCCTCCAGCTCGGCGCGCAGCCCGGCGTTGACCAGGTCGGTGCCGCCGGCGTCCAGCTGGAGCAGCAGCACGTCGCGGTAGAAGGAAAGCAGGTCGGTGAGGGCACGGTCAAAGTAGTCGTTCTTCGAACGCTTGGCCCGCCGCGCCTGGTCCTCCTCGAGGCGCTTGACCTGGCTGCGCAGCGCGGCCGGGACCGTGCCGCCGGGCTCGACGCCGAGGGAGGACAGGAGCGCGTCGCGTTCGGCGGCGTCGCGTTCCTCGAAGGAGGCCTGCGCCTCCGCCTCGGCCAGCGCCACCAGGTCCGCGGCGGCCTTCATCGCCCCGGGAACGCTGCGCAGCGACAGCGGCAGCCGGACAATCCGGTCGCGGCGCTCCCGGGCCCCGCTGTCGGTGGCCAGCCGCTTGGCGATGCCGATGTGGGACTGGGCGGCGCGTGCCGCCTGCCGCGCGAGCTCCGGATCGATTCCGTCCCGGCGCACCAGCAGATCGGCGACGTCGTCCGCCGGGGGCAGGCGCAGGCCCACGGCCCGGCAGCGGGACCGGATGGTCACCAGCACATCGCCCGGGCTGGGTGCACACAGCAGCCAGACGGTCCGGGGCGGCGGTTCCTCGATGGCCTTGAGCAGCACGTTGGTGCTGCGCTCCTGCATGCGGTCGGCGTCCTCCACGATGATGACCCGCCAACGTCCCGTGGACGGGCGGTCCTGGGCCCGGCGGACCAGGTCGCGGGCCTCGTCAATGCTGATGGTGACCTTCTCCGTGGTCACGGAGGTCACGTCGGCGTGTGAGCCGGCCAGCGCCGTGCGGCAGGCGCGGCAGCTGCCGCAGCCCCGCGCGGCAAGGTCCTCCTGCTCACACAGCAGGGCGGCGGCAAAGGCGCGCGCGGCGTTGGAGCGCCCCGATCCGGGCGGGCCGGTGAACAGCCACGCATGGTTGGGCCGCTCCTGCGCCGCTGCCCTGCGCAGCTGCTCGACCACCGGTGCCTGGCCCTGCAGGTCGTCCCAGACGCTCATGCCGGCAGCTCCGCGACCCGTGCTGCGATCCGCCGGGCCAGGTCCTGCTGCGGCAGGGCGGCATCCAGCACCAGGTACCGGGCGGGATCGCGCCCGGCCAACTCCAGGAAGGCCTGCCGGATGCTGCGGTGGAACTCGTCGGGCTCGGACTCCAGGCGGTCCTCGGCCGCCTGGCCGGAGGTGCGCCGTGTCCGGCCGGTGCGGGGATCGACGTCGAGCAGGATGGTCAGATCCGGCAGCAGCCCGTCGGTGCCCCACTCGTTGAGCCGGCGGACGACGTCGGTGCCGAGGCCGCGCCCGGCGCCCTGGTAGGCGACGGAGCTGTCAATGAACCGGTCGCAGATGACCACCTCTCCACGCGCCAGGGCGGGGGCGATCACCTGCTGGACGTGGGCGGCGCGCGACGCGGCGAACAGCAGCGCCTCGGTGCGCGCGTCGATGTCGCCCTGACCGTGCTCCAGCACGAGGGAACGGAGTTTCTCGCCGATCGGGGTGCCGCCCGGCTCGCGGGTGCGCAGGACGACGCGGTCCTGCGCCTGCAGCGCGGCGGCAAGCAGACCGGCCTGGGTGGACTTCCCGGCGCCGTCGCCGCCTTCGAAGGCAATGAAGAGTCCGCGGGCGGAAGGTCTGGGAGTGCTCACCCGCCTAGCCTACCCAGTTCCCCTGACAGCAGGCTGGGCCTCAGCCTGCCGGGAGGCGGCGGAAGGCCCGGGGACGCGGGCGGGAGTCGGGCGGGAAACGGCGGGGTCCCGAACGGCGGCGCGTCCGGGTCACCTCCCGGGAACGCCGCGGACCGGAGAGGCGGCCGACGTCGGCTCCGCCAGTCGGCGAAGCAGCCCGGACAACGGCACCGAACGGCGGGCCTCCCGCCGGCGCCAGCCTTCGGCGACGTCCACCTGGGCGGTGCCCAAGGCCTCGCTGAGCTGGGGAGCGATGACGCCCACATGCAGCCCCTGGCGGGAGCCGTAGCTGCGCAGGGCGATGGTGCCGCCGTCCGGGTCCACGTACCGGACATCCATCCCGGTGATGCGGATCGTACCGCCGTCGAACACCGTCTCGGTTTCGTGGCTCCAGTGCCGCACCAGGGGCTGCGGCCGGTCCAGTCCGGCCAGGAAGGGCAGGCCGTCGAGGTCCAGCCGTGCGGTCTCCCGGGGGCCGAGCCCGGCCTCGACCCCGCCCAGGTCCTCCCGCCGCCCGGCGGTGCCCAGCCGGACGCGGATCCGGACGGAGACCGGTGTCCGGTTGGCCAGTTCCAGCCCGGTGTCGGTCAGGACGGCGAGGATGGTGTCGGCCGCCGACACGGCGTACCCGGCGGGGCGTGCGCGGTCCGGCTCCGGCAGATCGAGGGGCGCCGCGGCGGCGACCACCAGGCGGTCCGCCTCCACGGCCTCAAGCAGAGGCGCGGATTCGGCCGGGGAGACCAAGACCGCGCTCAGCGGTTGCAGGCCGGATGCACCGGCGAAGGCCGGACCGGCCGTCTCGGCCCAGGACACCGCCTGGGGCGCGAGGGCGGCGGGCTGGAGGGACGCCGCCGGGCCCGGGGCGGGCAGATGGACGAGCAGCCCGGTGTGCCCGCTCCGCGATGGCGCGCCGGTTACGTCCGCCAGCCAGGCCGGCGGATCGATGGGCGTTCCGGTCACGAGCACCGAGCCGGACGCGGCGGCCAGGTCCGCGGCGTCGGCCAGCCGTTCCCCGGTGGCTGCGGCGTGTACGGGAACCCCCAGCCCGGCAAGCAGGCGCCCGGGCGCACCCGTGCGGGACGGTCCCGTTACATCCACCCTGGAGGCATACCGGGCCACCCGCTGCAGCCCGGCGCGCGTCAGCGATCCGTCATCAAAGACGACCGTGGGAACTCGGGACTGGGGCGGGTGAACGGCCATCACGGTGCTCCTTTCAGGGCCGGTCAATCCGGGTGGGCCGGTCCGGCCGGGCCGGGCCGGGTGCAGCCCGGCCTAGGTGTTGTCCAGCCGCAGCCTGATCTTCAGCAGCGCCGCATAGACGCTTTCCCGCTGGCGGAGGTAAGCGGCAATGGCTTCGGGGTCGGCGTCGTCCGCCAGCGGCACCGCGCCGAGGACGAACACGACATACCGGCGTCCGACGGCGTTCCCGGTCCAGTCGTCGCTGACCGGGTGGCGAACCCAGACATCACCGCCGACGCAGAACTCGACCTGCCTGGCCCGCAGCGACACGTACATCACGTCCGTTCCCAGCGGCAGGATGTCACCTTCGGCATCCAGGCGCTTGAGTCCCAGGTCCTGCGCCGCGGTAGCCAGGTTCCGACCGGCCTCGGGGGAGAAAGGGTGCAGCAGCGCGTAGGAGGTGCGTTCCTCAAACGGGTTCAGGGCCGACCACATGGTCATCCCGAAATCGATCCCGGGGACCAGGGCGGAGGCAGAGGCGGATTCCATGCGCCCGAGGCTAGTTCCCCGCCCGGGCGAGCAGAACCCGTGCCGGCCAATTGGGCCGTTCCGGAGCGGTGAACGCCCCGGTGGATATACACCGGCAGGCCCCGCCCCTAGCGTTGAAGATGCAGGCCGCCACAGCGCCGGAGGCATCCGCGCAGCGGGACGGAACCCTTCCGCGGCAGGACACTCGACGGCGGCAGACACTCAGAAGGCGGCTCACCGCATCGAGTGAAGGGTCATCTCATGACAGACACCACCAAAGCGGAACCCCAGGCCGGGCAGAGCAGCACCTCCTCCGATTCGGTTCCCCAGCCCATCCGGGAGAGCGACGGCTACGGCTGGATCGACCTCGGCCCACGGGATATCTGGCGGGACCAGGAGAACCCGGACATGCTGGTCCCGCCGGCCAGGGATGCCGGCACCCTGCCGAACTGCAAGTTCAGCTTCTCCGACGCGCACATGCGCCTGCAGCCCGGCGGATGGACCCGTGAGGTCACCAGCCGCGAACTGCCCATCTCCACCGAGCTCGCCGGCGTCGACATGGCCCTCGAACCGGGCGCCTACCGCGAGCTGCACTGGCACAAGGAGACGGAGTGGGGCTTCATGCTCACGGGCAACGCCCGGGTCACCGCCATTGACGAGAAGGGGCGGTACTTCATCGACGACGTCGTGGCCGGAGACCTGTGGAACTTCGAGGCGGGGCTGCCGCACTCCATCCAGGGCCTGGACCAGGGCTGCGAGTTCCTGTTGGTCTTCAGCGACGGGGACTTCTCGGAGTGGAACACGTTCCTGCTCAGTGACTGGTTTGTCCGGGTTCCCGACGACGTCCTCGCGGCGAACCTGAAGAAGACCGAGGCGGAGATTTCCCCGTTCCCCAAGTCGGAGAAGTACATCTTCAAGGGCACAGTGCCGGGCCCGATCTCCGAATCGGCCCGCCCGACGCCGGAGGGCCCGGTTCCGGAGATGTTCAGCTTCCACATGGAGAACGCCGTACCGATCGAATCCGAAGCCGGCCGGGTACGGATCGTAGACGTCAACAACTTCCCTGCCTCGAAGACGATCGCCGCAGGCTTCGTGGAGATCGAGCCGGGCGGCATGCGGGAGCTGCACTGGCACCCCAAGCGGTCTGAATGGCAGTACTTCGTGCAGGGCAAGGCGCGGATGAGCATCTTCGACTCCTCCGGAACAGCGCGCACGTTCAACTACCAGGCCGGCGACGTGGGGTTCGTGCCTCAGGTGGCGGGGCACTATGTGCAGAACATCGGCGACGAGAAGGTGATCTACCTGGAGCTGTTCCGCGATCCGGAGTACTCCGAGGTCTCGCTGAACAAGTGGCTGGCCTCCACCCCGGCCCTCAACGTGGCCGAACACCTGAACGTGAGCCCTGAGTTCGTGGAGTCGCTGCCGCTGAACGAGGAGCCGTCGCCGGTCATCTGGTACGACCAGTCAAAGGCCAAGCGGGGCTGACCCGTGGCCCGGATCCTGGTTGTCTTTTCCAGCCTGTTCGGAGCCAACGCAGACCTCGCCGCCATTGTCCGTCCGGTGCTCACCGGCCTGGGCGCCCAGGTGCGGATCCGCGGCGTCAGGCAGCTGGTCCTCAGCGACGCGCTGGCGCCGGCCGCGCGGGCCACGCTGGTCACCGGGGAGGACCTGGAGTGGGCTGACGGATTCATCCTCACGTCGTCGGTGCACACCGGACTGCTCTCGGCGTCCATGAAGGCGTTCATCGACGAGCACCATGACGCGGCGGAGACCGGCGCCTTCGTGGACAAGACCTTCACCGCAATGGCGACCGGCGCCTATCAGCACGCCGGGCAGGAACGCGTGGTGGACGAGCTGAACGCCGTGGGCGCCATCTGGGGGTGCGTGCTGGTTCCGCCGTCCGGGGCGGACGCCGCAGTGAACAACCTCAACGGCAACCCCTGGGGCTTGACCTTCACGCTCCGGCACGGCCGGATCGAGGAACGCCAGGCCAGGCAGCCGCTGCGCTCGCATCTGACGAGGTTCATCCACCTGACCAACGCGCTGGTTCCCGCCCGCTCCTCCGAGCCCAGTCCGCCGTCGGGCGGCCGGCTGGTCCCGGGCGGCCGCGGGTCCGCCGGCCGGGAAACCGGAACCGGCCGGGAAACCGGAGCCGGCCGGGAAACCGAAACCGGCAAGGACAAGGAAGGACGTTCCATGCCCAGTCCCAGCAACCCCCTGCGGGTGGCCGACGTGTTCGACCGGCTTTCTCCGCGCCCCTCCGGCTCCGGCGACGGCTCCAGCGGTTCACCGGGCGGATCCGGCACCGCGGGAACCGGCGCCGGCGGCTATTCGCCCACGCACCCGCTGCGCGTGGCGGACGTGTTCGAGCAGCTTGGCTCCCGCGGTACCCCGCCGCGCCGCGGGCCGGGCGGATCAGGCTCCGGCAGCCCGGGACACCCCGGCGGGCGGCGGGGGCGAAGCGGAGGACACTCCCCGCAGAATCCGCTGCGCGCAACGGACGTGTTCTGACCCCATCGGAAAGAAGCCCCCATGAGCGCCGCCCCGCACCAGCCCTCGGATGTGCAGTACGTCCGCAAGCACCCGGAAGTCATCCGCTTCCCGCTGATGGAGGAACCGTTCATCGGATTCCTCCTGGCCTTCCTGGCCGGCCTGCTCAACGCCTGGACCTTCGGGCACGCCAACACCTTTGCCACGGTCCAGTCGGGGAACGTGGTCTCCAGCGGCTATTACCTGGTGGAAGGAGACTGGGAACGGTTCACGCCGGCGATCGTGTCGGTGGTCTGCTTCGGCGTCGGATCGGCGCTGTCCGGGATCCTGATGACCGCTTTCCTGCGCAGCGGCCGGTCCTTCACCCCGGCCATGCTGTTCGCGATCTTCGGCCTGCTCGTTGTCCTGACCCTGCTGGCGGCCCTGACGGACACGGATCCGCGCTGGATCGCCTTCGCCGTCAGCTTCGTGGCCGGCGGCGTGGGCAACGCGTTCCACAAGAACCACGGGATGCTCTACGGGGCTGTCGCCGTGACCTTCGTGGTGCAGATGGCCTTCAACTTCCTCATGCAGTCGGCCTTGTCCAAAAAGGGCATCAACGGGGAGCCGAACCTGTTCTGGTCCGGCGTGTTCTTCCTCGTCCTGCTTGGCTTCTGCGCCGGCGGGGGCCTCGGCTACCTGGCCGACCGATGGTTCGACGGCGCGTCCATGGCCTTCGCCGCACTGCTCGCCCTGGTGCTGGCCATCGTGGCGCTGACCCGCCCGCGGGACCCCGATCCGACCCCGGGCGGCAGCTTCGTCTAGCGGATTCCTCCAACGCGCCGCGCGGCGCGTAACACGCCGCGGTGCTTCGCCCGGCCCGGGCCGCCGGCGGGACGCTGCCCCTGCCGGCCGATACGCTGGGCCTATGAGCGCAGAGACCACATCCCCCCACGGCGTCTTATCCCCGGAAACGGTGGTGGTCGCCGCCGGCCGGCCGGCCGCCGGACAGGATGCGGCGGTGAATCCGCCGATCGTGCTGACCTCCACCTACCGCGGCACCGGGCCCGCGGACCCCGGGGACCGGATCTACGGCCGCTACTCCAATCCCACCTGGGATCCCTTCGAGGAAGCCCTGGCCCGGCTGGAATCCGCTCGGGAGCCGGCGCTCGTCTTTTCCTCCGGCCTGGCCGCGATCGCCGCCGCGCTGTCCCTGGTGCCCGCCGGCGGTGTTCTGGTCATGCCCCGCAACAGCTACGCCGGTTCGCTGGCGCTGGCCGCCGAACAGGCCGAAGCCGGCCGCTTCACGCTGCGCACGGTCGACATTGCCGACACACCCGCCGCCGTGGCCGCGCTCGAAGGCGCGGACCTGCTCTGGATCGAGAGCCCCACCAACCCCATGCTCGAGGTGGCGGAGATCCGTGTTCTCGCCGACGCCGCGCATGCCGCCGGAGCGCTGGTGGTCGCCGACAACACCTTCGCCACCCCGCTGGTCACCCGCCCGCTGGAGCTGGGCGCCGACGTCGTCGTCCACTCCGTGACCAAGTACCTGTCCGGGCATTCCGACGTCGTGCTGGGCGCCGCCGTCACCTCGGACGAGGCGCTGCGGGCCCGGCTGGCCGCCCACCGCACCCTGCACGGCGCGGTCGCCGGCCCCTTCGAGGTCTGGCTGGCGCTGCGCGGACTGCGGACCCTGGCACTGCGCATGCAGCGTTCCCAGGAGAACGCCGGCGAGCTGGCCCGCCGGCTGGCCACCCACCCCGCCGTGGCCGCGGTGCGGTATCCGGGCCTGCCGGAGGACCCCGGGCACGACCGGGCTGCGGCCCAGATGGATGGGTTCGGCGCCATCGTCTGCATCGAGGTGGCCGCCGGCGCGGCCGCCGCGGAGAAGATGACGGAGGCCGTGTCGCTGTGGGTGCCGGCCACGTCGCTGGGCGGTGTGGAGTCGCTCATCGAACGCCGCCGCCGCCAGCCGGGAGAGCCGAAAACGGTTCCGGAGAACCTCCTGCGCCTCTCGGTGGGCATCGAGCACATGGAGGACCTCTGGGCTGACCTCGACCAGGCGCTGGCACGGTAGGCTGATCCCTGTGGAACTCGTTCTCATCTTCCAGGGCCTGCTGTACCGAGCGCTGGCCTTCGTGGCCCTGGGCATTGAGCTCTGGGCGTTCATCGACTGCGTCCGCCGCCGCCCGTCCGACTTCGAGCGCGCCTTCAAGCGCACCAAGACCTTCTGGACCGCGCTGACGGCCGGCGCCGCGGCCGTGGGCGTGCTGGGCGCCCTGAGCGGCGGCGTCGGGCTGCTCCTGTTCCAGCTGGCCGCCGTGATTGCGGCCTGCGTCTACCTCGCGGACGTCCGCCCCGCCCTGAACGAGCCACGCCGGGGTTCCGGGCCGTACGGCCCCTGGTAACACCGGGCCCGACGGTCCGATCCCTGCGCCGGTGTAATCAGCGCGGGGCGACGGCGCTCCACGCCACCGTGATCTCGCCCAGCCGCCAGCGGGCGGGCCCCGTCAGCAGGGGCCAGCCCTGCGCGTGCAGGGCACGGCACATGCCCAGCCACCGCTGGCGGCTCCCATAGGCGGCGAGCGGCGCGCTGGCCAGCCAGGCCTGGTCCATTGCGTGCAGGAACGCGTGCACCCGCTCGCCGGGCACGTTGCGATGGATCAGCGCCTTCGGGAGCCGCTCGGCGACGTCGGACGGGCGCTCGAACGCGGAGAACCGCAGCGAAATGCTCAGCGACAGGGGCCCGTCCGGGCCGATCTCGGCCCAGGTGGCCCGCCGGCCGATCTCGTCGCAGGTGCCGTCCACGAAGATGCCGCCCGGCGCGAGCCGGGACCGCACCAGGTCCCAGTGCGCGGCGTACTCGCTTTCGTCGTATTGGCGCAGCACGTTGAAGGCCCGCACCATCACCGGCCGCCGGCCGCCCAGCGGCAGCTCGAAACCGCCCTGGCGGAAGCTCAGCCCCGCGCGCTCCAACGGCTTGGCGGTCCGCACCCGTTCCGGATCGATCTCGATCCCCACCACGTCCACGTCAGCCCGTACGGCGCCCAGCCGGGCATGCAGTTCGACGGCGGTGGCGGGGGAGGCCCCGTAGCCCAGGTCCACGATCAGTGGGTCGGCCGCGCGGCGCAGCCGCCACCCGTGCGGGCCGGCCAGCCAGCGGTCCACCCGTCGCAGCCGGTTGGGGTTGGTGGTCCCCCTGGTGAGGCTTCCGACGGGTTTGGGCGATTTTGGCACGGATCAATTTTAGTGGCGTTCCGGGAGTGCTCGGTTCACGGGCCAAGGTTACGGATCCGCCTCCCGGCGGCCATGTGGGCTCAGTTACGATGCTGATATGACCTACAAACTGATCCTTCTGCGCCACGGCCAGAGCGAGTGGAATGAAAAGAACCTGTTCACCGGCTGGGTGGACGTGGATCTGACGGACCTGGGCCGGGCCGAGGCCCTCCGCGGCGGCGAGCTGCTGGTGGAGGCGGATCTGCTGCCGGACGTCGTCCACACCTCGCGGCTCAAGCGCGCCATCAACACCGCCAACCTGGCGCTGGGCGCGGCGGACCGGATCTGGATCGACGTCAAGCGCAGCTGGCGGCTCAACGAGCGCCACTACGGCGCGCTTCAGGGCAAGGACAAGGCCCAGACCCTGGCGGAGTACGGCGAAGAGCAGTTCATGGAGTGGCGCCGCTCCTATGACACCCCGCCGCCGCCGCTGCCGGACGACAGCGACTTCTCCCAGGCCCACGATCCGCGCTACGCGGACCTGGGCGGCGACGTGCCGCGGACCGAGTGCCTCAAGGACGTGCTCGAGCGCTTCCTGCCGTACTGGGAGAACGAGATCACGCAGGACATCCGGGCCGGCAAGACGGTGCTGATCGCCGCGCACGGCAACTCCCTGCGGGCGCTGGTGAAGCACCTGGACGGCATCAGCGACACCGACATTGCGGCCCTGAACATTCCCACCGGAATCCCGCTGGTGTACGAGCTGGACGAGAACCTGGTGCCGGTCAAGCCCGGCGGCACCTACCTCGATCCCGAGGCCGCCGCCGCCTCCATCCAGGCGGTTGCCAACCAGGGCCGCAAGTAGCACCGGCCCTGCCGAACGGCGAAGGGGGAGGACACCGCACGGTGTCCTCCCCCTTCGCCGTTTCCGGGCTGTCCGCCCGGGCGTGCTGCTAGGCGCCGCTTTCCGCCGTGGCCTGCCACTCACCGGTCACCAGGTAGTTGACCTTGCGCGTCACGGAAACACCGTGGTCGGCAAACCGCTCGAAGTAGCGGCTGGCGAGGGTGATGTCCACGGTGCTCACGGCCGAGACGTTCCAGTCGGCGGAGGCGACGGCCTTGAAGACACCGGCGTGCAGTTCATTGATGCGGGTGTTCGCCGCGTAGATTTCCTTGCTCAGCTCCAGGTTGCGTGTGTCGAGCAGCTCGGAGAGCAGTTCGGCGATCCGGATGTCCAGCCGGGCCATCTCCCGGAAGGTCCCGGCGAGATTGTCGGGAACCACGTTCGCCGGGTAGCGCAACCGGGCGAGCTGGGCGATGTGCCGGGCGAGGTCGCCCATCCGCTCCAGCGAGGCGCTCATGCGCAGCGACCCAACGATCATGCGCAGGTCGCTGGCCACCGGCCCCTGCAGGGCGAGCACGTCGATGGCGCGCTCGTCGAGGTCGTTCTGCAGGAAATCGATCCTCGCATCGGCGGCGATCACCTCCTGGGCCAGTTCGGTATCAGCCTCCTCGAACGCCATCACAGCCTTCTGCATGGCTTCCGCAACCAGCTGCGAGATCTGGGTCAGCTCCTCGCCGATCTGGTGGAGTTCGGCCTGAAATACCTTCCGCACTTGCTGCGTCCTTTCGGTGGGGCTATCCGCTCGCGGCCGGGCCGCAGGCCGCGTTCCGGGCCTATGGGCAGGATCGCAGCTGCAGGTGAACCGCGGGGTCTCTCAAGATGAACGTTAGTTTAACGTTTGGTCCGATGCCACCGCGCACCGGGCCGGGACCGGGCGGTGCGGCCTAAGCTGGAAGCGTGAATCCTGTCTTGCTGGGCCTGATCGCGGGCATCCTCGGCCTGGCCGTCGGCGTTTTTGGCATGCTCGGCTACATCACCAGCGAGCGACGGCGCCGGGACCTGGCCGATGTGCCGGAACCGACGCTCCCCGAGGGCGCCGCGGAGGTCCTGTCCGTCGTCGGCCGCGGGTACATCGTGGTGGATGCCATCGACGGGGTGGTCCGCGCCAGCCCCGGCGCGTATGCCTTCGGGCTGGTGCGCGGGCACACGGTGACCAACCCCGACCTGCTGGAACTGACCGCGCTGGTCCGCCGCGACGGAGTGATCGAGGAACGCCGCCTGGAACTGGCCCGCGGCACGGTACCGGGCCACGGCGACACCATCCTGCAGGTGCGCGTGGCGATGCTGGGCGAGGAGTACGTGCTGATCCTGGTGGAGGACCGCACCGCAGCGGTTCGCACCGAGGAGGTCCGGAACGATTTCGTGGCCAACGTCTCGCATGAGCTGAAGACGCCGGTCGGTGCGGTTTCTCTGCTGGCCGAGGCGCTGGCCGACGCCGCCGGCGACGAGGAGGCGGTCCGCCGGTTCGCCGGAAAGCTGGGGCGTGAGTCCCGGCGGCTGAGCGCCCTCGTGCAGGACATCATCCAGCTGTCCCGGCTGCAGGGCGCCGACGTGGTGGACCGTGCGGAACCGGTGGACGTGAACCGGTTGGTGGCGGATGCGATCGAGGCCAACCGGCTCTCGGCCGAGCTCAAGGGCATTACCGTCGTGGCAGGGGGCGAGGTGTCCGGCAAGGTCTACGCTGATGCGCCGATGCTGACGACGGCTTTCCGCAACCTGATCGACAACGCCGTCCGGTACTCGCCGGAGGGCAGCCGGGTGGGCGTGGGCCTGCGCTCCCGGGACGGGCTTGCGCAGGTCACCGTTACCGACCAGGGGCCGGGAATCGCGCCGGAAGAACAGGAACGGGTGTTCGAGCGGTTCTACCGCATCGATGAGGCACGTTCCCGGCATACCGGCGGAACCGGCCTGGGCCTGAGCATTGTGAAGCATGTGGTGGCCAATCACGGCGGCGAGGTGAGCCTGTGGTCCCAGCCGGGGCAGGGGTCGACCTTCACCGTCCGGCTGCCTGAGATGGACGCCGAGGAAGAGGTCCCCGGCGGTGAGGGCGGCCCGCACACCGGCCGCCGGCAAGGAGCGGATGCTTGAGCAGGATCCTGATCGTGGAGGACGAGGAGTCCTTCAGCGACCCGCTGTCCTACCTCCTGGGGCGCGAAGGGTTTGACGTCACGGTGGTCGAGGACGGCCTCGAAGCCGTCGCCGAGTTCGACCGCAGCGGCGCGGACCTGGTGCTGCTGGACCTGATGCTGCCCGGGCTGTCCGGCACGGAGGTGTGCCGGCAGCTGAGGCTGCGCTCGGACGTCCCGGTGATCATGCTGACCGCCCGCGACGCCGAGGTGGACAAGGTGGTCGGCCTGGAGCTGGGGGCGGACGACTACGTCACCAAGCCGTATTCCTCACGGGAGCTGCTGGCCCGGATCCGTGCCGTCCTGCGCCGGCGCAGCGACGCCGCCGAGTTCCTGCCTGCCGCGGTGCAGGCCGGCCCGGTGCGGATGGATGTTGACCGCCACGTGGTGAGCATCGACGGCAGGCCCGTCCAGCTCCCGCTGAAGGAGTTCGAGCTGCTGGAGATGCTGCTGCGCAACGCCGGCCGGGTGCTGACCCGCGGCCAGCTGATCGAGCGGGTGTGGGGCGCGGACTACGTCGGCGACACGAAGACCCTCGACGTACATGTGAAGCGGCTGCGGGCCAAGATCGAGCCGGATCCCGGCTCCCCGCGGCACCTGGTGACCGTCCGCGGCCTGGGCTACAAGTTCGAGCCCTAGGCCGCAGCCCCGGCGTCGGGGCGGCCTGGAACGGCCCCGGACGCGCGAAGGGCGCCGCCGGAAGATCCGGCGGCGCCCTTCGCGTATGCAGGAGGCGGCAGGCTCAGCCCTGGTCGGCCGTGCCGGTGTCGATGCCGGTCTGGTCGCCGGTCTCGGTGGGCTCCATGGTGGCCGTGCCCATGTCGGTGGGCTCGGTGACCTCGGGGGTGGGGGAGGGCACGTAGTCGGCGTACTCCTCGAGCGAGGCATTGACCACCGGAATGTTCAGTTCGGTGCTTTCGGAGCCGATGTCGGCCTGGCCCTTGAGGCCGGTGCCGGGGAGGACCTCGACGGAGGCGACCAGAACTTCGGCATCGGGGGCGTCCTCGAAGACGACCTTGCCGCCGGCCGGGATGGTCCAGGACAGGTCGGACTCGCCGACCTCGAGGTCCAGGGTCACAGTTTCGGTGCCGCCGTTCACCAGGGTGCCGAGCAGGCGCCCGGGATCGCCGTCGCCGTTGCTGGCGACCATGATGTTGCGCAGCTGCAGGTCGCCCAGGTTCTCGACGATGCCGTCGGAGGGGGAGTACGGCTGGGTGGTTGCCTGATCGTTCACGGCGCTGCAGCCGGACGCGGCCAGCATGGACAGCGCGACGACGCCGACGGCAGCGGCGCACTGCGTGCGGCTCTTCAGTGTGAATCTCACAGCACAAACTCCTGGGGTGTTGCGGTCGAGGAGACCGGGGGCTTCCGTTTGCCCATAGCCTATCGGCTCGGCGCCGGAATCGTGGACTCCGCTGCGGCCTCCCCGGCGTCGATGACGGCGCGGGGCGGCATCAGCGGGGCTCGGGGCTGCGATGGACAGGCGGCCCGCGGGCCGCTTCCCGCCGGGCGGGAACGGCTGGTGCCGATCCCTTCCAGGGGCGCCGGCAAAGGGGGAAAAACCGGCACGGGAAGCGGAATAATACCTAGTAACAGCGGGAGGACCTACCTGACCTGCGAAAACTCTTCTCGGCGTGTCGCCTGCATGCTAGACTTGGTCGCGGGAAAGGGGAAAATCCACATGGTTTTTGAGGTTGGCGAAACAGTAGTTTACCCTCACCACGGTGCTGCGAAGATCGAAGAGATCAAGATGCGAACCATCAAGGGCGAAGAGAAAATGTATCTCAAGCTCAAGGTGGCCCAGGGTGATCTGACCATTGAAGTACCGGCTGAGAACGTCGACCTCGTAGGTGTACGGGATGTCGTGGGCAAGGAAGGCCTCGAGCACGTTTTCGACGTCCTTCGCGCCGAGCTCACGGAGGAACCGACCAACTGGTCCCGGCGTTACAAGGCGAACCTGGAGAAGCTCGCTTCCGGCGACGTCGTCAAGGTTGCGGAGGTGGTTCGCGACCTTTGGCGCCGTGACCACGACCGCGGCCTGTCCGCAGGCGAGAAGCGGATGCTTGCCAAGGCCCGGCAGATCCTGATCTCCGAGCTGGCCCTGGCGGAGAAGACTGACGAAGACCACGCTGCGGCTGTCCTGGACGAAGTCCTGGCCAGCTAGGAGCAACTGCACGACGGAAGGCCGGTCCATTGCGGACCGGCCTTCCGTGCGTCCGGGGGCGGGAGAAGATCGTGCGGCGGTAGGCTGGAGGGCGTGTCTTCCCCAGTATCTGCCCAGCGCATCGGCGTGATCGTGGTCGCCGGCGGGTCCGGGCAGCGCCTCGGTTACGGCGTCCCCAAGGCCCAGGTTCCGGTCGCCGGCATCCCCATGCTTGCCCGCGCCCTGGCCGGGGTGCTCGAGTCCGGGATTGCCTCCGCCGTCGCCGTCGCGGTTCCCGCCGGTGACACCGTGCTCCGCGGCATCTGCGCGGCGGCGGGGTTCGGCGTCCCCGTCGCCGTGGTGGACGGCGGAGCGACGCGCTCCGAATCCGTCAACGCCGCACTGGCCGCCCTCCCGCAGGACCTCGACGCGGTCCTGGTGCACGACGCGGCCCGGGCGCTGACGCCCCCACAGGTGTTCCACCGGGTGGCCGCCGCGTTGGCCGCCGGCGCCGCAGCGGTGATCCCGGCGGTTCCCGTGGTCGACACCGTCAAGCAGGCCGCCCCGGCCGCCGCCCCGCCCCCGAACGGCCAGGGTGCCCACGACAGCTCCGCCGGAGCCGACAGTCTTGCCCCCGACCGGCTGGAGCGCGTTGCGGCCACCCCGGACCGGTCCCGCCTGCGCGCAGTCCAGACCCCGCAGGGTTTCGACGCTGCGCTGCTGCGCCGGGCCCACTCCGGTGCCGGGCCCGATCCGGAGGCGGCCACCGACGACGCGATGCTTGTTGAAGCGCTGGGCGCCGCCGTGCACCTGGTCCCCGGCGCGGAGGAGTCGCTGAAGATCACCACGCCGCTGGACCTGCTGCTCGCCGAGGCGCTGCTCGCCCGCGGCCTGCCCACCGCCGGCCGGCAGCCCGGCCCGAAGCCTTCCACCCCCGATCAGGAGTCCCGATGAGCAAGCTGCCCCGAACCGGCGTCGGCGTCGATGTCCACGCCTTCGCTTCCGACGAGGCGTCCCGCCCGCTCTGGGTCGCAGGCCTGCTCTGGGAAGGGGAGCGCGGCCTGGCCGGGCACTCCGACGGCGACCCTGTCGCCCACGCCGCCGCCGACGCGCTGTTCTCCGCCGCCGGGCTGGGGGACCTGGGCACCCACTTCGGCACCGACCGGCCGGAGTACGCCGGCGCCTCGGGGCTGCAGCTGCTGGGCGAAGCCGCCCGGATCGTCCGGGAGGCAGGCTTCGAGATCGGCAACATCGCGGTTCAGCTGATCGGCAACCGGCCCAAGTTCTCCCCGCGCCGGGCCGAAGCGGAAGCGGTGCTCAGCGAGGCGGCAGGCGCGCCGGTCAGCGTCTCCGCCACCACCACCGACGGGCTCGGATTTACCGGCCGCGGCGAAGGCATCGCCGCCGTCGCCACCGCGCTGGTCGCCGCCCGGGGCTGACGGCGGACGGCGGGACCGCCGGACGGCCCTGCCCGCGTCTACCGGCAGGCACCTTGGGCTCACCTGACAGTTGCTAGCCTAGAGCGGTGAGCTTGAGATTCTATGACACGGCAACCGCGCAGGTTCGGGACTTCACCCCGCTGGTGGAGGGCAACGTCGGCCTCTACTACTGCGGCGCCACCGTGCAGGGGATGCCCCATGTGGGTCACATCCGCTCCGCGATCACCTTCGACCAGCTGACCCGCTGGCTGCGTTTCCGCGGCTACCGGGTCACCGTGGTGCGCAACGTGACGGACATTGACGACAAGATACTCGCCAAGTCCGCCGACTCCATCGGGGCCGCCGAGGCGCCCGGCGTCGTTCCGGATGAACCGTGGTGGGCGCTGGCCTACCGGTTCGAGCAGGAATTCGCGAAGGCCTACGACACGCTCGGCGTCCAGCGCCCTACCTACGAACCACGCGCCACCGGCCACATCCCCGAAATGCACGCACTCATCCAGCGGCTGATCGAGCGTGGACACGCCTACCCGGCCCCTGACGGATCCGGAGACGTCTACTTCGATGTCCGCTCCTGGGACAAGTACGGCTCCCTGACCCGCCAGAACATCGACGATATGCAGGCCGCGCCCGACGCCGACCCGCGCGGCAAGCGCGATCCGCGGGACTTCGCACTGTGGAAGGGCTGCAAGGAGGGCGAGCCGGAGACCGCCGCCTGGGACAGCCCCTGGGGGCGGGGCCGGCCGGGCTGGCACCTGGAGTGCTCGGCCATGGTGACCAGGTACCTGGGAACCGAGTTCGACATCCACGGCGGCGGGCTGGACCTGCGCTTCCCACACCACGAGAACGAAATGGCGCAGTCCCAGGCCGCCGGCCACGGGTTCGCCAACTTCTGGATGCACAACGGGATGGTCACCTTCGAAGGCGAGAAGATGTCCAAGTCCGTCGGCAACACCATCAGCCCTGCGGAAATGCTGGCGCAGGCCTCGCCGCGGGTGGTCCGCTACTACCTCGGCCAGGCGCACTACCGCTCCACCCTGGACTACCGGCCCACCTCACTGCAGGAGGCTGCGGCCGCCGTCGAACGCATTGATGGGTTCATCACCAAAGCCCGGGCCAAGGTCAGCGGCTCGGCCGGCGTCGCACAGCCTGCGGAGGAGTCCATGCCCGCGGCCTTCGCGGAGGCGATGGATGATGACCTCAACGTCCCGCAGGCGCTGGCCGTGCTGCACGAGACGGTGCGCGCCGGCAACACCGCCCTGGCCGCCGGTGACGCGGCGGGAACCGAAGCGGCCCTGAACGCCGTGCTCGCCATGACGGCGGTCCTGGGCCTCGACGACGCGGGCACGGCTGCAGCGGCATCGGCCGGACCGGAGCGGGCTGCGCTCGATGCGCTGGTGCAGGCGCGCCTCCAGGAACGGGCCGAAGCCCGGGCCCAGCGGGACTGGGCACGGGCGGACGCCATCCGCGACGCGCTCTCCGCCGCCGGGATCGTGGTCGAGGACACCGCCGACGGTGCCACCTGGAGCGTCGACGCCTCCTGAACGCTCTTCCGGCGGTGTGTCCGGAGGGGCCTTCCGGGACCTGCGGGCCGGCCGCCACCCGCCGCGCTCCGGCCGCCGGGCAGGCTGCGTAAACTGGAAGTACTGCTTTTTTCTCTACCTAAGGTGAATTCATGGCCAACAAGGGACGTCCCGGCGCTGTGCGCAAGAACAAAAAGGGACCCACCACGGGCACCGGCGGTCACGGCCGCAAGGCTCTGGAAGGCAAGGGACCCACCCCCAAGGCGGAGGATCGGCCGTACCACAAGGCTTACCGCGCCAAGCAGCTCTCCGACCGCAGCGCTGCCAAGCACGCCGGCGGACGCCAGGGCACCAACGTCCGCGGCAAGGTCGCTGAGGAGGTCGTCACCGGGCGCAACTCCGTCCTCGAGGCGCTGCGGGCCGAGATCCCGGCTAAGGCGCTCTATGTCGGCGTGCGCATCGACATGGACGACCGGGTCCGTGAGGCGCTGAAGATCGCCTCCGAGCGGGGCCTTCCCGTTCTCGAGGCGCACAAGCCCGAACTGGACCGGATGACCAACGAGGCCGTGCACCAGGGCCTGGTCCTCCAGATCCCGCCCTACGACTACGCCGACCCGATCGACCTGGCCGAGGCCGCGCTGACGGCCTGGAAGAAGGGCCACGTCGCCCACGCCCCGCTGTTCGTGGCGCTGGACGGGATCACAGACCCGCGCAACCTGGGCGCGATCATCCGTTCCACCTCCGCCTTCAGCGGCAGCGGCGTCGTCATCCCGGAGCGCCGCTCCGTGGGCATGACCGCCTCCGCCTGGAAGACCAGCGCCGGCGCCGCGGTCCGCGTGCCGGTGGCCCGCGCCGGGAACCTGAACAACACCCTGAACACGTTCAAGAAGATGGGCATGTTCGTCCTCGGCCTGGACGGCGGCGGTGACGTTTCGTTGCCGGACCTGACCCTGGCGAAGGAACCCATCTGCATCGTCGTCGGTTCAGAGGGCAAGGGCCTGTCCCGGCTGGTCCGCGAGAACTGCGACCAGATCGTGTCCATTCCCATCGATTCGGCCATGGAGTCCCTGAACGCCTCGATGGCCGTGGGCATCACCCTGTACGAGGTGGCGCGGCAGCGCACGGCCTGACCGTGGCGGGCCGGCCACACTAGCGGCGAGAGGCAGCATGGCGGAACCAACGGTTGGCGACCCGATCCGCGCGGACTACCCGCGCGGATCCTCCCTGCCCTTTCCGCTGGGCGTGCGCAGCGGCCTGCCGCAGCTGCCCGACGGCGGCACCAACGTCTCGGTGTTCGCACCCGGGCTGGTGGCCGTCGACGTGCTCTGGGAGGCTGACGGCCGCTGGCACCGCCGCCACCTCGCGGACGGGCACGCAGGCATCCACCACGCCCCCGTGCCCGGACTGCGGTACGGCGCGCGGTACGGATTCTGGCCCCAGGGGCAGGACCTGCCGGGGGAGCCCGGCTCCTTCCAGCTGCTGATCGACCCCTATGCCCGGGGAATCGAAACCGCGCCCGGACCCGACGGCAGCCCGCTGCTGTTTTCGGTGCACACGTCCCCGAAGTTCGACTGGGGCGGCGCCCCCAGGCCGCACGTGCCGTGGCGCAGCAGCGTCATCTACGAGGCCCACGTCAAGGGCCTGACCATGCTGCATCCCGAGGTGCCCCCGGAACTGCGCGGCACCTATGCCGGGCTGGCCCATCCGGCCGTGACCGGGTACCTGCGGGACCTGGGCGTCACCGCCGTCGAGCTGCTGCCCATCCACTTCCACACGGATGAACCGCACCTGAAGGAACTGGGCCTGACCAACTACTGGGGATACAACACCGCCGGGTTCTTCGCACCGCACGACACGTACGCCACCGAGGAAGCCAGACGCCGGGGCGCCCAGGGAGTTCAGGACGAGGTCAAGGCCATGGTCCGGGACCTGCACCGCGCCGGCCTCGAGGTGATCCTGGACGTCGTCTACAACCACACCGCCGAAGGACAACAAGGCGAACCGGCGCTGAGCTTCCGCGGCTTGGGGGAGTCCACCTACTACCGGCACGATCACGAGGGCCGGTACTTCGATGTCACCGGCTGCGGCAACACACTGGACTTCAGCGAGCCGCGGGTGGTGCAGCTGGCTCTCGATTCCCTCCGCTGCTGGGTGAACGAGTACCACGTGGACGGCTTCAGGTTCGACCTGGCGCCCGCCCTGGCCCGCGGCTCCAACCACCGCTACGACCGCCGGCATCCCTTCCTGGTCGCCTGTGCCGCCGACGAGACGCTCCAGTCGGTCAAGCTGATCTCCGAGCCCTGGGACATCGGGCCCGACGGCTGGCAGACGGGCAATTTTCCGCCCGGCTGGGCGGATTGGAACGACAGGTTCCGGGACAGTGTCCGCGACTTCTGGATCGCCGACCAGGGGGCGCTGGACGGCGGCGGGCGGGGCGGATCGGTGGCCCGCATCGCCGGGGCCCTGGCCGGTTCCGCGGACCTGTTCGCGAATTCCGGCCGCACGCCGCTGGCCTCGCTGAACTTCGTCACGGCACATGACGGATTCACCCTGCGGGACCTGACCAGCTACAACGGCAAGCACAACGAAGCCAACGGCGAAGGCAACCGCGACGGCAGCGACTCCAACCGAAGCTGGAACCACGGCGTCGAAGGAGCGTCGGAGGACCCGGCAATCCGGCAGCGCCGGCTGCAGACCGCCCGCAACGTCATGGCGACCCTGGCCTTTGCCGTCGGCGTACCCATGCTCACCGCCGGCGATGAGTTCGGCCGGACCCAGCACGGCAACAACAACGCCTACAGCCAGGACAACGAGATTTCCTGGGTGGACTGGAACCTGGACGAGGAAGGGCAGGCGCTGCTCAGGGACACCCGCAGGCTGCTGCGGCTCCGGGAGCAGTACCTGCGGACGCAGCCGTTCCGGTTCCCTGCCGACAGCGGATCCTCGCACCTGCTGTGGTTCGATGCGGCCGGCCAGCCGATGGTGCCGGAAAAGTGGGAAGACCCGGAAAACCGGGTGCTGCAGCTCGTCATCGCCGCGGCCAGCGGGGAACTGGCCGGGCTCCTGGTGCTCAACGGGCATCTCCAGGAACGGCAGATTACCCTGCCTGACGCCTCGATCCTGCAATCCTCCGGCGCGGACCTCGGTCCCGGCCGCCGCTACGAGCCGCTGTTCTGCACGGCGTCCGCCGCCGACCGGCGTGGCTCGCGGCTGGCCGGCGGCGACCGGGAACGTGTTCCGGGAAACTCCCTCACGGTCTACAAGCTCAGCGGCGGAGCCTCAGACTAGCCCGGCAGGTTCTGTGCCAGGTACACCAGCGCGTCGCGCACGTACCGGGCACCGGCCTCGAACTCACGGGTGTAGTTCGCCCCGAACCGTTCGTCGGACACGTACATTTCCGCCAGCCCGATAAGCATCTGCGGATTCGGCCGCCGGTTTCCGCTCCCCGCCCCGATCCACTGCGCGTGTCGTGCGGCGGTGTCCTGGCTTTCCGTGCTGTCCGGCGGCAGGCCGCGGCGCTGCAGGTCGTCCCAGGCGTCCTGCAGAGCGGCGTGCTCGGCGTGGAAGCCCTCCTTCTGCCCGGCATCGAGGGACCGCCACCAGCGGTCGGACTCCTGGTATGCCTGCTCTCCCCAGCGTTCCACCACCTCGCCGCGGTAACGGGTGTGGTCGAAGCCATGGAACATTTCCTCCGCCATGATGTCCTTTCCGCTGCTCAGCGCGTCGAGGGTGGCCCGGAGGGCCCGGATCTGGTCCTGCAGCCGGCGCCGTTCCCCGTTCAGCAGCTCCAGATGCTCGGCCAGGGCGGCTGCGTCGTCCTGCTGCCCTTCCAAGATGCTGCGGATCTGCGGCAGCCCCAGGCCCAGCCCGCGCAGCAGCAGGATCCGCTGCAGGCGCACCATCTCCCCGCTGTGTCAACATCAAGCCCCGGCGGGGCGGAACGTTCCCTAGCTGAGAGCCGGGATCCTCGGCACGTGCTGCTCCTCGGCCCGGCCGCCCGCATCCAGCACCCGGCAGATCCGCTTGACCGGACGGAGCGTAACCACCGAGTCGAGAATCTCGATGCCGGGCACCCGTTCCTGGATGGATTGCTCAACGTCCAAGACATCGGCGGCGGACCGCATCCACATGGCCACAAGGAAATTCGCCCGCCCGGTGATGGAGGCGACCATCTGGGTACGGGGATCCTCGGCCAGCAGGGACGCAGCGGCGTGGTGGTCGGCGGCATTCAGGCGGGTGGCCCACAGAACGTTCAGAGGCATGCCCGTCAGCGGCTGGGAAAGGTCGCAGCGGATCTGGAACTCTCCGCTGGCGAGGACCTTCTGCAGGTAACGGCGGGCCGTGGCCGGGTGCAGCCCGGTTGCCCGTGCCACATCGGCAGCGGAGGCACGGCCGTTGCGCATCAGGATTTCCATCACCGGCAGGTGTTCCTCCTGCAGGACGGCCTGCTGGCCCTGGGCCTGCGGCGTGGCTCCCAACGCCTGCGCCCGGGCCAGCTGCTCCGGGGCAAGGACATTCAGCGTCCACTGCCGGCCCGCGGTATGAAGCCGGGTGCACAGCCCTATCCGTGCATGCCTGACGCCCGGAGCGCCCGTGATGCTCTCCTCCAGCAGACGGGTGAGCGACGAATGGTCCTCGCCGGCGACGAGCAGGCTCAGATCCGGTTCCCCGGAGCAAATGTCCAAAGCGACCACTTCGGGTAGGGCGGACAGGGCCTTTACCGCCTGTGCCTGCCGTCCAGGCCGGCACAACAGCGAGACGAAAGCCAATCCCTCGGGCGCGGTGGAGACGTTCGGCAGGGCGCCGAGCCAGACGGTGCCCGAGTCCCGCAGCCGCTCCCACCGGGCGGCCAGCGTTGTCGGGTGTACGCCGAGGATCTCTCCGGCATCGCCCCAGGCAATCCGGGGCGCCACCTGAAGGACGTTGACCAGGGCAAGGTCCAGTTCGGACAACTCAGGACCAGCGCTTCGCTCAGGCATTCTTCCCTCCGGTTCGTCTGGCGACGATCCTACTCGTCGCCGCGCGCAGCACCGGACAAGAGGCCCTGGAACCTGGGGAAACCCGTAACAGGGCCCGGGAGCAGGCAAATGTGGGGACCGGAGAGGTCAGGCGTTGGCCACCAGGCCCAGCTCGGCCTTGGACGCGAGCCCCGCATGGTCCGGCAGCACCCGGACGGTATACCCGAACGGTCCCGCCTGCTCAATGGAGATCACCCCGGAGAACAGGTGCCGGCCCGAGCCCAGATCCTGGGCTTCCTCAAGTTCAAGCACGGAGTGGTCGGTGAGCTGGTCGTTCTCCAGGGCCCTGCCGTAGACCACCTCCACGCTGACGTCGGAGGGACGCAGCGACCCGAGGTTGACGTAGGCCTGCACCGTCAGCTGGTCACCGATCTGCGGCTCGTCCGTGATGCCGATCGAATCCACGTGCTCCACGCCGACTCCGGACCAGCCGTCCCGGACCCGCACGATCCACGCCGCGAGCTCCCTGGCCGCCTGATGGTGGTCGGCGGCGACGGCGCGCCCGGAGGAGCAGGCCGGCCGGTAGAGCCGGTTCACGTAGTCCCGCAGCATCCGGTTGGCGGAGACATTGGGCCCCAGCTCCGCCAGGGTGTGCTTGACCATCTCCAGCCACTCCCGCGGAGGGCCCTCCGGGCTGGGATCGGACGGGCCGGCCGCGCCGGCAGCCATGGGCGGGGTCCCCCCGTAGAACAGGCGGGTCACCTGGTTCTCCAGCAGGTCGTACAGCGCGGCGGCCTCGATGTCATCGCGCTGGTCGGGGCTGTAGACCTCCCGGGTCTCGGGGCCGTCCGTCGGGTTGGCCGAGGGAATCGCCCACCCGTTGTCGCCGTCGTACATCTCGTCCCACCAGCCGTCGAGCACCGACAGGTTCAGGCCGCCGTTGATGGCCGCCTTCATTCCCGAGGTACCGGAGGCCTCCAACGGGCGCAGCGGGTTGTTGAGCCACACGTCGCAGCCGGGGAACAGGGTCCGGGCCATGGCGATGTCGTAGTTGGGCAGGAACACGATCCGGTGCCGGATGGCGGGGTCATCGGTGAACTGCACCAGGTCCTGGATCATCCGCTTGCCCTGCTCGTCGGCGGGGTGGGACTTGCCGGCGATGACGATCTGGACGGGATGCGTGGGATGCAGCAGCAGCTTCTTCAGCCGCGCCGGGTCCCGCAGCATGAGCGTCAGCCGCTTGTACGTCGGCACGCGCCGGGCGAACCCGATGGTCAGCACGTCCGGATCCAGCACGGAATCGGTCCAGCCCAGTTCAGCGTCCGCGGCTCCGCGCTTGCGCCAGGCGGCACGGACCCGGCGGCGCACGTCGTCAATCAGGTTCTGGCGCAGCCGGCGCCGCAGCGCCCACAGGTCATCGTCGGAGATTTCATACGCCCGCCCCCAGTCACGGTCGTGCACGGCGGCCACGCCGAACTTCTCCGCGGCGAGGGCGGTCAGCTCGGGATCCACCCAAGTGGGCACATGGACGCCGTTGGTGACCGAGGTGATGGGTACCTCGGACGCGTCAAAGCCCGGCCACAGGCCGGCAAACATACGCCGGGAAACCTCGCCGTGCAGCTTCGCCACACCGTTCGCCCGCTGGGCCAGGCGGAGCCCCATGACCGCCATGTTGAACTTGGAGGGATCCCCGCCGTCATAGTTCTCGGCTCCGAGGGCGAGGATCTTGTCGGTGGGCACCGACTGCGCCAGTCCGGCGGCGAAGAAGTGGCGGATCTGCGCCTGCTCGAACCGGTCGATGCCGGCCGGCACCGGGGTGTGCGTGGTGAACACCGTGGAGGCGCGGGTGACGGTCAACGCCTCGTCCCAGCTCATGCCCGCATCCATCAGCTCGCGGATCCGCTCCACCCCGAGGAACCCGGCGTGGCCCTCATTGCTGTGGAACACCTCGGGAGCCGGCGCACCGGTCAGCCGCTGGAAGGTGCGCAGCGCCTTCACCCCGCCCATGCCCAGCAGCAGCTCCTGCTGCAGCCGGTGGTCGCCGCCGCCGCCGTACAGCCGGTCGGTGACCCCGCGCGCCGCGTCGTCGTTCCCGGAGACGTCGGAGTCCAGCAGGAGCAGGGGCACCCGGCCGACGTCGGCACGCCAGATCTGCGCCATCAGCCGCCGCGAGTTAGGCAGCGGCAGGCTGATCCGGGCCGGCGTTCCGTCCTCCTCGCGCAGCAGCGTCAGAGGCAGCCCGTTGGGGTCGAGCACCGGGTAGGTTTCCTGCTGCCAGCCGTCCCGCGAGAGCGACTGCTTGAAGTAGCCGGCCTGGTAGAGCAGGCCGACGCCGACCAGCGGCACCCCCAGATCGGAGGCCGACTTCAGATGGTCGCCGGCCAGGATGCCGAGGCCGCCGGAGTACTGCGGCAGCACGGCGCTGATGCCGTACTCGGGGGAGAAGTAGGCGATGGAACGCGGAGCGTCCTCGCCGAGGGACTGATACCAGCGCGGCGCCGTGAGATAGCGGTCCAGGTCCTGGCCCAGCTCCTGGATCCGCCCGGCCAGACCGGAGTCGCGGGCCATCCGTTCCAGGCTTTCCCTGCTCAGGGACCCCAGGAATTTCAGCGGATCATGTCCGCTTGCCGCCCAGGCCTGCGGGTCAAGGTCCCGGAACAGCTCCGCGGTGGGCCGGTGCCAGGACCAGCGCAGGTTGGCCGCGAGTTTCGAAAGCGGGGCAATGCTCTGCGGCAGGACAGTGCGTACGGTGAATCTGCGTATGGCCTTCACCCCGGAAAGGCTAGCGCACGGCACGCCGGGTCTGGAGGGCGAAAGCGTTAACTGCGGGTAAATCCTGCCGATCCGTTCACATTGCCGCAGATCAGGGCCCAAGTGGCGAAAGTACGCTGGCTTAGCATTTCGGCCTGTTTGTCGCTAACGTCTTGTCTGTGACCGCTCATAGTGCCTCGCCAGCCCGTGAACAGACCGCCAGGGAACTCCGGTTCGGCCGGATTCCCGTGATGAATGTGTCTCCCGTAGTGGAGTGCGGCCGTTTTCCCGCCAAAGCCATCCCCGGGGAGGACCTGGTGGTCGGAGCCACCGTGTTCCGGGAGGGCCACGACCTGGTCGGAGCCAGCGTGGCGCTGTACGGCCCGGACGGGAACCTGGCTGCCCGGACCCGGCTGAAGCCCAAGGGCATCGGGCTGGACCGGTGGGAAGGACTGATGCGCCCCACCAGTGAGGGCGACTGGACCTTCGCCGTCGAAGGCTGGGCCGACGTCTACGGCACCTGGCACCACAACGCCGAGGTGAAGATTGCCGCCGGCGTCGACGTCGAGCTGATGCTGGCGGAAGGCGCCGTGATCTTCGAAGCCGCGGCAGCGGAGCGGCCCCCGGAGGAGGCCCGTGTGCTGGCCCAGGCCGCTGCGGCGCTCGCCGACACGGCGCTGCCGGTGGACCAGCGGTTTGCCGCAGCCGCCGCGCCCGCCGTCACCGAGGTGCTGGAACGCAATCCGATCCGGGACCTGGTGACGAGCTCGCCTCGGTTCCCGATCAAGGTGGAGCGTGAGCGCGCCGGACGCGGCTCCTGGTACGAGTTCTTCCCCCGCTCCGAGGGCGCCGTGCTGGACCCGGGCACCCGTGAGTGGACCAGCGGCACCTTTCGCTCCGCCGCACGCTCCCTGGACCGGGTGGCGGCAATGGGGTTCGACGTTATCTACCTGCCGCCCGTGCACCCCATCGGTACCACGCACCGCAAGGGGCCGAACAACACGCTCGTGGCCGGCGCGCAGGATCCGGGATCTCCGTGGGCGATCGGCGCACCCGAAGGCGGACACGACGCGATCCACCCCGATCTGGGCACCTTTGAGGACTTTGACCACTTCGTCTCGCGGGCCCGGGAACTGGGCCTTGAGGTGGCGCTGGACCTGGCGCTGCAGGCCTCCCCGGACCACCCCTGGGTCACCGAGCATCCGGAGTGGTTCACCACGCGCGTAGACGGCACGATCGCCTATGCGGAGAATCCCCCCAAGAAGTACCAGGACATCTATCCGCTGAACTTCGACAACGATTACGAGGGCCTCTCCCGGGAAATCCTGCGGATCGTGCTGATGTGGATCAGCCACGGGGTGAAGATCTTCCGGGTGGACAATCCCCATACCAAGCCGCTGCGCTTCTGGGAGTGGCTGATCGGCACCGTCAACGAGCAGCACCCCGACGTCGTGTTCCTTGCCGAGGCCTTCACCCGGCCGCCCATGATGCACGCCCTCGGGATGGCGGGGTTCCAGCAGTCCTACACCTACTTCACCTGGCGGAACACCCGCGGCGAGCTCGAGGAGTACTTCAACGAGGTCTCGCATGAAAGCTCGGCGTTCTTCCGCCCGAACTTCTTTGTCAACACTCCGGACATCCTGACCGAGTTCCTGCAGTACGGCGGCCCGCCCGCCTTCAAGATCCGCGCGGTCCTGGCCGCCACCGCGAGCCCGCTGTGGGGCGTGTACGCCGGCTACGAGTTGTACGAGCACGTGGCCCGTCCCGGCGCGGAGGAGTACATCGACAACGAAAAGTTCGAGTACAAGCAGCGCGACTTCGCGCTGGCGGAGGCCGAGGGCCGCAGCCTCGCGCCCTACCTGACCCGCCTCAACGAGATCCGGCGGCTGCATCCGGCCCTGGGGGACCTGCAGAACCTCACGGTGCAGACCACCACCGACGAGGCGACCGTCGCATACTCGAAGCACAAGCAGACCCGCCCGGGCGACCCGACCAGCAAGGACACGCTGATCATCGTCGTCAACACGGACCCGCACAGCGCACGCGAGTGCACAGTGACCCTGGACCTCGATTCCCTGCACCTGGATCCGGAGGACTTCAACGAAGACGGAACCTTCTGGGTGGACGACCTGATCAGCGGCAACAGCTGGAGGTGGGGACAATACAACTATGTGCGCCTTGATGCGCACTACGAACCCGCCCACATCCTGTCCGTACGGAGGAGCTCCTAGTGCCCAACCCGTTCCAGCTGCACGCACCGGGCCTGACCAACGATCCGAACTGGTACCGCAAGGCCGTCTTCTACGAAGTCCTTGTCCGCGGTTTCCGTGACTCCAACGGAGACGGAAACGGGGACTTCAGCGGCCTGATATCCCAGCTGGACTACCTGCAGTGGCTCGGCGTGGACTGCCTTTGGCTTCCGCCGTTCTTCAAGTCGCCGCTGCGCGACGGCGGCTACGACATTTCCGACTACTACGACGTGCTGGATGAGTTCGGCACCATCAGCGACTTCAAGCGCCTGGTGGCCGAGGCCCACGCCCGCGGCGTCCGGGTGATCATCGACCTGCCCCTGAACCACACCTCGGACAAGCACCCCTGGTTCGAGGAATCCCGCAACGATCCCGACGGGCCCTACGGCGACTTCTATGTCTGGTCCGACACCGACGAAAAGTACAAGGACGCCCGGATCATCTTCGTCGACACCGAAGAGTCCAACTGGGCGTTCGACCCCGTGCGCCGGCAGTTCTACTGGCACCGGTTCTTCAGCCACCAGCCCGACCTGAACTTTGAGAACCCCAAGGTCGTCGAGGCGGTGTTCGACGTCGTCCGCTTCTGGCTGGACCAGGGCATCGACGGATTCCGGGCGGATGCCATCCCCTACCTCTTCGAAGAGGACGGAACCAACTGCGAGAACCTGCCCGCCACGCACCGGTTCCTCAAGGACCTGCGGACCATGGTCGATGAGAACTACCCGGGCCGGGTCATCATCGCCGAGGCGAACCAGATGCCGCATGAAGTGGTGGAGTACTTCGGCGACGAGACCGGACCGGAATGCCACATGTGCTTCCACTTCCCGATCATGCCGCGGCTGTTCTACGCCCTCAGGGACCAGAAAGCCGCGCCGATCGTGCAGACCATGGAGGAAACCCCGGCGATCCCGACGGGCAGCCAGTGGGGCACCTTCCTGCGCAACCACGATGAGCTGACCCTTGAAATGGTCACCAACGAGGAACGCCAGGCGATGCTGGGCTGGTACGCCCCGGATCCCCGGATGCGGGCGAACATCGGTATCCGGCGGCGGCTGGCTCCGCTGCTGGACAACTCCAGGGCCGAGATCGAGCTGATCCACGCGCTGCTGCTGTCGCTGCCGGGAAGTCCCTTCCTGTACTACGGCGACGAGATCGGCATGGGCGACAACATCTGGCTGGAGGACCGGGATGCCTCCCGTACCCCCATGCAGTGGAACCCCGACCGCAACGCCGGGTTCTCCACCGCCGATCCGGGCAAGCTGTACCTGCCGGTGGTCCAGTCGCTGGTCTACCACTACAACCACGTCAACGTGGAGGCCCAGCTGGCCAGCTCGAGCTCGCTGCTGCAGTGGGTGCGGCAGATGATCATGGTGCGGCGGACCCACCCGGCGTTCGGGCTCGGCAGCTACCGGAACGTGCCCACCGACGCGGAATCGGTGCTCGCCTTCCTGCGGGAGCTGCCCGAGGACAATCCCGAGGGTGAGCCCGGCGAGACGATGTTCTGCATCTTCAACCTCTCCCAGCACCCGGTGGCCACCACGGTCAACCTGCCCGAGTTCGCCGGCCGGGGCCTGCGGGATGCCTTTGGCGGCATGCCGTTCCCGGCATTTGGCGAGGACGGCACGCTGACGATCACCCTGGGCAGCCATGACTTCTTCTGGCTGCGGCTGCGTTCGGCCAAGTCGAACATGGCGTCCCCGCATACCGAAGCAATTCCGCTGGTGACCGTATCGGAGGCCTCGAAGAAATGAGCCAGCTCACGCCCGCCCTGCCCGAACTGCTTACTGCCTGGCTGCCTCGGCAGCGGTGGTTTCCGGGCAGGGGGCGTGAGCTGACGCTCAGCCGCGTGGGCGGGGTGCGCCTGGAGGACCCGGCGGGTGTGGCCGGGCTCGAGGTGCACCTGATCGCGCTGCAGTCCGCCGAGGGCACCGACGTGGTGTCCGTGCCGGTGACGGTTTACGGGGAGAGCGTCCCGGAGCTTGAGGAGCACCTCATTGGCCGGGCCACCCATGCGACGCTGGGGGAGCGCTGGCTGTATGACGGCACCGCCGATCCGGTGCTGGTCACGGCCTGGCTGGAGCTGATGCGCTCCCAATCCGGAACTGCCGATGAGCGCACCAGCGGAGTGGCCGAGGCCGGCTTCCCGGACTGGCCGCCGTTCGTCAGTCCGTTGCCCACCAAGGTGCTGCGCGGCGAGCAGTCCAACACCTCAGTGGTGGTCGGCACCGAGCGCGGGGAGCTGATCCTCAAGTTCTTCCGGGTCCTTGCCGCCGGGGAGAGCCCCGACGTGGTGGTGGGTGCCCGGCTTACCGAGATCGGTTCCCGCGATGTTCCGGAGACCCTCGGCTGGGTTACCGGCAGCTGGCAGGACCCGCACGGCGGGGACTGGGTGTCCGGCCAGCTGGCCGTGCTGCGCGAGTTCATTCCCGGCAGCCGCGATGCCTGGCGGCTGGCCTCCGCCGCCGCCCTGGAGGGGCGGGACTTCACCGGCCAGGCCGAGGAACTGGGCGCCGTCACCGGGCGGATCCACCGGCAGCTGGCCCGGGCCTTCGAGACGCACGCCCCTGATGCGGCGGAGCGGCGGGCCTTCCTGCAGGCGCTGGCCGACCGGATCCGCTGGGCCTGGAGCGAGGCGGGCCCCGACGTCGGCGGCTACGACGCCGACGTCCAGGACCTGGTCCGCCGGGTGGAGGCTCTGCAGTCCCTGCCCGACCTGCAGCGGATCCACGCCGACTACCACCTCGGCCAGGTCCTGTGGTCCGCGGACCGCGGCTGGACGGTACTGGACTTCGAGGGCGAGCCGCTGCGCCCCGCCGCCGAGCGGAGTGTCCCCGACGCCCCGCTGCGCGACGTCGTGGGCATGCTCCGTTCAATTGACTACGCAGCCTCCGTCGCGGTGATGGCGGAGGAGGGCGGCGGCAGCGCCGAGGAGCGCCGCAGGCGGGCCGCGCGCTGGGCCGAGGAGGCCAGCGACGCCTTCGTGCGCGGCTACGAGAAGGAAACCGGCACGCAGATCAACCGTCGCGACCCCCTCTACCTCGCGCTTTTGCTGGACAAGGCGCTGTATGAGGTGGTGTACGAGATCCGCAACCGGCCGCAGTGGCGTCAGGTGCCGGTGGCCGCCGTCCGCCGCATCCTCGACGCGGAGCGGAGTCTCCGCGGCAAGCAGCAGGCAGATGAACCAATGAGTCAGGAAGAGGGCACCGTGAACAAGGGCACCAAGGGTACGGAACCGGAACGGGCAACCGGCACGGCAGCTGAACTGCCGGCGGTGCCCGACGACGCGGCTGTGCGCCTTCCCGGTGCGGGCCAGGCGGCCCTGCCGGCGGTGCCCGACGACGCCGCGCTTGGTTCCCAGGGCGCCGATGAGGCGGCGCTGTCAGAGACACCCGGCGATGGACCGGCGTCGGCCCCGAACACCGGAAGCCGGGCCGGCGACGGCGCGGGCGAGGCACCCGAAGCGAACACCACCGAGCCGCTGGCGGTCTCCGAAGACCTCCTGCAGGCCGTCTCCGAGGGCCGCTACCACCAGCCGCACGCGGTGCTGGGCGCGCACCTCGATGACCACGGCAACGTGACCATCCGGACGCTGCGGCCGCTGGCCGAGACCGTCACCGCGATCACCCCGGAGGGGCGCGTGCCGCTGCGCCATGAGTGGAACGGCATCTGGGTGGGCACGGTGCCCGCCGCCAGCCCGGGCCACGTTCCCGACTACCGGATCGAGGCCGCATATCAGGGCGGCGGAACCCATCTGTTCGACGACCCCTACCGGTTCTTCCCCACCCTGGGTGAAATCGACCTGCACCTGATCGGCGAGGGCCGCCACGAGAAGCTCTGGACCGTCCTGGGAGCGAATCCGCACCACTACAAGTCCGTGCTCGGCGACATCGACGGGGTCAGCTTCGCGGTCTGGGCGCCCAACGCGCGGGCCGTCAGGGTGACCGGCGATTTCAACGGCTGGAACGGCGCGCTGAACGCCATGCGGTCGCTGGGCAGCTCCGGCGTCTGGGAACTGTTCATCCCCGGGGTGCCCGACGGCGCCCGTTACAAGTTCCAGATCCTCGGCGCCGACGGCGTCTGGCGGGAGAAGGCGGATCCGCTGGCCAAGGGCAGCGAGGTGCCGCCCCTGACGGCGTCACGGGTGGTCGAGTCCGGGTACCGGTTCGGCGACTCGGACTGGATGGAGGCCCGCGCCCGCCGGGATCCGCACAACGCGCCGATGAGCGTGTATGAGGTGCACTTGGGCTCGTGGCGCCCGGGGCTCGACTACCGCGAGCTCGCGGAGCAGCTGGTGGAGTACGTGACGTGGCAGGGCTTCACGCATGTGGAGTTCATGCCGGTGGCCGAGCACCCCTTCGGCGGCTCCTGGGGCTACCAGGTCACCTCCTACTTCGCTCCCACGTCCCGTTTCGGGCACCCGGACGACTTCCGCTACCTGGTGGACAAGCTGCACCAGGCCGGCATCGGCGTCCTGCTGGACTGGGTTCCCGCGCACTTCCCCAAGGATGAATGGGCGCTGGCAAAGTTCGACGGGCAGCCGCTCTACGAAAGCGCCGACCCGCTGCGCGGGGAGCAGCCGGACTGGGGCACCCTGATCTTCGATTACGGGCGCCGCGAGGTACGCAACTTCCTGGTCGCCAATGCGGTGTACTGGCTGGAGGAATTCCACATCGACGGCCTGCGCGTGGACGCCGTGGCCTCCATGCTCTACCTCGACTACTCCCGTCCCGAGGGCCAGTGGCGGCCCAACGAATTCGGCGGCCGGGAAAACCTCGAAGCCATCTCCTTCCTGCAGGAGGTCAACGCCACCGTCTACCGGCGGGTACCCGGCATCGTGATGATCGCCGAGGAATCCACGGCGTTCCCCGGGGTCACCCGGCCGACCAATACCGGCGGGCTCGGGTTCGGGCTGAAGTGGAACATGGGCTGGATGCACGACACCCTCCAGTACATGTCGGAGGATCCGATCAACCGGGTCTACCACCACGCCAAGCTCACCTTCTCGCTGGTGTACGCGTACACCGAAAACTTCCTGCTGCCGATCAGCCATGACGAGGTGGTCCATGGCAAGGGTTCGCTGCTGCGCAAGATGCCGGGAGACCGGTGGCAGCAGCTGGCGAACCTGCGCGCGTACCTCGCTTTCCAATGGGCGCACCCCGGCAAGCAGCTGATCTTCATGGGCACCGAGTTCGGCCAGGAAGCCGAATGGTCCGAGCAGTACGGGCTGGACTGGTACCTCGCCGATACGCCCCAGCACCGGGGCGTGCAGCTGCTGGTCCGCCAGCTCAACGGGATCTACCGCGAAACCCCGGCGCTGTACGCGCGGGACAACGAGCCCGCCGGCTTCCAGTGGATCGAGGAGAACGACGGCGCACGCAACGCCCTGTCCTTTATCCGCTGGGATACGCAGGGCAACCCGCTGGTGTGCATCGCGAACTTCGCCGGCGCCCCGCACGAGAACTTCCGCCTCGGCCTGCCCTGGGCCGGGGAATGGGACGAAGTGCTGAACACCGATGCCGCGGAGTTCGGGGGCTCCGGGGTGGGGAACATGGGCGTCGTGACCGCCGAGGAAGGACCCTGCAACGGACAGCCCGCCCACGCGACGGTGACCGTACCGCCCCTGGGCGTCCTGTACCTGGCGCCCCGGAAGGCCGGCGTCCCTGAGGCCGAAAGGCCGGCAGCCAAGGCCGTGGAGTAAGGCGAATCGCTGGCAGATCGGCCCCCTGCCGGCCCGGCAGGGGGGTGGTTTCCCACCGCCCCAAAACCGTGGTATCATTGATTCCCGCGCCGAACGAGCGAATCGCTTGAACCGGAGAGCAGCCGCCCACCGCACCGTCGGAGGGTCGGAAGCCCGGGTTGACGAAGAGCCGGAAGGTGTGTAAGCTAGAAAAGTTGCTCCGGAGCGAGGCAGCCGAGAAGTTCCCCAGGGAACACGCGGTTGGTGGTGCCGGGAGCACCTGTTGTTTGAGAACTCAATAGTGTGCCAAGTTTATTGATACCAATTATTTTGATTGGTTATTTGGCCGGTTTGCCGCACCCCCGTGCGGTGGGATC
>NZ_JBNHIA010000004.1:0-336765 GCF_059092805.1 Arthrobacter sp. Y3222053 | reverse complement strand
GGTCCGCCGGCTGTCCGTACTGCTGCTGTCCGTACTGCTGCTGGGCTGTGGGGTCCGCCGGCTGTCCGTACTGCTGCTGTCCGTACTGCTGCTGGGCCGTGGGGTCGGCGGGCTGGCCATACTGCTGCTGACCGTACTGCTGACCGTACTGGGGCTGCCCGTACTGGGGCTGCTGAGTCGGCTCGGCAGGCTGGATGTACTGCTGCTGCCGGGCGGCGTCGTCCTGCGCGTCAGGAGCAGCGGCGGCCTCGGCCTGCCCGGCTCCGGCGGAGTGCGAACCGGGGGAGACTGCGTCGCCGTCGACGGCCCCCGCGCCGTGCGCGGATTCAGGCGCGCCGGTGCCGGGCTCATTCCCGGCGTCCGGGCTCCCGTGCCCGGCGTCCTGGGGTTCGGGGCTGTTCGGTGTGGTCATTGCAGTTGGTTCGCCTCTCTGACAGGCCCGGAAACCGGCTCGCCGGTGCGGGTGCGGAAATGGACCGGGGCCATGCGGCAGGTCACAGGCCCGTTCGCCCAGCCTACCTGCGTACCCGATGTTTGGGCCGTTTCACCGGAGACGTGGCGCCCGGGCCTCCCGCCCCGGGACCGGTGCGGGGACGGCGTGCCCGACGTGGGACCTGCGCCGGACAGCTCGGACGCGTGGGGTGCCCGGGCTGCGGCACAGATGAGGCGGCCCCGGACGCGTGGGGGTCAGGCGTCCGGGGCCGCGGTCCATGTCTGCCTCTCAGGCAGCGGTGTCCGTCCGCCGGGTCAGCTGGCCACGAACTCGGCGTCGATGTTGATGCTGACCTTGTCGCCGACCAGGACGCCGCCGGCTTCCAGGGGCGCGTTCCACGTGAGGCCGAACTCCTTGCGGCTCACGCTGGTGCTGGCGGAGAAGCCTGCGCGGGTGACGCCGAAGGGGTCGACAGTGACGCCGTTGAACTCCGCGTCCAGGACCACCGGACGGGTCACGCCCTTGATGGTGAGGTCACCGGCAACCCGGTACGTCTCGCCGGCCGCCTCCAGGCCGGTGTACCGGAAGGTCAGCTCCGGGTGGTTTGCCACGTCGAAGAAGTCCTCGCCCTTGACGTGTGCGTCGCGGTTCGCGTCCTTCGAATTGAAGGATTCGGCCTTGATGGTCGCGGCGATGCGGGACTCCCCGGCCGTCGGGCCGACCTCGATGACGGCCTCCACGTCCTGGAAAGCGCCGCGCACTTTGCTGATGCCCGCGTGCCGGACCGAGAACCCGACCTCGCTGTGGGAGGGATCGAGGGTCCAGGTTCCGGCGGCAAGTCCGTTGGGGATCATGTGGTTTCTCCTTGATGGGTCCGTGGCGACGAGGTCATCTCCGACGCGAGGTGCATGCATATGCATGCAGTCTGGCATGAATCGCTTGAATGTTCAAGTGTTGATTTAGTGCCCGGCCTTGACTCTGCGAAACTGGGGTGCATGTCCCGCTCATCCATACATCTGGTCCGCCACGGCGAAGTGCACAACCCGGACCGCGTCCTTTACGGCCGGCTGCCTGAATTTCACCTCTCCGATTTGGGGAGGCAGATGGCTGACCGGGTCGCCGGCTACTTCGGGGATCGGCAGCAGGCGGGCGCCAACGTCGTGCGGCTTGTCGCCTCGCCGCTGACCCGCGCCCAGGAAACCGCGGAGCCGATCGCCGCAGCCCTGGGGCTGGAGGTGGTCACCGATGATCGCATCCTGGAAGCGGAGAACCGCTTTGAAGGGCTCTCCGCGGTGCAGCGGCAGCTGCGTAATCCGCGGTACTGGCCGCTGCTGCGCAATCCGTTCACGCCGTCCTGGGGGGAGCCGTACGCCCAGCAGGTGGCGAGGGTTATGGCTGCCGTCGAGGATGCCCGCGTTGCCGCGGTGGAGGCAGCCGGCGACGGCGCCGAAGCGGTCCTGGTCAGCCACCAGCTTCCGATCTGGGTCACCCGGCTGGCCGCGGAGGGCCGACGGCTCTGGCACGACCCCCGGCAGCGGCAGTGCACGCTGACCAGTGTCACCACCCTGAACTTCGAAGGCCCCGTGCTGACAGGGGTCCGATACGCGGAGCCGTCCGCCGACCTGCTGCCCGGGGCAGCGAACGTCCCCGGAGCGTAATAGAATTACTACGCTTCGTAGAAAGGGCACCGCCCGCGCCGCGATGAAAGTTGGACAGCCTTGAACAATCCCCGGAGCCCCGAGCCGGACACCATGGGCCGCCGCCGCTTCCTGCGCGCCGGCGCGGCCCTCGCGGTCGCGGCGCCTTTCGCCGTCATGGCCGCGGGGTGCAGTGCGGAGGAGGACCCGCTTGCCGCCCAGGCCCGGGCGGGTGACAACAAGAACTACATCGCCGGTGACGGTTCCGTCACCGAGTACGCGGCGTCCGAGCGCGGCGAGCCGGTGCAGCTCAGCGCCCGGCTCTTCGACGACACGGAAGTCAGCTCGGCCGACTGGGCCGGCGACGTCGTCGTCCTCAACTTCTGGTACGCCGCCTGCGCGCCCTGCCGCAAGGAAGCCCCGGACCTGGTGGACCTGCACAACCAGTTCGAAGCCGAGGGGGCGCGCTTCTACGGCGTCAACATCCGTGACGAGCGGCAGACCGCTGAGGCGTTCGAGCGCACCTTCAACATCCCCTACCCGAGCATCAACGACCGCGACGGCGGCGTGCTGCTGTCCATGACCAGCTATGTTCCGCCGCAGGCGGTACCCACCACGCTGGTGCTGGACCGGGAAGGCCGCGTGGCCGCCCGCATCCTTGGCCTGGCCGACAAGGGAACCCTCAAGGCGCTTATCACCGACGCCCTGGCGGCCTGATCCGTGCAGCCCTTCCTTCCGGCAGCCCTCCCGGCGGCCAACGTATTCGCGGAGACCATCCTCAACGGCTCCATGCTGCTGGCCATCCCGGTCGCTGTCCTCGCCGGACTGGTGTCCTTCCTGTCTCCCTGCGTGCTGCCCCTGGTGCCGGGCTACCTCGGCTACGTGACGGGGCTGACCGGCATCGACCTGGCGAACCAGCGCCGCGGCCGGATGCTGGCCGGCATCAGTCTGTTCGTGTTCGGCTTCTCGCTGGTCTTCGTGCTCATCGGCGCCGGTGTCGGCCAGCTGGGCGGCTGGCTGCGCAGCCCCGACCAGGGCTGGGTGCCCCAGGTCCTCGGCGTGCTGATCATCCTCATGGGCGTGGTGTTCCTCGGCGGACTGAGCTGGTTCCAGCGCGACCGGAAAATCAACGCCCGGCCGCCGGCCGGCCTCTGGGGCGCACCGCTGCTGGGTGTCACCTTCGGCCTCGGCTGGGCTCCGTGCCTCGGGCCCACCCTTTCCGCCGTGCAGCTGCTGTCCTTCTCCGGCGACGACGCCAGCGCAGCCAAGGGTGCCCTGCTGACCTTTGTCTACTGCCTTGGGCTGGGACTGCCGTTCCTCCTCATCGCCCTCGGATTCCGGCGTGCCTCAGGTGCCCTGGGCTTCCTGCGGCGGCATCGCCTGGGCCTGCAGCGCTTCGGCGGCGGGATGCTGATCCTGCTTGGCCTGCTGATGGTCACCGGCGTCTGGAACCTGTGGATCAACGACCTGCAGGGGTGGCTCGACAGCGTGACCCTACCCATCTGATGACTGCCGCCCCATGACCGAGAACCCGAACACCGAACCCCCTGGGAAGCCCGTGAAGACCGAACACGATACCCCGCCCGGCAGCTCCGGGCCGGAATCCGGCAAGGACCGGACCGGACGCCGGGACGCCGACGTCGCCCTCCCGGCCCTCGGCGCGCGCGGCATGCTGCGCTGGGCCTGGAACCAGCTCACCAGCATGCGGACTGCGATGTTCCTGCTGCTGCTGCTGGCGGTGGCGGCAGTGCCGGGGTCGCTGTTTCCGCAGCGGCCCTCCGACCCGGCAGGCGTCAACCAGTACCTGCAGGAAAACCCGGCCCTGGGGCCCTGGCTGGACAGGTTCCAGCTCTTCGACGTGTATTCCTCGGTGTGGTTCTCCGCCATCTACCTGCTGCTGTTCGTCTCGCTGATCGGCTGCGTCATCCCGCGGGCCAAGGCGCACTTCAAGGCCATGCGGTCCAAGCCGCCGCGGACCCCGCGGCGTCTGTCCCGGCTGCCCGAGCACGGCACGCTGGCTATCCCCGCCGATCGTGGGCTCACTCCGGAGGGCGCAGTCCGCGAGGCCGCCGCCATCCTGCGCCGCCGCGGCTACCGGGTGGACGTGCGCGACGCCGCCACCGACGCTCCCTCGGTCGGAGCCGAACGCGGTTTCGCCAAGGAGCTGGGCAACCTGGTCTTCCATACGTCGCTGATCGGGGTGCTCATCTCCGTGGCCGTCGGCAACCTGTACGGCTATAACGGCCAGAAGATCGTGGTGGAGGGGGACACCTTCGTCAACACCCTGGTCGGCTATGACACCTTCACACCCGGCAGCAGCTTCACCGCGGAGGAGCTCGATCCGTTCTCCCTGACGCTCGATGAGTTCCAGGTGGAGTTCGACCGGGAGTCGCAGACCCACTACGGGCAGCCCCTGGACTACACCGCCAAGGTCACGCTGCGCGACGACGTCGACGGTGAGCCGCGGACCGAGGAGCTGAAGGTCAACTCTCCGCTCTCGGTGGACGGCACGCGCGTCTATCTGGTCGGCAACGGCTACGCGCCGATGGTGACCGTGCGGGACGGAAACGGCGACATCGCCTTCTCCGGGCCGGTGATCGGCGTCCCGCAGGACGGGATGTTCACCTCCCTCGCCGTCATCAAGGTGCCGGACGCCCGCCCCGACCAGCTCGGATTTGTAGGCTTCTTCCTGCCCACCGCCATGCTGGACGAAGACGGCGTTTCCTATTCGGGGGACCCGGATCCGTTCAATCCCCAGCTGAACCTGAACTCCTACTACGGCGACCTCGGGCTCGACGAGGGCGTGCCCAGCAATGTCTACGTGCTGGACACTGAGGAGCTCACCGAGCTGAACAACCGGGACCTGGAGTCCGGCGGCATCGTGCTGGGTGCCAACGACACCTACGAACTGCCCGAGGGCAAAGGCAGCATCACGTTTGACGGCCTCAAGCGCTACATCGCCGTCGACATCGCCTACGATCCGGGGGAGATGGGGGCCCTGGTCTTCGCCACCCTCGGCTTCGCCGGACTGATCGCCTCGCTCTTCCTCGCCCGCCGCCGGGTATGGGTCCGTGCCGCCGACGGGGAGGATGGCCGCATAATGGTCGAGTACGGCCTGCTGGCCCGCGGCGAGGACGCACGCCTGGGCCCGGAGGCAAAGGCGCTGCACGAACTCTTCGAAAAGCAGTGGTCCCCCGTCGGGACCGCGACCGGAAACCACCCCGTCGCCGCTGACGTGCGGGAAACAGAACCAGGTAAGGACAAGTAATGCCCTCCATCGATCAGACCCTGGCGGAGTACAGCGAGCTGTTCATGCTCCTGGCCGCGTTCACCTATACGGTGGCGTTCCTGGCGTTCTGCTGGGACCTGGCCCGGAGCAGCCGGTCCCTGGCCTCCCTCGAAGAGCGCCTGGCGGCGCAGCAGCCGGCGCGCGCGATGGTCGGAGCCGGTGCTTCCGCCGGGGGCGGCACGGATGCCCTGCCCGCCGCGGAGCGCGGGGCCCGGGACACCGGCGCGCACACCGCCGATGACGCCATGCAGTACTCCGGCGCCCGCCGCAACGCCGCCCGTGTGGGCGTCGCCCTGACGGTCCTGGCCGCGGCAATCCATGCCGCCGGCGTCATCACCCGCGGCATGGCAGCCCACCGTGTTCCGTGGGGCAACATGTACGAGTTCTGCACCACCGGTGCCCTCGTCGTGGCCGTGGTGTTCCTCATCGCGCTGGTCAAGAAGGACCTGCGGTTCCTCGGCACCTTCGTCATCGGCCTGGTGCTGATCATGATGATGGCCGCCACCATCGGCTTCCCGACGCCGGTCGCGCACCTCGTTCCGGCCCTGCAGAGCTACTGGCTGATCATCCACGTCTCCGTGGCCGTCCTAGCCTCGGCCCTGTTTACCCTGACCTTCGCCATGTCGGTGCTGCAGCTGCTGCAGTCCCGCCGCGAGGCAAAGATCCGGGCCGGTGGCGGCAACACCATGGGCTTCATGCGTCTGGTCCCCTCCGCCCTCAGCCTGGAGAACCTCAGCTACCGGGTCAACGCAGTCGGCTTCGTGCTGTGGACCTTCACCGTGATCGCCGGCGCGATCTGGGCCGAGCAGGCCTGGGGCCGCTACTGGGGCTGGGACACCAAGGAGGTCTGGTCCTTCGTGATCTGGGTGGTCTACGCCGGCTACCTGCATGCCCGCGCCACCCGCGGCTGGACCGGCACCCGCGCGGCCTGGCTGTCGATCGTGGGCTACCTGTGCGTGGTCTTCAACTTCACCATCGTGAACATCTTCTTCTCCGGCCTGCACAGCTACGCCGGCGTCTGATCGGTCACCAGGTACGCAGCCAGCCTGCAGCTGCAAAAAACAGCCCGCCCCGGAACGTCAGTTCCGGGGCGGGCTCTTTCTGTCTGACGATGGTCTTGGGATTGTGACCGCAGGAAACGGGCTCCTAGGCGGAGTCCTGCTCCTCGCCCTGTTCCCCGCGCTCGGCGGCGCGCTTTTCCCGCTCACGGATTTCGGCTTCACGCCGACGCAGTTCGGCTTCCTTTTCCTGCTGCCGACGGCGGATCTCCAGGTTGCGCAGGAACTCGGGGTCGTCGTCGGGCGCGGTGGGGTGGCGGGGCTGGGGCCGCTTGGGGCCGGGCCCGGACCGCGGGCGGCCGAAGAGGAACCACAGCCCTGCTCCGAGCAGCGGCAGCAGCAGGATCACTGCCAGCCAGGCGGGCTTGGAGATGCTCCTCACCTCCTTGGCCGCGGACATGATGCAGTCGATCAGCGCGTAGATGATCACGGCGGCGACGACGATGATACCGAACAGCAGGAGGCGTGGCATATCCCAATTGTAGGGGAGGGCCTTCCGCCAACCGCCAGCCCCGACGCAGTGCAGGACCTGCGTAGAATGAAGAGGTGGCTTTCTGGAAATTCACCGCACTGCGCCTTGGCCTCGTGGCCGTCTTCTTCGCCGCCTGCCTCTGGCTGAACCTGGGGCTGGTCTACTCGGCCGTGGTGTCGGCGATCCTGGCCTGGTGCGTCACTTATCTGTTCTTCCGGAACATGCGCGACGACGCCGCGCGCAGCCTCCAGACGCGCTTCCGTGATGGAGCCCCGCCCAAGCGCAACCGCGCCGAGCTGGATGACGCGCAGGCCGAGGACACCCTGGTCGACGAGGTCCCGGACGTGCGCATCGACAACGACCGTAAGCCCCGCGGCAACTAGCCCGGCGGCAGCCGGCCCCGCTGTTCCCTCCGGCTGCGAAGCCGCCGCCCCACCCGGCGGGTAGACTGCCTGCATTAACGGCCGGCCGCCGCCAACCGCGCAGCGCCGGCATCATGCCGACAACGGGGGGTTGCAGGCCATGGGGCATCCGAATCGAACGCATCCGGACGAGCGGACCTACAACCGCCGATGGCTGATCGGCGTGACCGCCGGGCCGTTGGTGCTCGGCTGTGCGGCGGCCGGCTGGATGTACTCGGTGGCGGACCGGCTTCCGGACATGCTGGCCAGTCACTGGGGCAGCGACGGCGTGGACGGATACTCCCCGCTGTGGGTCACCGCCCTGATCGCCGTCCTGGCCGGCGGAGGCAGCGGGGCGCTGATCGCCGGGTTGGGCATCCTGACCCGGGGCTACTCGCTGTTGCTGGGCCGCGTCACCGTGGGGTTCGGCCTTGCTTTCGGAACCCTCATCACAGCCCTGGCCGTCGGCGTCGTGGCCGGCCAGATCGACCTCGCCGACGCTTCCCAGGCAGCGGTCTCCGGGCCGGTGACAGGGATCGGCTCGGCGCTGGGAGCTTCCCTCGGGACGGCGGCAGCGCTCCTTTACCGGCCCGGAGAGGTGGATCGGACTCCCACCCCGGAGACCGCGGCTGCCGGCCGGGCCGCAGCCGATGACCGTTCCGCCGTGGTCCAGGCCGCCCAGGCCTCGGCCGCGCAGGGCGGGACACTGGCCGTCACCGTGTCGATGGGCCGCACGGCCTGGCTGCTCAGTTTCGGAACCGGAGGGCTCGTGGCACTCAGCGTGGTGTTCCTCCACCCGCTCCTGGCGTTGCTCGGTATCCCGGCGGCCGCCGTGATGTGGGCGTTCCTGCACGGCCGGGCCATCATCGACCGGGACGGCGTGCGGGTGCTCGCCGGCGGCGTCAAGACCCTCATGCCGGTCGGCCACGGGCAGATCCGCTCCGCGTCGGTGCAGGATATCCGGGCCATGGACCACGGCGGCTGGGGCTACCGGCTCAACCTCGGCGCCGTCGGCTTCATCACCGGAAACGGCCCGGCCCTGGTCCTGGAAACCGGCCCTGCACTCAGGCACGTGATCTCGATGCCCGACCCTGAAACGGCAGCCCGCGCCTGCGCCCTGGTCAACGCCTATCGGCAGGCGGCCGATCTGCCCAAAGCCGCCGGCGCAGCAGCAGGCTGAGTTCCGGCCCGGCCCCGGCGGAGCGGGCGGCCGGAAGGGGCGGGACCGTCAGGCCGGGACCCTCAGGCCAGCACACGGGTCAGGACCAGGCCCAAACCGTACAGCACACTGAAGCCCAGGTTGATCAGCCCGGTCTGCTTCAGCACCGGGATCAGGCTCTTGCGCTTCCTGCCCCGCAGCATCAGCCAGGACGGCATTAGGCAGGCGGGTGCGAGCAGCAGCACCAGCAGCACCCACGGCCGGTCCGGGGCGATCAGCAGCGGCAGCAGCAGGGCCAGCGCCAGCATCATCACGTAGCTGATGCGCGCTGCCTCGTCGCCCAGCCGCACGGCCAGCGTGCGCTTGCCGACCTCGCGGTCCGTGGGGATGTCCCGCACGTTGTTGGCCATCAGCAGGGCTGTGGCAAAGAGGCCGGTGGACACGGCGCCGATCACGGCTGCCCAGTCCACGGTGCCGGCCTGGGTGTAGGTGGTGCCCAGGGTGGCGACGAGCCCGAAGAACACAAAGACGAAGACATCCCCCAGGCCGAGATAGCCGTACGGGTTGCGCCCGCCGGTGTAGCCCCAGGCGGCGGCGATGCAGCCCACGCCCACCAGCAGCAGGAACCACGCCTGCGACAGCAGCACCAGCGCCAAACCGGCGAGCAGCGCCGCGGCGAAGCACGCAAACGCCGCATACTTGACCTGCTGGGGGGCGGCGGCGCCTGAACCGGTCAGGCGCAGCGGCCCCACACGAACGTCGTCGGTGCCGCGCACGCCGTCGGAGTAGTCGTTGGCGTAGTTGACCCCGACCTGCAGCAGCACGGCCACGAGCAGGGCCAGGACGGCGTTGACCGGTTTGAAGGCATCCAGCCCGAAGGCTGCGGCGCTGCCGATGACGACAGGCGCCACCGCCATCGGCAGGGTGCGGGGTCGGGCGCCTTCAATCCACTGGGCGGCTGTGGCCACTGTGCATCCTTCTCGTCATGGTGTTGGTATCCCTCGGGACCATTCTTCTCCGCCGCCGCGTCCAGCAGAAATCGGCGCAGCCGCCCCGGCCGGCCGGTCGCCGGCAGCGGTGCGCGGACTCAACGCCGGGCTGCGGCCAGCAGACGGCGGAGGCCCAGCCGGTCGGTCTTGCCGTTGGGCAGCAGCGGAAGCTCCTGGAGCAGGAGCACCACCTTGGGCACGGAGGCCGGTCCCAGCGCCGCGCGGACCGCGTCGCTGACCTTCCGTGGATCCACCTCGCCGACGACGGCGGCGCCGACGGCCTCGCCCCACTCGGCGTCCTCGATGCCCAGCACCACCGCCTGGTGGACTTCGGGCAGCTGCTCGATCGCCGCGGCCACCGCGGGAGCGGAGATCTTCACGCCGCCGCTCATCACCACATCGTCCACCCGGCCGGTGACGCGCACGCTGCGGCCGGCCACGACGCCGGTGTCGTCGGTGCGGAACCAACGCCGGCCGGAGTGGAAAGGGAAACGGCGGGACGTCAGCTCGGGCTGGCCGAGGTAGCCGTCGGCCAGCACGTCGCCGCTGACCCACAACCGGCCCTCGTCCTGGATCACCTCGACGCCGGGCAGCGGAACGCCGTCGTACACGCAGCCGCCGCAGGTCTCGCTCATGCCGTAGGTGGTCACCACCCGCACGCCGTGGGATCGGGCGGCGTCCAGCAGCCGGGCCCCGGCCGGGGCGCCGCCGAGCAGGATGGCGTCGAAGCGGCGCAGCACCCGCAGCGTCGCCTCCGAGGGATCCTGCAGCAGCCGGTGCAGCTGGGTGGGCACCAGGGAGGTGAACCGGTGCCGGTCGGTCATGTCGGCTGCCGCTTCGGTGAAGGCCTCCGCCGTGAACGGCTGCGTCAGGTCCATGAACACGGGATCGGTGCCGGCGAACAGGGAGCGCACCAGGACCTGGACCCCGGCGATATAGCTGACCGGCAGGGCCGAGAGCCACTGCCCGTCCGCCTCCAACGCCACCGCCGTGGCCATCGACGACGCAGCGAGCGCGTCGGTGCTGAGCATGGTCTGCTTCGGCAGCCCGGTGGAGCCGGAGGTGCTGACCACCAGGGCGATGTCGTCGTTCGGCAGCTGGCCGGAGAAGCTCTGCCCTGGATCGGTGTGGGGGGCGACGGCCGGTCCTTCACCTGCCAGCGCGGCGGCGAGCGGGGCCAGCAGCTGACGGCCGTCGAAGCCGGGGTGCGTGTGGACGGGAAGCAGTTCCATTCGGGCCTAGAAGTAGTAGGGGAAGGCGGACCAGTCGGGCTCCCGTTTACCCAGGAAAGCGTCCCGGCCCTCCACCGCTTCGTCGGTCATGTAGGCCAGCCGGGTGGCTTCGCCGGCGAACACCTGCTGGCCGGCCATCCCGTCGTCGGGCAGGTTGAACGCGAACTTCAGCATCCGGATGGCCTGCGGCGACTGCCGGGCGATGTCCGCAGCGTACTGAAGGGCGACCTTTTCCAGGTCCTCGTGGTCCACGGCCTCGTTGACGGCGCCCATGGCCACCATGTCCTCGGCGGAGTACTCACGGGCGAGGAAGAAGATCTCCCGGGCCCGCTTCTGCCCGATCTGCCGGGCCAGCAGGGCGGAGCCGTAGCCGGCGTCGAAGCTGCCCACGGTGGCGTCGGTCTGCTTGAACTTTCCGTGCTGGCGGCTTGCCAGGGTCAGGTCGGAGACCACGTGCAGGCTGTGCCCGCCGCCGGCGGCCCAGCCGTTGACGACGGCGATGACCACCTTCGGCATGGTGCGCATCAGCCGCTGCACCTCAAGGATGTGCAGCCGGCCGGCGCGGGCCGGGTCGATCGTCTCCTGCGTCTCGCCCTCGGCGTACCGGTAGCCGTCGCGGCCGCGGATCCGCTGGTCGCCGCCGGAGCAGAAGGAATGGCCGCCGTCCTTGGGGGAGGGGCCGTTGCCGGTGAGCAGGACGGTCGCGACGTCGGGGGTCATCCGCGCGTGGTCCATGGCCCGGTACAGCTCATCCACGGTGCCGGGGCGGAAGGCGTTGCGCACTTCGGGCCGGTTGAAGGCGATGCGGACGGTCGGCAGGTCGCGCAGGATGCGCCCGTCGGCGTCGCGCTCCACCTGCCGGTGGTAGGTCATGTCCTGCAGGTCCCCGAACCCGCTGACCACACGCCACTGCCGCGGGTCGAAGATGTCCGATACCTTTTCCGGAAGTTCGATGCTCACGCATCGAGTCTATCCCCCGCCCTCCGGGCCGCTTTCCGGGCCTCCTGATGCCGGCCCGGTCCGCCCAATACACCGGCGAAACCTACCGGCCCGGGAACGGCGTCGCTAGCGTTACAGAATGGTCAGCTCCCCGGCGGGGATTGACGGCCCCGCATCCGATGCCCTGCTTGGCTTTGGCCGGTTCTTCACCCGGTGGGACGAGAGCGCGGACCGCCGCGCCGTCTACCGGGAAGGCGGCCGGCAGGCCGACGACTTCTACCGCAACCGGTGGAGCCACGACAAGATCGTCCGCTCCACGCACGGGGTGAACTGCACCGGCTCCTGCTCCTGGAAGGTCTACGTCAAGGACGGGATCATCACCTGGGAGGCGCAGGAGACCGACTATCCATCCGTGGGCCCGGACCGCGCCGAATACGAGCCGCGCGGCTGCCCCCGCGGCGCGGCCTTCTCCTGGTACACGTACTCGCCCACCCGGGTCCGCTATCCCTACCTGCGCGGGGTGCTGGCGGAGATGTACCGCGAGGCCAAGCGCGACGTCGGCGGTGATCCGGTGCTGGCGTGGGAACGGATCGTCACGGATCCGGAAAAGCGGCGACGCTATCAGCAGGCCCGGGGGAAGGGCGGGCTGGTGCGCTCGAGCTGGGCCGAGGCGCTGGAACTGACCGCGGCCGCCCACGTCTACACGGTCAAGACCTTCGGGCCGGACCGCTGCACCGGGTTTTCCCCCATTCCCGCGATGTCCATGGTCTCCCACGCCGCGGGGGCCCGGTTCATCAACCTCATCGGCGGGGTAATGAACAGCTTCTACGACTGGTACGCGGACCTGCCGGTGGCCAGTCCGCAGGTTTTCGGCGACCAGACCGACGTGCCCGAATCCGGGGACTGGTGGGACGCGACCTATCTGATGATGTGGGGGTCCAACATTCCGGTGACCCGCACCCCGGACGCGCACTGGATGGTGGAGGCCCGCTACCGGGGCACCAAGGTGGTCTCGGTCAGCCCCGACTACGCCGACAACACCAAGTTCGCCGATGAATGGCTGCCCGCCGCCGCCGGGTCCGACGCGGCGCTCGCCATGGCCATGGGGCACGTGATGCTCAAGGAGAACTTTGTGGACCGGCGGGTGCCGTTCTTCGAGGACTACGTGCTGCAGTACACGGATCTGCCGTTCCTGGTCACCCTGGAGGAGCGCGGCGACGGCACGGTGGTGCCCGGCAAGTTCCTCACCGCCGCCGACCTGTCGGGGACCGACGCCGGCGGCGGGGGCGCGCACCGGGCCGGTGGCCCCCGCCCCGGCGCCGCCGGTGCCGACGCGGCGTTCAAGACGGTGCTGATGGACCGCGACGCCGGTACGCCCGTGGTGCCGAACGGTTCCATCGGCCACCGGTACAACGAGGCCGACGCCGGGAAATGGAACCTGGACCTGGCCGGCGTGCGCCCCTCCCTCTCCGCGGCGGACACGGCCGGCTGGGACGGAACGGTCAGCGGGCTTCAGCTGCCGGCCTTCACCGACCCTGACGGCACCGGCTCGGTGCTGCAGCGCGGCGTGCCGGTCGCCGTCGTCGCCGGTCGGAAGGTGACCACGGTCTTCGACCTGATGCTCGCCCAGTACGGGGTAGGCCGGGAGGGGCTGCCCGGCAGCTGGGCCGCCGGGTACGACGACGCCGCCACCCCCTACACCCCGGCCTGGCAGGAGGAGATCACCTCGGTGGGCGCGGACGCGGTGATCCGCACCGCGAGGCAGTTCGCGCGGAACGCCGAGGACTCCGGCGGGCGGTCGATGATCATCCTCGGCGCCGGGCTCTGCCACTGGTACCACGGCGACGTCACCTACCGGGCGATCCTGGCCCTGCTCATGCTCACCGGCTGCGAGGGCCGCAACGGCGGCGGCTGGGCGCACTATGTGGGCCAGGAAAAGTGCCGCCCGATCACCGGTTGGGCCGCGATGGCCGCCGCCACCGACTGGACCCGGCCGCCGCGCTTCATGATCGGCACCGGGTTCTGGTACATGCACACCGACCAGTGGCGCTCCGACGGCTATTCGGGGGATGCGCTGCACTCGCCGCTGGCGGACGGCCACCTGGCCGGGATGCACACCGCGGATCTGCTGGCGAAGTCGGTGCGCATGGGCTGGATGCCCTTCTATCCGCAGTTCGACAAGCGCAATTCGCTGGATATTGCCGATGCCGCGGCGGCCGCCGTCGCCGCCGGCGAGGCTCCGGACGAGGGCCGTTGGGTGGCGGACCGGCTGAAGGACGGGTCGCTGCGGTTCGCCATCGAGGACGTGGACGCGCCGGAGAACTGGCCGCGGACGCTGCTGCTGTGGCGTTCGAACCTGTTCGGCTCCTCCGCCAAGGGGGAGGAGTACTTCCAGAAGCACCTGCTCGGCACGCTCAACAATGTCCGGGGCGCCGACCATGCCGATGCCCGGCCGCAGGACGTGGCCTGGCATGAGCAGGCGCCGCAGGGCAAGCTCGACCTGCTGGTGACCGCCGATTTCCGGATGACCAGCTCCACACTGCTCTCCGACGTCGTGTTCCCGGCCGCCACCTGGTACGAGAAGAACGACCTCAACACCACCGACATGCACCCCTACATCCACGCCTTCACGCCGGCGATCCCCCCGCCGTGGGAGGCGAAGTCGGACTACGAGCTGTTCCGGCTGCTCTCCGAGGAGTTCTCCCGCCAGGCGCAGACCCACCTCGGTGTGCGGAAGGACCTGGTGGCCACCCCGCTCACCCATGACACTCCCGGCGAAATCCGCCAGCCGGGCGGCCACGCACCGGATTGGAAGGGCACGGACCTGCCGGCGGTGCCCGGAGAAAACCTGCCGGCCCTCAAGGTGGTCGAGCGGGACTACACGGCCATCGGCAGCAAATTCGTCGCCGTCGGACCGCTGGCCGAGCAGCTGGGCTTCGTCACGAAGAACGTGACGTACGACGTCGGCGAGCAGGTGGTGCAGCTGGCGCAACGGCACGGGGTGTTCGACTCCGGGCCGGCCGCCGGCCGGCCGGCGGTGGACACCGCGCCGAAGATGGCCGAGGCCATCCTGCTGTTCTCCGGCACCACCAACGGCGCCCTGGCCGTGCAGGGGTTCCGGCACCTGGAGCAGCGCACAGGGATGCCGCTGGTGGACCTGGCCGAAGGCTCCGAGGAGAAGCGGATCACCTACGCCGCGACGCAGGAGCAGCCGGTTCCGGTGCTGACCAGCCCGGAATGGTCCGGCTCGGAGACCGGGGGGCGGCGCTACGCGCCGTTCACCATCAACATCGAGCGGCTCAAGCCGTTCCACACCCTCACCGGCCGGATGCACTTCTTCCTCGATCACGACTGGATGCGGGAGATGGGCGAGACGCTGCCCATCTACCGGCCGCCGCTGGACATGCACCGGCTGTTCGGCGAACCCCAGCTGGGGCAGCGGGGCGAGCTGTCCGTGGCGGTGCGCTACCTGACCCCGCACAACAAGTGGGCCATCCACTCCGAATACCAGGACAACCTGTTCATGCTCTCCCTCTCCCGCGGCGGGACGGCGGTGTGGATGAGCCCGCAGGACGCGAAGCTGATCGAGGTGGCGGACAACGACTGGGTGGAGTGTGTGAACACCAACGGGGTGCTGGTGGGCCGGGCCATCGTCTCCAGCCGGATGCCGGCGGGCATCATCTACGTCCACCACGCGCAGGAACGCATCATCGACACCCCGAAGTCCGAGGCCACCGGGCGGCGCGGCGGCATCCACAACTCGGTGACCCGTATCCTGCTCAAACCCACGCACATGATCGGCGGTTACGCCCAACTGTCCTGGGCGTTCAACTACCTCGGTCCCACCGGCGTGCAGCGGGACATCGTCTCCGTGGTGCGCAAACGCTCCCAGGAGGTGCGGTACTGATGAGGATCCTCGCCCAGGTCGCCATGGTGATGGCGCTCGACAAGTGCATCGGCTGCCATACCTGTTCGGTGACCTGCAAACAGGCCTGGACCAACCGGGCCGGCACCGAATACGTGTGGTTCAACAATGTGGAAACCCGCCCCGGTCAGGGCTATCCGCGCCGCTATGAGGACCAGCAGAAGTGGCGCGGGGGATGGGAGCTGAACCGGGCCGGGCGGCTGAAGCTCAAGTCCGGCGGGCGCTGGCAGAAGCTGCTCGGCCTGTTCGCCAGCCCCGTCCAGCCCGAGCTGAGCGACTACTACGAGCCGTGGACCTACGACTACGAGAACCTGATCAATGCCCCGGCCGGGGACGACTTCCCGGTGGCCCGGCCACGGTCGTTGATCACCGGGGAGAACACCAAGATTGAGTGGTCCGCGAACTGGGACGACGACCTCGGGGGATCCCCTGAAATCGGCCCGCACGATCCGGTCGTGGAGAAGATGCGCCGCGACGCCGAGGAGAAGGTGAAGTTCGAGTTCGACCAGACCTTCATGTTTTACCTGCCGCGCATCTGCGAGCACTGCCTGAACCCGTCCTGCATGGCATCCTGCCCGTCCGGGGCGATCTACAAGCGCACCGAGGACGGGATCGTGCTGGTGGACCAGGACCGCTGCCGCGGCTGGCGGCAGTGCGTGACCGGCTGCCCCTACAAGAAGATGTACTTCAACCACCGCACCGGCAAGGCCGAGAAGTGCACGTTCTGCTTCCCCCGCGTGGAGGTCGGCATTCCCACGGTCTGCGCGGAGACCTGCGTGGGCCGGCTGCGCTACATCGGCATCTTCCTGTACGACGCCGACCGGGTCACCGAGGCAGCCTCCGTCCCGGATCCGCAGGACCTGTACGAGGCGCAGCTGGACCTGATGATGGACCCGAACGACCCGGAGGTGATCCGCGCGGCCCGGGCGGAGGGGATTCCGGAGGACTGGCTCGACGCCGCGCGGCGCTCGCCGGTCTATGCGATGGCCAAGGAGCTGCGGGTCGCGCTGCCGCTGCACCCCGAATACCGGACCATGCCGATGGTCTGGTACGTGCCGCCGCTGTCTCCGATCGTGGACGTGCTGAAGGACTCCGGGCACGACGGCGAGGACGCCGGCAACCTGTTCGGCGCCATCGACTCGCTGCGCATTCCGGTGGAGTACCTGGCCGAGTTGTTCACCGCCGGCGACACGGACCTGGTCACCGGGGTGCTGAGGAAACTGGCGGCGATGCGGGCCTACATGCGCAACATCGCGCTGGGCGATGCCCCCGACGAGGAGATTGCCCGCGCCGTGGGCATGAGCGGCCGGCAGATCGTCCAGATGTACCGGCTGATGGCGGTGGCCAAGTACGAGGAGCGCTACGTCATTCCCAGCGCGCATCTGGAGGACGCGCACAACCTCGAGGAGATCGGCTGCTCCCTGGACGTGGAGGGTGGGCCCGGCATGGGCCAGACCGGCGTGTTCGGCGAGGCCTCGGGACGGCCCATGCCGATCGCCGTCGAGAATTTCGCGGCCCTCGAAGCCCGGCAGCGCGGCGACGACCCGGCCGGCAACCGCGGCACGGGTCGGATCAACCTGCTGAACTGGGACGGCCGCGGTGCCCCGCGCGGCCTGTTTCCGCAGCGGCCCGACGCCGGCGAGTCCCGGAACGCCGGTATGACGGACGCCGCCGGGCAGCCCGGAAAGGGCGGAGATCCGGGCTCCGCGGACAACGAAACGGGCCCGCGCCGCGGCCCGGACCCGTCCGCACCCGGCGGGACAGGAGAAGCGAAGTGAGCCTGCTCGAGAAGCTGTTGGGCAAGCCGGCCAGGGGCACCCTGGAAGCCGGGCCGTACGCCGACCCGAACCCCCGGCGCAGCGCCGTCTGCCGGCTCGCCGCCGCCCAGCTGCTGCAGTATCCGGACGAAGCGCTGCTGGCCCGCCTGCCGCTGCTGCTCCGGGCCCTGGCCGAAGTGGACGCTCCCGCGGACCAGGTGCAGGAGCTGTGCGGCTGGCTGACGGACCGCCCGCTGCGCGAAGTGCAGGGCGACTACGTCCAGGAATTCGACCTGTCCCGGAAGCACAGCCTGCACCTGACCTACTGGACCGACGGCGACACCAGGCGCCGGGGGCAGGCACTCTCGGGCTTCAAGGAGGTGTACCGCCGGCACGGGGCGGTGACCGACGATGCCGAGCTGCCGGACTACCTGCCGATGGTGCTGGAGTTCGCGGCCAGGGTCTCGCCGGAGGACGGCTACGGGCTGCTGCAGCGCTACCGCCCGTCGCTGGAACTGCTGCGGCTGGCGCTGCACGACGACGGGCTGCCCCACCACGGCGCCGTCGCCCTGATCTGCCGGACCCTGCCCGGACCGTCCCCTGCGGACCGGGACGCGGTCATGCGGATGGCCGGATACGGCCCGCCCGCTGAAACGGTGGGCCTGGAACCGTACGACGTGCGGCTGCTGCCGATGAGCGAGAGGAAGCCGTCACCATGAAGCCGATGGATATACCCACCGACGTGAACGTGGGCCTGGACGACGTGATGCTGTGGGGCGTGCTGCCGTACGTGGTGCTGGCCGTCATGATCGGCGGAACGATCTGGCGCTATCGCTACGACCAGTTCGGCTGGACCACCCGCTCCTCCCAGCTGTACGAGTCGCGGATCCTGCGCATCGCCTCGCCGCTGTTCCACTTCGGGATCCTGGCGGTGATCGCCGGGCATTTCATCGGGCTGGTCATTCCGGAGTCCTGGACCGACGCGGCGGGCATCAGCGAGCACGCCTACCACATCATGGCGCTGAGCATCGGCGCGGTGGCCGGGTTCGGGACGCTGGTGGGGGTCGCCCTGCTCATCTATCGGCGGCGCACCACGGGGCCGGTGTTCATGGCCACCACCCGCAACGACAAGTTCATGTACGTGGTGCTGGTGGGCGCCCTGCTCGCCGGGCTGGCCACCACCCTGGTGAACGTCTTCGACCCGACGGTCACCGACTACCGGCTCACCGTCTCGCCCTGGTTCCGGTCCATCTGGATCTTCCAGCCGGACATCGCCGCCATGGCGGCGGCGAGCTTCTCGTTCAAGCTGCACGTGCTGTGGGGCCTGGCCCTGTTCGCGATCTGGCCGTTCACCCGGCTGGTGCATGCGTTCACGGCGCCCCTGCAGTACCTGTTCCGCCCGTACATCGTCTACCGGTCGCGCGATCCGCAGGGCGTCGGAGCGGCTCCCGTCCGCCGCGGCTGGGCTCCGGTCGGCACCCCTGACCGGGACCGCCGCAACATCCGCAGGTAACCGCCGCCGCCGTCGTCCGGGCGCAGGCAGCGGCGGCCCGTCCAAGGGATCGGAGATGAGATGTCCAGTGCAGCCGATGCGCCGGCGAGCGGAGCCAGCCTGAAGGACGGCCAGCTCCGAAACCTGGTCCTGGCCACGATCGCCTCGACGGTCGGGTTCTGGGCCTGGACCGTCATCGGCCCCCTCTCCAGCCGGTATGTGGCGGAGATGGATCTGTCTCCGGGGCAGGCCTCGGTGCTGGTGGCCATGCCGATCCTCGTCGGTTCGGTGGCCCGGATTCCGGTGGGCGCGCTGACCGACCGTTACGGCGGCCGGCTGATGTTCACCCTGGTGCTCGGGGCCACCGCGCCGCTGGTGCTGCTGACCGCCGTCGCCGGCCGGACCGGCAGCTTCGCGTTCACGGTGGTGGTCGCGTTCTTCCTGGGCATCGCCGGAACGGTCTTCGCCATCGGGATCCCGTTCTGCTCCGCCTGGTACGAACGCAGCCGCAAGGGCTTCGCCACCGGCATCTTCGGCGCCGGCATGGTGGGCACCGCCGTCTCCGCGTTCTTCACCCCGCGGCTGGTGGCCGCCGTCGGCTACTTCCCGGCGCACCTGGTGATCGCCGCCGTCGTCGCGGTGATGGCGGTGCTCAGCTGGCTGCTGCTGCGCGAGTCCCCGGCTTGGTCCCGGCCCATCGAGCCGACGTGGCCGAAGATCCGGCATGCCTTCACGCTGAAGGTGACCTGGCAGCTGTGCTTCCTGTACGGCGTGGTGTTCGGTGCCTTCGTGGCGTTCTCCAACTACCTGCCGACCTATCTGGGCAACGTCTACGACTGGGATGCCACCGCCGCCGGCACCCGGACGGCGGGCTTCGCCGTCGCCGCCGTCATTGCCCGGCCGATCGGCGGAACGATCGCCGACCGGGTCGGACCGCGGGCCGTGACCCTGGCGTCCTTCGCCGGCACGGCCGTGCTGGCCATGGTGGTGGCGTTCCGGCCCGAGGAGGAACGCGTCTACGGCACGGCGTTCCTGGCCATGGCCGTGTTCCTGGGACTGGGCACCGGGGGAGTGTTCGCCTGGGTGGGGCGGGCCGCACCGGCGCGCGACGTCGGCACGGTGGGCGGCATCATCGCCGCGGCCGGCGGGCTGGGCGGCTATTTCCCGCCGCTGGTCATGGGCGCGACCTACGATGCGGAGAACCGCAGCTACTTCGTCGGGCTGAGCCTGCTGGCAGTCTTCGCGGTGCTTGCGTTCATCCTGACGTTCATCGTCCGCAACGGCGGACGGGTGGACCAGCGCGCCGCGGCCGGCACCGGCTGAGCGTTTCGATGGGCGCTGTCGAACTCCTGCTGATCCGGCACGGCGAGAGCACGGCGAACGTAGCCGCCACCGCAGCGCGCCGGGCCGGCCTGCCCGCGGCCGACGTCGGCGGCCTGCGGGACTGGGACGTGCCGCTGACCGACGCCGGGGAGCGGCAGGCCCGGGCGCTGGGGCTGTGGCTGGCCGGGCTGCCGGCTGACCGGCGCCCGCAGTCGGCCTGGTGCTCGCCCTATCTTCGGGCGCGGCAGACCGCCGAGCTGGCCGGGGTCGGAGAGCTGATCAGCGGCCGGGCGTCCGGCGGCGAAGCGGACGGCCCGGGGGCGCCTGCCGGCGGCGGGGGACCCGGTCCGCCGAAGACGCCCGGCGGCGAGAGCGGTGTGCTGCGCGTGGATGAGCGGCTCCGGGACCGGGAGCAGGGGGTGCTGGACCTGCTGACCCACGACGGAATCCGCGCCCGCTGGCCGGAGGAGGCAGCGCGCCGCAGGCTGCTCGGCCGGTTCGCCTACCGGCCGCCGGGCGGGGAGTCCTGGGCCGACGTCGCGCTGCGCCTGCGCTCGCTGATGGGCGACCTGGACGCCGCCGAGGACGGGCGGCGGGTGGCGGTGTTCTGCCACGACGCGGTGATCCTGCTGCTGCGCTACGTCTGCGAGTTCCTGCTGCCCGAGCAGATCGAGCAGATAGCCGCCCGGGCCGGCGTACGCAACGGGTCGGTGACCCGGTTGGTTCGGCCGTCCGGCGGCGGCCCCTGGCAGGTTGCCGGATACAACCGGGTGGACCACCTCGCCCACGGCGGTGCATGGATCACCGACCATCGGGAGGGATGACCCAGACCCTGTCGCCGGGCAGCGGGCCGGGCCGTCCAGCGAACAGTCAAGGTCGCTCGATAGGCTGGAGCGCATGGCCGAATACCGTGTTCCTCCCCGGCAGACCGCCCCTTCCGTCTCACCGGAGCGGCGGTTCAACCGCGGGGACGCCGTAGCCGCCGGTTTCTACCTGCTGTTCGTGGGCGTGTTCAGCTTCCTGCCCATCGCACTGCCGGAGCAGCTGGCGCAGGATCCGCTGCTCGCCGCCTACGCCGTGAACGTGACCTTCTACCTGGCCGCTGCGGTGCTGGCCTGGCTCGCCTCCCGCCGTGCCATCACCACGGAGCTGCGCCTGCTCGCGGCCCGTCCCGTGCTGACAGCGGCGGCGATACCCGGCGGGGTCCTCCTGATGCTGCTGGTCTCCATGGTCGCCGTGGTGCTGGCCGGGCCGGCGGAGACTCCGGTCAACCAGCAGGCCGCCCAGGACCTGGTGACAGGGCTGCCTCCGCTGCTGGTGATTCCCATGGTGGTGGTGCTGGCTCCGTTCGTGGAGGAGTACGTCTACCGGCATCTGCTTATCGGCAAGCTCAGCCGGTACCTCAACATCTGGATCTGCGCCGTCCTGTCAGTGCTGCTCTTCGCTGGCATCCACGTGGTCGGCAAGCAGGAGCTCACCGCGCCGCTGCTTGCCCCCTACCTGGCGATGGGAGCGGTCCTGGTGGCCGTCTATATCTGGGCAGGAAAGAACTTCATGCTCAGCTACGGCGTGCACGCGGCGAAGAACCTGCTCGCCGTCCTGCTGACCTACGCTGTGCCGGCCGAGCTGCTGCAGCAGTAGCCGTGGCCCCGGGTGCCCGCAGCAGTAAAGCAGGGGCGGCGCGGGCGGCCCCGGCCCAGGCCTACGCGACGCAGAACTCGTTGCCTTCGGGGTCGGCCATCGTGTGCCACTCGTGCGGTCCCGCGCTGCCGGTCCACAGATACGTGGCGCCCCGGGCCTCCAAGGCGGCGCGGACGGCGTCCTTGTCGTCGCCGGCCAGCCGGATGTCGAGGTGGATCCGGTCCTTGACCGTCTTCGGTTCGGGCACGGCCTGGAACAGGATCCGCGGATGCCCGTCACCGTTGGGCCCGTGCAGCGCGGCGCCCTGCCGGAAAACCCGCACGCCGTTGTGGTCAACCAGGTCGTCCGCCGTGATGAGGCCCCGGGCCAGCAGCCCGTCCAGGAACTGCTGGTCCGTGGGCTCCACCTCCCAGCCAAGGGTCTCGGCCCACCAGTCGGCCTGGGCGAGGGGATCGGTGCAGTCGATGCAGATCTGGATGTCGTAGCTCATGCCTGGAGACTAGGCCGACGGCGGGAGCACGAGGCGCTTCTTGCGGACAAGTGCTGTCCGCTGCTGTCGCTGCCACTCCGGGAACCGGCTGCCGGTCCGCAGCGGCAGCGGCTTCCCGAAACGGCAGCCGGAGCGAAGTGCACGGGGAGCGGACGCGCAGTGCTCAGCGCACGACGTCGTACACGGACTTCACGATGCCGTTTGCATACGCCTCGTGCTCGGCCAGCCGCAGCGTTCCGTGGGTGTCGGTGGTGTCATCGAAGAGGCGGCGGCCCTGGCCCAGGACCACCGGAAACACCAGCAGGTGGTAGCGGTCCACCAGGTCCGCCGCCGCAAGGGACTTGGCCAGCGTCGCGCTGCCGTGCAGCAGCAGGTTTCCGTCCGTGTGGTCCTTCACCCGGGCCACCTCGTCCACTGAGCCCAGGACCGTGGTGTTTTCCCAATCCGGGTCGGAGAGGGTCGTGGAGACCACGTACTTGGGCATGGCGTTGTACTCGGCGAACTCCTCCATGGCGGGCCAGACAGGCGCGAACTCGTCGTAACTCACCCGGCCGAGCAGCAGGGCGGCCGCCTCGCGCTGCTCCCGGTCCTTGATCTCATATGCGGCTTCGTCAAAGGGGACGTCGTGGAAGGTCCAGCCGGCATGCGGATGCGGGCCGCCGCCGGGGGAGTCGATGACACCGTCCAGCGAAATGAACTCCGTGACGATCAGCTGTCCCATCCTGGCCTCCGTACGCTGTCGCGGGTCGTGCCCGGGGCAGGGTTGGTGCCGGCCGGGCCGCTGCGGATGCCACCTACTGTCGCACCGGGCAGCGCCTGAGGGAAAGGCCTTCCGGCAGCCCAGGCCCGGGCGCTGCCGCCGGCACACGAGCCCCCGCAGTTCATCGGCTTCAGGCCCGCCTCCGCGCGGCCGTGCCGCCCATCCCGGCGGCTGGGCGGGCGCGGCAGCCGCATGGTCTGGCCCGGCCCGGGACCCGCCGTCCTCAGCTGCCGGCGGCGAGTCCCCGAAGCGCCGTGTCCAAGGCGGCGACCAGCACCTGGAAACTGTCATCCCTGGAGTGCGGCAGCCCGAAACCGTCCTGGCATTCGAGGTCCGCGAATCCGTGCAGGGCGGAGCGGGTGAGGCGGATGGCGTCGATCATCGACTTTTCGGGCAGGCCGTAGCCCGCCAGCGCCGCCGCGACGACGTCCACTGCGCGTCCGGCCTCGGCCTGACGTGCACCTTCCCCGGCGGGCACGGCGGTCTGGGACAGGCGGTACAGGCCGGGGTGTTCGCTGCTGAAGCGCCGATAGGCCCAGGCCAGCCGTTCCAGCGCGTCGAAGCCGGACCGGCCGGCGACGGCGTCCAGCAAGGCGTCAGCGAGCATCCGCGTCGCCTCGGCCGCGACGCGGGCCATGACCTCGTCGCGGCCGGCGACGTGCTTGTACAGGCTGGGGGCTGCCACTCCCAGGTCGGCGGCCAGCCGGGCCACGGTCACCGCCGCCGCCCCGTCCTGGTCGCAGATGGCCGAGGCGGCCTGGGTGATCCGCTCCGGTCCGATTCCCGCCCTAGGCACCGCGCGTACCGCCGTCCGTACCCTCAAAGACGGCCCGGGCAAAGTCCCGGACGGCCGGGCCCGTCACATCGGCGTTCTCCAGCATGGGTGCATGGCCGCTGCGCGGCACCATCAGGAGGCTGCTGTTGCGCAGCTGAGCTGCTGCCCACTGCGCTTCGGTGGCCGAATCCTTCCAGTCCGGGTCCTGTTCGCCCATCACCACCAGGGCCGGCGCCTCGATCCGGCCGTTCAGCCAGGGGGCGACGACGTCGTGGTTCGTGGTGGCCGTAGCCCGGAACGCTGCCCAGCGCCCGGACGAGCTGAGGTGCCGGGTCAGCTCCCCGGCCCGGCGCTTGGCATCCGGCAGGCCCGGCCACAGGGTCGAGGCGTAGTACCGCCAGACCGCCGGTCCCCAGGGTTTCCGCAGGGCCGCGGACAGCATCAGCCGGCCCACGGATGAGGTTCCGTTGCGCAGGAACGGTCCGATGAGCACCAAACCGGCGGCGAGGTCCGGACGGCGGCCTGCGGCAATCACGGCAGCCGCGGCGGACATGGACGCGCCCACGAGCAGGGCCGGTCCGCCGCCCAGGTGTTCGACGATGGCAATGAGGTCCCGGGCCGTCGCCTCGTCCCCGTAGGAGTCAAACCTGCTGGAGCTTTCACCATGCCCGCGCAGGTCAGCGGCGGCCACGCGGAAGCCGCTGCGGACCAGCTCATCCGTCAGCAGGACAAACCCGCTGCGGTCTTCGCCGATCCCGGGGGAGGCGACAATCAGGGGCCCGTCGCCACGGACCTCTACAGCCAGCGTTCCGCCGGCGGACTGCACTTGGCTAATAGTCATAACCCAGAAGCTAATGCTATTAGCCAAACTTGGCAAGGGGTGAGTCGTATGCAGCTTCGGGATCCGTCACGCGGTTGACCCTCCTCCGTCGGAATGGGACGCTAAAGTGAACGAATGGTCGGTAAATAAGGGCGGGCCTGTGCCCGAAGCCGGCCGAGAAGCATCTGGGCAGCCGGATCCGCCGGCGTCCCGCACGAAGGAGTGACATGGCTGAAGCGTTTTTGGTGGGCGGCGTGCGGACCCCGGTGGGCCGCTACGGCGGCGGGCTCTCCTCGGTCCGTCCCGATGACCTGGCCGGCCTGGTGCTCAGCGAGCTCGCGGCCCGGGAAGGCCTGGACCCCGCCGTCGTCGACGAGGTCATCCTCGGCAACGCCAACGGCGCCGGCGAGGAAAACCGCAACGTGGCGCGCATGGCCGCCCTGTTGGCCGGCTTCCCCGACGCGGTGCCCGGCATCACGGTCAACCGGCTCTGCGCCTCCGGCCTCTCCGCGATCATCATGGCCTCGCACATGATCAAGGCCGGCGCGGCCGACGTCGTCATCGCCGGCGGTGTCGAGTCCATGTCCCGCGCGCCCTGGGTCATGGAGAAGCCGTCGAAGGCCTTCGCCAAGCCCGGCGACACCTTCGACACAGCCATTGGCTGGCGCTTCGTCAACGAGCGCTTCAGCAAGGGGGACCTCGCCCGTGACGGCAAGATGACCTACTCCATGCCGGAAACCGCCGAGGAGCTGGCCGCCGTCGACAACATCTCCCGCGAGGACGCCGACGCCTTCGCCGTCGCCTCCCACGAGAAGGCACTCGCCGCCATCGCCGCCGGGCATTTCAAGGACGAAATCGTGCCGGTCACGGTCAAGGGCCGCAAGGGCGACACCGTCGTCGACACCGACGAAGGTCCGCGCGAAGGCACCACCATGGAGGTGCTCGCCAAGCTGCGCCCGGTGGTGAAGCCCGGCGGCATCGTCACCGCCGGCAACGCCAGCTCGCTGAACGACGGCGCCTCCGCCATCATCGTCGCCTCGGAACGCGCCATCGAGAAGCTGGGCCTGAAGCCCCGCGCCCGGATCGTCGACGGCGTGTCCGCCGGCGTCGCCCCGGAAATCATGGGCATCGGCCCGGTGCCGGCCACGCAGAAGCTGCTCGAGCGCACCGGCACCCCGCTGGACGCCGTCGGCGCCTTCGAACTCAACGAAGCCTTCGCCACCCAGTCGCTGGCCTGCATCCGCCGCCTCGGCGTGGACGATTCGATCGTGAACACCGACGGCGGCGCGATCGCCCTCGGGCATCCGCTGGGCTCCTCCGGGTCCCGGATCGCCATCACCCTGCTGGGCCGGATGGAGCGCGAAGGCGTGTCCAAGGGAATTGCCGCCATGTGCGTGGGCGTCGGCCAGGGCACCGCCATGCTCCTCGAGGCGGTCTAAGTGGCGGACTTCGCAGCCTGCAAGACCCTTCGCGTCACCGAGCAGCAGGACCGCGTCATCGCCGTCCTGGATCGGCCGGAGGTGCGCAACGCCATCGACCAGGCCATGGTCGATGAGCTGCACGCCCTGTGCGCCGAGCTGGAGGAAAACCCCAAGGTCCTGATCCTCACCGGTTCGCAGGGCATCTTCGCCTCCGGCGCCGACATCGCCCAGCTGCGCGAGCGCCGCCGGGAAGATGCCCTGCGCGGCATCAACTCGACCATCTTCCACCGTATCGCCAAGCTGCCGATGCCGGTGATCGCCGCCGTCGACGGCTACGCCCTGGGCGGGGGAGCAGAGCTGGCCTTCGCCGCCGATTTCCGCCTCGGCACGCCGAAGGTGAAGATCGGCAACCCGGAGACCGGGCTCGGGATCATGGCCGCCGCCGGGGCCACCTGGCGGCTGAAGGAGCTTGTGGGCGAGCCGCTGGCCAAGGAAATCCTGCTCGCCGGCCGGGTGCTGAATGCCGAGGAGGCCCTCGCCGTCCGGCTGATCACCGAAATCCACGAACCCGACGCCCTGCTCGACGCCGCGAACGCCCTGGCGGACCGGATCGGGAAGCAGGACCCGCTGGCCGTGCGCATCACCAAGACCGTGTTCCACGCTCCGGCGGAGGCGCACCCCGTCATCGACACCCTCGCCCAGGGCATCCTCTTCGAATCCCCGGCGAAGTTCGACCGCATGCAGGCATTCCTGGAAAGGAAAAAGAAGTAATGGCATCCAGCAGCATTCCGAGCACCATTCCGAAAACTGTAGGCGTCCTCGGCGGCGGACGGATGGGCGCGGGCATCGCCCACGCCTTCCTGGTCTCCGGCGCCACGGTGACGGTGGTGGAGCGCGACGACGACGCCGCCGCCGGTGCCCTGGAGCGGGTTACCTCAGCCGTGGGCAAGAGCGTGGAGCGAGGCACCGTCACGGAGACCCGTGAACAGCTCGAAGCCCGGCTGACGGTTTCCACCGACTACGCCGCCTTCGCCGGCTGCGACCTGGTGGTCGAAGCCGTGCCGGAGGACTTCGACCTGAAGGTCTCCGCCCTGACCCGGGTGGAGGAACAGCTGGGTGGGACCGCGTGGCTGGCGTCGAACACCTCGTCGCTGTCCGTCTCCGACCTGGCAGACAAGCTGGGCCGCCCCGAGCGGTTCTGCGGGCTGCACTTCTTCAACCCGGTGCCCGCTTCCACCCTGATCGAGGTCGTGCTGGGACGGCAGACCTCCGACGAACTCGCCGCCCTGGCTCCGGCCTGGGTCAAGGACCTGGGCAAGACTCCCGTCGTCGTCAACGATGCTCCCGGCTTCGCCAGCTCCCGGCTCGGCGTCGCCATCGCCCTGGAGGCAATGCGGATGGTCGAGGAGGGCGTGGCGTCCGCCGAGGACATCGACAACGCAATGGTGCTGGGCTACAAGCACCCCACCGGGCCGCTCAAGACCACCGACATTGTGGGCCTGGACGTGCGCCTGGGGATCTCCGAGTACCTCGCCTCCACGCTGGGCCCGCGGTTCGAGCCTCCGCAGATCCTGCGCGACAAGGTGGCCCGCGGCGAACTGGGCCGCAAGTCCGGCAAGGGTTTCTACGACTGGAGCTGATCCTCAACCGGCAGGCAGCCCGTCCCCGTTTTCGGGGGCGGGCTGCCTGCATCCGGAGAATTCGCGGAGACAGCGAATGCCTATCTGCGGATTTGACTTCAAACTTCACCCCGGGTTGACTACTCGCCTTAGGCCGCTGCCGGGAATGCCTGAAAGCGGATACTTATGACAATGGGGGTCAGCATGTCGCGTATGTCCAGGATCATTAAGCCCGGATTGGCTGCCGGTGCCGCAGCCGTCCTCCTTCTCGTCTCCGGCTGTTCAGGTGAAAGCGAGGCCGACGCCCAAAGCCCCGCAGCGTCCCCGACCACAGTGATTGTGGACGGGGTGGAGTACGGGCCGACCATCGAAGGCATGCCCACCCTGAAGGAGCTGGCCTCCGACGAGCGGGGAGAGTGGCGCAAGACAACCATCCTGCCGGATGATCCTGCCTTCACCTTCGAACCCTCGGTCATCACCGAGGCGGCAAGCTCGGTCTGGAGCGAGGCGGACATCAAGGAAGCCCAGCGCCTCGCCGTTGAAATGGCGGTCGACATGATTGACACCGCAGCCAACGGCGCGCCGGGCGACGGCCAAGCCAGGGTCGACTGGTGGGAGCTGAACATGGACAAGTTCGACCCGGTCTGGCAGCAGGAGATTTACAACAGCCTGATTTCCGATGACCCGAATCTTGCCGTCGTGTTCAAGGGCACCCATCGGGAAGCGAGCGATACATCCGACGGCTACGGCCTGGTCTACGGCGAGGGCGAGGTCCATATCAAGGACCGCGCCATCGAGACGACCGCAATCGACGCCGGCCCCATCGGAGATGAGAACGGCATTTCCGTCGCCTTGAATATTGATTACGTCAACGTCGCTGAGGTCAACGGCAAAAAGACCGACGAGGAAGTGGAAGGAAAGCTGATCTACCATTTCACGAAGAGCGAGGACGGTCAGCTTCGCATCTCCGGCGTGCAGCCTGAATTCAGGTACCAGATCCTTAACTAGTAAGGCCACCAACAGTTTCCCGCGTTTGTCGGCGTCCGGCCGGCCAACGCGGGAAACTGTCGTTTCAGGGCCGGATGACGGGCTGCTGCAGCTCAGCCACCCAGTCGCTTTGATCATCGGAGACCGCGCGGAGGTAGAGCTCCCGGCAGGGCCCGGACGGAACGAATCCCCTGGCGATGATCTGCGTGTGCAGCGCCTGCCAGCTTTCGCCGATACGCTCCATGGAGCCGAGGTGGACGCCGCATACCGCGGTGGCGACGCGGGGCAGTCCCACCGTCTCGACGCCGTCGGGAGCAGTCCCGGCGTGCTCGTAGCCGGCGGTCACGCGCAACCCTGCCTCGCCTGCCTCGTACACTGCCACCGGAGTCGCCAGCGATGCTCCGGCCCGGGCCAGATCGGCAGCCACACTGTCGAACAGCGGGCCGACGACGCCGGCGATCTCGGGCTGCTCCGATACGACGGCAGTGCGGGCAGCCAGTCGGAGGGCAGGGAGTGGCTTTTCGATGATTTCAATCGGGGACATCCGGTTCTCCTTCTCGATCAGGTGGAGCCGCCGGTTTATGGGCGGGAACAAGCAGACCTGCCGCGTCCCGGTCCCGCAGCATGCGGTGGGTGACCCGGCCGATCTGCGCGAAGGCTCCGATGGCCGGCAGCTTCAGTCCTCCTGCCTGACACAGTGTGAGGGGTACAGTACATCACCCGGCGGTGCCGAAGACCGCGCGGAGGCTCCCTGCCCGCCCGAGGCTACGCTGGACGCATGGAAGCCGACAGCCGGAGCAGGCACTGGGACGGAGCCGTCAACGCCCGGGACCTGGGCGGGCTGCCCGCGGCAGGCGGACGCCGGGTCCGGGCGGGCCGCCTGATCCGGATGGGGCGCGCGGAGTGGCTGACCGAACAGGGCTGGCGCCAGGCCTGGGATGACGGGGTCCGCACCGTGATCGACCTGCGGAACGTCCAGGAGCAGGGCCGCCGGGACAGCGACCCCGACGTGCCCGATGCCGTCCAGGCCCGCTTCCGGCGGCTGTCCCTGCCGATCCAGGACTGGCAGGACCCTGACTTCACCGCGCTCACCGGCCCCTACATGGATTCGCCCAGGTTCTACCGCGAGAACCTGCGCCGCTGGCCGCAGCGCCTGACAGCCGTTATGGAGGCGATCGCTGATGCGCCCGAGGGCGGCGTCGTCTTCCACTGTTCCGCCGGCAGGGACCGCACCGGGCTGGTCGCCATGCTGCTGCTGCAGCTGGCCGGCGCGGCCCCGGAGACCATCGCCGCCGACTACGTCCAGGGCCTGTGCGGCATCAACGCCCACCACGCCCGGCAGCGCACGCCGCGGGAACGGCCGCTGACCCCGGCCGAGCTGCACGACCGCGCGGAGGCCGAACGGGCGGCGCTGCTCGCAGCCCTGGAGGGATTCGACGCCGAGGGGTACCTGCGCAGCGCCGGCGTGCGGCCGGACGTGCCGGACCTGCTGCGGGCCCGGATGCTCGATCCGAACCCGCACCACGGACACTGATCCGGGCGGGCCGGCAGCGGCAGCGGACTCGGGGGCCGCTGCCGTCCGAACACAGCTGACCGCCGAACCCTGCTGACCGCCGCCGGCGTCCGAACTACCGGCCGCTCACTGACCGGTCACTCACTCGACGCCACCTGGTCCTCAGCGGATCGGCTGAAACCCGGGCGCAGGCAGGGATGAACCCGGTCCAGCCGGGCCAAGTAGAAAAAAGAGCTCCCGGTGGGTCCCAGGAAACCGCCCGGAACCATCAGCGTGGAATACCGCGGGCACCACTGCGGAGGGGCGACGGCGATCTTCAGCGCCGCGGCCAGCGCCGGGACGTCGTGGAACCAGAACAGCTGCTGCTGTCCCTCGCGAATCAGATGGATGAGCTGCAGTTCGGCATCCACATGGATCTCGACGTCCACCCAGTAGTCCAGTTCAGCCATCCGGCGGTGGTGGATCCAGTGGACGCGGTGGCCGGGAGTGAAGCTGCGGCAGCGGGACGTGGTATCGGTGCCCAAGAAAGTTCCCCTTCGGGTTGTCCTTGCCTGCGCCGGATGCCGCTGCCCCCGCCGTACCGGGGCCTTGGAGGCGCCCTGGCGGACGGCCTGCGGCGAATGCAGGCCGCTTCGTCATCCGAACCACCCGCCGAACAAGGGGGTTGGTGTGTGGCAGGTCGGAGCCTTCCCTCGGCGCCGGGCGCGTCGGGTGCCACATCTCGTGAAGCTGGAATTACTGTAGCGCAGGGCACCGACAGCGGAAAGGAGGCCTGGGCGCAGGCCCAGGCACACAGTCGGCCGGCCGCCCTGCGCCGGCGGCCGCCCGGCATCTGCGGGGATGTCGGCTCAGCGGCAGCCGGGCCGCCCGCGGCGGTCGTCGAAGGACGCATCGGCGAGGATGGCCGGCAGGTAGCCCTGATCGTAGCCGGCGGCGTTCGGATGCAGGTCGAAAGGCCCGCCTTCGAACCGGATCCACGGGTCCGGCGAGCCGATGCCGTGCCCGGCAAACTCGTCCACCACGTCCACGAACACCGCGTCCTCAGGCAGCTGCGCCGAGATAACAGCGTTCAGCTCATCGGTGCCGGCGTTGAACAGCTCCTGGGCGGGCACGCTCAGCGCACCGGGAACCGCGGCCTCGAAGAGGTGGGGATAGCCGGTAACCACGAGTTCGGCCCGCGGGGCTGCGTCCCGGATCCGCTGCAGCGAAGCGGCAAGGTCCGGGGCAAGGACGGTCCGGGCGTACTCCTTGGCCCCGGTAATCGCTTGGGCGCAGGTGGCGGGAAGCCCGGGGCCAGCGCACGCGGCAACGACGTCCCCGAATCGGACATCGTTGCCGCCGATGGTCACGGAGACCAGGTCGGTGCCGCTGTGCAACAGTCCCTGGGCCAGCACGGTGTCAATCTGCTGCGGCAGGTCCACGGGCCCGGCCGGCGGGGCGGGATCGGTGGTCAGCGCCGTCGCTCCGGCGCAGGTGGCGTCGGTCTGCAGATCCACCCGGCGCAGCGCATCCAGCAGGGCGGGGTAGCCGAAGGCGGTTCGGCCGCATTCCCCGATGTCGTCGCTGCCGCCGTAGCCGGAGGCATAGGAATCGCCGAGGGCCACGTAGTCGACGGTCCGGCCGCGCGGGTGGTGCCCGCCGTCGTCGCCCCTCCCTCCGCGCTCCGGGGCGGCGCCGGCCGGAGCCGGCCCCGCCAGCAGGGCCAGAAGGACGACGGCGGCGGCCAGGCGGGGACGGTGCAGGATTCCGGGTGCCATGGGAACCTCCGGGGGCAGCGGGTGCGGGGAGGACCAACGCTAGCGCCCGGGCCAGGGCGCTGTCAGCCGGTGCGTCGCGGCCGGGCAGCGAAACCCTCGAAGCGAAACCCTCGAACACAGTGGTGTGCGCCACGCCGGGGTGCGGTACGCTGGACTTTATTACCGACCGTCCGGTCAGTTATCTGTGTCCCGTGCAGCCCTCCGCTGCCGCACCGAAGGCCGGAAACCGTCCCGTTCCGAAAGGGCCCGTCAAAGATGACCGCAACAGCCGTTGACGTGCAGATCGTTCCCAGTTTCGTCCAGGACGCCTGGTGGACCCCCGAGCGCAGCCAGGTCTCCGCTCCCGCCGAAGTCCGGGACGCCAGCACCGGCGAAACCCTCGCCCTGGTCAGCTCCGAAGGCCTGGACCTGGCCGCCGCCGTCGAGCACGCCCGCACGGTGGGCCAGCGCGAACTCGGCGCCCTGACCTTCCACCAGCGCGCCCTGAAGCTCAAGGAGCTGGCGCAGTACCTGAACGCCCGCAAGGCCGAACTGTACGAGATCTCCGCCCGCACCGGCGCCACCAAGGGCGACTCCATGGTGGACATCGACGGCGGCATCGGCGTCCTGTTCACCTTCAGCTCCAAGGGCAGGCGGGAACTGCCCAACTCCACGGTGATCATCGACGGCGCCATCGAGCAGCTGTCCAAGGACGGCTCCTTCATCGGCGAGCACATCTACACCCGCATCCCCGGCGTCACGGTGCAGATCAACGCCTTCAACTTCCCGGTCTGGGGCATGCTGGAAAAGCTCGCGCCCGCCTTCATCGCCGGCGTGCCCACCATCGTGAAGCCGGCTACCCCCACCGGATACCTGGCGGCCGAAGCGGTGAAGATGATCACCGAATCCGGCATCCTGCCCGCCGGCTCGCTGCAGCTGATCTCCGGGTCCGCCCGCGACCTGCTCGACCACCTCGACTACCGGGACATGGTCTCCTTCACCGGTTCGGCCTCCACCGCCAACCGCCTGAAGTCCCACGTCAACGTGGTGGAGGGCGGAGTCCGCTTCACCTGCGAGACCGACTCCCTGAACGCCGCGATCCTGGGGCCCGACGCCATGCCCGGCACCCCCGAATTCGACGCCTTCGTGAAGTCCCTGGTCACCGAGATCACCGTCAAGGCGGGCCAGAAGTGCACCGCCATCCGCCGCGCCATCGTGCCGACGGACCGCGTGAACGACGTCGTCGCCGCCGCAGCCGCCCGGATCGAGCAGCGCATCGTCCTCGGCGACCCGCGCGGTGAAGGCGTCACCATGGGTGCGCTGGCCTCCGTGGAGCAGCTCGACGGCGTCCGCGAGTCCGTGAACCGGCTGCTCTCGGGCGGCGCGCAGATTGCCTACGGCTCGCTGGAGGCGCCCGACGTCGTCCGCGCCGACGGCACCCGCGGACCGGCCGACGACGGCGCGTTCCTGGCGCCCGTGCTGCTCACCTGGGAGAACCGGGAGGCTGAGGAGCTGCACACCGTGGAGGCCTTCGGCCCCGTTGCCTCCGTGGTGGGCTACACCGACCTCGCCGACGCCGTCCGCCTGGCCGCCATGGGCTCCGGCTCCCTGGCCGCCACGGTCTGCACCAACGATCCGGACACGGCCCGCGAGCTGCTCACCGGCATCGCCGCCCACCACGGCCGCGTGCTGCTGCTGAACCGCGAGGACGCCCGCACCTCCACCGGCCACGGCTCGCCCGTGCCGCACCTGGTGCACGGCGGCCCCGGACGCGCCGGCGGCGGCGAGGAGCTCGGCGGCATCCGCTCGGTGCTGCACCACATGCAGCGCACCGCTGTGCAGGGCTCACCCAATATGCTCACTGCGGTCACCGGCGTCTGGCACACCGGTGCGGACCGCACCTTCGACGACGTGCACCCGTTCCGCAAGGACCTGGCGACGCTGAAGATCGGCGACGCCGTGCGCTCGGACCTGCGCGAAGTCACCCTGGAGGACATCACCGCCTTCGCCAACAGCACCGGGGACACCTTCTATGCGCACACCAACCAGGAGGCCGCCGAGGCCAACCCGTTCTTCCCGGGCATCGTGGCGCACGGCTACCTGCTGCTCTCCTGGGGTGCCGGACTGTTCGTGGAGCCGGCTCCGGGGCCGGTGCTGGCCAACTACGGGCTGGAGAACCTGCGCTTCATCACCCCGGTCGCGGCAGGCGACTCCATCCGGGTCACGCTGACCGCCAAGAAGATCACCCCGCGGGAGACCGACGAGTACGGCGAGGTCGCCTGGGACGCGGTGCTCACGAACCAGAACGACGAGATCGTGGCCACGTACGACGTCCTGACCCTGGTCGAGAAGCAGCGGGGCTGACGCCCTTCAGCTGATTGACCGGCTGCAGTAACGGCGAAGGCCGGCGGAACCCGTGGGGGGGTCCGCCGGCCTTCGCCGTTAAGTGGTCGAGTCATGAAGTGCTCGTGCCGGTCATTCCTGCCGGCTGCCCTCGTCGGCTGCGTCGCCGTGTCCGCTCCTGGGCGGACGGTGGGCGGAACAGACGGCTCAGGAGCGCGCGTGCAGCCCGTCGAAGACCATGGTGATGACGTCGTCGGCCAGCTTCTCCGGGGAGATCGGGCCGCCGGGCTTGTACCACTCCACGATGGAGTTGATGGTGCCGAACAGCAGTCGGGTGGTGGTGCGCGGATCGATGTCGCTGCGCAGGGACCCCTCGGTGCGGGCGGCGTCGACCAGTGCCGCAACCCGGCGGTCGAACGCGCGCCGGCGTTCCAGCGCATCCCGCTCGATCTCGGTGTTGCCGCGCAGGCGCAGCAGCAGGGTCACGTACGGAAGCCGCTCGGCCAGGACCGCAATGGTGCCCCGGAGCACGAACTCCAGGCGCTGCTCGGCCGGACCCTCGGACGCACGCGGGTCATCCAGCACGCCTTCGAGGCCGCCGAGGGCCTCCTCCAGAGCCAGCCGCAGCAGGTCGCCCTTGGACGGGACGTGGTGGTAGATCGCGGACTTGGTGATGCCCAGGTTCTCCGCGAGGATGCCCATGGAGGTCGCCTCGTAGCCGTGCCGGTTGAACACATCCACGGCGATGTTGAGCACCGACTGCTGGTCGTAGCCGGGGCGTCCGCGGCGGGTGCCGGCAGCACCCGCCGCGGATGAGGTTGAAGTAGGCATGGCTCCCATTTTCGCATGTGTCAATGAATGGACGGCGGCCGGGGCCCTGCCTGCCCCCGCGGGCTTAGCCCTGCGGCTGCTCCCTGCGCAGGTCATAGATGCGGCGCAGCTTGCCGCTGGACCGGGCCAGGGTACCCGGCTCGACGACCTGGATGCCGCAGGAGGATCCGATGTGGATCTTGATTTCCTTCTTCAATGTGGCCGCCGCGGCGGCCGCGGTCTCCGCGGTGCAGTCCTCGCGCCGTTCGATCTTCACCGTCAGCTCGTCCATCCGGTCCGGACGGGTGATTTCCAGCTGGAAGTGCGGGCTGAGGCCCGGCACGCGCAGCGCGATCTCCTCCACCTGGCTGGGGAACAGGTTCACCCCGCGCAGGATGATCATGTCATCGTTGCGTCCGGTGATACGGCCCATCCGGCGCATGGACGGCCGGGACGTGCCCGGCAGCAGGCGGGTCAGGTCGTGGGTGCGGTACCGGATGATCGGCAGCGCCTCCTTGGTCAGGGAGGTGAAGACGAGCTCGCCGTGCTCGCCGTCGCCCAGGACCTTGGTGTCATCGAACGGGTCGATGATCTCGGGGCGGAAATGGTCCTCCCAGATATGCGCGCCGTCCTTGGTCTCCACGCATTCGCCGGCGACGCCGGGGCCCATCACCTCGGAGAGGCCGTAGATGTCGCAGGCATCGATGTCGAACATCGCCTCGAGCTCGCGGCGCATCTCCTCGGTCCACGGTTCGGCGCCCAGGACGGCGTTCTTCAGCGAGGTGCTGCGGGGATCCAGGCCGGCCTTCTGCATGGCGTCGCCGATGGTCAGCAGGTAAGTGGGGGTGCAGAGGATGGTGTCCGGCTCGAAGTCGCGGATCAGCTGGATCTGCTTCTCGGTTTGCCCACCGGACATGGGAATCACAGTGCAGCCCAGGGTCTCCGCCCCGAAGTGCGCGCCGAGGCCGCCGGTGAACAGGCCGTACCCGTAGGCGTTGTGCACCTTGTAGCTGCTCTTGACGCCGGAGGCACGCAGCGAGCGGGCCACCAGGGTGCCCCAGCGGTCCAGGTCGCCGCGGGTGTAGCCGACGACGGTGGGCCGGCCGGTGGTACCGGAGGAGGCATGGATGCGCGCCACCTGATCCTGCGGAACGGCGAACATCCCGAACGGATAGGTCTGCCGCAGGTCCTCCTTGGTGGTGTACGGGAACAGCCGAAGGTCCCCGAGCTCCTTCAGGTCCTCGGGCCGCACGCCCGCTTCGTCGAACTTCTTCGTGTACAGCGGCACGCGCTCGTAGGCGTACTTGAGGGTGTGCTGCAGCCGGGTCAGCTGCAGCGCCTCCAGCTCGTCGCGGCTCATCCGTTCCTCGGGATCCCAGGTGGAGGGGTCCGCTGCGGTGGACTTGATGGGTGCGGGCGCGGTCTTCATGCGTAACCTTCGTTTCTTGCTGTGGGGGAAGGGGGTGGCGGTTGCTACCGGCGGGTGCGTGGATTGGGAATGGTGCGGGAACGGCCCCGGAACTCGGCGATGACCGTGCTGCCGCCGTCGGGCGCGGCAGCGGTGATCTCGATGTCGTAGACGCCGCTGCGGCCGGAGGATGCGCGGTGGCGGGCGACGGCGGTCAGCCGGTCCCCGGCCTTGGCCGAGGCAAGGAAGTTGATGTCGGCACCGGAAGCGACCGTGACCATGGGGGCCTCGGCCATCGCGGGCCCGTCATGCGGGTTGCAGGCCAGGGCAAAGGCGGTGTCGGCGAAGGCAAAGACCATGCCGCCGTGGGCGATACCGAAGCCGTTGAGCATTTCCGGGCGCAGCTCCATGGTGATGGTCGCTTCGCCGGCGGCGGTGTGCAGGACTTCGATGCCGAGCCACTCGCTCGTGGCGTCCTGCTCCAGGATGGGATGGGCCGGGGTGCTCCCCGGGCGTGTGGTGACGGCGCCGTCAGCCATGTGGAAACCTCTCGCCTTATTTACCGAATGTTCATTAGGTAATCCTGTGAGGGTTCTCACTGTCAAGTTTGATCCACGCCACATAGCTGCATGACGCCGCTCTCACCGCCCCGGATGCACGAAGGGCCGGGACGGGCGCCGCAGCGCCGTCCCGGCCCGATCCGAGCCCCCGTTCGCGGGGCTTCCGGTCAGCTCACCGCCGGTCAGCTACCGGCAGCGGTCACCGGCTTGACGGAGGGCAGCAGGGTCCGCGCGTCCAGGGCGGCGAGGATGAACGCGTAGTCCCAGGCGCGGTCCTTCCAGGCCTCGTACCGGCCGGACGCGCCGCCGTGCCCGCCGTCCATTTCGGTCTTGAGCACGATCGGCTCGCTGCCGGTGCCCTTTTCCCGCAGGGCCGCCACCCACTTGGCCGGCTCCACGTACAGCACCCGGGTGTCGTTGAAGCTGGTCACCGCAGCGATCCGCGGGTAGGCCGCTTCCCGCACATTCTCATACGGGGTGTATTCGGCCATGTAGCGGTACACCTCAGGGTCGGTGATCGGGTTGCCCCACTCCTCCCATTCCAGCGCGGAGAGCGGCAGCTCCGGATCGAGGATGGTGGTCAGCGCGTCCACGAACGGCACCTGCGCCACGATCGCGCGGTACTTTTCCGGGGCCAGGTTCGCGACGGCGCCCATCAGCAGCCCGCCCGCGGAACCGCCCATGGCGGCGATCCGGGCCGGATCCGCCCATCCCGAGGCGGCCACGTGGTCGGTGGCGGCCACGAAGTCGGTAAAGGTGTTCTTCTTGTTCAGCTTCTTGCCGTCGTCGTACCAGGCCCGGCCCATTTCGCCGCCGCCGCGCACATGCGCGATGACATAGACGATGCCCCGGTCCAGCAGGGACAGCCGGGCAATGTTGAACGCCGGGTCCATGCTGATCTCGTAGCTGCCGTAGGCGTACACCAGGGCGGGGTTGCTGCCGTCGCGCGCCACTTCGGCCCGCCGCAGCACCGAGAGCGGAATGCGCGTGCCGTCCGCCGCCGTCGCCCAGTCCCGCTCCGCCACGTAGTCCGTCGGATCGTAGCCGCCGCGCACCGGGGTTTCGCGGCGCAGCTGCAGCTCGCCGCTATCCAGCACGTAGTCGTACACGCGCGGCGGGGTGAGGTAGGAGGTGTAGGAGAGCCGGATGACCGGGGATTCGTACTCGGCGTTGGACAGGCTGGCCGTGTACAGCTCTTCGTCGAAGGCCGGTTCCACCGGGTCGCCCTGTGCCTCGGTGCCCAGCGCCTGGACGGGGAGCACCTGGACACGTTCGGTGGTGTCCTTGCGCACCGAAACCAGCACATGGGTGGCGGTGACCGCGGCACCGTTGACGCGCACGTCGTCGCGGTGGGGGACCACGGTGTTCCACAGCTGCTCCTCGAGCGGCTTGGCGAACTCCTCCTCCGCGACCAGGGAGACCATGGAGTTCAGGGCTCCGCGGTTGTGGGTCAGCAGGTACTGGCGCTGCCCGGCCAGGGTCAGCGGCTCCGCCTCGTAGAGGATGCGGGCGCTGCGGGGAATGAGCGTGCGCAGCTGCGCGGCTGGGTCCTCGAAGTCCATCACCCGGTACTCGCTGTACTCGGAGTTGCCGATGCCGATCACCAGCTGGCGCCGGTCCGCGGAGAGCTCGAAGCCCGTCCACATCGCCACGTCGTCCTCCTGGTAGATCACGACGTCGTCCACCGGGTCGGTGCCGAGCACATGGGCCTTGACCTGGTGCGGCCGCCAGGAGTCGTCCACCACCATGTAGAAGACCCGGCTGCCGTCGGGGGAGAAGGCCAGGCCGTAGAAGACGTTTTCGATGACGTCCGGCAGCAGCTCGCCGGTGCGCAGGTCCTTGATCCGCAGCGTGAAGCGCTCGTCGCCGGCGTTGTCCTCGGCCCACGCGAACAGGTTGCCGTCTTCGGTCACGGCCATGCCGCCGAGCGAGAAGAAGGGCTTGCCCTCGGCCTGGGCGTTGCCGTCCAGCAGGATCTGCTCGCCGGGCACCGGGACCCCGGGCTCGACGGCGGGTGGGGTCCAGTCCGCCTGCAGGTCGCCGGTGTCCCGGGCGGCGGTACGGCATTGGATGCCGTACTGCTTCCCTTCCTCGGTGCGGGTGTAATACCACCAGCCGCGCTTGCGGGCCGGAACCGACAGGTCGGTCTCCACGGTCCGCGCCTTGATCTCGTTGAAGATGTCCTTCCGCAGCTGGTCCTGGTCTTTGGTGACCTCCGCCGTGTAGGCGTTCTCCGCTTCGAGGTGGGCGACGACCTCGGGGTTCTCCTTCTCCCGCAGCCACTCATACGGGTCGACGAATGTGTGGCCGTGGTGGGTGCGCTCGGTCGGTACCTTCTTGGCGACGGGTGGCTGCGAAGTAGTCATCTGTCGAATATATCCAGCCGGGTGTCGGGGGAAAGGGCCGCCGCGGCCGGTTATGCCCGGGGCTTAGGGTGCACCCGGCGATGCGCGGCTACCGTTTCAGGAGGAACCAGGCCGTAAGGGCGCCGGCGGCGAGGAAGAGGATCCAGTTCGCCAGTACGGTCAGCAGGGTTCCGCTGTACGGGCGGGAGCTGAGGTCACGGGCGGGAATGATCACCGGTTCCGGGGCCGGGCCTCGGCGGAACTGGCCCCAGAGAGAGGTGCTGAGCAACAGGGCGCCGCCCGCCACTGCGACGGGAGCCGCCGGCAGGGCGAACAGGACCACGTGGCCGGCTGCCAGATGCAGCGCGAGCAGCAGCGCCGCCGCCCCGAGGGCGCCCGCGGCTGTCTTCCACCAGGGCATCCGCGCGAGGGCCGGCAGGACAAAGGGGGCGGCGCCGGCGGCGGCCAGCAGCACGGCGAGGGTGGCCGTCGCCGGCAGCGTCACCGCGAGGGTGCCCCCGGTGGAGGCCACGGCTCCGGCAACAGCCGAAAAGCCGGCGAGGCCGAGGAGCGTCGGGACGGTGATGCGCGCGGCCTGCGCGGCGGTGGGGCGGGGCAGGGTCCACCGATCCGGGCCCGGCCCGGGAGCCTGGGGTTCCTCGGTCTCCACATTCCTCCCTTCGCCGGATCTCTGCTCCAACTGTCTGCTCCAACGGTATCCCTGCCCCGCGGGCGGCCCGCACCGGCCATGCCGCTCGTCGGCGCTTCCACGGCGTCCCGGGACCTGCCGCTCCTTGGCGCCCGCCGGTGCGACCGGCGCCCGGGCGCCCATCCGGCCGGAACGGCGCAAATCCCGGACGCCGTCTTGACGTGCCGTCGGCCACACCCATATTCTGAACGAACGGTCGGTAAATACGGCCGCGCTTCCGCGCCCGCGGAGCGCACCGGGCGGCGGGCGCTGTTCCGGACAAAGCAGCGGCAAGACGCACAGTGAGGTGACATATATGGCTACGCAGGCACAGGCATCGCCGGAACTGCATGCTGTTCCCTCGGCCGAGGAAACGGCCGGGCAGGAATACTTCGATCGGATCATTGCCGAGGACTCGCGAATTGAGCCCCGTGACTGGATGCCGGAGGCCTACCGGAAGACGCTGGTCCGCCAGATCTCCCAGCACGCGCATTCGGAAATCATCGGCATGCAGCCCGAAGCCAACTGGATCACCCGTGCGCCCTCGCTCAAGCGCAAGGCCATCCTCATGGCCAAGGTCCAGGACGAGGCCGGCCACGGCCTCTACCTCTACTCCGCCGCCGAAACCCTCGGCACCCCGCGCGAGAAGATGACCGAGGACCTCATCGCGGGCAAGGCCCGCTACTCCTCGATCTTCAACTACCCCACGCTCACCTGGGCCGACATGGGAGCCATCGGCTGGCTGGTCGACGGCGCCGCGATCTGCAACCAGGTTCCGCTCTGCCGGGCCTCCTACGGTCCCTACGGGCGGGCCATGGTCCGCATCTGCAAGGAAGAGTCGTTCCACCAGCGGCAGGGTTTCGAGATCCTGCTGGAACTGGCCAACGGCACCGAGGCCCAGCGGCAGATGGCACAGGACGCCATCAACCGCTGGTACGCCCCGGCCCTGATGATGTTCGGCCCGCCGGATGACGACTCGCCCAACTCCAAGCAGTCGATGGCTTGGAAGATCAAGCGCTTCTCCAACGACGAGCTGCGCCAGCGCTTCGTCGGCATGATGGTCGAGCAGGTCAACGTCCTGGGCCTGACCCTGCCGGATGACCAGGTCCGGTTCAACGAGGAAACCGGCAAGTGGGAGCACGGCCCGCTCGACTGGAACGAGTTCAAGGAAGTCCTCGCCGGCCGCGGCCCCTGCAACTCGCAGCGCCTGGCCCGCCGCCGCGAGGCCCACGAAGAAGGCGCCTGGGTGCGCGAAGCCGCCGCGGCCTACGCGGCACGACAGGCACGAAAGGCCGAGGTGGCATAAGAGATGGCGCAGGAATCAACCGGAGTCAGCGCAGCCTGGCCGCTGTGGGAAGTCTTCGTCCGCTCCTCGCGCGGGCTCTCCCACGTCCACGCCGGATCGCTGCACGCCCCGGATGCCGACATGGCCGTGCGCAACGCACGTGACCTCTACACCCGCCGCAACGAGGGCGTCTCGCTCTGGGTGGTGCCGGCGTCGGCCATCATCGCCTCCGACCCCGATGCCAAGGGCCAGTTCTTCGAGTCCCCGCAGGGCAAGGACTACCGGCACGCCACGTACTACACGAAGTCCGAAGGGGTGAAGCACCTGTGAACATGGACAGCGCCACCCGCATCACGCCGGGCAACGCCCTGCGCCCCGAGGACATCGCCGCCTCCGAGCTGCACGCCCCGGAGGACGTGGCCGAGTACGCGCTGCGCCTGGGCGACGACGCCCTGATCCTGGCCCAGCGCCTGGGCTGGTGGATCTCCCGCGCCCCCGAGCTGGAGGAAGACGTGGCCCTGGCCAACATCGGCCTGGACCTCATCGGGCACGCCCGCTCCTTCCTCACCTACGCCGGCACCGCCTGGGGCAAGACGGAAGACGACCTGGCCTACTGGCGCGACGAGACCGAATTCCGTTCCGCCCACATCGTCGAGCAGCCCAACGGCGACTTCGCCGACACCATCGCCCGCCAGCTGATCGTCTCCTTCTTCCAGTACGAGCTCTACACCGCCCTGCTGGAGTCCACGGACGAGACGATCGCCGCGATCGCCGCCAAGGCGGTCAAGGAAGTCGACTACCACCGCGACCACAGCTCCCAGTGGGTGCTGCGCCTGGGCCTGGGCACCGACGAATCCCGCCGCCGGATGACGCGCGCGCTGGAGAAGGTCTGGCCCTACGTGAACGAGCTGTTCGTCGACGACGAGCTGGTGGAGAAGCTTGACGGCATCGCCGTCCGCCCCTCGTCGCTGAAGCCCGCCTTCGACGCCAAGGTCGGCGCCGTCCTGGCCGAGGCCGAGCTGCAGGTTCCCGAGGTGCAGCCGGCTCCGGGCGGCGGACGCCGCGGACAGCACAGCGAGCACCTAGGCTACATCCTGGCCGAGATGCAGGTCCTTGCCCGCCAGCACCCCGGAGCTACCTGGTAGCCATGGGCACCTCCGTCCACTCACCGCTGCGGCCCGCCGACGCCGCCTCCGCCGCCGCCTGGGACGTCGCCGCCACGGTGTGTGACCCCGAGATCCCGGTGCTCACCATCGAGGACCTGGGCGTGCTCCGCTCGGTCTCCGTGGAGGACCCCGTCGAGGCCGGCGGTCACCCGGCGGTGCGGGTGCAGATCACCCCCACCTACTCCGGCTGCCCCGCCATGGACGCCATCCGCGACGACGTGACCGCCGCGCTGAAGGCCGCCGGCTACCCGGCGGTGCAGGTGGACCTGGTGCTCTCCCCGGCCTGGACCACGGACTGGATGAGCGAGGCCGGCAAGGCCAAGCTCAGCGAGTACGGCATCGCCCCGCCCACCGGCAAGGCCGCCGCCGGCCCGGTCAGGCTGGGCCTCAGCGTGAAGTGCCCGCAGTGCAGCTCGCTGAACACGCGCGAAATGACCCGCTTCGGTTCCACCTCCTGCAAGGCGCTCTACGTCTGCCAGGACTGCCGCGAACCCTTCGACTACTTCAAGGTGCTCTAAGAATGACAACCGAAACCGCCGCCCCGGCCGCACCGTCGCGCCGCACCACGTTCCACCCGCTGACCGTCAGCGCGGTCCGCCGGCTCACCGACGACGCCGTCGAAGTCACCTTCGCGGTGCCCGAGGAGCTGGCCGGGCAGTACGACTACCTGCCGGGCCAGTACGTGGCGCTGCGCACGACCCTCGACGGGCAGGAGCTGCGGCGCAGCTACTCCATCTGCGCCGAGCCGCGCCCGGGCGAGGTCAAGGTGGCCATCAAGCGGGACCTGGGCGGCAAGTTCTCCACCTGGGCCAACGAAAGCCTCAAGGCCGGAGACGTGCTGGACGTCATGAGCCCCACCGGCGCGTTCATCTCCAAGCACAAGATGACCGAGCTGAACCATCCCGAGCAGATCGACGTCGCCGGCCAGGACGTGTTCGTCGCCGTCGCCGCCGGCTCCGGCATCACCCCGGTGATCTCCATCGCCCGCACCGTGCTGGCCGCCTCCGACACCGTGCGGTTCGACCTGGTCTACGCCAACAAGGCCGCCATGGACGTGATGTTCCTGGAGGAGATCGCGGACCTGAAGGACAAGTACCCGACCCGGTTCGCCGTGCACCACGTGCTCTCCCGCGAACAGCGGATCAGCCCGCTGCTCTCCGGCCGGATCGACTCGGAGAAGCTGACCACGCTCATCGACTCGGTGCTGCCCACCGGCGACGTGGACGAGTGGTTCCTCTGCGGGCCGTTCGAACTGGTCCAGCTCTGCCGCGACAGCCTCGCCGAGCGCGGCGTTCCCGCGGAGAAGGTGCGCTTCGAGCTGTTCACCACCGGCCAGCCCGCCCGCCCGGAGGGCCAGATCGGCCGCCCGGTGGAGGTGGACCCCTCTGCGGACAACTTCGAGATCACCTTCAACCTGGACGGCCTGCAGGGCAAGGTGGCCAGCCCCACCCACGCCCGCGAATCCATCCTCAACGCCGCGCTGCGGGTGCGCCCGGACGTACCGTTCGCGTGCGCCGGCGGCGTGTGCGGCACCTGCCGGGCCAAGGTCGTCACCGGCACCGTGGAGATGGAGGAGAACTACGCCCTGGAGCCCGATGAGATCGAGAAGGGCTACGTGCTGACCTGCCAGACCCGGCCCACCAGCCCCGCAGTCACCGTCGACTACGACGCCTAGGAGAACAGGCATGAGCATGATCGAGCTGAGCATCGAGGGCAACGTCGCCGAGGTGGTGCTCAACGCCCCGCAGAAGATGAACGCGCTGGACGAGCAGGCCCTCGCCGACCTCGACCGCGCCTACGACGACGCAGCCGCTGCCGGCGTCCGGGCCCTGCTGCTGCGCGGCGAGGGCCGCGGGTTCTGCGCCGGGCGGGACATTTCCGGCGTCGTGCCCGCCGACGACGACGCCTACGGCTACCTGGCGGATAAGGTCACCCCGCTGCTGCAGAAAATGGCGGCCTTTCCCGCGCCTACCTTCGCCGCCGCGCAGGGCGCGTGCCTCGGCGTCGGGCTCGGGCTGCTGATCGCCACCGACGTGGTGTACGTGGCCGAGAACGCGAAGATCGGCTCGCCGTTCGCCAACCTCGGCGCCACCCTGGACTCCGGCGGACACTGGCTGTTCACCGAGCGCCTCGGCGCGCACCGGACCCTGGACCTGATCTACACGGCGGACCTGATGAGCGGCGCCGAAGCCGTTGCCGGCGGGCTGTTCAGCCGCGCCTTCCCCGCGGAGGAGCTGTTGCCGCGCACCCGGGAAACCGTGGCCCGGGTGGCCGACGGCGCCACCGGCGCGTTCCGGGCCTCCAAGGAATTGGTGACGCAGATCCGCGACCAGCGCATCGGCCTGTGGACGTCCGTGGAGGCCGAGAACCGCGCGCAGGGCGACCTCTGCGGCAGCGCAGACTACGCCGAGGGTTTCGCAGCCTTCCAGGAAAAGCGCAAACCCGTCTTCAAGGGCTGACACCGGTTCCTCCTCTTCCCGGTGGCCGCAACTATTCGACACTCTGTAGAAATCCGGGCAGAATGGCACTGTCCGTCCGTTGCCCGGCGTCGTGCCGGCGGCGGAGCGGGCGGACGGCAGATGGAACAACCACGGAGAATCCATGCACGCGCGTAACCTGAGGCTGCTGCGCGGCTGGTCGGCGGCCTTCGCCGCGACCGCCGTCGCCGCCTCGGCGCACGTGCTCGCCGGCGGTGCCATCGGCACCCCGACCATCCTGCTGCTCTCCTTGGCGCTGTCCGGCCTCGTGTCCTGTGCGGTGGCCGGCCGGTCGTTGTCCCTGCCCCGCCTCGCCGCAGCCGTGACCGGCAGCCAGGGCATCTTCCACCTGCTGTTCAGCGTCGGCGGCGCGGGCGCATATGCGTCCGGTGCCGCACGGGAGCCCGCAGCCCTCAGCGCCGACGCAGCAGCGCTGGCAGCGGGCTCCACCGGCGAAGGCATGGACGCCCTGGGAGCCGCAGCGGGGCTGGGCGGTCACGCACACCATGCCGCCTCCTTTGCCGTGGCCGCCGGCGGCGTCCCTTCCGCCGGCCTCGCTGCCGGCGGGGCGCTGATGTGGGCCGGGCACCTGGCCGCTGCCCTGATCACCGTCGTGCTGATCCGGCACGGCGAAACCACGGCGCGGCGCCTGGTCGAGGCAGTGCGGCTGCGCATCACGGCCTACCTCCCGCTGTTCCGTCAACCGGCCGTGCGGCATGTCCGGGTTCCGGTCCTGACGGATTTCCTCTCGCCGCTGCACCGCCTGGGCGCTCCGCTGCGTGCCATGCGCCACCGCGGGCCTCCGCTGCCCGCCTGATCACCGATTTCCCCGCGGCAGCCCGTACCCCTAAAGGTTGCCGCCATCATCGACTTCAGGCTGCGCGGGCCGACGGGTCCGCGAAGTGGCCCTTGCCGCCAATACTGCTGTTTGTACCGCGCAGCAGCGGACGACTCTTCATCAAGGCGTAGGCGGCATTGTCCGTCGACCCTTCGGGGCGGCGCAGGCCATTTCCGGTCACCTGCCGCACGCGCTGCGGAAAGCAGCTATGACACACCACTCCACTGCCTCCCAGGGCACTCCTGCCGTGACGCCGGACGTTCTGCAGGCGGCGCCCGTTCGCCCCTTACCGACCCCGGCCGCCGCGCTGCGCCTGTTGAGCGTGCTGATGCTCGCGATGTCCGCGGGACTTGCGGCCTCGCTCGCCGCGGCCCCGGCTGCGCTGGCGCACGACCAGCTCATCTCCGCCAATCCCGACGACGGCGACGTGCTCGCCGAGGCGCCGGCCGCCGTCGAACTGGTGTTCAGCGCCGAGCTCATGGACCTGGGCAACGAAGTCCGGGTCGAGGATGCAGCCGGCACCGACGTCACCGGCGGCGCGCTGCAGCTGCAGCGCGAGACGCTGACCCAGCCCCTGGCTGCTCTCGACAGCGGCACCTACGACGTCACCTGGCGGGCCGTCTCCAGCGACGGACACCCCATCACGGGGAGCTTCAGCTTCCAGGTCGGCTCCGGCGACGCTGACGGCGCACCCACCGGCGGCGCAACCGGCCAGGAGGAGGGCAGCGGGGGAACCGGGGCGGCAACCCCGGGCGCTGAGGACGCATCCCCGAGCGCTGACGCTTCCCAGCCGGACAACTCCGGGGGCGACGCTTCCGGCCTTCCCGGCTGGGTTCCAGCTGCCGGGCTGGGAGCCCTGGCCGGGATCGGCATCTACGCGGCTGCCGTCCGGCTGCGCCGGCGCGCGCGCCGCTGAGCTGACACACCCCGGACCCGTTGATACGTAACCGCCGGGTGCAGGCGCCGCCGGGCCCACGCACCCGAACGTGATGCCTGGCCGCCCCGGCGCCGGCGCAGCTGAGCCGACGTACCCACAGGTATAAACCGGTCCGGCGCCGGCATCCACTGACACTTGACGACTGAACATCTGCAAAGGACATAACCCCCATGAGCACCATCTCCTGCTTTTCCCGCTCCGCCCGCACCGCCGCCCTGCTCGCCGCGGCAGGCCTGGCCCTGACCGCCTGCAACTACGAAGAGGAGCGCGGCGACGCCGCCCCGCCCACCGCCGAAGTCGTGCAGCTGTCCGTCGAGGAGGCCTGGATCAAGGCCGCCGACGACGGCATGACCGGGGCCTTCGGCACCCTGGTGAACGACGGCGACCGCGACCTGGTCGTCACCGGCGCGTCCTCCGACGCCGCCGAGGAGGTTGAACTGCACGAAATGGCCGCCAACGAGCACGGGGCAATGGTCATGCGCGAAGTCGACGGCGGCTTCACCGTTCCCGCAGGCGGCCAGTACACGCTGGAGCCCGGCGGCAACCACCTCATGCTCATGGGCCTCACCGGACCGGTTCAGCCCGGAGACACGGTGACCATCGAGCTCAAGCTCGAGGATGGAAGCCTGATCGATTTCGAGGCACCCGCCAAGGACTTCGCAGGCGCCAACGAGAACTACGACGGCGGCCACTGATGAGGCGTTTCCGCCGCGCCTCCGGCAGCTCCGGCCGGGAAGGTCCCGAAAGGGAGGGCCCCGGGCGGGAGGATCCCGAGCGCGAGGACCCTGGGCGTGAGGAGCCGCTGCGGGGGCCGGGCACGGGACCGGGAACGACCGGCTCGTCCCATGACGCCGCCGACGCCGCGGTCCCCGCCGGTGCCCTGGCCTCCGCCGCGCCCCGCCCACGATCCGGCGTCGGACGCCGGCACCTGCTGGCCGGAGGCGCCGCGGCCGGGCTGGGAGCACTCGCTGCCGCCGGTGCGCAGATTGCCTCCGGTCGGACCACGCCCGAGCGTGCTGCGGCAATGGACGACGGCGGCAACGGCCTGCAGACGGTGCCGTTCCACGGACTGCATCAGGCCGGAATCGAGACTCCCGAGCAGGCCCACGCCGTGTTCCTCGGCTTGGACCTGCTGCCGTCGGTCACCCGGGACCGCCTCCAGGCCCTGCTGCGGCTGCTCTCGGACGACGCCGCCGCCCTGACCCAGGGCCGGCCGGCCCTGGCGGACACCGAACCCGAGCTGGCAGTGCGTCCGGCCCGGCTCACCGTCACGTTCGGTTTCGGGCCGAAGTTGGTCGAACGGGCCAATCCGGGGCTGGCGCCGTCATGGTTGCGGCCGCTGCCTGCCTTCGGCATCGACCGGCTGCAGCCGGAGTTCGGAGCCGCGGACCTCCTGCTGGCCATCGCCGCCGACGACCCGCTCACCGTGGCGCATGCCCGGCGCATGCTGCTCAAGGACAGCCGGGCCTTTGCCACGCTGCGCTGGACCCAGTCCGGCTTCCGCCGCTCCTACGGGACGGAGGCGGCCGGGACCACCATGCGCAACCTCTTCGGCCAGGTGGACGGCACCGCCAACCCGCGGGCCGGGTCGGAGGACTTCACCCGGGTGGTGTGGGGCGACGCCGACATCCCGGCCTGGCTGCCCGGCGGCACCTCCGTGGTCATCCGGCGGATCGCCATGAACCTGGACACCTGGGATGAACTCGACCGCCCTGCCCGGGAGGAAAGCGTGGGACGCCGGCTCGATACCGGGGCCCCGCTCACCGGAACCCGGGAGGACGACGAGCCGGACTTCCAGGCCCGCAGTTCCCTGGGATTTCCGGTCATCCCTGAGTATTCACACATGCGCCGGGCCCGGCCCGACGATCCCCGGCAGCGGATTTATCGGCGGTCCTACAACTACGACGACCCGGCTGCCGCCGGTGGGGCAGCAGGATCGGTATCCGACGCCGGGCAGATCTTCGTGTCCTACCAGGCGGACGTCGACCGGCAGTTCGTGCCCATCCAGCGCCGCCTGGACGAACTGGACATCCTCAACGAATGGACCGTGCCGATCGGATCGGCCGTGTTCGCCGTCCCGCCCGGAGCCCGCGAGGGCGGATATGTGGGGGAGGAGCTGTTCGCCTGAGCGGGCAGGGGCTGCCGCACACACGGCCAGAGGCGGCGCGGAGAGGCTGCCGTAATCCGGAAGGGCTGCGGTGATCGGGAGGAGGCCACCGTAACGCAGGTTGCCCCGCGACCGTCCGGCGGCTAGGTTGGAGTCAAGCTACTAAGTATGCTTAGTTCCGCTTCGGCGGACGGCGGCTTGAACGGAACCGATGAGGAGGCGGCGCATGGCTGACAGCTACAACCCGAACAACGATCCGGCGAATCCAGACAAGCCCAAGGATGCGCAGATGGGTCCCGGCACCCAGGAGGGTACCGGCAACCACGCCCACAGCGAGGACAAGGCCGGGCACCCGAATCCGGACCCGGCCTCGGGAAACATCACCGGCCTGGAACCGGGCGGGGGCGTTCCTCCGGGAGAGACCCCGCCCGCCGAGGGACAGATGAGCACCGATCAGGGCCACGACGAGGACTGACGGCCGAGACCGGCCGGGGCGGGCCTTCCGTCTGCCCCGCCCGGCGCAAAGGGGCCCGGCAGCCATATGGCTGCCGGGCCCCTTTTATGCGTCCGGGGCTGGTTCGCGGGCGTGGTTCGCACCGGCTGCCTGGACACCTCGGCTCAGCGGGTATCCAGGTCCTCGAACACCAGGAAGGTCTGGGTGTCCAGGACGCCGGGCATCGACTGCAGCTGGTCGAAGATGACCCGGCGCAGATGGACGTTGTCTTCGGCCCGGACCAGCAGGATGACATCGAAGGAGCCGCCGACCAGGGCGATGTGGTGCACCTCCGGCAGTTTCCGCAGCTGTTCGCGCAGCTCCCGCCAGGCGTGCTGGCGGACCTTCAGGGTCACATAGGCGCTCGCCCGCAGGCCGGCCTTGACCGGGTCGACGACCGCAGTGAAGCGGCTGAGCACGCCGGTTTCGGTGAGCTTGGCGATCCGCGAATAGGCATGCGCACGGGATACGTGCACGGCTTCGGCCACCGCCGTCACCGAGGCCCTGCCGTTGGCGGTCAGCTCCGCCAGGATGCGTTTGTCGATCTCCTCCAGGGCCGGTGCCTGCGGATCTGCCATGCGTCTACACCTCGTATTGTTATCCAGCTCACTTCGCCAATCAGTCCACAACGATACTGGGCTTTATTCAGATCGTCCAGAGTTTCCCGGAGTGCTGGATACGAATAATTGGTGCTGCCCATACTGGGGTTACAGAACATCCACCACCCACGCCGGTGGTCCGCGGGCAGTGCTGCCCGGCCTCCGGCCCGAACCGCGCACCGTGGACGGCCGTGCGGACGCAAGGGAGGCACCATGACCATTTCGATGGGCAACACCCGCAGCCAGGACGAGGCAGAGACCGCGGACCTCACCGCCACGATGCTTCCCTCCGCGGAGCCCGTGCAGCTGGTGGACGCCGACGGCGCGCACCGCCACGACGACCGCTACCCCTTGCCCGACGGCGAGGCGCTGCTGGAAGCCTACGCCCGTCTGGTCACCGGCCGGCGGATCAACGACCAGGCGAACGCCCTCGTCCGCCAGGGCCGGATGGCTGTCTACCCCTCGTCGCACGGGCAGGAAGCCTGCCAGGTCGCCGCCGCAGCGGTGCTGGGCAGCCAGGACTGGCTGTTCCCCACCTACCGGGACTCCGTCGCCGTCGTCTCCCGCGGTGTCGACCCCCTGCAGGTGCTGACCCTGCTGCGCGGCGACTGGCATGCCGGCTACAACCCCTACGAGCTCAAGGTCGCCCCGCAGGCAACGCCCCTGGCCACCCAGCTGCTGCACGCAGTCGGCGTCGCGCACGCCGCGAAGCTCAAGGGCGAGGACACCGTGGTCCTGGCCATGTGCGGTGACGGCGCCACCAGCGAAGGCGACTTCCACGAGGCGCTGAACTTCGCGGCCGTGTTCCACGTCCCCGTGGTCTTCTTCGTGCAGAACAACGAATACGCCATCTCGGTGCCGCTGAAGAACCAGACGGTCGCCCCGTCGCTGGCGCACAAGGCGATCGGCTACGGCATGCCCGGCGAACGCGTGGACGGCAATGACCTGGCGGCGCTGCTCGCCGTGCTCGGCACCGCCGTCGCCCGGGCCCGCGAAGGCGGCGGGCCGGCGCTGGTGGAGGCGCACACCTACCGCATGCAGGCGCACACCAACGCCGACGACGCCACCCGCTACCGGGCGCAGGAGGACGTGGAGAAGTGGGTGCCGCGTGATCCGCTGCTGCGCATGCGCACCTACCTGCGTGGACTGTCCCTGCTCGACGAAGCAGCGGAGGAACGCATCGCTGCCGACGCTGAGGCGGTCGCCGCCCGCATGCGCGAGGGCCTGAACGCCGAGACCGAGCTGGATCCGATGGACCTGTTCCGCTACGTGTACACGCAGCCGACCCCGCAGCTGCGGGAACAGGCCGAAATGCTGCGCGGGGAACTTTCCCGCACCGAGGCATGAAAGGCAGCCCCGAGATGACAGCCACCACCCAGGCGCCCGCCGAGGCCGGCACCGAAACCCTGACCTTCGCGAAGGCGCTGAACACCGCCCTGGCCGACGCCATGGAAGCGGACTCCCGCGTCATCATGTTCGGCGAGGACGTCGGCCCGCTCGGCGGCGTCTTCCGCATCACCGACGGGCTGACCGCCCGGTTCGGTGAAGAGCGCTGCTTCGATACCCCGCTGGCCGAGTCCGGCATCATGGGCATGGCCGTGGGCATGGCCATGAACGGCATGCGTCCGGTGGTCGAGATGCAGTTCGACGCCTTCGCCTACCCCGCGTTCGAGCAGGTCGTCAGCCACGTCGCGAAGCTGGCCAACCGCACCCGCGGCGCCGTGCGGATGCCGATCGTCATCCGCATCCCCTACGCCGGCGGCATCGGCGGCGTTGAACACCACTGCGACTCCTCCGAGTCCTACTACGCGCACACCCCGGGCCTGACCGTCGTCGCGCCCGCCACCGTGCGCGACGCGTACCGGATGCTGCGCGAGGCGATCAGCCTCGACGACCCGGTCGTCTTCCTGGAACCGAAGAAGCTGTACTGGTCCAAAGACAAGGTCGACCTGGCCGAGGAGCGCCGCCGCGCCGCCGATCCCGACGCGCACCGCACCTACGGCACTGCGTCGGTGGCCCGCACCGGCACCGACGCCACCCTCATCGCCTACGGGCCCTCCGTGTCCACGGCGCTGAACGCCGCCGAAGCCGCCGCCGCCGAAGGCCGGTCGCTGGAGGTCATCGACCTGCGCACCATTGTCCCGTACGACGACGAGACCGTGGCGGCCTCCGTCCGGAAGACCGGCCGCGCCGTCGTCATCTCCGAAGCGCCCGGGTTCGCATCCGTCGCCTCGGAAATCGTGGCCCGGATCCAGGAACGCTGCTTCCACTCGCTGGCCGCCCCGGTGCGCCGGGTCACCGGCTTCGACATTCCGTACCCGGCACCCAAGCTGGAACACCACTTCCTGCCGGGAGTCGACCGCATCCTGGACACCGTCGACGAGCTGCAGTGGGAGGACCAGTGAGCGTGCGCACTTTCCTGCTCCCCGACCTGGGGGAGGGGCTGACCGAAGCCGAGCTGGTGACCTGGCTCGTCAAGGAGGGCGAGGTGATCGCCGTCGACCAGCCCGTTGCCGAGGTGGAAACCGCCAAATCCCTCGTCGAGGTGCCCTCGCCGTTCGCCGGTACCGTCGCCCAGCTGCACGGTGCCGCCGGTGAAACGATCGACGTCGGCCGTCCGCTGATCTCGGTGGCCGAGCCGGGAACCGCGGTTCCCGGCGGCGGCCCGGGCGCTGCCCAGGCAGCCGGCGCTGAGGCAGCCGGCGGAACGTCGACCGCTGGTGCGGAGGCGGGCGGTCCTGCCGAGGCGTCCGCCGCGGCCCACAGCGGCACCCGGCCCGATCCCGCCACCCCCGAACATGCCCTTCCGTCGGCCGGCGGCGACGCCGGTGCGGCCGGCGAGGCCTACCGCCAGGAGGAACGGGCCGGCTCCGGGAACGTGCTGATCGGCTACGGCACTCCGGGCGGCCACGGCCAGTCCCGGCGCAACCGGCGGCCGAAGTACGCCTCCGGCGCTGCGGCCGGCAACAGCCCCGCCGCTGCACCCGGCTCCGCGTCCTCGAACGGCGCGGCAGCCGGTGCCACGGCCCCGGCAGCTGCTGCCGACCCGTCGCCGGCTCCGCAGCCGTCGCCGCCGGCGGTCGAGGCTCCCCGCTGCATCTCTCCGATCGTCCGCCGACTGGCCCGCGACAACGGGCTCCGGCTGGCCGACCTGACCGGATCCGGGCCCGACGGCCTGATCCTGCGCCGCGACGTCGAGCAGGCCCTCTCCGTACTGGCCCGCGCCGGTGAAGCCGCCGCCGGAGGGCAGGGGCCCGAGGCACCCGTCGAAGCTGTGGCTGCGGCCCGCCCCGCCGATGCCGCCGGCCGCTCCGCTGCGGCGGGCTCGGACCCGGGCACGGCCGTCACCGATGCCCGCAGCGGTCTCGGCGTGACCCGTACTCCCGTGCGCGGGGTCCGCAAGGCAGTGGCAGCCAACCTGGCGGCCAGCCGCCGCGAGATCCCCGAGGCCACGGTCTGGGTGGACGTGGATGCCACCGCGCTGCTGGAGCTGCGCGCGGACCTGAAGAAGCGCCACCCCGACTCCACACCGGGGCTCATGGCCTTCCTGGCCCGCTTTGCGCTGGCCGGCCTCGCCCGCTTCCCGGAGCTGAACACCCGCTGGGAGGACAAGGACGGGGGCGCCGAAATTGCGGCCTTCGACGGCGTGAATCTCGGTTTCGCCGCGCAGACGGAGCGGGGGCTGGTCGTGCCCTCGATCCGCCGGGCCGACGCCCTGAACGCCCGCCAGCTCGACGCCGAGATCCGTCGGCTGACCGCTGCGGCCCGGGCGGGCAAGGCCAGCCCGGCCGAGCTGACCTCGGGCACCTTCACACTGAACAACTACGGGGTCTTCGGGGTCGACGGCAGCGCGGCGATCATCAACCATCCCGAATCCGCGATCCTGGGCATTGGCCGGATCATCGACAAGCCTTGGGTGGTGGACGGTCAGCTGGCGGTGCGCAAGGTGACCGAACTGACGCTGGCCTTCGATCATCGGGTGTGCGACGGCGGCACGGCCGGCGGTTTCCTGCGCTACGTCGCGGACGCCGTCGAGAACCCGGGCAGCGTGCTCGCCGATCTCTGAATGTTGCGCTTATCCCGGCCGGCTCCGGCCGGCCGGGATAAGTTGGAGGGCAGGCGCAGGATCAGGGCGGAAGGGCGAGCATGAGCGAAGCAACAGCAGCACCGGCACCGCGGGGCGTGCAGATCGCACCACGGATATGGGTTTTCAGCAGCCCCGGCTTCCGGGTCAACACCGGGCTGGTGGTCGGCGACGAACGGGCCCTGCTCATCGACACCGGCAGCGGACCGCGGCAGGCCGCCGCCCTGCTCGCCGCAGGCCGTGAGGTCACCGACCTGCCGCTGACGGTGGTCAACACGCACGCCCATTTTGATCACTTCTTCGGCAACGGGTTCTTTGCCGCCGAAGCCGGCGTCGAGGATTTTTGGGCCACCTCTGCGGCTGCCGCGGAGATGGGCGGGCACGGCGAGGAGCAGCGCATCCACGTCGCTGACGCTGAACCGGAGATGGCCGCCGACGCCGGGCCGCACACCGCAGTCAGAGTGCCGAACCGGCTGGTGGAGGACGCCCCGGTGGACCTGGATCTCGGCGGTATCACCGCCACCCTGTTCCATCTGGGTCGCGGCCACACCGGACACGACCTGCTGGTCGGCGCCGCGGAGGTGCTGTTCACCGGAGACCTGGTCGAGGAAGGCGCCGATCCGGCGTTCGAGGACTCCTTCCCGAAGGAATGGATCCGCACCCTGGGCAAAGTGGTGGCCCTGGAGGACCTCTACACCGTGTTCGTTCCCGGACACGGTGCTCCGGTGGAACTGGATTTCGTCACCACGCAGATGAACAAGATGCGCACCGCGGTGACCGTGACCCGCAGCGCCATGGACCAGGCCTCCACTGACGTGACCAAGGCCGTGCCCCTCCTGCCCTACGGTCCGGTGCAGAGCCGGGCCCTTTTGAACCGTCTGCGGACCCTGGCGCAGTGGAAGTGGCTGCGGACCTGAGCTTCACGCGGTGAAAGCCGCTGCTACTCCCACCGGAAGAAGGCTGCGGAGAGGGTCACGCCGACGAGGGTGGTCACCGCCAGGCCGATCAGGGCTCCGGCGTCGGGAGCGGTACCCACCCAGGCGGCGCCCAGGGAACTGACCGCTGCTCCGAACGGCAGCCAGCCGCCGAGGTCGGCCAGCGGCCCGGGGAGGGCTCCGGGGCCGCCGAACATCCCGCCCAGCGCCCCAAGGGCGAAGAACAGCACCAGTCCGATGGCGACGGCGGAGTTCGGTGTGGGCGCGACAGCCGCCACCGTCATGCCGAGGCTGTACATTGCCGCGATCGTCAGGACGGCGACCCCCGCGGCCCAAGCCGGCCTGGCGGGCAGGTTCGCGCCGAAGGCGGCGACCGCGACGGTCAGCGCGGCCGCGATGCCGATGAGTGTCTGAACGACGCTGACCGCCGCCTGCGCCGCAAGCACCATCATCGGGGAGGCCGGGGTCACGGCCAGCCGGCGCAGGATGCCCGAGCGCCGGTAATACGCCAGGAACCCCGGCATGTTGAGGACCCCGATGCTGGAGACCACCATCACGAGCACCAGCGGGAGCACAAAAACCTCCAGGGCCGTCATGCCCTCGGCGATCTCCTGACCGGCCGCCCCGGTCGCGCTGGTGAGGAGGATCAGCAGGGGCAGCCCCAGCGGCACTATCAGTCCCGGGGCGTCCCTCACCACCATTCGCGCTTCGCAGCCGATGAGCATGAGCCATGCCCGGATTCCCGGGCGGCGCGCCTCGACCAAGGTGCTCATTCGGCTTCCTCCAGCTCTCTTCCGGTCAGGGTGACGAAGGCTTCGTCGAGGGTGTGCGCACCCGCCGACGCACGGAGGTCCGCCGGTGTGCCCTGTGCCCGGACCAGCCCGGCGTCCAGGATCGCCGCCCGGTCGCACAGCCGTTCCACTTCCTCCATGGCGTGGCTGACAAGCAGCACCGTCACGCCGTCCTGCTTCAGCTGCTCCACAGTTCGCCACATGCGGCGGCGCGCTCCCGGGTCGAGGCCGGTGGTGAGCTCGTCCAGGATCACGACGCGCGGTCGCCCGACGAGCGCGAGCGCGATGGAGAGGCGCTGCTGCTGGCCACCGGAAAGGTTCTCGAACCGGATCCGGTGCTGGTCCGTCAGCTCCACCAGTTCCAGCAACTCATCGCAGGCCCGTGGGTTGGGATAGAAGCTGCGGTACAGGTCCACCAGCTCACGCACCCTCAGCGCCCCGTGCAGGTAGGACTCCTGGAGCTGCACGCCCAGGACCTGTCGGAGCCGGTCCCGGTCCCGGCGGGGATCCAGGCCCAGCACTCTTACCCGGCCGTTGTTCGGGCGGCGCAGCCCGGCGACCATCTCGACCGTGGTGGTTTTTCCGGCCCCGTTGGCACCGAGGACGCCAAAGACCTCTCCTTCGAGGATCCGCAGGCTCACATCGGCAACCGCGGTCCTGCCCCGGTAGCTCTTGGCAAGGTGTTCGGCGAGCACCGCCGGTTCCGTCGTCGTCATGGTTCCATGCTGACCGCGGCGAATCCGCGGGGGCAGTGCCGATAGTCAGCCTTCACGGCCATGACCTTTGGCACGTGTGTCTGGGCCGCCCGCCTCCTAGGATGGGTGGATGCGACGGCTGGGGACTGAGGGGTGGGCGGGGCTGGCGATGCTCGTCATTGCCGTCGGGGTCGCCGCGCCCACCCTTTTCGGCGCGCTGGAGCCGGTGATCCCGCGGGCCTGGTGGGCCCTGCTGTTTGCCCTGTTCCTGGCCGCCCTGTTCATTTCCACGGCCGCCCGGGAGCGGTCCCCGCTGCAGTACGGGGCGTTCGCCGTCGCCGTGGCGGCGGCCTGGGCCGCAGTGCTTACGGCCCAGAGCACCGGGCTGCTGCTGATCCTGCTGGTCATTACCGCGGCCACCAGCGCCTACGTTGTGCCGCTGTGGCTGAGCGTGGTCCTGGTGGTCCTGAACACCGTCGTCGTTGCCCGGGTCAGCCTGCCGCTGGAGATCTACCGGACGGAAATGGCTGTCCTGGTCGGGTTCTACCTGCTGATCCAGCTGGCCACCCTGCTCAGCAGCACCACCTTGATCCGGGAACAGCAGATGCGCCGGGAACTTGGTGAGGCGCACGCCGAGCTGAAAGCAGCCGGAGTGCTGCTCGCAGAGTCCGCCCGCACCGCGGAGCGGCTGCGGATATCCCGGGAGCTCCATGACCTGATCGGCCATCAGCTCACCGTGCTGACCTTGGAGCTGGAGACCGCCCGGCACCTCGACGGTCCGGGCGCCGCCGTCCATCTGGACCGCGCCGACAGGACAGCCCGGGACCTGCTCCGCGACGTCCGCACCACGGTAGGCCGGCTGCGGAGCGCCCCGACGGACCTTGAGCGGGCGCTGCGGGAGATGACCGGTGATCTTCCCGGCCTGGGGGTCCGGGTCGACGTTTCCCCGGATGTCCGCCTCGGGGATGAGCACAGTGCCGCGTTCCTGCGGGCGGCGCAGGAGATCGTCACCAACACCCTCCGCCACGCCGACGCCGCGCAGCTGCACATCCAGGTCAGCGCTGCAGCGGACTCGGTCACCCTCCTGGCCCGCGACGACGGCGTCGGCGCTACGGAAGCGGTATTCGGCAACGGCCTGTCCGGACTGCGGGACCGGTTCACGGAACTCGGCGGCGACATAGCAGTCGACGGGAGTCGGGGATTCCAGGTCACGGCATGGATGCCGGCGCCGTGATCCGGGTAGTCATCGTGGACGACCAGGCCCTCATCCGGCAGGGCATTTCCGGGCTGCTGGCGGTGGCGGGGATCGAGGTCGTCGGCGAAGCCGCCGACGGTCAGGCCGGTGTCGATGTCATCGCCGGGGCGGCCCCCGACGTCGTGCTGCTCGACATGCGCATGCCCCGTTTCGACGGTATCTGGACGCTGCGCCGGCTGCAGGAGCTGGGCCTGGACGTGCCGGTGCTGGTACTGACCACCTTTGACGACGACGACCTCGTGCTCGACGCCTTGAAGGCAGGAGCGCGCGGCTACCTGCTGAAGGACGTCACCCTGGACCAGCTCACCGACGCCGTGCAGGTCCTCGCAGCCGGCGGCACGCTCGTCGCCCCGGCTGTCACCGACCGGCTGCTGCGCGGCGTGCGTTCCGGGGGATCCCTGCCCGAGCCGGGCCCTTCAGGCGGCGAGCTGACCGCACGGGAGCTCGAGGTCCTGCGCCTTGTCGCCTCCGGGTTCGGAAACCGGCAGATCGCGGACGCGTTGTTCCTCGCCGAGGGAACGGTAAAGAACCATGTTTCCGCAATCCTCGCCAAGCTGGGTGCCCGTGACCGCACCCACGCAGTCCTCCGGGCGCTGCAGGACGGACACCTGCGTTAGGCCGCGAGGGCTCGGGCGCAGGCCGGGAAGACCGGGGCGCTGGCCGGGAAGACCGGGGCGCAGACCGGGTGGGCCGCACCGTCCCCGGAGTAGGCTGAATCGGTGCCAACCGAACCCTTCAGCCTGAAGAGCATCGCCGTTCCCGCCTACGGGCCCACGCTGCTGTACGGGCTGGCCACCGGCGCCATCCTGCCGGTCATCGCCCTCACGGCCCGGGACCTGGGCGCCTCGGTGCCGCTGGCCGCACTGATCATCACGCTGACCGGCATCGGCTCGCTGGTAACCAACGTTCCCGCGACGGTGATCACCACCCGCTTCGGAGAGCGCGGGGCCCTGGTCGTCGCCGCAGCGTGGTGTGCGGCCGCCATGGCAACGGCGGCGACCGTGCCGCTGCTCGGAGTCTTCGCCCTGTCGGTGTTCATGGTGGGGATGGCCGGTTCGGTATTCGGCCTGGCCCGGCAGAGCTACCTCACCGAGGCAGTGCCGCTGCACATGCGGGCCAGGGCTCTCTCCACGCTCGGCGGGGTGAACCGGATCGGCGTCTTTGCCGGGCCTTTCATCTCGGCCGGCGCCATGCACTTCCTGGGAACCCCGGGCGCGTATTGGACCGGCGCCGTCGCGGCCCTGGGCGCCGGGCTGCTGAGCCTGAAGGTCCCGCCCGTCACGGCCCACCCGGTGCGGCGGGGGCCTGAGCCGTCATCGACCAGGTCCTCGTCCTCCGCCGCGTCGCCCGCCGCCGCGTCGCCCGCCGCCTCGTCGCCCGCCGCCTCGTCGCCCGGCGGATCCCGGCCCTCCGCCGCGTCGTCCTCCGCGCCGGCCTCGTCCGCATCGGCTCTGACAGGGCCGTCGCCGGCAGCGTCATCGCCCGCCTGGAAGCCAGGCGGGGACCGGGCTGCCGACGGTACCGAAGCGGGCGCCGTCGGGCTTCACGACGCTGCGTTGCCGCCCACGGTCCGGCGGATCCTGCGCAGCCACGCCCGGATCTTCCGCACCGTGGGGGTGGGCGTACTGCTGATCGCCGCGGTCCGGGCCACCCGTCAGGCCGTGATTCCGCTCTGGGCCCAGCACCTCGGCCTGGACCCCACGGCCACGAGCCTGATCTACGGGCTGTCCGGGGCCATCGACATGCTCATTTTCTACCCGGCCGGCAAGGTGATGGACCGGTTCGGCCGGCGGTGGATCGCCGTTCCCTGCATGCTCACGATGGGTGCCGGCCTGGCCCTGCTGCCGCTGACCTCCACGCCGGGGCAGCTCCTCGCCGTCGCCATGCTGATCGGGTTCGGCAACGGCATCGGCTCCGGAATCGTGATGACGTTGGGTGCGGACTTTTCGCCGTCGCCCGGCCGCCCGCAGTTCCTGGGCATCTGGCGGCTGCTGGCCGACCTCGGCACCATGGGCGGGCCGGCGCTGCTGTCAGGAGTGACGGCGCTGGCTGCGCTTCCGGCCGGTATCGCCGCGACGGCGGTACTGGGTTTCCTCGGCGCCGCAGCGCTGTGGGCCTGGGTGCCGAAGCGGCCCAAGGAGGAGCCGCTTCCGCTCCGCCCGGCGGCCTGACAGCGGGACCGACGTGACCCCCTGACTGCAACTGAGACGCGCGCCGTCGGGGGAAGCGGGGCCGGCTCCGGTCCTAGTCTCCGGTCTGCTGGTTGAACAGTGCGATCGCCAGGGCCCAGAGAACGTACCCGACTCCGATGATCAGTGTCAGCCCCCACCAGAAGTAGGGCAGCAGGGGATCGGCCGCCGTGGAGGCAGGGGCCAGGAACCGTGCGTACAGATAGGAGCCCGCGCAGGCGACCAGCGACAGCAGTCCGGCGAACCAGCTGAGCAGCCCCCAGGCGCCGCTGCCGTGCCGCCGTCCCTGCCACCGGTTCCATTCCGGCTGCAGGCGCATCATTGCCAGCCCGCCCAGCAGGGTCCATGCGGCGACCACCAGGAAGGACGCAACGACATCGGCCGGGCGGTGCCACAGATTCACCACGGTCGCGGCGCCGGCCAGCACGGCATAGGTGCCGCCGATGAACGCTGCGGCCGGGCGCCAGCGCGGGGTGGCCAGCAGGAAGACGACGGCCGCGGCCGAGGCAGCCAGGGTGGTGTGCCCGCTGGGCAGGGAATTGAAGTCCAGGGTGACGACGCCGCGGTCCGGACGGTCAAGCAGCAGGCGCTTGAGCACCTGGGTGGTCACGTTGGCGCCGGCGAAGGTGATGAACGCGATGAGCGCCGGGACCAGGGACCGCCGGTAGATGGACACGGCGAGCATCACTATGCCGGCCAGGAACACCGAGATCAGCGGCAGGCTGTCCAGGAATTCCAGGATCGGCAGCCGCTGCGGGGAGACCAGCAGTTCGGCTTCCTTGAAGGCGGACTCGTCCAGCAGCTGCCCCGTGGTGGTGCGGACAAACGCCCAGTAGGTCAGCGCCAGCGCCGCAGCGCACCACAGCGCGGTGAAGATGAAGAGCGCCGGGTTGTGGGCGGGCCGCCGGGCGGATGTGCCCCGGTTGTTCAACAGATTGCGTGTGTCCATTGCTTCCAGCGTAGGGACTGCGGCAGGGGTGGTGCGGTGCCGGGCGCCGCAGTACCCGCCCCGCAATGAACCAACAGGATACTAAACGTCGCTGGAATAACCGGGAGCGTAGGCTGGCAGCGTGCCTGACTACACCCTGCCCGACCTTGACGACCTGACCTGGCGCGCCCGCGTGGTGTCCCTGCCCATGCGGGTGAAGTTCCGGGGTGTGCTGCACCGTGAGGCGCTGCTGCTGCAGGGCCCGGCGGGATGGGGCGAGTTTGCGCCCTTCCCGGAATACGGCGACGACGAAGCGGCCGCCTGGCTGGCCTCGGCCCTGGAAGCCGGATGGCACGGCTACCCGGAACCGGTCCGCCGCAGCATTCCGGTCAACGCGACCGTTCCCGCCGTCGGTCCGGAGCACGTCGAAGAGGTGCTGAGCCGGTTCGGCGCCGTGTCCGCGGTCAAGGTGAAGGTCGCCGAGCGGGGCCAGGACTTGGCCCAGGACCTCGCGCGGGTGGCCGAGGTGCGCCGGCTGCTGCCCGATGCCGCGGTTCGGGTGGACGCCAACGGCGGCTGGGACGTGCCTGCCGCCGTCGAGGCCCTGACGGCGCTCGCCGACGCCGGCCTTGAATACGCCGAGCAGCCCGTACCCGACATCGCCGGCCTCCGCGAGGTGCGGATGGAACTGATTCGCCGCGGCATCACCGTGGCAGTGGCTGCCGACGAGAGCGTCCGCAGGGAGTCCGACCCGCTGCAGGTGGCGCGGGAGGACGCTGCGGACCTGATCGTGGTCAAGGCCGCACCGCTGGGCGGGGTCCGGCGGGCGCTGCGGATCGTCGCCGAGGCTGGGCTGCCCGCCGTCGTCTCCAGCGCCCTGGACACCTCGGTGGGCATCCGGACCGGCGTCGCCCTCGCCGCGTCGCTGCCGCAGCTGCCGCATGCCTGCGGGCTGGGCACTGTGTCGCTGATGGCCGCCGACGTCACCTCCGATTCCCTGGTGCCCGACGGCGGGGCGCTCGCCGTGCGCCCGGTCGCCGTTGACGAGGAGCTGCTGGAACGCCACGCCGCACCGGTAGAGCGCACCCGCTGGTGGCTGGAACGGTTGGAACGGGTCCACGGGGTGCTGGCTGCGCGGCAGGAGTCCGACGCCGGCTGAGCCGCCTGCGGGGCGTTTTCCGGGCGGTCTTGACGCGGCCGATTCGAGTTACGGACCCTGTTGGCAGGGGCTGGCCCGTTCATCGACATCCGTAACAGGAACCCGGCCATGAAAACGACCTATACGCTGGCAGCGGTTACCGCAGGCGCCTGTCTTGGCCTGGCTGCGTGCACCGGAGGCGGTGGCACCACGGCGGAACCAACGGCAGCGACGCCGACGGCCTCGCAACAGCAGTCCACCTCAGCAGCTACGTCGTCCGGACAGTCCGGTTCTCCGTCGGCGCCGACCACCGGCCGGCAGACGGGCAATCCGTCGGAGACTCCCGCTTCACCTCCAGGCCCGTCGCCGTCCACTCCGGCAGCCGTTCCGTCGACTCCCGTTCCGTCTGCCACGCCGTCCGACTCGGTACCCTCCGGTCCGGTGACGCCGCAGCCGACCTACCGGTCCCCGACCGAGATGACGCCGGAAGAGGCCCTGGACGCTGTGCTGCGCGGCCGGATCAGCCTCGATGAGTACTGTTCCCGGGACACATTCGCCTCCTCCGGAGACACCCAGATGTGTTACTACTACAACAATCCCGAGATCCTGGAGCCCCCGGAAACGTATCCTCCGCCGGACTACCCCGATGTCTTCGACTCGTGGCGGGAAAGTCCCACGAGGTACCTGTTTACCTACGATGAGGCCTACGCCGCCTGGCAGTCAGGCATGCCGTACTACCTTGCGTTCTGCCTGAACTACATTCCCGTCACCTCAGGCGGGGTTTCACAGTGTGAAGGAATCGAGGCAGGAACCGTTGACGCCGTCACCGGAGAGTACGTCGGGCCCTAGGGACACCTGCACAGGGTCCGACATGCCCAGGTGAATTGGTCCTCCCGCAGTGCAGCCCCGGCCCGCTTAGCCTGCCGCCCTCCGTTACGTCCTGGACCCGGCCCACGGACCGGCTGGGGAGGCCCCAAGTCCCTGGGATCCCGACGTCGTGACCGCGGACCTGTGTGCCTCAATTCACTTTCCGTTCACCCTGCGGCGGCTCTCCCGTCATTTTGGCTTGCCACGTTGGAGGAGCTCCGGGTCTTTCCCTGCGGCGGCTTTCTCCCCGCCGCAGGGACGCATCCTGCCCCGGTGCCTCCCGTGGACGGAAGGACCTGCCCGTGACCAACCTGCTGAAACTGCTGCCCGCCCCGCACGCCCGCGGCAAGCGCAGCCCCGTGACCTGCCGGCTGAAGTGCGACGACGCGTGCACCAAGGCGGTGTGCAACACCTCGTCGAACGGCTACTTCCGCGACATCGCCTCGGCGGAGTTCTCCCGCCGGGCCGCGCTGGGTGCCGGGGCAGCGGGCGCGCTGAGCGCAGCGGTGGTGCTGCTGGGCGCCGCGCAGCCTGCCGCCGCAGGACCGGCCCCGGCCCACGGTCCCGGCCGGCCCGGCCACGGCGGCCGCGGCAGGCTGCCCTTCAGCCCCATCGCCCCGGTGGACGCCGCTTCCGACACCTTCGATGTGCCCGGCGGCTACAGATGGGAACCAATCCTGCGCTGGGGTGATCCGCTGTTCGACGATTCCCCGGAGTTCGACTTCGCGGCCCAGACCGCGGCGGCCCAGGCCCGCCAGTTCGGCTACAACAACGACTACCTCGACATCCTGCGCGCCCGGGACGGACGCAGCGCCGTCCTGGTCTGCAACCACGAGTACGTGAACCCGCAGATCATGTTCCCGGCCGCACCGGCATCCGCCGCGGAGGAACGCGAGCGGCGCGCGATCTTCCGCAACGCCGTCGGGCTCTCCGTCGTCGAACTGAGCCGCCGACGGCGCGGCGCGCCTTGGGACTACGTGCGCGGGGCGCGCCGGAACCGCCGCATCACCATGGACACCGTCTTTGAACTCACCGGCCCGCTGGCCGGCACGGACCTGGTGCGCACGAAGGAGGACCCGGAGGGCCGCTGGGTGCGCGGCACGCTGGGCAACTGCGCCGGCGGCACGACACCGTGGGGCACGATCCTCTCCGGCGAGGAGAACTTCCACGGCTTCTTCCGGGCACAGGGCACGACGGCGGAGGAACGCCGCTACGGGCTGGCCGACAAGGCCACCGCCATGGGCTGGGAGCAGGACGACCCGCGCTTCGACGCCCGCAGCGAGGAGTACCGCAACGAACCGAACCGCTTCGGCTACATCGTGGAGATCGACCCGGAGGATCGCGGGTCGGTGCCGGTGAAGCACACCAGCCTGGGACGCTTCAAGCATGAGGGCGCGAACGTCACCATTGCCCGTGACGGCCGGGTGGTCGCCTACTCGGGCGACGACGAGCGGTTCGACTACCTCTACAAGTTCGTCTCCCGCCACCGGTACCGGAAGAACGACCGGCGGCACAACATGCGCCTGCTGGCCGAAGGCAACCTGTACGTTGCCCGGTTCCGCGGCAGCTCCGAGGGCGAGATCGACGGGTCGGGGACGGTGCCGGCCGACGGCGGGTTCGACGGTACGGGGCGGTGGCTGCCCCTGGTCGTGGACGGGCGCAGCGCCGTGCCCGGCATGGATGTGCCCCAGGTGCTGGCCTACACCCGCCTGGCCGCAGACCGCGCCGGAGCGACCAAGATGGACCGCTGCGAGGACGTGGAACCGAACCCCGCCACGGGCCGGGTGTATGTGGCGTGCACCAACAACTCCAACCGTGGCGTCCCCGGGCAGCCCGGGCCGGACGAAGCCAACCCGCGCTCGCAGAACCGCGACGGACACATCGTCGAGCTCATTGAGCACCGCGGCGACGCGACGGCGGAAAGGTTCACCTGGAACCTGCTGATGCTGTGCGGGGACCCGGCCCGCGGGGGAGCGACCTACTTCTCCGGATACCCGGCGGAGAAGGTCAGCCCCATCTCCTGCCCGGACAACCTCGCCTTCGACACCCAAGGCAACCTCTGGGTCTCCACCGACGGTGCTCCCGGCGGCATCGGATACAACGACGGCCTGTTCAAGGTGGGCCTCGACGGCCGGAACCGGGGGAAAGTGGAACAGTTCCTTTCCGTGCCGCGGGAGGCCGAAACCTGCGGCCCCGTGATCCATGATGACGAGGACATGGTCTTCGTCGCAGTGCAGCACCCGGGCGAAGACGGCAGCTACGGGCAGCCGCACTCGCTCTTCCCCGACTACGTGGGCACAGGAGGAACGCGAACCCGCCCCGGCCGGCCGACGTCGGACGCAGTGGCCGCGCCGCGGCCTTCCGTGGTGCAGGTCTACCGGGAGGACCAGAATCAGGGCCGCGGCGGAGGCGGAGGCTCGAAGGGACGGTGAAACCCAGGGGCGGCGGTGAAACCCAGGGGCCGGGAAACCCAGGGGCACTCAGGGGCGGGGTCGGGCGGGCCATCGTGCCCGCGGCCGGCGGCGCTGCACGGAAGCGGGCCGCGGGTGCTGATCAGCGGCCTTGGGGACGCACCCCGGCACCGTCGACTGGCCGGGAGGCGGGGGCAGGTTCGTAGGATAAGGGAATGACCGGCCCCCTCACCTCCCTGCAGTCCGCCCGCTCCGCCGTCGCCGCCCTTGCGGCCGGAGGCGTGCAGGACGTCGTCCTCGCGCCCGGGTCCCGGAGCGCCCCGCTGGCCTACGCCCTGGCGGAGGCGGAGCTGCAGCACCGGATCCGCGTGCACGTGCGGATCGACGAGCGCGCCGCCGGGTTCCTGGCCCTCGGCCTGGCCCGGGGCGGGCACCGGCCTGCAGCGGTGGTGACCACCTCCGGCACCGCCGTCGGGGAACTGGTGCCGGCTGTGATGGAGGCGCATCACGCAGCGGTTCCATTGGTGGTCCTGTCGGCGGACCGGCCGACGGAACTGCACGGCACCGGCGCCAACCAGACCACCGTGCAGCCCGGACTGTTCTCCGGCTTCCCCGTGGCGGAGGCCAACGTGGAAGCCGGGGAGGATCCGGCCGGCGCCATCGCCGAGGCCTTTGCGGCCCCCTCCGGCGGGGCCGCGGGCCCGATCCACATCAACCTGCAGTTCCGGGATCCGCTGGTCCCGGGCCTCGATGACGCGCTGGGGCTGGAGCCGGGCGTGGGTCCGGCCGCCGTGGGCACAGTTCCCGAGCCCGAGGAGGACGAGCGCGTCCGCGTTCCGGCGGAGCCGGGAGCCGCCCGCACGGTGGTGATCGCGGGCGACGGCGCCGGTGAGATCGCCGCGCTGTTCGCCCGGCGTGCCGGGTTGCCCCTGCTGGCCGAACCGTCGTCGAACGCCCGGTTCGGCCCGAACGCCGTCGTTGCCTACCGGCTGCTGCTTGAGCAGCTGGGGCCGCGGATCCAGCGCGTGGTCGTGTTCGGACGGCCCACGCTGTCCCGGCCCGTGGCCGCTCTGCTGGCCCGCAGGGACGTGCAGCGGGCCATCTACCTGCCCCGGCCGGTCAACTGGTTCCGGCCGGGACGCCGGCAGGAAGTAGTCATCACGGACCTGGCTGCCCTGTTCGCCTTCTCCGGGACGGGCAGCGCGGCGTGGCTGAAGCTGTGGCAGGACGCCTCAGCGGTAGCGCAGCGGGCCCTGCAGGCCGTCCTGGACCGCGAGCCGGGCCTCACCGGGCTGCGGGTGGCCCAGCTGGTGTGGGAACACACCGACGGCAACCTGGTGGTCGGCTCCTCGAACCCGGTCCGCGACCTTGACCTGATCGCCGCTCCGGCCCGGCATCCGCTGGACGTCTATGCCAACCGCGGCCTGGCGGGAATCGACGGGATGATCTCCACGGCGTCCGGCGTGGCCCTGGCCAACGGCATCCCGACCCGCCTGCTGGCCGGAGACCTGACCTTCCTGCACGACGCCGGCGGGCTGCTGGTGCCGCGCACCGAAACCGAACCGGACCTGCAGGTGGTGGTGCTCAACGACACCGGCGGCGGTATCTTCTCCGTGCTGGAGCACGGAGCCCTGGGCGAACAACCTGAATACGCGGAACTGGTGGAGCGGTTCTTCGGCACCCCGCACGACGCCGACCTGGCGGCACTGGCCGCCGGGTACGGCGCCCGCCACCAGCTGGTCACGAGCGACGCCGAGCTCGACGCCGCGCTGGCCGCGCCGTTCAGCGGCCGGTCGGTGCTCGAGGTTCCGGTCCAGCGGCACGGGCTGCGGCGGCTGCATGCGGCGGTCCGGGATGCGGTGCAGGGGGCGCTCGACGTCGGCTGACCGCCGAGCTTCCCGGAAGGGCGCTCGACACCGGCTGGCCGCCGGGCTTCCCGGAGGGGCGCCGGCCGCTTGGCCCGGCAGAGCAGATATCTTCACCCGGCAGAGCAGATATGCAGCGGCCCCCGCAGGCGATGCCTGCGGGGGCCGCTGCATATATCCGGGGGCCGGGATCCTGGCAGGACCCCGCGGCCGGCGCGTCCTAAAGCACCTTGGACAGGAAGGCCCGGGTCCGTTCGTGCTGCGGGTTGCCCAGCACGTCTTCGGGGCGGCCCTGCTCGACCACTACGCCGCCGTCCATGAAGACGACGCGGTCGCCCACTTCACGGGCGAAGCCCATCTCGTGGGTCACGACCATCATGGTCATGCCCTCTTCTGCCAGCTGGCGCATGACGCCGAGGACGTCGCCGACCAGCTCGGGATCGAGGGCGCTGGTGGGCTCGTCGAAGAGCATCATGTCCGGGTCCATGGACAGGGCGCGGGCGATCGCCACGCGCTGCTGCTGGCCGCCGGAGAGCTGCGAGGGGAAGGCCTCCGCCCGGTCCCGCAGGCCGACCTTCTCCAGGTTGCGCAGTGCGGTGTCGCGGGCCTCGGCTTTGCCGCGCTTCTTGGCCCGCCGCTGGGCGAGCATCAGGTTGCTCAGCACGTTCAGGTGCGGGAAGAGGTTGAACTGCTGGAACACCATCCCGATCCGGGTGCGCACCTTGTCCAGGTCCGTGTCGGGGTCCGTGATGTCGGTGCCCTCGACCAGGATGGTGCCGCTGGTGGGCTCCTCCAGCCGGTTCACGCAGCGCAGCAGGGTGGACTTGCCGCTGCCGGACGGGCCGATGACGCAGACCACTTCACCCTGGTCGACGTGGAAGTCGATGCCTTTGAGCACCTCGTTGCTGCCGAAGCTCTTGTGGAGGTTTTGGACCTGGATGGCGGGCGTGCCGGCGGTCTTCTCAGTATGTGCGGCCATGATCCTACCGGCCTCTCTGGTTGTGTCGTTCAAGCTTGGCCACCAGCTGGGTCAGCGGAAGGGTGATCACCAGGTACATGAGCGCGGCGATGACCAGCGGAGTGGCGTTGGCATTCATCGTGACCGAGTCGCGGGCGAAGGTGGTCAGCTCGCGGTCCTGCATGGCCATGCCCGCAATGAACAGCAGCGAGGTGTCCTTGATGAGGATCACCAGCTCGTTGGTCAGCGGCGGGGTGATGATCCGGAAGGCCTGGGGCAGCACCACGGACACCATGGTCCACGACGGGCTCATGCCCAGGGAACGGGCGGCTTCAACCTGTCCCGGCGGGACGGCCTGGATGCCGGCGCGGATGGTCTCGGCGATGTAGGCCGCGGACACGACGATGAGCGCCATCAGGCCCAGGGTGGTGCTGCCGCCCGGCGGGCGCCAGCCGAACGCGATCGGTACGGCGAACGCGAAACCGAAGATCACCAGCAGCGCCGGCAGGCCGCGGAACAGCTCGATGTAGGCGGTGGCGGCCCATCGGTACGGGGCCACGGGAGAAAGCTTCATCAGGGCCAGGATCAGGCCCAGCAGCAGGCCGCCCGCAAAGGCGATCAGCGTGTAGATGACGGTGTTCTTCGCCGCGACGGTGATGATCTGCGGGAAGGCCTCACGGGCCACTTCGGGGTCAAAGAAGTTGACGCCGATCTTCTCCCAGTCGGCCAGGAACACCACGGCGGCTACGGCCGCGACGAAGATCGCGTACAGGATGCCCCGGAACAGGCGTCTGCGGGTTGAGGGTTTCACTGGGACCTTTCGGTCTGGTCAGGCGGCGCCGGATGGGTGGGGCGGCCGGCTTCTGTCGGTCGGTTCATACGCGCTGTCCGGCGGCGGCGGTGGCCCCGCCGGATGCCGGCTGCCGAATGGCTGCGGCCCAACGCGCGGGCGCCGTTCCGGAGATGACCGGAACGGCGCTCTGCGGTTAATTCTCCTACTGTGCGGCTTCGCTGAAGTACTTGTCGTAGATCTCCTGGTAGGTGCCGTTCTCGCGCAGCTCGGTCAGCTGCTCGTTGACGGCGGAGACCAGGTCGTCGTTGCCCTTCATCATGGCGAAACCGTAGGACTCGTCGGTCGGGTACTCCTCGGCGATTTCGTACTCGCCCTCGCCCACGTGGCCGATGTTCACCGGGAGGTCCTGGAGGATCGCATCGATGCCTCCGGACTGCAGGGCCAGGAACAGCTCCGCGTCGCTGGGGTAGGCGACGATCTCGGCGCCCTCGGCGTTCTCGCGGGCGTAGGCCTCGCCGGTGGTGCCCTGCTGCACGCCCACCCGCTTGCCGGAGAGGGTGTCGATCCCGGCGATGTCGGACCCGGCAGGAACCAGCAGCGACTGCAGGGAGTCGTAGTAGGGGTCGGAGAAGGCGAGCCGCTCCTGGCGCTCTTGGGTGATGGTGATGGCGCTTGCGCCCAGGTCGCACTGCCCGGCGGTCAGGACGGTGCCGGACTGCAGGCCGTCAAAACCCACCACCTGGACGGTCATTTCCAGGTCCATGCCGGAGGCGATCTCCCGGACCAGGTCCATATCGAAGCCGGTGTACTCGCCGTTCTCCTCGAATTCAAAGGGCGGGTAGGGGATGTCCGAGCAGACGGTCAGCTGCCCGTCATTGACCAGGTCCAGGCCCGACGCCGCCTCGGAGCCTTCCTCGTCGCCTCCGCCGCAGGCGGTCAGGGCCAGGGCGCCCACGGCAAGGGCGGCCAGTGCCGCTTTGCGGGTTTTGTGCAGCATGCGTTTTTCTACCTTACGTATCGGGTCCGGTGACTGTTCTCCGTACAGAGAGTTGAAAAGCAGTCTAAAGGAGGGCGGCGAAACCGGGCCGGAATTTCAAATGTGAAGCTGGATCATTTTTTGCGTCCGGTCCGGTATTCAGGCTGCCTCCGGCGCTCACGCCCCGACGGGTGCCGGGGCGCGTCCGGGCAGCGCGGACCGGCCGCCGGAATGGCTGTCCAGGCCCAGGGCTTCGAGCATGGGACGGAACTTGCTCCAGGTCTCCTCAAGTTCCGCCGCCGGATTGGAGCCGGCCACGATTCCGCACCCTGCGTAGAGGCGCACGGTCTGCGGATCCTCAATCACCGCCCCGCGCAGCGCGATGCCGAATTCGCCGTTGCCGGCGGCGTCGAGCCAGCCCACCGGCCCGGCGTACGGGCCGCGGTCCATGTGCTCCAGTTCGCTGATCAGCTCCCCGGCGACGCTGGTGGGGAAGCCGCACACCGCAGCGGTGGGGTGCAGGGCTTCCAGCAGGGTGAGCACGCCGGGACGCGCGCCGTCGGCGTCCTCGGCCAGATCGGCGGTGACGTCGGACGCCAGATGCCACACGTTGGGCAGCTCCAGCACGAACGGCTCGCTGTGGCTGCTCATGCTGGAGGTGAACGGCTCCAGCGGCGCCAGCAGCGATTCGATGGCGATCCGGTGCTCCTGCTGCTGCTTCTCCGAGCCGGCGAGCATCCGCGCGGCGTATCCCGGATCATCCTCGGGGGCGGTGGCGCGGTCCAGCGTGCCGGCAAGGACCCGGGCGCGGGCGACACCGTTCTCCACCTTGATCAGCATCTCCGGAGTGGAACCCAGCAGCCCGTCCACGGAGTAGGTCCAGCAGCTGCGGTAGCGCAGCCCCAGTTCACGCAGCACCTGCGGCGCGGCCACCGGCGTGCCGAGCGACGCGACAATGTCGCGCGCCAGCACGATCTTGCTCAGGTCTCCGGCACTGATGTGCGCCACCGAGCGGGCCACGGCGTTCTTCCATTCGGACTCGCTGAGCATGCCCGGGCGGATCTCATCCTCCGCGGTCGACTCCCGGTGCGCCGGTTCTGCGTCGATCCAGCCGGCCATGGCGGCCAGCACGGAGTCCTCGTCCAGGGCCTTCCCGGGGTCCGACGTCGTCATGGTCACCCAGGCGGTGCCCTCGCGGGAACCGATCACCAGCTCCGGAACGATAACGCGCGAGCGGAAAGGTGAGCGCTTGCTGAACGCGAACGACGCGAAGGCGCTGAGCCCGGTGCCCGGCGCTCCAATGGGGTCGGTGACGTCGGCCGCCGCAACGGTCTGCCGCCACCAGGCCTCGGCCTCGGTGAACCGGTCCGGACCCGAGGCCGTGAACCGGGCGGCCTCGCCGAAGCCCACCATTCCCTCGCCGCAGCGGAGCCAGCAGAGCTGCTCGTCACGGACCAGGTATTCCAGCAGGCCGATCGCCGCCGAGGGCTCGCTGATGGGAACGGTAACGGAACGCAGGGTGGTCATAGTGCCTTCCAGCCTACTCTCGCCCGCGCAGTGGCATGGATTACGTGCCGCGCGGCGGCGGTCCCGGGCGGGCAGGGGAGTGAGCCGCTCAACACCCCCGGACTTCCGTTCGGTGCCTCCGGCAATCTTTGAGACAATGAACGCGTGAACCGCGCATCGCTGGAAAAACGCCCTGACGAAGTTGCCGCCATGTTCGACGACGTCGCTCCCAAGTACGACGTCGTCAACGACGTCCTGTCCATGGGGCAGACCCGGCGCTGGCGCCGGATCGTCGTGGATGCCGTGGGCGCGGTGCCCGGCCAGCGGGTCCTGGACCTGGCCGCCGGCACCGGCACCTCAAGCGAGCCCTACGCCGACGCCGGCGTCGACGTCGTCGCCTGCGACTTCTCGCTCGGAATGCTCAAGGTCGGCAAGCGCCGCCGCCCGGACATCGACTTCGTCGCCGGCGACGCCACCGCGCTGCCGTTCGCGGACAACTCCTTCGACGCCACCACCATCTCCTTTGGCCTGCGCAACGTGAACGAGCCGCGCAGGGCGCTGGCCGAGATGCTTCGCGTCACCAAGCCCGGCGGCAAGCTGGTCATCGCGGAGTTCTCCTCCCCGGTGGTCCCGCTGTGGCGGACCATGTACACCGAATACCTGATGCGTGCCCTGCCGCCCATCGCGCGCAAGGTCAGCTCCAACCCTGACGCCTACGTCTACCTTGCCGAGTCCATCCGGGCCTGGCCGGACCAGGACGCCCTGTCGGGCTGGATCACCGAATCCGGCTGGCAGGACGTGGCCTACCGCAACCTGACCGGCGGCATCGTGGCCGTGCACCGCGCCGTCAAGCCGGAGGACGCCTCCGGCGTGGCGGTTACCGGGGCGCAGCAGGCCTGACGTGGATGTCCTGATCGTCGGTGCGGGCCCTGCCGGCTCCACCGCTGCCTATTACCTTGCCCGTTCCGGCATCAACGTCACGGTGCTGGAAAAGACCGCCTTCCCGCGGGAAAAGGTCTGCGGCGACGGCCTGACGCCGCGTGCCGTGCGTGAGCTGCAGCTGCTCGGCCTGCCGCACCGCGAAGAGGACGGATGGCGCCGCAACCGCGGCCTGCGCCTGATCGCCGGCGGCCGGAAGCTGGAACTGCCTTGGCCGGAGCACTCTGAGTTCCCGGACTACGGGCTGATCCGCACCCGGCTGGACTTCGACGCTGAACTGGCCGCGCACGCGCGGGCCGCCGGCGCCGTCGTCCTGGAACGCCACACCGTGACCGGGGCGCTGCGCGGACCCGACGGGCGCGTCCAGGGCGTCACCGCCAACGTTCTGGACGAGCGCGGCCGCCGGACCGGAGAGACGCGGGAATTCGCGGCCGACGTCGTCCTGGCCGCCGACGGCAACTCCTCCCGCACCGCGCTCAGCCTGGGCCTGGAGAAGCGCGACGACCGACCCCTCGGCGTCGCGGTGCGCACCTACTTCACCAGCCCGCGCTCCGACGACGAGTGGATGGAGGGGTGGCTGGAACTGCCCGACGCCGCCGGCAACCCGCTGCCCGGCTACGGCTGGGTGTTCGGCGTCGGCGACGGTACCTCCAACGTCGGCCTGGGCATCCTCAACTCGTCCAAGGAGTTCGGGAAGCTGGACTACCGCAAGGTGCTGCGGGACTGGACAGCGGCGATGCCCGCCGAGTGGGGCTTCACTCCCGAACACCAGGTGGGGGAGATCCGCGGGGCGGCGCTGCCGATGGGCTTCAACCGCACCCCGCACGCCGCTCCGGGCCTGCTGCTGCTCGGCGACGCCGGCGGCATGGTCAGCCCGTTCAACGGCGAAGGCATCTCCTACGCGATGGAATCCGCCCGCTACGCCGCTGAGTGCATTGTCGCCGCCGAGGCGGCCGCCCGCACCCCCGGGCTGCTGTCCTCCAACGCCGCAGCCGACGCAGTGCTGGCCGGCTACGCGGACTACATCCGCGGGCAGTGGGGCAGCCACTTCACGCTCGGCCGCGTGTTTGCCGGCCTGATCGGCCGGCCGGCCGTCATGAAGCTCGCCCTGCGCACCGGAATGCCGGTGCCGGTGCTGATGCGCTTCGTGGTCCGCATGCTGGCCAACCTCACCGACCACAACGCCCCCGATTTCCAGGACCGCGTCATCGCGCTGCTGGAGAAGCTGGTCCCCGCCGCCGACAACCGCGGTGCGCTCCCGCCCGCCGTCGGCGGCCAGGCCGCCCGAACCGCCCCTTCCGCCCTAGAGAATAGTTAGTCTGGAACAGTGACTGAATCCACCAACACCAGCTCCAGTGCAGCCGACGGGCAGCGGACGCGGCTGCCTGCCGGGTTTGCGCTCCTCGCCGACGACCCTGACCTGGGCCCCGCCATCGCCGAGGGACTGGAGCAGGTGGAGACCCAGCTGCGCGAGGCCATCGCCAACTCCGACCCGTTCGCCGATGCGACCTCCCGGCACCTGGTGGAAGCCGGCGGCAAGCGGGTCCGCCCGCTGCTGACCCTGCTCGCCAGCCACCTTGGCCCCGCCCCGGCCAACGCCGATGTGCTGACCTCGGCCGTCGTCGTCGAACTGACGCACCTGGCCACCCTCTATCACGACGACGTGATGGACGAGGCGCCGGTGCGCCGTGGGGCTCCCACGGCCCACGAGGTGTGGGGCAACTCGGTGGCGGTGCTGACCGGAGACCTGATTTTCGCCCGGGCCTCGAGCCTGGTGTCGGTGCTGGGCGGAGAGGCGCTGGGAATCCAGGCGAGGACCTTTGAGCGGCTCTGCCTCGGCCAGCTGCACGAGACCGTCGGCCCGGCCGACGGCCAGGATCCGCTGGAGCATTACCTGGGAGTGCTCGCCGGCAAGACCGGCTCGCTGATCGCAGCAGCCGGCCAGCTCGGTGCCCTTTTCGGCGGTGCCGACGACGCCGCCGTCCAGGTGATGGTCGACTACGGCGAAAAGGTGGGCATGGCCTTCCAGCTCGCCGACGACGTCATCGACGTCACCGGCCTGGAAGCCAAGTCCGGCAAGACCCCGGGCACCGACCTGCGCGAGGGAGTGCCCACGCTGCCCGTGCTGCTGCTGCGGCGGGCCGCGACCGGCGGTGACGAATCCGCTGCCCGGGTGCTCGAGCTGGTGGAATCGGACCTTAGCTCTGATGAGGCGCTGGCCGCGGCGGTGCAGGCCCTGCGCGCCCATCCGGTGACGAACGAGGCCTGGGCCGTAGCCCGCAGCTGGTCCGCCGAGGCGATCGAGGCGCTGGCGCCGTTGCCCGACAGCGTGGTGAAGCGCGCCCTCGCAGCGTTCGCCGAAGCGGTCGTGGAGCGCGAAGCCTAGACGGCACGCGGGGGCCGAGGCTGCGGGCAGCCGGAGGAAGAGGACAGCGCATTGACGGCGCTGTTCGGCTGCCCGGCGCGGGAGTCTGGTTCGGGCAGGTCCGCCGAGGGCGGCCGGCCGCCTGAAAGGCGGGCGGCCTGGAGGACCGGCAGCCTGGAGGACCGGCAGCCTAGAGGACGGCCCGCAGCTCGGCGGCCTTGACGGCGCGGACCGCCGGCGGCACGATCGGACGCTTCGGTGTGAAGTACAGCCCGTCGCCGTTCCAGCGCGGCAGGACATGCTGGTGGTAGTGCCAGACATGCTGGCTTCCCGCCGGTTCGTTGTGCTGGCGGGTGGTCACGCCGTCCGGCTCCCAGGCGCGTTTGATGGCGACGGCGATGTCCCGCGTAAGAAGCATGATCCGGGCGGCAACGTCGTCGGGAAGCTCGTAGAGCAGCTCATAGTGTGCCCGCGGCGTCACCAGCACGTGGCCCGGATGCGGGTCGAACCCGTGGGAGGCGATGAACGCCAGCACGAGGTCGTCTGAGTAGATCAGGTCTCCCGGCTCGCAGAGGTTGCCGGCATACCTGAATTCGCCGGAGGCAAGGTCGCAGAAAGGACATTCGTAGCCCTCTGGAGCGTGGCTGGCCCAGCCTGCCGGCGTCGTCCGCTGAACGTGTCCGGCGCTCAGAGTTCGTCCGCTTCCTCGAAAATCCAGTTGAACATGTCGAAGACGAACTCGCTGAAGGTCCCTTCTTCGGACTTCCAGGTGCCCCGGGCGTTGTTCCTGCGCCACACGATGGGGTCCGGCACATCCAGCTGGTCGGCACGGAAACCCCAGACGAACTTCTCATCCTCGTCTTCGAGGAACAGCAGGTAGCCGTCCTCGATCTCCAGCTCATCGGGGTCCCAGAAGAAGTGGTACGCCTCCATCAGGTCATCGCACCCGCCGATGGCGAGGTAGAACTCCCGAAGGACCAGCGGGATCCGCAGCTCACGTTCGGCGAGGATGCCGTCCAGCTCAGGGGCGGGAATGCCGTCCTCCGCCCGCCACTGGTCCTCCAGATACTTGGGGACCAGGTCGCGGAACTTGTCGAGGAACATATCGCTCATGGGTCGGTCTCCAAAGTTGATGGTGCTGTACTCCCATCCTAGCCGCGGGGCATCGGAGCTTCTGACGGGTCGCTGAGTCGGCTGCGGCTCCTGCCCGCCGGCACCCCGCCCGGCTTTCGGAGCGGCCAACCTAAGCGAAGAGCCCGGCGCCCTTCAGTGGCGCACCCGCGGGAACCGGCGTCGTGCGCCGGGCCAGCCCGGGGTAGTCGAGGACCACGCCGTGCCGGTCCACGGGCAGCTCCGTGGTGAAGCCGGAAGCGGTTGAACTGAAGAGCACGAGAGCGTGTCCGCGGTCTTCGGTCCACGGCTTGACCTGGGTGTACACCTGTTCGCTGGCGACCACGCGCAGGCTGGGGACTTCGATCCAAGCCATCGTCAGCTTGGTGTCGTCGGCCGGCGCTGAGTCGCCCAGCAGGTCGAGGCGAAGCATCGGCATGGTGTTGGTGAGCGGGCACAGGCCCAGGTCGACGTCCTGGGCGTTGTCCAAGGCCGTGGGGTCGTCGATGCCGGCCGGGGGCAGATCCGGGGCGCCCTTCTCATCGACCTCCGCCGTCCAGCGGCCAAAGGCGCTGCGGCTCAGTTCCAGGCTCCGCGCCCACCCGTCTCCCTGAACGTCGACGCGCATCCGGCGGGTCACCCACCCCGTATCCGTCCGGAGTGACCAGCGCAGCCGATAGCCGTCGCAGTCAGAGGTCCCCGAGGCAGCGAGCTCACTCTCCCGGAAGGAAACGACGGCGCTGTCCATCCGGGACGGGTCGTCGGTTCCACGCCAGCGATAGGTCATCACCGGCTCAACGGGCGGAGTGTGCATCCCTACAGCGTAAGGAGGGGCGGGCGCACGCACAACGTGGACCTGAATCAGCCCCGGGCAGCGTCGCGCCGGGCCGCCGCTCAGCCGCCCTGCCGGCCGCAGGCTCTGCCTGTCCTGCCGGCTGCCGGCTAGCCGGAGAGGCTGTGGACCCGCAGGGCCAGGAACAGATGGACGCGGTCGGCGGTCCTGGCCGGGTCGTACCCGGTCAGCTCGCGGATCTGGGCCAGGCGGTACCGGACGGTGTTGCGGTGCAGCGACAGGGCTTCGGCGACTGCGGCGGTGGAACCGTTGAGGTCCAGGTACTGCTGCAGGGTGTCGAGCAGCCCCGCGCCATGCTCCTCATCGAAGCGGAGCACCGGCTGCAGCGTTTCCTCGGCCAGCGCGGACAGGGGAACGTCCCTCGCCGTCATGAGCAGGGAGGCAAGGCTCAGCCGGTCCGCTTCGTTGACCCGCCCGCCGTGTGCCAGGGCTTCCCGCGCGGCGAAGTAGCTCCAGCGCAGGCCGGCCGGATCGACAAACCCGCCGCCGACGCCGATCCGGGCGGGCAGGCCCGCACCGTCAAGGTAGTCGCCCAGGTCCTCCGCGAGCTGATGCGGCTCCCTGCCTGCAGGGACGATGACCACCAGCCGCGAATCCACGACGGCAGTGACCGCGTCCACAAACGCGGCGGGCAGCGGCAGGGACGGAAGCAGCCGTGACTTGTCCGGGCCCACGTCGGCCAGCAGCAGGGCCCGCGGTTCCTCCCCGCCGAGGCCTGCGGCGGCGAGGCGGAGCGCTGCTTCCCGGCCGGCGAGGCGTCCGTCGCCGACGTCGGCCAGCAGCTGGCCTGTGACGGCGCGGTCGCGGGCGCGGCGTCGGGCCAGGTTGCTCAGCTCGACGCTGATCAGGCTCTGCGCATACGCCACGATCTCGGGCTGGCGGTAGGGTTCGGCGATTGCGAGGGTGCAGCGGTCCCGCATGCCGGTGGCGACGGGAAGCCGGTGCCAGCCGTCCTCCGTTTCCTCGGGCGCCGGACGATGATCATGGTTGAAGGCGAGGACCTGGGCGCCGTACTGGTGGAGGGTTACCGAGCTGTCGAGCAGCCGGGCCAGTTCCCCGAGCAGGCCGGAGAGTCCGCGGCCGCTCAGCAGGGCGCCGGCCAGGGTCTGGTGGGCGCGCAGCAGGCCCTCGAGGTGGTCAACGTGTTCGGCAGCCTGCGCCTGGGCCACCATGCGGCCGAGGGCGACGAACGGCGTCTGATAAGGAACCTCGAACACCGGCAGCTTCAACGCGTCGGCTTGCTCCAGCAGGGGTGCCGGGACCTTGGCATGGCTGAGGCCGGTGCCAAAACCGATGGCCAGGGCTCCTGCCTTGAAGACGCTGTCGACAAAGCGCACCTGCGCCGAACGCGTGCGATGCCGCAGCCCGGTCGTCAGCACAACCTCTCCGCCGCCCAGGAAGGGTGCCGGGTCCTCCAGTTCGGTAACCGCCACCCACTGAATCGGATCCTCCGAGGCCGGTGCGGCGCCGCGCAGGACCAGCTCAAGATGAGGTGCGGCCAGCAGGCCGGACAGAGACAACGCCATGCAGTTCATCTTAGGGAGCATCTGGGCGGGTGCACTGCAGCGGCTCGGCGTCGTTGTGCGAATGTATGTAGGTGAGGCCCCCGCCTGCACGTACCTTGGGAAAATGGCAGAAGCCGGACTCCGCGGGGACGGATGCGCCGGGCGCCAGCCCATCATCCCGGTTCCGCTCCGGGCCTTCCGCTTCATTGGGGGAGCGTCCGGGCGCACAGAGCAGCACGCAGACTCGCATCAACGAAAGGCAGCACCATGAGCACTCAGGCAATCCGGCCCGAATACCGGCTGGAGCAGAAGCGGAACATCACCGGAACGTTCCCGGGCCCCAAGTCCGTTGAGCTCAACAACCGCCGCTCCGCCGTCGTCGCCAAGGGCGTTGCCTCATCCGTTCCCGTGTACGCGGCCGACGCCGACGGCGGCGTGATCGTCGACGTGGATGGCAACTCCTTCATCGACCTTGGGTCCGGCATCGCCGTGACCAGCGTCGGCGGATCCGATCCCGCCGTCGTCGCCGCGGTCCAGGAACAGGTGGCCCGGTTTACGCACACCTGCTTCATGGTCACTCCGTACGAGGGCTACATCGCCGTTGCGGAGCGCCTGGCCGAGCTCACCCCCGGTGACCACGAGAAGCGGACCGTGCTGTTCAACTCCGGTGCCGAAGCCGTCGAGAACGCGGTAAAGATCGCCCGCGTCGCGACCGGCCGCAACGCGGTCGTCGCCTTCGACCACGCCTACCACGGCCGCACCAACCTGACGATGGCGCTGACCGCCAAGGCCATGCCGTACAAGACCGGCTTCGGTCCGTTCGCGTCCGAGGTCTACCGGATGCCGATGAGCTACCCCTTCCGCGAGGAGAACCCCGAGATCACCGGCCGGGAAGCCGCCGACCGGGCCATCCTCGCCATCGAAAAGCAGATCGGCGCCGACCAGCTGGCCGCCATCCTGATCGAGCCGATCCAGGGCGAGGGCGGTTTCATCGTCCCCGCGGAGGGCTTCCTGCCCCGCCTTGCGGAGTGGGCCCGGGAAAACGGCGTGGTCTTCATCGCCGACGAGGTGCAGTCCGGATTCTGCCGCACCGGCGAGTGGTTCGCCGTCCAGCATGAAGGCGTGGTGCCCGACCTGATGACCATGGCCAAGGGCATCGGCGGCGGCATGCCGATCTCGGCCGTGACCGGCCGCGCCGAGCTGCTCGACGCCGTGCACCCCGGCGGCCTGGGCGGCACCTACGGCGGCAACCCGGTGGCGTGCGCAGCTGCTCTGGCTGCCATGGACACCATGAAGGAGCAGGACCTGGCCGGCCGCGCAAAGGCCATCGAAGCCGCGGTACTGCCGCGCTTCCGCGCTGTTGCCGAGGAAACCGGCGTGATCGGTGACGTGCGCGGCCGCGGCGCCATGCTTGCCCTTGAGTTCACCAAGCCGGGCAGCAAGACCCCGGACGCGGAGCTGACGAAGAAGATCGCCGCTGACTGCCTCGAGCAGGGCGTCATCATCCTCACCTGCGGCACGTACGGAAACGTCATCCGCCTGCTTCCGCCGCTGGTCATTTCCGACGAGCTGCTCCAGGACGGTCTGGACGTTCTGGAAGCCGCCATCCGCGCCAACGTCTAAGCGCAACATCCACGACGGATGGGGGAAGGCCGGGATGCCCGCAGAGCATCCCGGCCTTCCCTGGCTTAAACGCACACACGGTACGGTGGGGACCGCCCTTCTCCGGAAGCAGAGCGCGCTCCGTGGCCGCGGGCTTTACCCAACCGGTGAGAACGATGTGGCTGTTGTGACTAATGTGCAGCTGGGATACATTCACTACGTCGCTTGGGCCTTTCCTTCCGAGCGGGCAGCTTCTGGGGTAGCTGCGTGGAACCAGCGCCGGCTGATCAGCCGGGGTCTCATAGATGAAGGTTTGTCGTTTATGCGAATCAAGACGCTTCTCAGCGTGCTCGCCGCCCTTGCCGTCACCTTTGTGGCTACCGTGACGGCCCTGCCAATGGCTCCGGCCAGCGCAGCGGATTATCAGGCGGCCAACCGCATCCACACTCTGATCAATGATTACCGTGCCCAGCATGCGCTGCCTCCGCTGGCCTGGAATGAAGGCCTGGCGGGTGTCGCCGGCGCATGGACGGAGCACTCCGCTGCCGTTGCCAACGTGCAGGGCGCGGGAAGCTTCATGCACAACCCGAACTTCATGAACCAGTATCCGGCCGGGGCGCTGTCCTATTCGGAGAACATCGCCTGGAGCATGAGCGCGGACCAGTCCTTCCAGTGGTGGGCCGGTTCTGCTCCGCATCGGGCCAACATGCTCCGCGGCGCGGATACCGATATCGGCATTGCGGTGGTTCAGCTGACCTCAGGGCCCAACAAGGGCGCGTATCTCGCGACGGCCAACTTCGGCCAGTACGAGGGCACGGCCGCGCGCATTGAAGCTGAGCGCAAGGCTGCTGCCGAGGAGGCGGAGCGCGTGGAGGCTGAGCGGAAGGCGGCTGCCGAGGAGGCGGCCCGCGTGGAGGCTGAGCGGAAGGCGGCTGCCGAGGAGGCAGCCCGCGTGGAGGCTGAGCGGAAGGCGGCTGAGGAAGCTGCCCGGATTGAGGCTGACCGTAAGGCAGCGGAGCAGGAGGCTGCCCGCGCTGAGGCTGAGCGGAATGACGCTGCAGATCAGTCAGCGGCAGATAAGGCAGCTGCTGAGAAGGCAGCGGAGCAGGAAGCTGCCCGGGTCGAGGCTGAGCGCCAAGCCGCGGAGCAGGAGGCTGCACGCGTCGAGGCCGAGCGCCAGGCCGCTGAGGAGGCCGCACGCGTCGAGGCCGAGCGCCAGGCCGCTGAGGAGGCCGCTGGGATCCAGGCTGCCGCCGTGCCGGCCGCCCCGGAGACCACCCCCGAACCGACCTCCGCCGCGACGCCTCCCGCCAGCGCATCCAACGAGGAGGACACGGACGAGGCGGAGCCGGCTGCAAGCGCTGAGCAGGGTGCTCCGGCCCAGGGCTCTGCATCCGCTGACATCAACGGAGCCGCCTCGACGGCGAGGACTCCGGGAATCCCGGTGATGCTCGAGTCCAGCGATGCCGCTGCCCTGACCCCCGCCACCAGGGGAGACTTCCGTGCCGACTCCCGCGGCAGCGGCCTGGCATTGTCCGGGCTGACCCCGGGCGCCACCTACCAGGTGTTCCTGCACTCAAACCCGATCAACATGGGCCTCGTCGCTGCTGATGCCCAGGGCACCCTTGCGCTGGCCGTCCCTGCTGAGCTTCCGGCCGGGGACCACAAGGTCGCCCTCTACCTGGACGGGGAGCTGGTCGGGTGGCAGCCCTTCACAGTCGAGGCAGCAGTCGATGTCATGGCAGCCAGCGCCGTGGCGGGTTCGGGGCCTGCGACCCTGGCCAATACCGGCCTCACCCGTGCACAGCTGATGGTTGGCGGGCTGGGCGCCCTGCTGGTGGCAGGAGGGATGGGAATCCTCCTGATCCTTCGGCAGCAGAAGCGTGCAGGCGACGTCGCCGACGCTTCCCGTATCTGATCGGGAGCTCCCAGTAGCTGACCGGGCAGGCGGACCACTATGGTCCGCCTGCCCATTGTTTTCGGCAGGCCGGTCTAGATGCCGGATTGCTCCCCGGCGTGGAAAAAGAGGTTTCTGAGCGGACGCTGCCGGGGGTCGACGTAGGGCGGCGGCACAAACCATGGCACTCCGGCGCGCATCACGACGCGCCAGTTTCCGTCATGGATGGTGTGATGGTGGAAGGAACAGAGCAACGCGCCGTTCTCGGTCCCGGTGGAGCCTCCGGACTCCCAAAACGTTACGTGGTGCGCTTCCGTCCACGGCCCTGGCACCGTGCAGCCGGGGAATGTGCACCCGCGGTCACGGGCATACAGCGCCTTGCGAAGGTGCGGAGGGAACAGCCGGGCGGATCGGCCAACGTCCAGGACCCGGCCTTCCGTACCCAGAAGGACCGGGATCAGCTCCGCATCGCAGGCCAGCCTCCTTATGGCGGAGACCGGCAGCGGGCCGGAGAAGGCGCCCGTGCCGGGTTGGGCCCGCCTGGGCTGCTTCAGATCGAGGACTGCGGCTCGGGAGGGCGATGCAGGTGAGGACGCGGTACCGGTTGAGGACGCGGCACCGGTCGAGGACGGGGTACCGGTTGATGAGGCGGCAGCTGCAGGCGGGGCCTCCGCTGTGGCCGCGGCGTCCTCTGGAGACGGCGCACCGCCTGCGGCCGTGGCATTCCCCGGCGACATGGCACCGACGGATAGTGCGGCGTCCCCAGGCAGCACGGCCAACGCAGGGGACACACCGCCGTCGGCCCCCGAACTGATCAGCCCATCCAGCAAAGAGCGATGGCTGATCGTGACCATCACCTGCGGGCGAAGCCCGCCTGCGGCCGGCACGCCGCCGCAGGCGAGGCCTGCCCGTACTCCGCTGAGGAGTCCTTCCAGCAGGAGCTGCGGCCGCGTCATCCGGGGCAGGCAGGGGTCCTGCGGGACCCGGCCGGCTCCTGCGGCACTGTTGATCAGGGTTTGGAGGGCCTCGTGCTGGTCATCGGTGCAGTAGATGTGCAGGTGGCTCAGCCCGTTGCGGCGACGGCCCGGAAAGATGCCCTGAAACTGCTGCAGCTCCTGCTCTGTAGGCGGCCGGTCCTGGTCTGCGAGAGCCACCCAGTAGCGGGCGGCCCGATGCAGGAAATCCTCGTCTTGGCCGGCGGCGATCTCGGTGAGCTGGGCTTCCATATCCGCCAGGGCCTCCGGCGCCAGACGGGGCTGGGCCTCACCGAGGGCCTCCAGCACGGTTGCCGCGCCTGATGATGAGATCTCCGTGCTCCGGCAGGCATCGGCCAGCTGCGGCCACGGTGAGGCGAGCGGTTCGCCGGCGGGCGACGTTGCCGGGAAGAGCGCGGCGGCGGCGGCCAGCCGCCGCTTCGCCGCTGACCGGCTGATCCGGAGCCTGGCTCGCATAAAGTCCGCGGTGGAGCGGAACTCACGTGCCCTGCGCCGCACGCCGCCAGTCCCGGGCTCCCGTTCTTCTTCGCCACCACCGGTCGCCTCACTGGCGCCGCCGGTACGCGCGCAGCGCTTTGCGCGCCCGTAATTGTCCGCCGGTCGCCCGCCGTCGAGAGCGGCGGCGGCAGTCAGCTGCAGCATGTCGATGGACCGGGAGAGCTGCTCCACGTGCTCGGCGAACCCTGCGGCATCGTCCAGCGGCAGCAGCCGCCACCCTTCGGCTGCCTCCTCGCAAAGCTCCCGTGCCGCCTGGACAAGTCCAAGGGCTTGGTCCTGCAGGTCGGCAGGCGGAAGGAACGACGGCGGCCGAAGATGAGGTGCCGATGCCTCGGCGGGCTGTTGCTGGAGGGGAAAGGCCATGCCACGAGCATCCCGCCGTGAGGGATGGGTCGGCAGGGGGACAGTCGGCTATGGGGACGGCCAAATCCGGCAAAGGCATGAGATCCGCCTGTGGAGGACCGGACAGCTATGCGGCCCTACGCTTGGAAGCGCACTTCAGCTGTCGATCAACTGAGCCTGCTGGCGCGCCCCGTGTCGTCGCTAAACGGATCCTGGGGGCGAAAAGCGCCCAGCCCTCCCCGCGCAGTGGAGCCTACGGGCTCAAGGCACCGGCCGTCGTCGCGCAACTGGTGCCCTGCGCCCGGAAAGCCGCTCAGACAACTGGTGCCCTGCGCCGGAAAGCTGCTCAGGCAACTGCCCGCTGCAGCTTCCGGGCCCGCCCGGGTGCTCCCACCATGTCGATCGTCAGCAGCACCAGCGCGAGCCAGACGAGCCCGAACCCGGCCCACCGCTCAGGCGGCATCTGTTCCTGGAAGACGACCAGCGCCAGGATGAACTGCAGCGTCGGCGCCAGATACTGCAGCAATCCAACCGTCGATAGGGGAAGCCGGCGGGCGGCTGCTCCGAAGAAGATGAGGGGAACGGCGGTGATTACGCCGGAGGCGGCGAGGAGCCAGAAGTGCGCCGGGCCTTCGGACAGGAGCGTGGCGCCGTCGGTCAGGCCCAGCCAGAGCAGAACCGCGGCGGCCACGGGAGTCAGGACCGCGGTCTCGATGGTCAGGCTGGCGACGGCGTCGATCCGGCCTCCCACCTGCTTTTTTACCAGCCCGTAGAAACCGAAGCTGAAGGCCAGCGTCAGCGCCACCCAGGGTACGGATCCGTAGGCGACGGCGAGCACCAGGACGGCGATGAAGCCCACCCCCATCGCAGTCCACTGGAGGGGACGCAGCTTTTCCTTCAGCAGCAGCACCCCGAGCAGCACCGAGACGAGGGGGTTGATGAAGTATCCGAGGGCAGCCTCGACGGCCCGCTCGTTCAGCACCGCCCACGAATAGGTGAGCCAGTTGGCGGCAATCAGCACCGAGGCGCCGGCCAAGACCGCTACCGTCCGCGGGCTGCGGGCAGCCGTGAGCAGCGGCCGCCAGCTCCGCATGGCCGTCACCAGGAGTACGCAGAACACCAGTGAGAAGAGCACGCGGCTGGCGACGATCTCGACGGCGCCGGCGCGCTGCACGGCGAGGAAGTAGAGCGGCAGCACGCCCCACAGCCCGTAGGCGCCGATGCCGAACAGGATCCCCGACGCATTGGGGGAGAGGCGGGGCGCCCGGGCCGTGGTTTTGTCATCTGTGGGAAGCACGACGGCGGCAACACCCGGGAGCGTTCGGCTATTCCCGTTTCCGGGCCCGGGTTGGGTGCGGCCGCCGTTTAGACGGGGGCAGGTCCGGACATTTAGAATAGGAAACTGTGCGCTTATTGTCGCGCGCCGCGGTTTCCCCGAGAAAAAGGACTATCAGTGTCTAACCCAGCCACGGACCTCTCGCAGCGTCCCCTGCGAGTTGCCATCATCGGTGCTGGCCCCGCCGGAGTCTACGCCGCAGATATCCTCACGAAGGCCGAGCGCGACTTCGAGGTCAGCATCGACCTGTTCGACCAGTACCCCGCCCCCTACGGTCTGATCCGCTACGGCGTCGCGCCGGATCACCCCCGGATCAAGGGCATCGTCACTGCCCTCCACAAGGTGCTGGACCGCGGTGACATCCGCTTCCTCGGCAACGTCAACTACGGCCGGGACCTGACCCTCACCGACTTCCGGCACTTCTACGACGCCGTCATCTTCGCCACCGGAGCCCTCAAGGACGCTCCGCTGGACGTGCCCGGCGTGGACCTCGACGGATCCTACGGCGGCGCAGACTTCGTGTCCTGGTACGACGGGCACCCCGACGTGTCGCGGGAGTGGCCGCTTGATGCGAAGGAAGTTGCCGTCATCGGCAACGGCAACGTGGCCCTCGACGTCGCCCGCATCCTTTCGAAGCACGCGGATGATCTGCTGACCACCGAGATCCCGGCCAATGTGTACGAGGGCCTGAAGAAGTCTCCCGTCACCGACGTCCACGTCTTCGGGCGCCGCGGTCCGGCGCAGGTGAAGTTCACTCCGCTGGAGCTGCGCGAACTCTCGCACTCCCGCGACGTCGACATCGTGCTGTACCCGGAGGACTTCGAGTTCGACGAGGCCTCGGATGAGCAGATCCGCACGAACAACCAGACCAAGACCATGGTCAACACCCTGACCAACTGGCTGGCCGAGGAGCAGGACACCGGCGCGTCCCGCCGGCTGCACCTGCACTTCCTGCACAGCCCGGTGGAGATTTACGACGACGCCGCGACCCCGGGCAAGGTGGCCGGCATCAAGTTCGAGCGCACCGAGCTGGACGGAACCGGCAACGTCCGCGGTACCGGCGAGTTCGTGGATTACCCCGTGCAGGCCGTTTACCGGGCCATCGGCTACTTCGGATCCGAGCTGCCCGAGGTCGGCTATGACGAGCGCCGCGGCGTCATCCCCAACCAGGGCGGCCGCGTCATCGACGAGGAAGGCAACCCGGTTCCGGGCATCTACACCACCGGCTGGATCAAGCGCGGACCGGTGGGCCTGATCGGCCACACCAAGGGCGACGCCCTCGAGACCATCGGGTTCCTCCTGGAGGACCGGCTGAACCTGCCGGCGGCATCCGAGCCCAGCCCCGATGCCATCATCAACCTGCTCGAGGACCGCGGAGTCCGCTACACCACCTGGGAGGGCTGGAAGAAGCTCGACGCCCACGAACGGGAACTCGGCGCCGCCTACGTGCATGGCGATCCGGGCCTCGGCGAGCTGGTCCGCGAGCGGGTCAAGGTCGTCGAGCGTGAGGACATGATCCGGGTTTCGCGCGGAGAGTAGCAGCGAAACCCCGTCGCAGGAGGCCGCAGCCGGAAGGCAGCGGCCTCCTGTCGTCTCCGGGCGGGGGGGCAGGACTGTGACTGACGCCGGTCATATGACCGGCGTCAACCCATGGTCCTTGTCCGGGGCGCGCGGTACTGTTGCCTGCAGCATCCGGCGACTGCCGGAGCGGTCTCCTTATCAGAGCAGATAGGCGGGGCGGTGGACACTGCAGCCGGCGGACAGACGCGCGCGGGTGCCCTGCGCGCAGGCACCGCGCATGATCGCGACCGGGCGGCACGACGGGCCCACGACCTGCTGGCAGCGAGCCCTCCGTCCGCCTTCCCCGGCCCCGCCGACGGGCCTGCCATCGGCAAAGTGGACGCCCGCACACACAGACACAAATCGTCCGCGCACGCCTGGCCGTCCTCCGACGCCCAGCCCGATGGGCTGCGAGCCGCTGTCCGGGAGTCCTGGCAGCGTTCGCTCGCCTACGCCCGGAATCCCGACGCCGACACCCCCGCCGTCGTCTTCGCGCCCGATGAGCTTGCCGACTACCGCCGGGAGCACCCGCTGCACGTGGTGATGCCCGTGATCCAGCGGCTGCTGGTGGAACCGGCGGCGGATACCGGCGTCCTGGTCGCGGTAGGGGACCAGCACGGGCGGCTGCTGTGGGTGGAGGGCGACGCCGCGCTCCGGCGGCGCGCCGAAGGCATGTACTTCATGCCGGGAACGGACTGGTCCGAGCCGTCGATTGGAACCAGCGCGCCCGGCGCGGCGCTGGCCTCGGGAACGGCCATGCAGATCTGCGGCGCCGAACATTTCAACCGGCGGGTGCATGCCTGGAGCTGCACGGCGGTGCCGGTCCGGGACCCTGACTCGGGTGCGGTGATCGGCGTCGTCGATATCACCGGGGGAGCGGACGCAGTGGCTCCGCACACCCTCTCGCTGGTGGAGGCCACGGTCGCGGCGGCACAGTCCCATCTGCGGGTTGAGCGCCTTGAGCACAGGGTGCGCAGCCGGGGGCACCGCCGCAGGCGGCTTGAGTCGGTGCGCCGGAGCCTGTACCGGGACAGCCTGCAGATCCTGGGCCGTGACCACGCGCTGCTGACGGTGGGCGGGCGGTCGCTGAATGTCGGCGGCCGGCATGCGGAGCTCCTGACGCTGCTCGCCCTGCACCCGCAGGGGCTGACGGCTGAGGAGCTGGCCATGATGGCGTATGCCCAGGACGTGCCGCCGGCGACCGTCCGGGCGGAGATGCTGCGCCTGCGTGCGCTGCTGGCACGGGCCGCCGACGGGCCTGACGGACTCGTCCCGCAGTCGCGGCCGTATCGGCTGCCGCGGGAGCTGGTGGTCGATGCCCGCCAGGTGCTCAGTTACCTTGGGCATGGAGCGCATCGGCTGGCGTTGAACATCTACGCCGGGCCCGCCCTCCCGCGGTCCGAGGCACCGGCCATCGCGGTCCTGCGCGGAGAGGTCTCCGCCGTGCTGCGCGAGTCCATGCTCTCCGACGCGGCCCCGGACCTGCTGCTCCAGTACCTGCAGCTGGAGGAGGCCGCCGACGACGTCGAGGCGTGGACGGTGGCCCTGCGCCTCCTGCCGCCGGACTCGCCGCGCCGCGCCGCGGTCGTTGCCCGCCTGCAGCGGCTGGAGAACGAACTCGGCTAGACGCGGGCCTGCATTGTCAGAGGTGCGAGGCCTTCGCCGGCGTCAGGGCCCGTCGCCGCACGCCGTCACCCGGTACAACCGTGCCTGGCCGACCTGGTCGATGAGCTGCACGGAGGGATTGTCCGCCAGGTTGTCCAGGCCGGGCGGATCGGGAGCCTCGCCGTGGACCCCCGCGGTGCCGAAGTCGAGGGCGTAGTAGGCTCCAGTGCGCTCGATGGCGGCACAGATTTCCCCTCCCGCCGCGGCCTCGTCCAGATGATTCAGGATCAGTGACGAATCAGCGGTGTCCGTCCAGAAAACGTGCGGGGTGAGGGCCGCCCTGTCTGCGAGGGCGTAGACCAGTGCCGTCCCGGTCCACGGATTGCCGACGACCACGGCGTCTTCGGGCACCGCCTGCCCGAGGCGCGACAACAGCGTCTGCTCGTCCCGATCCAGCAGCCGGCCGTTGCCCTCCGTGTCATAGCTGCGGGCCGCTGAACGGACTGCCTGGTCGACGGCGGCGGACCCGTTCGCCGCCCAGCCCAGCGCGCCGGCGCAGAGAAAGCCGACCAGCAGCGCCGCACCTGATCCGGGCACGGGCCGCGGGTTGCGCCGGGAGCGCGGGCCCGGCGGGATCCGTCCTCCTGACGGTGGTGCCAAGGGTGCCTTTGACCGGCCGGTCGGGGGCCTGTGGTCCCGAGGCGCTGCAGCGGCCGCTTCCCCTGTCGGCCGCTGGACGGATGCCCGGCGCAGCTCAGGTGCCGGGAGTGCCGCCGCCGCAGCCGACCTCGCCGACGCCGTCACAGCAGCCGACTCCGTAGCCGTCGTCACCGCACCCGTCGTCGGGCGTCCCGCCGCAGCCAACTCCCGGGCTGCAGAGTACGACGGGGAAGCAGGAGAAGCAGGAACCGCAGGAGCGGGCGCCTCGGGGTGCTGGAACCGTGCACGGCCGGACGCGGCATGGCCGGACGGTTCCAGGTCCGGCGCGCTGCGGTCCGGCGTCCTTGCCGCCCCCTTCGACACACCGGCCTGCTGCTCCGGCCCCGGATCCGCGGTTTCCTCGGACGGCGGCCGGCGCGGCTTGGAGCCGCGACGCAGGGTGCGGGCTGCGGCACCGGTGAGCGCCGCAGCCCGGTCGACGGCCGCCATCGCGCCCAGGAGAACCGTGCCCATCGCCGCCGCCGGGAGGAGGGCGGCCAGGCGGACCGGATCGTTGTACCAGCTGCCCACCAAGGCGGTGCGCAGGTCGGACCATGGGAACCCGATGGCCACCGTATACAGGCCGACGCCGATCCCCAGGACTCCGATCACCCACCCGTCCCGCCGTGAACGGAGGGCGCTCCCGACGCCGAGGGCGGTCAGCACTGCGACCAGCACCGGGACGGGGTAGCTCAGCGGGGCATTGAGGATGCCTTCACCGAACGCCTGCGCCGGGTTCATCCGCGCTTCCCAGCGGATGCCTCCAATTTCCGGGCGGAGGAAGGCCCATGCCGCGTAGACGACGGCCCCGTAGGCCGCCCCGACCACGGCCGCCGTGCACACGGCGGCTGACCGTCGGGAGAAGCGCCGGCTCCCGGCAACGGCGCCGACCGCACGAACACCCATAGGCAGGCTGAGGGCGGCAAGGGCCACCAGGGAGCTGGGATGGGCAAGCCCCAGGCCGGGCAGCGCCAGCAGGAACAGGAGCCAGGAGAGCCGGATCCCGGCAGCACCTTTGCGGGTTCCGCTGACCAGGAGGGCCAGCAGCGCCGGAAGCAGGGCGAGGGAGAGGTAGTTGGGGTACAGCACGCCGAAATCAACCATGAGGTAGGGAAACGCGGCGAACGCGCCGGCCAGCAGCCCGCTCAGCAGCCAGACAGCCGGCCGGTCACCGGCCAGGACGGTGCCGAGCAGCATGACGGCGAACGGCCACAGGACCGCCCCTATGACCAGGTTGACGATCGTCGCGGCGACCGGCACGGAAGCACCGGAGGCCTCGGCAACGAGGGCAACGACGTCATGCCAGGCCGCAGGGTAGGGCTTGAATTCGGCTCCCGGATCCGTCAGCTGCCCGGCAGCCAGCGAGGAGCCGCTGCCGGTGTCCAGGACGAATTTGGCCAGGTTGAGATGGAAGATGTTGTCCAGCGTCTGGGAAATACTGTCCGGGCGCTGAAAGACCTCCAGCAGCCGTGACCCCAGGAACCCGCACGCAACGGCGGCAGCGAGGGCCTTGACCACAGTGGCCCACGTGGGACGCACCGCTGCGAAGACCGTGGAAGGTGCGGTGGTTGCCAGCCTCAGCCCCAGGATGGGGACGGCCGCAACACCAGTGGCGACGACGACGGCGCCCGGAGTCAGCGGACGGTCCAGCAGCCCCAGGATCACGGCGCCCAGGCCGATGATGCTGACCGACACAGGTCCGGCCAGTCCCAGCAGGACCATGCTCCTCGCGCCTGCCGCGGCGCACACGGCCAGGCCCGGCAGGAGCAGCACCGTGCACGCGGCGAGCAGGACCAATCCCGTTTCTTGCCATTCCATCTGTCCCCCGAGTCAACGGATGTCATGTTCATCAACCGCGGCCGGCAATGCATGGAAGGACGCGGCGGCCCCGTCAACCTACCTCACCTGACCGGTGGATGAGCAGGGTGGGCGGCCTATCCGCAGCCGGCGGTGCCCGAGTCGCGGGTTTCCCCTGCGGAACGGCCCCGTCCGGCCTCCCGCACGTTCGGCTTCGCCGAAGATGCCTCACTGCTTCCGCCCGCTGTGCCGGCCCTCGTGCCCGTCCCTGTCTGCGGCTGCGCCTGCGGGCCGATGACCGGACGGATCCGCAGGCTGGTCAGCCGCCCGATCAGCAGCGCACCGCAGCTATCCATCCCGCCGGGGAGGCTCCGGCCGCCGTCCGGCTGCGTTCCCGGAGCACGAACGCGGTCAGCACCGCGCCGCCCATCCTGGGCCCGGAGCGATGCAACGTACATGCAACGTCCGCCGGCCTACCCTCGAGGCATCCGCAGGCAGCGCCGGTTCCGCGGCCGGACAGCGCGTTGCCCCGCTGCGGCCCGCCCCTGCGCGGCGGCCGCTGACCCGAGGAGCTTCCAGATGAGTGTTTACGCCCGGCCCGGCACCGAAGGAGCCAAGGTCTCCTTCAAGCCCCGCTACGAGAACTGGATCGGCGGCGAGTGGGTGGCCCCCGTCCGGGGACAGTACTTCGAGAACGTCACGCCGGTGACCGGCCAACCGTTCTGCGAAGTCGCCCGGGGCACCTCCGAGGACATCGACCTGGCCCTCGACGCCGCGCACAAGGCCGCCGGGTCCTGGGGGAAGACCGCCCCGGCCGAACGCGCGCTGATCCTGCACCGGATCGCGGACCGCATCGAGGAGAACCTGGAGATGCTCGCCGTCGCCGAGGTGTGGGACAACGGCAAGCCGATCCGTGAGGTGCTGGCCGCGGACCTGCCGCTCGCCGTCGACCACTTCCGCTACTTCGCCGGCGCGATCCGCGCCCAGGAGGGCGGCATCTCCCAGATCGACGACAACACCACCTCCTACCACTTCCATGAGCCGCTCGGCGTGGTCGGGCAGATCATTCCCTGGAACTTCCCGATGCTGATGGCCACCTGGAAGCTGGCGCCCGCGCTCGCGGCCGGCAACGCCGTCGTCCTGAAGCCTGCGGAGCAGACGCCGACGTCGATTCTGGTCCTGGCGGAGCTGATCGGGGACCTGCTCCCGGCCGGCGTGCTGAACATTGTCAACGGCTTCGGCGTCGAGGCGGGCAAGCCGCTGGCCTCCTCCAACCGGATCCGGAAGATCGCCTTCACCGGCGAGACCACCACGGGCCGGCTCATCATGCAGTACGCAAGCCAGAACCTGATCCCGGTGACCCTGGAGCTGGGCGGCAAGAGCCCGAACATCTTCTTCGCCGACATCGCCGCCCAGGACGATGCGTTCTACGACAAGGCGATCGAGGGGTTCAACATGTTCGCCCTCAACCAGGGCGAGGTCTGCACGTGCCCCTCCCGGGCCCTGATCCAGGACTCCATCTACGACAGCTTCCTCGCCGACGCGCTGGCGCGCACCGGACAGATGGTGCAGGGCAACCCGCTGGACACCAACACGATGGTCGGCGCCCAGGCCTCCAACGACCAGCTGGAGAAGATCCTTTCCTACCTGGACATCGGCAGGCAGGAAGGCGCGAAGGTCCTGGCCGGCGGCGGGCGTGCCCACCTTGACGGTGACCTGGCGGGGGGCTTCTACGTCCAGCCCACGGTCTTCGAGGGCAGCAACAACATGCGCATCTTCCAGGAGGAGATCTTCGGCCCGGTGGTCTCGGTGACCCGGTTCTCCGATTACGGAGAGGCCCTGGCGATAGCCAACGACACCCTGTACGGGCTCGGCGCCGGCGTCTGGTCACGCAGCGGCAACACCGCCTACCGGGCCGGGCGGGACATCCAGGCCGGCCGGGTCTGGGTGAACAACTACCACGCCTACCCGGCGCACTCGGCCTTCGGCGGCTACAAGTCCTCCGGCATCGGGCGTGAAAACCACGCGATGATGCTGGACCACTACCAGCAGACGAAAAACCTGCTGGTCAGCTACGCCGAGACCAAGCTCGGGTTCTTCTAGGCCGTCATGGATGCCGTCCCCGCTTCCGCCTTTGCCGCCGCTCCCGCACTGCCGGGGGAGACCGGTTCCCGGGTGGCACTCACGCAGCCGGCGCTTGAGCTCCTGCGCCGGCTGCGCGGGCAGCACGGCCCCCTGATGTTCCACCAGTCAGGCGGCTGCTGCGACGGGTCATCGCCCATGTGCTATCCGGCCGGAGACTTCATCACGTCCGAAGCGGACGTGCTGCTGGGGGTGTTCGACCTGGACGGCGAGGCGCTTGAATTCTGGATGTCCCGGGAACAGTTTGAATACTGGAAGCACACCCATCTGACCGTGGATGTCGTCACCGGGCGGGGCAGCGGCTTCTCCGTGGAGGCACCGGAAGGCAAGCGCTTCCTGATCCGCTCCCGGCTGCTGGATCCCTGACCCTGCGCGGCGGGCACTGCCGGCGGTTTCCCCGGGCTGCGGGGACCCGCCGGCAGGCAGTCAATATAAGCAAGCTTTCTATTTTTTCCCGATCCCGGTATTGTGCCTCGTGAAAGGTATTCACTGGATGCTCCCAGGGGGAGCGGGAATGAGGATAACCATGATGAAGAAGGCCACTTTTCTCGTCGGCATCGGTGTTGGCTACCTCATCGGCTCGAAAGAGGGACGCGAGAAGCTGATGCAGCTTTGGAATGACCCGAAGGTCCAGGACACGGTCCAGCAGGGGACCGACTGGGCCAAGGAGAAGGCTCCGGGTCTGCAGGAGAAGGCGCAGGACGCCGTCGACTCCGCCAAGGAAGGCGCCAAGGGTGCCGTCGGCCAGGCCAAGGAAAGCGTCGGCGGCTCGGGGTCCTCGAACTCCGGCAGCTCCGGCACTTCCGGCTCCTCCGGCTCGTCGAGCTCGGGCGGCTCGTCGAGCTCGGGCGGCGCCTCGGCCCGCCCCGCGTCGACCTCCGCCACGGCAGGCGCCACCGGTGCCCAGACGTCCGGCGGCGACCGCCCGATGGATCCGGCACACCCGCAGCCGGAAGCCGGTCGCTAGGCCGAAGCAACCCGCCGCCGGCTGAAGGCCGCGGCACCTGGCCCGCCCCGAAAGGATCCGTCCTTTCGGGGCGGGTCTTTGTGGTCCCGGGCCGCCGGGCCGTGACGGTGACTCCGGGACCCGCGCCGCACCCGTGTCCGGCCGCCCTGAGCGACAGGCTTGCATCCTGTGCAAAGTTGCACGTAGTGTAGGCGACCGTGGAACAGCCAGGAGAAGTCCCGCTCTCGCGGCGGGCCATGAACAAGACCGCCACCCGTCGCGGCATCGTCAGTGCCGTGCTGGGGCTGGTGCGCAGCCACGGCCCCGGCAACTTCACCATCGACGACGTCGCAGCGTCCGCCGGGATCTCCCGGCGCACCTTCTTCAACTACTTTCCCAGCGCCGAGGCCGCGCTCACGGTCTCCATGGATGAGTTCCTCACCGGGGTCCTGGGCTGCTTCGAAACCCGCCCGCACGACGAGCACATCGTCGATTCCATGCTGTACGCCCTGACCCGGCCGCAGGACCCCGAACAGCTCGCCGTCCTGGCTGAGCTGCATGCGCTGGCACAGGCCAACCCGGAAATGATGCGGTATGAGCTCGAAACCTGGGACCGGGCCGAACAGCGCATCGTCACCTCCGTGAAGCAGCGCCTTGGCGAGGACGCCGACCCGTTCTACATCTCCTGCCTCGTGGGTTCCGTGCTTGCCTGCGGCAGGAGCGCCTTCAAGGAATGGCAGCGCCGCAACAAGGGCTCTATCACGCCGGCATCCGTCGCCGAACTCGAAGCCCTCTTCGCTGAAGCGGTCGGCTTCCTGCGTCACGGGTTCACCCGCAGGCCCTGATCCGCCGGCCCGGCCCGGACAGCCCCGGCCCGGGCCCTATCCCACCAGCTTTCGCACCCGGTTCACTCACCGATACGTCCACAGTCAGAAAGAACACGATGGCTTCCCTGTTATACCGGCTTGGCAAATTCAGTTTCCGCAACAGGTGGTGGTTCCTCATCGCCTGGCTCGTCATCCTGCTGGCAGTGGGTGGTTCCTTCCTCGCCTTCAGCAAGCCGACGAGCAACAACTTCACCATTCCGGGAACCGAGAGCCAGAGCGCGCTCAACGATCTCCAGGAGAAGGTGCCCTCCGCCGCCGGCGGAACCGGGACGGTCGTCTTTGAGAGCTCTTCCGACGGCGGCTTCACCGACGCTGAGCGCCAGGCGGTCAACGAGACCCTGGGTGAGCTTGAAGCGCAGGACTTCATGGCCTCGGTGACCAATCCCTTCACCACCGAAGAGCAGGTGGAGCAGTCCAGGGCCCAGCTCGAACAGGCTTCGGCGCAGCTGGAGGCCGGAACCACCGAGCTCGAGGCCGGACAGGCACAGTACGACGCGCAGGCCGCCCAGGCGCAGGCACAGTCGGAGCTCGCCCTCACCCAGGCCGACCAGCTGGCGGCAGCGGGGCAGGCAGCCCAGGCTGAAGCGGTGCGGGAGCAGGTCCGTCAGGGCCAGGCACAGCTGGAGGCCGCCAGGGCCCAGCTGGACACCGCCCGCGCGGAACTGGAAGCCGGACGTGAGGAGTACGAGCAGGGCAAGCGCACCCTGGAGCTCGCCTCGGGCGTCAGCTTCGTCTCCGAGGACAACACCACCGCCTACGCCCCGATCCAGTTCACCGACGCGTCCTACTCCGTGACGCCCGAGCAGCGCGAGCAGGTTCAGGCCGTCGGCGCTCAGGCCGAGGACGCCGGCCTGGACGTGTACTTCAGCAAGGAGATCACCGAAGACGTCAGCGCCCTTTTCGGCCCCTCGGAGATCATCGGCGTGGCCGTGGCCGCCGTTGTCCTGCTGATCATGCTCGGCACCCTGGTGGCAGCGGGGCTGCCGCTGCTTCTGGCGCTGGTCGGCGTGATCGCCGGCGTGGGTGCCACCATGGCCCTGACCGGCGTGGTGGAGATGACCTCCGTGTCGCCGATCCTGGCCCTGATGCTCGGCCTGGCCGTCGGCATCGACTACTCGCTGTTCATCATCAACCGCCACCGCGGCCAGATCCTGGCCGGCATGGACCTGGAGGAGTCGGCCGGCCGCGCCACCGGCACCAGCGGCAACGCCGTGCTCTTCGCCGGACTGACCGTGGTCATCGCGCTGGCCGCCCTGGCCGTTCCCGGCCTGCCCTTCCTCACCGTGATGGGCCTCGCCGCCGCCGGAACCGTGGCGCTGGCAATCGCCGTCGCGCTCACCCTGACCCCGGCCTTCCTGGGCTTCGCCGGGCGGCGCCTGGTCTCCCGCCGCGCCTGGGCCAAGGCGGAAGCCGACGCCGACGCCGCGGCCGGCCCGGCCGTCGGCGACGACGGTGCCGGTCTTCCGGCGCGGGCCGAGACCCCGCGCCGCTGGGGCCGCCTGGTCACCCGCCACCCGGTGATCACCGTGATCCTGAGCGTGCTGCTGCTGGGCACCATGGCGCTGCCTGCCTCGGACCTGCGGCTCGGCCTGCCCGACGGCGGCTCCGAGCCGGTGGACTCCACCGCCTACCAGGCGTACGACCTGCTCGGCGAAAAGTTCGGCGAAGGCGTCAACGGTGCGGTCATCGTGGTCGGCTACATGCCCGACGGGCTGGACGACGCCGAAAGCACCGATGTGCAGCTGACCGTCGCGGAGCGGCTGAGCGAGGTCGACAACGTACGCACGGTGGTCCCTGGCGACATCAGCGAGGACGGCAGCCTTGCCGTCTTCCAGCTGGTGCCGGAAGACGGGCCTGCCGCGGAGAGCACCGAGGACGTGGTGCACGAGATCCGCGACCTGCACGGCGAAATCAAGGACGAAACCGGCGTCGACGTTGCGATCACCGGCATGACCGGCGTGAACATCGACCTGTCCGACCGCCTCGCCGAGGCGATGCCGATTTACCTGGCCATCGTCGTCGGGCTCTCGCTGGTCCTGCTGCTGCTCGTGTTCCGTTCGATCCTGGTGCCGCTGCTGGCCACCGGCGGGTTCCTGCTCTCACTGATGGCCAGCTTCGGAGCCGTCGTCGCGATCTACCAGTGGGGCTGGCTGGGACCGGTCTTCGACGTGCAGAATCCCAGCGCCGTGCTGAGCTTCCTGCCGATCATCCTGACCGGCGTGCTCTTCGGGCTGGCCATGGACTACCAGATGTTCCTGGTCTCCGGGATGCGCGAGGCCTACGCCCATGGTGAGGACGCCCGCAGGGCCGTGCGCACCGGCTTCGACCACGGAGCCCGCGTGGTGACCGCGGCCGCCATCATCATGGTGTCGGTGTTCGCCGGCTTCATCTACTCGCACCTGACCATGGTGCGGCCGATCGGCTTCGCGCTGGCCTTTGGCGTCCTGCTGGACGCCTTCGTCATCCGCATGACCTTCATCCCGGCCGTCATGCACCTGCTCGGGAACAAGGCCTGGTGGCTGCCGAAGTGGCTGGACCGCATCCTGCCCGATGTCGACGTTGAGGGTGCCCGGCTGGTGACCGCTCCGAAGACCACGGTGGAGGAGACGCCGCGGGAAGAAGCGGCCGCCGCCTCCCGCTGACCGGCGGGTCGGAGGCCGCGGAAGCACGCGGCCTCCGACCTGCTGTGCAGGGAGGCGTTTTCCCACTATGCTGTGCCGGAATTTCCACACCGTCTGATCGGTTACCATCAGGTGCGCGCCGCGGAACCGCGACGGGCAGCAGAACAACGAAATGGAGTGTGAACCGCGTAAATGGCTACGGATTACGACGCACCGCGCAAGACCGATGAGGACGCGGGGCCTTCCTCCATCGAGGAGCTGAAGGCCCGCCGAAGCGACACCCAGTCGGCCGTGGTGGATGTCGACGAAGCCGATACCGCTGAAGGGTTCGAGCTTCCGGGCGCGGACCTCTCAGGCGAAGAACTCCAGGTGCGGGTGGTGCCCGCACAGACCGATGAGTTCACCTGCGCCTCCTGCTTCCTGGTGCGCCACCGCTCCCAGGTTGCGAAGGAAAAGGACGGCCTGCAGTACTGCGTCGACTGCGAAGGATAGTCCCGCTTCCAGGCGCCGCACCGGTTTCGCCGGTGCGGCGCCTTTGCGTTGCCTAGGATGGGCGGATGGACGATAGGGGACGCACGGGGGCCGGCCCTGCCCGACCACCTGGACCCGCACGGCCGGCCGTGAGCGCGGTGCTGCTGGCCGCGGGCGCCGGCACCCGGCTCGGAGCCGGGCCCAAGGCGCTGCTGCCGTACCGCGGGCGTGCCCTGGCCGCGGTGTTGGCGCAGGTCCTGCGCGACGCCGGCTGCTCAACGGTCGTCGTCGTGCTGGGCGCAGACGCCGACAGGGTGGCGGCCACCGCCGCGCTGGGGGAGTACGTCCTCGAGGTCAACCCGGACTGGCAGCAGGGCATGGGCAGCTCCTTCCGCCGGGGCATCGCCCGGGCCCTCGCCGCAGACCCGGACGCAGCCGTGCTCGTGGCGCTGGCCGATCAGCCGGGCCTGACCCACGAGCTGATCCAACGCATTGCCGATGCCCACACCGCGCGGCTGGCGGGCCCGTCCGCACCGAAGGCAACAGCCGCCGGGTCCGCCGAACCGTCCCTTGCCACCGCGGCGGCCTACCGGACCGCGGACGGCCGGCTGCACCGCGGGCACCCCGTGCTGTTCAGCCCCGCCGCTGCCCGGGCTGCTGCTGCCGGCGCATCCGGCGACGCCGGAGCCCGGGCCTGGCTGCGTGCCAACGCCGCCGCCGTGCAGCTGGTGGACTGCTCGGATCTGGCCGACGGAAGGGACATCGACACCCCCGCGGACCTGCCCCTGCTGGACAGCGCACCGCCGGGAGCAGGATGAAGTCCAGGGGCGTCTTTGCCGGGGCAGTGTTGCGGCCGCTACACTTGAGGCTTCGTAGGGGAGTATCCACCTCGTTTCCACCCGTCAGCACGTGGGGCATCGTTGCCGCGCCGGATGGAACGGTCGACATCGATATCAGTGTCGGCGGAGAGACCTATGGTCCTTCGCCGTACCTACGAAAGAGGCAGCATGACTGTTTCCCCCACAATCTGGGGCGTGACCATTGTGGTCATCCTCGGACTTTTGGCCTTCGACTACTTCTTCCACATCCGCAAGGCCCACATCCCGACCCTGAAGGAAGCGGCCATCTGGTCCGCCATCTACGTGGGGCTCGCGATCGTTTTCGGCATCCTCGTGCTGGTCTTCGGCGGGGCAACGGCCGGCGGGGAGTACTTCGCCGGCTACATCACCGAGAAGGCCCTGTCGGTGGACAACCTGTTCGTCTTCCTGATCATCATGGCCAGCTTCCGGGTGCCCCGTGAGGACCAGCAGAAGGTCCTGCTGTTCGGTATCGTCTTCGCGCTGATCGCCCGCACCGGCTTCATCTTCCTCGGTGCGGCCCTGATCAACTCCTTCTCCTGGGTCTTCTACGCCTTCGGCCTGATCCTGCTGCTGACCGCCGGCAACCTGCTCAAGCCCGAGGACAGCGAGAAGGATGAAGCCAACAACTTCATCATCCGCATCGCCAAGCGCGTGCTGCCGACCACCGACCACTACGACGGCGACAAGCTGATGACGGTGGAGAACGGCAAGAAGGTCCTGACCCCGATGCTGCTGGTCATGGTGGCCATCGGTGGTACCGACATCCTCTTCGCCCTGGACTCCATCCCGGCGATCTTCGGCCTGACGCAGAACACCTTCATCGTCTTCACCGCCACGGCGTTCTCGCTGATGGGCCTGCGCCAGCTGTACTTCCTGATCGACGGCCTGCTGGACCGCCTGATCTACCTCTCGTACGGCCTTGCCGCCATCCTGGCCTTCATCGGCGTCAAGCTGATCCTGCACGCCCTGCACGAGAACACCCTGTGGTTCATCAACGGCGGCGAGCACGTCCAGGTCATCGAAGTCTCCACCGGGCTCTCGCTGAGCGTGATCATCGGCGTCCTGGTGGTGACCGTCATTGCCTCGCTGGTCAGCCCGGCCGGCAAGGCCCAGAACGCTGTCAACAACGCCCGCCGGCATGCCGCGGCCTACCTCGACCTGAGCTACACCTCCGATCCGGCCGAGCGGGAGCGGGTGTACAAGGCGCTGTGCGATGAGGAGACCCAGATCCTGAAGATGGACATCAAGCACCGCAACAAGGTCAAGGACATCGAAGAGATCCGCGAGACCATCCGGCAGGCACACGCCGAACACGAGCGCTACATCTCCCGGTAACCGCTTCCGGCACCGCACCCACAACAACGACGGCGCCCGGCCGGCCCATCAGGGCAGGCCGGGCGCCGTCGTGGTCTCGACGGGACATATCCCGCCGGGAGTTCAGGGCCGGTTCGAGGGCAGCCGGCGGCCCTCACGGGAGACGCCGGAAGCAGGAGAGGTGCTGCGGCGGCCCATCGTGAGGGCGAGGCCCGCGGCGACGGATCCGACGCCTCCGGCCAGCAGATCGCCCAGCGTATCGTCATAGCCGACGTTGATCCGGCTGTCGATGAAGGTGTGCCCCCACCATTCCCCGAACTCCCAGACGACGCTGAGCGCCAGGCCGACGGCGGTCACCAGCAGCACGACGACCGTCCGGAAGGCCCGGACACCGTCCGCCGCACCCTGCGGGTCCGGCACGGCCTTCAGCCGTGCCAGCAGCAGGTACCCCATGGCGGCGAGGGCTCCCGTGGCGGCCAGGTGCACGGCGATGTCCCACCAGCCGATCCTCGCGTAGAGGTCGGCCACCGAGCTCCACGCGGCGCCCAGCAGGACCATCCCGCCCGCGGCGTCGAGGACGGCCGGGACGGCAAGCGCCCGAAGGATCAGCAGCCCGAGCAGGACCAGCGCGAACAATGCGGTCTCCACCGGGCCGAACCATGCGGCGGCGGCGAGGAGGCTCCCGAGGCCGAGAGCGCGGACGCCGTCGGGCACCGCGTCCCCGGGCAGCCGGGGCCGGCGGAGAAGGGCGTCGATCATGAAAACACGGTAGCCCACATGCGCGCCAGCCTGCTCTCCGCCGCCCGTCCAGGCACCGTTTTCCGGCCAATCAGGCGCGTCGGCAGCAGGCCCGGGGCCGGTAGACTTCCATGGCATGGCCGCCTCCCCGCCCACGGTTTCCGTCGTCATTCCCTGCCTGAATGACGCCGAGCTGCTGGCCGGTGCCCTGGCCTCCCTGGCCCGCCAGACGCGTGCGCCGCTGGAAGTGGTCGTGGTGGACAACGGCAGCTCCGACGGGAGCGCCCGGGTGGCGAAGGAGGCGGGAGCCCGCGTGGTCACCGAAGCGCTCCGAGGCATTCCGGCGGCCGCTGCCGCCGGGTACGACGCCGCCGCAGGGGACATCATTGCCCGCTGCGACGCCGACTGCGTGCTGCCGCCGGACTGGATCGAAAAGCTCCAGGCCGCCTTCGCCGCCGATCCCGTCTTGGCGGCGATGAGCGGTCCGGGGCGGTTCCGCGGCTTTCCCCGCGGGCTGGCCCGGGCCGTGGACCGGATCTACCTGGGCTCCTATTACCTGGCCATGGGTGCAGCCCTCGCCCACCGGCCGCTGTTCGCCTCGAACCTCGCACTGCGGCGGAGCGTGTGGGAGCAGGTCAGCACCGAAGTGCACCGGGCGGATCCCGAACAGCACGACGACGTGTGCCTGAGCTTCCATCTCGGCCAGCGGTTCCGCTGCGCGTACCGCAGCGACCTGGCGGTCGACATGGACCCCCGCGCGGTGCTCGGGGCAGCCAACCTGCGCCGCCGCTTCCGGCGGGCCTTCCATACCCTGCGTGTGCATTGGCGGGACGGCGGGCAGCCCTGGGTGCGGTGGCAGCGCAGGCTGGCCGCCGCCCGTGCCTCCGCCTAGCCTTCCGGGTACAGCAGCGGCAGCTGCAGCGCGAGCCACGGGCTGAATGCCCAGGGCGTGGCCCGCACGGCGGGCACCAGCTCCCGCGGATCCGCCCAGCGCCACTCCATGACTTCGTCGGCCGAGGGCCGGGGATCCTGCGCGGCCACGGCGGTGTAGACCGGGCAGATCTCATGCTCGACCACCCCGGACGCGTCCACCGCCCGGTAGCTGAAGTCCGGCAGCCGAAGCTCGAGCCGGTCCACCTCCAGCCCCAGCTCCTGCCGGGCGCGGCGGTGTACCGCATCCTTCGTGGCCTCGCCCGGTCCGGGGTGGCCGCAGAACGAGTTCGTCCACACTCCGGGCCAGGTGAGCTTCGACAGGGCCCGTCGGGTCACCAGGATGTCGCCGTCGGAATTAAAGACGTGCGTGGAAAACGCCAGATGAAGTGGAGTGTCCCGGGTGTGGACGGTCGCCTTGGGATGGGTGCCGATGACCTCGCCGTCGGGATTTACCAGAACCACCTGCTCTGACCGGTGTTCCATTTCTTCCCTTCGTGGTCAGGATGTTTACTCTTGTCTATGGAAATGGCTTCCCTGCCTGCACACGCGGCCGGCCACGATCTGGTCGAACGTGTCCTGGACGAATTCTTTGACCAGGCACGGGCGCGGGCAGGAAAACTCAGTCCCCGCTACCTTAGCCTGTGGGAAATCCTGCAATCCTCCGCCCGCGGCGGAAAACGGGTGCGCCCCAGGATCCTGCTGACGGCATATGCCGGCCTGGGCGGGACCGACCTTGAAGCCGCCGCCCGCGCCGGCGCCGCCTTCGAGCTGCTGCACACGGCGCTGATCATCCACGACGACGTCATCGACCTCGACTTCATGCGCCGCGGGCGGCGGAACGTGGCCGGAGCATACCGTGACCGGGCGGAAGCCGCAGGCGAGAGCGGGGACATCGCCCGGCACCGCGGGCTCTCAGCCGGCGTCATCGCCGGAGACCTGGCACTGGTCCACGCCTTCCGCATGCTCGAGACCGTTGAGACCGATCCCGCCACCCGCCTCGCGCTGACCGAAATCCTCGAAGACGCGATGTTCGCCTCCGCCGGCGGCGAGCTCATCGACATCGAATTTTCCCTGCATCCTGCGGCTCCGCCGGTGGAGGACATCCTGCACATGGAGCGGCTCAAGACCGCGGTCTACTCATTCGAGGCCCCGCTGCGGGCCGGCGCCGTCCTGGCCGGAGTCGACGGCGAGGTCACCGCCACGCTCGGAAAATTCGGCCGCGACACCGGCATCGCCTACCAGGTCGTGGATGATCTGCTGGGCATCTTCGGCAGCGAAAGCGCCACCGGAAAGTCCAGCCTGTCGGACCTGCGGGAAGGCAAGCGCACCGTGCTGATTGCGCATGCCGCGCAGACCGAGGTCTGGGAGGAGCTGTCCGGACTCATCGGCGACCCGGCGCTCGGACCCCGGCAGGCCGACCGGGCACGGGAACTGCTCGAATCCTGCGGTGCCCGCGCCTTTGCCGAGGACCTCGCCGCCGAATACGCGGCCCGCGCCCGGGGCCACCTGGAGTGCCCGGCCGTCCCGGAGCCCCTCCGTGCGGTCCTCTGCGGCATCCTGGCCGACGCCGTCGAGCGGCGCCGCTGATGGCGACCGGCCTGGAGCTCTACAACCGGGTGGCCGTGCAGAGCTCCGCAGTGCTGATCCGTTCCTACTCGACGTCCTTCGGGCTGGCCGCCCGGCTGCTCAGCCGACCCGTGCGGCATCACATCGAGGCGATTTACGCACTGGTCCGCCTTGCCGATGAGATCGTGGACGGCGTCGCCGCCGCCGCCGCGGTGCCGGCGGAGGAGATCGAACGGATACTCGATGCCTTGGAGCAGGAAACCGAGCAGGCCATGCGCAGCGGCTACAGCGTGAACCTGATCGTGCATTCCTTTGCGCTGACCGCCCGGGCCAACGGCATCGGCCCGGAAATGACCCGGCCGTTCTTCCGGTCCATGCGCGCGGACCTGCGCCGGACCAGGCACACGCCGGAGACGTTCACCGACTATGTGTACGGCTCGGCGGAGGTGATCGGCCTGATGTGCCTGTGCTGCTTCCTGCAGGGCACCGCCACTACGGACGAGCAGCGCCGGGGCCTGGAGGAGGGCGCCCGCCGGCTCGGAGCCGCCTTCCAGAAGGTGAACTTCCTGCGCGACCTGGCCGACGACTTCTCCGGCCTGGGCCGCAGCTACTTCCCGGGCATCGACGTCGAACGCTTCGACGAGGCGGACAAGGCGCGCCTGCTGGCCGACATCGACGCCGACCTGCGCGTCTCCGGCGCCGCCGTGCCGCACCTTCCGGCCAACTCCCGGGCCGCCGTCGCCCTGGCCCAGGAGCTGTTCACGGAACTGGCGCGCAGGCTGCGCCGCACCCCGGCCGAGGAACTGCGCACCACCCGGGTGCGGGTGCCGAATCCCGTCAAGGCGCGGATCGCGGCCGAAGCCCTCTACGCCCACCGCCTGCGCCGCAGCCTGGGAAGGACAGCATGAAGACCGCTCCGCCGCGCACCGCCGTCGTCATCGGAGCCGGGATCACCGGGCTCGCCGTGGCCGGGCTGCTGGCCCGCGAAGGCCTCGACGTGACCGTCCTGGAAAAGCAGCCGGAGACCGGCGGCCGCGCCGGCACCTGGGAGGCGGAGGGCTTCCGCTTCGACACCGGTCCCTCCTGGTACCTGATGCCCGAGGTCTTCGACCACTTCTTCCGCCTGATGGGCACCAGCGCCGACGAGCAGCTGGACCTGGTCCGGCTGGATCCCGGCTACCGGGTCCTGTTCGAGGACACCCCGGAACCGGTGGACATCGCCGCAGGCCGGGCGGCGAACATCGCCCTGTTCGAGTCCCTGGAGCCCGGCGCGGGGGAGCGGCTGCGGCGCTACCTGGAGTCGGCCGAAGACGTCTACGACATGGCGAAGAAGTACTTCCTGTACACGAGCTTCGCCTCGTTCCTGCCGCTGCTGAACCGCGAGGTGCTGCGCCGGGGCCCGCAGCTGGCGCAGCTGCTGCTGCAGCCGCTCAGCTCCTTCGTCGAGCGCCGCTTCCGGGACCCGCGGCTGCGCCAGGTGCTCGGCTATCCAGCCGTGTTCCTTGGCTCCTCGCCCTACACCACCCCCAGCATGTACCACCTGATGAGCAAGCTGGACCTTGCCGACGGCGTGCTCTATCCGCAGGGCGGCTTCAACCGGGTTACCCAGGTCATTGCCGACCTCGCCCGGCGCGAAGGCGTCCGGATCGTCACCGGGGCGACCGTCACCGGCATCCGCACGAGGCGGCAGGGCCGGCGCACGGCGGCCGCCGGCGTCGACTATCTGGTGGACGGCGGCCGTCCGGCCGCCCTCGACGCCGACCTGGTGGTCTCCGCGGCGGATCTGCATCACACCGAGACCCGGCTGCTGCCGCGGGCACTGCAGACGTATCCGGAAAGCTGGTGGAAGCGCCGGATTCCGGGCCCCGGCGGGCTGCTGCTGCACCTGGGCGTGCGCGGGGAGCTGCCGCAGCTGGAGCACCACACCCTCATGTTCACCCGGGACTGGAAGGCGAACTTCGAGAAGATCGTCGGGCGGGACGCCTCGGTGCCGGATCCGGCGTCGCTGTACATCTGCCGGCCGAGCGCCACGGACCCCGACGCCGCCCCGGAGGGGCACGAGAACCTCTTCGTGCTCGTGCCGGTGCCCAGCGATCCGGGGCTCGGCCGCGGCGGCGTCGACCGGAACGGCGATCCGCGGATCGAAGCGATGGCGGACACCGTGATCGGGCAGATCGCGAAGTGGGCGGGGATCCCGGACCTGGCCGACCGCATCACCGTGCGCCGGACCGTGGGACCGCAGGACTTTGTGGAGGACCTCAACTCCTGGCAGGGGACGCTGCTCGGCCCGGCGCATGTGCTCAGGCAGAGCGCGTTCCTCCGCGGCACCAACGCCAGCCGCAAGGTCGACGGGCTGCTTTATGCGGGCGGTTCCACGCTGCCGGGGATCGGGCTGCCGATGTGCCTGATCAGCGCCGAGCTGGTGCTCAAACGGCTGCGCGGCGACACCGGCACGGGTGCGCTGCCGGTGCCTGGCACAGCTGAGACGGGCCGGGGCAGGCGCTGATGGGATTTGCCTACCTGGCGGCACTGATCGGTTCGCTCGGCTGCATGGCGCTGCTGGACCGCCGATGGAAGCTGTTCTTCTGGCACCGGCCGGGCCGCGCCGCGCTGACCCTGGCCATCGGACTGGCGTTTTTCGTCACCTGGGACCTCTTCGGCATCGGGCTGGACATCTTCTACCGCGGGGAGACCCCGTTCATGCTCGGCCTCGAGGTGGCCCCCGAGCTGCCGCTGGAGGAGCTCTTCTTCCTCACGTTCCTGTGCTACCTGACCGTGGTGCTGTACGGGCTGTGCTCCGTGGCGCTGGAAACCCTGCGCAGCCGGCGGGGGAACGGCAGCGGAACGACGGCGGCCAGCCGCGGAGCGGGAGGACAGGCTCCATGACGTACTGGGCCCTGAACGCCGCGTTCCTCGTTCCCGCAGCCGCGGTGCTGGCGGCGGCTGTCCTCCGCCGCCGGATGCGCGGTGCCGCCCTCGCCGCAACGGCGGCCATCCTGCTGGTCCTGACCGCCGTTTTCGACAACCTGATGATCGCCGCGGACCTCTTCGGCTACAACCCGGACCGGATCTCCGGGGCGTTCCTGGGCGCCGCACCGCTGGAGGACTTCGCCTATTCCATCGCGGCCGTGCTGCTGCTGCCGGCCCTTTGGGCCCTGATCGGCGGCCCCGGGCCCACCCGGAGCCGGGGCACCGAACCTGGGGCGGCGGGTGCCCGCCCCAACCCTGAGCGGGCCGACCGAGCCACGACCGCAGAACGATCGGAGAACCCGTGACCACCCCGCAGGCCGCCCGCACCCCCGGCGCAACGGCCAGGATGCTGCTTGTCTCATCACGGCCGCTGTCCTGGGTCAACACCGCCTATCCGTTCGCCGCGGCCTACCTGCTCACCCACGGGACGATCGACGCGGCGTGGATCATCGGCACCCTCTACTTCCTCGTGCCCTACAACCTGGCCATGTACGGCATCAACGACGTCTTCGACTACGAATCCGACCTGCGCAATCCGCGCAAGGGCGGGGTGGAGGGAGCGCTGCTGGACCGGCGCTTCCACAAGGTGACCCTGGCCGCCGCCGTCGCCTCCAACGTGCCCTTCCTGGCCGCCCTGGTCCTGCTGGGCAGCCCGCTGTCCTGGCTGGTGCTCGCGGTCAGCGTCTTCGCGGTGATCGCCTACAGCGCGCCCGGGCTGCGGTTCAAGGAACGCCCGTTCCTGGACTCCGTCACCTCCAGCACGCACTTTGTCTCCCCGGCGGTGTACGGGCTGGTCCTGGCCGGAGCCGAGTTCACGCCCGGGCTCTGGGCCGTCCTGGGCGCGTTCTTCCTGTGGGGGATGGCAAGCCAGGCCTTCGGCGCCGTGCAGGACATCGTGCCGGACCGGGAAGGCGGGATCTCCTCCATCGCCACCGTCCTGGGCGCAAAGGCCGTGGTGCGCCTGGCGGCCGCCCTGTACCTGGCCGCAGGCGCGCTGATGCTGCTGACTCCGTGGCCGGCCGTCCTGGCGGGGCTGCTGGCCCTGCCGTACGTGGCAAGCCTGCTGCCCTACCTGAACCTGACCGATGCGGAGTCGGAACGGGCGAACGCGGGCTGGAAGCGCTTCCTGAAGCTGAACTTCCTCACCGGCTTCCTCGTGACGCTGATCATCATCTGGTACTGGCCCGGACGCTGACTTCAGGCAACGCAAAGGCGGCCGGCCCCCGAAGGGACCGGCCGCCTTGGCCGTGCGCTGCCGGAATTACTCGGCGACGCCCACGTACTCGGCCTGCTCGTTGGCCGTGGTCTCGCCGGAGGCCAGGTTGGCGCGCAGCTTGGCGCCCAGCTCGGCGTCGACGTTGGTCCAGTACTGGATGGCGGCCTCACGGATGTGCGGGCGCTTCACGCCGCCCACCGCACCGGTGATGGTCTCCAGGAAGCGGGCCTTCGCGGCGTCGTCGAACACCTCGCGGTACAGGGTGCCGGCCTGGCCGAAGTCGCTGTCCTCGGAGTGCAGGGTCGCGGCGGAGCGCACCAGCGCGCCGTCGTTCTCCCAGGTGCCCTCGCCGGCCAGGGCCGGATCGGCCACCGGGCCGCCCAGGGTGTTCGGCGCGTAGACCGGGGCGTCGGCCGGGTTGAAGTGGTACCGGCCCTGCCCGTCCTGCGAGTAGTTGTGCACCGGTGCCTTCGGGGCGTTGACCGGCAGCTGGTTGTAGTTGGTGCCCACGCGGTACCGCTGCGCATCCGGGTAGGAGAAGATGCGGGCCATCAGCATCTTGTCCGGGGAAGCGGCGATGCCCGGAACCAGGTTCGCCGGAGACAGCGCGACCTGCTCGATCTGCGCGAAGAAGTTCTCCGGGTTGCGGTTCAGGGTGTGGGTGCCCACCTTGATCAGCGGGTAGTCCGCGTGCGGCCAGACCTTGGTCAGGTCGAACGGGTTGAAGCGGTAGGTCTTGGCATCCTCGTACGGCATGACCTGGACGAACAGGTCCCAGGACGGGAAGTTGCCGGCCTCGATGTTCTCGTACAGGTCGCGGCGGTAGTAGTCCGCATCCGCGCCGGCGATCTTCTCGGCCTCGGCGCCGGTCATCTCGACGTTGCCCTGGTTGGAGACGAAGTGGTACTTCACCCAGAAACGCTCACCGGCGGCGTTGATCCACTGGTAGGTGTGCGAGCCGAAGCCGGGCATTTCCCGCCAGGAGCGGGGCAGGCCGCGGTCGCCCATCAGGTAGGTCACCTGGTGTGCGGACTCAGGGGAGTTGGTCCAGAAATCCCACTGCATGTCGGCGTCGCGCAGGCCCGAGCCCGGCAGGCGCTTCTGCGAGTGGATGAAGTCCGGGAACTTGATGCCGTCGCGGATGAAGAACACCGGGGTGTTGTTGCCCACGATGTCGTAGTTGCCCTCGGTGGTGTAGAAGCGAAGGGCGAAGCCGCGCACGTCGCGCCAGGTGTCGGGTGAACCCATTTCACCGGCGACGGAGGAGAAGCGCTGGACGGTCTCGGTGACGGCGCCCGGCTGGAAGACAGCGGCACGGGTGTACTTGGAGACGTCCTCGGTCACCACGAACTCGCCGAACGCGCCGCCGCCCTTGGCGTGCACGATGCGCTCCGGGATGCGCTCACGGTTGAACTGGGCCAGCTTTTCGACCAGGTAGCGGTCGTGCAGGGCGATTGCGCCGTCCGCGCCGGTGGCGAGGGAGTGCGCATCGCTCGCGACCGGAGTGCCGGTCTGCGTGGTGGTGAAGTTGGACATGCCTTCTCTTTCTTCTACTGGTCCATGCGGACATGGGGTGTCCGGCCGCGGGAAGCGGCCGGGACGAGTGATGGTGCGGCTCGGTCCGCGCGTCAGCCCTTGGCGGCGCAGTCGGCGCAGAGGCCGCGGTACAGCACCTCGGCGATCTGGATGCTCATTCCGTGGCTGTCCGACGGCGTCAGGCAGGGCGAGTGCCCCACTGAGCAGTCCACGTCTTCGATCTTTCCGCAGCCGGTGCAGACGGCGTGGTGGTGGTTGTCGTTGACGCGGGTTTCATAGCGGGCAGGGGAATTGGGCGGTTCGAACCTGCGGATCATGCCCGTGTCGGTGAGGTCCGAAAGGATCACGTAGACGGACTGCAGGCTGATGCCGGGGAGCTGGGTGCGTACGGCGGCCGCGACGTCGTCGGCCACCGCATGCGGGGAGTGCTCGACGGCGTCGAGGACGGCGAGGCGCTGTTTCGTGACGCGCCGGCCGTGCGCACGCAGCTCGGCGGACCACCTGTCGGTGCTGCTGCCGGGTGCTGCTGTCGATGCCATGGCTCCATCGTACACGCTTATTCTGACTGATTCATAATAAGGCGCACCTAACCCCGGTTAGGGTGGATGAAAGACCGGAGGAGGCGATGGTGGAAATGGCTGCGGAACCGGCTGTGCGCAGGCTGCGGGTGGAAGGGCACGACGTCGGGCTGCGCACTGCCGGCGCCGGCCCCGGCGTCGTCCTGGTCCACGGCATCGGGGCGTCCGGGCGGTACTTCGAGCGGCTGGCCGCCGAACTCGCCGCCGATCACCGTGTCCACACCGCCGAGCTGCCCGGCCACGCCCGGCTGCGGCGTCCCGGCCATGCACTCACCATGTCCGGGTACGCGGCCGTCCTGGTCGAAGCGCTGCGGCGGGCCGATGTCGGCCCGGTGCAGCTGGTGGGCCACTCGATGGGCTGCCAGGTGGTGGTCGAGGCCGCCATCCAGGCTCCGGAGCTGGTCTCTTCCCTGGTGCTGCTGGGCCCCACCGTGAACGACGCCGAACGGTCCGGACCGCTGCAGGCGCTGCGCCTGGGCCAGGACACGCTGCGCGAAAGCCCGGCCGTGAACCGGATCGTGTTCAGCGACTACCTGCGCGCCGGGCCGCGCTGGTACCTCACGACGCTGCCGAGGATGATCCGCCACCGCCTCGAGGAAAGGCTGCCGCTGGTGGACTGCCCCGTGGCGCTGGTGCGCGGGGAGCGGGATCCGGTGGTTCCGCGGGACTGGATCGAGCGGCTGGCGCAGGCCCGTCCCGGCACCCTCGCCGGGGAAGTGCCGGGTGAACCGCACGTGATGATGTGGCGCCGACCGGCCGAGACGGCCCGCTGGTGCCGCCGGCTGGAAGCGGAGGCTGATTCGGAGGCCGGACGGTGACCCGGCAGGGGCCCGCCGCGCGGGCGCTCGCCTGGGCGGCCGACTACGCCTACGTGGTGCGCTGGCAGGTCCAGGGCTTCCTGCGGCGCAAGGACCCGGCCGCCTATCTGAGCCCGCCGGCGACCGGCCCCCGCAGGCTGCCGGTGATCCTCATTCCCGGGGTGTACGAGAACTGGCAGTTCCTGCGGCCGCTGGCCGTGCATCTGTCCTCCCGGGGGCACCCGGTGCACACGGTCGCGCCGCTGGGCTACAACCGCGGCCGGATCGAGGACATGGCCCGCCTGGTGGAGGCGTATCTGCGGGCCCGCGACGTCGACGCCGCCGCGATCGTGGCGCACAGCAAAGGCGGGCTGGTCGGCAAGCAGGTGATGCTCGGGCCCGAGGGGAACAGGGTGCGCCGCATGGTCGCGGTGAATACGCCCTTCTCCGGCTCGGTCTACGCACGTTTCTTCCTCAGCCCCGCCATCCGGGCGTTCTCCCCACGCAACCCGTATCTGCGCCGGCTCCAGTCGAGCCTGGAGGTGAACGAGCGGATCACCAGCGTCTACGCCTCCTTCGACCCGCATATTCCCGGCGGCAGCCGGCTCGACGGCGCGCACAACATCGTGCTGGAGTCCTCGGGACACTTCCGCCCGATCGGTGATCCGCGGCTGCACGCGATCGTCGCGCAGGAGCTGGCGGAGGCATAGCCGGTCCTTCCGCAGCGGCGGGGGGGTGCCCGGCGCGGGCCGCCGCCGGACACCCGGCGCGCTTAGGACGCGCCCCTGGCCAGTGCCTGCTCGACGGCGGACGCGGCGCCGTCCAGATACGGCTCGCCGTGCCCGGTCAGCAGGGTGGGTGCGCCGGTAGCGGCGAGCCGTTCCAGCGAGGCGAGGGCTTCGGTGCTGTCCGCCGTGGCGGCGCCCGACACGATCTGCGGACCGTGCCGTCCCGTGTACGGGTCCAGCGTCACCAGGGCGTCGCCGGTGATGAGCACTCCCCGGTCCGGGAAGTGCAGCGCCACGTGGCCCGCGGTGTGGCCCGGGGTATGCAGCAGCTCCGGAGCACCGGGCAGCGCCGCCGCCGCCGGCGCGTCCAGTGAATGGACGTCGGTCACGCCGCGCACCGTCAGGGCTCCGGCCAGCGTCATGGCGCCGAGCGTCCGCAGTGCGCCCGGATGCTGGACGGGATAGCGCAGGCGAGCATTCTCGTGCAGATAGCGGTAGGGGTGCGCGGCCAGGCGGCGGTCCGCGTCGTGGACGAGGATGGGGGTGCGGTACTCCCGGCGCAGTTTCGCCGCCGTACCCACATGGTCGAAATGCGCGTGGGTCAGGACCAGGGCGCGGACGGAGCCGGGGGAATAGCCCAGCCTCGTCAGCGCGCGCACCAGATGCGGCCACATGCCCGGCAGGCCGGCGTCCACCACCATCACGCCGCCGTCGTCCTCGACGAGGTAGCTGTTGACGTATGCGTGCTCAATCCGGTGGACTCCGTCGGCAACGCTGCGCTGGAACATGGTGCCTCCTGCTCTGTTGGGCGGGCGGTTCTGCCCCTATCGTAAGCATGCTGGCAATCCGGGCGGGAACCCGGCCGCCGCTGCCTGCCGCGCCCGGCATCAGCGCAGCCCGGCGCGGACACATTCCCCGGCGGCGGCGCGTGCCGGCCCTAGACTGCTCTGGTGCCCCGACTGCTAGCCGACCTGACCCCCGTCCGGGAGAGCCCGGAATACCGCCGCCTCTGGCTCGGCACCGCGCTGTCCGCCGTCGGCACCCAGCTGACCCTGACCGCCGTGAGCCTGGAGGTCTTCGCGCTCACCGGCTCCAGCCTCTATGTCGGCCTGCTCGGGTTCGTCGGGCTGGCGCCGCTGGTGCTGGCCGGTCTGTACGGCGGGTCCGTGGTGGATGCCTACGACCGGCGCAAGGTCGCGCTCGTTTCGGCGCTGGTGCTTTGGGGAACCACGATCGGCATCGCCGCGCAGGCCTGGCTGGGGCTGGGCAACGTCTGGCTGCTCTACGCGCTGGTGGCGGTCCATGCGGCCGCCGGCGGCATCAACCACCCGGCACGCAGCGCGATCATCCCGCACCTGGTCCGACCCGAACTGCTGCCGGCGGCAAACGCCCTGAACATGATCACCTTCGGCCTGGCCGCGGCCGTCGGCCCGCTGGCCGCCGGCGTGCTGGTCGGGTCCGTCGGATACGGCTGGACCTACACGATCGACGTGCTCACCTTCACCGCCGCAATGAACGCGCTGTACCGGCTGCGCGCCCTGCCGCCGGAGGGAGAAGTGAACCGGGCGGGTCTGCGGTCGGTCCTGGAGGGCCTGCGCTTCCTGGGCACCAGGCCCAACGTCCGCATGACCTTCCTGGTGGATCTGGCCGCCATGGTTCTGGCCAACCCCCGTGCGCTGCTGCCCGCCGTCGGGGCGGTGGTGCTCGGCGGCGGTGCGGAAACCGTCGGCCTGCTGCTGGCCGCCGCCGCCGTGGGTTCCGTCCTCGCCGGACTGTTCTCCGGGCCTCTCGGAGCGGTCAGGCGGCAGGGGGTTGCGGTCGCCTGGTCGATCACCGCCTGGGGCATGACCGTGGCCGCGTTCGGCGCTGTCGTCGTCCTGGCCGGGGCGCAGGACGGCCCGGCGCATCCCGGGTGGCTCTGGGCCGCCGCCGCCTGCATGGCGGCCGGCGGAGCGGCGGACTCCATCAGCGCGGTCTTCCGCACCACCATCCTGCAGTCGGCCACCCCGGACCACATGCGCGGACGGCTGCAGGGGGTGTTCGTCGTGGTCGTCGCGGGCGGGCCGCGGCTCGGGGACCTGGTGGCCGGGTTCGGCGCGACGGTGCTGGGGGAAGGCGGGGCGGCCGTCGCCGGAGGCCTGGCCTGCATCGGCGTCCTGCTGCTGCTCCTGCGCCTGCAGCCCGGCTTCGCGGCTTATGACGCCAGGCATCCGCTGCCCTGACCGGAACAGGGGGACGGTACAAAGCGTTGTACATGGTGGACCAATCCACCCCCCAGTTCAGACGCGGCGCCGACAGGGGTGCCGCATGGAAGGAAACGTGGCTACGTGCACCGTCATTTCAACGGCCTGAAGACCGCGGCGCTGTTCGGCGTGCTCTTCGCCGTCCTGCTCATCATCGGCGGGCTGCTCTCGAGCGGCACCGGCAACTCCGCCTTCATCTGGATCTTCCTGCTGATCGGCCTGGCCACCACCGCCTACAGCTACTGGAACAGCGACAAGCTGGCCATCCGCGCCATGCACGCCGTGCCGGTCACCGAGGCCCAAGCGCCGGAAATGTACCGGATTGTGCGCGAACTCTCCGCCAAGGCCGGGCAGCCCATGCCCCGCCTGTACGTTTCGCCGACCATGGCTCCCAACGCCTTCGCGACGGGACGGAACCCGCAGCACGCGGCGGTCTGCTGCACGCAGGGCATCCTCGCCCTGCTCAATGAGCGCGAGCTCCGCGGCGTGCTGGGCCATGAATTGATGCACGTCTACAACCGGGACATCCTCACCAGCTCCGTGGCGGCGGCCATCGCCGGCGTCATCACCTCGCTGGGCCAGTTCCTGCTCTTCTTCGGCGGCGGCGACCGGCGGAACGCGAATCCGCTGGCCACGATCGCCATGGCGCTGCTGGCCCCGCTGGCGGCGTCGCTGATCCAGATGGGCATCAGCCGCACCCGTGAGTACGACGCCGACGAGGACGGCGCGAAGCTGACCGACGATCCGCTGGCCCTGGCCTCCGCGCTGCGCAAGCTCGAAACCGGCACCCAGCGGGCGCCCCTGCCCAAGGAGGACCAGCGCCTGGCCAATGTCTCGCACCTGATGATCGCGAACCCGTTTCGGGCCGGCGTCCGGGGCCTGCTCTCCACCCACCCGCCCATGGATGACCGGGTCCGCCGCCTCGAGCGGATGGCCGGCCGTCCGCTGGGCTACTAGGAGCACGGCGTGCGCCTTATCCTGGTCCGTCACGGGCAGACGCCCTCGAATGTCCGCCGGCTGCTGGACACCGGTGCGCCGGGTCCCGGCCTGACCGACCTTGGCAGGGAGCAGGCCCGGGCCGTGCCCGCGGCGCTCGGTGAAGAGCCCGTGGACGGCCTCTTCGCGTCCAATCTGGTGCGCACCCAGCACACCGCGGCGCCGCTCGCCCGGGAACGGGACCTGTCCGTGGAGGTCGACCCCGGGCTGCGGGAGATCAGCGCCGGCTCGCTGGAGATGCGCGGCGACGATGCGGCTATCCGGGCCTACCTGGAGACGGTGTACGCCTGGGTCAGCGGCGATCTGGCAGCGCGGATGCCGGCGGGTCCCGACGGCGCCGAGACCCTGGGCCGCTTCGATGAGGCCGTCGACCGGATGCTGCGGGCCGGCCTGCGCTCGCCGGTGGTCTTCAGCCACGGAGCCATCATCCGCGCCTGGTCCACCGCCCGGGCAGGGAACGTGGCACCGGACTTCATCACCGCGAATCCGCTGAGCAACACCGGCATCGTGGTCCTGGAGCACGGCGGTTCCGGGTGGGAGCTGCTGACCTGGATGGGCGAGGCCGTCGGCGGCCGGGCGCTTCAGGACGACGGGGAGGACGGCCCCGCCGCCGAGGGCCTGGCCTCGTAGCCGGTCCGGGCGGGACGCTTCCGACAGCTGCAGACGACCGGTCGAACGACGACGGCGGTGCCTCCCGGGAAGGGGAGGCACCGCCGTCGCGCATCCGTTGCCGGGCCGTCGCGGCCCGCGGGATCAGCGCAGGTTCACGAACTGCAGGTCGACCTCGAGGTCTGAGCCCTTGAGCAGGGCCATGACGGCCTGCAGGTCGTCGCGCGACTTGGAGCTGACCCGCAGCTCATCGCCCTGGATCTGGGACTTGACGCCCTTGGGCCCTTCGTCGCGGATCAGCTTGTTGATCTTCTTCGCCGCGTCCTGGGCGATGCCCTCCTTGATGGAGGCCTCGATGCGGTACTCCTTGCCCGAGGCATAGGGCTCGCCCGCATCGAGCGACTTCAGGGAGATTCCGCGCTTGATCAGCTTGGACTCGAAGACATCCAGCACGGCCTTCACCCGGTCCTCGGAGTTGGCCTTCATCAGGATCTTCTCGCCGCTGAAGTCGATCTCCGCGCCGACGCCCTTGAAGTCGTACCGCTGGGCGATCTCCTTCTGGGCCTGGTTGAGGGCGTTGGCGACCTCCTGCTTGTCGACCTTGCTGACGACGTCGAACGATGACTCGCTTGCCATGGCTTCTCCTTCTGTACGTTCTTGCCTGCCTCCAGCGTACTGGCTGGGTCCCGGCCCATCACGGCCCGGTCCGTTTCACAGCCTGCGTTCAGGTTCTGTTGGGATTCGCTTAACCCTGGCGGGGCACTGTGGAGTCCGTGAGACAGAACACCTCCTTGAACCGCCACCGCCTTGACCGCTCCGCCGTCGACCCGCACCCGTTTCCCGCCCCCGCCCTCCGCTCCTTCCCGGTCCTCCACAGCGCTCTGATGCCCCCGGTGCGCCCGGCTCCCGACGCCGCCGAGCGGCTGGACGGCATCCGCCGGGACCTGGCCAACGCCGTCGCCTGGGGCACCGTCACCGAGGAGCAGGCCGCCGATTTCTACGCCCGGCTCCAGGCCCGGATCGCCCACGGGCACTAGGGTTTCGGAGCCCGATTTCGAAACTGGAGGATTGTTCTGTAAAGTTGTCTTGCCGCGTTGTTGCGGCAGGTCTTCTCAGAAGACGTTCGGCAGATTACCCGAGCGGCCAAAGGGGGCTGACTGTAAATCAGCTGGCACAGCCTACGGGGGTTCGAATCCCTCATCTGCCACCGAACGGAAGGGCCCGGAACCACTTGGTTCCGGGCCCTTCGCCTTTTTCCCCGCAACGCGGTCCAGCACGGCGGGAGCTTCACCGGAAAGCGAACAGCGGCAGACAGCAGGCTGACGGACCGCTAGCGTGGAGGGATGGCAACTATCGACATCACCGAGGCTAACTTCAACGAAACGGTCGAGGGCAACGACATCGTGTTCGTTGACTTCTGGGCGGACTGGTGCGGACCGTGCAAGCAGTTCGCTCCGGTCTACGACAAGGTCTCCGACGAGTACCAGGACATCGTCTTTGCGAAGGTGGACACCGAGGCCCAGCAGGGCCTCGCCGCGGCCGCGGGCATCACCTCGATCCCGACGCTGATGGCTTTCCGCGAGCAGGTCCTGGTCTTCTCCCAGCCCGGTGCGCTGAACGCCACCCAGTTCAGCGGCCTGGTGGAGGCCGTCAAGGGACTGGACATGAAGGCCGTCCACGAGCAGCTGGCCGCGCAGGAGCGCGAGGCGCAGGCCGGTTCCGACGCCGCCGGGCAGTCCTAGTCCGGCCCCGGCAGCCGCACCCCAAAGACCAGGCCGGAAGCCCTCCTGAAGGAGGGCTTCCGGCTCTTTTTGTGCCTCTGGTTCCAGCCCCGTTCAAGGAGTAGTGTTCCCGACACCACGGACGACGCCGCCTGCCGGCAGGCGCCGCCACAGGGCAGGCAGGGCAGGGACGCCTTGGACCCTCTGCCGCCTGTCACCCCACGGACAGGAGCAGGAGCGCACATGAGTTCAAATCGCGGAGTAGCGTACATCGAGCCGGGCGTGGTCGAGGTGCAGGACATCGATTATCCGGCCTTCGAGCTTCGGGACGGGCCCGGGGTGCACCCGGACAACGTGGGCAGGAAGCTGCCGCACGCCGCCATCCTCAAGGTGGTCACCACCAATATCTGCGGCTCCGACCAGCACATGGTCCGCGGCCGCACCACGGCACCGCCGAACCTGGTGCTCGGGCATGAAATCACCGGTGAGGTGGTGGAGACCGGCCCGGACGTCGAGTTCATCAAGGTGGGAGACCTGGTCTCGGTGCCGTTCAACATTTCCTGCGGGCGCTGCCGCAACTGCAAGGAGCGGAAGACCGGCATCTGCCTGAACGTGAATCCCGACCGCCCGGGCAGCGCCTACGGCTACGTGGACATGGGCGGATGGGTCGGCGGGCAGGCCGAGTACGCGCTGGTTCCCTACGCGGACTGGAACCTGCTGCGCTTTCCGGACAAGGACCAGGCCATGGAGAAGATCCTGGACCTGACCATGCTCTCCGACATTTTCCCGACCGGCTACCACGGCGCCGTCACCGCGGGTACCCGCGTCGGCTCCACCGTCTACATTGCCGGTGCCGGCCCGGTGGGACTGGCCGCCGCGGCGAGCGCCCAGCTGCTTGGCGCCGCCGTCGTGATCGTGGGAGACCTCAATGCGGACCGTCTCGCCCAGGCGCGCAGCTTCGGCTGCGAAACGGTGGATGTCTCGCAGGGGGATCCGCGGGAGCAGATTGAGCAGATCCTGGGCGTGCCGGAAGTGGACTGCGCGGTCGACGCCGTCGGTTTCGAGGCGCGCGGGCACGGAGCCGACGCCGCCCGGGAGGCCCCGGCGACGGTGCTTAACTCCCTCATGGACATCACGGCCGCCGGCGGAGCCCTGGGCATCCCCGGACTGTATGTCACCGGTGATCCCGGCGGAGTCGATGAAGCCGCCAAGGTCGGCTCGCTCTCGCTGAACCTGGGCACCGGATGGGCGAAGTCCCTGTCCTTCACCACCGGCCAGTGTCCGGTGATGAAGTACAACCGGGAGCTGATGATGGCGATCCTCAACGACAAGGTGCAGATTGCACAGGCCGTCGGTGCCACCCCCATCAGCCTCGACGACGCCCCGCAGGCCTACCGGGAGTTCGACTCCGGGGTGGCCCGGAAGTACGTGATCGATCCCAACGGCATGCTCAACGGAGCCGCGGGGTGAGCTGACCCGCAGGCCGGCACGGCAGGCACAGCCGGGCACAGTAAGCACCGCCAAACACAGTCAGGGTGGCGGGAGCACGTCCGCTCCCGCCGCCCTTTCCGGTCCGCCCGCCGTTTTGGCGCCTCCCCGCCCGTTATGCCCGGCTGCCCTTCTGCCTGCCCCGAGGCCAGCGGTACGCTCATTGGGCCCGAACAGCCCGGCCGACCGCCGCGGCGTTCGCCTGGGGCCCGTCCCAGGCACCATGACGCCTGCGGGCGGGCGCCCGGCCAAGGCCCAGCCGAAAGCGGGGAGCCATGGCAACTGAAAGCACATCGTTCCGACAGCAGCCAGGTCCGGCGGGAACCGCGCAAAGGCATCAGCGCACCCGCGGCGGGGCAGGCCCCCGATGAACGGCGGCGATACCGCCTGGGTGCTGATCTGCGCCGGGTTGGTGCTGTTCATGACTCCGGGCCTGGCCCTGTTCTACGGAGGCATGGTTCCGGTCCGCAACGTGCTGACCATGATGATGCAGAACATCATTCCGCTCGGCATCATCTCCGTGACCTGGGTACTGGTCGGGTACACCCTCGCCTTCAGCAACGAAGGGGACTCCGTCTTCGGCCGGTTCGACGCCTTCGCCCTGGTCGACGTCGACACTCCCGAATTCCACACCGTCACCGCGGGCGTCACGATTCCGGCGCTCGCCTTCGTGGCGTATCAGATGATGTTCGCCGTCATCACCCCGGCGCTGCTCACCGGTGCCACCGCAGGCCGGCTGAAGTTCGCCGGCTGGACCGTGTTCCTGGCGGCCTGGTCCATCCTGGTCTATCCGCAGGTCGCGCGCTGGCTGTGGCATCCCGACGGCTGGCTGGTCCGGCTCGGCGCCCAGGACTGGGCCGGAGGGATGGTGGTGCACGCCGCCGCGGGCGCCGCCGCGATTGCCGTCCTGCTGGTCGTCGGGCGGCGCCGCGGCTGGCCGAATCCGAAGACCTCGCCCAACAACCTGCCGCTGATGCTCGCCGGGGCCGGCATCCTCTGGTTCGGGTGGTTCGGGTTCAACGCCGGCGACGGGCTGCAGGCCAACGCCGTCGCCGCCCAGGCCCTGATGAACACCCATATTGCCGGAGCCGCCGCGATGCTGACCTGGCTGCTGGTGGAGCGGTTCACCAGCGGCCATTCCACCCTGGTGGGAGCGGCCTCGGGGGCCATCGCCGGACTGGCCACCATCACGCCCTGCGCCGGGTTCGTCAACACGGGCTCGGCCCTGATCATCGGCCTGATCGCCGGGTGCGTGTGCTGCTTCGCCGTCCGGGCCAAGCGGCGGCTGCACTACGACGACGCACTCGACGTCATCGCCGTGCACTTCGTGGGCGGCGTGCTCGGCTCCTTCCTCCTCGGCTTCTTTGCCGACAGCACCATCAACCCGGTCAGCGCGGACGGTCTGTTCGTCGGCGGAGGCGGGAGGCTGCTCTGGCACCAGGTGGTGGCCATCCTCTCCGTGGTGGCTTTCTCCTTTATCCTGAGCTGGATCATCGCCGCCCTGATCAGCCGCACCATGGGCCTGCGCGAACCGGGCCCGGAGCAGGACGACCTGGACCGTGTCCAGCAGGGCGCCTCCGGCTACGCCCTCAGCGGCATCCTGGCCCGCCCGACGACGAGCGGCCGCGGTGCGAAAGCCGACGGCGGGGCGCCGCCCGCCGACGTCGGCGCAGGAGGCAGCGACGGCACGCAGCATCCCGCCGCATCCGGCACCGGCAGGATGCAGCCCGCCCGGCCCGCGGGCACGGACGGCAGCGCAGGTGCGGCCGGAGGGGCGGGCAGGGGCGGCTCCGTCCGGGCACACGGCGACGCGCTGGACGTGCACCACCTGATCAGCGCCGTCGTCAACACCTCCCGCGTGGACGGACTGCGGGACGCGCTGCTGATGGCCGGCGCGCGGTCCGTTGAGCTCTCGGAAACCACCGTCTACACCGGCCGCATCCGCACCGAGCTCTTCCGGTCCGAGAAACGGACGCTGGACTTCGATGACCGGCTGCGGGTGCAGGCCGGGGTCGACGATGAGCACGAGGAGGCGGTGGTGGCTGTCCTCAAGCGCTTCGGGGCTGAGCCCCACACCATCCACCGCCTGGACGTCACCCCGTACTGAGCAGCGCTGTGGGACTGGCCCTCAGCGCCGGCGGTGGTCCTCGGGGGCGAGCTTCGGACCGTAGGCCTGCTTCCGGAAACCGCTGAGCATCAGCATCCGCACCACCCGCTGCCGGTGCCCGCGCCAGGGCTCGAGCAGGGCCAGCATGCCGGCGTCGTCCGTCCGGCGGCCGGTCAGCGCCGCCCCCACGAACTTGGCCAGGTGGAAATCGCCCACCGAGACGGTGTCCGGGGCGCCGTGCGTGCGCTGTACGGTCTCCGCCACGGTCCACGGGCCGATGCCCGGCACCGTACGCAGCCGGGCCTCGAGGTCGGCGCCCACGGGAGCCTCCGCCAACCGTTCCAGGCCCGACGCCGCGGCGCAGGCCCGCATGACGGCCCCGGAACGGGAGGAGTCGACGCCGGCGCGGTGCCACTCCCAGCTGGGTACGCGGCGCCAGCCGGCGGCGTCGGGCGCCACGCGCAGGTGCGCCGGCCCGGGGCCCGGGGCGGGCCGGCCGAACTTCGTCACCAGGTACCGCCAGGCGGAGTAGGCCTCCATCAGGGTGACCTTCTGCTCCAGGATCACCGGCACCAGCGTGTCCAGCATCCGCCCGCAGGCCGGCAGGCGCAGCCCGGGGTTCCGCCGCCGGGTCTCGGTGACCAGGCGGGGCAGCGTGGCGAGGAAGCCGGCGTCGTCGAAGCCGGACCAGTCGTCGTCGGCACCCAGCAGCCGCGGCACGCGGGCCAGGGCAGCCTCCGCTCCCGGGCCCCAGGCGGACGCCCGGACCAGCACCGGCCCGGCGGCGGGCCCGGTGCGCGGGGAGGCAGCGCCGGAGGATGGAAGGACGGCCAGGCGCAGGGTCGCGTCGCCGTCGGCGGTGGCGAACGCCAGCCAGGCTTCGCCCGCCCCCACAAGAGTGGTGGGGTCCCGCCGCCCGTGGGCCAGCGGGGCCAGGGAAGCACCCAGGCTGTAGGGGCCCGGCAGCTCAACGAGGGCGGACAGACCGGTCCCCGAGGCAGGCAGCGCAGACACCGGCAGGGACATGGCTTCATCCTTTCACGGGACACCCCCGTCAAGCCGCGTCGTCCGGGCTCCGCCGGGTGTGGCGTTCGCTACCGGCGGCGGCCATTGCTACGCCGGATGCCGCCGAGGCTGACCCCGGGCAGCGGCTGCCAGTAACGTGGAGCCCATGAAGTATGCCAACACCGTCCTGGACCTGATCGGCAACACCCCGCTGGTGAAGCTCAACCACGTCACGGAGGGCATCGACGCCACCGTGCTCGTGAAGCTGGAGTACCTGAACCCGGGCGGCTCCATCAAGGACCGCATCGCCGTGAAGATGATCGAGGAGGCCGAGAAGCAGGGCAGGCTGCAGCCCGGCGGCACCGTCATCGAACCGACCAGCGGCAACACCGGCGTCGGGCTGGCCCTGGTCGCCCAGCAGAAGGGCTACAAGACCATCTTTGTCACCCCCGACAAGGTGGGCGTCGAGAAGCGGGACGTGCTGCGCGCCTACGGCGCCGACGTCGTCGTCACCCCCACCGCCGTCGCACCGGACAGCCCCGAGTCCTACTACGGCGTCTCGGACCGGCTGGTGCGGGAAACCCCCGGCGGCTTCAAGCCCGACCAGTTCTCCAACCCGGCCGCCCCGGCCAGCCACTATGAGAGCACCGGCCCGGAGATCTGGCAGGACACCGACGGGCGGATCACCCACTTCGTCGCCGGCGCCGGCACCGGCGGCACCATCACCGGCACCGGTCGGTACCTCAAGGACATCTCCGCCGACCGCGCCTCCGGTCCGGTGCGGATCATCGCCGCCGATCCCGAGGGCTCGGTCTACTCCGGCGGCACCGGACGCCCCTACTTCGTCGAGGGCGTCGGCGAGGACATGTGGCCGGACAACTACGATCCCTCCGTGCCGGATGAGGTGATCGCCGTGAACGACGCCGAGTCCTTCGCCATGACCCGCCGTCTGGCCCGCGAGGAAGGCCTGCTCGTCGGCGGCTCCTCCGGCATGGCCGTGGTGGCCGGCCTCCGCGCGGCGCGGGACCTGGGCCCGGACGACGTCATGGTGATCGTGCTGCCGGACAGCGGCCGCGGCTACATGGGCAAGATCTTCAACGACGGCTGGATGCGCTCCTACGGTTTCCTCGGCCGGGAAGAGGACGGCACCGTGGTGGCCGACGTGCTCGCCGGCGACGGCGGCGCGCCGGAGCTGCCCTGGCTCAGCCCTGAGACGACCGTCCGCGACGCGATTGCCCGCCTGGCCAAGGAATCCCTGCCCGCACTGCCGGTGCTGGCGGCCGAGCCTCCCGTCCGCACCGGCGAAGTCCGCGGGGCGGTGACTGAGCGCAGCCTCACCGACAAGCTGTTCCGCGGCGAGGCTGCAGCCTCCGACCCGGTTGCGCTCCACCTGGACCCCGCCCTGCCCGTGATCGGCGCCTCGGCCCCCGTGGCCGCCGCCGTCGAGGCCCTTGCCGACGCCGATGCTGTCCTGGTGATGCGCGACGGCGAGACGCTGGGAATACTGGCGCGCCGCGATCTGCTTGCCTTCCTGGGCGCCTGAGCAGGGACCGCCGAAGAGACTTCCAACCGCACCAGCCGGGAGCACCCGGAAAGGAGCACCATGACCAACGGCTTCAACACCCGCGCCATCCACGCCGGCCAGGCCCCCGACCCGAGCACCGGCGCCGTCATTCCGCCGCTGTACCAGAGCACCACGTACGCGCAGGACGGCATCGGCGGACTGCGCAACGGATACGAGTACGGCCGCGGCACCAACCCCACCCGCGACGCCCTGCAGGAACAGCTGGCTGCCCTGGAGGGCGGCGCCCACGCCTTCTCGTTCAGCTCCGGCCTCGCCGCCGAGGACGCCCTGATCCGGGCGCTGCTGGCGCCGGGGGACCACATCGTGCTCGGCAACGACGCGTACGGCGGCACCTACCGGCTGATCGACCGGGTGCTCTCCGGCTGGGGCATCACCAATGCCGCCGTCGACATGGCCGATATGGAGGCGCTCACCGCCGCCATCGCGGCCGGCAACACCAAGATGGTGTGGCTGGAGACCCCGTCGAACCCGATGATGAAGATCTCCGACATCGCCGCCGTCGCGCAGGCCGCGCACGACGCCGGTGCCTGGCTGGTCGTCGACAACACCTTCGCCTCGCCGTACCTGCAGCAGCCGCTGGCCCTGGGCGCGGACATCGTGGTGCACTCCACCACCAAGTACATCGGGGGGCACTCCGACGCCGTCGGCGGTGCGGTCATCCTCAACGACGACGCCGCCGCAGAGAAGATCGGCTTCATCCAGTTCGCGGTCGGGGCGGTTTCGGCTCCGATGGAGGCCTGGTTGACCACCCGCGGCCTGAAGACCCTGGGCGTGCGCATGGACCGGCACTCCGCCAACGCGATGGCGGTGGCCCGCTGGCTGAAGGAGCACCCCGCCGTCGAGTCCGTCCTGTACCCGGGGCTGGAGGACCATCCCGGCCACGAGCTGGCCAGGGCCCAGATGAAGGACTTCGGGGGCATGGTCTCCGTGGCGTTCAAGGGCGGGGAGGCGGCGGCGCGCACCGTGGCCGAAGCGACCCGGGTGTTCACCCTGGCCGAGTCGCTGGGCGGCGTCGAGTCGCTGATGAATTACCCGTCCGAAATGACCCACGCCTCGGTCAAGGGCACCGAACTGGCCGTGCCCGAGAACCTCATCCGGCTCTCCGTGGGCATCGAAGACGTGGAGGACCTGATCGCCGACCTGGACCAGGCCCTCGGGCAGCTCCAGGCGGGCTGAGCCGGCGGGCCGGCCCGTTTCGCGCGGAACGGCACGGCGGCCGGCGGGGCAACCGCCGGCCGCCGTGCCGTTTAAGGGGCTGCCCCGGCCGCCGTCAGCGCGGGGGAAGGGGGCGGCCGCGGCGCCGCGGCGGGCGCGGGTCGGTGGTCCGCAGGTGGCGCACGCTCTCCGGAAGCCAGAGCAGCGCCGCGCAGGCCAGGAGCAGCACGCCCAGCGCGGCGAGCGACGCGCCGCGGAACAGCAGGGGAACCCCGAGAAGGACGCCGAGGCTGGTCAGGGTCTCCCGCCCGCTGCGCTGGCTGCGGCGCAGCTGCAGGGCTCCCCAGGCGGCCACCAGTCCCAGGACCAGGCTGAGGACCCCAAGGCTCATCAGCCCGGGGCCGTCGTCGCCGCCGGTCCGTGCGGACAGGATGAAGGAGACCCCGACGGCGCCCAGCAGCAGAGCGGACAGCAGCCACCCGGTGCAGGCGAGGCGGAGGGTTCGTGGCAGGGGAGGACGCGGCGCTTTCATCTCCTCCAACCTACCCGGGCGGCGCTGTTTGCGGGCCCGGGGGTCCTCGGCATGGAGAGCCGCCGGTAGACTGGTCGTCGCGGCCCGTCGGGCGGCACCAAAGCGAAGGCAGGAGGGCCGCGTGGCAGCAGTCGGCGGATCCCGCGGCGTGGCCATGCTTGCGCTGACCGCGGCGGCTGCCCTCTCAGCCACCGGCCTGGTCTGGCTCGGATACCTGGCGGCACCCGCGGACGGCTTGGACTTCCGGGTCTACCTGCTGGGCGGGCAGAGCGTCATCGACGCACGGGGCGAGCTGTACACCCGCTCCATCCCCAACGGCGAGAACCCGCCGCTGATGTTCACCTATCCGCCGTTCGCCGCCCTGGTCTTCGCCCTCCTGGCGCCTTTCGGCGACTCGCTCGGCTTCCTGCTCTTCCGCATCCTTTCCTACCTCCTCACCTTCCTCGCCGCGGTCTGGCTGACCGGCTGGCTCGCCGGGCGGCGGAGCCCGCTGCAGGTGCTGGCGCATCCGTGGCTGCGACCTGCCGCAATCTTCGGCTTCGGACTGCTGGCAGCCCTCGGCCCGTGGCGGGAGACCATCGCATTCGGCCAGATCAACATCCTGCTCTTCATGCTGATCCTCGGGGACAACCTTTCCCGCCGCCCCGGCCGGCCCACCGGGCTGCTCACCGGCATCGCCGCCGGCATCAAACTGACCCCGCTTGTCTTCGGCCTCTACTACCTGCTCCGGGGTGATTGGCGGGGCCTGCGCAACATGGCGGTCGGGTTCCTGGCCACCTTCGCCCTCGGTTTCCTGGTGCTCCCGCGCGAGTCACGCACCTACTGGGGTGAGCTGCTGCCCGAAACCGAGCGGATCGGCGGCCCCGGATACGTGGACAATCTGTCCCTGCGCGGGGCCATCGCGCACATCGCCGGTCCGGACTTTCCAGGCACCGGCGTGTGGCTCGTCTTGGCGGCGGCTGCCCTGGCGGCGGTCGCGGTCCTGATCCGCCGCGCGGACGTCGCGGGCCGGCCCATGACGGCCCTGGCGGGGACGGCGCTGCTGATGCTCCTTGTCTCCCCGGTCTCCTGGTCCCACCACTGGGTCTGGGTGGCGCTGCTGGGCGCGGTCCTGCTGCGCGACCTGATGGACCTGCCCGCCGGCCACCGGCGCCTGCGCGGCGCCGGGGCCGCCCTGCTCGCCGCAGGCGCCGTCATCTTCTACCTGTCGCCCAAGAAGACCGCGCTGCTGCTGGGCGCGCAGGACCTGGACGCCCAGCAGCCGCAGCTGTGGCTGATCGCGGCGAGCCTGGGGGTGTTCTGGGGCGTGTCCGTGCTGGCCTGGCTGCTGTGCGCCTACCAGCGCAGACGCCGTTGGAACCGACGGCCCGTGTACCTGCCCGGCGCCGCCGTCGAAGGCGCGCAGCCGGGAGTGCGGGAAAGCCGGTCATAAGCCGGTGCAGGCCGCGCGGCCTCGTCTAGGATGGGCACCATGACCGCCGGAACCGTGCTGGCCGTGTGCCGCGTCCATCAGCTGCATCCCACCCGGGACACCGTGGGAGTGACCGCCATCGACAAGCGCCCGGTGGACGGCCCGGTCCAGGTCTACGACCTGGGCCTCACCGGCGACGTCCAGGTCAGCCGCCGGCACCACGGCGGCGAGACGAAGGCGGTCTACGCGTACAGCCAGGCCGACGCCGAATACTGGGCCGCGGAACTGGGCCGGGAGATCCCGCCTGGGCTGTTCGGCGAGAATCTGCGTCTGGCCGGCATTGACGCCTCCAACGCACTGGTGGGGGAGCGGTGGCGGATCGGCGGGGCAGTGGAACTGGAGGTCACCGGCCCGCGTACCCCCTGCCGGAACTTCCAGGATCGGATGGGAGAGCCGCGTTTCACCGCCCGGTTCACCCGCGCCGCCCGCACCGGCGCCTATCTGCGGGTGCTGAAGACCGGGCCCGTCGCCGCCGGAGACGCCGTCGAGGTCCTCTCGAAGCCCGGGCACGGCGTCAGCATCGCGCAGGTCTTCCGCGGTCCGGACGAAGACCAGATCCAGGCGCTGTTCGACGCCCAGGCCGCCGGCCTGAAGCTCGCCCCGGAGCTGGTGCGCAGCCTGCGTCGGGCATCTCGGCGCCATGCCGCCGCGCCCGGCGTGGAACCCGCGGCTGAACCGGCGGGCCTGAAGCGGGCCTGAGTCGCCGGCTGTGCCCAAGCTCACCGGCCCGGTGGACCGGCTCCGGCCGTACATGGCGTACACTTGAAACATCCCCCACTCCGGTATCCCTGTTTTTCCGCCAGTACCGGCGGAGCGTTGTGTTGGGGCCCGCATCCTTTTTGCGGGCAGATTCATCTCCTGGGGAAGGCCGGCAAAGAAATCGCCACACCGGCTGCGCGCACAACCCAGTGCCTTCGGCCACCAGCTGTGGCGGAAAGTCCTGCCTGGGATTGGAACAGCGCCGGACTTGCGTCCTGCAGCCACCGTGCTGCCCGGTTCCATCCCCGTGAGGAATAATCTCCGTGCCTGAGAGCATCAACGAAAACCTGCCCGAAACCGCCTCCCTCGAGGCCGAGTCCGGTGCCGCCGTCGACGACGCGCAGCCGGAAGCGGACAGCACTCCCCGCTTCACCGACTTCAACCTGGATGCCCGCGTCCTGGCCGCCCTGACCGACGTCGGCTACGAGAAGCCCTCGCCGATCCAGGCCGCCACCATTCCGGTGCTGCTCGAAGGCCGCGACGTCGTCGGCCTGGCCCAGACCGGCACCGGCAAGACCGCCGCCTTCGCCGTCCCGGCCCTGTCCCGCCTGGCCGAACTGGCCGAGGTCAACGGCCCCAGCCGCGACACCCAGGTCCTGGTCCTCGCCCCGACCCGCGAGCTTGCCCTGCAGGTTGCCGAAGCCTTCACCTCCTACGCAAAGCACATGGAGGACTTCACCGTCCTGCCCGTCTACGGCGGCTCCCCCTACGGCCCGCAGCTGGCCGGCCTGCGCCGCGGCGCCCAGGTCGTCGTCGGCACGCCGGGCCGCGTGATCGACCACATCGCCAAGGGTTCCCTGGACCTGTCCAACCTGCAGTACGTGGTCCTGGACGAGGCCGACGAGATGTTGCGCATGGGCTTTGCCGACGACGTGGAGCAGATCCTCTCCTCCACCCCGGACGAGAAGCAGGTGGCCCTGTTCTCGGCCACCATGCCCGGCGCCATCCGCAAGATCGCCAAGCAGTACCTGAAGAACCCTGCGGAGATCACGGTCAAGTCCTCGGTCACCACCGGCTCCAACATCCGCCAGCGCTACGTGCAGGTCATGGGCCCGCACAAGCTCGACGCGATGACCCGCATCTTCGAAGCTGAGCAGTTCGACGGCGTCATCGCCTTCGTCCGCACCAAGATGGCCACCGAGGACCTCGCCGACAAGCTCAAGGCCCGCGGCTACAAGGCCGCCGCGATCAACGGCGACATCCCGCAGGCCCAGCGCGAGCGGACCGTGGAGGCCCTGCGCGACGGCAAGATCGACATCCTGGTCGCCACCGACGTCGCCGCCCGCGGCCTCGACGTCGAGCGCATCTCCCTGGTTGTGAACTACGACATCCCGCACGACACCGAGTCCTACGTGCACCGCATCGGCCGTACCGGCCGCGCCGGCCGCACCGGCGACGCGATCCTGTTCATGACCCCGCGCGAGAAGTACCTGCTGCGGGCCATCGAGAAGGCCACCCGCCAGCCGGTGGAGCACATGCCGCTGCCGTCCGTTGACGTGGTGAACAACAAGCGTCTGGCCAAGTTCGCCGAGCGGATCACCGAGACCATCGCCTCGCAGGACCTGACCGTCTTCCGCGACCTCGTCAACAGCTACGTGGCCGACAACGCCGAGGTCACCGCCGAGGAAGTCGCTGCAGCCCTGGCCCTGATGGCCCAGAACGGCCGCCCGCTGCTGCTCGAGGAACTGCCGCAGGCTCCGGCCCGCCAGCGTGACCGCGCCGACGGCAAGCGGGACAGCTTCAACTCCCGCGGCCCGTCCCGCACCCTGACCGAGGGCAACGCGACCTACCGGATCGCCGTCGGACGCCGCAACCGTGTCATGCCGGGCTCCATCGTCGGCGCCATTGCCAACGAGGGCGGCCTGTCCGCCGCGCAGATCGGCGGCATCGACATCCGCTCGGACCACAGCCTGGTGGAGCTGCCCGCGGACCTGTCCCAGGACCAGCTGCGCGCTCTGTCCCGTACCCGGATCGGCGGCGAGCTGATCCACCTGGAACTGGACAAGGGACGCCGTCCTGTCCGTGACCGTGACGGCGGCGCGCCCCGCGGCGGCGGCTACAAGAAGCGCGACGGCGAGCGGTCCTTCGGTGACCGCGGCAGCGACCGTCCGCAGCGCAAGCGCTTCGACGGCGACCGCGGCGGCAACAAGTTCGCCCGCAAGCCCCGCTACCAGGACTGAGCACAGGCCGGGCCCAGCCGGCCGGCCACACGTGGACATGAGAAAGGCCCCCGCCGTCCGGCGGGGGCCTTTCCCCATGCGGCGCCCGGCCCGTATGCGGCCGGTCGGGGCTCGGCCTGCCGCCGGGTCAGACCCGGCCGGCGGTACGGGCGTGCTCGGCCGTCGAACGCAGCATCAGCACGTCCATCACCACCGCGGCCAGGTCCTTCAGGGTTGCCTCCTGCTCACCGGTCAGGCTGCGTGCCCGCCGGTCCATCACACACAGGGTGCCCACGGCACGGCCCTCGGCATCCCGGAGCGGGACGCCGGCGTAAAAGCCGAACCCGGGGGAGCTGCGCACCAGCTCGTCGTCGCAGGTACGGGGATCGTTCTGCACATCGTCGACGATGAACGGGCCGTCCTGCCTGACGGTCACCGGGCACAGCGAGGATTCAAGGGGAGCCGGGCCCCGGGTGGCTCCGGTACCGGCAATGGTCCACACCTTGTCCCGCCCCACCATGGAGACCGCTGCCACCGGCACGTTGAGCAGCCGGGCAGTGAGCGAGGTGAGCCTGTCCAGGGTGGGATCCTCACCGCGGTCAATGACGTCGAGATTGCCCAGCGCCTGCAGGCGGTCCTGCTCCTCCGCGGAGGCCGGGTCTTCAGCCCGCCGTCGGCCGCGGCCCGCGGACGCCATGTCCGACAACACCTCGGACGCGTCATGCGCGCTGGTACGATCCGACGGGTCCAGCGCGGTCATTGCACGCAGCAGCTGCGCCCAGTCGGGATCGAGCCAATCGGGAATCTCGGGGGACCGGAACAGCCGGGAGAGGGCGCTTTCCAGCGCGGGGCCGGGAAAAGCCCGCTCGCCCGTCAGGCACTGCAGCAGCACCAAACCCAGCGAATACACGTCGCTCTGCGGGCCGGCCGCTTCCCCGCGGGCCTGCTCGGGGCTCATGAACCCTGCAGTGCCGGTGAACGGGCCCTTTTGGGGATGGGGTTCCCCGGCCAGCTGGGCCACACCGAAATCGGTGAGCTTGGCCCTCAGCCGGGACTCGTCGTCCCGGTAGTCGAAAAGCAGGATGTTGGCCGGTTTGATGTCCCGATGCACGATGGAGCTGCGGTGCATGTAGTCCAGTCCAATGGCCAAGTCGTAGCCCAGCAGCGCCACCTGCCGGCTCGGCAGCCGCCCCTGGGACAGCCGGCGGCTCAGATCCGGGCCCTGCACGAGCTCCATGGCCAGCCACACGATGGAGGTCCCTGAAGGAGAGACATCGGTTCCGGCATCGAACAGCGTAATCAGGCTGTGGTGGCTCAGCCGGGCCAGGACCTTGGCCTCCGCCTCATCGCTGCGGCGCTGCTCCTCGGTGCGGGCCGTGGAGGCAATCAGCTTGACGGCGACCTCGCGGTCCAGGAACTCATCAACCGCTCGGTGTACCGCACCCATGGAACCCGAACCGATGCGCCCCACAAGCCGATATCGTCCGCCCAGGACGGTGCCGGCCCCCATGTGCCTTGGCATTTGTGCCCCACACTCCCGTCATCCCCGAACCCCGTCCGGGGCTCGGCGGGGACGCTGTTGTCCCCTCTTCTGGAGTTTACGCCGTACGTCTCGTCGGGAAGCCGGAAAAACGCCCGCTGACAAGGAGAAATCGTGTGTTCAGTCACATCCGGCAGGATTTGGCTGCTTCGATTCGCGCAGCGGAAAAACTGCTGGTAGAGTCTTATGTCGTTGCCCCGGTAGGGGGCGATGCCCCGATAGCTCAGTGGTAGAGCGCCATCTTGGTAAGATGGAGGTCCCGGGATCGATTCCCGGTCGGGGCTCTCAAGAGAGCGCCCGCGTGGCCAAGGATGCAGAAACAGCATAGGCCTTGCGCGCGGGTTTTCCTCATTCTTGGCGGTGTAGCTCAGTTGGTTAGAGCGCACGACTCATAATCGTGAGGTCGGGAGATCGAGCCTCCCCACCGCTACGGACAAACCCCCGGGAAACCGGGGGTTTTTTCGTTAACCGGTGCTTCCGGACCCGCTGGGTACAGCCAGTGCAGCCATGACTCCAGCCGACCCCGACCCGCCCCCGCCGGCGGTTTTTCGGTAGTGTGGGAAGGTCGTTAATCGCCTGGGGGAGCGTAGGGGGCGTGCGGCATGCATCTGCATGCGTGCGCCCCGCGTCCAGCCAATCGCCGAATCCCCGGAACGAAAGACACAGACATGCGCGAGACCAGCCCCGAGTCCGATGCTGCCCACGAGCCGCTGACCAGGCGCCGCCGACGTGAGGCGGAAGGGTCGGAGGGAATGGATTTCAGTCCACGGGAAGACCAGGCCGTCCCCGAATATCCCGCCGACGAGCAATCGTGGCGTGCGCCCGCCTTTGCCCTCGCAGACACCCCCGATGCCCTCGGCCTCTACGACGGCATTGGAGGAGAGGCGGGCCACGCACCTGCCGCCGGCCCCTCCGTCACCGCGCCGGTGCCCCCTCGGCAGCCGCCGGCCGCCCCGATGCCCGGTGCCGCTGACCTGCCTGAGCCGTCGGCCGCCCCGGTGTCGGTGGCTGCTGACCGGCCCGAACCGCCGGCCGGCCGTGGGCAGGCCGCTGAATGGACGGATCTGCAGCAGGGGTGGTCCGAAACCGCCGCCGCTGAGCTGCCGGCGACCCGGCGGGAAGCCCGCCGTCGTGCCTCCTTCCTCGATACCCAGGCCCCCACGCCGCCCGCGGCCCGCGGCCTTCGCGGAGTGCTGGCCGGGCTGGGGCTGAAGCTCGGCCCCTCGCAGGCGGAGCTGGAGGAGCGGCACGACACCTCGGTCGTCAGCAGGCACTGGCCCGGACCCCGTACCATCTCCGTTGTCAACGGCAAGGGCGGCGCCAACAAGACGCCCACCACCGTGATGCTGGCCGCGGTGTTCGCCCGCAACGGCGGCGGTCCCGTGCTCGCCTGGGACAACAACGAAACCCGGGGCACCCTGGGCTGGCGCACCGAACAGGGCCCGCACGATAGCACCGTCATGGACCTGCTGCCGCAGACCGGGGAGCTGCTCTCGCCGTCGGCCCAGTCCGCGCTGCTGGCCCGGTTCGTGCACCATCAGACGGAGGACAAGTTCGACGTCCTGCGCTCCAAGCCCGATGTGCTGGCCTCAGAGCAGAAAATCACTGCGGCGGACTTCGACGCCCTCCACGAAGTGGCCTCGAAGTACTTCCGGCTGAACATCATCGACTCCGGAAACGATGAAAGCGCCGAACGGTGGCTGCGGATGATCGACCACACCGATCAGCTGGTCATCGCCACGACCACCATGGAGGAACACGCCGAGGCCGGAGCGCTCCTGCTCGAGGCGCTGCAGGCCAGGGGCGGGCACTACGCCATGCTCGCGGAGCAGTCCGTGGTCATCGTCAGCCAGGCGGACCGGAACGGGGGAACCGCGCAGGCCGACGGCGTCGCCGCCGGATTCGGTCCGCTGGCACGTGCGGCAGTGACCATCCCGTATGACCCGGCGCTGCGCAAGGGGCAGATCCGATGGTCCGGCCTGCATCCACGCACCCGCCGGGCCTGGCTTGCCGCAGCGGCGGCCGTCGCAGAGGGCCTGTAGCCTCCCGGCAGCCTGCTCGCCAGGGCGGAAGAAGGGCAGCCTGCAGGGAGACATCAGCTTGCTTACTATTGGTGTTTTTTCCTAGGGTAGGAAGCGGAAGGGGCCGCAGCGGCCCCGGCCGCCCCACCGGGCGGCATCCATCGTGGAACGGAGGAAAACATGGCTAAGCATGATATTTCCGGCAAGAAGGTCGCCTTCCTGCTCACTGACGGCGTGGAGCAGGTCGAACTCACCAGCCCCTGGGAAGCGGTGAAGGACGCCGGCGGGCAGCCCGTCCTGGTCTCGCCCAAGGAGGGCACCGTCCAGGGCTTCGAAGGCACCGAGAAGGGCGACACCTTCACCGTGGATCTCCAGGTCTCCGCCGCGGACGCCTCCGACTTCGACGCCCTGGTCCTGCCCGGCGGCGTCGTCAACGCCGACTACCTCCGCGTGGACAAGGACGCCCAGGCCTTCGCCCGGGCCTTCTTTGAACAGCACAAGCCGGTGGCCTCCATCTGCCACGGCCCCTGGCTGCTCATCGACGCCGACGTGGTCAAGGGCCGCGACCTCACCTCCTACCACACGCTGGCCACCGACCTGAGGAACGCCGGTGCCAACTGGAGCGACGAGGAAGTGGTCGTGGACGCCGGGTTCGTCACCAGCCGCAACCCCGATGACCTGCCGGCCTTCAACGACAAGCTCCTTGAGGAGATCGCCGAAGGCGAGCATGAGGCCCAGCACGCCTGATCAGGCCCAGGACTAAGGCGGGGTAGCGTGGAAAGCGCTGCCCCGCTTTTCCTTGCCCGCCCCGCCGGGGCGCCGGGGCCGCCGGAACAGGAAACACACCATGGCAGAGCCTGCAGCGGGTGCCGAGCCGGGATCCGCCGGCGGGGGTTCCCCTGCCGGGCTCGGCGGAACCGGCACCGACCGCCGTTTTCTCTGCTCCGGCCCGGCCTGGCGGTCAGGCCGGCCGGTGCTGGCACTGCACACACCCGACGGCCGGCCGGCCCCGCTGCCCCTGGCGCCGGACAGCGCGCTGGGCTGGCGGGTGCTGGCGGAGGACACCCGCTGGTGCCTGGGCTGGTGGTCGGTGACCGACGTCGACAGCCGCCGCCATCATCCCTGTCCCGCCCAGCGTCCCGCGGAGAGTGGGTACGCCTGCGCCGGGTGCGCCGACCGTGACGAGGTCCGCCCACAGCATGACAGCCACCGCAGCGGACGCATGGGCGCCGGCCTGCGCCGCTACCTCGCCCAGCCGCACTGGCTGTACGTCGCAACCTTCGCCGACGGCACGACCAAGATCGGCACCGCTTCCGACACCAGTCGGCATCACCGGCTGGTCGAGCAGGGGGCCCTGCACGCACGGTACGTAGCCCGCGCCCGCGACGGACTGGTGGTCCGGGTCCTGGAGGATGCGGTCAGCGCCGCCCTCGGGCTGCCGCAGGCGGCGCGCTCCGCGGCGAAGGCGGCGGCCCTGGCCGCGTTCCCGTCCCCGGCCGACCTGCCCGGCGCCGATGGGCAGGGCGGGCCGGCGGAGGCCGACGACGGGCTGGCCCGGATCAACGCGCAGGCAGCCGAACGGGTGCGGTCCGTCCTCGGGGACGTCGCCGTGGACGGTTTCGCTGTGGTGGGCCGGCGCTGGGAACGGCCGCCCGCCTTTGCGCAGTTCCTGGCCGGGCTGCCGGCTCCGGTCTATCCGCTGGACCCGGCTGCGGGGGAGCACGGCGTCCGCGTGCTGGCGGTGCTCGGGCCGACGCTGCTTGCCGCCGTACCGCCGACGGGGGAGAGATTCCTCATCGATCTGGCGCGGCTCAGGGGCAGGCGGCTGCAGTTGGGCGGCTACTCCGCCGTGCTGCCGGCACGGCAGCCGACCCTCTTCGAGGCACCCGGGCTTTGAAGCCCGCCGCCGGCTCCACGGTAAGCTGAAACCATGCTCAACACCCCGTGGGAAGCCGGTTCGCCGCTGTACCGAAAAATCGTGATCGCCGCGCTGATCCTCTCCGGAGCCGGTGTGCTGCTGGTGGTCCTCGGAGCGTTCACCGGCTCCCAGGCCCTGATGTACACGGCGCTGCCGTTCATCGTGCTCGGCATGGCCGCGCACCTGGGCGGCCTCGCCGTCCGGGCCCGCGACGCCCGCCGCCGGGTGGGAGCGCTGACCAAGGACGCACCGAAGAAGGGCCGGCCATGAGCATCAACCCCGAGCTGCAGGGACGCAGCTACCCGGCCATCGGGCCGTACCAGGTCTCCCGGGAGAAGATCCGCGAGTTCGCCCGCGCCGTGCAGGCCGCACACCCGGCCCACTTCGACCCCGCGGAGGCAGCCAAGCTCGGCTACGCAGACGTCGTGGCACCGCCCACGTTCGCGGTGTTGATCGCCCAGCAGGCCGACGCCGAACTGGTCCGGGACCCGGAGGCGGGCATCGACTTCAGCCGGGTGGTGCACGCCGACCAGCGGTTCACGCACCATCGGCCGATCGTCGCCGGCGACGACATCTTCGCCGAACTGCACGTCGACGGCGTCCGCGCCATGGGCGCCGGCGCCCTGATCACCACCCGCGCGGAGCTGTCCGACGCCGCCGGGCAGCGTGTTGCCACCACCGTCTCATCCATCCTCGTCCGCGGAGAGGGGCAGTAAGCCATGGCACCCGCACTCGACACCCTGGCCGTCGGCGACAGCATCGGCAGCCGGACGATCTCCGTCTCCCGCGCCGACCTCGTCCGCTACGCCGGCGCATCCGGCGACTTCAACCCCATTCACTGGCATGAGGGCTTCGCCCGCTCCGTGGAGCTGCCCGGCGTGATCGCGCACGGCATGTTCACCATGGGCGCCGCCGTCCAGCTGGTCACCGACTGGGCGCAGGACCCGGGCGCCGTCGTCGACTACCAGACACGCTTCACCCGCCCGGTGGTCGTGGCCGACACGCCCTCGGATCCGTCCGCGCCCGGCGCGCAGATCGAAGTCGGCGGGACGGTGGGAGCGCTCGACGCCGACGCCGGCACCGCCCGCATCGACCTCACCGTCACCTTCGAGGGCCAGAAGGTCCTGATGAAGTCGCAGGCCCTGGTCCGCCTCCCGTGAGCACCGGTACGTCCCTGAAGCTGTCCGGACTGACCACCTCACGGGTGGGCGGCCCTGCCCGCCGCTGGTTCGAGGCCGAGACGGAGGAGGAGCTGATCGTCGCGGTCCGTGCCGCCGACGAGGCTGGCGAACCGCTGCTGGTGATCGGCGGCGGCTCCAACCTGGTCATCTCCGACGAAGGTTTCGACGGCGCCGTCGTCCACATTGCCACCCGCGGCCGGGAGCTGCGCGAAAAGCGTGACGGCACCGTAGTCCTACACGCCCAGGCAGGCGAACCCTGGGACGCACTGGTCGCCTCCACCCTGTCCGAGGGCTGGGCCGGGCTTGAGGCGCTGTCCGGCATTCCCGGACTGGCCGGCGCCACCCCCGTGCAGAACGTGGGAGCCTACGGCGCCGACGTCTCCCAGAGCATCACCGAGGTGCGCGTGTGGGACCGGGCGGAGCGTCAGATCCACGTGTTCTCCAACGCCGACCTCGAGTTCGGGTACCGCACCTCGCTGCTCAAGCGGACCACCACCGACGGGACCCCACGGTATGTGGTGCTCAGCGTCGATTTCCAGCTGCACCGCGGGCCGCTGGGAGCGGCGGTGCGTTACGCCGAACTGGCCCGCGTGCTGGGAGTGGAGCCGGGGCAACCGGCTCCGGCCGACGACATCCGTGAGGCGGTGCTCGAACTCCGGGCCGGAAAGGGCATGGTGCTGGACGCCCGGGACCCTGACACCTGGAGCACCGGCTCGTTCTTCACCAACCCCATCGTCGACGCCGCGGCGGCGGCCGCCCTGCCTGCGGAGGCGCCGCGCTGGCCCGCCGCCGACGGGCAGGTCAAGCTCAGCGCCGCCTGGCTGATCGACCGGGCCGGGTTCGGGAAGGGCTTCGGCCTGCCCGGCACGGAAGGGGAGCAGCTGGCCGGCGGCCGCGCGTCCCTGTCCACCCGGCACACCCTCGCCGTGACCAACCGGGGCACCGCCACGGCCCGGGACCTGCTGGCCGTGGCCGGAGCCGTGGCCGACGGCGTGGAGGACGCCTTCGGGATCCGGCTGCGCCCCGAACCGCTGCTCATCGGCTGCTCGCTGCCTGGGCGCAGCTGACCTACGCGGTCCCCGGCGCGGGTTGCACTGCGGTCCGACGCCCGCCCGAGGGCGGATGGTTGGCAGCGGTCCGGGCCGGGGATGGCCAGGTCCTGCCTGGGATGATCAGCGGGCGCGGCCGCCGTGCCGAGGGGCGGCTGACCGGCGTCGGCGGCTGAGCCACCCGGAAGCGACGGCTCCTGCAAAGACAATCAGTCCGGACAGCAGCGCAGGCAGCAGCCGGCTTCCTTCAGGGCTGGCAACCAGCCAAGCTGAGGTTCCTGCCAATGCCAGCAGGCCTGCGGCGAGCAGCAGAATCATTGCCTTCACATCGTCCCCCGGTACGCGTTCAGCAGGTGCCGGCGGGTCCGGCTCCTGCCGACAGTCTATGCGACACAGCTGCTGTCCCGGGGAAACCTTCACCGTCGGCAGGGAACGCGAAAGCCCGCCGCTGCAGTGCAGCGGCGGGCTTTCGCGTTTGCGGCGTCGGGCCGCCCGGCGAAAGGGGCCTACAGGGTGCCGGTGGCGATCCGCAGCATGCGGCGCAGCGGCTCTGCGGCGCCCCAAAGCAGCTGGTCACCGATGGTGAAGGCGCTGATGTACTCCGGGCCCATCTCCAGCTTGCGGATGCGGCCCACGGGAATGTCCAGCGTGCCCGTGACGGCGACCGGGGTCAGCTGCTCCATGGTCGCCTCCTTGGTGTTCGGCACTACCTTGGCCCACTGATTGTCGGCGTCGATGATCCGTTCGATCTCGGCGATGCTCAGGTCTTCGGTGAGCTTGAGGGTCAGTGCCTGGGAATGCGAACGCATCGCACCGATCCGCACGCACAGCCCGTCGAAGGGAATGCGTGAGTCGGAGCCGCGGCCGAGGATCTTGTTGGTCTCAACTCCGCCCTTCCATTCCTCCTTGGACTGGCCGTTGCCCAGGTCCGCGTCGATCCACGGGATCACGGAACCGGCCAGCGGCACGCCGAACTGCGAGGCGTCCATGGCCGGATCCTTCTGCTGGGCCAGCACCGCGCGGTCTATCTCCAGGATGGCCGACGCCGGGTCGGCCAGGTTCGCGGCGACGGCGGAGTTGAGCGCACCGAACTGGTTGAGCAGCTCGCGCATGTGCCGGGCGCCGCCGCCGGAGGCGGCCTGGTAGGTCATGGAGGTGCCCCACTCGACCAGGCCGTTGCGGAACAGGCCGCCCAGGCCCATCAGCATGCAGGAGACGGTGCAGTTGCCGCCCACGAAGTTCTTCACTCCCGAGGCCAGCCCGGCGTCGATCACGTCGCGGTTGACCGGGTCAAGCACGATGATCGCGCTGTCGTCCATCCGCAGCGTGGAGGCGGCGTCGATCCACAGCCCGTCCCAGCCGGCGTCGCGCAGCTTGGGGAACACCTCGGCGGTGTAGTCACCGCCCTGGGCGGTGACGATGATCGGCAGCTTCGCCAGCGTCTCGATATCGTAGGCGTCCTGCAGGGGGCCCGCACCGTCGGCGAAGGCCGGCGCTGCGCCGCCGGCGTTGGAGGTGGAGAAGAACACCGGGTTGATGCGGTCGAAGTCGCCTTCGTCCTGCATGCGCTGCATGAGGACGGAACCGACCATGCCCCGCCAGCCGACGAAGCCTGCGGTGGGCACGGAGGAAGCTGCAGAAGTCATGCGGACCATTCTAGGCCAGCGGCCCGCATCCGGTCTGTGGGTTACGTCTCCGTACGCTGCGGGCAGAGGACCGGCGGGGTTACGCCGCCCGGCCGGACTGGCTATCCGGCGGCGTCCTGCCCGGCCCTGGTCCACAGGGCGAACCGGTAGTTCAGGCCGTTCGCGGAGGTGTGCCAGCCGCTGGCGGGATTGACGCCGACGAAGGTCCAGTCCGGGCCCAGCCGCGGGGCGAAGGTGTCGCCTTCGGCGGTGGTGTCGATGACGGTGACGACGGCGACGTGCGCCAGCGTGGCCGTCTCCTCGAAGAGGGCGGCACCGCCGATGAGCCAGATTTCGTCGCCGCCGGGGCTCTGCCAGGCGGTGTCCAGCGCCTTGTCCACGGAGTCGACGACGACGGCGCGCCCGTCCAGTTCCTCCCCGAGGGTCGGGGAGGAGGAGACCACGATGTTGGTCCGCCCCGGCAGCGGCCGGTACTGCTCGGGGAAGGACTCCCAGGTGCGCCGGCCCATGATCACGGGGTGGCCCTCGGTCACGGCCTTGAAGTGGGCGAGGTCCTCGGGCAGGTGCCAGGGCATGCCGCCGCCGGCGCCGATGACGCCGTCGGCGGTCTGCGCCCAGATCATGCCGATGACGGGGGAGGGCACCGGCCCGCCGGTGCGGGCGAGGGCATCGGTCAGGGTGAAGTCGGCTGCCTGGTCCCCGGCGGGCACGGGAAAGAAACGTGTGGGTTCAGTGGGCACGGATAGTCCTTTCAGACCGCGATGGGGGCCTTGATGCCGGGGTGGTGCCGGTAGTCGAGGACGTCGAAGTCCTCCAGCCGGTAGTCGAAGATGCTCTCCGGGCGCCGGGCCAGGCGCAGCTGCGGATAGGGGAACGGCTCCCGGGTCAGCTGCTCGTGGACCTGGTCCATGTGGTTGTCGTAGATGTGCACGTCGCCGCCGGTCCACACGAACTCGCCGGGCTCCAGGCCGGTCTGCTGGGCCACCATCAGGGTGAGCAGGGCGTAGGAGGCGATGTTGAACGGCACGCCCAGGAAGAGGTCCGCGGAGCGCTGGTAGAGCTGGCAGGAGAGCCGCCCGTCGGCGACGTAGAACTGGAACATGGCGTGGCACGGCGGCAGCGCCATGTTGTCCACTTCGGCCGGGTTCCAGGCGGTGACGATGTGCCGGCGCGAGTCGGGGTTGGTCTTGAGGCCGTCGATGAGCTTGGCGATCTGGTCGATCTGCCCGCCGTCGGGGGTGGGCCAGGAGCGCCACTGCACGCCGTAGACCGGGCCGAGCTCGCCGTCGTCGTCGGCCCACTCGTCCCAGATGGTCACGCCGCGCTCCTGCAGCCAGCGGACGTTGGAGTCTCCGCGCAGGAACCAGAGCAGCTCCAGGGCCACGGACTTGAAGTGCACGCGCTTGGTGGTGATCAGCGGGAAGGACTCCGCGAGGTCAAAGCGCATCTGCCGGCCGAACACGCTGCGGGTGCCGGTGCCGGTGCGGTCCGACTTCTGCGTTCCGTTCGCCAACACGTCGCGCAGCAGGTCTTCGTACGGGGTAGGAATGCTCACCCCGACAGTCTAGTTCAGGAAGCTGGAGGGCTGCCGGGGGCCTGCCGGCGTCCGGGCAGCCCCCGTCCGTTCAGTCGTCGAAGGCCCGGTACTGCTCCAGGGAAAGCACCAGGGACGTGTCGCGCCGGCTGACCTGGCAGATGACCGCCTCGCCGGGCGCCAGATAGGGGTCCTTCTTCGGCAGCTGCCCGGCCATGTCCGCGGGCATGTGCCCGGCCAGGACCTCAAAGACCAGCGGCAGCACCGGGCGGTGCGTGCACAGCACCACCGGCTTGCCCTTATCGAACAGGCCCTCGACGGCGGCCCGGGCCTTGCCCGGTTTGCGCCGGGCATTGTGCTCGGTCACCGCGTCCACGGTCTTGAACCGCGGGTTCTCGGCCTTCACGTAGGGGCGCACCGTCTGCACGCAGCGCACCCACGGGCTGGTCAGCACCCGTCCGGGCCGCCAGGCCAGCAGCAGCCGCGATACGGCCTTCGCCTGGCGCAGCCCGGTGGCCACCAGCGGCCGGTCGCCTTCGGCCCGTGACCAGGCGGAGCGCGGCTTGGCCTTGGCGTGGCGCACGATGATCAGCGGAAAGGTGTCCAGCCGGCCGGCGTCGAACGCCTGGACGAGGGCATCGAGCGGTTCCCGGTCGGTCGGGTTCGTGAGCAGGGTCCGGGCGGTTCCCGGATCCTGCCAGCGCGCCTCATCCACTTCTTTGCCGTCCGGTTCGGGCCGTCCGCGCTCAACCTTGGCCGCCCAGTAGTGCACCACCTTCAACCCCGAACCCACGAGGTAGCGGGTCGAGGGCAGGGGGACCCCCAGCCGGATCTGCAGGCCCACTTCCTCCCGCACCTCGCGCACGGCGCACTCGGGGGTGGTCTCGCCGGCGTCGAGCTTGCCCTTGGGCCAGGACCAGTCGTCATATCGGGGACGGTGGATGAGCAGCACCTGCAGCGCCCCGTCCCGGACCCGCCAGCAGAGCGCACCTGCGGCCACGACCTTCGGCTCCCCGCCGAGGGGCTCCGGACCGTCAGCGGGCATCGAAGCCACCGGGACGTCGTCCGCAATTGGTCCTGCGTGCGGCGGGGACTGCGGCGCCGCCCCGGGCGCGGCGGCGCCCGTATCCGGCTGCTGCCGGGGCTCGACGGTCACCGGCGGCTTCCGGTGCGCTGCCGGGAATGCTGCGCCAGCAGCCAGGACTGGACGTCGCTGAGCGGAGTGCCGTCGGGATCCTTGTGGTGCCGGGTCCAGATGCCCTTTTCGTCCAGGTGCCAGCTGGAGGTGCCCGGATCCAGGTACCGGTCCATCAGCTCGATCAGCTCGTCGATGTCCTCCTTCGCGCGCAGCTGCACCAGCGCCTCCACCCGGCGGTCCAGGTTGCGGTGCATCATGTCCGCGGAGCCGATGTACACCACCGGATCTCCGCCGTTCGCAAAGGCGAAGACCCGGGAATGCTCCAGGAACCGGCCGAGGATGGAGCGCACGGTGATGTTCTCGCTCAGGCCGGGCACGCCGGGACGCACCGAGCAGATGCCGCGGACGATGACGTCCACCTTCACCCCCGCCTGCGAGGCGCGGTAGAGGGAATCGATGATCGCCTCATCGACCATGGAGTTGACCTTGATGATCACCCGGGCGTCGAGGCCGGCCTTCCGGTTCGCGATCTCGCGTTCAATCCGGTCAATGAGTCCCGAGCGCACGGAGCGCGGCGCCACCAGCAGGCGCTTGAACGTCGACTTCGGCGCGTATCCGGAGAGCTGGTTGAACAGCTTCGTCAGGTCCTCGCCGACCTGCTCGTTGGCGGTCAGCAGGCCCAGGTCCTCGTAGTACCGGGCCGTGCGGGGGTGGTAGTTGCCGGTGCCGATGTGGCAGTAGCGGCGCAGCCCGTCCACTTCCTGGCGGACCACCAGGGAGAGCTTGCAGTGCGTCTTCAGGCCGACGATGCCGTACACCACGTGCACCCCGGCCTGCTCCAGCTTGCGGGCCCAGGAGATGTTCGCCTGCTCGTCAAAGCGGGCCTTGATCTCCACCAGGGCCAGGACCTGCTTGCCGGCCTCCGCTGCGTCGATCAGCGCATCAACGATGGGGGAATCGCCGGAGGTGCGGTAGAGGGTCTGCTTGATGGCCTGCACCCGCGGGTCCGCGGCGGCCTGCTCCAGGAAGGCCTGCACCGACGTTGAGAACGAATCGTAGGGATGGTGCAGCAGGATGTCGCGGCGGCGCATCGCGGCGAATACGTTCGCCGGCTTTGAGGTCTCCGATTCCTTCAGGTGCGTGCTGGTGTGCGGCACGTGCTTGGGGTAGTGCAGGTCCGCCCGGTCGATGTCGCTGATCCGGGAGAGCCCGCGGAGGTCCAGCGGCGCCGGCAGCGCGTAGACCTCATCCTCCTCCACGCCGAGCTCGCGGACCAGCAGCTCGCGGATGCTCGGGTTGATGTCGGTGGTAACTTCCAGGCGCACGGGCGGGCCGAAGCGGCGCCGCAGCAGCTCCTTCTCGAGGGCCTGCAGGAGGTTCTCGGCGTCGTCCTCCTCCACCTCCAGGTCCTCGTTGCGGGTGACCCGGAAGGTGTGGTGCTCGACGACGTCCATGCCGGGGAAGAGCTGGTCCAGGTGCTCGGCGATCACGTCCTCCAGCGGAATGAACCGCGCGGTGCGTCCGGCCACGTTGCCGGCGCGGGCGCCGTCGACCGACACCAGCCGGGGCAGCTGGTCCGGCACCTTCACCCGGGCGAAGAACTCCTTGCCGCTGACCGGATTGCGCACCACCACGGCCAGGTTCAGCGAGAGCCCGGAGATATAGGGGAACGGGTGGGCCGGATCCACTGCCAGCGGCGTCAGGATGGGGAACACCTTGGAGGCGAACTGCCGGTGCAGATACGCCTTGGACGCGTCGTCGAGTTCGTCCCAGCTGACCAGGTAGATCTGCTCGCGGGCCAGGGCGGGACGGATCTGCTTGGCGAACACGTCGGCGTGCCGCTGCTGCAGCCGGTACCCGGCCTCCATGATTTCCTCCAGCTGTTCCACCGGGCTCAGCCCGGCGGCGGAGGGAACGGCCAGTCCGGTGGCGACGCGCCGCTTCAGCCCGGCGACCCGCACCATGAAGAACTCGTCCAGGTTGGACGCGAAGATCGACAGGAAATTGACACGCTCCAGCAGGTACAGGTCCGGATCCTCGGCGAGCTCGAGCACCCGGGCGTTGAAATGCAGCCAGCTGATCTCGCGGTCGAGGAACCGCTCAGGGGTGATGTCCCCGCTGGGCAGCAGGGCCGGCCCGAAGTCGGGCAGGTCGATGCGGTCCTGGGTGGCACGCGGCGCTGACATCGCATCGGCCGAGCCGAAGCCCGACCGCGCGTCTGCGGCGATATCGGAGTCCATCTTTTCTCCTGACTGCTGGGGGCATGGCCGGCACGGCCCGGTGCGCGGAGGCCCGGGCCGCCGGCCCTCACCTCAACATTACAAGCGACACGGCTCCGGGAAGGGTTGCTGCTTCGCGTACATCACGTCGACGTCCCAGCGCACGAACCCGAGGCGCCGGTACAGGGCGACGGCGGGTGCATTGTCGGCGTCGACGTACAGCATGATCGACTCCAGTCCCGCCCGGTGCAGGTGGTCGATCCCGGCCAGCGTCAGCGCCTTCCCGAGTCCCGTTCCCTGGGCCTCGGGCACCACTCCCACCACATACACCTCGCCGACGTCGGGATGTCCGGCGGAGCCTGCGTGCACCTTGGTCCAATGGAAGCCGAGCAGCGCGCCGTCGTCCTCCCGCACGGCCAGCAGGAAGCCGGCCGGGTCGAACCAGTCCTCGGCCATGCGGGCGTCCAGATCCGCGCGGGTGAGGCTGCCCTGCTCCGGGTGGTGTGCAAATGCGGCGGCATTGGCGGCCAGCCAGGCCTCCTCGTCGCGGCCGGGCTCGAAGGCGCGCAGGGCTGTCGCGGGCGGCAGGACCGGCGCGGGCAGCGGTTCGTCCAGGGAAGACCGGGTCAGGCGCATCTTCCACAGTTCGCGGACCGGAGCGTAGCCGAACCGTGCGGCCAGCTGTCCGGCCGCCTCATGGTTTCCGTGGGACCAGGCCTGGGGGGCCGCCCCGGTCGCCAGCACGGCCGAGGCGAGAGCGGTTCCGGCGCCCTGGCTCCGGTAGGCCGGGTGCACGGCCAGCTCCGCCACGGCCGGGCCGTCCCCGCCGGGGACGAGGACGGCGGCGCCGGCCAAAGGCGCGCCGGAGGGCCGTACACCGTCGTCGGGGCGGCAGACGAACAGGTGCCCCGGGAAGCCGGGCGAGCGCAGGTCCAGCAGGGTCTGCTCGGAGAAGGGCGGGTTTCCGTCCGCCTCCCGTGACTCCTCCGCCAGCCGAAGCACCTCCTGCAGGAGCTCGGGCGCGGGCGCTCCGGCGGATTCCTCCACCGGCCAGTTGGTCAGATCATTGGTGGCAGTCGGCTCGCTCATTGCAGCAGCCTAGCGCGGGCGGCGTTGGAGGCGACAGGCCGCCGGGCAGCGGCGGGATCAGCCCTTGGCGTCGCGGCCGGCGCTGCTCACCGGATCCTCCGTCAGGCGCGGCCGGGCGAACCGGTAGCCGACGTTGCGCACGGTGCCGATCAGGTTCTCATGGTCCGGGCCCAGCTTGGCGCGCAGCCGCCGCACGTGCACGTCCACGGTGCGCGTGCCGCCGTAGTAGTCATAGCCCCAGACCTCGTGCAGCAGCTGGTCCCGGGTGAAGACCCTGCCCGGGTGCTGGGCCAGGTACTTCAGGAGCTCGAACTCCTTGTAGGTGAGGTTCAGCGCCGAGCCGTTGACGCGGGCCGTGTACGAGGCCTCGTCAATGACGACCCCGGAGGCATGGATCTCGGTACCGGTGTCGTTCGCGGCGGCGGTGGCACGGGCGATGAGCAGCCGGAGCCGGGCTTCCAGCTCCGCAGGGCCGGCGCTGTCAAGGATCACGTCGTCGGCCTGCCAGTTCGCCGCCACGGCAGCCATGCCGCCTTCGGTGAGCACCAGCATCAGCGGGGTGCTCAGGCCGGTGGCCTTGAGCAGCTGGGTGAGGGAACGCGCCCCGACAAGGTCGCGGCGGGCATCGACGAGGACGGCGTCGCAGGGATCGGTATCCAGCAGCGCAGTGGGCTCCGCGGGCACCACGTGCACCTGGTGGTTGAGCAGTTCCAGGGCGGGCAGGACTTCGACGGACGGGCCGGAACCGTTGGTCAAGAGCAGTATGTGCGACATAGGTCCTCCAAGAGTCGGGGCGCACATCGTCGGGCACTGTCTGAGCCCGGTCCTCGCCGGCCTGAGAGTGGTTGAAAGTATACCCACGCCCGGCCGGACGCCCCGTAGCTTTCGACCCATCCGCGTCATAAGGCAGGATGGCTAGGGTGAAATACTGGAGCCTGGCACTGGGGACGGCCGCTGCCCTCGTCGCGGTCGTTGCCGCATCCTTCTGGAATGAATGGGCGGTGGCAGGCGTCAGCGCCGCCGCCGCGGCCGCCGTCGGGCTGGCCTGGCCGCATCTGCTCGACATTCCCGCCCGGAAGAGCCAGGGCGCCGCCCTGGCCCTCGTCGGAGCCGGTTCCGTCGCCGGGGCGGCGTTCGCTCCGCCCACCTCGCTGATGTCCTGGATGCCGGCCGCCGCCGCCGTCGGAGTCGGCGCGATCTTCCTGATCCAGCTGCTGCGCGGCACCGGGCAGGCGCACCGGCTGGAATCGACCATCGGAGCCGTCTCCGGGGCCCTCGTCGTTGTCCTGGGCTCCGGCTGGGTCGCCCTGGACCGGCTGCCGCACCTGGCCGACGGCGAACCGCTGGCCGCCGTCACCGGCGCCGCCGGAGCGCTGGTGGCCCTCGCGGCGGCCATGATCCCCCTTCCGGACCGGATGCTGGCTCCGCTGGGGGTGCTCGCCGGGGCCATCGCCTCCGGGCTGGCCGCGGTCCTGCTGGATTCCTCCGTGCTGCTGCCCTGCGCGGTTATCGGCGCGGTGGGCGCAGCGGTCATCATGGCGGTGCGCCGGCTCGTGCTGTCCCGGGACGAAGCGCTGAACCTGGGCGGCAAGGTGGCCGTCGCCCTCGGACCGGTGCTGGTGCTGGGTGCGGGCACCTACTTCCTGGGCCGGCTGCTGCTGCCCTGACCCCCGCACTCCCGGGACCACCCCGGGACCTGCACTCTCCTGCGGGCGCGTGTCACAGGCAACGGATCCGCTCCAACTCCACGCTAGGATGTAGGCATGTCGCTTCTTGCTCTCGAAATCTTCTTCATCGTCCTGCTGGGTCTCGCCGGCCTGGGTATGGCCGGCTTCGCCGGGCTCGTCATCTCCCGGCTGTACAAGGGACAGAAGTAACCTTCTTCCCCTGCGCCCCGCCTGCGGGCCGGACAACCGCATAACGGCGCCTGCGCGGCGCGAATGACCGAAGGGACGGATCAGCAATGCCCATGGAAATCCCCACCGATCTGACGCCCGAACTGGTTCCCCTGTCCTGGCTGCTGGGCACCTGGGAGGGTGCCGGGCGCCTGGGAGAAGGCGAAGCCGACTCCGAGCACTTCGGACAGCGGGTGACGTTCACCCAGAACGGGCTGCCGTACCTGCAGTACACCGCCGAAAGCTGGCTCACTGACGAGGAGGGTACCTTCCTGCGTCCGCTGGCCGTGGAGACCGGATTCTGGGCGCTGGACCGTCCGCTCAACGAGGCCGACGCCGGCCCGGGCCTGGTGCCCGGAGACATCGTCCCGGCGCTGCGCAGCGCCGACGAGGTCGAAGCCCTGCGCAACGAGAACGGCGGGTTCGACATCACCGCCACGATCGTTCACCCCGGCGGCATAGCCGAGCTGTACTACGGGCAGATCAAGGGCCCGCAGATCCAGCTCACCACCGACCTGGTGATGCGCGGGCAGAACTCCAAGGAGTACTCGGCCGCGACCCGCATCTTCGGCCTGGTCAACGGAGACCTGTACTGGCGCTGGGACACCGCCGCCGAAGGCGCGTCCCTGAAGGCGCACGCCTCCGCCATCCTGAAGAAGCAGGCCTGAGCCGGGATTACCCGGACGGTGCGATGCGTTGGACCTGTCATGACGTACTCCAGCCCCCTGCTCTCCCGCCCCGGCGCCGTTGAGGCCTCCGGCGCCGACGCCGGCGTCGCGGCCCACTACGGCCGCCCCCTGCCCGAACAGCGTGCCCTGGCGGCAGGGCAGGCCGTGGTCGACCTGTCCCACCTCGGCGTGGTGACCGTGACCGGTCCCGACCGGCTCAGCTGGCTGCATACGCTTTCCTCCCAGCAGCTCACCGGCCTGGCTCCCGGGACCTCCACCGAACTGCTGCTGCTCAGCGTCCAGGGCCGCATCGATTACCAAGCGCGGGTGCTCGACGACGGCGAGCGGACCTGGCTGATCGTCGAACCGCACCTCGCGGCGCCGCTTGCGGCGTGGCTGGAGTCCATGAAGTTCATGCTCCGCGTGGAGGTCGCCGATGTGTCGGCACAGTGGGCCGTCCTGGGCAGCACCGTTCAGGTGCCCGCCTGGTCGGATGGTCTGATGTGGGCGGATCCCTGGCCCCGGGTCGCCCCGGGCGGTTGGGCCTACACCGCGGTGGCGGAGGAATCCCATCCCGGCCACGAGCGCAGCTGGCACGAGTATCTGGTGCCGGCGGACGGGCTGGAGAGCGCGGTGGAGGCCTCCGGACTTCCGCTGGCCGGCAGCATGGCCGCGGAGGCGCTTCGGATCGCCGCGTGGCGGCCCCGGCAGGGACTCGACACCGATGAAAAGACCATTCCGCACGAGCTGGACCTGCTCCGCACGGCGGTCCATCTGTCCAAGGGCTGCTACAAGGGGCAGGAGACCGTGGCCCGCGTCCACAACCTCGGCCACCCGCCGCGGCGGCTGGTGTTCCTGCAGCTGGACGGTTCGCTGCACACCCTTCCCGCCGCAGGCAGCGAGGTCGTGGCCGGCGGGCGCACCGTCGGCCGGGTGACCAGCGCCGCCCAGCACTACGAGATGGGCGCTGTGGCGCTGGCCGTGGTCAAGCGGTCCACCGATCCGGCGGTCACGCTCCAGGTGCGTGACGGTGAGGAGATCTACGCCGCCGCCCAGGAACTGATTGTCGCTCCCGACGCCGGGCAGGTGGTCGGACGCCCCGCCGGGCTGCTGCGCGGGGTCCGCACGCCGCGCTGACCGTCGTGCGAAACTGGTAACCGCAGAGACAGCAGCCGGCCCGGACGGGGCGGTACGCGGAAACCGTGCCGCCGGAACGGCGCGGTGAGGAGAGGACCGATCAATGAGTGAGCATCCGGACACCGGGGCCCAGGCCCCCGCCGGCGGCCCGAACGAAGATGAGCAGATGCTGGAGCTGGCGGCACGCCTGTTCGATGCCGCACGTGCCGGCCATGCCTCGGTTCTGGTGCCCTACCTCGACGCCGGTGTTCCGGTGAACCTCACCAGCTCGACCGGTGACACCCTGCTGATGCTCGCCGCGTACCACGGCCATGCGCCGCTGGTGGAGCTGCTGCTGCGCCGCGGCGCCGATCCGGACACCCTCAACGACCGGGGCCAGTCGCCCCTGGCCGGAGCGGTGTTCAAGGGGTACTCGGAGGTCGTGGAGGTCCTGGTCGCCGCCGGCGCGGACCCCGACGCCGGCACGCCCTCCGCCCGCGAGGCGGCCGCGTTCTTCAACCGCCCGGACCTGGCGGCCCTGCTGGGCTCCGGCCCGGCAGAGCAGGCCTAGGCTGCCGGCAGGGCGACCGAGGCGCGCAGTCCGGCCGCTATGAATCCGCTGCTGACGGCCGTGCGTGCGGCGCCCACATTTCCGGATTCCACCCGCCACTGAGGGATCAGGCCCGCCGCCATGGCATCTTCCACAGCCACCGCGCTGATGTAGCTGCCCAGTCCGCGGCGGCGTACGGCCGGCGCCGTCAGGACGGACATGTCGGCCAGGATCCCCTCGCTGAGCGAATAGCCGGCCCCGGACAGGACCCGTTCCTCCCCGGCGGAGTCGTCGACCAGGGTGAACACCGAGTCCCGCGCGCTCAGCCCGGCCTCGGAAACGTCGTCGGGCGGGCAGAGCCGCTCAAGCGCGCCCACCAGCAGGGGATCCTCGCCCACCGCGTAGTCCTCGGCGGGGAACAGGGTGGGAAACGTGTCTGCGAAATACAGCAGCTCGGTGCCCAGCGCCCGGCCGCCCACGTCGTGAGAAAGCCGCATGAGGGTGGAGCCGCGGGTCAGTTCCGACAGGGATTTGGACCGGACGTACTCCGCGGCCCACTCCGGCCCGCAGAATACCTCCCGCCCGAACAGGCGGACGAAGGAAAGCCGCCGCGGTTCGGCGGTGACGTGGTAGATGCGCTCGTTCGCGTCGGCATCAGCGAGGGCACCGTCATCGAGGCCGAGGCCCCGGGACCATGCCAGCTGGATGATGGCGATTGTTCCCGGATCAAGATCCATAGGTGCCAACCTACACCCGCAGGCCGTCCGTCACGGGAAACCCACAGGGTGCGCGGCCTACCCGAAAAGGATTGCGGCTTCCTCGTAGCGGGACTGCGGAACCCGCTTGAGGTTGCCCAGTGCCTTCTCAAAGCCGACGTTGACGATGTTGGTTCCACTGAGCGAAACCATGGTGCCCCACAGCCCCTGCATCACCGAATCCACCGAGGCCATGCCCAGCCTGGTCGCGAGCACCCGGTCGTAGGCCGTGGGAACCCCGCCGCGCTGGATGTGGCCGAGCACGGTGGCGCGGGTCTCGATGCCGGTCCGGGCTTCGATTTCCGGCGCCAGCAGCTCGCCGATGCCGCCGAGCCGCGGGCGGCCGAAGCTGTCCAGGCCGCGCTCGGAGTGCGGGGTTTCCATGTCGGTGGTGACGAAGCCCTCCGCCACGACCACCAGCGGCGCACGGCCGCGGGCCCAGGCCTCGTTGACCCACTGCGCCACCTGGTCCAGGCTCGCGGGATGCTCGGGAATGAGGATGGCGTGCGCACCGGCCGCCATCCCGGAATGCAGGGCAATCCAGCCGACGTGGCGGCCCATCACCTCGGCAACCATGCAGCGGTGATGGGACTCGCCGGTGGTGCGCAGCCGGTCGCAGGCCTCCGTGGCGATCTGCACCGCGGTGTCGAAGCCGAAGGTGTAATCGGTGGCGTCGAGGTCGTTGTCCACCGTCTTGGGCACGCCGACAATCTGCAGGCCGGCATCGGTCAGGCGCTGCGCGGCCGCGAGCGTGCCTTCACCGCCGATCGCGATGATCGCGTCGATGCCCAGCCGGGCCAGGGTCGCCTTGATGTTCTCCGGCCCGCCGTTGGGGCCTTCAAAGGGGTTGGTGCGCGAGGTGCCGAGGATGGTACCGCCCTGCTTCGAGATGCCGCGCACCATCTGGCGGGGCAGATCCATGACATCACCGTCGACGACGCCGCGCCAGCCGTCGCGGAACCCGACGAACTCAACGCCGTCGTACTCTTTGATGCCTTTGAGCACCGCGCCGCGGATCACCGCGTTGAGGCCGGGGCAGTCGCCGCCGCTGGTCAGAATCCCGATCTTCATACTGCACACCCCTGCTGTCGTAAGCGCCGGACTTCCCGCCATTCTAGCCACGGGAACGGCGGGAAGGACTCAGGCGGCGCCGGTGCGACGGATCCGGAGCCTAATGACCCGGGCCGGGGCGCGTCGTGCGGCCCACGATGCTTTCCAAGAGGATCCGGCCGTCATACCTGGGCAGCAGCAGCCAGGCCACCAGGTACGTTCCCACTCCGATGAACGGCAGCAGGAAGCTGAGCAGCACACCGACCCGGACCAGGGCCACATCCCATCTGAAGTAGGCAGCTATACCGGCGCAGACGCCCCCGAGCCAGCCCCGACCGCGGCGGATGGGGGAGCGGCGGAGGAAATTGAAGAAGCTGTCCATGGCGGCGAAGTTCCTAACTGCGGCCGCAGCCGCGTTCGTCTTAACGGTTCCGGGCCGGGCGGCCGCGGTCCGGTGTGCTGCCGGAGCGTCAGCTCCGGCGGTTCACAGCTGTCAGCAGCCCGCCGACCACCAGTGCGGTACCCGCACCGATGGTCAGGCCCAACGCCACAAGCCCGGCGTCCAGCTGCACATCGGCCACCCGCACGGCCAGCAGGAGGGAGGCCAGCGAAATCAGGACCAGGCCCCAGACTATTGTGCCCACGCGCATCGGCCGGCGCTCCCCGACAGGCCCGTTCCCGGGCTGCAGTCCGGCGCTTTCGGGTCCGGCACCCGGCACGTGCTCCGGATCGGGGAGGAAGCCCCCGCTGTCGCTGTTCATGCTGCTGCTCATCGGTTGATCCCGCTTTCATTCGTGGTGACCAGGACGTTGCTGACGATGCCCTGGACTTCAATGACCAGCCGGCTGCCCTCTTCTTCGGCATTGAGCCGCTTCTCCTCGCCGCCGGTCCAGATGCCGGCGGAGGTCTGCTGTGAGCCGCCTTCTTCAAGGGAGACGTTTCCGAGCACCATCTCCGAGCGGACACTCACCGGCACGTCGTCGGGCACGAGGATGGCCACGTCACCGGCGGCCACGGACACCGGCACGGTGACCGTGCCGTCCCGCAGCTCATCCGTCAGGCCGGTGAGGTCCAGATTGCCCTGTGCTGCGGCCACGGTGTAGCCGTCGGCGGCCCTGCCGACGGAGTCCACGGTCCAGGTCGACTGGTTGGCCACCACGACATTTGAGTGGAGCAGGTTTCCGCCTGCGGCCGCGGCGCCGGCCAGGGCCAGGACCGCCAGGACTCCGGACGGGCCCGAGGACCGCCCGAGGCAGCCCAGCACGACGATCCCCAGGCCCAGGACCCCGGCTGCCGCCGCGAGGGCGGTGGCAGCCGGCTCCTCGAACATCAGCGAGCCGGTGTAGTCCAGGGCGAGCAGGACGCCTGCCGTCAGCAGGCCGGACCCGAGCAGGAGCATGGTCCACCCCGCCGGCGGAGTGGACGAGCAGGTTTCCGAAGCGGGTTCGCTCGCCGCCGGACCGTAGGCTGCTCCCCAGCCGTCGCGACCGTTCCGGGTGCCGGCGTCGCCTGCGGCCCCGTGGCCGTAGGACCCCGTTCCGTAGCCGCCGGTTCCGTTGGCCGCCGCCCCGTAGGAGCCCGCCCCGTAGCCGTCGGCTCCGCCCGGGCTGGCCGGAGCGGCGTCGGCGGCGGAAGCAGCGGTCCCGGCGGGAAGCCCGGGCAGGGCATGGCCGGCAGCAGAGGCATCCGGGCCGGTTCTCCCGTGCTGGTCCACGCGCCCGCCCTCGGGGGCAGCAAAGTCGTTCGGCGGCCGGTCGCCGCCGGCTTCACCCGGACGGCGGTTCCGGGTGGAGAGCCAGTACACCAGCACAATGACGCCGGCGATCCAGAAGACCCCCCAGTAGGCGCCGGACAGCCAGCCGTCCCGGGCCCAGAAGGAGATCCCCGGACCGCCCAGGCCCAGCACCGAGAACACGAGGGCACCGGTCATGCCTGCGCTCCAGCGACCGGCGGCCGCCTCCTCGACCTGGATCCGTCCGTCCGGTTCGGGAAGCAGGGCCCAGGCCACGCCGTAGGCCAGCAGCCCGACGCCGAAGAGTCCGAACACGATGAACAGCCCGCGGACCAGGGCGGGGTCAAGGCCGGTCCGGACGGCGATACCCTCGGCGACGCCGGCGATCCACCGGTTCTCCGAACGCACGACGCCGAGCCCGCGCAGCCAGGCGAAGAAGGCGCCGGCCGGCGGCCGACCGGGGGAGCCGGCGGGGCGGCCGCCTGCCGGGGAAGGGGAGTCGTGGGTGCCGGCTGCTCCCGGCACGGAGGATTCGTTCATGGATACCAGTCAACCGGGCGCGGATGTCCGGCGCATCGGGGATGTCCCTGAGACCGTCCCTGAACCTGCCCTGAACGTTCGGCAAAGAACCGGCGAAACCGCATTCCGGGGCGCGGCGCGTGCTTGGATGGAGACGTGAAAGCTCCCCTCGTCCGTCCTTCCCGTGCCCCCGTGGCCGGAGTCTGCGCCGGGTTGGCCGCCCATCTCGGCTGGGAGCCGGGCCTGGTGCGCGCAGGCATGGTGGCGCTGACCCTGGCCGGCGGCGCCGGAGCGGTCCTGTACGCCTGGCTGTGGGTGAGCGTTCCGACGGCCGAGGAGTCGGCGGCGGGCGCCGGCCGCAATCCGCGCAGCGTGGCGGAGAACTTCGCCCGTTATCTCCAGCAGGCCGGCAGCGGATCGGCGGGCCGCCGGACGGCGGCCCTCGGGAACCGGGATGTCCTCATCGGAGCGGCGCTGCTGCTGCTGGCCGGGGCCGTCATCGCCCAGCGCTTCGGGGCAGGCATCGACCTGGGCATGCTGGTCCCGGTCGCGGCGGTTGCGGGCGGCGCGGTGCTCGCCTGGTCCCAGCTTGATGCCAGCCGCCGGGCCGAACTGGTCCAGGGCGCCGGCGCCAACCGGGCCGCAGGACTCGTCCGGCTGCTCCTCGGGCTGCTGCTGGCCATCTTCGGCCTGCTGCTGATCGTGGCCGGCTCCATGACCTGGGACGTGCTGGCGGCGGGAATGCTGGCCTCCCTGGCCGTGGTTGCCGGGGCGGCCCTGGTGCTGGCTCCGTGGGCCGTGAAGTACTGGCGGGAACTGCAGCGGGAACGGTCCGGGCGGATCCGCGAGGCGGAACGGGCGGAAATCGCCGCGCATCTGCATGACTCCGTGCTGCAGACCCTGGCCCTGATCCAGAACCGGGCCGGCTCGGAGGCCGAGGTGACCAGGCTGGCCCGCGCGCAGGAACGCGAACTGCGGCAATGGCTCTACGCGGACCGCAGCCGCACCGCAGGACGGCTGGCCGACGTCCTCGGCACCATTGCGGCCGAGGTCGAGGATGCGTACGGGCACCCGGTGGAAGTGATCGCTGTGGGGGAGGAAGCGCCCGGCACCGACACCGGTGCGCTGGCCCAGGCCGCCCGTGCCGCCCTGCTCAACGCCGCGCAGCACGCGGGCGGGCCGATCTCCGTCTACCTGGAGTGCGGGCCGGAGACGCTGGAGGTCTTCATCCGGGACCGGGGCACCGGGTTCGATCCGGACACCGTTCCGGAGGACCGCCTCGGCGTCCGTGAATCGATCGTGGGCCGGATGCGGCGCCATGGCGGCCAGGCGAGGATCAGGAGCGGGGCGGAAGGCACCGAGGTCCACCTCAGCCAGCCGGTCACGGTCCCGCCGCCGGACCCTGCACAGGGCCAGCCTCCGTCGGACCCGGGACAGGGCCGGCGGCCGGCGCCCGACGGCGGGACAGCCGCAGGGCGGCCTGCGGCAGGCGGATTTCGAACCGGTACGACGACGGAGGACAAGTGAACACGGGGGAACCGATCAGCGTGGTGGTCGTCGACGACCATGCCATTTTCCGCTCCGGCCTGCGGGCGGACCTGGACGGGCGGGTCCGGGTGGTGGGTGAGGCGGACACCGTTGAGTCGGCGGTCGCGGCCATCCGCACCGCCCGGCCCCGGGTGGTGCTGCTGGATGTGCATCTGCCCGGCGGGTCGGGCGGCGGCGGCGCCGAGGTGATCGCCGGCTGCTCCGACCTCCTGCCCGCCACCCGATTCCTGGCGCTCAGCGTGTCCGATGCGGCGGAGGACGTCGTCACGGTCATCCGGGCCGGCGCCCGCGGCTACGTAACCAAGACCGTGTCCGGAGCCGAGATCTCCGATGCCGTGGCCAGGGTCGCCGAGGGCGACGCTGTCTTTTCGCCGCGCCTGGCGGGCTTCGTGCTCGATGCCTTCGGCACGGCCCCTGCCCCCGCGGCGGCCTCCGACGATGAGCTGGACCGGCTCTCGGCCCGCGAGCTGGAAGTGATGCGGCTGATCGCCCGGGGCTACAGCTACAAGGAGACCGCCAAAGAACTGTTCATCTCCGTCAAGACGGTCGAAACGCATGTCTCCGCCGTCCTGCGCAAGCTCCAGCTCTCCTCGCGCCACGAGCTCACCCGATGGGCGGCCGCCCGGCGGCTGCTCTGACCCGGGCCGGGGCCTGTCCCCGGAGGGCAGGCAGCACAAAGCCCCGGTCCGCCTCAACGGCCGGGGCTTTGTGCTGCTGCGGGGCTGTTCGAAGCTGCGGGACTACCGGCCGCGGCCGAGGTAGTCCTGCAGCCGCTGCATGCCCGTCGCCAGGTCGTCGTCGCCGAGGGCGTAGGACAGCCGCAGGAAACCGGACGGGCCGAACGCCTCACCCGGTACGACGGCGACCTCTGCCTCGTCCAGGATCAGCGCCGCCAGTTCGGCCGAGGTCTGCGGACGCACCGGGCCCGCAGCGGCCGGAAATTCACGGCCGAGCAGCCCGCGCACGTCGGGATAGGCGTAGAACGCGCCCTGCGGAACGGGGCAGTCCACGCCGTCGATGCTGTTCAGGGCCGTCACCATCGCCCGGCGCCGGCGGTCGAAGGCAAGCTTCATCTCCTCCACCTCGGTCAGCGGCCCGGAGACGGCGGCCAGCGCCGCCATCTGGGACACGTTGGAGACGTTCGAGGACAGGTGCGACTGGAGGTTGGTCGCTGCCTTGACGACGTCGTTCGCGGCGATCATCCAACCGACCCGCCAGCCGGTCATTGCATACGTCTTGGCGACGCCGTTGAGCACCACGACCTTGTCGCCCAGCTCGGGGGAGCGGGTGGCGATGGAGGTGAACGGCACGCCGTCGTACGTCAGGTGCTCATAGATTTCGTCCGTGATCACCCACAGCCCGTGGTCGGCGGCCCACATGCCGATCTCGGCAACCTGGTCGGGAGGATAGACGGCACCGGTGGGGTTCGAGGGGGAGACGAACAGCAGGACCTTGGTGCGGTCGGTGCGGGCCTGGTCAAGCTGCTCCACGGTGACCATGTAGCCCTGCTCGGGGCCGGCGAAGACCTCGACGGGAACGCCGCCAGCCAGCCGGATGGCCTCCGGGTAGGTGGTCCAGTAGGGGGTGGGGACGAGGACCTCGTCACCCGGGTCCAGCAGCGTCGCGAACGCCTCGTAGACAGCCTGCTTGCCCCCGTTGGTGACCAGCACCTGCGACGGATCCACCTCGTAACCGGAGTCCCGGCGGGTCTTTTCGGCAATGGCCTGCTTCAGCTCCGGCAGGCCCCCGGCGGGGGAGTACCGGTGGAAGCGGGCTTCCCGGGCGGCGGCGACGGCCGCCTCCACGATGTAGCCGGGGGTGGGGAAATCCGGCTCTCCCGCTCCGAAGCCGATCACGGGGCGCCCGGCGGCCTTCAGCGCCTTGGCCTTGGCGTCCACGGCCAGGGTGGCGGATTCGGTGATGGCGGCGATGCGCTGTGAGATGCGCCCGGTGGATGGCATTGCGTTCCCGTCTGTGCTGGAGCAGGTACTTGGTGGTGCGGTTCCGGACAGGGGTCCGGGCCGGTTCCAGCTTAGGACTGTGCGGCGGCGCACACCACTCGCAGGGCGGGCGACGGCGCCCCCGGGCGCCACAAACCGGTGCCTGCGGGGAGGCCGGTTCGACGTGGCGGGAAAAAGTGCGTAAAGTGGATGAGCGGTGCGAAAGACACCCACTGACCTGTGCCCGCAGGACAGGCGAAACCGGGGTAATCCGCCCGGTTCGCCGAACGGCAGGTGCAGGCGGTAGAGTGGTTTCCTCCAAAGGGTAGTGGCGCAATTGGTAGCGCAGCGGTCTCCAAAACCGCAGGTTGCAGGTTCGAGTCCTGTCTGCCCTGCGCACGGCTGTCGACGAGGCAGCATTCGCAGTCCAACATGCAGCAGCAGTCATCAGCGCTCGTGCTGGGGCTGTGAACCGACACAGAGTGAGGCGGAAGGTGACCGAAACGGCTGCCAGCAGCTCGAAGGGGCGCCCCTCCAGAGAGCCCGGGAAGCGGGGCTTCTTCGCGTCGATCGCACTCTTCCTGCGCCAGGTCATCGCTGAACTGAAGAAGGTCGTTACGCCGACCCGCGCGGAACTGCTGCGGTACACGCTCGTCGTCCTGGCCTTCGTGGTCGTCATGATGCTCATCGTGACGGCACTGGACTTTGTCTTTGGCACGGGGGCTCTGTGGATCTTCGGCTCGGGCGGCGGCGAAAGCTAGCCGACCCTGTCCGCCAGGCCCGGAGAGACGCCCGAGGCCCTGAGCTGGTGACAAATTCGGAGCTCTGAAGCAGAAAGCAGGAATCTACGTGTCCGAGCAGGAACTCGAAGCACAGACGAACGAGGGCCACGCCGGCCTTGACGCCGAGCCCGAGGTGGCCGCCGCCATCGACGAGGCCGCCGCGGGCGACACCGCCGAGGAGACCGTCGTCGACGCGACCGGCGAGGACGCCGAGGATCAGGCCGACGCCGGCGAACCGGACGAGGGTGGGGACGCCGAGACGGCCGCCGAGCCCGAGGAAGAGGATCCCGCCGTCGCCTTCAAGGCGAAGCTCCGCCGCCAGGAGGGTGACTGGTACGTCATCCACTCCTACGCCGGCTACGAAAACCGCGTGAAGGCCAACCTCGAAACCCGCATCCAGACCCTGGACATGGAAGAGCAGATCTTCGAAATCCAGGTCCCGATGGAGGAAGTCGTCGAGATCAAGAACACCACGCGCAAGATCGTAAACCGGGTGCGCATCCCGGGTTACGTCCTGGTCCGCATGGAGCTCACCGACGAGTCCTGGGGCGTCGTCCGCCACACGCCCGGCGTCACCGGCTTCGTGGGCAACGCCCACAACCCGGTCCCGCTGAGCCTCAACGAGGTGTTCTCCATGCTGGAGCACACCATCGCCAAGCCGAAGGCTGAGGCAGGCAAGGCCGCCGCAAAGGCCCAGGCCAGCGCCGTGACCGTCGACTTCGAGGTCGGCGAGTCCGTCACGGTCAACGACGGACCGTTCGAGACCCTCCCCGCTACGATCTCGGAGATCAAGCCGGAGTCCCAGCAGCTGGTGGTCCTCGTGACCATCTTCGAGCGTGAGACCCCAGTGACCCTGTCCTTCAGCCAGGTCACCAAGATCCAGTAGCCGAAGACTTCGCCGCCCGAGGGAGTGCTTTACCCGCGGGCGGCGTTCGGCCGCCGCGCCACGGCGGCCACCAACCCGGCCGGACGCTCCTGTCCTCCGGGAACAAAATGAAGAGAAGGACCCTTTCATGGCCCCCAAGAAAAAGGTCACCGGCCTCATCAAGCTGCAGATCCAGGCAGGCGCCGCCAACCCGGCTCCTCCGATCGGTCCTGCGCTTGGCCAGCACGGTGTCAACATCATGGAGTTCTGCAAGGCGTACAACGCCGCCACGGAATCCCAGCGCGGAAACGTCATCCCGGTGGAGATCACGGTCTACGAGGACCGCTCGTTCACCTTCATCACCAAGACCCCGCCGGCCGCTGAGCTGATCAAGAAGGCTGCGGGCGTTGCGAAGGGCTCCGCCACTCCGCACACCGTCAAGGTCGCCAAGCTGACCCAGGCGCAGGTCGACGAGATCGCCGCCACCAAGATGGAAGATCTGAACGCCAACGATGTCCAGGCCGCGGCCAAGATCATCGCCGGCACCGCCCGTTCCATGGGCATCACCGTCGAGGGCTAGTACCCCTCCGCCGCTTCCGCGGCAACCGTCCGCCCCCAAGCGGACATCAACCGAAACGCCGCCGCAGGGCGGCACGTGGCAGGGCCCGGCGCGGTCCGACAGACCACAACTGCACAAGGAGAATAAGCAGATGGCAAAGCGCAGCAAAGCATATGAAGCGGCTGTGGCCAAGATCGATGCGGACAAGCTGTACGCACCGGCCGAGGCCGTAGCCCTGGCGAAGGAAACCAACCCTTCGAAGACCGACGCCACCGTCGAGGTCGCCTTCCGCCTGGGCGTCGACCCCCGCAAGGCCGACCAGATGATCCGCGGCACGGTCAACCTGCCCAACGGCACCGGCAAGACCGCCCGCGTCCTGGTCTTCGCCACCGGCGAGAAGGCTGAAGCGGCCCTGGCCGCCGGCGCCGACTTCGTGGGCTCCGACGACATGATCGAGAAGGTCGCGGCCGGCTGGACCGACTTCGACGCCGCCGTCGCCACCCCGGACATGATGGGCAAGGTCGGCCGCCTGGGCCGCGTGCTCGGCCCGCGTAACCTGATGCCGAACCCGAAGACCGGCACGGTGACCCCCAACGTCGCCAAGGCTGTCTCCGACATCAAGGGCGGCAAGATCGACTTCCGCGTCGACAAGCACTCGAACCTGCACTTCATCATCGGCAAGACCTCGTTCGACGCCCAGAAGCTGGCCGAGAACTACGCCGCCGCCCTGGAGGAAGTGCTCCGCCTGAAGCCGTCCGCGGCCAAGGGACGCTACATCCAGAAGGCCACCGTGACCACCACCTTCGGCCCCGGCATCTCCGTGGACCCGAGCGTGACCAAGGTCCTCGCCGACGCTTAGTCCGGCTGCCGGATCCTGCATCCGGCTCCGCCTGAAGGCGGCCGCAGCATTCGCTGCGGCCGCCTTTTTGCTGCCCCCGGCTCCCTGGGGCAGGATGTGGGCCATGACACAGCTTCCCATCGCCGTCGAGGCCCTGCCCATCCCGCGATCTCTGGACGACGCCGGCCCGGCCGCCGCGGATTTCGCTGCGGCCGTCGCCCTGGTCAACGAGTCGATGCGGCATCTGTGGGGCAGCAGCGACTTCGATGAGTCGGTGCGGACCCAGCTGGCAGCGCACCGGCCGAGCCCGATGCGTCGGCGCCTGCTCCTGGCGGCGCGCCACGGGGACGCCATCGTGGGGGTCGCGACGGCACGGCTGCCGCTGCTGGACAACACCCGGTCGGCCTACGTGCACGTCACGGTGTCGCCGCGGGCCCGCCGGTCCGGAGTGGGCCGCAGGCTGTACGCAGCCATCGAGGAGGCGGTGAAGGCCGAGGGCAGGACCACGCTCCTGGCGGAGACCGAACACCCCGGTCGGCGGCCCGTCCCGGCAGGAGGTCCGGCCCCCGCGGCCGGAGCCGCCGCACCGGCTGATGCAGCCGCGGGCCTGACGCCCGCAAGTGCGGCCGGATCCGTTCCCCGGGACGCGGCAGCGGGCTTCGCGCTGGCCGCCGGGTTCGGTCTCGAGCAGGTGGAACGGGTCAGCAGGCTGGACCTGGCCGGCGGCCGGCCGACACGCGCACAGCTCGAAGCCGCGGTCGCCGAAGCAGGTTCCGACTATGCCGTGGAGTTCTGGCAGGGCGCCTGCCCCGAGGAAACCGTTGCCGGTTACGCCTATTTGAAGCAGCGGATGAGCACCGATGCTCCGATGGCCGACCTGGACCTGGAGGAGGAACAGTGGGATGCAGCCCGGGTCCGGGAGGGGGAGCGCAGAATCGCGGCGATGGGCGCCCGCGAGCTGGTCAGCGCGGTCCGGCACCTGCCGTCGGGAACTCTGGTGGGACACACGGTGCTGATGGTCTTTGACGCCGTCCCGGCTGCCGCCTTCCAGGACGACACGCTGGTGCTGCGCGGGCACCGCGGCCACCGGCTGGGAACCGTGCTCAAGGCAGCCAACCTGCTGCGCCTGGACGAGGAGCTCCCGGCCGTGGAGCGGATCTGGACCTGGAACGCCGTCGAGAACCGGCACATGCTGGACATCAATGAAGCGCTCGGCTTCCGGGCCGTCGGTGCCTCCGGGGAATGGCAGAAGGTGCTCCGCCGCTGACCCGGGTCCGGCCCGCAGGTGGGCGAACCCGTCCCGCACCCGGCGGATTTGTCCCGGCAGAGGATCTCCCGTAGTCTGGATCTACCAAAGACCGTCGGTCGATGCTGTTCACACCCCCTTCGCAAAAGCCAGCCTGGCCGCTGCGCGGGATACACGGGATGGACAGGATCCGAAAGTCCCCGCACCGGGGCGGCCTGCGCAGGTGAACGAAGGAAGCTTTCCGGCATGCCGTGCATGCCCTCCGGCGCCCCGTGCATCTGCCCGGGGCGTTTCTTATGTTCGGGACCCGATCCACCGGCACCAATTCCCCGGAAGGAGGGTTATGGCAACGCCAACCAAGGTGTCAGCCGTCGAGGAAATCGCCAGCGATTTCAAGGACTCGACCGCTGCTGTCCTAACCGAATACCGCGGGCTCTCCGTTGCACAGCTCAAGGAGCTGCGTCGTTCGCTCGGCCAGGACACCAAGTACTCGGTCGTGAAGAACACCCTGACCGGCATTGCAGCCAAGGAAGCCGGCATCGACGCGTTCGACGGCCAGCTGTCCGGCCCCACTGCAATCGCCTTCATCAAGGGTGACGCAGTTGCTGCCGCCAAGAGCCTCACGGACTTTGCCAAGGCAAACCCGCAGCTGATCATCAAGACCGGTCTCTTCGAGGGCAAGGCCCTCGACGCCTCCGGTGTTGCTGAACTGGCTGCGCTCGAGTCCCGCGAGTTCCAGCTCGCCCGGGTGGCCGGTGTCCTCAAGGCACCGATGTCCGCTCTGGCCCGCACCATGGACGCTCTGCGCCTGAAGCTCGAGGAAGAGGGCGGCGCCGCCGCTGCTCCCGCTGCGGAAGAGGCCCCGGCCGCCGCAGAAGAAGCTCCGGCTGCCGAAGCCGCCACCGAAGAGTAAGCACTCTTCTTTTCAAACTCCCGGTGCTGAGCACCACTTACTAGGAAGGACGCCACACCATGGCGAAGCTCACCAACGAAGAGCTCCTCGAAGCTTTCAAGGAAATGACCATCATCGAGCTCTCCGACTTCGTTAAGGTCTTCGAGGAGACCTTCGACGTCACCGCCGCCGCCGTTGCCGTTGCCGGCCCGGCTGCCGGTGGCGGAGATGCCGCTGCCGCTGAGGAGAAGTCCGAGTTCGACGTCGTCCTCGAAGCCGCCGGCGACAAGAAGATCGCCGTCATCAAGGAGGTCCGCGCGCTGACTTCCCTGGGTCTGAAGGAAGCCAAGGACCTGGTCGACTCCGCTCCGAAGGCCGTGCTGGAAGGCGCGAACAAGGAGACCGCCGACAAGGCCAAGGAAGCCCTCGAGGCCGCCGGCGCCACCGTCACCCTCAAGTAGTTTCCTGCCGGTCCGCCGGCAGCTGCTTACGGGAAAGACCCCGCTCCCGATGGGAGCGGGGTCTTTCCCGTTTAACCTGCTGTGAAACCTGCCTGGGCCGCAGCCGGCTCGGTGATGTCCGTGACGACGGCGCCCAGGGCCCGCAGCAGGTCATCAGCGGCCACGAACAGGTTCACGCCGTGGGCGCCCGCTCCCATCGAGACGCGGCGGCCGCGGATCCGCTCGTCGGCGTACACCGGCCAGGTGCGGCTGCTGCCCAGGGGAGTGATGGTGCCGCGCTCATATCCGGTCGCCTCGAGCGCGAGCGCGGGTGAAGGCATTGACAGCTTGCTGACGCCGACGGCGGCGCGCAGCTTCGGCCAGGAGATCTGCCGGTCCCCGGGGACGAGGGCGAACAGGTATTCACCCTCGCTGCGGCGTACCACCAGCGACTTCACGACATCGGCGGCTGTGATGCCGAGCAGTGCGGCAGCTTCCGGCAGGCTTGCCGCCGGCGGCCGGACGACGAACTCGACATCGAGCCCGGCGTCGTGGACGGCGCGGACCACCCTCGGGTTCGCCGCCAGCGGCCCCGGCGGGGTGTGCGGTCCGTCCGGCCCGTGCGTCGCCTGCGTCGCCTGCGGAGCCATCGGAGCGCCGGGAGCGCCTGAAGCATCCTTACCGGAAGCCTCCGCGCCGCCCGGTGCCCGGCCGGCGGGGGTGCTCACTCTCCGTCGCGGTAGAGCAGCAGCGCCTCACCCTGGCCGCCGCCGCCGCAGAGCGAGACGCCGGCGCGGCCCGAACCGCGCCGGAACAGTTCGTGGGCGGCATGGAGGGCAAGGCGGGCACCGGAGGCACCGATCGGATGGCCCAGCGCAATGGCGCCGCCATGGATGTTGCACCGGTCCAGGTCGATGCCCAGTTCGTTCAGGGACTGCACTGCCACCGCGCCGAAGGCTTCGTTGATCTCAATGAAATCGAGGTCGGACGTCGTCCAGCCTGCGCGCTCCAGCGCCTGGAACAGTGCGTTGGACGGCTGCGAGTGGAGCGTGTTGTCGGGCCCGGCAACCTGGCCCGGGAGGCCGACGGAGGCGAGGACCTGCAGGCCGTGCGCGTCGGCGTATTCCCGGGTCGCCAGCACCAGCGCGCTGGCACCGTCGGACAGGGGCGAGGAGTTGCCGGCCGTGATCGTGCCCTCCGGATCGAAGGCGGGGCGCAGGGACGCCAGCGTATCCACCGTGGTGTTCGGCCGCACGCCCTCGTCGGTGGAGAGCACCAGCGGCTCGCCGCGGCGCTGCGGCACGGTCAGGGGCACGATTTCGACGTCGAAGACTCCCGCGGCCGCGGCGGCGGCGGCGCGCTGATGCGATGCCGCTGCGACCTCGTCCTGTTCCAGCCGCTTGATCGCGAGCCGGGTGTTGCCGCGCTCGGTGGAGACGCCCATGGAGTCGCCGTCGAACGCATCCGTCAGGCCGTCGTGCGCCACGGAGTCGAGCACCGAGATGTTGCCGTAGTTCCAGCCCTGGCGCGAGCCGGGGAGCAGGTGCGGGCCCCGGGTCATGGACTCCTGGCCGCCGGCGACCACGACCGTGGCTTCGCCGCCGCGGATCAGGCGGGCGGCGTCGATCACCGCAGCCAGCCCGGAAAGGCAGACCTTGTTGACGGTCACAGCGGGCACATTCCAGCCGATGCCCGCAGCCAGGGAGGCCTGCCGGGCCGGATTCTGCCCGCAGCCGGCCTGCACCACGTGCCCCATGATGACGGAATCGACGTCGGCGGCCGGAACCCCGGCACGCTCCAGGGCGCCGGAAATCGCGAAGGAACCCAGCTCGACGGCGGTGAACGCAGCGAGCTGCCCCTTCAGCCGGCCCTGCGGGGTGCGTGCCCCGCCGACGATGACCACTTCAGGCGTCGCGGGTCCTGTGCCCTGCGGGGGAATACTCATGTGCGTCGAATCACTTTCGTCGTCGAAACGGATGCTGCCCCTTAGAGTACAGGCGCGCCCGACGATGGGGGAGTGGTTTCCCGGAGGGTGGGCGACGCCGGATGAGGCCGATCAGGGCGGCGACGGCGGACGGCGGCGATGGGTAGTGCTCCCGGTATCGCCGCCGGGCGGTCCGCCGGCCGGGTTATCCCCGGAAACGCCGGAAATGAGGCGCCCGAGCGGAATCTGGGGTACTCTGTCTGTTGTCCGGTGCGTCAGCGGTGCGTCCGGCAGGTCGGTGCAAGCCGGCAGTTCGAAGCGAACATCCCGCAGCTCCCCGGCAGCGCGCCGCGGCAGTACTGTCCTTCCCGGTCACCGTCCGGGACCGGCTCCTTGCAGAGGGAAGCCCGGAGACAGGAACCCGGCGCAGCAACGAGGTTGAGCGCACCGGGATCGCGGGACCGGGTAGACTTCTGTGCCCGAAAAGCCTATAGTAGGTATTTGCTTCCCTCTGTTAACCTTCAGCCTTCATATAGCGGTGGGCTTTGTTCCGCCGGTCCGTTGCCGGCCGGCGCCATGCGTGCGGACTCTGTCCGCAGCGGGCAGGGGGAGAAGCGCGAAACACGCCTGAAGGTCTGTGGAAGGATCCCTCTTGGTCGCCTCGAGCACCTCTAATATTTCAACCGCTAGCAATGCCGGGAACATCGGCTCCCGGATTTCATTCGCCAAGATTCACGAACCGCTGGACGTTCCCAATCTTCTGGCCCTGCAGACGGACAGCTTCGACTGGCTCGTCGGCAACGAGCGCTGGAAGGCGCGGGTTGCCAAGGCCCAGGAAACCGGTGAGCAGGGTGTCGCCACCACCTCCGGACTCGCGGACATCTTCGAGGAAATCTCCCCGATCGAAGACTTCCAGGGCACCATGTCCCTGAGCTTCTCGGAGCCGGAGTTCGCCGATCCGAAGTACACGATGGCCGAGTGCAAGGACCGCGACGCGACCTACTCAGCCCCGCTGTACGTCAAGGCCGAGTTCATGAACAACAACACGGGCGAGATCAAGCAGCAGACCGTGTTCATGGGCGACTTCCCGCTGATGACCGACAAGGGAACCTTCGTCATCAACGGCACCGAGCGCGTCGTCGTGTCGCAGCTGGTGCGTTCCCCGGGCGCCTACTTCGAGCGCGCCGCGGACAAGACCAGCGACAAGGACATCTACACCGCGAAGATCATTCCTTCCCGCGGTGCCTGGTTCGAGCTGGAGATCGACAAGCGCGACCAGGTCGGCGTCCGCCTCGACCGCAAGCGCAAGCAGTCCGTCACCGTGCTGCTCAAGGCCCTGGGCTGGACCGAAGGCCAGATCCTGGAGACCTTCGGCGAGTACGACTCCATCCGCGCCACGCTGGAGAAGGACACCACCGAAACCCGCGAGGATGCCCTGCTGGACATCTACCGCAAGCTGCGCCCGGGAGAGCCGCCGACGGTCGAGGCCGCGCAGGCGCTGCTGGAGAACCTCTACTTCAACCCGAAGCGCTACGACCTGGCCAAGGTCGGCCGGTACAAGATCAACCGCAAGCTCGGCGTCGACAAGCCGATCGATGCTCCGGAGTCCTCGGTGCTCGACACCGACGACATCGTCGCGATGATCAAGTTCCTGGTCGCGCTGCACGCCGGTGAGAAGACCATCCCGGGCAAGCGTGACGGCGAGGACGTCGAAATCCGCGTCGAGGTCGACGACATCGACCACTTCGGCAACCGCCGCATCCGCGCCGTGGGCGAGCTGATCGAGAACCAGATCCGCACCGGCCTGAGCCGCATGGAGCGCGTGGTCCGCGAACGCATGACCACCCAGGACGTCGAGGCCATCACGCCGCAGACCCTGATCAACATCCGCCCGGTCGTGGCCGCGATCAAGGAGTTCTTCGGAACCTCCCAGCTCTCGCAGTTCATGGACCAGAACAACCCGCTGGCCGGGCTGACGCACAAGCGCCGCCTGTCCGCGCTGGGCCCGGGCGGCCTGTCCCGCGACCGCGCCGGCATGGAGGTCCGTGACGTCCACCCGTCGCACTACGGCCGCATGTGCCCCATCGAAACCCCTGAAGGCCCGAACATCGGCCTGATCGGTTCGCTGGCCTCCTACGGGCGGATCAACGCGTTCGGCTTCATCGAGACCCCGTACCGCAAGGTCGTCGACGGCGTCGTCACCGATCAGGTGGACTACCTGACCGCCGACGACGAGGTGGAGCGCACCATCGCCCAGGCGAACGCCCCGCTGCGCGCCGACAACCACTTCGAAGAGGACCTGGTCCTCGTCCGTGCCCGCGGCGGATCCGGCGAGCCCGTGCTCGTCGAGCCCAACGAGGTCGAGTACATGGACGTCTCCCCGCGCCAGATGGTGTCGGTGGCGACCGCCTTGATTCCGTTCCTCGAGCACGACGACGCCAACCGCGCCCTCATGGGTGCGAACATGCAGCGCCAGGCCGTGCCGCTGCTCCGTTCCGAGCGTCCCGTCGTGGGCACCGGCATGGAGAAGTACGCCGCGGTTGACGCCGGCGACTCCGTCGTGGCCGCCAAGCCCGGCGTCGTCACCGAGGTCTCCGCCGACCTGGTGACCGTGCTGAACGACGACGGCACCGAGACCAGCTACCCGATCATGAAGTTCGCGCGCTCCAACCAGGGCAACGCGTACAACCAGCGGGTGCTCGTCTCCGAGGGCCAGCGTGTCGAGGTCAACAGCATCATCGCCGACGGACCCTCCACCGACCAGGGCGAACTGGCGCTGGGCAAGAACCTGCTCGTCGCGTTCATGTCCTGGGAAGGCCACAACTACGAGGATGCGATCATCCTCTCCCAGCGCATGGTCTCCGACGACGTCCTCACCTCGATCCACATCGAGGAGCACGAGGTCGACGCCCGCGACACCAAGCTGGGCGCCGAGGAAATCACCCGCGACATCCCCAACGTGTCCGAGGAGGTGCTCTCGCAGCTCGATGAGCGCGGCATCATCCACATCGGCGCCGAGGTTGAAGCCGGCGACATCCTGGTCGGCCGTGTCACCCCGAAGGGCGAAACGGAACTGACCCCGGAGGAGCGCCTGCTGCGCGCGATCTTCGGCGAGAAGTCCCGCGAAGTCCGCGACACTTCCCTGAAGGTTCCGCACGGCGAGTCCGGAACTGTCATCGGCGTGCGCATCTTCGACCGCGACAACGACGACGAGCTGCCCCCGGGCGTGAACCAGCTGGTGCGCGTCTACGTTGCCCACAAGCGCAAGATCACCGACGGCGACAAGCTGGCCGGCCGCCACGGCAACAAGGGCGTCATCTCCAAGATCCTCCCGATCGAGGACATGCCGTTCCTGGAAGACGGCACCCCCGTCGACGTCGTCCTGAACCCGCTGGGTGTTCCGGGCCGCATGAACGTCGGCCAGGTCCTGGAGATCCACCTGGGCTGGGCCGCCAAGCAGGGCTGGAAGATCGAGGGCGACCCCGAGTGGGCCCGCGCGCTGACCAACCTGCCGCGCGAAACCGGTCCGACCACCGTCGCGACCCCGGTCTTCGACGGCGCCAGCGAGCACGAGATCACCGGCCTGCTGGATTCGACCAACGTGACCCGCGACGGGGACCGCCTGATCGACGCCTCCGGCAAGGCACGCCTGTTCGACGGCCGCTCCGGCCAGCCGTTCCCGGAGCCGGTCTCCGTGGGCTACATGTACATCCTGAAGCTCCACCACCTGGTGGACGACAAGATCCACGCCCGCTCCACCGGCCCGTACTCGATGATCACCCAGCAGCCGCTGGGCGGTAAGGCGCAGTTCGGCGGCCAGCGCTTCGGTGAAATGGAAGTCTGGGCCCTGGAGGCGTACGGCGCCGCCTACACCCTGCAGGAACTGCTCACCATCAAGTCCGATGACATCCACGGCCGCGTCAAGGTCTACGAGGCCATCGTCAAGGGCGAGAACATCCCGGAGCCGGGCGTTCCGGAATCGTTCAAGGTGCTCATCAAGGAAATGCAGTCGCTGTGCCTGAACGTCGAGGTCCTCTCGACCGAAGGCAACACGATTGAAATGCGTGACTCGGATGAAGAAGTCTTCCGGGCCGCGGAGGAACTGGGCATCGATCTGTCCCGCGCAGAGCCCAGCTCCGTCGAAGAGGTTTAGCAGGAGCGGCAGGCCCGGGTTGAACGCCCGGGCCTGCCACCGGCCCCGAAGGGGCTTGGAGGAAGGCGGCTTTAATATTTCCCGCGAGCTCTGCGAGCGCGGAAATGTCGTTGCCGCCGTTCCAAGCCCCGCAGGGGCCGCCCGAAACCTCTTCCGCACCCGAGACATTCAGATTTAGAGAACAAGAGAGAACAGGGACCCATGTCCAACGATTCCACGTTCGGCCTCATGCGCATCGGCCTGGCCACTGCGGACGAAATCCGCAACTGGTCTTACGGCGAGGTGAAGAAGCCCGAGACCATCAACTACCGCACCCTGAAGCCGGAGAAGGACGGTCTTTTCTGCGAAAAGATCTTCGGCCCCTCCCGCGACTGGGAATGCTACTGCGGCAAGTACAAGCGTGTCCGCTTCAAGGGCATCATCTGTGAGCGCTGCGGCGTCGAGGTCACCCGTGCCAAGGTCCGCCGCGAGCGGATGGGCCACATCGAGCTCGCTGCTCCCGTCACGCACATCTGGTACTTCAAGGGCGTGCCGTCGCGCCTGGGCTACCTGCTGGACCTGGCCCCGAAGGACCTGGAGAAGGTCATCTACTTCGCGGCCTACATGATCACCGGCGTCGACGAGGAGAACCGCCACGCCGAGCTGCCGAACCTGCAGGCCGAGCACGACCTGGAGCGCAAGCAGCTGGTGGACCAGCGCGACGCCGACATCGCCGCGATCGCCCGCGACCTCGAGGACGAGCTTGCCCGCCTCGAGGGCGAAGGCGCCAAGGCCGCCGACAAGAAGAAGGCCCGCGACTCCGCCGACCGCCAGATGGCCAAGGTCCGCCGCGACGCCGACGCCAACATCGAGCGCCTCGAGCAGGTCTGGGACCGCTTCAAGAACCTCAAGGTCGGCGACCTCGAGGGCGATGAGGGCCTGTACCGCGAACTGCGGGACCGCTACGGCCTGTACTTCGACGGTGCAATGGGCGCCGAGGCCATCAAGAAGCGCCTGGAGGACTTCGACCTGCAGGCAGAGGCCGACTCGCTGCGCGAGATCATCCAGAACGGCAAGGGCCAGCGCAAGACCCGCGCGCTGAAGCGCCTGAAGGTCGTCAACGCGTTCCTGACCACCACCAACAGCCCGCTGGGCATGGTGCTCGACGCCGTTCCGGTGATCCCGCCGGAACTGCGCCCGATGGTCCAGCTCGACGGCGGCCGCTTCGCGACCTCCGACCTGAACGACCTGTACCGCCGCGTCATCAACCGCAACAACCGCCTGAAGCGCCTGCTGGATCTCGGTGCCCCCGAGATCATCGTGAACAACGAAAAGCGCATGCTGCAGGAAGCCGTTGACTCGCTGTTCGACAACGGCCGCCGCGGCCGCCCGGTCACCGGGCCGGGCAACCGTCCGCTGAAGTCGCTGTCCGACATGCTCAAGGGCAAGCAGGGCCGCTTCCGCCAGAACCTGCTGGGCAAGCGCGTCGACTACTCGGGCCGTTCGGTCATCGTCGTCGGCCCGCAGCTGAAGCTGCACCAGTGCGGCCTGCCGAAGCAGATGGCGCTGGAGCTGTTCAAGCCGTTCGTGATGAAGCGCCTGGTTGACCTCAACCACGCCCAGAACATCAAGAGCGCCAAGCGCATGGTCGAGCGTTTCCGCCCGCAGGTCTGGGACGTGCTGGAAGAGATCATCACCGAACACCCGGTGCTGCTCAACCGTGCACCCACCCTGCACCGCCTGGGCATCCAGGCGTTCGAGCCGCAGCTGGTCGAAGGCAAGGCCCTCCAGCTGCACCCGCTCGTCTGCGGCGCGTTCAACGCCGACTTCGACGGTGACCAGATGGCCGTGCACCTGCCGCTGAGCCCCGAGGCCCAGGCCGAGGCCCGCATCCTGATGCTGTCCTCGAACAACATCCTGAAGCCCTCGGACGGCCGTCCGGTGACCCTGCCCTCGCAGGACATGATCATCGGCCTGCACCACCTCACCACCAAGCGCGAGGGTGCAGCCGGCGAAGGCCGCGTCTTCACCTCCCCGGCCGAGGCCATGATGGCCTTCGACCTGGGCGAGCTGGACCTGAACGCCGTCGTGAAGATGCGGATCGAAGGCTTCGTGCCCAGCGCGGACCAGCCCGCTCCGGAGGGGTGGACCGAGGGTGAGCCGGCGCTGATCGAGACCTCCCTCGGGCAGGTCATCTTCAACCAGACCCTGCCCGTGGACTACCCGTGGGTGGAGAAGGTTGCCGACAAGGGCCAGCTCTCCGCGATCGTCAACGACCTGGCCGAGCGCTACCCGAAGGTCGTCACCGCGGCAACGCTGGACAACCTGAAGGACGCCGGCTTCTACTGGGCCACCCGCTCCGGCGTGACCGTGGCCATCTCCGATATCGCCGCCCCGATCGACAAGCCCGCCATCATGGCCGGCTACGAGACGCAGGCCGCGAAGGTGGAGAGCCAGTACGGCAAGGGCCTGATCGCTGAAGACGAGCGCCGCCAGGAGCTCATCGACATCTGGAACAAGGCGACCAACGAGGTTGCCGCGGCCATGCGCGCCAACATGCCCACGGGCAACAACATCAACCGCATGGTCTCCTCCGGTGCACGAGGCAACTGGCTGCAGGTCCGGCAGATCGCCGGTATCCGCGGCCTGGTGGCCAACCCGAAGGGCGAGATCATCCCGCGTCCGATCAAGTCCTCCTACCGTGAGGGCCTGTCGGTGCTGGAGTACTTCATCGCCACCCACGGTGCCCGCAAGGGCCTGGCCGATACCGCTCTGCGTACCGCCAACTCGGGTTACCTGACCCGTCGTCTGGTGGACGTGTCCCAGGACGTCATCGTCCGTGAAGAGGACTGCGGTACCGAGCGCGGCCTGAACGTCACCATCGCGGTGCCGGACGCCAACGGCGAGCTGCAGCTGCACGAAGAGGTCGAGAACTCGGCCTACGCCCGGACGCTGGCGGCCGACGTCGTCGACGCCTCGGGCACCGTGCTGGCCAAGGCGGGCGACGATGTCGGAGACGTGCTGATCGGCAAGCTGTTCGAGGCCGGCATCACCGACATCAAGATCCGCTCCGTGCTGACCTGCGAGTCCGCCGTCGGAACCTGCGCGCTGTGCTACGGCCGTTCGCTGGCCACCGGCAAGACGGTGGACATCGGTGAAGCCGTGGGCATCATCGCCGCGCAGTCCATCGGCGAGCCCGGTACCCAGCTGACCATGCGTACCTTCCACACGGGCGGCATCGCCTCCGCGGAAGACATCACCCAGGGTCTGCCCCGTATCCAGGAGCTCTTCGAAGCCCGTACCCCGAAGGGTGTGGCTCCGATTTCGGAGGTCGCCGGACGGGTCACCATCGAGGAGACCGACCGCCAGCTGCGCGTCATCATCACTCCCGATGACGGCTCCGAGGAGATCGCCTACCCGGTCCTGCGCCGTGCCCGCCTCCTGGTCGCCGACGGCGACCACGTCGAGGTCGGCCAGCAGCTGGTCACCGGTGCGGTGGATCCGAAGCAGATCCTGCGCATCCTCGGCCCGCGCAAGGCCCAGGAGTTCCTGGTGGACGAGGTCCAGCGCGTGTACCGCAGCCAGGGCGTCGGCATCCACGACAAGCACGTGGAGGTCATTGTCCGGCAGATGCTGCGCCGCGTGACCGTGATCGAGTCCGGTGACTCCGAGCTGCTTCCGGGCGAGCTCGCCGAGCGCCGCCGGTTCGAGAGCGAGAACCGCCGCGTGGTGTCCGAGGGCCTGCGGCCGGCTTCCGGCCGTCCCGAGCTCATGGGCATCACCAAGGCCTCGCTGGCCACCGAGTCCTGGCTCTCCGCGGCCTCCTTCCAGGAGACCACCCGGGTCCTCACCCAGGCAGCGATGGAAGGCAAGTCCGACCCGCTGCTGGGCCTGAAGGAGAACGTGATCATCGGCAAGCTGATCCCGGCCGGCACCGGCCTGCCGCGGTACACCGAGGTCACGGTCGAGCCGACCGAGGAAGCGAAGGCCAGCCTGTTCACCGGCCCGAGCGCCTTCAGCGACTTCGACTACGCCGGAGTCGACGGCGGCCTCAGCCCCGAGTTCCACGCCATCCCGCTGGATGACTACGACATGGGCAGCGAGTTCCGCTAAACCCCGCAGGTCCGAAGGGCCCCGCCTCCCCGCACCGGGGGAGCGGGGCCCTTCGGCCGTTGTGAAAGACTTATCGGCATGGCCAATTCACCATCCGGGGAGTCAATGACCACCCGGATCGTCCGGATCATCAGCGCCTTCGACGCCGGCCACCCCGCCCTGCCGGTGGCCGCCCTGGCCCGCCGCGCCGGCCTGCCGCTGTCCACGGCGCATCGGCTCGTCCGCGAACTCACCGGCCACCAGCTGCTGCAGCGCGACGCGGACGGGCAGGTGCGCCTGGGCCTGCGGCTCTGGGAACTGGCCAACCGCAGCTCCGCCGCCGCGGACCTGAAGCAGGTGGCACAGCCCTTCATGGAGGACATCCAGGCGGTGGTGCGCCAGCACACCCAGCTGTCGGTGCTGCAGGACGGCGAGGTGCTGTTCATCGAGCGGCTCTCCAGCCGCGGGTCGGTGCTCAACCAGGCGAAGGTGGCCGGCCGCCTGCCGGTGCACATCTCATCCTCGGGCATGGTCCTGATGGCCCATTCGCCCCGCCATGTCCAGGAAGCCTACCTGGAGCGCAGCACGGAGCAGCCCGACCCGTTCCCCGCAGCCGAGGACCTGCGGCGGCAGTGGGGCGAGATCCGGCGCAGCGGCTTTGCAGCCCTGCCCGGGACGGTGATCGCCGAGACCACGGGAATCGCGGTTCCGGTCTTTGGGCGCCAGGGGAGCGCAGCGGCGGCGCTTGGGGTGGTGGTGCCGACCGGGCGCGAGAACATCGCCGCCACGGTTCCGGCACTCATGACCGCCGCACGGGGCATTTCCCGCGCCCTGGGGGTGCACACCGGTGCGGCGGGGCCCCACCATGCCGGGCAGGCCGCCTCCTCGCCTCAGCCGTCGTCATGAGGCGTGCGTCATCTCAATGAATGAGAACCGCCTGTGTATGCGGCTGTGCAGCCCATCACACTGGAGGCAGACCTTTCCCCTCTTTCAAGGAGTTCCCGCATGGGCGAGAAGCGCACCGTCCTCAGGACCAAAGTCGGCATCGTGGGCGGCGGCCCCGCCGGCCTCATGCTCTCCCACCTGCTCGGCCGGGCCGGCATCGAGAGCATCGTCGTCGAAAAGCGCGATCATGAGACCATCCGCACCACCCACCGCGCCGGCATCCTCGAGCACGGCTCGGTCCGCATGCTCACCGAGGGTGGCGTCAGTGACCGCGTGCTCCGGGACGGGTACCGGCACGACGGCATCGACCTGCGCTTCAGCGGTGAAAGCCACCGCGTGGACTTCCAGGAGCTGGTGGGCGAGTCGGTCTGGCTGTACCCGCAGAACGAGGTCTTCGTCGACCTTGCCGCGGCCCGGGAGCGCGACGGCGGCGACGTGCGGTACGCCGTCACCGGCACGGAGGTGCTGGACCAGGCCACGGACCGCCCGAAGATCCGCTTCACCGACGCCGACGGCGCGGACTACGAGGTCCACTGCGACATCCTCGTCGGCGCCGACGGGTCGCAGGGCATCTGCCGCCGCTCGATTCCCGCCGATCTGCGCAACGACCACTTCATCGAATACCCGTTCGCCTGGTTCGGCATCCTGACCGAAGCTCCGCCGAGCGCCCCCGAGCTGATCTACGCCAACTCCGACCATGGCTTCGCGCTGATCAGCCAGCGCAGCGACACGGTCCAGCGGATGTACTTCCAGTCCGATCCGAACGAGAATCCGGACGACTGGAGCGAGGACCGGATCTGGGATGAGCTGCAGCGCCGGGTCGACGGACCGGACGGCTTCGAGCTCAAGCGCGGCCCGATCTTCGACAAGACCGTGCTCAGGTTCCGCAGCTACGTCTGTGAGCCGATGTGCTACGGCAACATGTTCCTGGCCGGCGACGCCGGGCACACCGTGCCGCCCACCGGCGCCAAGGGCCTGAACCTCGCCCTGGCCGACGTGTCCGTGCTCTTCCAAGCGATCGAGTCCTTCTACGCCTCCGGTTCCCGGGACCTGCTGGAGGGCTACAGCGACAAGGCCCTGCAGCGCGTGTGGCGCGCCCAGAACTTCTCCTACTGGATGACCTCCATGCTCCACACCCGCCCCGACGCCTCCGCCTTCGAGCGCCGCCGCGCCCTCGGCGAGCTGAGCGGCGTAGTCGCCTCCCGGCACGGACAGGCTTACCTCGCGGAGGCCTACACCGGCTGGCCGCACGCCTGACCGGCGCGGCACAGCAGCCTTGTAACCTTCGATGTTCGCTTAGTGAACATCTGTACTCAAAGTGAACGCGGGTGTACTGTTAGGGAACCCGCCTGGAACCCGGCAGGACGCGACGAAGCGTCCGAAGAGGAAAGGAAGCACCACCATGGAGAACGACCCCATGGACGTCAGCGGCGAGATGGCCGATGACCTGTTCCGGAACAGCCACGTCGTGGAGGGACCGGACTCGGCCCAGGCCTCCCAGGACGAGATTTCCGCCGAGATCGGCCAGCTGCACTCCGCCTACCGCAAGGGCGTGGAGGACGGCGCGGCGGAGGAGACCCAGCCGCGGCTGGACTTCCGGCCGTACCGCAGCTCCATCCTGCGCCACCCCACCAAGGACCCGCACCACACCGACCCCGAGACCATCGAGCTGTGGTCTCCGGCCTTCGGGCACCAGGACGTGCATCCGCTGGAAGCGGACCTCACCATCCAGCACAACGGCGAACCGCTGGGCGAGCGCATCATCGTGCGCGGGCGGGTGCTCGACGGCGACGGCCGCCCGGTCAGCGGCCAGCTGATCGAGGTCTGGCAGGCCAACTCCGCCGGCCGCTACATCCACAAGCGCGACCAGCACCCGGCTCCGATCGATCCGAACTTCACCGGCGTGGGCCGCGCCATCACCGGTGCGGACGGCTCCTACGAGTTCACCACGATCAAGCCCGGGCCCTACCCGTGGAAGAACCACTACAACGCCTGGCGCCCGGCGCACATCCATTTCTCGCTGTTCGGCACCGACTTCACCCAGCGCATGATCACCCAGATGTATTTCCCGGGCGATCCGCTCTTCGCCCTGGACCCCATCTACCAGTCGATTACCGATCAGAAGGCGCGCGACCGCCTCGTGGCCACCTACGACCACAACATCACTTCGCATGAGTGGGCCACCGGCTACAACTGGGACATCGTGCTCACCGGCAGCAACCGCACCTGGATGGAAGAAGAGGACGCAGAGTAATGAGCGAAAAACTCGTGGCCACCCCGGGCCAGACGATCGGCCCCTTCTACGGATATGCGCTGCCCTTCGACAAGGGCGGTGAGCTGCTCGCTCCCGGCCTGCCCGGCGCCATCCGTCTCCAGGGCACCGTCCGCGACGGCGCCGGCGAGGTCGTCCCCGACGCCCTGCTGGAAATCTGGCAGCCGGACGCCGAGGGCAACATTCCGCAGCGCACCGGTTCGCTGGTCCGCGACGGCTACACCTTCACCGGCTGGGGCCGGGTTCCGGTGGACAACACCGGAAACTACACCTTCACCACGGTGAATCCGGGCCCGGTCCGCGAGGGCGCCGCCCCGTTCATCTCGCTGCTCGTCTTTGCCCGCGGCCTGCTCAACAAGCTGCACACGCGCATCTACCTGCCCGAGGACGAGGCCGCCCTGGCCGCCGACCCGCTGCTGTCCTCGCTGCCCGAGGAACGCCGCCGTACCCTGATCGCCACCCGTGAAGCCGACGGCGGCCTGCGGTTCGACATCTTCCTCCAGGGGGAGAACGAGACCGTCTTCCTGGCCTACCCGGGAGCCTGACCATGGCGCCCGCCGAGAGCGCAGACCACGGATTGCTGTCCCCGGCCTGGGCCGGAACCGAGGCGGCCGCCCTGACGTCCGACGTCCGGGTCCTGCAGGCGATGCTCGACGTCGAGCGCACCTGGCTGCAGGTCCTGGCCTCGGCGGGCCTGATCGACTCCGGGATACCGGAGCAGGCCGCCGACGCCTTCCGGGCCGAAAGCTACGATGTCGCCGACATCGCGGCCCGCGCCCAGGGCGGCGGCAACCCGGTGATCCCGATGCTGGCGGACCTGCGTGCCATGCTGCGGCGCGAGGCCCCGGCGGCCGCGGCAGCCGTGCACCGGGCGGCCACCAGCCAGGACATCCTCGACACCGCCCTGATGGTGATGTCGGCGCAGGCCCTGGACGCGCTGCAGTCCGACGTCGCCCGGGCCGCCGACGCCCTCGCCGCTCTGGCACGGGAACATGCCGCCACGCTCAGTGTCGCCCGCACCCTGACACAGCACTCGCTGCCCTCCACTTTCGGGCTCAAGGCCGCGCAGTGGCTGCACGGGCTCGGCCAGGCCGCCGAAGCGCTTGCCGCCGCACGCGCGGAACTGCCGCTGCAGTGGGGCGGTGCCTCCGGCACCATGGCCGCCCTGCGCAGCACGGTCGACGCCGCCGCAGGGAACGGCCGGCCGGTCCCCGGGCCGGTCGAGTTGGCCGCCGACCTGGCGTCCCGGCTCGGCCTCGCCGCCCCGGCCGCCCCCTGGCAGACCAACCGGCTGCCCGTCACCCGCCTGGGCGGGGCCCTGCAGGAGCTGCTGGCAGCGGCCGGCCGCATCGCCAACGACGTCCTGCTGCTCAGCCGACCCGAGGTGGGGGAGGTGTCGGAGCCGCGCGCCGCCGGACGCGGCGGCAGCTCCGCCATGCCGCAGAAACAGAACCCGGTGCTGTCCGTGCTGATCCGCAGCGCGGCGCTGGCCGCCCCCGGGTACGGCGCCCAGCTGCAGCTGGCCGCCGCCGCAGCCGACGACGAACGCCCCTCCGGATCCTGGCACGTGGAGTGGCAGGCGCTGCGCTCCCTCCTGCGCCTGGCCGGGGGAGCGGCCGCCAAGCTGGCCGAGCTGGCCGAGGGACTCGAAGTGGACCGCGCCCGGATCGCCTCCAACCTCGCCGCGGCCGGCCCGCTGGTCGTCAGCGAGAAACTGATGCTCACCGTCGCTCCGCTGCTCGACGACGGCACGCCGGGCCGCGGCAAGGCCCTCATCCAGGACGCGGTGAACCGCTCCCTGGCCGGCGAGGGCGCCTTCGCGCAGCTGCTGCGCAAGGCAGTGCCCGCCGACGTGCTCTCCGACGATGAGCTCGAAAGCGCACTGGACCCGGCCAACTACACAGGGGAAGCGCATGCCCTGATCGAGAGCATCGTGACCGCCTACCCCGGAAGGAAGGACCACGCATGAGCGTGCCCCAGATCAAGGCCACCCGGCTCGCCGACGCCGGCCCGGCCGCCCCCGTCGTCATCGCCGGACCGTCGCTGGGCACCTCCGCCGCGGCCCTCTGGTCCCGTGCGGCCGCCGGTCTGGCCGGCTTCACCGTCATCGGCTGGGACCTGCCCGGCCACGGCGCCGCTCCGGCGGCCGCCGAGGGCTTTACCATGGCCGAGCTGGCCGACGCCGTCGCCGGCTTCGTCCGCGCCGCCCGTGAGGCCGGCGACATCGCGGCCGACGTTCCCCTGCATTACGCCGGGGTCTCGATCGGCGGGGCAACCGGCCTGCAGCTGGGCGTGGACCACCCCGGCCTCTTCGACTCCCTGGCGATCATCTGCTCCGGCGCGAAGATCGGCGAGCCGGAGGCCTGGCGGGAGCGCGCGGCCACCGTCAGCGGCCAGGGCACCCCGGCGGTGCTGGTCGGCTCGGCGCAGCGCTGGTTCGCCCCCGGATTCATTGAGCGGGAGCCCGAGGCCTCGGCCCGCCTGCTGCACAGCCTGCAGGACGCCGACCGCTTCTCCTACGCCTTCTGCTGCGAAGCGCTGGCGGACTACGACGTCCGGGAACGGCTGCCACAGATCACCGTGCCCGTGCTCGCCCTGGCCGGCGCCGAGGACCAGGCCACCCCGCCGTCCTCCTCGTCGTTCATCGCCGACGGCGTGGCTGACGGGCGCGCCGTCGTCGTCGCCGACGCCGCGCACCTTGTGCCGGCCGAGAAGCCCGCCGAGGCGGCCCGGCTGCTTACCGACTTCTTCACCGCGACCGAAGGGACCGCACGACCGTGACCACCCAGCCCGACGCCTCCAAGAGCCAGCAGCAGGTCTACGACGAGGGCATGGCCGTGCGCCGCGAGGTGCTCGGCGACGCGCACGTGGACCGCGCCAACGCCGGCAAGGACGCCTTCACCGAGGACTTCCAGGACATGATCACCCGGTATGCGTGGGGAACCATCTGGACCCGCCCGGGACTGCCGCGCACCATGCGCAGCGCGATCACGCTGACCGCCCTCATCGCCCACGGGCACCTCGAGGAACTGGCGATGCACGTCCGCGCGGCGCTGCGCAACGGCCTGAGCCGGGACGAGATCAAGGAAGTCCTGCTGCAGTCGGCCATCTACTGCTCAGTGCCCTCGGCCAACTCGGCGTTCAAGACCGCCCAGCGGGTTTTCGCCGAGATCGACGCCGAGGCCGACGCAGCCGACAGCCGCCCGGCGGGCTGAACTCCCGTCCCGACTCCGACCCCCGACATTCAGTGCGCCGGCAGGCGCAGCAATCCTGTAAGGAGCAAGGTGAACCAGGCCTACATCTACGACGCGGTGCGCACGCCCTTCGGCCGCTTCGGCGGCGCCCTCGCCTCCGTGCGACCCGACGACCTCGCCGCCCAGGTGGTGCGGGCCAGCGTCCAGCGGGCCCCCGGGCTCGATCCCGAACGCGTTGACGAAGTGATCTTCGGCAACGCCAACGGCGCCGGCGAGGAGAACCGCAACGTCGCGCGCATGGCGACGCTGCTGGCCGGGCTGCCCGTCTCGGTGCCCGGCACCACGGTCAACCGCCTGTGCGGCTCTTCCCTCGACGCTGCGATCATCGCCTCCCGGCAGATCAACACCGGCGAGGCGGACCTCATGCTGGTCGGCGGCGTCGAATCCATGAGCCGCGCCCCCTGGGTGCTGCCCAAGACCGAAAAGCCCTACCCGGCCGGGGACCAGACCCTGGCCTCCACCACCCTGGGCTGGCGCCTGGTCAACCCCAAGATGCCCGCCGAGTGGACCGTGTCCCTCGGTGAAGCCACGGAGCAGCTGCGCGAGAGGCACGGCATCACCCGTGAACGGCAGGACGAGTTCGCCGCCCGCTCCCACGAACTGGCCGCCAAGGCCTGGGACGATGGCCGTTACGCGGACCTGACGATCGCCGTCGAGGGCGTCGCCCTGGACCGGGACGAGAGCATCCGGCCCGGTTCCACCGTGGAAAAGCTGGCCACCCTGAAGACAGTCTTCCGCCCCGTCGCGGACGGCCCCTCCGGCGGCACCGTGACGGCGGGCAACGCATCACCGCTGAACGACGGCGCCTCCGCCGCCTGGCTGGGCAGCGAAGCCGCCGAAGAGCTCCTGGGCCTGGCGCCGCTGGCGCGGATCGCCGGACGCGGCGCGGCCGCCAACGAACCGCAGTTCTTCGGCTACGCCCCGGTGGAAGCCGCCAACCTCGCCCTGAAGCGCGCCGGCATCGGCTGGGGCGACGTCGGCGCCGTCGAACTGAACGAGGCCTTCGCGGCCCAGTCGCTGGCTTGCCTGGATGCCTGGGACATCGACCCTGGGATCGTCAACGCCTGGGGCGGCGCCGTGGCCGTCGGCCATCCCCTGGGCGCATCGGGCACCCGCATCCTCGGCACGCTCGCCCGCCGCCTGCAGGCCTCCGGCGAACGCTGGGGCGTGGCCGCCATCTGCATCGGCGTCGGCCAGGGCCTGGCCGTCGTCCTCGAAAACACCCGGACCCGGTAGGAGAGATCACGTGCTGAACATCGTCCAGGACGCCGACGAAGCCGTCGCATCCATCCACGACGGGGCCACCGTCATGATCGGCGGCTTCGGCCGGGCCGGCCAGCCGGTGGAACTCATCGAGGCGCTGCTGCGCCGGGGGGCCACTGACCTGACGGTCGTGAACAACAACGCCGGCAACGGCGAGGAGGGACTGGCAGCGCTCATCGGCGCCGGCCGGGTGAAGAAGATCATCTGCTCCTTCCCCCGCCAGTCCGACTCGCACATCTTCGACGCGAAGTTCCGCGCCGGCGAGATCGAGCTCGAACTGGTGCCCCAGGGCAACCTGGCCGAGCGCATCCGCGCCGCAGGCGCCGGCATCGGCGGCTTCTTCACCCCCACCGCCTACGGCACCCCGCTGGCGGAGGGCAAGGAGACCCGGATCATCGACGGCCGCGGCTACGTCTTCGAAACCCCGCTCCACGCGGACTTCGCCCTGGTCAAGGCACTGAAGGCCGACACCGCCGGCAACCTGCTCTACCGGAAGACAGCCCGGAACTTCGGGCCGATCATGGCCGCCGCGGCGAAGAACGCCATCGTGCAGGTCAAGGACATCGTCGAGGTCGGCGGCATCGACCCCGAAACGGTGGCCACCCCCGGCATCTACGTCAACACGCTCGTGAAGGTGGCCTCGGAAAAGGCGCCGGCAGCGGCATGAGCAACGGAAACGGAACCCCGACAGTGACTGAAACCAGCACCGCCGCAGGCGAACGCCTCGGCCGCAACGAACTGGCCGAACTGGTGGCCCGGGACATCGCTCCCGGTTCCTTCGTCAACCTCGGGATCGGACAGCCGACCCTGGTCTCGAACTACCTGCAGCCGGAGCAGAACGTCACCCTGCACACCGAGAACGGCATGCTCGGCATGGGCCGGGAGGCCCGCGGCGAGGAGATCGACGGCGACCTGATCAACGCCGGCAAGATCCCCGTTACCGAAAACCCGGGAGCCTCCTACTTCCACCACGCCGACTCCTTCGCCATCATGCGCGGCGGCCACCTGGATGTCTGCGTCCTCGGCGCGTTCCAGGTCTCCGCCGCCGGCGACCTGGCGAACTGGCACACCGGCGCACCCGACGCGATTCCCGCCGTCGGGGGAGCGATGGACCTGGCCACCGGTGCCAAGGAGGTCTACGTGATGATGTCCCTGTTCGCCAAGGACGGCTCCGCCAAGCTGGTTCCGGAGTGCACGTATCCGCTGACGGGACTGGGCTGCGTGACGCGCGTCTACACTAATGAGGCGGTGTTCCTCATCACCGCTGACGGCGTCAGGGTCCGGGAGACCTACGGCATGTCCTTCGAAGAGCTCGCCGAGCGCATGGACGTGCCGCTGCTGCCGCCGTCCGCAGGCTAGCCCGCCAGGGCACATCACCTAGGGAGAGCAGTGCGGGAAATCATCGCGGACGGAGCCGACGGGTCCGGGGCCGGGGGCGCGCCGGCTCCCGTCGGCGCCAGCGACCACTTTGTCCAGTCGCTGGCCCGCGGGCTCGCCGTGATCCGGGCGTTCGACGCCGAGCACGTGCGCATGAGCCTGAGCGAGGTGGCCCGGCGGACCGGCCTCACCCGCGCCACCGCCCGCCGCTTCCTGCTCACCCTCACCGAGCTCGGCTACGTCCGCACCGACGGGCGCAGCTTCGAGCTCACCGCGCTGGTTCTGCAGCTGGGCTACGCCTACCTTTCCGGGCAGAGCCTGCCGCAGCTGGCCCAGCCGCTGCTGGAGGACCTCTCCCGGGAGATCCACGAATCCACGTCCGCCTCCGTCCTGGACGGCAACGAGATCGTCTACGTGGCGCGGATCCACACCCGGCGTCTGATGACCGTGGGCATCGCCGTCGGCACCCGGTTCCCCGCCTACGCCACGTCGATGGGCCGGGTGCTGCTGGCCGGCCTGCCGGAGGAGAAGCTCGAACGGTACATCGCCGACGTCGAGCTGGCGCCCCTGACCGAGCGGACCATCACGGATCCGCAGCGGCTGCGCGAGGAGATCGCCAAGGTGCGGGAGCGCGGCTGGGCCGTCGTGGACCAAGAGCTGGAAATCGGGCTGCGCTCGGTGGCGGTGCCGATCTTCAGCCCCACCGGAGCGGTGGTGGCGGCGCTGAACACCTCCATGCAGGCGACCATGGGCCTCGGCGCCCCCGGCCTTGACGAGGCGGCGGACCGGGTGCTGCCGCATCTGCAGGCGGCGTCGGCTAAGATTACCGCTGCGCTGGCGGCCCGATCCTGAGCGGAACGTGACGTTGATCTTCCGGCCACCCCTCGGCGCGGATGCGTGGTAGACTGAAAGCCAATTGTTTGTGTGGCAGTGGATGAAGGCCGCTTGGGAACCTCCGGGTTCATGGGCGGGGCCTGTTTCCGGGTTGCGGGGTTCTTGCGCAACGGATGCCACACTTTTGCACGCCTACGGTCGCTTTCGGCGCGAGTTCCGGAACTTTTCGGGGCAATGCGGCAATGGAACGCCTCCCCGGTTGCCCGGCAGCGGGGCGGGGCAAGCAGAGATTTATCTCGAGAAAAAACGGAGAACTAACCAGTGCCTACAATTCAGCAGCTGGTCCGAAAGGGCCGCTCACCCAAGGTCGCAAAGACCAAGGCTCCCGCGCTCAAGGGCTCCCCGATGCGCCGTGGCGTCTGCACCCGTGTCTACACCACCACCCCCAAGAAGCCGAACTCCGCGCTGCGCAAGGTTGCCCGCGTCCGCCTCAACGGCGGCGTGGAAGTCACCGCGTACATCCCCGGCGTCGGTCACAACCTGCAGGAACACTCCATCGTGCTGGTGCGCGGCGGCCGTGTGAAGGACCTGCCCGGTGTCCGCTACAAGATCGTCCGTGGTGCCCTTGACACCCAGGGTGTGAAGAACCGCAAGCAGGCTCGCAGCCGCTACGGCGCGAAGATGGAGAAGAAGTAATATGCCCCGCAAGGGTCCGGCCCCCAAGCGGCCGCTCGTACAGGATCCCGTTTACGGCTCCCCGCTGGTCACTCAGCTGATCAACAAGGTGCTCGTCGACGGCAAGAAGTCCACCGCTGAGCGCATCGTTTACGGTGCCCTCGCCGGTGCCCAGGAGAAGACCGGGCAGGACCCGGTTGCCGCCCTGAAGAAGGCCATGGACAACATCAAGCCGAGCCTTGAGGTCAAGTCCCGCCGCGTCGGCGGCGCCACCTACCAGGTTCCGGTTGAGGTCAAGCCGGGCCGCTCCACCGCGCTGGCGCTGCGCTGGCTGGTCGGTTACGCCAAGGCCCGTCGCGAGAAGACGATGACCGAGCGTCTGCGCAACGAAATCCTCGACGCCTCCAACGGTCTTGGTGCTGCTGTGAAGCGCCGTGAGGACACCCACAAGATGGCTGAGTCCAACAAGGCCTTCGCCCACTACCGCTGGTAATAAGCCTGGCAGTGGACGTTTGATTCGGATGGCCCTGCTTCCCGCCTCGGGCGGGCAGCAGGGCCACAACCGGATCAGCGCCCGGCAGGCCAACCAAAAAAGGGAGAAACCGTGGCACTGGACGTGCTTACCGACCTGAACAAGGTCCGCAACATCGGCATCATGGCGCACATCGATGCCGGCAAGACCACCACTACCGAGCGCATCCTGTTCTACACGGGCGTCAACCACAAGATCGGTGAGACCCACGACGGTGCGTCCACGATGGACTGGATGGCGCAGGAGCAGGAGCGGGGTATCACCATTACCTCCGCAGCCACCACCTGCTACTGGGATAACAACCAGATCAACATCATCGATACCCCGGGCCACGTCGACTTCACCGTCGAGGTCGAGCGCTCCCTGCGCGTGCTCGACGGCGCCGTCGCGGTCTTCGATGGCAAGGAAGGCGTGGAGCCGCAGTCCGAGACTGTGTGGCGCCAGGCTGACAAGTACAACGTCCCGCGTATCTGCTTCGTCAACAAGATGGACAAGCTGGGCGCTGACTTCTACTTCACCGTCGACACCATCATCAACCGCCTGGGTGCCAAGCCGCTGGTCCTCCAGCTGCCGATCGGCTCCGAGAGCGAGTTCGAGGGCGTCGTCGACCTGCTCGAAATGCGTGCGCTCACCTGGCGCGGCGACGCCAAGGGCGACGTCACCATGGGTGCAAAGTACGAAGTCGAGCCGATTCCCGCAGACCTGCAGGAAAAGGCCGAAGAGTACCGCGCCATGCTCGTCGAGACCGTGGCCGAGGCCAGCGAAGAGCTGATGGAGAAGTACCTGGAGGGTGAGGAGCTCACCCTCGAGGAACTGAAGGCCGGCATCCGCAAGCTGACCGTCAACTCCGAGGTCTACCCGGTGCTGTGCGGCTCCGCGTTCAAGAACCGCGGCGTGCAGCCGATGCTTGACGCCGTCGTCGCCTACCTGCCGAGCCCGCTCGACGTTCCGAACATCAAGGGCCACGACGTCCGCGACGAAGAGGTCATCCTCGAGCGCAGCGCCGACGCCGATGCCCCGTTCTCCGCGCTGGCGTTCAAGGTCGTGACCCACCCGTTCTTCGGGCGTCTGACCTACATTCGCGTCTACTCCGGCAAGGCTGCTTCCGGTGCCCAGGTCATGAACTCGACCAAGCAGAAGAAGGAGCGCATCGGAAAGCTCTTCCAGATGCACGCCAACAAGGAGAACCCGGTGGAGGAAATCACCACCGGTCACATCTACGCGGCGATCGGCCTGAAGGACACCACCACCGGTGACACCCTGTGCGATCCGGCGAACCCCATCGTCCTCGAGTCGATGAGCTTCCCGGAGCCGGTTATCCGCGTGGCCATCGAGCCGAAGACCAAGGGTGACCAGGAGAAGCTCTCCGTGGCCATCCAGAAGCTCTCGGAAGAGGACCCGACGTTCACCGTCGAACTCGACGAGGACACCGGCCAGACCATCATCGCCGGCATGGGCGAGCTCCACCTGGACATCCTGGTGGACCGCATGCGCCGCGAGTTCAAGGTCGAAGCCAACGTGGGCAAGCCGCAGGTCGCGTACCGCGAGACCATCCGCCGCACGGTGGACAAGTACGACTACACCCACAAGAAGCAGACCGGTGGTTCCGGCCAGTTCGCAAAGGTGCAGATCGCACTGGCGCCGCTGGACACCTCCGAGGGCACCTTCTACGAGTTCGAGAACAAGGTCACCGGTGGCCGCGTTCCGCGCGAGTACATCCCCTCGGTGGATCAGGGCATCCAGTCGGCGCTGTCCGACGGCGTGCTCGCGGGCTACCCGGTGGTCGGCATCAAGGCGACGCTGCTTGACGGCGCCTACCACGACGTCGACTCCTCGGAAATGGCGTTCAAGATCGCTGGCCGCCAGGCCTTCAAGGAAGCTGCCCGCATGGCCAGCCCCGTGCTGCTTGAGCCCATGATGGATGTCGAAGTCCGCACTCCCGAGGAGTACATGGGCGAGGTCATCGGCGATATCAACTCCCGCCGTGGCCAGATGCAGTCCATGGAGGACGCTTCCGGCGTGAAGGTCATCCGTGCGCTGGTTCCGCTGTCCGGCATGTTCGGCTACATCGGCGACCTGCGGTCCAAGACCCAGGGCCGTGCGGTGTACTCGATGCAGTTCAGCACCTACGCGGAGGTCCCGAAGGCTGTCGCCGACGAGATCATCCAGAAGACGCGCGGCGAGTAAATAAACCCCGGCGGCGGTTCCCGCGGACCGCCGCCGCGTGCAGCCGGTTCCGGCCTTCGGGCCGGGACCGGCGGCACAGCCAGACTGAGGCGGCCCAGCCAGGCTGCTGGCAGCCGGCAATTTCAAATAAACATCAGCCCCCGAGTAGACTTACATCAGTTTCAGCTGCGAAAAGCGTGGCTGGAGACCGAGTCTTCTAACCTTTCTAGGAGGAACCCGTGGCGAAGGCAAAGTTCGAGCGGACTAAGCCGCACGTCAACATCGGCACCATCGGTCACGTTGACCATGGCAAGACGACGCTGACCGCTGCCATTTCCAAGGTGCTTGCTGACAAGTACCCCGACCTGAACGAGCAGCGCGACTTCGCGGCCATCGACTCCGCTCCGGAAGAGCGCCAGCGCGGCATTACCATCAACATCTCGCACATCGAGTACCAGACCGAGAAGCGCCACTACGCGCACGTTGATGCTCCCGGCCACGCCGACTACATCAAGAACATGATCACCGGTGCCGCCCAGATGGACGGCGCGATCCTCGTGGTTGCCGCTACCGACGGCCCGATGGCTCAGACCCGTGAGCACGTTCTGCTGGCCCGCCAGGTTGGTGTCCCCTACCTGCTGGTCGCACTGAACAAGTCCGACATGGTTGAGGACGAGGAACTCCTCGACCTCGTGGAGATGGAAGTCCGTGAGCTGCTCAGCTCCCAGGACTTCGACGGCGACAACGCTCCCGTCGTGCGCGTCTCCGGCCTGAAGGCTCTGGAAGGCGACCCCAAGTGGGTTGCTTCCGTCGAGGAGCTCATGGAAGCCGTTGACAACAACGTGCCGGACCCCGTCCGCGACAAGGACAAGCCGTTCCTGATGCCGATCGAGGACGTCTTCACGATCACCGGTCGTGGCACCGTCGTCACCGGCCGCGCCGAGCGCGGTACCCTGGCCATCAACTCCGAGGTCGAGATCGTCGGCATCCGTCCGGTCCAGAAGACCACGGTTACCGGTATCGAGATGTTCCACAAGCAGCTCGACGAGGCCTGGGCCGGCGAGAACTGTGGCCTGCTGCTCCGCGGCATCAAGCGCGAAGACGTCGAGCGTGGCCAGGTTGTGGTGAAGCCGGGTTCCATCACCCCGCACACCAACTTCGAGGCCAACGTCTACATCCTCTCCAAGGATGAAGGCGGCCGCCACAACCCGTTCTACTCGAACTACCGCCCGCAGTTCTACTTCCGCACCACCGACGTGACCGGCGTCATCACCCTCCCCGAGGGCACTGAAATGGTCATGCCGGGCGATAACACTGAGATGACCGTTGAGCTCATCCAGCCCATCGCCATGGAAGAGGGCCTGGGCTTCGCTATCCGTGAAGGCGGCCGCACCGTTGGTTCGGGCCGTGTCACCAAGATCATCAAGTAATTTGATGCATCTGTAGGGATACCGGATAACGGTTTTCCCGGAAGGCTCCTGCTGCTTCGTGCAGCGGGAGCCTTTCGCTTTTAAGGGCCGGTCGTGGGGTGGTTGTGCACAGGCGGGGCGCCTCGGGGACGTCACAGAGCGGACCCGACCCTAGGATGGGGGGCGTCGGTTCACCTGGAGAGAGCAGTGTCACATGGGGGTCATCCTGTTCCTTGCCGCGCTCGGCGGAGTCTTCGCGCTGGGCATGGCCGTCGGCCGGTCGCGCGAACGGCGCCGGACCGCGGGAGCGCTGCCAACCGCGGCACGCGCCTACGATGAGGGCTTCCACGCCGGATACCTGGCGGCAAGGCAGGACGCGGGAAGGCAGGACAGCCCCGTCCGGTACCCGGACCAGCGGGCGGCAGGGCAGAGCGCCGCCGCCTGGCCGGGCAGTGCCACACCGGACCCCGCCGCCGGGCGGGCTGACTCGCCGCCTTCCTCGCTGACGGCCGCAGAAGGTCCGCCGCTGCCGCCTCCGGGCACGGCAGCGGGGGAAGAGGGGCCCGCCGTGCAGGTCCCGCCCGTCGGCCGGCCGGGACCCCTCCCGGTTTTCCCTGCTGGCCAAGTACAGCTATCGGCCCCGGTACAGCCTCCGGGCCTGGTACAGCCTTTGGTTCCCGGACAGCCATTGGCTTCCGGCGAGCCTTCGGTCCCGGTGCAGCCGCCGGGCGAGATGCAGTCATTGGCTCCCGCACAGCCGTCGGCTCCCGGGCAGCCGTTGGTCCCCGGGCAGCTCCCGGGGAACTTCCTGTTCGGCCTTGGCCAGATGGGGGCCGGCGGCCGGCAGGAGGACGACGAGCCTTCCCCGGAGGAGCTGCAGGCCCGAAAACGGCGCCGCGACCTGCGCAACATCAACATCACCCTTTATACGGCCAGCCTGCTCCTCGTCGCCGCGGCGGGACTTTTCATCGGTACGGCGGTGCCGGAGCCGGCGCGCTTTGGCGGCGTGCTGCTGGCCACGGGGCTGTTCTACGCAGCCGGCCTGCTGGTCCATGCCCGCAGCAAACGCCTGCGGCCGGCCGCGACGGCGTTCACCGGTACCGGCCTTGCCCTGATCCCCGTTACCGGGGTGGCCCTTTACAGCTTCGTGGTTCCCGACGGGCCGGTGGCGTGGCTGCTGACTTCCGCCGCGGGGACAGTGACGTTCGCCTACGCGGCCGCCAAACTCGACAGCAGGGTGGTTGCCTACCTGGGCGTCACGTTCCTGCTGTCCACCGGGCTCGCGTTCGGCGCGGCACTCCGCGGCGGCCTGATCTGGTATTTCCTGCTCACCGTTGTCCTTGCCACGCTCATCAGCCTCGCCGCGGTCCGTCGTCCCCGCTGGGTCCACCGGCTCTATCTAGAGGCGTTCGTGGCCTCCCACCGCTTCCTGGTGCCGGCGGTCGCCGTGGGCGTGGTCCTGACCGCCGGAGAAACCGGCAGGTGGCCCTTTGCCCTGGTCTTCCTGGCCTTCGCCGCCTACTACGCGGTGCAGCTAGCCACGGGTCCGGCCGCAGAGCACCGCGTCAACGGGTATGCGCTGAGGGCCGCGCTGACGGTCGCCGCCGCGGCGTTGGCCTATGCAGCCACCGCCGAACCGCCTGCAGCGGCCGCCGCCGTCGTCGGTGCGTCGGCAGGGCAGCTGCTCCTGGTGCTTCGCAGGCCTGAAAGCTATCCCGGCTCAGCAGTTCCCTTCCCCGCCCGATGGTATGGCAATGCGCTGGCCAGGCAGGGTAGCGGGAACCTTGCCGGGGCTGCGGTGCGGGCAGACGCAGGGGTGCTGCTGGCGGCGTCGGTTCTCGCGCTGATCCTGCTGGCGGCCTGGGCGGCGGGGGATACCCGGCCATGGTTCGTACCCGTGTTCGTCGTCTGTGCCGGGCTCCTGCAGGGGCTCTTCCTCGCCGCCGGGAAATTCGGCACTGGATTCGAACGGGCCGCCCTGGCGGTGCCGCTGGTGGCGCTGTTGCCCAGGCTGGCTGCGCCCGACACCGGTACGCTGTGGGGCGGGATATGGGCATTGGCGGTGCTGTGCGCCTGGTACGCAGCAGCAGCCATCCGCACACAGGCAGCGGAGGCTGCCCCCGTCCTTCTGGCACGTGCGGCAGGTGTTCTCCTGGCACCGCTCACGGTGTTTGCGTTGCTGGAGCCGGCACCGGAAGCGGGTGAATACGCCCTCGGTGCGGGTGCTGCCGCCGCACTGGCCGTCCTGCTGACGGCGGCCGGCCGGGTCGCCGTCGGACGCACTGAGCACTATGCCGCCCCGGCGACAGCGGCGGCGGGCTTCCTCGCCGCACTGCTGGCGTGGGTCGTCCGCGCGGCGGAATACCCGCAGGCCACAGTCAGCGGAGTGCTCCTGTGGGTCCTGGCCGGCGTGGGCATCGCCGCGTCCCTCCTGCTCACCGTCCGCCGGGGAACCAACGAGGGCATGCACCTGCTGATCGTCGGAACGGTCCTGGCGCCGGCCGGGCTCGTGACGGCGGCACTGATCGGCGGCGGCATCCTGGGGTGGGGCGGCTACACTCTGCTGACCGCGGCCGGGCTCCTGTACTTCGCCGTGATGGCCGTGCGGGCCGCGGAGGCAGAACAGCGCGGCGTCTACCTGCTGGTGTCACAGCTGCTGCTGGCACTGACCGTCGTGCTCGCAGCAGGCTGGCGGCACGCTGAACCCGGTGTGCTCTACCTCGCGGGCACCCTGACGCTCGTCCTGGCGCAGGGCATCCGGACCCGTCTGGACGCCACCGGCCGGTTCGGCCTGCCGGAGCCGCCCCGCTGGGCCAGCGCCGCGCTGCTTCTGCTGGCTGCCGCCGTCGGCGTCTTCGATGGCCGGGTGGGGGAGCAGCATGCTGTCGCTCTTGCGGTCCTGGCCGTGGGCTCGCCGGTTGCATGGGAGCTGTTCGCGCGGCTGAGACGGGGACGTGGCTCGGGCGAGTGGACCGACGCCGACCTGTATATCTTCAGCGCAGCCGGCGGCCTCGCCCTGATGCTGCCCGTGCTGGGGCAGTCCATCGACCGGAACGTCACGCTGGCCCTCATCTGGGCCTGGCTCGCCGGGAACCTTGCGGTTGCGGGATCCTGCCGGTCGCGGAGGCCGGAACTGCTGGCCCCCGCCGGGTTCATCTGGTCCGCCCTGGCCGGCGTGGGCGTGCTGGGGGTCCGCGGGTACCTGCTGCTGTCCGCCGCGGCCCTGCTGTGGTTCGGCTGGCGCAGCCTCGCACCGGGTCCCCTCCGGGGCATCCAGCTGCTGACCGCCCAGGCCCTGGCGGCGGTAACGGCAGGACTGGCCGCCTCGGAGGCCGGCGGCGGTCCGGGGGCAGTGTTCGTCACGGCGGCCGCTGTCACGGCGGCCCTGCACCTGGCACGCGAGCTGTTCTTCTCCCGCCTGGCCGCCCTGGGGGCGGCGCAGTCCGCCCGATGGGTGATGCTGCTGCTGCTCCTGGTTCTTCCGCTGATCTTCAGTACTGTTCCGGAGGCCGAGGCGGGGGACCTGCGCGTGCTGATCTTCCTCGCAGCGGGCGCAGCAGCCGCAACCCAGATGAGCGCCGCCGTCCGCGTGGCCGGAACGCTTCGCACGCCGGAAGTTGGCGCCCCGGATGCACCGCCGGCCGGCGGGCACGCTCCCGGGCCCGAACCGCGCAGGGCATCCGCGGGCGCCGGCGCCGTGTACACCGCTGCTGCGGCCGCGGCTGCGGGCTGGGCGGCGGTCGGCACGGACCGCTGGTTCCGCTTTGGGGACACGGGCCCTTCTGTGGCCCTGTTGTGGAGTGTGCTTGCCGTGGGAACGCTGGCCGCCGCTGTGCTCTGGCGGTCTGCGGAGCCGGCGCGTGGAGACGGGGCCGTGCCCGGCAGCACCGCTCGATCTGCCGGCTCCGCCGGTATCCTCGGCGGTTCGGACGCCGCCGCGTCGCAGCCTGCAGGGGGATCCGGCGCCCCCGACGGTATCGGCGGAGGAACGCGTGGATACGGTCCGGGCGGATCCTTCCGGAGTCTTGCCGCGGCATGGGGAACAGTGATGGGAGCCGCCGGGTTCCCGGCCGCCGCCGCAGGCGGAGCCGGCCTCCTGGGACTGCGCGGCTATGAACTCCTGGTCGGGGTGGCGCTCACGTACTGCCTGGCCTACATCACGGTCTCCGGGCCACGCTTCCGCGCACTGCATGGCCTTGGCGTGCAGGGACTCGCGGTCCTGCTGGCCGGGCTGGCGGCCGCCGACCTTTTCGCTGCCGAAGCCGGCGTCGGCCGGGAAGCCGGGGACGGTGGAGCGGTGTGGCTCGGTGCCGGTGCCCTGGCAGCGACGCTGCAGGTCCTGCGCGTCGTCTTCCAGCCACGGCTCCGATCCGCGCATCTGGCAGCCGGCGGCGTCCAGCATGCGGCGGAGTACGCAACCTACGCACTCCTGGCAGCGCTGCCGCTCGTCTACCAGGCTGCCGCTGCCGGGCAGGCCCGCCGCGACACGACCGCTGCCTTGGTCCTGCTCCTGGTCCTGACCGCAGGAGTCGGGGCACTGCGCGGCAGGAGCGTCGGCGGACTTGTCACAGCACTGGCAGCGGCCCCGGCCGTACCTCTGCTGCTGGCCGGCTTCCCGCCCCTGGCCAATTCTGATCTGCTGCCGAAGCCTGTCCCGGGGTGGGCGGCCGCTCTCCTCTTGGCCGGATTGACTGCGGCGGTGCTGCGCGGACATGTGGTCTGCGTCGAATCCCGACGGGCAGGCGCTGTGCCCGGTGCCGCCGCACGCGCCGCACATGCCCCCGGCGCCGGCACGGCGTATCTGGCCGCAGCCTGCCTGTACCCCCTCCTCACCGTGCTGCCGGCGCTCCGCGACTCCGATCCGCTGCCGACGGCGATCGGCGCAGGTGCCGTGGCCGCGGTGCTGCTGACGGTGTCCTTCACCGCACGGCTGCCGTGGCTGGCAGCAGGCTTCGTCGCCGCCGTCTGCTGCAGCGGGGCGGCATTCTTCGCCTGGTTCCGGACCGACCTGCTGCAGGCCCGGGTACAACCGGACACCGCGCTGCTCTGGCAGGCCTGGATCGCGGCCCTGGTCCTCGCCGCCGCACGCCTGCTGCTGTCCCTGCGCGGAGATAACCCGGAGAACGCCCTGCGCGCACGGATCACCGGTGCTGCCGGCTCACCGCTGCTTGCCGCGGCCGGAACCGCGGCCATGGCCGGCTACGGCAGCAGCGCCGTCGTCGGGTCCTTCACCCTGATGGTGGCACTGGCGGCAGCCGTGGCCGAGGTGCCGTCCCACCGCCGCGAAGCCGCGGCGGAGGCCGCCGTCTTCCCGGCGGCGCTCGCCGTAGAGCGGATCCTCTGGTTCTTCCTCGGCGTCGATTGGTTCTGGTCCCTCCAGTACTGGGTCCTCATCCTGGCGCTGCTCGCAGCCTGGGAGCTTCGCCGCGGCAGGGGCAGGCGGGGGAGCGGCTTCCTGGTGGCGGCCGGCACCATACTGTCCGGCGCGGGACTCATCACCGTGGTGGACGGCGATACCGACAGGCAGCTGTGGGCGCTGCTGGGACATGCCGGGCTGCTCGTTTTTGGCCTGCTGAATGCGCGGCGCCTGTTCGCGGTCTGGGGTGCGGCCGGCATCGCCCTGGCCGTGCTGTGGTACCTCCGCGGCTACACCTTCGTGCTGCTGGCGCTGCTGGCGGTCACACTGATCGCGCTGGCGGTGTGGCGGCTCGTACGTGTACGGAGCGACGGACCCGACGAGCCGGGCAGCCGGGGCGGCGATGGTCCGCCGCCGCCTGCGCCGGAACACGGCCCGTTCGCTGCGGCGGACCCGCGGATGCACGCGTCCGGTTCGTGGTCCGCGCAGCAGCGGAAGCAGGATGAACCGGGGCCGCCGTGGCATCGGCCGGCGCAAACGGGACAGTCCGGGCAGGGGCCGTTCGCTGTCCCTGACCATGGCGGTGCCCCTGACCATGGCGGTGCCCCTGACCAAGGCGGTGCCTCGGACCGAGGGAATGCGCCCGACCGATGGAATGCGCCCGGCCAGGGGAGCCCGTCCGGCTTAGGCAGCGCGTCCGGACCGTGGGCGCCACCGGGGGAGGGGAGCAGCGGAGGGCGGCGAAGCTGACAATGTGCCGGGTCCACGGCGGCTCCGGTTCCGGTAGGCTCGCTGCATGGAATTGTTGATAGTCCTTGGCGCCGCTGCCGCCGTCGCCGGCGGCGCGGTGTGGGTGCGCCGGAACTTCCGCGGCGAGATCGACCGCGCCAAGCGCATCAGGCGCGCCAGGCGCGGCGACGGCAGGTAAGCAGCGCATGGCGTGCCGGCGGCGCCATCACCCTGGCCTGCATGGCTCCACAGCGCTGGACGGCTTCGCTGCGCCGGACCGATCCTCTGCGCTGCGCGGCTCCGCCGGCCCGCAGCCCGGAGCGACGGCACGGCCCGCACCGCAGTTCGATCCGGCTCGGCGGCTGCGCTAGACTGGACAGCGCGCCGCATCCTGTGCGGCGCGGGAAAAACTGCACCCGTCAACGACGGTGCACATATCAACGGGACACTTCTTCGGCCCGGTGCCCAACGGCACCGAACCGGGCGGGCGGAGAGGCCGATTGGCCATCCGTGCCGGTTTCTGGCACACTGGAGAAGTTGTTCAAGCGCTTTTGTGCCCGCACGTGCCCTCAGATCGACTTCGGATGCACGTGATGAGATCTAGTCCCGGCCGGGATAATGCCCGGCGCAGGGTCGGGTCCTTCAGGGGAAGAGCCCAAATATAACCCGCCCCCATTCTTGCCGGGCGCCGGTTTCGGACCGGCGACACGCCCGAGCGCGGGGGTCGGAGCCTCGGCAGGGTGAGGAACCCGGATTTATCCGGATTCAGTCTGTCGGAGGGGTGCCGGGTCCGCCAGGACGCCGGGCACGACAACTGTACAGAGCAAGACTCGAAGAAAGAGGCACGACGCCATGGCGGGACAAAAAATCCGCATCCGGCTGAAGTCGTACGACCACGAGGTCATCGACGTATCAGCCCGGAAGATCGTTGAGACGGTCACGCGTGCAGGCGCAACGGTGGTAGGCCCGGTGCCGCTGCCCACGGAGAAGAACGTTTACGTTGTCATCCGTTCGCCGCACAAGTACAAGGACAGCCGCGAGCACTTCGAAATGCGCACGCACAAGCGTCTGATCGACATTATTGACCCCACGCCGAAGGCCGTTGACTCGCTGATGCGTCTTGACCTGCCCGCAGACGTGAACATCGAAATCAAGCTGTAGGGGAGGAGAGGATACATATGTCTACTTCGCTTACACGCCAGGTCAAGGGCCTGCTGGGCACCAAGCTGGGCATGACCCAGGTCTGGGACGAGAACAACAAGCTCATCCCGGTCACCGTGGTCCAGGCTGACTCCAACGTCATCACGCAGCTGCGCAACGCAGACAAGGACGGCTACACCGCAGTGCAGATCGGCTACGGCCAGATCGACCCGCGCAAGGTGACCAAGCCGCTCGCCGGCCACTTCGAAAAGGCAGGCGTGACCCCGCGCCGCCACGTCGTCGAGCTGCGCACCGCTGACGCCGACTCCTACGAGCTGGGCCAGGAACTCTCCGTCGAGATGTTCGAAGCCGGCCAGAAGGTCGACGTCGTCGGTACCTCCAAGGGCAAGGGCTTTGCCGGTGTCATGAAGCGTCACGGCTTCTCCGGCGTCGGTGCCTCCCACGGTGCCCACAAGAACCACCGCAAGCCCGGCTCCATCGGCGGTGCCTCCACCCCCGGCCGCGTCTTCAAGGGTCTTCGGATGGCCGGCCGCATGGGCGCCGTCCGTCACACCACCATGAACCTCACGGTTCACGGTGTGGATGCCGAGAAGTCGCTGCTGCTGATCAAGGGCGCCGTCCCCGGTGCCCGCGGCCAGGTCGTCCTCGTACGCAGCGCCGTGAAGGGAGCTTAGTCTCATGGCAAACGTAACCACTGTCGAATTCCCCGCGGAGATCTTCGACGTCCAGACCAACGTCCCGCTGCTGCACCAGGTTGTCGTGGCCCAGCTGGCCGCTGCACGCCAGGGTACGCACAAGACCAAGACCCGCGCCGAGGTTTCGGGCGCCGGCCGCAAGCCCTTCAAGCAGAAGGGCACCGGCCGTGCCCGCCAGGGCTCCATCCGGGCCCCGCACATGACCGGCGGCGGCGTCGTCCACGGTCCCGTGCCGCGTGACTACAGCCAGCGCACCCCCAAGAAGATGAAGGCCGCCGCCCTGCGCGGAGCCCTCTCGGACCGGGCACGCAACGGCCGTATCCACGTCCTCGAGTCCCTGGTCTCCGGCGAGAAGCCGTCCACCAAGGATGCACTGGGCGCCCTGCGCTCGGTTTCCGACCGCAAGAACCTGCTCGTTGTCATCGAGCGCGCCAACGACGTTGCCGCACTGTCCGTGCGCAACCTCGCCGAGGTCCACGTGATCTATGTAGATCAGCTGAACACCTACGACGTGCTTGTTTCCGACGATGTGGTCTTCACCAAGGCTGCCTACGACGAGTTCGTCGGCAAGAACACTGTCAAGGAGGACGCCAAGTGAGCGCGACCACCGGCAAGGATCCGCGCGACGTCGTCATTGCACCCGTCGTCTCGGAAAAGAGCTACGGCCTGATCGACGAAGGTAAGTACACCTTCCTGGTCGACCCCCGCTCGAACAAGACCGAGATCAAGCTGGCCGTGGAGAAGATTTTCTCCGTCAAGGTCGACTCGATCAACACCATCAACCGTGCAGGGAAGCGCAAGCGGACCAAGTTCGGATGGGGACAGCGCAAGAACACCAAGCGCGCGATTGTCACCCTGAAGGAAGGCACGATCGACATCTTCGGCGGTCCGCTCAGCTAGGGCGGAGACCACTTTAACGAGGAATAAATAATGGGAATCCGTAAGTACAAGCCGACTACCCCGGGCCGTCGCGGCTCGAGCGTAGCCGACTTCATTGAAATCACGCGGTCGACGCCGGAGAAGTCCCTGGTGCGTCCGCTGCCCAAGAGCGGCGGCCGGAACAACACCGGTAAGATCACGACCCGTCACAAGGGCGGTGGCCACAAGCGCCAGTACCGCGTGATCGACTTCCGCCGGCATGACAAGGACGGCGTTGCCGCCCGCGTCGCCGAGATCGAGTACGATCCGAACCGCACCGCGCGCATTGCGCTGCTGCACTACGTTGATGGCACCAAGCGTTACATCCTGGCTCCGAGCAAGCTCAAGCAGGGCGACCAGATTGAGGCCGGTGCAGGCGCCGACATCAAGCCGGGCAACAACCTGCCGCTGCGCAACATCCCGCTGGGTACCGTGATCCACGCTGTGGAGCTGCGTCCGGGCGGCGGTGCCAAGATGGCCCGCTCTGCAGGCGCCTCCGTGCAGCTGGTCGCCAAGGAAGGCCGCTTCGCGCAGCTTCGCCTGCCCTCGGGTGAAATCCGCAACGTGGACATCCGCTGCCGCGCCACCGTTGGAGAGGTCGGCAACGCCGAGCAGTCCAACATCAACTGGGGCAAGGCCGGCCGTATGCGCTGGAAGGGCGTCCGCCCGACCGTCCGTGGCGTTGCCATGAACCCGGTCGACCACCCGCACGGTGGTGGCGAAGGCAAGACCTCCGGTGGCCGTCACCCGGTCAACCCGAACGGCAAGCCCGAAGGCCGTACCCGGCGCCCCAATAAAGAGAGCGACAAGCTTATTGTGCGTCGCCGTCGTTCCGGCAAGAACAAGCGATAGGAGCCTGGGAACATGCCACGCAGCCTGAAGAAAGGCCCCTTCGTCGACCAGCACCTCTTCGTGAAGGTGCAGGCCGAAAATGAGAAGGGCACCAAGAACGTCATCAAGACGTGGTCCCGTCGCTCGATGATCGTCCCCGACATGATCGGGCACACGATTGCCGTGCATGACGGACGCAAGCACATTCCGGTGTTTGTCACCGAGTCGATGGTCGGGCACAAGCTCGGCGAGTTCGCTCTGACGCGGACCTTCCGCGGCCATGTGAAGGACGACCGCAAGGGCAAGCGCCGCTAGGCGCCGCTCTTTCGGCAGAAGACGAGAGAAGGAAAGCAATGGAAGCCAAGGCAATTGCGCGCCATATCCGCGTAACGCCTATGAAGGCCCGGCGCGTCGTCAACCTTGTTCGTGGCAAGCAGGCGAATGAGGCTCTGGCAATTCTGAAGTTTGCCCCGCAGGCAGCTTCGGAGCCGGTCTACAAGGTGGTCGCGTCGGCCATGGCCAACGCCCGGGTCCTCGCGGACCGCGACGGCGTGGCCTTCGACGAGTCCGACCTCTACATCAGCGAGGCATTCGTTGACGAGGGTCCGACCATGAAGCGGTTCCAGCCGCGTGCCCAGGGCCGCGCGTACCGCATCAACAAGCGCACCAGCCACGTCACCGTGGTTGTTGCCACCCCCCAGAACGAGGAGGAACGCTAAGTGGGACAGAAGGTAAACCCGCACGGGTTCCGACTCGGCATCACCACGGACCACGTCTCGCACTGGTTCGCCGACAGCAACAAGCCGGGCCAGCGCTACAAGGACTTCGTCCGCGAAGACGTGAAGATCCGCCAGCTCATGTCCACGGGCATGGACCGCGCCGGCATCGCCAAGGTTGAGATCGAGCGCACCCGCGACCGTGTCCGCGTGGACATCCACACGGCACGTCCGGGCATCGTCATCGGCCGCCGCGGCGCCGAGGCCGACCGCATCCGCGGCGAGCTCGAGAAGCTCACCGGCAAGCAGGTCCAGCTGAACATCCTCGAGGTCCGCAACCCGGAGATCGAGGCCCAGCTGGTCGCCCAGGGTGTTGCAGAGCAGCTTTCCTCCCGCGTGGCCTTCCGCCGCGCGATGAAGAAGGCCATCCAGTCCGCGCAGCGCGCCGGCGCCAAGGGTATCCGTATCCAGTGCTCCGGCCGTCTGGGCGGCGCCGAAATGAGCCGTTCCGAGTTCTACCGCGAAGGCCGTGTGCCCCTGCACACCCTGCGTGCGAACATCGACTACGGCTTCTTCGAGGCGAAGACCACCTTCGGCCGCATCGGCGTGAAGGTCTGGATCTACAAGGGCGACATCACGTCCAAGGAACTGGCTGCCCAGCAGGCCGCCGCCCCGTCCCGCGGCCGCACCGGCGACCGTCCGGGCCGCAGCGGCGGTGGCGAGCGTCGCCGTCGCAACGACCGCGGTGACCGTGCCGGAGCGCCTGCCGCAGAGGCTTCGGCCGCTGCGCCTGCCGCAGAAGGAGGACAGGCTTAAATGCTTATCCCACGTCGAGTCAAGTACCGCAAGCAGCACCACCCGGGTCGTTCCGGCGCTGCGACCGGCGGCACCCAGGTCAGCTTCGGTGAGTGGGGCATCCAGGCCCTGACCCCTGCCTACGTCACGAACCGGCAGATCGAAGCGGCCCGTATCGCCATGACCCGTCACATCAAGCGTGGCGGCAAGGTCTGGATCAACATCTACCCGGACCGTCCGCTGACCAAGAAGCCTGCCGAAACCCGTATGGGTTCCGGTAAGGGTTCGCCGGAGTGGTGGGTTGCAAACGTCAAGCCGGGGCGGGTTCTGTTCGAACTCTCCGGCGTCAATGAAGAGGTAGCTCGCGAGGCCCTGCGCCTGGCAATCCACAAGCTGCCGCTGAAGGCACGCATCGTGCGTCGCGAGGGTGGTGAATAGTCATGGCAGTTGGATCCAAGGATCTGGCCGTTGAGCAGCTGGATGGTTTCGATCGGGACCGTCTCGTGGAGGAACTCCGCAAGGCCAAGGAGGAACTGTTCAACCTCCGCTTCCAGTCGGCCACCGGCCAGCTGGAAAGCCACGGGCGCCTGAAGGCCGTCAAGCGCGACATCGCCCGCATCTACACGGTGCTGCGCGAGCGCGAGCTCGGCATTCGTCCCGAGGTTGCCGCCCCCGTCGAGGAGGCAGCGACCGAGAAGGCTTCGAAGAAGTCCAAGAAGAAGGCCGCCGAGTCCGAAGCTCCCGCGGAGGATGATGCCAAGTGAGCGAAAACATGAATGAGGCAGCAGTGACCACTGACGCAAACGGCGCCGATACCCGCGGGTACCGGAAGACCGCACGCGGCTACGTCGTCTCCGACAAGATGGACAAGACCATCGTCGTCGAGGTCGAGGACCGCGTGAAGCACGCGCTGTACGGCAAGGTTATCCGCCGCACCGAGAAGCGGAAGGCGCACGACGAGCAGAACTCTGCCGGCGTCGGCGACCTCGTGCTGATCGCCGAGACCCGGCCGCTGTCCGCCACCAAGCGGTGGCGCCTGGTCGAGATCATCGAGAAGGCCAAGTAACCAAGCAGTACCAGGACCGGCCGGCCCGCCGCCGGATCCGCTGCGGGGAGCCCCGCTCCCCGCAGCGGACGAAGGCGGCACCGTCCACACCGCGTCAGGGCCCCGGCCGCGAACTCATCCGTGATTTCGCTTCCGGGGCCCTTTCGCGGTACACTTGAAATCTTGTCTGTGCGGTGCGGAAGTGTGCCCAGTTTAGGGTGCCGGGCTTCCTCACCGCCGCTACGACAAAAGCCCGATAATCTTGTTCAGCCTTCCTTCCCGTGCCCGCGTGCCGGAGGGGCGCTGAGTACCAGTATTACGGGGTCCACCCATATCCGTTCCGCAAGGCTCAGCAATGAGAACCGGCGCGACGACAGGAGTAATAAGTGATTCAGCAGGAGTCGCGACTGAAGGTCGCCGACAACACGGGGGCCAAGGAAATCTTGACCATCCGCGTTCTCGGTGGTTCCGGCCGTCGCTACGCAGGCATTGGCGACACCATCGTTGCCACCGTCAAGGATGCAATCCCGGGCGGCAACGTCAAGAAGGGCGACGTGGTCAAGGCCGTCATCGTCCGCACGAAGAAGGAACGCCGCCGCCAGGACGGTTCCTACATCAAGTTCGATGAGAACGCAGCAGTGATCCTGAAGAACGACGGCGACCCCCGCGGTACCCGTATCTTCGGCCCGGTCGGCCGCGAGCTTCGTGACAAGAAGTTCATGAAGATCATTTCGCTGGCTCCGGAGGTGCTGTAGTCCATGGCAAAGATCAAGAAGGGTGACCTGGTTCAGGTCATCACCGGCGCAAAGGCTGAGCGCGGCGGCGACCGCGGCAAGCAGGGCAAGGTCCTGAAGGTCTTCCCGGAGACCAACCGCGTGCTGGTCGAAGGCATCAACCGGATCACCAAGCACACCAAGGTGGGCCAGTCCTCCCGCGGGTCCAAGACCGGCGGCATCGAGGTCATGGAAGCCCCCATCCACGTCTCCAACGTCGCGATCGTCGACCCCGAGACCAAGAAGCCGACCCGCGTCGGCTACCGCATCGAGACCCAGACCCGCGAGGACGGCACCGAGCGTACCGTCCGGATCCGCGTCTCCAAGGCCACCGGGAAGGACATCTAATGACTGAGACTGTCACCAGGACCGTTCCCCGTCTGAAGGCCCGCTACGCTGCGGAAATCAAGCAGGCGCTGCAGGACGAGTTCAACTACGCGAACGTCAACCAGGTTCCGCGCCTGGTCAAGGTTGTCGTGAACATGGGCGTCGGCGACGCCGCCAAGGACTCCAAGCTGATCGACGGCGCCGTCCGCGACCTGACCCAGATCACGGGCCAGAAGCCGCAGATCACCAAGGCCCGCAAGTCCATCGCGCAGTTCAAGCTGCGTGAAGGCATGCCGATCGGTGCGCACGCAACTCTGCGCGGCGACCGCATGTGGGAGTTCGTCGACCGCCTGGTCACCCTGGCCCTGCCCCGTATCCGCGACTTCCGCGGCCTGAACGGCAAGCAGTTCGACGGCAACGGCAACTACACGTTCGGCCTGACCGAACAGTCGATGTTCCACGAGATCGACCAGGACAAGATCGATCGCGTGCGGGGCATGGACATCACCGTGGTTACCACCGCCAAGACCGACGACGAGGGCCGCGCCCTGCTGCGCAACCTCGGCTTCCCGTTCAAATCCGAAGATTAATTACTACGTATCAGGTCTGAAGGACCACCCCCGGCACATACCGGGGCAGTCCCGCAGGAAACCGATACGAGGGAGGGCCAGAGCCCAATGACTATGACAGATCCTGTCGCAGACATGCTTACGCGTCTGCGCAATGCAAACTCGGCATACCACGATTCCGTGTCCATGCCTTACAGCAAGCTCAAGGCACGCGTTGCCGACATCCTCAAGGCCGAAGGCTACATCGCCGGCTGGAAGGAAGAAGAGGGAGAGGGCGGCTTCAAGAAGCTGACCCTGGACCTCAAGTTCGGTCCGAACCGTGAGCGCTCCATCGCAGGTGTCCGCCGCATCTCCAAGCCCGGCCTGCGCGTCTACGCCAAGTCCACCAACCTGCCGCACGTGCTGGGTGGCCTGGGCATCGCAATCCTGTCGACGTCGTCAGGTCTCCTGACCGACCGCCAGGCCGCCAAGAAGGGTGTGGGTGGGGAAGTCCTCGCCTACGTCTGGTAGCAGGGAAGGGGAAAGAAAAATGTCACGTATTGGACGTCTGCCCATCCCGGTTCCTGCCGGAGTCGATATCGCCATCAACGGCAACGTTGTGACCGTCAAGGGCGCCAAGGGCGAGCTGAGCCACACTGTGCCCAGCCCGATCACGGTTTCCCAGGAAGACGGCACGCTTACCGTTGCCCGCCCGAACGACGAGCGCGAATCCCGCTCCCTCCACGGCCTGACCCGCACCCTGATCGCCAACATGATCACCGGTGTGACCGAAGGCTTCAAGAAGGACCTGGAGATCGTCGGTACCGGTTACCGCGTGCTGGCCAAGGGTTCGGACCTCGAGTTCGCCCTGGGTTACAGCCACCCGGTCAACGTGAAGGCCCCCGAGGGCATCACCCTGACCGTCAACGGCCCCACCAAGATCACGGTGTCCGGCATCGACAAGCAGCTGGTCGGCGAGGTTTCCGCCAACATCCGCAAGCTGCGCAAGCCCGACCCGTACAAGGGCAAGGGCATCCGTTACGCCGGCGAGATTGTCCGCCGCAAGGTCGGAAAGGCTGGTAAGTAATCATGGCGATCAGCATCAACAAGAAGCGGACCAACAAGAGCAAGTCCGCAGCCCGTACCCGGCGCCAGCTGCGTATCCGCAAGCGTATTGCGGGTACCCCGGCACGTCCGCGCCTGGTCGTGAACCGTTCCGCACGCCACATCTTCGTCCAGGTTGTCGACGACACCAAGGGCGTCACCGTGGCTTCCGCCTCCACCATGGAAGCGGACCTGCGGGCCATGGAGGCCGACAAGACCGCGAAGGCCCGCCGCGTCGGCGAGCTCGTGGCCGAGCGTTCCAAGGCTGCCGGCATTGAAGCGGTCGTCTTCGACCGTGGCGGCAACCGCTACCACGGCCGCATCGCGGCTGTTGCAGACGGCGCACGTGAAGGTGGGCTGGCACTGTGACCGAGGTTAACAAGGAAAAGGAAAATCAGGTGACTGAAGCTACAGCTGCTGAGGCAACTGAGTCCAAGGACGCCGCAGCCCCCAGCACCGATGACCGCCGCGGCGGTCGCCGGGACGGCCAGCGCAACGAGCGCGGCGGCCGTGGTGACCGCGGCGGCCGTGGCGGCCGTGACGGCGGACGCGGCGATGACAAGGACAAGTTCATCGAGCGTGTCGTGACCATCAACCGCGTCGCCAAGGTCGTCAAGGGCGGTCGTCGCTTCAGCTTCACCGCCCTGGTGGTTGTCGGCGACGGCAACGGCCTGGTCGGCGTCGGCTACGGCAAGGCCAAGGAAGTTCCCTCGGCCATCGCCAAGGCCGTGGAAGAGGCCAAGAAGTCCTTCTTCCGCGTCCCGCGCATCGGCAGCACCATCCCGCACCTGGTGCAGGGTGAGGCAGCCGCCGGCGTCGTGCTCCTGCGTCCGGCTTCCCCGGGTACCGGTGTTATCGCCGGCGGTCCGGTCCGCGCCATCCTCGAGTGCGCCGGTATCCACGACGTTCTGTCCAAGTCGCTGGGTTCCTCCAACGCGATCAACATCGTGCAGGCCACGGTTGCCGCGCTGAAGGGCCTCGAAGAGCCGCAGGCCGTGGCTGCCCGCCGCGGACTGCCGCTGGACGAGGTTGCCTCGGCGGCGATGATTCGCAACATGCAGAAGGCTGGTGCCTGATGACTACTCCCAAGCGCGTTGCCGTCAGCTCGGCACAGCTGCACATCACTCAGATCAAGTCCGCCATTGGCGGCAAGCAGAACCAGCGCGACACGCTGCGTTCACTGGGCCTGAAGCACATCGGCGACTCCGTCGTCCGTACCGCGGATGCAGTGACCGTCGGCATGATCTCCACGGTTCCGCACCTCGTGAAGGTTGAGGAGGCGAAGTAACATGGCCGAACAGAACGAACAGCAGAAGACGCTGAAGGTCCACCACCTGCGCCCGGCTCCCGGCTCGCGCACGGCGAAGACCCGTGTCGGCCGTGGTGAAGGCTCCAAGGGCAAGACCGCAGGCCGCGGTACCAAGGGCACCGCAGCGCGGTACCAGGTCAAGGCCGGCTTCGCGGGCGGGCAGCTGCCGCTGCACATGCGCCTGCCGAAGCTGCGCGGCTTCAAGAACCCGTTCAAGGTGACCTACCAGGTGGTGAACCTGGACCGCATCTCGGAGCTCTTCCCCGAGGGCGGCCAGGTCACCGTCGAGGCCCTGGCCGAGAAGGGTGCGGTCCGCCGCAACCAGCCGGTCAAGGTTCTGGGCACCGGCGACATCACGGTCAAGGTTGAGGTTACGGCCAACGCCTTCTCCGCAAGCGCGGTCGAGAAGATCGCTGCCGCCGGCGGGTCCACGACCACCCTGTAGCAGCCTTGGCAGACGGCATCCGGGGCGCCCGCCGCGCACTGCGCGGCGGGAAGCCCCCGGAAGCCGGCGCCGAAGCGTCAACGCTGAACTCCCGGCAGGACCCGAACGGGCCCGGCCGGGAGTTCGGCGCGTTAAGGCACCAATCCGGCGGGCGGCCCGTTAACGCAACAGGCAGCCACACCGGTTAGACTCTCACTGTCACCAGTCCGATCGGACTATTTCTTACCTCAGGAGGACGCTTGCTCAGCGCTATTGGCCGGGCCTTCCGGACGCCAGATCTGCGACGCAAGCTGTTGTTTACGCTGGGAATCATCACCCTTTACCGGATGGGTACGTTTATCCCGGCGCCGGGCGTCGACTACGGCAATGTTCAGCAGTGCCTCGCACTCGGCGCCACCACCGGCGGCCTGTACGAGTTCGTTAACCTCTTCAGCGGCGGCGCACTGCTCCAGGTGTCGGTCTTTGCGCTGGGCATCATGCCCTACATCACCGCGAGCATCATCGTGCAGCTGCTGCGTGTGGTGATTCCCCGGTTCCAGGCCCTGCATGAGGAAGGCCAGCAGGGGCAGGCCAGGCTGACGCAGTACACCCGGTACCTGACGATCGCACTGGGCCTGCTGAACGCGACGACCGTGGTGTCGCTGGCCCGCTCGGGTGCGCTGTTCAACAACCAGTGCTCGCTGGACATCATCCCGGACGACAGCCTGATCATGGTCCTGCTGATCATCATCACGCTCACGGCAGGCACCGGCCTGATCATGTGGATGGGCGAGCTGGTCACTGAGAAGGGTGTCGGCAACGGCATCTCGCTGCTGATCTTCACCTCCATCGCCGCCTCCTTCCCGAGCTCCCTCGGTGCGATCCTGACCTCGCAGGGGTGGACCGTCTTCCTCGGCGTGCTGGCGATCGGCGTCCTCGTCGTCGCCCTGGTCATTTTCGTCGAGCAGTCCCAGCGCCGTGTTCCCGTGCAGTACGCGAAGCGCATGATCGGCCGCCGCACCGTGGGCGGTACGAACACCTACATTCCGATCAAGGTGAACATGGCCGGCGTGATCCCCGTCATCTTCGCCTCCTCGATGCTCTACCTGCCGGCGCTGGTGGCCCAGTTCAACACCCCGGCCGACGGCACTCCGCCGGAATGGGTCGTGTGGATCAACAACTACTTCGTCACCGGCGACCACCCGCTCTACATGGCGGTGTACTTCCTGCTGATTGTCTTCTTCACCTACTTCTACGTCTCCATCACCTTCAACCCGGAGGAAGTCTCGGAGAACATGAAGAAGTACGGCGGCTTCATCCCGGGCATCCGGGCCGGCCGTCCCACCGCCGAATACCTGCAGTACGTGCTGTCCCGCATTACCCTGCCCGGCGCTCTCTACCTGGGCATTGTTGCCCTCATCCCGCTGATCGCCCTGGTGCTCGTCGGAGCCAACCAGAACTTCCCGTTCGGCGGGACCTCGATCCTCATCATGGTTGGTGTGGGCCTCGAGACGGTCAAACAAATCGACGCACAGCTTCAGCAGCGTCACTACGAAGGGTTACTGCGATGACACGCCTGCTTATTATTGGACCTCCCGGCGCCGGCAAAGGCACTCAGGCCGCCAGGATCTCCGAGCGGCTCGGAGTCAGCGCGATCTCCACCGGCGACATCTTCCGGTACAACGTGAAGGAACTGACCCCGCTGGGCCTGGAGGCCAAGAAGTACATCGACGCCGGCAACTTCGTGCCGGACTCGGTCACCAACAACATGGTCCGTGACCGGCTGGCCAACGACGACGTCGTCGACGGCTTCCTGCTGGACGGATACCCGCGCACCACCGCCCAGGTGGAGGAGCTGGACCGCATCCTCGCGGAGAGCGGGCAGAAGCTCGACGCCGTCCTCCAGCTGACCGCCGACGACGAGGAGCTCGTGCAGCGTCTGCTGCGCCGGGCCGAGATCGAAGGCCGCGCCGACGACAACGAAGACGTCATCCGCCACCGGCTGGACCTGTACAAGAAGGAGACGGCGGACGTCGTCGCCCGCTACCAGGACCGCGGCATCGTCACCCAGGTGGACGGGCTCGGAGACATCGACGAGGTCACCGAGCGCATCATGGCCGCGCTCAGCGACCTCCGGTAACCGGGAGGTGCTGCGCGCTCGGCGCGCAGCACCTCAGCAAGCTCAGCTCGACAGTAAGCAGGAGAAATTTGGGCCAGCCCAAAATCCAGTACAAGACCAATGCGCAGATGCGCACCATGCGGGAGGCGGGGCTCGTGCTGAGCCGCGCGCTTGACGCCGCCTGCGCGGCAGCGGTTCCCGGTGCACGGACCCGCGACCTCGACGCAGTGTTCGCCGGCGTCCTCAAGGAGGCCGGCGCCACCTCGAACTTCCTCGGCTACCACGGCTTTCCGGCGACGATCTGCACCTCGGTCAACGAAGAGGTCGTGCACGGCATCCCGGGGGACAAGATCCTGGCGGACGGAGACATCATCTCCATTGACGGCGGCGCCGTCGTGGACGGCTGGCATGCCGATTCCGCGCGGACCGTCATTGTGGGAGAAGCGGACCCGGCGGACCGGCGCCTCTCCGACGTCACCGAAGAGGCGATGTGGCGCGGCATCGCGGCTGCGGCGAAGGGCCGCTTCGTAGGGGACATCGGCAACGCCATCGACGATTACGTCTCCGGCGTGCCGGGGGAGAAGCTGGGCATCCTCGAGGACTATGTCGGTCACGGCATCGGTTCCGAGATGCACCAGGCACCGGACGTGCTGAACTACCGCACCGGCCACCGCGGCCCGAAGCTGAAGCCCGGCATGTGCCTGGCGATCGAGCCGATGCTGGTGCGCGGCGACATCGAGACCGCGGTGCTGGAGGACGAATGGACCGTCATCACCGTGGACGGCAGCCGCTCCTGCCAGTGGGAGCACTCGGTGGCGATCCACGAGAAGGGAATCTGGGTGCTGACCGCGCCCGACGGCGGAGCGTCGCGGCTTGAACCCCTCGGCGTGACGCCGGTGCCGATCCCGTAGCGGGACGCCGCCCGTCTGCGGGCCGCAAACGGACTGACGGAAAACCCGGATCGCCATCGGCGTCCGGGTTTTCCGCGTTCCGGGGCCGGCGGTGTGACGGCAGGTTCGGGAGATGCGGACGGCGGCGGGCCGTGTCCGGACCGGCTGCCGTGCCGCTGCCGGCGGAGATTTAACTTTCCCGGGCCCTTGGAGTACAGTTATCTGTTGGTTGTCTCTACACCCGTGCCCAATTTCCACCTCGGTGGGGGCCTGGTTGGGGACCATCAAACCCGAAAACCGTCCTCCCCGCCAAACGGAGGACACAGACGTTAGCGGAGGATATGGCCAAGAAAGACGGCGTCATTGAGATTGAGGGCTCGGTCAACGAAGCCCTGCCCAACGCGATGTTCCGCGTTGAGCTGGCGAACGGGCACATTGTGCTTGCCCACATCTCGGGAAAGATGCGTCAACACTACATTCGCATCCTCCCCGGAGACCGCGTTGTAGTGGAGCTTAGCCCTTACGACCTCACCCGAGGTCGCATCGTTTACCGCTACAAGTAAATCCTGCAACCACGCAAAGGAACGCCATGAAGGTTCAGCCGAGCGTCAAGCAGATCTGCGATAAGTGCAAGGTGATCCGCCGTAACGGGCGGGTCATGGTGATCTGCGAGAACCCGCGCCACAAGCAGCGCCAGGGCTAAGAACCCGCTGATCCGGGAGCTTCGGCCCCGGTCAACGGGTCCCGTGAGGGACGCCCACGCGTAGTAATCGAATAACAGGCAGTGCAGCGTCGGTACGCGTGACGCACACCCCCGGTACGGAGGCCGGGGACCTGGCAACAGGGAATGCGCTGCTCCAGACCTCCGGAGCAACAAGAGGAGAACCGCCATATGGCACGTCTCGCCGGCGTAGACATTCCCCGCGAAAAGCGGGTAGTGATCGCGCTTACCTACATCTACGGCGTGGGCAAGACCCGTGCAGAGCAGACCCTCGCGGAAACCGGCATCAGCCCGGACACCCGCGTCAAGGATCTCACCGACGCTGAGCTCGTTCAGCTGCGTGACTACATTGAGGGCAACTTCAAGGTCGAGGGTGACCTCCGCCGTGAGGTGGCCGCCGACATCCGCCGCAAGGTGGAGATCGGCAGCTACCAGGGCATCCGCCACCGCCGCGGCATGCCCGTGCACGGCCAGCGCACGAAGACCAACGCCCGTACCCGCAAGGGTCCGAAGCGCACCGTTGCCGGTAAGAAGAAGGCCGGCCGCTAACAGCGGCTGACGCCGGGCCCTTCCGGGGCCACCCCAAAACCAAACTCTTTGTAGGAGAAGTAATGCCCCCTAAGACTCGTGGAGCGGTGCGCAAGCCGCGTCGCAAGGATAAGAAGAATGTTGCGCTGGGCCAGGCGCACATCAAGAGCACGTTCAACAACACCATTGTTTCCATCACGGACCCGTCCGGCGACGTCATCGCCTGGGCTTCCTCCGGTGAGGTTGGATTCAAGGGTTCGCGCAAGTCGACTCCGTTCGCCGCTCAGATGGCTGCCGAGACCGCTGCGAAGCGTGCACAGGAGCACGGCGTCCGCAAGGTCGACGTCTTCGTGAAGGGTCCGGGCTCCGGCCGCGAGACCGCCATCCGTTCGCTGCAGGCCACCGGCCTGGAGGTCGGGTCCATCCAGGATGTGACCCCGAGCGCGCACAACGGCTGCCGTCCCCCGAAGCGCCGCCGCGTCTAATCGGCTTTCCGGCTGACCGGTCCGGACGAACCACCCTGGTGCCGCTGCCGCCTTTGGCGGCCGCGGCACCGGTGGGTGGATCCTCCAGGAGGCCGGCGACGGGATCCAGCCGTCCAAGACGCCCGCGGGAGACCCCGTCGTCGTCGTTTCCACCAATTGTGCTGCGTCATATAGCGGACGCTCGCTGAAAGGAAATGCAAGTGCTCATTGCACAGCGCCCCACCCTCACTGAAGAAGTCGTAGCCGACAACCGGTCCCGGTTCATCATCGAACCGCTGGAGCCCGGCTTCGGCTACACCCTCGGCAACTCGCTCCGCCGCACGCTGCTGTCCTCCATTCCCGGTGCTGCGGTAACCAGCATCCGGATCGACGGCGTGCTGCATGAGTTCACCACGGTCCCCGGTGTGAAGGAGGATGTCACTGAGATCATCCTGAACATCAAGAACCTGTCGGTGTCCTCCGAGCACGACGAGCCCGTGGTCGCCTACCTGCGCAAGCAGGGCCCCGGCGTCGTCACCGCTGCGGACATCGCTCCGCCGGCCGGTGTCGAATTCCACAACCCGGATCTGCACATCGCCACCCTGAACTCGAAGGGCAAGTTCGAGCTCGAACTGACCATCGAGCGCGGGCGCGGCTACGTTTCCGCGGCCCAGAACAAGTCCGGCGACCAGGAGATCGGCCGCATCCCGGTCGACTCCATCTACTCGCCGGTGCTGAAGGTGACCTTCCGCGTGGAGGCCACCCGTGTTGAGCAGCGCACCGACTTCGACCGCCTGATCGTCGATGTCGAAACCAAGGATGCCATTGCCCCGCGCGACGCCGTCGCGTCCGCAGGCACCACCCTGGTTGAACTGTTCGGCCTGGCCCGCGAACTGAACACCGCAGCCGAGGGCATCGAGATCGGCCCCAGCCCCACCGACGCCGCGCTTGCGGCCGACATGGCGCTGCCGATCGAGGACCTCGAGCTGACCGTGCGTTCCTACAACTGCCTCAAGCGTGAGGGCATCCACACCGTGGGTGAACTCGTCGCCCGCTCCGAGGCTGACCTGATGGACATCCGCAACTTCGGCGCGAAGTCCATCGACGAGGTGAAGGCGAAGCTGGTTGAACTGGGCCTGTCCCTGAAGGATTCCCCTCCCGGGTTCGACCTGGCAGCCCGTGCCGCAGCCATTGACGAGGACGAGACCGAGTTCTCGGACGACGAGCTCTAACTAGCAAATTTCTGCCGTCCGGCTTTCTCCAGAGCCGTCGGCACCGTTTGAGGAGAAAATGTAATGCCTACACCCACCAAGGGTAAGCGCCTCGGAGGCAGCCCGGCCCACCAGCGCCTGATGCTGGCGAACCTGGCTTCGCAGCTGTTCGAGCACAAGCGGATCACCACCACGGTGACCAAGGCCAAGCGCCTGAGCCCGTACGCCGAGCGCCTGATCACCTTCGCCAAGCGCGGAGACCTGGCTGCCCGCCGCCGCGTGCTGACCATGATCACCGACAAGGGGATCGTGCACGAGCTGTTCACCGAGATCGCTCCGGCCGTCGCCAACCGCGAGGGCGGCTACACCCGCATCACCAAGATCGGCAACCGCCAGGGCGACAACGCGCCCATGGCCGTGATCGAACTGGTGCTGGAGCCGGTTTCCGCCAAGCAGGCCGTGGTTGCCGAGGCATCGGCCGCCGCTGCCGCCGCCGCTCCGGCCGCCGAGTCGGCCGAGTCCGCTGATTCCCCCGAGTCCGCTGACTCGCCGGAGTCCGCAGACAGCGCCGATTCGGCTGAGTCTGCTGACGAGGCGCCGGAGACCGCTCAGGCCGACGTCGAGGCCAAGCAGGCCGCGCAGGAGTCCGCTGCTGCTGCTGCAACCGAGGCTGCAGTCAACAACGCGCCCAACGCGCAGCCGGACCCCCGTCAGTCCTACTGACCTCTGCTGCTGCGCTCCCGCCCCCGGCGGAACCGCGTAGCATGGTAGTCATGACGATCGAAGGACCCGCCGCTCCCCATGGGGACGGCGGGTCTCTTCGTATCCGGCTTGACCTGGCCTACGACGGCGCCGCGTTCTCGGGGTGGGCCGCGCAGCCGGGCCTGAGGACCGTCCAGGGCACCCTTGAGGACTCGCTTGCCGTACTGCTCCGCCGGCCCGTGCGCCTCACGGTCGCCGGGCGTACGGATGCCGGTGTCCACGCCCGCGGGCAGGTGGCGCACCTGGACCTGGCACCTGACGAGTGGGAAGGCCTGACGCGGGGGCACGAGCTCGACCCCGAACACGCAATGCTGCGCCGGCTGCGCGGGGTGCTGAACCGGGAGCTCACCATGCCGCTGCGGGAGTCCGGCATGCCCCGGCGGATGGCCGAAGCCATGGCCGGAGCGATCCATGTGTTCTCCGCCCGTCCGGCCCCGGCCGGATTCGACGCCCGTTTTTCCGCCCTGTGGCGGCGCTACAGCTACCGGATTGCCGACCGGCTGCAGGACCAGGACCCGCTGACACGCGGCATCACCCTCTGGCACCGCAGCAAACTGGACGTGGACCGCATGAACGAAGGCGCCGCCGCCGTGCTGGGCGTCCACGACTTCCTGTCCTTCTGCAAGCCGCGCCTCGGCGCCACCACCATCCGCGAGCTGCAGGCCTTCGGCTTCGCCCGCGGAGCCGACGGGGTGATCACTGCGTCGCTGCGCGCAGACGCCTTCTGCCACAGCATGGTCCGCTCCCTGATCGGCGCAGCGCTCAGGGTCGGATCGGGGGAGCGGGCCCCGACATGGCTGGCCGAGAGGCTCTTTGCCCAGGTCCGCGACTCGAAGTCGCTGCTGGCCCCGCCCCACCCGCTGGTGCTGGAAGAGGTGCGGTACCCCGACGACGACGGCCTGCGGGCCCGTGCCGACCGCACCCGTGCGCTGCGCGACAGCGCGGCGCTGTCCGGGCCCTTTTGACCTGACCGGGCCGAGCGGCTATCGTTTATAGTCGTTGTGCGTGTCCTACCTCGATAGGTCTATGCCCACGGGAGCGGCTTAAGTTGCAGAGCCACCTGGCCCCGGGGAATAGTCGAGAAACTTTGGACCACTGGTACGAGCAGTCCTCACCTGACACTCCGGTAGCGCATAGATGAAGCTGCGAAGCACATGGCTTGCCATGTGCAGCCACCTAAGAAGAAGAAACGAAGGCAAAAAACGTGCGTACGTACACCCCGAAGCCCGGCGACATCAACCGCCAGTGGCACGTCATTGACGCCACCGACGTTGTCCTGGGTCGTCTTGCCAGCCAGACCGCAACACTGCTGCGCGGAAAGCACAAGCCGACCTTTGCTCCCCACATGGACATGGGCGATTTCGTCATCATCATCAACGCAGAGAAGGTCGCCCTGACCGGCGCCAAGCTCGAGCAGAAGCGCGCTTACCGCCACTCCGGTTTCCCGGGCGGTCTCTCCTCCGTCAACTATGCCGAGCTGCTCGCGAAGAACCCGGTTCGCGCCGTCGAGAAGGCGATCCGCGGCATGCTCCCCAAGAACTCCCTGGCTGCCCAGCAGATGGGCAAGCTGAAGGTCTACGCAGGTGCCGAGCACCCGCACGCTGCCCAGCAGCCGAAGACCTTCGAAATCACCCAGGTCGCTCAGTAGTTCCGGCCCGTTAGCTAAGAAAAGAATTCAAGGAGAATCGTGGCTCAGAACGAAGAGCTCAATGAAAGCACCGAGGAGCTCACCAGCTACACCTCGGAAACCCCGGCGGAGTCCACTGTGGCTGTCGCCGAGCGTCCCGCGCTGACCGTTGCCGGTTCCGCCGTTGGTCGCCGTAAGGAAGCCATCGCCCGCGTGCGCGTTGTCCCCGGCTCCGGCCAGTGGAACATCAACGGCCGCGAGCTGTCGGACTACTTCCCGAACAAGCTGCACCAGCAGGAAGTCGCCGAGCCCTTCAAGGTCCTGGAGCTTGAAGGCGCCTACGACGTCATCGCCCGCATCCACGGCGGCGGCCCCTCCGGCCAGGCCGGTGCGCTGCGCCTGGGCATTGCCCGCTCGCTGAACGAGATCGACCGCGAGAACAACCGCCCGACCCTGAAGAAGGCCGGCTTCCTGACTCGTGACGCCCGCGTCATCGAGCGCAAGAAGGCAGGCCTCAAGAAGGCCCGCAAGGCTCCGCAGTACTCCAAGCGCTAAAAAGCGCCTTCCCAAGATGCATTCGCTGGGGCGAATGCATCTTGGGGCCCGCGGCGCTTTTTGGCGCTTGGCTCCACAAGCGCTGATTCAGCGCTTGGGTCCACAAGCGCCCTTCGGCGCCTGGGTCCACAAGCGCCCTTCGGCGCCGCACAGCAACAGCCCCCGCTGCAGAGCGGGGGCTGTTGCTGTTTAAGGCGCCGTCCGGCAGACCGAGGGCCCGGGTAGGCGCCGCACGGCGGCGTCTCCCTCCGCTTCGGTGTGGCTCCCTCCGCTTTGTCCGTAGCCTCCGCTTCAGGCCGGAGGGATTGAACGAAGCGGAGGGAAAGAGCGCAAACCGGAGGGCTGACCCAAAAGTGGAGGGTGGCTCCGGTCGAAATGGGTGCGCTGAGCAGTCGCCGGGGCCCCCTGCATGGGATCAATGGTCAGAGCCGGACGCGCCGTACACCGGCGTCGGGTTAGGGAGGCCCAGTGCGCCGGATACCCTGCACAGGAGGGAAATCACCTGCCCTGCGGGCCCGCTGCGGGCCTTCGATTTCACGATCGGGGGTATACCGGTGGCAGAATAGCCCGGTAAGCCTGCCGCCTGCGGCCCCTCATTGAGGTGAAAAAGCGTGTCTTAGGATTGTGTGCGATGAGCAGATTGTTTGGAACAGACGGCGTGCGGGGCCTCGCGAACGGCCTGATTACCGCGGAGGTCGCGCTCAGCCTGGCCCAGGCCGCCGCCGTCGTCCTCGGCCACCGCCGCTCCGACGGCCGCCGCCCCACCGCCGTCGTCGCACGCGATCCGCGCATCAGCGGAGACTTCATCTCCGCAGCGGTGGAAGCCGGCCTCGCCAGCTCGGGCGTCGACGTCCACGACGCCGGCGTGCTGCCCACCCCCGCGGCCGCCTTCCTGGTGGCGGACCTCGGCGCCGACTTCGGCGTCATGATCTCCGCCAGCCACAACGCCGCCCCGGACAACGGCATCAAGTTCCTGGCCCGCGGCGGACAGAAGCTCGACGACGCCCTCGAGGATGAGATCGAGCTGGAGATGAGCCAGCCGTCGCTGCGTCCCACGGGCGCCGAGGTAGGCCGGATCAACCGGTTCGCGGACGCCGAAGACCGCTACGTGCTCCACCTGCTGCAGACCCTGCCGAACCGGCTCGACGGCCTCAAGGTGGTCCTGGACTGCGCGCACGGCGCCGCCAGCGGCTGCTCACCGCAGGTCTTCGCCGACGCCGGCGCCCAGGTCGTGGTGATCGGCGCCGATCCGGACGGCATCAACATCAACGACGGGTACGGCTCCACGCACCTGGGCCCGCTCCAGGCCGCCGTGGTGGAACACGGAGCGGACCTGGGCATCGCCCACGACGGCGACGCCGACCGCTGCCTGGCCGTCGACCATGAGGGCAACATGGTGGACGGCGACCAGATCATGGCCATCATGGCCACCGCCTTCAAGGCCGCCGGAAAGCTGAAGGACGACGCCCTCGTCGCCACCGTGATGAGCAACCTGGGCCTCAAGCTCGCCCTGCGCGAAGCCGGCATCTCCCTGCGCGAAACCGCCGTCGGAGACCGGTACGTGCTCGAGGCGATGCGCGAAGGCGGGTACAGCCTCGGCGGCGAGCAGTCCGGCCACGTCATCTTCTCGGAGTACGCCACCACGGGCGACGGCGTCCTGACCGGCCTCCAGCTGGCGGCCCAGGTCGCCCGCACCGGCCGGCCGCTGAAGCAGCTGGCCACCGTGATGAACAAGCTGCCGCAGGTCCTCATCAACGTGCGCGGCGTCGACAAGGCCGGCGTCAGCACCAATGAAGCGGTCAGCCGGGCAGTGGAAGCCGCGCAGGCGCAGCTGGGGGAGACCGGGCGCGTCCTGCTCCGTCCCTCCGGAACCGAGCCGGTGGTCCGCGTCATGGTAGAGGCCGCGGACATGGACACGGCTTCGGCCGTCGCAGGCCGGTTGGCCGAGACCGTGGAGACCCACCTGTCGCTGAAGCCCACTGAGGGTGCCGCGGTCTAAGCCGAACCCCTTCCGCTCCGCAGGCGTACCGGCCGGCAGCCTACGTCTTGCGCAGGAGCATCCTGGTCACCGAATGATTGGCGTCCTTGGATAGGACCAGCTGCGCCCGGCCCCGGGTGGGCAGCACATTGGTGACCAGGTTCGGCTCGTTGATCCGCTTCCAGATCCCCAGGGCCGTTTCGCGCGCTTCCTCGTCGCTCAGATCGGCGTAGCGGTGGAAGTAGGACGCCGGATCGGCGAAGGCCCCGCTGCGCAGCTTCTGGAACCTGCGCACGTACCATTCCTCGATGTAGGTGGTGCGGGCGTCCACGTAGATCGAGAAGTCGAAGAAGTCGCTCAGGGCGAGACCGGCCCGCCCATCGGCGCGGACCCGGGCCGGGGCCAGCACGTTCAGCCCCTCCACAATGAGGACGTCGGGGCGGCGCACGACGATCTCCTCGCCGGGAACGATGTCGTAGGTCAGGTGCGAGTACTTGGGGGCACGGACCTCGTCGGCCCCGCTCTTGACCGCACTCACGAAGCGCAGCAGCGCCCGGCGGTCGTAGGACTCCGGAAAGCCCTTGCGCTGCATCAGGCCACGGCGCTCCAGCTCGGCGTTGGGGTAGAGGAAGCCGTCGGTGGTGACCAGTTCGACGTTGGGGGTCTCCGGCCAGCGGCGTAGCATCTCCCGCAGCACGCGCGCCGTCGTCGATTTTCCAACAGCCACCGAGCCGGCGACGCCGATCACGAACGGCGTGCGGCTGGTTTTTTCGCCCAGGAAGGTGGTGGTGGCGTTGTGCAGCTCGCCGGCCGCCGCGACGTAAAGGTTCAGCAGGCGGGAGAGGGGAAGGTAGACCTCGCGGATCTCCTCGAGGCTGAGCTCGTCGCCGATGCCGCGCAGCCGGACAATGTCCTCCTGGTTCAGCGGGGACTTGATCTCGTTCGCGAGGCGCGCCCAGGTGCTCCTGTCGAGCTCGACAAAGGGTGTGAAGTTGCCCTCAGACCCGTTGGACGGCAGCGGCCGGGGCAATGGTTCACTCACCCTGTGCATTCTGCCCTGCCGGGCCCGTCAATCCCAAACACGCGTCAAACATATCCGGAGCACGGGAAATGCCGCGGCTGTGACCGTGCGGGCCTGCCGTGCACGGGGGCGGGCGCGGCTGCCGGTACGCTTAGGGCTATGTGTGGAATTGTTGGATATACCGGCCGCCCCGGCGCGGCAGCGGAGCTGCGCGAAGCCGGCTCCCACAGTGCCCTCGACGTCGTCATGGAGGGCCTGCGGCGGCTTGAATACCGCGGCTATGACTCCGCCGGCGTCGCCGTCCTGACCGAAGACGGCGTCCAGAGCCGCAAGAAGTCCGGCAAGCTGGCGAACCTGGCGGCGGTCCTGGAAGCGGACCCGCTGCCCGTCGCGGCCACCGGCATCGGGCACACCCGCTGGGCCACCCACGGCGGCCCGACCGACGAGAACGCCCACCCGCACCTGGCCGACGGCGGACGCCTGGCCGTGATCCACAACGGCATCATCGAGAACTTCGCCGAGATCAAGGCGGAGCTGCTGCAGGCGGGCGCGGAGTTCCTGAGCGAAACCGACACCGAAGTTGCAGCCGTGCTGCTCGGCACCCTCTTCCGCGGCGAGGCCGGGGGAGACCTGCGCCGGGCCATGCAGCTGGCGTGCCAGCGCCTTGAGGGTGCCTTCACCCTCCTCGCCGTCCACGCCGACGCCCCGGACATGGTCGTCGCCGCCCGCCGGAACTCGCCGCTCGTCGTCGGGCTCGGCGAGAACGAGAACTTCCTCGGCTCCGATGTTTCCGGCTTCATCGACTTCACCCGGCGCGCCGTCGAGCTCGGCCAGGACCAGATCGTCACCATCACCCCCGAGACGATGGAGATCACCGACTTCTTTGGCGGGCCCGCCGAAGGCACCGAGTTCGAGGTGAACTGGGATGCCAAGGCTGCGGAAAAGGGCGGCTACGGCTCCTTCATGGAGAAGGAGATCAACGACCAGCCGCAGGCCGTGGGCGACACCCTGCTCGGCCGTTCCGACTCCGAGGGACGCCTCACGCTCGATGAGCTGCGCGTCGATCCCGAGGCGTTGAAGTCGATCAACAAGATCATGGTCCTCGCCTGCGGCACTTCCGCGTACGCCGGCCAGGTCGCCAAGTACACCATCGAGCACTGGTGCAGGATTCCGGTCGAGGTCGAGCTCAGCCACGAGTTCCGTTACCGCGATCCGATCGTCGACGCCAACACGCTGATCGTGGCCATCAGCCAGTCCGGCGAAACGATGGACACCCTGATGGCGGTCCGCTACGCCAAGGAGCAGGGCGCGAAGGTCCTGGCCATCTGCAACACGCACGGCTCCACCATTCCGCGCGAATCCGATGCGGTGCTCTACACCCACGCCGGCCCGGAAATCGCCGTGGCCTCCACCAAGGCGTTCCTGGCGCAGATCACCGCCGCCTATCTGCTCGGCCTGTACCTGGCCCAGCTGCGCGGCAACAAGTTCCAGGGCGAAATTAAGGACATCCTGGCCGACCTCGCCGCGATTCCCGGCAAGATCCAGCAGGTCCTCGACGGCTCCGGCCAGGTCCGCGAACTCGCCGAAATGATGGCCGACACGCGCTCGGTGCTGTTCCTAGGCCGCCACGTCGGTTTCCCGATCGCTATGGAGGGTGCGCTGAAGCTCAAGGAGCTGGCGTACATCCACGCCGAGGGCTTTGCCGCCGGCGAGCTGAAGCACGGCCCGATCGCCCTGATCGAGGAGGGCCAGCCGGTGTTCGTGGTGGTTCCGTCCCCGCGCGGCCGGAACTCGCTGCACGCCAAGGTGGTCTCCAACATCCAGGAGATCCGTGCCCGCGGCGCCCGCACCATTGTGATCGCCGAAGAGGGCGACGACGCCGTCAAGGACTACGCGGAGCACGTGTTCTACGTGCCGGAGGCCGCGCCGCTGCTCGCGCCGCTGCTGACCGTCGTCCCGCTGCAGATCTTCGCCTGTGCCCTCGCCACGGCGAAGGGCTACGACGTCGACCAGCCGCGCAACCTGGCCAAGTCCGTCACCGTCGAGTAGCCCGGTGATCGTCGGGATCGGCGTCGACGTCGTCGACGTGCCGCGGTTCGGCCGCCAGCTGGAACGCACGCCCGGGCTGCGCGCCCGGCTGTTCACTCCCGCCGAGCGGGAGCTGAACCTGCGTTCCCTGGCGGCCCGGTTCGCCGCCAAGGAAGCGGTCGCGAAGGCGCTCGGCGCGCCGGCCGGCATGAACTGGCAGGACTGCCAAGTCGGCATCGACGGCGCCGGCGCCCCCTTCGTGCAGGCCAGCGGGACCGTCGCTGCCGCGGCCGAGGAACGCGGCGTGCGGCGCTGGCACCTCTCGCTCAGCCACGACGGGGACGTCGCCACCGCGATGGTGGTCGCCGAAGACTGAGGCGGCGGGACGGTACTAGGCTGGTCGACATGATCAGCGCGTACTCCGGAACCGCCGTCCGTGCCGCCGAGGAGCCGCTGCTGCGCCAAGGCCTGGGACCGGTGCTGATGCAGCGGGCCGCCCACGGGCTGTATACGGCCGCAGCCCGACAGCTGCGCAGCCGCCGGGGCAGGGTCTACGGGGCCGGCGTCACGGTGCTGGCCGGTGCCGGCAACAACGGCGGCGACGCTCTCTACGCCGGCGCCCGGCTGGCTGCCCGCGGTGCCTCCGTTATCGCTCTGCTGTTCGCCGAGCGGGCCCACCCGGAGGCGTTGGCGGAGTTGGTCCGGTGCGGCGGCACCGTCCGGACCGTTTCGGATGCGCGGAGCGCCGCCGGGCTCTGCCGTTCCGCTGACCTGGTCCTCGACGGCCTGCTCGGCACCGGCGGCAGGGGCGGGCTCCGCGGCCCGGCGGCCGAGGTTGCCGAGGCCCTCGTTCCCGCCCGTGAAAGCCAGGGGACGGGCCCCTTTCTCCTGGCCACGGACCTGCCCAGCGGCATCGACGCAGACACCGGAGCCGCTGCGGGCCCGCACATCCGGGCCGATGCCACCGTGACCTTCGGCGCCTGGAAGACCGGGCTGATGGCCGGCCCCGGCGCCGCCGCGGCCGGCAGCGTCGAATGCGTCGACATCGGCCTCGGCCCGCACCTGGGGGAGCCCGAACTGCGCCGGCTGGAAGCCGCCGACGTCGCCGCGGCCCTCTACCGGCCCCGCGCCACCGACCATAAGTACACCCGCGGCGTCCTCGGCGTCGCCGCCGGCTCGGCCACCTATCCGGGAGCCGCCGTGCTGGCCGTCGGCGCCGCCCTGGCCACCGGCGTCGGCATGGTCCGCTACCTCGGCGCGCCCGACGTCGCCCGGCTGATCAACATCGCCCATCCGGAGGCGGTCTGCAGTGGGGGCCGGGTGGATGAGACCCACGTCCAGGCCTGGCTGGCCGGCCCGGGGGCCGGAACCGATGAGGAGCAGCGGCTGCGGGCCCGCGCCGCCATGGCCGCGGGCCTGCCCGCCGTCATCGACGCCGACGCCCTCTCCGAAGTGCATCCGGGACTGGGCGCGCAGACCGTACTCACCCCGCATGCCGGGGAACTTGCACGCCTGCTCGGCACCCTGGGCGAGTCGGTGGACCGTGCCCGGATCGAGGAGGATCCGTTGTCCTGGGCCCGGCGGGCGGCCGGACTGACCGGAGCCACCGTTTTGCTGAAAGGCTGGGCCACCCTCGCGGTCGGCCCGGACGGCACCGCCTACAGCCAGGCCGACGCCACCGCCGGGCTCGCCACGGCCGGCAGCGGGGACACCCTAGCCGGGATCCTCGGCGCCCTGCTGGCCACCGACCACACCGCCCCGGACGAGCGGACTCCCGACCACTACGCCCGCCTGGCCGCAGCCGCCGCCAGCCTGCACGGGCTCGCCGGATCCCGGGCCGCCCGCAGGGGGCCCGTCGAGCCGTCGAAACTGCCGGCGGAGATCCGTTCGGTGGTGGCCGAGCTCACCACCGGGGACGGCTCCGGCCGGGGTAAGGTGTGAAACTAAGCAGGCATACTAAATTGGTGTCCTGCACACCACCGACGTCAGGAGCACAGATGGAAGTTTGGCCGGGTGATGCCTATCCGTTGGGCGCGACCTATGACGGGCACGGCACCAACTTCGCCCTCTACAGCGAGGCCGCCGAATCGGTGACCCTCTGCCTGTTCGACGACGAGGGCAGGGAGGAGCAGATCCGCCTGCACGAAGTCGACGGGTATGTCTGGCACTGCTACCTGCCCAACGTCATCCCCGGGCAGAAGTACGGCTTCCGGGTGGACGGCCCCTACGATCCGGCCAACGGCTGCCGCTGCAACCCGAACAAGCTGCTGCTGGATCCCTATGCCAAGGCCGTGGCCGGTGAAATCGACTGGGACCAGGCGCTGTTCGGCTACAACTTCGGCGACGAGGACTCCCGCAACGACGAGGATTCCGCCGCCCACATGATGCTCGGCGTCGTCGTCAATCCCTTCTTCGACTGGGACGGGGACCGGCTGCCGCGCATTCCGTACCACAAGTCGGTCATCTACGAGGCCCACGTCAAGGGCCTGACCATGCTGCACCCGGAGGTTCCCGAGGCCGAGCGCGGCACCTATGCCGGCATCGCGCATCCGGCCGTCATCGAACACCTGCAGAAACTCGGCGTCACGGCGATCGAACTGATGCCCGTGCACCAGTTCGTCAACGACTCCACGCTGCAGGAGAAGGGCCTGTCCAACTACTGGGGCTACAACACCATCGGCTTCTTCGCCCCGCACAACAAGTACAGCGCCACCGGCGACGCCGGGCAGCAGGTGCAGGAGTTCAAGGCCATGGTCCGCGCCCTGCACCGGGCCGGAATCGAAGTGATCCTCGACGTCGTCTACAACCACACAGCCGAGGGCAACCACCTGGGCCCCACCCTGTCCTTCCGTGGCATCGACAACAAGTCGTACTACCGCCTGGTCGAGGACGACCAGCGGTACTACATGGACTACACCGGCACCGGAAACTCGCTGAATGTGCGGACCCCGCATTCGCTGCAGCTGATCATGGACTCGCTGCGCTACTGGGTCACCGAAATGCACGTGGACGGGTTCCGGTTCGACCTCGCCTCAACCCTGGCCCGCGAGTTCTACGACGTCGACCGGCTCTCCAGCTTCTTCGAACTCGTCCAGCAGGACCCGGTGGTTTCCCAGGTCAAGCTGATCGCCGAGCCCTGGGACATCGGTCCCGGCGGCTACCAGGTCGGCAACTTCCCGCCCCTGTGGACGGAATGGAACGGCAAGTTCCGCGACACCGTGCGGGACTTCTGGCGCGGCGAGCCCTCCACCCTGGGCGAGTTCGCCTCCCGGATCACCGGCTCCGCGGACCTCTACGAGTCCTCCGCCCGCCGCCCGGTCGCGTCGATCAACTTCGTCACCGCGCACGACGGGTTCACCCTGCGTGACCTGGTGTCCTACAACGAGAAGCACAACGAGGCCAACGGCGAGGACAACAACGACGGCGAGTCCCACAACCGCTCCTGGAACTGCGGCGTCGAGGGCCCCACGGACGACCCGACGGTGCTCTCGCTGCGGGCCCGGCAGCAGCGGAACTTCCTCGCCACCCTGCTGCTGTCCCAGGGCGTGCCCATGCTGCTGCACGGCGATGAACTGGGCCGCACCCAGCACGGCAACAACAACACGTACGCCCAGGACTCCGAGCTCACCTGGGTCAACTGGGACGCCATGGACACCCCGCTGGTGGAATTCACCGCCGCCGTGAACCGGCTGCGCGCCGAGCACCCCACCTTCCGCCGCCGGCGTTTCTTCGACGGCCGTCCGGTGCGCCGCGGCGAGGGCGAAGTCCTGCCGGACATCGCCTGGCTGCGCGAGGACGGAACCCCCATGGAACCGGAGGACTGGGACGCCCAGCTCAGCCGCTCCCTCGGTGTCTTCCTCAACGGCCAGGGCATCCCCGGCCGCGACGAGCGCGGCCAGCGGATCGTCGACGCGAATTTCCTGCTCTACTTCAACGCCGACGACGACACGGTGAAGTTCACCGTCCCGGGCAAGGAGTACGGTCCGCTCTGGGACCGGGTCATCGACACGGCCGGCGGATACGAGACCGAGGAGACGGTCGCCCCGGACTCGCCGCTGAACGTTGCCGCCAAGTCCCTGGTCATCCTCCGCGCCCATCCCGAGGAGGAAGAGGACCACGACCACTCAGTGGCCGCGTCCCTCGCCGTCCTCGCAGCGGCGGACGAAGCAGCCGCCGACGCGGCCGCGGACACCGCCGTGGAAGAGGGCGACGCGTGAGGACACCGGTCTCCACTTACCGCCTGCAGATCACGCCGTCCTTCACCCTCCACGACGCCGCCGCCCTGGTACCGTACCTGGCGGACCTCGGCGCGGACTGGGTCTACCTGTCGCCGATCCTGACCGCGGAGCCCGGCTCCGACCACGGCTACGACGTCGTCGATCCGTCGGCCGTCGACCCCGCCCGCGGCGGAGCCGAGGGCCTGCGCGCGCTGTCCGAGGCGGCGCATGCAGCCGGGCTCGGCGTGCTGGTGGACATCGTGCCCAATCACATGGGCGTGGCGACGCCGCGCGCCAACGCCTGGTGGTGGTCGCTGCTGCGGGAGGGGCCCGGCTCCCCGTATGCGTCCGCGTTCGATATCGATTGGGACGCCGCCGGCGGCCGTATCCGCCTGCCGGTGCTCGGCGACGGGGACGATGAGCTGGCGAACCTCCAGCTGGTCGACGGCACGCTGCGCTACTACGACCACGTCTTCCCGGTCGCAGAGGGCACGGCCGACGACGGGGCCGGCGCCCGCGAGGTGCACGGCCGCCAGCACTACGAGCTGGTCAGCTGGCGGCGGGCCGACAGTGAGCTGAACTACCGCCGGTTCTTCGGCGTCAACACGCTCGCCGGAATCCGCGTTGAGGAGCCCGAGGTCTTCGAGCAGGCGCATGCCGAGGTCCGCCGCTGGTTCGAGGCCGGGCTGGTGGACGGGCTGCGGATCGACCACCCGGACGGCCTTGCCGACCCCGGCGGCTACCTTGAGCAGCTGCAGAAGCTGACCGGCGGCGCCTACGTCCTGGTGGAGAAGATCCTCGAGCCCGGCGAAGTCCTTCCGGACGGCTGGGAAACGGCGGGCACCACCGGCTACGACGCCCTGGCCGCCGTCGACCGCCTCTTCGTCGATCCCGCCGCGGAACAGGCGCTGACCGCCGTCGCGCCCGCCCGGGACTACCGCCGGATGATCCACGACACCAAGCGCGCCATCGCCGACGGGATGCTCAACTCGGAGGTGCAGCGCCTGGTGCGCCTGCTGCCGCCGGACACCGGCCTCGACCCGGCGACCGCCGCGGACGCGCTCGCCGAGCTGCTCGCCTGCTTCCCGGTCTACCGCAGCTACCTGCCCGACGGCGCCGCGTACCTCGCCGAGGCCGTGGACCTGGCCATGGTGCACCGCCCGGACCTGGCCCCCGCACTGGAGGCCCTGCACCCGCTGCTGAACCCCGCGCTCGCAGGAGGAACCGGCCCGCTTCCCGAGCTGCCCGTCCGGTTCCAGCAGACCAGCGGCATGGTCATGGCCAAGGGCGTGGAGGACACCGCGTTCTACCGGTACAGCAGGCTGGTCTCCCTGAACGAAGTCGGCGCCGATCCGTCCGTCTTCGCCCTGGACCCCTTCGACCTGCACCTGGAGCTGCTCCGGCGCCAGCGCGAACGTCCGGCGGCGATGACCACGCTCACCACGCACGACACCAAGCGCAGCGAGGACACCCGCGCCCGGATCAGCGTCCTGTCCGAACTGCCCGGCGACTGGGCCGCGGCCTTCGCCCGGCTGCAGGAGGCAGCGCCGATCCCCGACGCTCCGTTCGCCAACCTGCTCTGGCAGTCGCTGCTGGGAGCCTGGCCGCTGTCGCGCGAACGCGCCCACGCCTATGCGGAGAAAGCCGCACGGGAGGCCGGCAGCTCAACCACCTGGACCGACGTCGACCAGGCGTTCGAAGACGCCATGCACGCCGCCGTCGACGCCGCGTTCGACGACCCGAGGGTCCGTGGGGAACTCGAACGCCTGGACGCGCGGATCACCGCCGCCGGCTGGTCCAATTCCCTGTCCGCGAAGCTGCTGCAGCTGGCGATGCCGGGCGTGCCCGACGTCTACCAGGGCACCGAGTACTGGGACCGCTCGCTGGTGGACCCGGACAACCGGCGGCCGGTGGACTATGCGGAGCGAGCCCGGACGCTCGCCGCCCTGGCGGACGGAGCGGCCCCCGCGCCCGACGCCGACGGGCGGGCCAAGCTGCTGCTGACCTCCCGGGCGCTCCAGCTGCGCCGGGCCCGGCCCGAACTGTTCACCGGTTACGCCGCGGTGCCTGCCCGGGGCGCGGCCGCCGACCACGTCTTCGCCTTCGACCGCGGCGGCGCAGTCGCTGCCGTGACGCGGCTGCCGGTCGGCCTGGCGGCTGCAGGCGGCTGGGGCGACACCGTGCTGCAGCTGCCGGCCGGCAGCTGGCGCGAGGTGGTGACCGGGGCACTGCACGAGTCCGACGGGACCATCGCCGTGCAGGACCTGTTCAGCACGTATCCGGCCGCTCTGCTCGTACGGGAGGACAACTGATGCGCACCGACTTCACGGTCTGGGCTCCGGACGCCGACACCATGACGCTGCTGGCGGACGGCCGCAGGCTGCCCATGAGCCGCGGGGAGGGCGGCTGGTGGCATGTCCAGCACGCCCAGCTGACCGAGGACATCGACTACGGCTACCTGATCAACGGCGCCGACACGCCCGTTCCGGACCCGCGGTCCCGACGGCAGCCGGAGGGCGTGCACGGGCTCTCCCGCACCTTCGACCCGGCGGCCTACCAATGGCACGACGCCGGCTGGCGCTCGCCGGGACTCGACGGGCAGGCCATCTACGAGCTGCACGTGGGCACCTTCACCCCCGAAGGCACCTTGGACGCCGCCGCCGGGAAACTGCCCTACCTGCGGGACCTGGGCGTGCAGTACATCGAGCTGCTGCCCGTGAACGCCTTCAACGGCACCCACAACTGGGGTTACGACGGCGTCCTCTGGTACGCGGTCCAGGAGACCTACGGCGGGCCGGAGGCCTACCAGCGGTTCGTGGACGCCGCGCATCAGGCCGGTCTGGGCGTCATCCAGGACGTCGTCTACAACCACCTCGGGCCGAGCGGCAACTATCTGCCCATGTTCGGCCCCTACCTCTCGCAGGGAAAGTCGAACACCTGGGGAGATTCGATCAACCTCGACGGACCGCTCTCCGACGACGTCCGCCGCTACATCCTGGACAATGTGGCCATGTGGTTCCGCGACTACCATGTCGACGGGCTGCGGCTGGACGCCGTGCACGCGCTGCATGACGAGCGGGCGGTGCACATCCTCGAGGAGATGGCGGCCGAAACGGACCGGCTGGCCGCGGAGCTGGACAAGCCGCTGTTCCTCATCGCCGAGTCGGACCTGAACAACCCCCGCCTGATCACCGGACGGGACCGGGGCGGCTACGGGCTGGCCGGGCAGTGGTCGGACGACTTCCATCACGCCGCCCACAGCAACCTCACGGGGGAGACCATCGGCTACTACGCCGACTTTGGCTCCCTCGGTGCGCTGGCCAAGGTGCTGGAGAAAGGGTTCTACCACGACGGGACCTTCTCCTCCTTCCGGGAGCGCAGCCACGGCCGGCCGCTGGACCCGGACGCGAACACAGCCCGCCAGCTGGTGACGTTCATCCAGGACCACGACCAGGTGGGCAACCGTGCGGCCGGAGACCGGCTCAGCCCGGCGCTGGGATATGACCGCCTCGCGCTCGGCGCGGTGCTGTACCTGACCGGCCCCTTCACGCCCATGCTGTTCATGGGGGAGGAGTTCGGCGCCTCCACGCCATGGCAGTTCTTCACCTCCCACCCCGAGCCGGAGCTGGGCAGGGCCACCGCGGAGGGCCGGCTGAAGGAATTCGAGAAGATGGGCTGGGACCCGGAGACGGTGCCCAACCCGCAGGACCCGGAGACCTTCCGGCGCTCCAAGCTCGACTGGAACGAAGCCGGGCAGGGCGACCATGCCCGGCTGCTGGACCTGTACCGCCGGCTGCTGCAGCTGCGGCGGTCCCTCCCCGAACTGACGGACCCGGACCTGCGGCACACCGGCGTCGAGTACGACGAGGATCAGGGGTGGCTGGTGGTCCGGCGCGGCGACGTGGGGATCGTGCTCAACTTCGCCGACACTGAACGGCTCGTTCCGGTCCCGGCCGGTGCGCCGGGCGGGGGCGGGGTCCTGCTGGAGACCGTGCCGGCCGCGGTGTCCGCCGAGGGGATCAGGCTGCCGCCGCACGGAGCCGCCGTGCTGCGCCTGGCGGGCGAAGGCTGACACGCGCAGGAGAAGCTGAGCCGGCGGCGGTTCAGCTCCGTCGCTGCCGCCGCACCGCGGCGGCGGCGACGGCAGCCGCCGGGAGCAGGGCAGCCAGGGTGTTTCGCCGCGCCGTCCGTGCCCGTCCATGCCAGCCGCCGTCGACCGAGCCCGCGGCATCGGCGGCAGCGGGCCCGTAAAGGGAGCCGGGTGACGGCGCGGCCGGCTCGCGGCGGGAGAGCTGGCCGCGGTCCACCTGCACCGCCATGAAGGCCTCCACGGGGCGCGGCATGAGCCGATGCTGCGCAACCAGCGAGCGGCCGATCAGCCCCACGACCGCCTCCGGGCGGGGGCGGCCGAGCAGGCGGACGATCTGCCGGGCCACGGCGTCGGCCGTGTACACCGGCGGCATCGCCAGGGCACGCCGTCCGCTGTAGTTGGCGCCGTGCTGGAAGAACGGCGTGTCGATGGTCGGCGGCAGGACCGTGCAGACATGGATGTTCCGTGCCCGGGCCAGCCGCAGCTCCGAGCGGAGGCTGACGCCCAGCGCCCGGACCGCGGCCTTGGACATGGAGTAGGGCGCGGTGTAGGGCTGGGGCACTTCACCCACGATCGAGGCCACGTTGATCACCGTGCCGGCCCCCTGCGCGCCCATCTGTTCCAGCGCCTGCCGGCAGCCGTACACATACCCCATGACGTTGACGTCCAGAACCCGCCGGACATCAGCCAGGGGTGTCTGCAGGAAGGGCGCGAAGGAGCCCACGGCGGCATTGTTGATCCAGACATCGATCCGGCCGAATTCCTCCCGGGCGCGCTCGGCGAGGGCACGGACGGCGCGCTCATCGGCAACGTCGGTGGGCACGGCAAGGCTTCGCACCCCGTGCCGGCGGCACTGCGCCGCCACCTCCTCCAGCGCCTCACCGCGGCGGGCGGCCAGGACGACGTCGGCCCCCCGGCGGGCCAGGCGGAGGGCCGTGGCCCTGCCGATGCCGCTGGAGGCTCCGGTCACGACGGCGACTGATCCACGGATCTTCACGGCTGGCTCCTGTTCGTGCCCGGGGCGGGCGGAGAGGTGATGGCTGGCGGGGAGGCGGCGGCGTCGGGCCGACGGCGGCGGGCGCGGGAGCTGCGGCGCTACAGGATCGGGTTGCCGCCGGTGACGGCGATGCGGGCACCTGACATGTAGCTGCCGTCGTCGGAGGCCAGCAGGACGTAGGCCGGGGCGAGCTCAGCCGGTTGGCCCGGACGGCCCAGCGGAACATCGGAACCGAAGCTCTCCACCTTCTCGGGCGGCATGGTGGACGGGATCAGCGGAGTCCAGATCGGGCCCGGCGCGACGCTGTTCACCCGGATGCCGCGCCCGCCGAGCAGCTGCGCCAGGCTGGCGGAGAGGTTGGCGATAGCCGCCTTCGTCGCCGAGTACGGGGCCAGGGTGGGCACCGGGTTGTCCGAGTTGACGGAGGAGCTGCCGATGATCGAGGACCCGGGGCCCATGTGCGGCAGGGCCGCCTTGATCAGGTAGAACATCGCATTGATGTTGACCTTGAAGGTGTATTCCCACTCCTCATCGGAGATCTCCTCCAGGGTGGGCCGGTCCATCTGGAAGGCGGCGTTGTGCACCAGCACGTCGATGCGGCCGAATTCCTGCACCGCGGTGTCGATGACCTTGCGGCACTGGGCGGCGGTGTCGAGGTCGCCGGGCACCAGGACGGCCTTCTGCCCGGCCTCCTCCACCAGGCGGGCGGTGTTGCGCGCGTCGTCGTCCTCGTTGAGGTAGGAGATCAGCACATCGGCCCCCTCGCGGGCGAAGGCGATCGCCACCGCACGGCCGATGCCGCTGTCGGCGCCGGTGATCACGGCCTTCTTGCCCTTGAGCTTGCCGGACCCGCGGTAGCTCTGCTCACCGCAGTCGGGGACCGGCTCCATTTTCGACTGGATACCGGGAACGTCCTGTTGCTGCGCCGGCTGGCTCATTGTGGTCCTTCCTGTCGGGGTAACACGGTAACTCCACAAACCTAAGCAGGCTTAGTAGTTTTCGGCAAGGCGCAGGCCCTTGTCCCGCGGCCGGGCGACCGTCGGCCCGTGCTCGGCTCGCCCCGGCGACACGCGCACTGACGGGCCGCCGGCTCCGGGTGGCAGGATAGGGCCCATGACATATGTTGCTGCCGACAACCGATATGAATCCATGCCCTATCGACGGGTGGGCCGCAGCGGGCTCCAGCTGCCCGCGGTCTCCCTGGGCCTCTGGCACAACTTTGGCGATGACCGGGAGTTCGAGACCCAGCGGCAGATCCTGCGACGGGCCTTCGACCTGGGCGTGACCCACTTCGACCTCGCCAACAACTACGGACCGCCCTACGGCTCCGCCGAGACGAACTTCGGCCGGCACCTGCGCGACGATTTCCGCCCCTACCGGGACCAGCTGGTGATCTCCACCAAGGCCGGATACGACATGTGGCCCGGGCCCTACGGCAACTGGGGCTCGCGCAAGTACCTGCTCTCCAGCCTGGACCAGTCACTGGAACGGATGGGCCTGGACTACGTCGACATCTTCTACAGCCACCGGCCGGACCCGGACACGCCCCTGGAGGAGACCATGGGTGCGCTGGACACCGCTGTCCGCTCCGGGCGGGCGCTCTACGCCGGCATTTCCTCCTACTCCCCGGAAAAGACCCTGGAAGCGGCGCGGATCCTGCGCGGGATGGGTACCCCGCTGCTGATCCACCAGCCCTCCTACTCGATGTTCAACCGGTGGGTGGAGCAGGGCGATCCCAACCTCTTCGCGGCCCTGGACGAAGCGGGCGCCGGATCGATCGCGTTCTCGCCGCTGGCCCAGGGCCTGCTCACCGGCAGGTACCTGAACGGTGTGCCGGAGGGGTCCCGGGCGTCGGCCGGAAAGTCGCTGGACCCCGGGATGATCACCGATGAAAACCTCGCCCGGGTGCGTGCGCTCAACGAAATCGCCGAGTCGCGGGGCCAGACCCTGGCGCAGATGGCCATCGCCTGGGTGCTGCGCCCCCAGGCCGCCGGCGGGCAGGTCACTTCGGCGCTGATCGGGGCATCCTCGGTGCGGCAGCTGGAGGACAGCCTCGCCGCCGTGCAGAAGCTGCAGTTCAGCGACGAGGAACTGCGCCGCATCGACGAGCACGCCGTCGACGCCGGCATCAACCTGTGGGCGAAGGCCCTCGACGCATGAGCGACGCGGCGCATCCGCAGCCGGACACCCTGCAGGTGCGCCGCGCCGTCGACGGCGACTGGCCCGGGATCTGGGCCGTGATGGAACCGATCGTCCGCGCGGGGGAGACCTACTGCTGGGACCGGGACATGGATGAGGGCACCGCCCGCGGCGAATGGATGGAGCCGGCCCCGGCCGCGGTGTACGTCGCGGTGGACGGGGACGGAACAGTGGTGGGCACCGCCCTGCTGCACCCCAACCGGTCCGGCCCCGGCGACCACGTGGCCAACGCCTCCTTCATGACGCATGCCGCCCACGGCGGCCGGGGCATCGCCCGCAGGCTGGCCGGGCATGTCCTCGCCGAGGCCCGGGCCCAGGGCTATACGGCAATGCAGTTCAACGCCGTCGTCGAGGCCAACCGGCGCGCCGTCGCCCTCTGGCAGTCGCTGGGCTTCCGCATCCTGGCCACGGTGCCCGAGGCCTTCCGGCATCCGACCGAAGGCCTGACCGGACTGCACATCATGTACCGTGCGCTGGAGCCGGAAGCGGCCGGTCCGGGCGAATAGCCCGGCGGCGGGTGGAACAATGGAGGGCGTGAACTACCTGGAAACCGCTCCCGCCTCCGAACGCCGGGCCATCGTCGACCTGGCCGCCATCCGGCACAACGTGCACCGTTTCGCCGAGATCGCCAGCCCTGCCCGCATCATGGCGGTGGTCAAGGCCGACGCCTACGGCCACGGGGCGGTGCCCGTCGCACAGGCCGCACTCGCCGCCGGCGCGGCCTGGCTGGGAACCGCGCACATCTCCGAGGCCCTGGAGCTGCGCAGCGCCGGCATCACTGCTCCCGTGCTCGCCTGGCTGCACACCGTCGAGAGCGACTTCTCCGCCGGCATCAGCGCGGACATCGACCTCGGCATCTCCGGATGGGAGCTGGAGTCCGTGGTGGCGGCCGCCCGCTCGCTGGAAATGCCCGCCCGGGTGCACCTGAAAATCGACACCGGCCTGGGCCGCAACGGCTGCCCGCCCGACCTCTGGGAGGCCTTCGTCGGCCGCGCCCTGGCCTACCAGGAGGAGGGGCTGCTGCGCGTCGTCGGGATCTTCTCGCACTTCGCCGTGGCGGACGAGCCGGACCGGCCCGAGACCGATGAACAGCTGGACGCGTTCCGCACCGCCGTCGCCGTGGCGGAGGACGCCGGGGTGGACGTGGAGGTGCGCCACATCGCCAACACCCCCGCCGTCCTGGCCCGGCCCGACACCCACTTCGACCTGGTCCGCGTGGGCCTGGGCCTCTACGGACTGTCGCCGTTCCCGGGACAGACCTCGGCGGAGCTGGGCCTGCGCCCGGCGATGACGCTGGCGACCACCGTGGCCAACTGCAAGGAGGTGCCGGCCGGCCAGGGCGTGTCCTACGGCTTCCGCTACCGGACCCCGGAGGCGACCACGCTGGCCCTGATACCGGTGGGCTACGGCGACGGCATTCCGCGCACGGCCGCCGGAGGCGTGGTCAGCATCGACGGCACCGTCCACGAAGTGGTGGGACGGATTGCCATGGACCAGATGGTCGTCGATCTGGGGACCACCGGCATCGCCGGCACCGAACGGACCCTCATCGGCCGTGAAGCGGTGCTGTTCGGGGGGCCGGGCCACCCGAGCGTCGACGCATGGGCTGAGGCCGCCGGCACCATCAACTACGAGATCATCACCCGCATCGGCTCCCGGGTGACCCGCGTGCACATCGACAGCGAGCAGGCCGCCCGGCAGGACGCCGACGCGGGCGCGTCCTCGCTGTCCGCCGACACCCCTGCCAACGTGGCCGTCTCCGCGCCGGACGCGGACGGCCCGCAGGAGATCTCCGCCGACACCGCCGCGGCAGGCAACCGGTGACGGGCGGCGGGTTCCCGGCATGGGAACGGGAGTACCGGACCGCCGGGGCGGACGCCACACGCAGCTTCGCCGAACGCCTCGCCGGCTTCCTCGGGCGTGGAGACCTGCTCCTGCTCACCGGTGAGCTCGGCGCCGGCAAGACCACCTTCACCCAGGGGCTGGGCAGGGGGCTGGGGGTGCGTCCGGGCATCATTTCGCCCACCTTCGTCCTCGTCCGCCAGCACCCGAACCTGGGCGACGGTCCCGACCTGGTGCACGTCGACGCCTACCGCCTGGGCTCTGAGGGGGAGATCGACGACATCGACCTCGAGTCCACCATGGACCGTGCGGTGACGGTCGTGGAGTGGGGACGCGGGCTCGTGGAGCACCTGGCCGAGAGCAGGCTCGAAGTGGTCCTGCTGCGTGCCGTCGGCGGCGACGGCGCGCCCGGCGGCAGCGACGCCGGCCTGGACTTCTCCGCCGATGACGACGACGAGGAGCGGGTCATCCGGATCGCCGGCTACGGGCCGCGCTGGGAACAGGCGCCGGACCTGGACTGACTGCGGCCCCCGGGGACGGACGATCCCGGCGGCCCGCCGCTCCGTGCCGGGCCCGGAGCCGGGGGACGTAAAATAGGCACCGTGCTGATTCTCTGCCTCGATACCTCCGCCATTGCAAGCGCCGCGCTGCTGACCGGGGAGGGAGAGATCCTGGCCGAGTTCGCGACCGAGGACACCCGCAGCCATGCCGAGGTGCTCGCCCCGGCCATCCGCGACCTGCTCGCCGCAAGCGGTACCGCGCCGGCCGAGCTCGACGCGCTGGTCGTCGGCGTCGGCCCCGGCCCCTTCACCGGGCTCCGGGCGGGAATCGCCACCGCCCGCACCCTCGCATTCGCCTGGGGCAAGCCGCTGCACGGAATGATGAGCCTTGACGCGCTGGCCTTCGACGCGGCGCTGGACGCGTGGCGCTCCGGCGTCGACGAGTTCCTGGTGGCCACCGACGCCCGCCGCCGCGAGGTCTACTGGGCCCGCTACCGGAGCACCGGCGGCACCGCCCATCTGATCGACGGCCCGCACGTGGGCGCCGCCGGAGAACTGCCGCAGCTGCCGGCCTACGGCGCCGGTGCCGGCCTCTACAACGGGGTGCTGCCCGCCGTCCCGGCCTTCGCCGCCGCCCAGCCCACCGCCGCCGCCCTGGGCCGGGCCGCCGTCGTGCCGCTGACCCGGGGCCTGCCGCTGCCCGAGCCCGCGCCCCTCTACCTGCGTGAATCCGATGCCAAGGTTCCCGGGCCCCGGAAGCGCGCGCTGTGAGTGCGTCCCTGCGCCCCATGACCGCCGCGGACCTGCCGGAGGTGCACCGGCTGGAAACCGCGCTGTTCCCCGTCGACGCCTGGCCGCTGCAGATGTTCCGGGATGAACTCGCCCACGCCGACACCCGCGCCTACTACGTGGCCGAGGACGGGGACGGGCGGATCATCGGCTACGCCGGGCTGATGTGCGTGCTGCCCATCGCCGACGTGCAGACCATCGCCGTCGTGCCGGAACGGGAGGGCGCCGGCGTCGGCTCGCGCCTGCTGACACTGCTCATCGAGGAAGCGCGCCGGCGGGGTGCGGCGGACGTGCTGCTCGAGGTGCGCCGCGACAACCCCCGTGCCCAGCGCCTGTACCAATGGTTCGGCTTCCGGCAGATCCACGTCCGGCCGCGCTATTACCGCGACGGCGTGGACGCGCTGATCATGCAGCTGCCGCTCCACGAGTGGCAGGGCCCGCCCGCCCGCCGCGGCGCGGACCCCGCCGAACCCCATGGACCCCTCACCGAAAAGGACCCCTCATGAACCGCACCGAACCGCTGGTGCTCGGCATCGAATCCTCCTGCGACGAGACGGGCGTGGGCATCGTCCGGGGAGAAACGCTGCTGACCAACACGGTCTCGTCCTCCATGGAGGAGCATGTACGGTTCGGCGGCGTGATCCCCGAGATCGCCTCGCGCGCCCACCTGGAGGCCTTCATTCCCACGCTGCAGGCCGCCCTCGACGAGGCGGGCGTGACCCTGGCGGACCTTGACGCCATCGCCGTGACCTCCGGACCGGGGCTGTCCGGGGCCCTGATGGTGGGCGTGGCCGCCGCGAAGGCCCTGGCGGTGGCCACCGGCAAGCCGCTGTACGCCATCAACCACCTGGTCGCGCACGTGGGAGTCGGGGTGCTCGACGGCGGGGCGCTGCCGGAGAACCTCGGCGCCCTCCTGGTTTCCGGCGGGCACACCGAAATCCTGCGGGTGCGCTCGCTGGCCTCCGACGTCGAGCTGCTCGGCTCCACCATTGACGACGCCGCCGGGGAGGCCTACGACAAGGTGGCCCGCATCCTGGGCCTTGGCTACCCGGGCGGACCGGTCATCGACAAACTGGCGCGGGAGGGAAACCCGACGGCGATCCGCTTCCCGCGCGGCCTCACCCAGCCCAAGTACATGGGGACGGCCCAGGAGCCGGGCCCGCACCGGTACGACTGGTCCTTCTCCGGCCTGAAGACCGCCGTCGCCCGCTGCGTGGAGCAGTACGAGGCCGCCGGCGAACCGCTGCCGGTGGCCGATATCGCCGCGTCCTTCCAGGAGGCCGTGGTCGACGTGATCACCGCGAAGGCGGTGCTGGCCTGCAGCGAGCACGGCATCACGCATCTGCTGCTCGGCGGGGGAGTGGCGGCCAACTCCCGCCTGCGCGCCCTGGCCGAAGAGCGCTGCGCGGCGGCCGGCATCAAGCTGCGGGTCCCGCCGATCAGCCTGTGCACCGACAACGGGGCGATGATCGCCGCGCTGGGCGCCCAGGTGGTGACGGCCGGGGTGCAGCCAAGCGACCTGGGCTTCGCTCCGGACCCGTCGCAGCCGGTGTCGCAGATCAGCCTCTGAGCACTTCTGGACGGTACTTCCCCGGACAGCCGCCCGCTTTGGGAGCGCCGGTAACGCTAGGCTTCGCCGCGCAGCTGCCGGACGTTGTCCCGGACGACGGCGCGCAGGTCCCCGCCGTTCTCTTCGGCGGCGCGGCGCTGGCGCTGGTAGCCGGCGCCGCGCTCGATGATGCGCGCCACGTCGGCCAGTTCCTGCGGGCAGCCGAGCTTGTCCGCGACCGGTGCCAGCCGCGGAAGGACGTCCTCGAGCAGATGGTCGGTGACCAGCTTTTCGTTGCCCGCCGCGTCGAGGATGATGATGGCGTCCAGCCCGTACCGGGCCGCCCGCCACTTGTTTTCCTGCACGTGCCAGGGCGGCATGGTGGGAATGCTGCCGCCGTTGTCCAGGATGGTGGAGAACTCATCGACCAGGCACTGAGTCAGTGCGGCGACGGCGCCGACCTCCTCCAGGGTCGCCAGGCCGTCACAGACGCGCATCTCGATGGTGCCCAGGCCCGGCACGGGGCGGATATCCCAGCGGATCTCGCTGATCGCGTCGATGACCCCGGTGGTGAACATGTCCTGCACGTAGCCCTCGTACTCGGACCAGGTGCGGAACTGGAACGGCAGCCCGGCGGTGGGCAGCTGCTGGAACATCAGCGCCCGCTGCGAGGCGTATCCGGTGTCTTCGCCGCCCCAGAACGGGGAGGAGGCGGACAGGGCCTGGAAGTGCGGGAAATAGTTGACCAGACCGTCCAGGACCGGAAGCGCCTTGTCCCGGGAGTCCAGGCCCACATGCACGTGCACGCCGTAGATGAGCATCTGCTGGCCCCACCACTGCGTGCGGTCGATCAGCTTTGCGTAGCGTTCCTTGTCCGTGACCGGCTGGGAGCGCGGGGCCGCGAACGGGTGCGTTCCGGCGCAGAAGAGCTCAACTCCCATGGGATCGGTGACCCGCCGGACGGCGGCCATGGAGCGGGCCAGGTCCGCCTTCGCTTCGGCAACGGTGGTGCAGACGCCGGTGACCAGTTCGACGGTGTTTTCCAGCAGCTCCTGCTTGACCTGGGGATGTTCGCTGCCCGGTTCCAGGCCGGCGTCGGCGCACAGCCGCGCCAGGACCTCGTCGGCCACGGAGACCAGTCCGCCGTCGGCGCGGTCCACCAGCGCCAGCTCCCATTCCACGCCCAGGGTCGACTGCGCGGACGCGGCGAACTCTATTTCCACAAATGTCTCCCGGCTGCTCGGTGGTTGGATCCGGTGACCGGTGCTGCTGTGAGCCCGGAAGAACCGGTTTCAATCCTATCGGCGGCCGGGGCACTGCCGATCCACCTCCCGTAAGGCCGGGCAGGAGGCGGCGGCCGCCATAATGGTCAGATGCCGATCCTGAACAAAGACATGGTCCTGTGCATCTCGCTGGCAGCCCGGCCCAGCAACATCGGAACCAGGTTCCACAACTACCTGTACGAAAAACTCGGCCTGAACTACGTCTACAAGGCCTTCGCCCCGGCGAACCTCGGGCAGGCGATTGCCGGAGTGCGCGGGCTGCCGATCCGGGGCTGCGCGGTGTCCATGCCGTACAAGGAGGAGGTCATTGCGCTGGTGGACCGCATGGACCCCTCCGCGCAGGCGATCGATTCGGTCAACACGATCGTCAATGACGACGGCGTGCTGACCGCGTACAACACGGATTACCTGGCGGTTGCCCGGCTGCTGGCCGAACACGGGGTGCCGACGTCGTCCTCCGTCCTGCTCCGCGGCTCCGGCGGCATGGCCAAGGCGGTGGCCGCCGCCCTGCGGGACGCCGGGTTCAGCCGGGTGACCATCCTGGCACGCAACCCGAAGACCGGTCCGGCGCTCGCGGAACGGTACGGCTTCACCTGGGCCGCCGACGGTGCAGGATTGACCGCCGATCTGCTGATCAACGTCACCCCGCTGGGCATGGCCGGAGCCGACGAGGACGTCCAGTCGTTCAGCGACGAGGCGGTCGCCGCAGCGGCCACGGTGTTCGACGTGGTCGCCCTGCCCGCCGAAACGCCGCTGATCAGGGCAGCGCGGGCTGCCGGCAAACCGGTGATCACCGGCGCCGAGGTCATCGCAGGCCAGGCGGAGGAACAGTTCGTGCTCTACACCGGGGTCCGGCCCGCACCCGAACTCGTGCGTGAAGCCGGCGAGTTCTCACGGGCCTGACCGCGTACGGCAGCGGGAGAACAGACAGGAACCCAACGGACAGAGAGGGCGGAGCGATGACGGACCGGGACTGGACCGAGTCTGAGTGGACGGAGATGCAGATGCAGGAGATGCGCGAGCACGTGATCCTGCGCCTGATGGGACGGCAGCCGATCTGGATGCGGCCGGACGTCATCACGCCCGACCTCGACGCGGCGGACGCCTGGCCGGAACTTTGTGCTGACCTTTCCGAGGACGCACGGCGTGCGGTCCGCGAGGCCTACGCCGGATCCAGCCTGGCAGCGCGCGGCCTGGGGCGCCCGGCGCCCACGCGGACTATGGTTGCTGAGCTCGCTGCCGAGGCCCGGGAGCGGGTGGCCGGAGACGACAGCTGGCCCTCTCCCGGCAACCGGCGCAGATGACCGCCGCAGCTCCCGCTTTCCCCTAAGCCGAGGGCAGCGGCTCGACGACGATCGCGACCCGCTCCTCGCCGATCCGGGTCAGCACCAGCGTCGCCTTGTTCGGGCCCTTGGCCCCGCCGGACAGCAGCTGCCGGCGCAGCTCCTCGGGCGTCACGGACATGCCGCGCTTCTTGATGTCCAGCACCCCGATGCCTTCCTCCCGCACCCAGGCCTTCAGCGACCGCACGTTGTAGGGACGCACGTGGTCGATCCGGTACCCGCGCGCGAACGGCGAATACATGGCTTCGGGCGCCGCAATGTAGGCGATCTGATCATCCAGCAGGTGCCCGCCCAGGGCGCGGGCGACGTCGGCCACCAGTCCGGCGCGGATCACCGCGCCGTCCGGCTCGTACAGGAACCCCTCGGCCGGCCCGGTCTCCACGTCCTGGGCTGCGGGGTCGTAGTCCACCTGGCTGGTCAGCTCGGCCGCGCCGCCGTCGCTGATGACCAGCGCGGCCCGCCGTACGCCCTCGCGCGCCAGGGTGTTGAACCACAGCGTGGCTTCGGTGACGTCGCCGTCCACCGACACCCACTGGGCCTCGCAGCCGGCCGGCAACGACTCGTGCGGAATGCCCGGCCCCATCTTTACGCCCACCGGCATGCCGGTGTCCGCGAGCCGCTCCACGAAGGACAGCGGCGGGGAAAACGCCTCGGGGTCGAAGATCCGCCGGGTGCCCGACGACGAGGTGGACCGGCGCGCCGGATCCATCCACACGCCGTCGAACCCCGAGACGTCGAAGTGCTCCGCATCGCCCTGGACCACTTTCGCGTTGGGCCAGGGCATCAGGTTGATGGTCGCGGCCGCGGCGGTGATTTCGTCGAGCTCGACGGCGGTGACCTGCCGGTCCAGGGTGGCCAGGGCCAGCGAGTCGGCGCCGATGCCGCAGCCCAGGTCCGCCACCTTCTGCAGGCCGGCCTGCTGGAAACGCTGCGCGTGCAGCGCGGCGACGTTCAGCCGGGTGGCCTGCTCCAGGCCGGGAGCGGTGAAAAGCATGTGCTCGGCGAACGGACCGAACTTGGCCCGGGCCTTCATGCGCAGCTTCGCCTGGGTCAGCACCGCCGCCACCAGCTCGGGGGAGTGCCCGGCCCGGCGCAGGTCGGTGTTCAGCTTCAGGGACTCGGACTCCAGATAGGGGCCGAGCGAGTTGAGCAGTTCCCATCCCTCCGGGGTCAGGACATGGGCGAGGGAAGTATCGGGCATGCCTACAAGCCTAGTGGCTGCCGGAGCGGCCCGGGCGTGCGGCGGCCCTCGGAGCGGGTGCCCCGGGCGCACGGGTTCGATAGGTTGGGGCCATGAGCAACCTTGCCGCTGATCCCCTTGACGTCCTGCGCCGGCGCACCAGCGCCAAGTGGCGCACCTACTCCGAGGATGTGCTGCCGCTGTTCGTGGCGGAAATGGACTTTCCGCTGGCGCCGGCGGTCAGCGCCGCGATGATCGGCCGGATCGAAGCCTCCGACGTCGGCTACGTCTCCGGTCCCGGTCCGGTGGGACCTGCCTTTGCCGGGTTCGCGGCGCGCCGGTGGGGCTGGCAGGTGGACCCGGCGGATGTGCGCACCACCACCGATGTCAGCGTCGCCATCGTCGAGGCCCTCCGGCAGGCCGTGCGCCCGGGCGGGGAAGTGGTCATCACGCCGCCGGTCTATCCGCCGTTCTTCGAACTGCCGGTCGAGGCCGGGGCCGTGGTGCGCGAGGTGCCGCTGCTTGACGGCCCGGACGGCTGGTCGCTGGACCTGGCCGGGCTGGAGGCGGCCTTTGCCGACGACGGTGTCGAGGCGTTCCTGCTGTGCAACCCGCACAACCCGCTGGGCCTGGTGCACGACCGGCACACCCTGGCACGGGTGGCGGACCTGGCCGGGCGGTACGGGGTGCGGGTGGTCAGTGACGAGATCCACGCCCCGCTCGTGTACCGGCCGAGCGAGTTCACGCCGTTCCTCTCGGTGTCCGACGCCGCCCGGGCGGTGGGTGTGTGCGTCACCGCTGCGAGCAAGGGCTGGAACATCGCCGGGGCCAAATGTGCCCTGATGATTGCCTCCGATGACCGCACCCGGCTGCTGCTGGATGCGATGCCGGCCGAGGTCGGCTTCCGGACCAGCATCCTTGGCCTGGCCGGGACCACGGCCGCCTACACCGACGCCGATCCCTGGCTGGATGATGTCCTGGCGGCACTGGACGCGAACCGGAGGCTGCTGGCCGACCTGCTGGCCGCGGAACTGCCGCAGGTCCGGTATCGGATTCCCGACGCCGGCTACCTGGCCTGGCTGGATTTCCGTGGCCTGGGCTGGGGCGAGGACCCGGCCGGAACCGCGCTGGAGCAGGCGCAGGTGGCGCTGGAATCCGGGCTGAAGTTCGGCTCGGAAGGCACCGGGCGGGCCCGGCTCAACTTCGGCTGCTCGCCGGAGGTGCTTCAGGAGGCGCTGCGCCGGCTGGCGGCGGTCCCGGCGTCGGGAGCCTGACTCAGGACGGGTTCCACCCGGCCGGGCGGCCGCTACGCGAAGTAGACGCCGATCCGGTTGCCCTCGATGTCCTCGATGCGGATGTCGATCTCGTAGATGTCCTGCAGCACCTCGGGCCGCATGATCTGCTCCGGCGTGCCCTGGTGCAGCAGGCGTCCGTCGGCCATGGCGATGATGTTGTCGGAGTAGCAGGACGCGAAGTTGATGTCGTGGATGACCAGCACCACGGTCTTGCCGAAGTCGTCGGCCAGGCGGCGCAGCAGGCGCATCATCTCCACCGAGTGCTTCATGTCCAGGTTGTTCAGCGGCTCGTCCAGGAGCAGGTAGTCGGTGTCCTGGGCCAGCACCATGGCGATGAAGGCGCGCTGGCGCTGGCCGCCGGACAGCTCGTCGACGAACTTGTCGGCCAGCGCGGTCAGGTCCAGGTACTCCATGGCCCGCTCGATGTGGCCCTTGTCCTCCAGCGTCGGCCGGCCGCCGTTGTGCGGGTAGCGGCCGAAACCGACCAGGTCCCGCACGGTCAGGCGCACGGTCAGCTGGTTGTCCTGGCGCAGGATGGCCATGCGGCGGGCCAGGTCGCGTCCGGGGGTGGCGACGACGTCGAGCCCGTCCACGGAGACCGATCCCGCGTCCAGCGGCAGCAGGCGGCTGATCATGGACAGTAGCGTGGACTTGCCGGCCCCGTTGGGGCCGATGATCGAGGTGATGCCGCCGTCGGCGATGGAGCAGGTGACCTCGTCCACCACGGTCTGCGTTCCGTACCGCTTGGTAACGCCGGAGACCTGGATCATTTGATGGAGCCTTTCAGCAGCAGGAGGATGAAGACGATTCCTCCGACGAATTCGATGATGATGCTGAGCGCGGTGTCGAAGGCGAACACCTGCTCGAGGACCAGCTGGCCGCCGACGAGGGCGATGATGCCCAGGAAGACGGCGATGGGCAGCACGGCGGCGTGCCGGAAGCGGGAGCACAGCTGGTAGGCCAGCGAGGCGATCAGCAGGCCGAAGAACGTGATCGGCCCGACCAGCGCGGTGGACACGGCCACCAGCACCGAGCAGATCAGCAGTGTCCTGGTGACGGCGCTGCGGTGTTCCACGCCCAGGTTGATGGCTGTTTCACGGCCCAGGGAAAGGACGTCGAACTGGTGGCGCATCCGCCAGGCGACCACGGACACGGCGGCGACGGCGACGATCGAGACGCCCAGCAGGGTGGGGTTGACCCGGTTGAAGCTGGCGAAGAACAGGTCCTGCAGGATGATGAACTCGCTGGGGTCGATCAGCCGCTGCAGCAGCGAGTTGAAGCCGCGGAACATGGTGCCGAAGACGATGCCCACCAGCAGCATCAGGTGCAGGCTGCGCCCGCCGCCGGTGAACAGCCAGCGGTAGAGCAGGAACGAGAAGCCGACCATGAGGGCGATCTCGAGGAGGAAGCGGACGGACTCGGGGGCGGAGAGCAGCGCCTGCCCGCCGAGGGCGAAGACGAGGACCGTCTGGATCAGCAGGTACAGGGCGTCGAAGCCCATGATCGACGGTGTCAGGATCCGGTTGCCGGTCACGGTCTGGAACAGCACGGTGGACACGGCCACGGCGTAGGCCACCAGGATCATGGTGCCGACCTTGATCGCGCGCCGGGGCAGGACGTATCCGAGGTTGCCGCGCAGGTCGATGGTCATGAACAGCAGCACCAGGACGGCGGCGGCGATGCCGAGGATGAGGATCCAGGTCCGCGGGGAGACGGAGCGGACCGGCTTGCGCCGGGTCGCCGTCATGGCCTGGGGCAGCGGGGAAACCGCCGAGTCGGGGGAGGGCTTAGCCACGGGCGGAGCGCTTTCGCAGGAGCAGGTACAGGAACAGGGCGCTGCCCAGGGCGGAGACGATGACGCCCACCGGGATTTCGTAGGGGAAGCGGATGGTGCGGCTGATGATGTCGCAGAGCAGCACGAATCCGGCTCCGAAGACGGCGACCCAGGGCACGGCGCGGCGCACGTTGTCGCCGATCATCAAGGACACGAGGTTCGGCACGATCAGGCCGAGGAAGGGAATGGAACCGACCGATACGACGACGACGGCGCTGATCAGGGACACGATGACCAGGCCCAGGCGCATCACCTGGTTGTAGTTCAGACCGAGGTTGGTGGTGAACTCCTGGCCCATGCCGGCCACCGTGAAGCGGTTGGCGGCCAGGTAGCCGACGAGGGTCAGGGCGGCCACGATCCAGAGCAGTTCGTAGCGGCCGCGCAGCACGCCGGAGAAGTCGCCGATGGTCCAGCTGTTGAGGGTCTGCAGCAGGTCCCAGCGGTAGGCGAAGAAGGTCGTGACCGCGGCGATCACGCCGCCGAGCATGATGCCGACCAGGGGCACCAGCAGGGTGTTGCGCAGCGGGATTCGGCGCAGCACGAGCAGGAACAGGGCGGTGCCGGCCATGGCGAAGACGGAGGCGACGCCCATCTTGAGGAACAGGGACGCACCGGGAAGCAGCACCGTGACGACCAGGATGCCCAGGGAGGCGGACTCCACCGTGCCGACGGTCGAGGGCTCCACGAACTTGTTGCGGGCCATCAGCTGCATGATCAGCCCGGCCACGCTCAGCGCCATGCCCGCCAGTACCACGGCCAGGGTCCGGGGGAGGCGGGAGATCCAGAACATGTCCCATGCATGGGCGTCCCCGGCGAGCAGTGCGCCCAGCGAGACATCGGAGACGCCGATGAACATGCTGGCTACGGCCAGCGCCAGGACGGCGAGCCCGGACACGGCAAGGGCCCCGGCCTGGGTAAAGCGGCGGGGCCTGGGCGGTTCTCCGGCCGGTGCCGGAGTCGGGGGAGCGGTGAGCGCTGCGGTCATGTCACGATCCGTGGGAAGTGCCGCGGTTCCGGCCCGGCCGGGCCGGAACCGCGGGAGCGGGGGTGCTAGGAAATGGCTTCCAGGATGGTGTCGACCTGGGACTGCACGTTGTTCAGCCCGTAGCCGACCAGGTACCAGCTGGAGGAATCCAGCATGGTGATCTTCCCGTTCTTCGCGGCGTTGGTGCCCTTCACCAGTTCGTTGTCGAGCACGGCGGAGGCTGCCTCGCCGGCCTGGCCGACGGCGGCGTCGCGGTCGATCACGAACAGGTGGTCCGGGTTGGTGTCGGCGATGTACTCGAAGGACACGGCCTCGCCGTGCTTGCCGTCCGAAGCGATGTCCGCAGCGGTCTGGACGCCCAGCACATCGTGGATCAGGCCGAAGCGGGAGCCGGCGCCGTAAGCGGTCATCTCGCCGCCGCTGGTCATCACGATCAGGCCGGTGCCGGCGTCGGCAGCTGCCGCCTTGGTCTCTTCGACGGACTCGTCCAGGGCGGCCAGGGCCTCGGCGGCTTCCTCTTCCTTGTCGAAGATCTGGCCGAGGATCTCGGTGTTCTCCTCGAAGGAGGCCCACGGGTCCTCGTTCGAGACGCTGAGGTTGATGGTCGGGGCGATCTTGCTGAGCTCCTCGTAGGAGTCGGCGACGCGGCCGGACATGATGATCAGGTCCGGAGCGCCTGCGCTGATGGCCTCGAAGTCCGGCTCCTTCATGCTGCCGATCTTCTCGTATTCCTCGCCGTCGTACTTGGACAGGCTCCCGGGGAAGTTGGCGGCCGGAACGCCGTCCACCTCGACGCCGAGGGCGTCCAGGGTGTCCAGGGCGCCCAGGTCGAAGGCGTAGACGGTCTCGGGGTTCACGGGAACCTCGGTGGTGCCCTGCTCGTGCTCGACGGAGATGGTCGACGGCGTTGTCGACGATGCCTCGGCGTCGGCGGACGCGCTCTCGGTGGAGCAGGCGCTCAGGGCCAGCAGGGACACGAGGGCGGTGCCGGCCAGCAGGCGGGACTTGGCGATCATGGGGGCTCCGTGGATCTCAGGGTGACTTACCGCCGGTGCGGAGAATAGGTCACGCAAATGTTTGCTAATTGGTGCGCGCAGTTGAAAGCTACATGGGTTAGGCAAGGCTAAGCAACTTTCAGTCCCACTCTGTGACACCGGCGTCTTCCGGCTTGACGGAGGCCCGCTTGATGTGCGCTCCGAAGGGGTGCCGCCGTTGCTGGCACTCTGCTTGACCGAGTGCTAACCAGTGCATAAAGTCTCAACTAGCACTCCCGCTGTGCGGGTGCTAATTCCGTAAGGGAAGCGCCAACCGGCACCGCGACGACGGCCAGCGCCAACTTTCGGTCCACAGTCCGTTAGCAGAACTACGCAAAGGAGAGCCCGAGTGTCGGTCTCTATCAAGCCCCTTGAGGATCGTATTGTTGTCCGTCCGCTCGAAGCCGAGCAGACCACCGCTTCCGGCCTGGTGATCCCGGATACCGCGAAGGAGAAGCCCCAGGAGGGGCAGGTCGTCGCGGTTGGACCGGGCCGTGTCGATGACAACGGCAACCGCGTCCCCGTCGATGTTGCCGAGGGCGACGTCGTCATCTACTCCAAGTACGGCGGAACCGAGGTCAAGCACGGCGGCGAGGAGTACCTCATCCTTTCCGCCCGCGACGTCCTCGCTGTCGTCACCAAGTAGTTCCACGGGAGAACCCCGGCCCGATGCGGCCGGGGTTTTCTGACGCAGTTCTCGGAAGGGACACATATGTCTAAGCAGTTGGAGTTCAACGACTCCGCCCGGCGCTCTCTGGAAGCCGGCGTCGACAAGCTGGCCAACACCGTCAAGGTGACCCTGGGCCCGCGCGGCCGCAATGTGGTGCTCGCCAAGACCTGGGGCGCCCCCACCATCACCAATGACGGCGTGACCATCGCCCGCGAGGTGGAGCTGGAGGATCCGTACGAGAACCTCGGCGCCCAGCTGGCGAAGGAAGTCGCGACCAAGACCAACGACGTCGCCGGCGACGGCACCACCACCGCCACCGTGCTCGCACAGGCCCTGGTCAAGGAAGGCCTGCGCAACGTGGCCGCCGGCGCCGCCCCGGGCGCGCTGAAGCGCGGCATCGAGGTGTCCGTGGACGCCGTCGCCAACCGCCTGCTGGAGAACGCCAAGGCCGTCGAAGGCAACCAGGTTGCCCACGTCGCCGCCATCTCGGCACAGAGCATGGAGATCGGCGAGCTGCTGGCCCAGGCCTTCGAGAAGGTCGGCCAGGAAGGCGTCATCACCATCGAGGAATCCTCCTCGACCCAGACCGACCTGGTCGTCACCGAGGGTATGCAGTTCGACAAGGGCTACCTGTCCCCGCACTTCGTCACCGACCCGGAGCGCCAGGAAGCCGTCCTCGAGGACGCGCTCATCCTCATCAACTCCGGCAAGATCTCCTCCGTGGCGGAGTTCCTGCCGCTGCTGGAGAAGGTCCTGCAGGCCGGCAAGCCGCTGTTCATCATCGCCGAGGACGTCGACGGCGAAGCGCTCTCCACCCTCGTGGTCAACAAGCTGCGCGGCACCCTGAACGTCGTGGCCGTCAAGGCCCCGGGCTTCGGAGACCGCCGCAAGGCCATGATGCAGGACATCGCCGTGCTGACCGGCGCCCAGGTCGTGTCCCCGGACCTCGGCCTGAAGCTCGACGCCGTCGGCCTTGAGGTGCTGGGCTCCGCCCGCCGCGTGACCGTCACCAAGGACACCACCACCATCGTCGACGGCGCCGGATCCGAAGCCGACGTCGCCGAGCGGGTCGCCCAGATCCGCGCCGAGGTGGAGCGCACCGACTCCGACTGGGACCGCGAGAAGCTGCAGGAACGCCTGGCCAAGCTCTCCGGCGGCGTCGGCGTCATCCGCGTGGGTGCCGCCACCGAGGTGGAGCTGAAGGAAAAGAAGCACCGCATCGAAGATGCCGTGTCCTCCACCCGCGCCGCCCTCGAAGAAGGCATCGTCGCCGGCGGCGGTTCCGCCCTGGTGCACGCCGCGAAGGCCCTCGACACCGATCCGGAGGTGGCCAAGCTGGAAGGCGACGCCGCCACCGCCGTCGGCCTGGTCCGCCGCGCGCTGGCCCAGCCGCTGCGCTGGATCGCCGAGAACGCCGGGGCCGAAGGCATGGTCGTGGTCTCCAAGGTCGGCGACCTGGAGGTCAACAACGGCTTCAACGCCGCGACCGGCGAATACGGCAACATGATCGACGCCGGCGTCATCGACCCGGTGAAGGTCACCCGCTCGGCGCTGCGCAACGCGGCCTCGATCGCGGCCCTGGTGCTGACCACCGAAGCCCTCGTCGTGGAGAAGCCCTCCGACGACGCGGACGATCACGGCCACCAGCACTAAGCAACACCGCTGAAGAGGAAGTCCCCGCCCGGCAGCCGCCGGGCGGGGACTTTTTCGTCCTCAGGCCGCGGTTCCGGTGCCTGTGACGGCGCTCTCGGTCCCTCCGCACCGGGGGCCGATTTGCACCACGCCGATAAACTCGTGAGGTTGTCCACCGACCGAAAGGGACCCCTCCGTGTCCGCATCCCGGCTCCAGGCGCCAGCCCGGCCTGCCTCCGGCAATCCCGACGCGGCACCCCGCAGCGTGTACCGACCGGAGGTGCAGGGCCTCCGGGCCCTGGCCGTCGTCCTGGTGGTGCTCTACCACGTCTGGCTCGGCCGGGTCTCCGGCGGGGTGGACATCTTCCTGCTGATCTCCGCATTCCTGCTCACCGGATCCTTCGCCCGCCGGCTTGAGGCCGGCCGCCCGCTGGAGCTGGCCCGGTACTGGGCCCGCGCGTTCAAGCGCCTGGTACCGGCGGCCGGCCTGGTCCTGCTGGCGGTGCTGGCGGGTGCGGCGCTGCTGCTGCCGGTCAGCACCTGGAGCGGCCTGTTCCGGCAGGGCTGGGCGTCACTGCTGTACGTCCAGAACTGGGTCCTGGCCAACAGCGCCGTCGACTACTACGAACGGGACAACAGCACCGCCAGCCCGCTGCAGCACTTCTGGTCCCTGTCGGTGCAGGGCCAGGTCTTCGTCCTGTGGCCGCTGCTGTTCGCCGCGGCGGCGTTCGCCGTGCGCCGGTTCGGGCTGCGCCCCCGGCCGCTGCTGGTTGCGGTGTTCGGAGCCGTGTTTGCCGCTTCGCTCGCCTTCTCGGTCCAGCAGACGGCGACCAACCAGGCCTACGCCTACTTCGATACCCGGACCCGGCTGTGGGAGTTCGCGCTGGGTTCGCTCCTGGCGCTGCTGCTGCCGTATCTGCGCCTGCCGGCCGCAGTGCGCGGAGCCATGGCCTGGATCGGCCTGGCCGCGATGCTCAGCTGCGGCCTCCTCCTGCAGGTCCAGCAGCAGTTCCCGGGATGGATCGCCCTGTGGCCCCTGCTGGCGGCCGCCCTGATCATTGCCGCAGGACACACAGGCCTGCGCTGGGGAGCCGATCGGCTCCTGGCCTGGGCGCCGCTGGTGAAGCTGGGGGACAACTCCTATGCGCTGTACCTGTGGCACTGGCCGCTGCTGGTGTTCTGGCTCGCCTGGAGCAACCAGCCGAGGGCTGGGCTGGCGGACGGCGCGGTGATCATCGCGGCCTCCCTGGTACTGGCCCTGCTGACCACCCGGCTGGTGGAGCGCCCCCTGCGCGGCTGGCACTGGTCCGAGGCCACCACTCGGCGCAGCGCCGTCGTCACCGCCGCGTGCGCCGCCCTCGTGGCCCTGCCGCTGGCCGGTGCCCAGGCGAAGGCCCACGCGGACGCCCGCCAGCTGCAGCAGCAGAGCATCGCGGACAATCCCGGAGCCCGGGTGCTGGACCCGGACTTCGAACACGCCGGCTCCACCCAGGCACTGGTCAAGCCCGCAGCCGCCAACCTGGACAGCGAATGGGCCCGCTTCGACGGCCCCTGCCCCACGGACATCGCCCCGGCGGAGGACTCCGTGCTCGACGGGCACTGCCAGCAGATCGGCGCCGCCGAGGGAGCCGAAAAGACCATCCTGGTCCTGGGTGACTCGCACGCCATGCAGTGGTCCGCCGCGCTGCGGCCCGCGGCGCTGGCCAACGACTGGCACGTCGTCGCCATCCTGAAGATGGGATGCCGCTACGGCGCCGAGGACCCCGAACGCTCCGCGGAGTGCAACGCGCACAACGCCGCGGCCCGGGACTTTGTGCTCGAACGCAGGCCCGACGCCGTGTACACGGTGGCCTCCGTCACCCGCGAATCCAGTCCGGACGAGATCCTGGCCGGCGGCTACGAGGACGGTGTCCGCCCGTTCACCGAGGCCGGGATCACGGTCCTGGCGATGCGGGACAATCCGCGGTTCGAGTTCGACATGTTCAAGTGCCTCGAAGCCAACGACCTCGACGTCCAAGCCTGCCGGGTGCCGCGCAGCGGGCTGCTCGCCGACGTGTCACCGCTCGAGGACCTGCCCGGGCGGATTCCCGGCGTCAAGGTGCTTGACATGACCGACCAGCTCTGCACGGCGGAGGAGTGCCCCGGCATCATCGGCAACGTCGCCGTCTACATGGACCACGACCACGTCACCCGCACCTATGCCGAGAGCACCGCCGAAGTGTTCGCCGAGCGGGTCCGCGCCGCCACCGGCTGGGAGGCGGAGGCGCCGGAAGCCGTCCTGCCGGATTCCCTGCAGGAATAGGGAGGGCCGCCGGATCGTTCTAGGATGGAAAGAAGCCCGTTTATAACGGCCACATCCCCTCCCGGTCCGTCGCGAAAGAGGCGCAGCTTTGTCCCAGCAGTCCCCAGAACATGACCCGTTCGGCTTCGTCGGCCTGACCTATGACGACGTCCTCCTGCTGCCCGGCTTCACGGACGTCATTCCGTCCGAGGCGGACACCAGCTCCCGGCTGACCCGGCGCATCACCGTCCAGACCCCGCTGATCTCCGCGGCCATGGACACCGTCACCGAGTCCCGGATGGCCATCGCCATGGCCCGCCAGGGCGGCCTGGGCGTGATCCACCGCAACCTGTCCATCGAGGACCAGGCCGAGCACGTGGACCGCGTCAAGCGCAGCGAATCCGGCATGATCACCAATCCGGTGACCGTCTCCCCGGACGCCACCCTGCAGGAACTGGACGACCTGTGCGCCCACTTCCGCGTCTCCGGGCTGCCGGTCACCGACGACGAGAAGCGCCTGCTGGGCATCGTCACCAACCGCGACACCCGCTTCATCCCGCGCTCCGACTATCCGCTGCGCAAGGTCGCCGAAGTGATGACGCCGATGCCGCTGATCACCGGACGGGTCGGCATCACGCCCGAAGAGACCATGGAGCTGCTGGACAAGCACCGCATCGAGAAGCTGCCGCTGGTCGATGACGCCGGCCGGCTGCAGGGCCTGATCACGGTCAAGGACTTCGACAAGGCCGAGCAGTATCCGCTGGCCACCAAGGACGATGAGGGCCGCCTGCGTGTCGGCGCCGCCGTCGGGTTCTTCGGTGACGGGTACGAGCGGGCCATGGCCCTGGTCGAGGCCGGCGTGGACGTGCTGGTCGTGGACACCGCCAACGGCCACAGCTCCGGCGTGCTGGATATGATCGCCCGGCTGAAGAAGGATCCCGCCGCCGCCCACGTCGACGTCATCGGCGGGCAGGCCGCGACCCGCGAGGGCGCCCAGGCGCTGATCGACGCGGGCGCCGACGCCATCAAGGTCGGCGTGGGCCCCGGCTCGATCTGCACCACCCGCGTCGTCGCCGGCGTCGGCGTTCCCCAGGTGACCGCCATCTACGAGGCCGCCCGCGCCGCGATTCCGGCCGGCGTGCCGGTCATCGCCGACGGCGGCCTGCAGTACTCAGGAGACATCGGCAAGGCCATCGTCGCCGGCGCCGACACCGTGATGCTCGGGTCCCTGCTCGCCGGCTCCGCCGAGAGCCCCGGCGAACTGGTGCTGGTGCAGGGCAAGCAGTTCAAGGCGTACCGCGGCATGGGCTCCCTGGGCGCCATGCAGACCCGCGGCCGGAACACCTCCTACTCCAAGGACCGCTACTTCCAGGCCGACGTGCCCAGCGACGAAAAGCTGATCCCTGAGGGCATTGAAGGCCAGGTGCCCTATCGCGGCCCGCTGTCCGCCGTCGCGCACCAGCTGGTCGGCGGCCTGCGCCAGACCATGTTCTACACCGGCGCGCACACGATCCCCGAGCTGAAGGCCAAGGGCAAGTTCGTCCGGATCACCTCCGCGGGCCTGCGGGAGTCCCACCCGCACGACATCACCATGACCGTGGAGGCGCCGAACTACGGCACCAAGCGCTCCTAGCGCCCGCACTAAGCGCATCAAGGCGCCGCCCGCACTGCGGGCGGCGCCTTCGTGGCAATAAGACCCTCTCCCTGTGAGCGTGGACGCGCTTTCCCGGCGGGCGGGCAGGTGACTGGGATAACCTAGAGGCGTGAGTACTGAGATTGAGATCGGCCGTGGCAAGCGCGGGCGCAGAGCCTTTTCCCTGGACGACGTTGCGATCGTCCCCTCCCGCCGGACCCGCGACCCGCAGGACGTGTCCATCGACTGGCAGATCGACGCCTACCGCTTCGACATGCCGGTGATCGGCGCGCCGATGGACTCGGTCATGTCCCCCGCCACCGCGATCGCCCTGGGCCGCCTCGGCGGGCTCGGCGTGCTCAACCTCGAAGGCCTTTGGACCCGGTACGAGGACCCCCAGCCGGTCCTCGACGAAATTGCGCAGCTGAAGGGGGACAACTTCAACCCCCAGGCCACCCGCCGGCTCCAGGAAATCTATGCGGCGCCCATCCAGGCCGAGCTGATCACCTCCCGGCTCGCCGAGATCCGCGAAGCCGGCGTCACCGTGGCCGGGTCCCTCACCCCGCAGCGCACCCAGGAGTTCTACAAGACCGTCCTGGCCGCCGGCGTCGACGTCTTCGTCATCCGCGGCACCACGGTCTCGGCCGAGCACGTGTCCAAGAACGTGGAGCCGCTGAACCTGAAGCAGTTCATCTACGAGCTCGATGTCCCGGTCATCGTCGGCGGCGCCGCCGGCTACACCCCGGCCCTGCACCTGATGCGCACCGGCGCCGCCGGTGTCCTGGTCGGGTTCGGCGGGGGAGCGACCACCACCACCCGCCGCGCCCTGGGCATCCACGCGCCCATGGCCACCGCCATCTCCGACATCGCCGAAGCGCGGCGGGACTACATGGACGAGTCCGGCGGCCGTTACGTCCACGTCATTGCCGACGGCGGCATGGGCACCAGCGGCGACATTATCAAGGCCATCGCCATGGGCGCCGACGCCGTGATGCTCGGCTCCGCGCTGGCCCGCGCCGACGAGGCCCCCGGCCACGGCTGGCACTGGGGCCAGGAGGCCCACCACAGCGAGCTGCCGCGCGGCGACCGGGTGCACCTGGACACCGTCGGACCCCTGAAGGAAGTCCTCTGGGGCCCCTCGCACCACACCAACGGAACGTCGAACCTGATGGGCGCGCTGCGGCGCGCCATGGCCACCACCGGGTACTCGGACCTGAAGGCCTTCCAGCGCATCGAGGTCCTGGTCTCGCCCTATCTGTACAGCAGTTGATTTCCTACAGTTGACGCACCTGCGTCAGACCGAGGGGTCCGGACCACACGCCCGGAGCCGAAGGAGGAAGCCTTGACCAGCACCACAGATGCACTGAGCCCGGCCTACCGCGAGGAGGCGATGGCCCGGCTGCGGGCCACGGCTGAACCCGGGAACGCCCTGGACGTCCTGATCGTCGGCGGCGGCGTCGTCGGCGCCGGCGCCGCCCTGGACGCGGTGACCCGCGGCCTGAACGTGGGAATGGTCGAGGCGAGGGACTGGGCCTCGGGCACCTCCTCCCGCTCGTCCAAGCTGATCCACGGCGGCCTGCGCTACCTGGAGATGCTCGACTTCGCCCTCGTGCAGGAGGCGCTGAAGGAACGCGGCCTGCTCCTGCAGCGGATCGCCCCGCACCTGGTCAAGCCGGTGCCGTTCCTCTACCCGCTGACCCGCCGATTCGTGGAACGGCCGTATGTGGGCGCGGGCATCATGCTCTACGACACCATGGGCATCACCTCGGGCAACTCCCGTGGCGTCCCCGCGCACAAGCACCTCAGCCGGCGCGGGACGCTGCGGGCGGCGCCCAGCCTCAAGGACGACGCCATGGTCGGCTCGATCCGCTACTACGACGGCCAGGTCGACGACGCACGGTACGTGGCTACCATGGTGCGCACCGCCGCCCACTACGGGACGGCGGCAGTGAACCGGCTCGCCGTCGTGGACTTCCTGCGCGAGGGCGAACGCGTGGTCGGCGCCCGCGTGCGGGAGACCGAAACCGGCGAGGAATTCGACATTTTTGCCAAGCAGGTGGTCAATGCCACGGGCGTCTGGACGGACGAGACCCAGGCGATGGTCACCGACCGCGGCCAACTGAAGGTTCGTGCCTCCAAGGGCGTGCACCTGGTGGTGCCGCGCGACCGGTTCCAGTCCACGGTGGGACTGATTTTGAGGACCGAGAAGTCGGTGCTGTTCGTCATCCCCTGGGGGCGGCACTGGATTATCGGCACCACCGACACCGACTGGAACCTCGACAAAGCGCACCCCGCCGCCACCTCCGCAGACATCGACTACATCCTTGAGCACGTGAACCTGGTGCTGAAGACGCCGCTCACCCGGGAGGACGTCGAGGGCGTCTATGCCGGCCTGCGGCCGCTGCTCGCCGGAGAGAACGACTCGACCGCCAAGCTCTCCCGCGAGCATGTGGTCGCGCACCCGGTGCCGGGACTCGTCGTCGTCGCCGGCGGCAAATGGACCACCTACCGGGTGATGGCCAAGGACGCCGTGGACGAGGCGGCCCGGGCGATGGACGAGCGGGTTCCGGAAAGCTGCACTCAGACCATCCCGCTGCTGGGGGCCACCGGGTACAAGGCGGCCTGGAACCGGCGACACCGGCTCGCCGAGGAATACGGGGTGCACGTGGCCCGCGTGGAGCACCTGCTCAACCGCTACGGGTCCCTGGCCGTGGAGGTCCTGGACCTCATCCGCGCCGACCCCGCGCTGGGGGAACCGCTGCCCGGCGCCGACGACTATCTTGGCGCCGAGGTGGTCTACGCGACCACGCATGAGGGCGCCCGGCATGTCGAGGACGTGCTGGCCCGCCGCACCCGGATCTCCATTGAATCCTGGGACCGCGGCGTCGCCGCCGCACCCGTGGTGGCAGGGCTGATGGCTCCGGCGCTGGGCTGGGACGAGGCCAGGATCGAGAACGAGACCCTGCACTACCTGGCCCGGGTCGAGGCCGAGCGGCGCAGCCAGGAACAGCCCGACGACAAGTCCGCGGATGCCGCCCGGCTGGCCGCCGAGGACATCGTTCCCACGGTCTGACCGGTGCGGATGGACAGCGGGCTGCAGCTGGGGGCCGGCGACACGGTGCTCACCGAGCCGGGATTCGTGCTGCTGGACATGGTGGCCGCGGACCGGTATGACGCCGCGGCGCAGCTGGCCGAACTGCTCTACCGTGGCGGCCGGCTGCGCAGCCTGCCCGAATTCCTCGAGCAGGTCCAGGCCCGGGAACACCAGCTGGCCACCGGCCTGCCGGGCGGAATCGGGCTGCCGCATGCGCGCAGCGATCAGGTCACGGCCGCCTCCATCGCCGTCGGCGTGACGAAGTACGGCCACAGCCTCGACTTCGGCGCCGCCGACGGGCCCGCCACCGTGGTGCTGCTCATCGCCACCCCGGCCGGATCGTTCTCGGAGCACCTGGAGGTCCTGGCGACCCTGGCGCGGTCCCTGTACCGGCCCGCTTTCCGCGAATCGCTGCGCCGGGCGCAGGACAGTGGAGTGATCGCGGAGCTGATCAACTCCTCCGTGGTCTTCTTCGACCATTGACCGCCCATTGGGTTTTCTACAAGGGTTCGAAGTACGGTTAATCCCGTGCTGAGAACTGCTTTGAAGCCGCGCTGGATCGCCGCGCTCGTCTTCGCCCTCGCCCTGTCGTGGGTGTTCGTGCTGCTGAGCCAGTGGCAGTTCTCGACCGCGGAAAGCGAGCCGCCGCCCCCCGCCGCGGACACCGAAAACGTCCGTCCCCTGACCGAGGCCTTCACGCCCGCCACCGACCTGATGGGTACGGAGGCGGACCGGATGGTCACCTTCACCGGTGCCTTCGACGACGGCCGCACCGTGCTGGTCGAGGAGCGCCTGCAGGGCGACGAGACCGGATGGTGGGTCGTCACGCCGATGTCGGTGGACGGTGCGCCGGGCGGAGAGTGGATTCCGGTGGTCCGCGGCTGGATTGCCGACCCGCAGGACGCCGAGCCGGCCCCCGAAGGGGAAGTGACCGTCGTCGGGCGCCTGCTGCCCCCCGAAGCGCCCGAGCCGCGGCAGCCCGACGGCAGCGACACCGTGCCCACGCTCTCCCCTGCGGAACTGGCGAACCGGTGGGACCTGCCCCTGTACGCCGCGTTCGTGCCCGCCCATGAAACCCTGGACGCCGCCGGCGGACCCGTCAACACCGGCACCATGGAGCCCGTGGTGATCGGCCCGCAGCCCCAGGAGACCAGCATCAACTGGATGAACGTCTTCTACGCCGTCGAATGGGTCATCTTCGCCGGCTTCTCGGTCTTCCTGTGGTGGCGGCTCGTGGCCGACGACCACCGCCGCGCCCTCGAGGACGCAGAGGACGAGGAGGACTGGGAGGACGAGGAAGACCCGGCCGACGGGGAGGACCGGGCAGGCAACGAGCCCCGCGAACCGGGTGAAGAGCCGGTTTCGGGCCCCTTGCCGGCCCGCGAACCCTGACCCCGCCCCGCCGCCCGCCCGAAGGAACAGTGAGGAACGCAGTGACCGATCAAGCCCCCGCCCGCAAACCCCGGCCCAAGAAGCGCCGGTTCGGCGGCACCCACGCCCAGATCCGCTCCGCGCTGGGCTTCTACAAGGTCTTCTCCTACATCACCGGCATCTTCCTGCTGCTGCTGGTCATCGAGATGATCATGAAGTACGCACTGGAGATTCCCGCGCCGATGGTCGGTTCGCTGAACCTCTACACCGGCGTCCTCATCGCCCACGGCTGGCTCTACGTGGTCTACCTGATCGCCGACTTCCGGCTCTGGCAGCTGATGCGCTGGCCGTTCTCGAAGTTCGTCCTGATCGCGCTCGGCGGCGTCGTGCCCTTCCTGTCCTTCATCGTGGAGGCCCGCATCCACAAGCAGGTCCTGGCCGAGCTCGAAGCGCATCCCGAGGCCGCCTCCCGCTACTGAACCGGCGGCCCGGCCGTCCTGCCCGGAGGCGGGCAGGACGCGATGTGCCAGCGGGGGCGGGCGCCGACTATCCTTGGAACCGTGACTGATTCCGCCCCCACCGATCCCATCGAAGAGCGGCCCGTGCTCGTGGTGGACTACGGCGCCCAGTACGCGCAGCTGATTGCCCGGCGCGTGCGGGAAGCCGATGTCTACTCCGAAGTCGTGCCGCACACCTATTCCACCGAGCAGCTGCTGGAGAAGAACCCGGCTGCCATCATCCTCTCCGGCGGGCCTTCCAGCGTCTACGCCGAAGACGCCCCGCAGGTGGACGGCAAGCTGTTCGAGGCAGGGGTGCCGGTCTTCGGCATCTGCTACGGCTTCCAGGCCATGGCCGCGGCCCTTGGCGGCAAGGTCGCGAAGACCGGCCTGCGCGAATACGGCTCCACCGACGCGATGGTCGCCGGCGACGCCCGCTCCATCCTCGAAGGCACCCCCGAGCACCAGAACACCTGGATGAGCCACGGCGACAGCGTGCAGGAGGCCCCGGAGGGCTTCGAAGTCCTGGCCAGCACGGCCGGCGCCCCGGTGGCCGCGTTCGCCAATGAGGAAAAGAAGCTCTACGGGGTGCAGTGGCACCCCGAGGTCAAGCACTCCGCCTACGGGCAGCAGGTGCTGGAGAACTTCCTGTTCAAGGGCGCCAAGCTGGACCGCAGCTGGACCACCGGCAACATCGTCGAGGAACAGGTCGAGCGGATCCGCGCCCAGGTGGGCTCCTCCCGGGTCATCTGCGGGCTGTCCGGCGGCGTTGACTCCGCCGTCGCCGCCGCGCTGGTGCAGCGCGCCGTCGGCGACCAGCTGACCTGCGTGTTCGTCGACCATGGACTGCTGCGCGAAGGTGAGGCCGAGCAGGTCGAGCGCGACTTCGTCGCCGCCACCGGCGTCAACCTCTACGTCGCCAACGAGCAGGAACGCTTCCTCTCCGCCCTGGCCGGGGTCACCGACCCGGAGACCAAGCGCAAGATCATCGGGCGCGAGTTCATCCGTTCCTTCGAGGAAGCCGAACGGGCGATCATGGCCCAGGCTGAAGCCGAAGGCGAGCCGATCCGCTTCCTGGTCCAGGGCACGCTCTATCCCGACGTCGTCGAATCCGGCGGGGGCGAGGGCGCAGCCAACATCAAGAGCCACCACAACGTGGGCGGGCTGCCCGAGGACATGCAGTTCGAACTCGTCGAACCGCTGCGCCTGCTGTTCAAAGACGAGGTTCGCGCCGTCGGCCGCGAGCTCGGCCTGCCCGCCGAAATCGTCGGCCGCCAGCCGTTCCCGGGCCCGGGCCTGGGCATCCGCATCATCGGCGAGGTGACCCGCGAGCGGCTCGACCTGCTGCGCCGGGCCGACGCCATCGCCCGCGCCGAGCTGACCGCTGCCGGCCTGGACGACGACGTGTGGCAGATGCCCGTCGTCCTGCTCGCCGATGTGCGCAGCGTGGGCGTGCAGGGTGACGGTCGGACCTACGGCCACCCGATCGTGCTCCGCCCCGTCTCCAGCGAAGACGCGATGACCGCGGACTGGTCGCGGCTGCCGTATGACCTGCTGGCCCGCATCTCCAACCGGATCACCAACGAAGTGGACGGCGTGAACCGCGTGGTGCTGGACGTGACCAGCAAGCCGCCGGGAACCATCGAATGGGAGTAAAAGCGGGAAACTGAGCACAGTTTCTCCTGCGGGGGACGGCCGATCCGGCCGCCCCCCGCGTTGCTTCCCCGCCCAGGCCAGGGGAAGCGATAGCGTTAAACCCATGCCAATCTGGTCGAGATCGTCGCGCGCAAGTGCAGAAAAGAGGGCAGGAGTGCCTGAGGAGAACACCGGGGACGCTGCGTCTGACTTCCTGCTGCCCTGGCTGGCACAGCTGGGACACCCCAGCGGACCGGACACCCTGCTGCGGTTCGTGCCCTCGCCCAGCAACAGCATCGACCTGACCCACGCACACCCGTCGGGGCTGGCGCAGCTGCTCGCCGGCCGGCGGACCCGCCTCTCGACCCTGCTGCGCGACCCGGAACAGTACCGGGCCGCGATGCGCGCCGCCCGGCTGCTGCGCGCGAAGATCTACGAGCTCGGCACCGACCGGGGCATCGACGTCGGCTACATGGCCGCCGGAACGGCCTCCTGGCGCTACGCCGCCGACGACGCGCTCCGGCCCGAATCGCTGACCGCCCCGGTGCTGCTGACCCCCGTCTCCCTGACCGTGCACGCCTCCCAGGACGACTACGAGTTCCAGCTGACCGGCAAGGCCATGCTCAACCCGGCCTTCGTCCGCCACCTCCACCGTGAGCAGGGCCTTGACATCGACGCCGGCAACTTGGCCCGGCTGGCCTACAGCACCGCACGGTTCGATCCGCATCCGGTGCTCGAGCGGCTGCGCACCCTGACCGAGGGCGTGCGGAGCATCAACATTGAACACAAGCTGCTGGTCTCCACCTTCGCCGACCTCGCGGACCCGGCCGACGACCCCGCCCTGAACCCCGCCCATCCCGTGCTCCGGGCGCTGATCGATACCGCCACCGGGTCCGCCGGCGAGCCCGCCCAGGCCCGCGTGCCCGACCTGCCGCCGCTGGATGAACGCGATCCGGCCGATGAGCTGCTGATCCTCGACGCCGACCCGGCCCAGCAGGAGGTCCTGGACCTGGTGGCCGACGGGCAGTCTCTCGTGGTCTCCGCCCCGCCCGGAACCGGGCAGACCCAGACCGCGCTGAACGCCGTCGCCCGGCTGGTGGCCGACGGCAAATCCGTGCTCCTCGTCGCCGAACGCCGCGGCACGCTGAACCAGTTCGTCCAGCAGCTGGACTCCCTGCAGCTGGGTTCCCTGGTGCTGCAGCTCGGCGGCGGGCTCAGCGAGGAGCAGCTGAAAGACCAGCTGGTGCGCGCCGTCGTTCGCAACGAGAAGGCCACGGAACCGAACCTGGCCAGCCTGCACAAGGTGCTCACCGAAAACCGCCACCAGCTGCGCGACCACGTCAAGTCGCTGCACAACGTGCGCCGCCGCTGGGGCTGCTCCCCGTACCAGGCCATGCAGTCCCTTGCGGAGCTGACCAGCATGAACCCCGCTCCGGCGACCACCGTGCGCCTGAAGCGCAGCGTCCTGGACAGCATCACCGACCGCACCGAACTCACCGGTCGGCTGCGCCGGGCCGCCGAGCTGGGCAGCTTCAGCCGGGCAGCCACCACCAGCCCCTGGTTCGGCGCGAAGCTGCTCAACCGCAAGGAGACCGAGGAGGCGCACCGCCTGGCGCTCTCCCTCGCCGAGGAGCTGCCGCAGCTGCGAGCCAAGGTGCAGGAGGTGGCCGGGCATTCGCAGATCCGCCTCGGCGAGACGTTCGCGCAGTGGGGCGAGCAGCTGGAACTGCTGGTCGCCGTGCGTGAAAGCCTGGACAAGTTCACCGCCGACATCTTCGACCGCCCCGTCACCGACCTGATCTCGGCGACGGCCTCCTCATCCTGGCGCCGGGAACACGGCGTCGACATGACCTCGATGACCCGCTCGCGGCTGCGCCGGGTGGCCAAGGAGTACATCCGCCCCGGCGTCCACATTTCCGACCTGCACGCCTCACTGGTCCAGGTCCAGCAGCAGCGCGCCACCTGGGCCCGCTACGCGACCACCCAGCGGCATCCCTCGGTGCCCACCGGACTGGCGGACCTGAACGCCGACTACCGCCGCATTAAGACCGAGCTGGACCAGCTGACCGGAATTCTCTCCGGCACCCCGGACCGGCCCGACCTCGCCGGCCTGCCCCTCGACGACCTGGAGAAGCGCCTGACCGCCCTCTCGGACGACCGGCAGACGCTTGAAACCCTGCCGGAGCGGACCCTGCTGCTCGATGAGATGCGGGCCCAGGGGCTCGGCGAACTGCTCGATGACCTCGAGGCCCGGGAAGTGCCGGCACGGCAGGTCGGCTATGAGCTGGAACTGGCCTGGTGGCAGTCCGCGCTCGAGGCCATGATCAGCGGAGACGACTACCTCGCCATGTCCGACGGCGACAGCCTGCGCCGGCTTGAGGCCGAGTACCGGCTGGCGGACAACGCCCACATCGCCTCCGGCGCCGGACGCCTGCGCTGGGACCTGGCCCGCCGCTGGCAGGACGCCCTGGAAGCCGACCCGTCCGCCGCCGGCGAGCTCCGCCGGATGCTCAAGGAAGGGCCGCTGACGCTCTCCGGGCTGGCCGCACTGCCGGAGGCGCTGGTGTCCTCGCTCATTCCGGTCTGGGCGATCAGCCCGCACCTGGTGCCGCGCGTGGTTCCGGCCGACCGGACCTTCGACGCCGTCATCGTCCTTGACGCCGAGTCCACCAGCCTGCCGGCCGCAGTCCCCGCCCTGGCCCGGGCGGAACAGGTGGTCGCCTTCGGCGACGGCGAGCTCGGCGCCCCGGTTCCCTTCACCATCGGGGTGGACAGCCCCCAGCCCGGCCCCGGCAGCGACGACACCAGCGTCTTCGAGGCCCTCGCCGGGGTGCTGCCGGTGCGCCGGCTCACCACCGTCTACCGGGCCGTGGACCGCGCCCTGGTGGAAATGATCGGCGGCGAGTTCTACGGCGGGCGGCTGAGCATGATTCCGCGCGGCAGCGAAGTCACCGCAGGCGACCGCGGCGTCGTCGTGGAGTACCTGCCCGACGGTACCGGCATGCCCAGCGCCGACCATGAGGGTGTCGAATCCGTTGCCGCCGAGGTGAACCGCGTGGTTGACCTGGTCTTCGACCACGTGCGGCGCCGCCCGCACCAGTCGCTGGCCGTCATCACCGCCACTCCGCGGCATGCGGCCCGGGTTGCCGAAGCGATCCGGCTGCAGATGGCGAACTTCCCGTGGTCCTCCTCGTTCTTCTCCCCGGGCCCGGAGTCCTTCCGGGTGGTACCCGTGGAACGGGCGGCAGGCATGGTCCGTGACTGCGTCATCTTCTCGCTGGGATTCGGGCGCACCCCGCACGGCAGGGCCCTGCACAGCTTCGGTCCGCTGTCCGCGCCGAACGGCCGCGGCCTGTTCGTCACCGCGATGAGCCGGGCGCGGAACCGCCTGCACGTGCTCACCTGCTTCCGCCCGGAGGACCTGGACCGCAGCCGGCTCGGCTTCGGTGCCCTCGACTTCTACGAGCTGATCAGCCGCGAACTCGACCGCCCCGAAGGGATCAGGCCCGAGCCGCCCACCGGGCGCAGCCGCATCACCGAGGACGACCCGCTCGTGGCGGACCTGGTCGAGCGGCTGCGCGTCCGTGGAGCGAGCGTCTGGGATCACTACGGTGAAATCGACATCGTGGCCACGACGGACCAGGCGGGGGAGGACGCCGTTCCGCTCGCCATCGAGTCCGACGGCACCGACCGCTACCGCCGGATGACCGTGCGCGAGCGCAGCCGCCTGCGGCCGCAGATGCTGGAGCGCCAGGGCTGGCGTTACCTGCCGCTGTGGACCATTGAAGTGTTCTCCGATCCGGCGGCCTGCGCCGACCTCGTGGGCAGCTACCTGGGCCTCGGTCCGGCTCCGGACGCAGCCGGCCTTCAGGCCGCGCCTTCCACGGCAGGCCAGCCCGCGGCGGATGCGGGCGCCTCCGCCAACGGTGCGGCCGCGCCGGGCGCTGGAACTGCGGGCGGTTTCGTATCCGTTGTTCCCCATGGCAGCACCCGGTTCCGTGTACGCGGAACCAGGGATACGGGGGAGACGGCGGCCGCGGACCAGCAGGAAGAGGAACATGACGGACAGCAGGCAGCAGGCTCCAAGTAACGGCCGCTCCGGCGGCGCCCCGGCACGGCAGCAGCCGGCCGGGGAGGCCGCGCCGGAGAACGCAGTGCTCGAGAATGCAGTGCCCGAAAACGCGGAGCACAAGAATCCAGTTCCTGAGAACGTTGCGGCGCCGGACCTGTCCGATCAGGGCGCGGCGCCCGCGGCGGTGCGGCGCCGCCGCGGACATCGACGCGTCAGCACCGGCGGTGCGGCGGCGTCGCCCGGCGCCGCGTTCAACCTCAAGGCAACCGAAGACGAGCCGGCCGCATGGGGCGACAAGGGCGAGGACCGGGAATCCTGGCTCAAGGCCCAGCGCCCGCCGCACTGGGGCTGAACGCGGGCACCGGGAACAGGGCCTGCCCTCCGTTTGTGGCGTCATGGCCTACCCGCCTCCCGTGAGCACCAGGGACAGGCCGCCCTCCCGGGAAGCCGAGGAGAGCTCAGCGGCCTGAGGCCCCGGAACAGCGAGCACCACCAGGCCTTCGTCAGCTTCGCTCCAGGGACCCCCGGGCAGGCCCGCAGAAGACCCTTCCGCCCCGCCGGTCCACAGAACGGGCAGCCCCCGCCCGATGGTCCGGGCCCCGGGCTCGGCGTCGAAGCCCGGTTCCCCGCTCACCACCACGTCCACCAGCTCCCCGGGATGCAGCAGTCGGACAGCGGCGGGGTCGTCCGGCCGAACCGTGACGGCTGCCGTGCCCGGCGGTGAACCCTGAAGGAGGCCGGGACCCAGCAGCACGGTTTCAGACAGGGGCATTCCGGCGGGAAGAGGATGGGCCAGCCGCCGCCCCGTGACGGAGGCGGGATCGGTGACGGCACCGGGCGGGACGGCTTCGGCCGGGATCCGCAGGGAATCAAGCTGGGCCGGCTCGAGCAGGCTGCCCGCCGCGAGGTCCTGGCGGGCGGTCACCACCGTGCTGTAGTCGTGGCCTGCAGGAACCAGGGACTGGACAGCTACGCCCGCAGCGAGGCAGAAAAACAGGGCAGCGGCGCGACGGCGGTTCCGCAGCAGGAACCGGTGCAGGCGCCCCCGCGGGGCCGTGCCGGAGACGGTACGCGAGGAGGGGCCGGCTGCAGGACGGGAGGAACCGAAAACAACCATGCCGCGAGCCTGTCGGGGCCCGCGGCATGGAGGAAGCGGCCGGTGATGGTCCGGGGACGGCGCCCCGGGCCGGGCTGCTTGTGGAGGAGCGGAGGTATCAGCTGCCGGAGGCGGAGGCCGCCGCGGGCGCAGGAGAGGACTTTGCTTCCGTGGAACCGGACCCTGACGAGGTGCCCGCCCCGGAGGATGCGCCGGCGGACGAAGCGGGGCTGTCCGATGTGGCAGCGGGGAGGGAGCTCTTGCCCTCGCGGGAATCCGTCCGGTAGAAACCGGAGCCCTTGAAGACCACACCCACGCTGTTGAACTTCTTGCGCAGGGTGCCGCCGCATTCGGGGCACTCGGTCAGGGAGCTGTCGGAGAACGACTGCTGGATGTCAAAGGCGTGGCCGCAGTCCTTGCAGGCGTATGCGTAGGTAGGCACTGTTTTCCTCCTGGATGCGAATCAGGACGTCCCTCGGGCCGCCGCCCTGCGGCACCCGCTGGCACTCGTGGGCTTCGAGTGCTAACTATACACCCGGCGCACGCCCAGTTCCCGCCAGCCCGACGGCGTCAGGGCCGCCGCAACCGGGGCATCCAACCCCGTGACCGGGAAGCTTCCGGGGGCAAGGACCTCGTGGTCGTAAAGCACTGTGGCCACCGGAACAGCCGGAGGCAGGGACGCCAGGAATCTGTCGTAGTAGCCGCCGCCCTTTCCGAGCCGCCCGCCGGCGGTGTCCACGGCCAGGCCCGGGGTGAGCACCGCCGCCAGCGGCAGCCGGTCTGCGGACACGCCGGGCGCCTTCGGCTCAGCAACGGCGGCGTACCGGCTTCGCCCGATCGGTGTATCCGGCCGCCACCGGGCCCAGCTCAGCCGGTAGCCGGGCTCACAGATCGGCAGGACGACGCGGCGTCCGCCGGCATGCAGGGCCTGCAGCAGCGGCAGCGTGGGCGGCTCCGATCCCACGGACAGGTACGCGGCGACCGTTCCGCCTTCCGGAACGAGTTCAGCGATGGCCGCCGCCCCGCCGTCGGCCAGCGCCCGGCCGGCGGCTGCCCTTTCGTCGGCGCTCAGGGCACGACGTCGGAGCAGCAGTTCGGCGCGGACCTGATCCTTGGAGTGCATGGGCCTATTCTGCCCCGCCGGACAAGGTTTTTTGGTCCAATCCAAGGGATTCTATGTACGCTTACGCTCATGACTTCTCGACCTGTGAACAAAGCCGTCATCCCGGTAGCCGGTCTGGGCACCCGCTTCCTGCCCGCCACGAAGGCCATGCCCAAGGAGATGCTGCCGGTGGTTGACAAGCCGGCCATCCAGTACGTGGTCGAGGAGGCCGTCAACTCCGGGATGCCGGACATCCTGATGATCACCGGCCGCAACAAGCGCTCCCTTGAGGACCACTTCGACCGGGTCCCGTTCATTGAGCAGACCCTCGAAGATAAGGGCGACACAGACAAGCTCGCCATGGTCCGTGCCTCCTCCGACCTGGGTGAAATCCACTACCTCCGCCAGGGCGATCCCAAGGGCCTGGGCCACGCGGTGCTGCGTGCGCGCCAGCACGTCGGCAACGAACCGTTCGCGGTGCTGCTCGGGGATGACCTGATCGACGCCCGCGAGGACCTGCTCGAGCAGATGGTGGCGGTGCAGGCCCGCACCGGCGGCTCCGTCATCGCCCTGATCGAGGTCGATCCGGAACAGATCAGCTCCTACGGCTGCGCGGACATCTCCGTGGTCGAAGGCGAGGACTACGTCCGCGTCAACAAGCTGGTGGAAAAGCCGGCAGCCGACGAGGCGCCGTCGAACCTCGCCGTCATCGGCCGCTACGTCCTGCACCCCGCCGTGTTCGACGTGCTGGAGGAGACCGGCCCGGGCCGCGGCGGCGAAATCCAGCTCACCGATGCGCTCCAGACGCTGGCCGCCGCCGAAGGGGAGGGCGCCGGAGTCTACGGCGTCGTCTTCCGCGGCCGTCGCTACGACACCGGCGACAAGCTCAGCTACCTCAAGGCCGTGGTCACGCTGGCCTCCGAGCGTGAGGACCTGGGCCCCGAGCTGCGCGAGTGGCTCAAGGACTTCACCGCCGACACCGAAGCCTAGCGCCGTGGGGTGGCCCGGCCTGCGGTCGCTGACGCTGGAGCACGGTGACGTGCTGCTGCGGCCGATCCGCTACCGCGACCGCTCCGAATGGACACAGCTGCGGGCACGCAACGCCGCCTGGCTGGGGCCGTGGGATGCCACGGACCCCCGGCCCGGCGGCGTTGCGCCCAGCTACGGGCAGATGGTCCAGGCACTGCGCGCGCAGGCCCGGGAGCACACGGGCCTGCCCCTGGTCATCACCGATCGCCAGGGCGGGCCCGGCGCGCGTCCGGCGCTCATCGGCCAGCTCAACGTCTCCTCGATCGTCTGGGGGTCGGCCCGCACGGCCACCCTGGGCTACTGGGTGGACCGGGACCGGGCCGGCCGCGGTATCGTCCCCACCGCCGTCGCCCTCGCCACCGACTACTGCTTCGGGGAGCTGGGCCTGCACCGGATGGAGATCAACATCCGGCCGGAAAACGCCCCCAGCCTGCGGGTGGTGCAGAAGCTGGGCTTCCGTGACGAGGGCCTGCGGCAGCGCTTCCTGCACATCGACGGCCGCTGGTGCGATCACCGCTCCTTCGCGCTCACCGCCGAGGAGGTCCCCAACGGCCTGCTGTCCCGCCTGCAGGCCGGATCCGGAGCGGGCTGAACGCGACACACCGCATCGAATGCGGACCCGGCCCCGGCTTAGCTCATACGGTCATAGTGTGGATTTTTCCCTGAACAGCTCCCTGGTCCTGGCGCTTGCCGTGGGCCTGTGGCTGCTCTGGGTGGCTCCCTACCTGCTCGGCGGCCGGTCATCTGCCTCCGGGAGTTCCGTCGACGGTGGACGCAGGCCTACGGCCCCCCGGCGCCCGGACGTTCACCATCGCACCGTCCCGCCTACTCAACCCGCACCGCCACGGTCCTCCCAGGGGAACACCATGAACCACGCCTCCGAACGCAGCGGACAGACCACCCGCCCCTCCAACGCCGCACCCGCGCTGCGCATCCGCTACGGCCGTCTGGCCCTGGCACTTGCCGGCCTCGCGGCACTCGTGGCGGTGCCGGTCACCGTTGTCCTCCTTGTGGCCGGGGCGGCGCCCTGGTGGTCTCCGGCGGCTGCAGTCGGGCTCCTGGCCGCCGACGTCGCGGCCCTGCGCCTGCTCGCGGTCCGGGACCGACGGCGTCGCGTGCAGCGGGCGTTCCGCTATGCCATGGCCGCCCAGCCGCCGGCCGCCCCCTCCGCGGCGCCGGAACCGTCCCCGAAGCCGGTTACCGAGCCGGCAGAGCCGTTCGACGCCGAGCTGCATGAAGAACCGCCGGCCCCCAGGCTGTCCGCCGAGGAGCTGCGGGCGGCAGCCCTCGCCGAAGCGGTCCGCTCCGGCACCCTGGCCCCGCGGCCGGCCGAAACACCCTGGCAGCCGGTCGAGCTGCCCCGTCCCACCTACGTCGACGCGCCTCGGGCCGACCGGCCGGAGCCGGCGCCGCTGAACCTGCCCGAGGAACCCCGCCCCACCACCCGAACCAGCCTGCGCGCGCCTGCAGCAGCCGGCGGTGCAGCAGATACCGCCTCTGCCGACCTGCCCGGCTCGGATAATCGGCAGGAGCCGTCGCCGATGACGGGCATCCTGAACCTCGACGACGTCCTCCAGCGCCGCCGCGCCTGACCCGGGCTCTGCGCGGCCCGTGGAGGAAACGTCCGCCTCAGGCCGCGAGGCCGCCCTGGTCGAGCTGCTGCAGGCACCGGAAATGGAGCCTGCGTTGGCGCAGCTGCTGCGCCCGCTGCGGCTGCGGCTCAAGGACTGGCGGCACCTGCGCACCCATCATCGGCCCCGTGCCGGTGCAAGCGCCGTCTACCGCCTGCAGGCGCAGGCCCGCGACGGGCAGCTGCTGTCCCTCCACGCCGTTGCCACCACCGCCGCCGCCGACGGGCCGGGAACCGTCACTGCGCGGGTGGCGGCCACGCAGCTGCGGCTGTGGCTGCATCCCCGTGACCCGCAGCTGCCGGACCTGCCATGGGCCACCAGCGCGGCGGCGGTGGGCCGGGACCTGTTCGACGGTGCCCTGCCGGTCCTGGAAACCCTTGCCTACCGGCCGCTGCGCCGGGCCGTGATCCGCGCCGCCGACGCCGACAGGGTCCGCTACCTCAAGGTGCTCCCGGCCGCGGCCGCGCTGAGGACCAGGCACGTGCTGCTGCAGGAAGCCGGGCTGCCCGTTCCGGCACTGGTCGAAGGAGGCCCGCCGGCCACCGTCGCCACTGACCAGGCACCCGGGAACCCAATGGTCCGCCCGCTGATCACGGGATCGGGCCTGGACCCGCTGCAGCTGCCGGCCCTGCTCGACCGGCTGCCCTCCGGTGTGCTGAAGCTGCGGGCGCGGCCGGCCTGGAGTGAGCGTGTGCTGGACTATGCGCGTGCCGCGTCGGTGGCCCTGCCCGAGGCGCAGGCCCGCATCCGCAACCTGGCGGAGGCCGCCGCGCGGCGGGCGGCAGCCTCCGACGCCGGGCCCGTCGTGCCGGTCCACGGAGACTTCCACCCCGGCAACCTCTTGATCCGGGACGGACAAATCACCGGCCTGCTTGACCTCGATGCCGTCGGGCCCGGACACCGGGTGGACGACCTTGCCTGCTTCTTGGGGCACGCCGCGGTCCTGGCCGCCGTGAACCCGCACCGCCCTGAGGCGGCGGCCGAAACCGCCCGTTTCCGGTCCGCGTTCGAAACCGTCGTCGACCCGGAGGCACTCGCGGCCCGCGCCGCCGCCGTCGCGCTCACCCTGGTGGCCGGAGCCCGCGGGCGGGCCTTCCGCCCCCGTGTCCGCGAAGCGGAACTGCGGCTGGCCGCCGCTGAGGCGCTGCTGCACCGGCGGCTGCCGGGGGAGCCCTGAGCCGCGGCCCCACGTAGGGTGGAACCCATGCACCAACCTCGCTTTGACGCCGCTGCCGAAGACGCCGTCGGCCTGGACATCGGCGGGAGCAAGACCCACGCCGTCCTCATCCGCGGCGGCCGGGTTGTCGCCCAGGCCGTCGCCGGCAGCGCCAACGTCCAGAACGTCACCGTCGCCGACGCCGAAGACGCCCTCGCCGACGTGTTCCGACAGCTGGAAGCACGCGGCGTGGCACGGGTGGTGGCAGGGGCCGGCGGCATCGACACCGAGGAGGACGCCGCCGCGCTGACCGCGCTGATCCGGCGCGCCGCGCCCGAAGCCCGGGTCGACGCCGTCCATGACACCCGGCTCATCCTCGCCGCCGGCCGGGCCTCCGCGGGCATCGCCGTCATTGCCGGCACTGGTTCCGCGGCATGGGGCGTGAACGCCGCTGGCGCCCAGGCCCGCAGCGGCGGCTGGGGATACCTGCTCGGAGATGAGGGAAGCGCCTACTGGACGGCCCGCGAGGCGGTCCGGCACACCCTGCACCGGCACGACCTGGGCCTGCCCGCCGACAGTCTTGGCGAAGCAATCCTTCAGGGCTGCGGGGCGCAGCGGCCCGAGCAGCTGATTGCGCTCTTCCACTCCGCGGCGGGCCGGCGCTGGTGGGCGGCACGTGCGCCCCTGGTGTTCGACGCCGCTGCGGCAGGCAGCACAGCCGCCGCCCGCATTGTCGAACGCGCGGCCTATGACCTCACCGAGCTGGCGGCCGACGTCGCCGGGGGGCTGGGGCTGCCCGGTCCCGTGGTGGTCGGTGGCGGGCTGGGGGTCCACCAACCGCTGCTGCAGGAGAAGCTGCGCAGCCGGATGGCCCGCCGCGGCCTGGAGCAGGTGCGTTTCCTGAACCGGGACCCCGTGCACGGGGTGCTGTTCCTCCTTGGCCTGGAATCGGAGGCCGCGGCATGAGCGGCGGCTTCGATGTCCGGGTGGGCGCCTACGCGGTCATCGTGCGCGACGGCCGCATCCTGCTGGCGCACTGGAACCAGGGCGGACACAGCGGCTGGACACTGCCCGGCGGCGGCCTGGAGCTGCTGGAGGACGCGCCCACCGCGGCCGTGCGGGAGGTCTTCGAGGAGACCGGCTACCACGTCCGGCTGGGCGGCCTGCTGGGCGTGGACAGCCACTTCATTCCGCCCGAGCGCCGGATGCACGGCACCCGGACACTGCACGGGCTGCGGGTCATCTACCGGGCCGAGATCGTCGGCGGCAGCCTCACGACGGAGGTGGACGGCACCACCGACGGGGCTGCCTGGTTCGACCTGGCCGATGTGCCCGCGCTGGACACCGTCAGCCTGGTCGACGTCGGGCTGCGGCTCCATGCCGCCGGCCCGGTCGGCCCGGTCGACCGTTGACCGGGCTGACCGGTGATCCAGGGCATGCGCTGGACGCGGTTTTGCCCGTGAAATACGTTAAACGCAGGCCGGGCACCGGCCTGCCCGCACGTCCCGCCACCGAGAGGGCCCTGCCATGACCGCACCGAGCCCCGCCGGGACCCCGGAGCCGATGATCCGGTTCCGCGGCGTCACCAAGACCTATTCCGGCTCCGCCGCTCCCGCCGTCGAGAACCTCACGCTGGACGTGCCCCGCGGCAGCATCACCGTCTTCGTCGGTCCGTCGGGCTGCGGCAAGACCACCTCGCTGCGCATGATCAACCGGATGGTCGAGCCCAGCAGCGGAACCATCACCGTGGACGGGCAGGACGTCACCGCCGTGCCGGCTGCCACCCTGCGCCGTTCCATGGGCTATGTCATGCAGTCCTCTGGCCTGCTGCCGCACCGCACGGTCCTGGACAACATCGGCACCGTGCCCCGCCTCAACGGCGCCTCCCGCGCCGCCGCCCGGCAGCGGGCCGCGGAGCTGCTCGCCACCGTGGGGCTCGACGCCGATCTGGGCCGCCGTTACCCCGCCCAGCTTTCCGGCGGCCAGCAGCAGCGGGTGGGCGTGGCACGGGCGCTCGCAGCCGACCCGCCGGTGCTGCTCATGGACGAACCGTTCAGCGCCGTGGACCCGGTGGTCCGCGCCGAACTGCAGGACGAGCTGCTGCGCCTGCAGCGGGAACTGGCCAAGACCATCGTGTTCGTCACCCACGACATCGACGAGGCCACCCTGCTCGGAGACCGCGTGGCGGTCTTTGCCGAGGGCGGCCGGCTGGCCCAGTACGCCCCGCCGGAGGAACTGCTGCGGGCCCCGCGCGATGAGTTCGTGGCGGCGTTCGTGGGCCGGGACCGCGGGTTCCGGCACCTGTCCTTCCAGGACGGCGGCGCCGTCCGGCTGCACGGGGTCCAGACCCTCGACCCCGCCCAGCTCGCCGACCCGCGGGTGGCGGTGCACGACGGCTGGGCCCTGGCGGTCGACGCCGACCGCCGTCCGCTGGGCTGGGTGCCTGCTGCGGCCCGCGGGCAGGTCACCGATCCGGAGCACCTGGTGCCCGGCGGATCCATCTACCCGGTGGGGGAGAGCCTGCGCCGGGCCCTCGACGCGGCCCTGTCCTCGCCGTCGGGTCTGGGCGTGGCCGTGGACCGGACGGGCGCCGTCGTCGGCTGCATCCGGCCCGCAGAGGTGCTGGAGCTGATCGAGCGGGCGCGGATGCGCCGCGGCCGGGCCCGGCACGGGACGGCGGTCTGACATGCAGTGGGCGCTGGAGAACTCCGACATGCTGCTGCGCCTGACCGGCCTGCACCTGTTCCAGGCCGTGGTGCCGCTGGTCCTGGGCGTGCTGATCGCGGTGCCCCTGGCCTGGCTCGCGCGCAGCCGCCGCAGCGTGGGCGGGGCGCTCATGGCCGGCTCGGCGATCATGTACACGGTGCCCTCGCTGGCGCTGTTCGTGCTGCTGCCGGTGCTGCTGGGCACGAAGATCCTGGACATCACCAACGTGATCGTTGCCCTGACCCTGTACGCGGTGGCGTTGCTGGTCCGCTCCACGGTCGACGCGCTGAACTCCGTGGACAACGACGTCCGGCAGGCCGCCACCGCCATGGGCTACCGGCCGCTGCGGCGCTTCCTGGCCGTGGACCTGCCGCTCTCGCTGCCGGTACTGATCGCGGGCCTGCGAGTCATCTCGGTCAGCAACATGTCGCTGGTCAGCGTCGGTTCGCTGCTGGGCATTGAAAGCCTGGGCCGGCTGTTCATGGACGGGCTGTTCCGCAGCTTCCCGACCGAGATCGCCGTCGGCATCGTGCTGATCCTGGCGCTGGCCCTGCTCCTGGACCTGCTGCTGGTCGGCCTGCAGCGGCTGCTCACCCCGTGGACGCGGCTGGGGCGGGCCGGCACCGCGACCCTGGCGGCCCGGGTGCGGGCGGGAGCGGCCTGATGGACTACTCAAGCAACAACGTCCTCGTGCAGATGGCCGAGTGGCTCACCGCCGCCGAGAACTGGAGCGGAGACCGCGGCATCCCGGCCCGGGTCGCCGAACACCTGGGCTACTCCGCGCTCGCCGTCCTGCTCGCCGCCGTCGTCGCGGTGCCGCTGGGACTGTACGTCGGACACACCGGCCGCGGGCGGGTGCTGATCATTTCCGGGGCCGGGCTGCTGCGCGCCCTGCCCACGCTCGGCCTGGTCTTCCTGTTCGTGCTGCTCTGGGGACTGGGCCTGATGCCGCCCGTCTGGGCGCTGGTGCTGCTTGCCGTCCCGCCGCTGCTGACCGGCGTCTACGCCGGGATCTCCTCAGTGGACCCCCGGCTGGTCGACGCCGCCCGGGCGATGGGCATGACGGAGCTGCAGATCCTGTTCCGGGTCGAACTGCCCAACGGGCTGCGCGTCATCATGGGCGGAGTGCGGGCGGCGGCCCTGCAGGTCACCGCCACGGTGGCCGTGGTGGCCTTCATCAGCCTCGGCGGCCTGGGCGTCTTCCTGGTCGAAGGAACCCAGCTGCGCGACAACGGCCGCCTCTTCGGCGGCGCCCTGCTGATCGCGGTGACCGCCGTCGCCGTCGACGCCGTGCTGGCCCTGGGCCAGCGCCTGACCATTTCACCCGGCCTGCGGACTCCACGCCGCACCCCGACCCCGTCCGCTACCCCCGCGGCCGGCTTCCAAGGAGGAAACCCATGAACAACCCCTTCCACCGGCGCGGCAGCCGCACCCGCCTGCGTGCCGGCCTCGGCGCCACCGGCGTGCTTACCGCCGCCGCGCTGGTCCTGTCCGGCTGCGGCGCCAACGACGACCCCCAGGCCGAGGAGACCACCACCTCCGCACCCGCGTCCGGCGAGCTGGTGGTCGGCTCCGCGGACTTCCCGGAAAGCCAGGTCATCGCGGAGATCTACGCCGGAGCCCTGAACAGCGCCGGGCTCACCGCGACCACCCGGCCCAACATCGGCTCCCGCGAGATCTACTACCGGGCGCTCGAGGACGGCTCGGTGCAGATCCTGCCCGAATACAGCGGCAACCTGCTGCTGTTCGCGGATCCGGAAGCCACCGCCGAATCCGCCGGCGAAATCATGGACGCACTGCCCGAGGCGCTGGAGCAGGAATCCCCGGATGCGAACATCGCCGTCCTGGAACCGGCCGAGGCCGAGAGCAAGGACGCCATGGTCGTCACCCAGGCGACGGCCGAGAAGTACGGGCTGGAGAGCATCGAGGACATGGCCGAGGTCTGCGACCAACTCACCATCGGCGCGCCCACCACCTTCCAGGAACGTGCCTACGGACTGCCCGGGCTGCTGGAGAAGTACGGGTGCGAGCCCGCAGGGTTCGAAGCGATCAACGACGGCGGCGGGGAGGCGACGCTGCAGGCGCTGCTGACCGACCGGATCCAGGTGGCCGACATCTACACCACCACCCCGTCGATCGAGGAGAACGGACTGGTGGTCCTTGAGGACCCGGAGAACAACTTCATCGCCCAGCAGGTGCTGCCGCTGGTGAACCTCGACGCGGTGAACGACCAGGCCCGCGAGGTGCTCAACAACGTGTCCTCCATGCTCACCACCGAGGACCTGATCGAGCTGAACCAGGCCGTCAGCGGCGACCGCAAGGAAGATCCGAAGACCGCCGCCGAGCGCTGGCTGAAGGAAAAAGGCCTGATGGAGTAGGGGCACCCTTCCATCGCCTGCGGGCCGGGCCGGGCCACGGTGCGGCCCGGCCAGCCGGCCCGGCGGACGCCGTAACCGCGTCCGCCGGGCTGGGGCTTTCGGAAAGCGCTGTGGCATCCTAAGGAAATGGCAGAATTCAAGCAGTCCCAGAAGCTCCACAACGTGCTGTATGACATCCGTGGACCGCTGCTGGACGCGGCCCAGCAGATGGAGGCTGCCGGCCACCGCATCCTGAAGCTGAACATCGGCAACCCGGCGCCGTTCGGCTTCGAGGCGCCCGAGGCGATCCTCGTGGACATGATGCGCCACCTGCCCAAGGCCCAGGGCTACAGCGATTCCCGCGGCATCTTCTCCGCCCGCACCGCCGTCGTGCAGTACTACCAAAGCCGGGGCATCCAGAACATCGACGTCGACGACGTCTACCTCGGCAACGGCGTCAGCGAACTGATCACCATGTCCATGCAGGCGCTGCTGGACAACGGCGACGAGATCCTCGTCCCCGCCCCGGACTACCCGCTGTGGACCGCGTCCGTGTCCCTGGCCGGCGGCACCGCCGTGCACTACCTCTGCGACGAGGACAACCACTGGTGGCCGGACCTCGAGGACATGGCCTCGAAGATCACCGACCGCACCAAGGGCATCGTCCTGATCAACCCGAACAACCCCACCGGTGCGGTGTACCCGGAGAGCGTTCTGCGCCGGATCGTGGACCTGGCCCGGGAACGGGACCTGATCATCTTCGCCGACGAGATCTACGAAAAGATCCTCTACGACGAGGCCGTGCACGTGAACGCCGCCGCCATCACCGGCGACGACGTGCTGTGCCTGACCTTCAGCGGCCTGTCCAAGGCCTACCGGATCGCCGGCTACCGCTCCGGCTGGATGGCCATTTCCGGGCCCAAGCGCCAGGCCGCGAACTACATCGAAGGGATCAACCTGCTGGCGAACATGCGCCTGTGCGCGAACGTGCCGGCGCAGCACGCCATCCAGACCGCGCTCGGCGGCTACCAGAGCATCAACGACCTGATCCTGCCCGGCGGGCGGCTGCGGGCGCAGCGGGACATGGCGCACAAGCTGCTTAACGACATTCCGGGCGTCAGCTGCGAGCTGGCCCAGGGCGCGCTCTACCTGTTCCCGAAGCTGGATCCGGAGGTCTATCCGATCAAGGACGACGAGCAGTTCGCGCTCGAGCTGCTCCGCCAGCAGAAGATCCTCGTTTCGGTGGGCACGGCGTTCAACTGGATCCGTCCGGACCACTTCCGCATGGTGACCCTGCCGAACGTGGAGGACATCGAAGAGGCGATCGGCCGCCTGGCCGAGTTCCTCTCCACCTACAAGCCCTGACGCCAGGAATTCTGCACGCAGACGGCGGCGGCACCCTTCGGGGCGCCGCCGCCGTCTGCGTGTGTGCAGGCTGCGGGCGAGCCGGCGCCGCCGGGGGAACCGCGCGGGGTGTGGCTACTCGGCGGTGCGCTCGCGGGCGGCGTCGAGCCGGCGCCGCGCACCCTCCAGCCAGGCCTCGCAGCGGTTGGCGAGCTGCTCGCCGCGCTCCCAGAGGGCCAGGGACTCCTCGAGGCTGGCTCCGCCGGTTTCCAGGCGGGTGACCACGGTGACGAGCTCGTCGCGGGCCTGCTCGTAGCTCATGGCTTCGATGTCGGCGGGCAGGGCGGGGGTTTCATTCATGGTGGGATCCTGTCGTGACGGGTGGAATATCAGTTGCCGCGGGCGACGGCGCCGAACTCGCCCTCGGCCACGCGGATGCGAAGCTCGGCCTCGCCGGGCACGGCGTCCGCCTGCCGGACGACGCTGCCGTCAGCCAGCTGGACGACGGCGTAGCCGCGGTCGAGGGTTTTCTGCGGAGAGAGGGCCCGCACCTGGGCGCGCAGGTGGTTGATCCGGTCGGCGTCGCGCCGGATCTCCGCCGTCATGGCCGTGGTGGCCCGCCCGCGCAGCCGCTCGATGTCATCGGCCCGGCCCTGGATGGTGACGTGCGGAGAGGCCAGCACCGGGCGGGAACGGATGTGCTGCAGCCGTTCCCGTTCGCGGCCGACCATGACGTCGAGGATGCGCCGCATCTGCGCCCGGGCATGGCCGATCCGCTGCAGCTCCTCGCCGACGTCGGGCACCACGCGCTTGGCGGCGTCGGTGGGGGTGGAGGCGCGCAGGTCCGCCACGTAGTCCAGCAGCGGGCGGTCCGCCTCGTGGCCGATGGCGCTGACCACCGGGGTGGAGGCCGCCGAGACGGCGCGGACGAGCTCCTCGTTGCTGAACGGCAGCAGGTCCTCCAGCGAGCCGCCGCCGCGGGCGATGACGATGACGTCGACCTCGGCCATGGCGTCCAGCTCGGCCAGCGCCCGGCTCACCTCGGCGACGGCGCTGACGCCCTGCACCGCCACCTCTCGGACCTCGAAGGCGACCGCCGGCCAGCGCAGCGCGGCGTTGCGCATCACGTCCTTCATGGCATCGGAGTTGCGGCCGGTGATCAGCCCGATCCGGCCCGGCAGCAGCGGCAGCGGCAGCTTCCGGGAGTCGTCGAACAGGCCCTCGGCCGCCAGGGCCTGGCGGAGCCGTTCGATCCGGGCGAGCAGGTCGCCCAGGCCCACGGGGCGGATGTCGCGGGTCTGCATGGACAGGCGGCCGGTCTTCATCCAGAAGTCCGGCTTGATGCAGGCCACCACGCGGGCACCGCGTTCCAGGGGCAGCTCCAGCCGGTTCATCACCGTGCTCCACACGGTCAGCGACAGCGATACCTCGGCGTCGACGTCGCGCAGGGTGATGTAGCTGGCGTTGGCCCGCCGGTTCAGCTCAATGACCTGCCCTTCCACCCACGCCGCGGGGGCCCGGTCCAGGTAGGACTTGAGGTTGCGGGAGAGCAGGGCCAGCGGCCAGGGGTTGTCCGGCGACGTTTCCGCCGCCGTCGCGGGAAGGGTGGTCCGCTGCGGCGCTGCCGCGGCATCGACACCGATCTCCTCGTCGTACATGCGTCTGCTCCCTTGGTTCCGGCCTGCAGTTCCGGCCTGCGTCTCCCGCTCGGGCCCGATGCGCCGGTTCCGGCCCGATGCGCGGGTGTTCGGGCCCGGCGGCCCGGGGTGGGCCTCGTTAATGTCTACCAGCTGCCACCCCCGCCGGCGGCATCCTCCGCGCCCGTTGTGGAGGGGCACACACGGGCCGGCGCCGGCGTGCGGCAGACTGGGGAAGGTGCCGCCGGACCCGGCGGAAGAGCGACACAGATGGGAGTGTGGATGCGCGGGCTGCTTTCGGGGCTGCTGGTGCTGGCCTCGCTGGTGCTGGGAACCGCGGCGTTCTCCGCCGCATGGCTGGAGCGGAACGTCGTGGCGGCCGAAGGGTTCGCCGAGCTGGGTGAGCCGCTGGGCCGTGACCCCGGCTTCCAGGCTGAACTCCGCGAGGCGCTGGCTCAGCAGGCAGCGGACTCCGCGAACGTGCCGGGACCGCTGGCCGGGCTGGTGGCTCCGGCCGTGGAGCGGGTGCTGCAGGGGCTGCAGGAAGCGCCCGGCTACGGTGAGGCCTGGACGGGATCCTTGGCAGCCTCGCATCAGCGGACCTTCTCCGCCGACGACGCCGGCCCTGCCCCGGCGGTGCTGGACCTGTCCCCGCTCGCTCGGCTGGCGACGGAGCGGATCGGCGAGGACCTCGGCGTCCCGCTGCCGGAGCCCGGAGACGTGGTGGTCGACGTCGGCCCCGCCACGGACTGGCCGGCGCGCATCGCCGCGGTCGCCGGCACCTGGCCCGCGCTCGCCGTCGGCGCCGGCCTGGCCGCGCTGCTGGCCCTGGCGGTGGCCCGACGCCGCGGGGCGGCGCTGGCTTGGCTGGGGGCCGGCGTCGTGGTGGTAGGAGCGGTGCTTTGGTTTGCCGCCGGTGCGGTGCCGTCACTGGCCGCCGATCAGGCCGGGGCCAGCCCGGTGGCGTCCGCCTTCGCGGCGGGGCTGGCCGAGCAGGCCGCGGCGGCGGTGCATGGCTGGCTGATTCCGGCCCTGCTCGGCGGCGGCATCCTGCTGGTCCTCGGGCTGCTGGGCATGGCCCTGGCCCCGCGCCGCCGCTGAGCGCGGAAGGCGGTGCGCTCTGAGCGGAAGAACACATCCCCGTTCGACCTGCCCCCGCACCCAGCCGATAGCATAGGGACCATGACCAGCACAGCAGTCTCCGTGCCCATGCCCACCGTCCCGAGGCGCCGACGCAGCCCCGAGGACGTGGCTGCGGCTGCCTCCGTGGCCGGCCCCCGCCGGGTCCTGCTGGCAGCACCGCGCGGTTACTGCGCGGGCGTGGACCGGGCCGTGATCGCCGTCGAGAAGGCGCTGGAGGCCTACGGCCCGCCGGTGTACGTGCGCAAGCAGATCGTGCACAACCTCCACGTGGTGCAGACCTTGGAGGAGAAGGGCGCGATCTTCGTGGAGGAGACCGAGGAGGTGCCCGAGGGCGCCCTGGTGGTCTTTTCCGCGCACGGTGTCTCACCCGCCGTCGTGCAGTCCGCCGAGGACCGCGGGCTGCGCACCATCGACGCCACCTGCCCGCTGGTGACCAAGGTGCACCGCGAGGCCGTGCGCTTCGCCCGCGACGACTTCGACATCCTGCTGATCGGCCACGAGGGCCACGAGGAAGTCGAGGGTACCTACGGCGAGGCCCCCGAGCACATGCAGATCGTCAACGGGCCCGAAGACGTGGACAAGGTCACCGTGCGGGATCCGGAGAAGGTCATCTGGCTGTCGCAGACCACCCTGTCCGTGGACGAGACCATGCTGACGGTCAACAAGCTGCGCGAGCGCTTCCCGTCGCTGCAGGATCCGCCCAGCGATGACATCTGCTATGCGACCTCCAACAGGCAGACCGCGGTGAAGAAGATCGCCCCGCAGGCGGACCTGGTGATCGTGGTCGGCTCCTCCAACTCCTCCAACTCGGTGCGCCTGGTCGAGGTGGCCCTGGAGTACGGCGCCAAGGCCGCCTACCGGGTGGACTTCGCCAACCAGGTGGACGAGTCCTGGTTCGAGGGCGTTGCCACCGTGGGTGTCACCTCCGGTGCGTCCGTGCCGGAGAACCTGGTCCAGGACGTCATGCGCCTGCTCGCCGAGTACGGCTACGGCGACGTCGAGGAAGTGGTCACTGCGCAGGAGGACATCATGTTCTCGTTGCCCAAGGAACTGCGCGCCACGCTGAAGGCGATGGGGGACAACTCCCGCGGCCTGGGCGGCCGGCGCAGCAACGTCAGCTGAGCCCCTGAACCGAGGGCCCGACGGCGGCTCTCCGGCACCTGGCCGGCGGGCCGCCGTCGTGCTTTTAGGCTGTGGAGCCACCCCCGGTATCATTGGCTAACGTGGCTCTTACAATCGGCATCGTCGGCCTGCCCAACGTCGGCAAATCAACCCTGTTCAACGCGCTGACCCGCAACAACGTGCTCGCGGCGAACTATCCGTTCGCGACGATCGAGCCGAATGTCGGCGTCGTGTCGCTGCCGGATCCGCGGCTGGCCAAGCTGGCGGAGATCTTCGGCTCCGCACGCATCCTGCCGGCCACCGTGTCCTTCGTGGACATTGCCGGCATCGTGAAGGGCGCCTCCGAGGGGGAGGGGCTGGGCAACCAGTTCCTGGCCAACATCCGCGAGGCCGAGGCGATCGCCCAGGTCATCCGCGTCTTCGATGATCCCGACGTCGTTCATGTGGACGGCAAGGTCGATCCGCGCTCCGACATGGAGACCATCAACACCGAGCTGATCCTCGCCGACCTGCAGACGCTGGAGAAGGCCATTCCGCGCGTCGAGAAGGAAGTGAAGATCAAGAAGCGCGACGCCGCGCAGCTGGCCGCCATGCAGGCCGCGCAGGCCGTGCTGGAGCGCGGTGACACGATCTTCGCCTCGGTGGAGAAGGACAAGCTGGACATGGACCAGCTGCGCGAGCTGAGCCTGCTCACCGCCAAGCCGTTCATCTACGTGTTCAACGTCGATGACGCCGTGCTGGGCAACCCGGACCGCCAGGCCGAGCTGCGCGAACTGGTCGCTCCCGCCGACTGCATCTTCCTGGATGCCAAGCTCGAGGCCGACCTCGTGGAGCTGGACGAGGAGGAGGCCCGCGAGATGCTGGAGATGAACGGGCAGACCGAATCCGGCCTGGACCAGCTGGCCCGGGTCGGCTTCCACACCCTGGGCCTGCAGACCTACCTCACCGCCGGCCCCAAGGAAACCCGCGCCTGGACCATCCGCCAGGGCGCAACCGCCCCGGAGGCTGCCGGTGTGATCCACTCCGATTTCCAGCGCGGTTTCATCAAGGCCGAGGTCGTGTCCTTCGACGACCTGGTCGATGCCGGCTCCATGGCGGAGGCCAAGTCCCGCGGCAAGGTCCGGATAGAAGGCAAGGACTACGTGATGGTCGACGGCGACGTGGTGGAGTTCCGCTTCAACGTTTAGTTCAATCTCTTGATGCAGTGGAAATGCCGCCCTACGTGAAAACGTATTAGGGCGGCATTTCTTGTAGGTGGAGCGAGGGGTTTAGTGTCCAGCCCTCGTAGATTTTGTTCGTTACCGCCCTTGGGTCTTGAACGGATGGGCGACACAGGCGTCGGTTTAGTGCGTGAGACCGTCGATAAGTCTCCTGCAGTAATTTCCCGCTAGGGACTTGTCTTTTTGCCTATATAGACAGCCGCTGGGTATTTATCACAAATCGAAGGAGGCGAGCGGCGGAGCTTACGACGAGGGCGCGGCTGTCGATAAGTCTGCGTAGGCGACACTGCCGACACAGCCCTCTAAACGCGTAGCGGACGGTGGATTCGAGGAAGACAAAGGAGCTCCACAATGGCAGACCCGTTTAGGGTTGCGGACTATTTTTCGCAGGTTATCAAGCGCGGCCAGTTGGAAGCGGTGACCTTCAAGGACTCTTCCATATACGTGGCGGTGACTCGAGAGCAGCTCGCCGCAGGTTCCTTGAGCGTTGAGGATACCGCGACACTGTTCTCCCACCACAAGGAGGAAGTACACGGCCTCCGCCCTGCGCCGAAAGGTGCACCCAGCGCCGAGCAAACCGCTGCGACAGAGCCGCTCCAGGACGCGCCAATCTCTGTGGTGGTATCACTGGTTTCGCAGTCGGCCGAGAACGGGACAGCACAAAACGGCCTCCTGCTGTTAGAGGGAAAGTTGTTCCGAGATGGCCGGCTGGAGCCGGAACTCAAAACGGCGTCTTCTCCGTGGATACCGGCGGAACGCCTGGAATCCCCTTCGATTACCGGGGAAAAGCTAACGATTGGATCCCTGAGTGACTATTGGAAGTATGCACGTTCGGTGCTCGGAGCCGGCATCTCCCAGACAGTGTCCTTTGCTGATGCGATGAAGCTGGCGACACGGTTGTTTGAGGACGTCGCGGGGGACACCGTTGAGGAATTCGCAGCGAAGCATGGTCCGGGCGAAGGTGCGATCCAGTACGAGCTGTGCTATGTCCAGAACGCCGACCGGATTAATGCCGCGGGTTGGCTTCTGAAGGTCTACGACTTCCTCAGCAGGCAAAAGAAGATGCCTGCGCCGGTGGAGCGGCTGTCCAAGGGGTGGGGGAGCGGGAAGCTTCACGAGACAGAAATACATGCGGGTGAGGGGCTTTACGCGGCCGCACTGAACTCATGCGGGTCGATGAGCGACGGATTTCCACTGACGGATTCGCAGCGCCGTGCGGTGCATGCGTTCCTCGACGGGGCCGGCAGCGAGGTCACTGCCGTCAGCGGCCCGCCCGGCACTGGCAAGACGACGATGCTGCAGGCAGTCGTGGCTAACCTAATGACACGCCGTGCGCTGGAACAGGGGGCGCCGCCTGTCATCGTGGGTACGTCCACCAACAATCAGGCCGTCACCAACATCATCTCCTCGTTCGATTCCGTCACGAAGGCCGAGCCCGGTCCGCTGGACTTCCGTTGGTTGCCGCAGGAGGAGAACGGCCACGCCCGTGCCGGAAAATCGCTGCAGTCACTGGCGGTCTACTGCCCCCCGCAGAAGAAACTAACCGACGCGAAAAAGAAGTTCCTGGTCGAGCAAAAGGATAAGAGCCAGACGTACTCCGTTTACAGCAGCGACGCCTACGTTGCGGAGGCGAAAGATTGCTTCGCGATGAGCTTCCATGCCTATTTCGGCGAAATCACTGACATCCCCGAGTTGCCGCAGCTGATTCATAATGCGCTGATAAAGCTGGACGAGTATCGCATCAACCTGATCGAGACCATGTCGTCCCAGGGGCAGTCAGACGATTACGTCTCCCTGTGCAACGAGGTGGAGGCATCTCCTCTTCTCCGAGCGATCAGCCACGTGACGGAGTTGAAGTACTGCACCAGCCTGGAACAGCTCGATCAAAAGCTCGACGTGACCCTGCGGTATGCGGAGTTCTGGTTGGCTGTGCACTATTTCGAGGCGCAATGGCTCCTCGCCGACTTCATCAAACAAGACGACCGGCGGCAGACTAACAGGGGCGTCATGGAGCGCTACTGGCGGCAAGCTGCGGCCCTCACGCCTTGCTTCGTGATGACCATCTATCAGGTGCCAAAGTACTTCGAGCTCTATATGGGCCCAAGAGAGCCCAGCCATTTCGACGTCGGCCGCATTGACCTGCTCATCGTTGACGAGGCGGGCCAGGTGGATACCCCACTTGGCTTTCCGGTTTTCGCGCTGGCGAAACGTGCTCTTGTTGTAGGCGATGAGAAGCAGCTGGCACCGATATGGTCCATCGATGAACAGACGGACAGCGAAGTGGCGCAGGGTGCAGGCATTCCCCTGCAGGAGTGGTCAGAGGACCTGCGGGAACATGGTCTGACGTGCTCGGCAAAGTCAAGCCTGATGCGCGCGGCGAGCCACGCCTCGAGTTGGAACTATGGCACGGGGTCTCCGGGGCTGTTCCTCGCGGAGCATTTCCGGTGCCATCCGGACATCATCGGATTCTGCAACACTCTGCTGTACGACGGGATGCTGCAGGCTAAACGTCCTTCCAGCTCCTCGAAACTCGACGGTGAGTCCGTCGCTTTCCAGTGGACCGATGTGCCGGGATCGCATGATTCCCGGCACGGATCCAGCCGCAGGAACCAGAACGAGGCGGAGGCTATCGCCGCATGGATCGTGGAGAACTACGCGCATTACTTTGCTATTTACTCCTCCACGGAGCCCGACGCGAACAAGCGGGTAAGCGAGGATTCCGTGATCGCCGTCGTGACTCCGTTTAGCGCCCAGGCCCGGCTGATCACCGCGGAACTCAGGAAAGCAGCGAAGGCAGTGGACGCCTCGACTGGTCTGCCGGATAAGTTGTGGAAAAAAGTCACAGTGGGTACGGCGCACCGTCTGCAAGGGGCGGAGCGCCCCATTGTCCTCTTCTCTGCCGTGTACGGGCAGGACAGCGGGCAGGCTACGTTCATCGACCAGAACCCTGAGCTGATGAACGTGGCGGTCTCCCGTGCGAAAGACCTCTTTATCGTATTCGCCGCGGCGAACCGATGGAACAACGGAAAAGTGTTTGGCGTGATGTCGAGGTTCGCGCAGCGGCCCAATGCGGTCCCTGGCCTTCGTGAGGACCCCCTAATCAGCGTGGAGGAAGGATGGACCGCCTCGACTCCCACCACCCTCGTAGCCGGGCCCTCACAGACCGTGCGGCGGACCCGGGCGCTGGAGTCGCGTGCTGCCGCGGTGTCGTTGACTGTCGTTTTGAAGGGCTGGCGCGAGGCAGGCGAGCTTCGTGACGAGGACGCCGGCATGAAAACCTCAGCTCTCAACGCGCGGCTCAGTGAAGCAGGGGTCCTCATCGGTGAGCCAGGCGCATGGGAGCCATCGAAGCTCGCTCGCGCACTGGGTGTGGTGGTTGAACAGCGGCATAACGCCCGGGGTGAGCACTACGAGTCCATCGAGTACACGCCGCAAATGCAGGAGTTGTTGCTCGGGCTCTACCGCGAAGGGAAGCTCTGATCGTCGGCCGACCCGTCCGCTGTCCGGGCGTCCTATCAGGAGAGGGGGCCTGCGTATCGACCCCAAGGGGTCCGCAAGATTCTGGTGATGCCCTAGATGGCTCATTGCTCAAGGCCCGGGATGTTGCTTTCATCCCGGGCCTTTTCTGTCTGTGCTGCTTGGCTGATGGGATAGGGAGGTTTTACGTGCGCAGCGGATTCTGCCTCATGAGAGGGTCTGCGCGTCCGCACTATTGCGACGGTCCTCACAAAACGCGGCCTGGGCAACCAATGGAGAAGTGGAGAAGATCTACGAGTATGCTCCCGTTTGGAGTCGGCTGAGCTGCAGAAGGCCTTGCTGGAGGGAATGAACAGTGCCCGTTTTCAGGAGACGTCTGAGGCTCCTCGCGGCCGCTTCGGCTGTGCTCACGACGGCAATGGTGTTGGCCGGCTGCGCTGAGCAGAAGTCGGACACTTCAATGTCGGGGAAGAACACCCCCGAAGAGACAATCAGCGCCCGCGAGGGTCGGGATCGGGTGGTTGAGCTTGTTTTCAATACCGCCGAACAGCTCGATGTCACCGGGTGGTGGCCCCGCAACGGCGTTGCGGGGGCGCAGGAGTGCGCGCCCGAAAGCAGCCTTGGGCGGGGGGATGCCACTGCCAGTTACAGCTATGACCGCTGGGCTCCCCAGGGGACTGACCATGTTGGGGACGCCAAACGCGTCGCCGACTATTGGCAGTCCCTGGGCATGAGCGTACGCACCGTAAATCCGACAACCCACCCGACCGTCTTCGCAGAGGGCGGCCCCGTCCTCCGGGCTGTATTCGATACTGATGCACCTGAGAAGTCATACAGTATTAGCGCTATTGCCCCCTGCTCGCCGGGTGACGCCTTTACCTTGAATGAGGAGGATGAAGCGGAGCGGGACCAAGGCAAAGTACTCCCCGGAGACGAAGGCCTCGTCCTTCAGGAAGAGCCCCCGCAGTAACTCCGCGAAGCAATCCCAGCCTGCCCCGGCGCTAAGCGCTGGCCGTCCGCCGAACAGTTCTCATTCGCTGTGGAGCAGGGGTTATTCGGTTGCGGAACGTGGTGGAGTCCCGCTTGAACGTCTAGATCAGGGCTGAGCCCGATAGATCCGCTCCCGTGCCTGCCTGGGAGCGGTCTTTTTATCGGGTGACGGGCGGGCGGCTGGGATCGCCGGCCCGGTGGTGGTCGGGGTCATTACCCTCCGTCTCGTTCATTGGTGCCCGTCAGGCCGTACCTGGAGGGTTGCTTGCCCGGAGACCTGTGCGTGTACTCTCAATTTAGTATTGTGACTACAGGGGGTTTGAGTGGTTCGAGCGGAGAACGGGACACTTGCGGGGGTTCTGGAAGGCAAGAAGCAGTACCAAATCCCGCTTTACCAACGTGTGTACTCGTGGCGCAAAAAACAGCTCGACCAGCTTTGGTCGGACGTCGTCGAATTGGGGCGGGCCTTAGCCGACGATCCAAAAGCTTCGCACTTTATCGGTTCGCTCGTGCTGGCTAGCAGTCCAGATTTTGGCGCCGTCGGCGTTAACAAGTTTTTGGTCGTTGATGGCCAGCAGCGTCTGACCACGCTGACTCTGCTTCTCGCAGCGCTTCGGGATCATTTGATCGAAACTGGAGATTCCGAGCGGGCGAGCGGCATCGATGCACAGTATCTAATCAATGTCTTTGACGCCGGTAAACCGTTAAAAGTCCTGCCGACTCAAGCGGATCGGGAAGCCTACAGTGCGGTCCTAAACCGTGCTCCCCAAGCCGGTGGGCAGGACCTGGTCGGTGACGCCTACCGGTTCTTCCGCGCGAAGATCGCGGCGACCGACGATCCGGATGACCCACACGACCTGGAGTTGCTCGAGGCTGCTGTCGTACGCGGTCTGGCGCTCGTCGTAGTCACGGCGGAACCCTCCGACAACGCGCACCGGATCTTCGAGTCCCTAAACAACACTGGCCTTAGGTTGACGCAGAGTGATCTCCTTAAGAACTATCTGTTCATGAGGCTTGGTGACCGTGCGGAGGCTGTCTACCAGAACATCTGGCTTCCCCTTGAGCGAAAGCTAGATTCTGACAGCCTAGAGCTGTTGTTTTGGCTCGACCTGGCCCAGCGCGACGAGCGGGCGAAGCAATCTGACACGTACGTCGGTCAGCAGCGACGACTCGATCGGTTCAGGACTGTTGACGACGTTGAAGCCGAGGTTATTCGCATAGCCAAGCTCGGTGACGTCCTGGCCACGATTCTCGAGCCCACTGGGGAGAAACACGAGGAAATTAGCCGCCGCCTCGCCAGAATAAAGGCTTGGGGCTCGACGACGGCTTATCCCGTGGTTATGCAAATTCTCGCGAGACGAGCTGCTGGCACCGCTTCTGACGCCGAAGCTGCGCGCGCGCTTAGCTACCTGGAGTCATACTTCGTGCGGCGCATCATCATCGGACGTGCCACAGCAAATCTAAATCGCACGCTCCTCCAAGCTGTGGGAGCGATCAGTAGCGCGGAGCACGTCGACGTGGCATTGCGCGAATACCTGTCCCAAGGCCGCAAGCACTTCGCGACCGACGCCCAGGTTCGTGAATCTACGCGGACAGTTCCCTTCTACTGGCAGGGACGCGGTGCGCAGAAAAAGCTCATCCTTCAGTGGTTGGAGGAGGCGTACCGCCCCAAGGAAATTGTCGACATTGACCCTTCGCACCTAACGATCGAGCACGTGCTTCCCCAGACGATGTCGGTGTCAGTGAGAGAGGCGTTTGCCGCGGGGCTAGATGCCGATGCCGATGTAAACTACGAGCACGAGAGGGTGCTTCACACTCTGGGCAACCTCACGCTCAGCGGGTATAACAGCGAACTCAGCAACAAGCCCTTCGAGGAGAAGCGGGAACTGCTCTCGAAGAGCGGTATCTATATGAACCAGACGATCGCCGCCCACCAGAGTTGGGGTGCTGCTGAGATCAATAGGCGCAGCGCGGAATTGGCTGAAAAGATCATTGAACTCTGGCCTGGCCCCGACGAAAGCGTCGTTGCTGGCGACCCCGAACCCTCAGCATTTCGCAGCCACGTTGCCTCGATCCTCGCCGAGATTCCGGCGGGACGCTGGACGTCTTACGGGGACGTTGCCATCGTTGCTAATACTTGGGCGCAACCGCTAGCTGCGGTAATCACGAACTTTCCCATGTCCAACGCATGGCGAGTTTTACAGGGCGGGGGGACGATCTCCCCTGGTTTTAGATGGACTGAGCCCGATCGATTCGACGACCCTCGGACCGTGCTGGAGGCGGAAGGCCTTCGTTTCGACGTCGAAGGCCGTGCCGATCCCGACCAGTTCATGGGTGCCGAAGAGCTTGCAGCCGCAGCCGGACTAGATCTTGACGTTGCAGCGATTGCCAGTCGCCGCAAAAGTACCTCCGTCCAGTCCAATGCCGGCGGCGAAAGCGCTCTGAAGAAGGCCCGGCTGGAATTCTTCATGCGGGTACGGGACCACGGTCTGGTCAATGCGCCTAGCATTGATGGTTGGCGGAAACCTTCGTCGAAGAACTATTTCGATGTGCTCGGGTACGATTGCGGGCAGCTCACCCTACTGGTTAACACCAAAAAGAAGCTCGTAACGACACATTTTTGGATCAACAATGACAAGGGCCTCTATGCGAGGTTGCTGGCGCAGCGTGACGCGATAGAAGCTGATCTCGGGTTCAGCCTAGAGTGGAGCAGCACGCCCGGTCGGAAAGCTTCAAAACTTGCGATTAGTCGTCCCGGCGACTTCCTCGACACGACTCAGGCGCAGGAACTCGTCGAGTGGCTTGTGGACAAGGCCGATGCGTTCGCTCGGGTTCTGCCGGGGTACCTCCTATAGAAGAACGCTAGAGAGCGCCTCCGAACTTCTGTGGACAGACAACTGATGCAGGCCGCCTGTCGGTCGATGCTCTTTGTTCCGTGATATCCGGGTGATTGTCCAGAAACTCGGTCAGCCATTGCGGATCCTGCCCGTCGCCTCGACCCTCGAGTCTTGGCCCGCCGGAACAATTGATCTTCGTGGTCGCGCATGGTGACTGTGCGGCCGCGTCCGACAGAATCGGACCTGAAAAGTCGGGCGGCGTCAGCCCGCCGGCGAGGAGAGTGGAAGGCGAAGGGAGCAGCCGTGATCGGGATCCTCAACCACCTCGTCGACGAGATCGAACGGTGTCTGGGCGAGGGTCCGGGCGGCGATGTCGACATCGATGCGCTCGCCGCAGCGGCGGGCACCACCGGCTATCACCTGCGGCGGATGTTCTCGTCCCTGGCCGGCATGCCGATCTCCGCGTATGTACGACGGCGGCGCATGACGCTTGCGGCGGCCGACGTCATTGGCGATGAGGACCTGCTCACCATCGCCGTGCGCTACGGATACGGCTCCACCGAAGCCTTTGGGCGCGCGTTCCGTGCCGTGCACGGAGCGAGCCACGGCGACGTCCGCCGGACCGGCGGCCCCCTTCACAGCCAGCCGCTGCTCAGGTTCCGTCTGACCGTCGAAGGGAGCACCCCCATGGATGCCCGCATCATCAACCGCCCCGCCTTCCGCCTGATCGGCCACGCCGCCCGCGTGCCCCTTCTCCATGAGGGAATCAACCCGCACATCCAGCAGCTCATCGCCTCTCTGCCCGCCTCCGAGCACGACCGCCTCAAGCAGCTCGGCAACACCGATCCGTCGGGCCTGCTCCAGGTCAGCGCCGACGTCGACCCCGACTACGTCGAAGGCAGCGAGCTGACGTACCTGCACGGCGTGGCGGTCGACGCCGACACTCCGGTGCCGCCCGGCGTGGATGTCATCGCCGTGGACGCGGGGGAGTGGGTGGTCTTCCGCACCGCCGGTTCGCACCCGGCCGCGCTGCAGGAGGCCTACGCGCGGTCCGCCACGGAGTGGTTCCCGTCGAATCCGTTCCGGCTCCGCCCCGGGCCGTCGATCGTCTCGGTGCTCGACCATGCCCCGGACTTCACGACGGCGACCTGCGAGCTCCGGTTTCCGATCGAGCGCGCCTGAACGGACACGGGGGAGCCTTAGCTATCCGGCGCGGGTCCAGGCTCGGTAGGCCTCCGCGAGCTGGGCCCGCACCTCCGGGGCCGCCTCGCGGATGGGTGCCGCCTGAGGTCGGGTGATGGTGGCCAGAGCCACGATCACGTCCAGGCCGCGCAGGCCGCCCCGCACCGCCTTGGCGTCCTGAAGCACCGCCAGCAGCTCATCGAGGGCGTCCAGGGCCGGCTGCTGAATCCGGGCAAGCGGCGAGGCCGCGTCCGATCCGCCACCCCGGGCCACGTTCGAACCGGGCCGTGCCTGCACGCCGAGTCCGTCCGTCAGCGCCCCCAGCTCCAGGTCCAGCAGCCGGGTGAGCAGTGTTTCCCAGGCCGCAGCCGGATCCTCGACGGCCTCCGTCTGGGCCGCCGCGACGGCGTCGAGGATCTGCTGCACCATGTCGTCCACTACCGCAGCGATCAGGTCCTCACGGCTCGGGAAGTTCCGGTACAAGGTCGCGATGCCGACACCGCTCGCGGCGGCAATCGCCTCCAGGGCAACGTCACCGCCGCGCTCGGCGAAAATGTGCCGGGCCTGGGTGATGATCACCTCCCGGCGTCGCGCGGCGTCCGCCCTCATGTCGGCTCCCTTCGGTTCCCCCAAGTCTAACCGGAGAGAATCCATCCGGTAGGATGTGGAGGAATTTCCTCCACTAAACCTGAAAGCCCGCATGTCTGCTCCCAGCATCACCCCCGGCACCCCATCGACAACCCCCGCGCCGTCCGGCCCGGCCAAGCCCTCCCGCGGAAAGCCGGTGGTCATCTGGGCCGGCCTCACCGTCGGGCTCTCCGCGATCCTCCTCGCCCTGTTGATGCTGTTCATCTCGCCCTCCCTGCTCTCCGGCCCCCGGGACCTGCAGGTCGGCATCGTGGGAGGAACCGAACAGGCGGAGCGGGCGGCCCAGCTGCTCGACGACCAGGCCCCGGGAGCGTTCGAGGCGAGGACCTATGCGGACGCCGCGGAGCTGCAGCAGGGCATCGAAGTGCGCGACGTCGTCGGCGGGTTCGATCTGTCCGGGCCGGACGTGTCCGTCTATGTGGCCAGCGCCGGCTCCACCGCTATTTCCGGGGCCGTCAGCAACGCCGGTGCCGTGCTGGCCGGCAGCAGCGGCGCCCCGGCCCAGGTCATCGACGTCGTGCCGCTGCCGGCGCATGATCCCACCGGCGTCGGCATCGGCGGCCTGGCCTTCCCGCTGGTCTTCGGCGGCATCGTGCCGGCCGTTGCGTTCAGTTCAATGCTGGCCGGCCGGCGCGGCTGGATCCTCGGCGGGCTGTTCGGATTCTCTGCCGCCGGCGGGCTCGTCGTCGCGGCCGTCCTGAAGTTCGTCTTCGGCAGCATCGACGGGCCGGTTCTGCCGGTGGCGGCAAGCGTCGGACTTGGCATCGCCGCGCTGGCCCTGCCGCTCGCCGGGCTCAAGGAAGTCTTCGGCACCAAGGGCTTCACCGTGGCCGCCATGTCGATGATGTTCGTCGGCAACCCGTTCGCCGGGATCGCCGCCGGCGCCCAGTGGCTGCCCGCGGGCGTGGCGGTCATCGGCCAGCTGCTCCCGCCGGGCGCGGCGGGCACGCTCGTCCGCGCGGTGGCCTACTTCGACGGCGCCGGCGGCCTCGCAGCCGGAATCACCCTCGGCGGATGGGCTCTCCTGGGCCTGCTGCTGTGGTTCATCGCGCCCCGCCTCAAGGGTGCGGCACAGTAACCGGCACCAGCCCGGGCCGCCGGAACGGCTAGCTGCTGATGCCGACGGCCTGGCCGATGGCCGCGTCGTCGGTCAGCGCCCGCAGCATGAACGCGGCGAGGTCACGCCGCGGAATCGAACCGCCCAGCTTCCCGCCGTCGCCCACCACATGTGCCCGCACGGAGCCGGTCGGCTCCTTGTCGTTGAGGCCGGTGGGCCGGACGATGGTCCAGTCCAGGCCGGAGCCGGTCACCGCGGCCTCCTGCTCGTTGTGGTCGGCCAGCGGCTTCGCCAGCACGGCCTTGGTGATGAACCCCAGCGGGCCGGGCAGCTGGGAACCGGAATCTCCGGCGCCGAGCGAGGACTGCACCAAGAGCCGGCGCACGCCCTGCTCCTGCATCGCCGTGATCACCGCCCGCGTGACGGCGGCCCGCTGATGGGCCACACCCTTGGCCCCGCCCACGGTGACGACGACGGCGTCGGCCCCTGCCACGGCACGCGCGGCAGCGGCCGGGTCCGTCGCATCGCCGGCGACCGCCTGAACGCCTTCCGGAGCGCGTCCGCTGCGGGACAGGACGGTGACTTCATGCCCGGCGGCCACCGCCAGCGAGGCCAGCTGTGCGCCGGTGCCCTGGGAGCCGCCGACAATGGTGATCTTCACGGGAGCCTCGTTTTCTGGCAGGGGCCGGATGCGCGTCCATTCTATCGACGGTCGGCCCGGGACGGCGGGTTCCGCAGGGGGTCGACGCCGGCCGGGGCCTAGCTGTCGTCCTGCCCGTCCTCCCGGACGTACCGGTCACCGAAGCGCCGCGGAGAGAACTCGACCGTCCACCCGGGGCCGCGGCGCCCGGCCTCCATCAGCTTCATCTCCCGCTCGGCCACCAGTTCATCGAAGGTCCGCGATGTCTGCGTCTCGAGCTCCTCCGCCTGGCGCAGCACGGCGGTGCGCACGTCCTCTGGCAGCTCCGGCGCCGCTGCCCGTACCTCCCGGATCAGGGACCGGGCCGCCGCTGCGGCTTCCCGGTGCTGCAGATAGGCTTCCCACATCCCGTGCTCGGCCGCGTGGAAGGCCTCCCCGGCCTCCCGCAGCGCGGCCGCGCGGTCCACCCCGTCGCCGCTGCCGGCCGGAACGGCAGATGAGCCGCCCGGGAGCCCTGGAGCCGCAGCGCGGCGCCGAGCGTCCCGTCGAAAAAGTCCCATGCCAGACAGGATAGGAGGCCTGCCCGTGAACCCGGTCATCAAGACGCTCGCCGCCCGCCTTGCCGCCGACCTGCCCCGAGGGCGCAGGGCGCCGCTGGGAGACGGCGTCGACGGCGGCTACCGGGCGGCGTCGTACGATCCCGCAGCCGACGCCGTACGTCCGGCGGAGCGACGGCAGGCACCGGAGGACGCCGTCGTCCTGGTCGAGGGGATGTTCCTGCACCGCGACGGCCTGCATGGCCGCTGGAACTTCTCGGTCTTCCTGGACGTGCCCTTCACCGAGACGGCGCGCCGGATGGCACTGCGCGACGGCACGCACCCGGATCCGGAGCATCCCACGATGCGCCGCTACGTCCAGGGGCAGCGCCTCTACCTGCAGGCTGCGGATCCGCGGAGCCGGGCCGACGTCGTCATCAGCGACACCGGTGCGGAGGGCGGCGCCCTAGGGGCCGCACCCCGCAGCTTTCCACCCGGCGCCGCCCCGTTGTCTAATGCTGGAAGTCCAACGCAAGGAGACCGATGATCCGGGCCCGTCTGTCCACCACGCTCGCCGCCGCAGCCACGGCAGCCGTCCTGCTGCTGGCCGGGTGCAGCGATCCGGAGCCCGACGCCGGGCCCGCCCCCGAGCCTTCGCGCACGCTCGGCGGATCCGTCGCCGTCGCCGAGGCCAACGACTTCACCTCCTTCAACCCGCAGTCGGTCTCCGGCAACAACGTGGCCAACGCCCGGATCGCCTACGCCACGCACTCCGGCTTCAACTACGTGGACAACAACCTGGACATCGTGAAGCTGGAGGACTTCGGCCGCTACGAGAAGACCTCAGACGACCCGCTGACGGTCAGGTACACCGTCAACGAGGGCGTGCAGTGGTCTGACGGCGAACCCGTCGACGCCGACGACATGATGCTCGCCTGGGCGGCCTTCTCGGGCTGGTTCGACGACGGCGGCACCCGGTACTTCGACTTCGCCGGCTCCACCGACGCCCTGGCCGCCACGGACCTGCCGGAAATCAGCGACGACAACCGCAGCATCACCCTGACCTGGTCCGAGCCCTACGCCGACTGGGAGACCGCGTTCGGTTCGCTCACCGACTGGGGCGGCATCGGCATGCCCGCGCACATCGTCGCGCGCGAAGCCGGGCTCGCCGACGACGAGGCCCTGACCCGGCTGATCCGCGAAACGCCGCGGGGGAGCGGGGAAGACGAGGAGCTGCGCGCCGTCGCCGATTTCTGGAACACCGGCTTCAGCGTCGACAGACTGCCCGCGGATCCCTCGCTGTACCTGTCCAACGGCCCGTTCATCGTCCAGTCCATGGCCGACGACGGCACGCTCACCCTGGTGCGCAACGACGACTACGACTGGGGCCCGGAACCGGCACTGGACGAGATCACCGTCCACTTCATCGCGGATCCGGCCGCCCAGGTGGAGGCGCTGCGCAGCGGCGAGGTGGACATCGTCTCGCCGCTGCCGGACAGCGGGACGGTGAGCGCCCTGCAGGCACTGGACAACGTGACCGTGCAGCAGGGATACCAGCTCAGCTACGACCACCTGGACCTAAAGTTCAACGGCGTGTTCGCGGACCGCAGCGTGCGGGAGGCGTTCCTGCTGACCGTGCCGCGCACCGCGATCGTCGAGGCCGTGCTCGGCGGGCTCGACCCCGCCGCCCGCCCCCTGGACTCACAGGTGTTCCTGCCCGACCAGCCCGGCTACGAGGCCGCAGCCGCCGAGAACGGCTCCGACGAATTCGCTGAACCGGATCTGGACCTGGCCCGCGGGCTGCTCGACGGTGACACCCCCGAGGTGCGCATCCTGTACAACGCCGACAACCCGAACCGGGCCGAGGCCTTCCGGCTCATCGCCGACTCCGCGGCGGAGGCCGGCTTCCAGATGGTCGACGGCGGGCTGCCGGGGGACCGGTGGGCCCAGGCCCTGGAGGAGGGGGACTACGACGCCGCGCTCTTCGGCTGGACCTCCACCGGCGTCGGCACCGCCGCGGTCGCGCAGGTCTTCGGCACCGGCTCGCCGTCGAACTACAACGGTTTCTCCAGCGCCGCCGCAGACGGGCTGATGGACAAGCTGCGCCTGACCGGCGACGCCGAGGAGCAGGAAGCACTGCAGATCGAGATCGATGCGCTGATCTGGGAGGCACGCTACGGGCTGCCGCTGTTCCAGATGCCGGGCGTCGACGCCTTCGCCGACACCGTGCGGAACGTGGAGTACATGCCGAATGAGCTGGGGCCGTGGTGGAACCTCTGGGATTGGAATGTGTCGTCCTGATCTCATTTCGGGCTCCCGGGGAACCCCGTCCAGAGCCCGATGCGTTCGTCAAGAGTGCCGTAACAGGGCGTCACTTGGCGCTTTGTCGATGGAGTAGGCCGAATCGTTATGAGCATGCCCCGGTGGCTATAATTCCTAGCAAGGGGGCGCATAGTTTACGGGTTGGGCGGGTTCCCGGGAAGAGCCCATGCCAAAACATGCACCTCCCCGGGTCGCACGGGTCACTCCCGAGGCTTATGCTTGTGTGCTTGTGAGTCGGCTCACCCCAGAAGGGCAGCCGAATTGGCCGGTTTTCAGACGCCGGCACCTACAGAATCTAGGAGGCGGAATGCGCTTCACACGCACTTCCAAACTGCTCAGCGTCGCGGCAGTGACCGCTCTGGCCCTGAGCGCCTGCGGCGGCGGCGGCGACGCTGAATCCGGCGCGGAGAACACCGCCGGGGGCGGCGCCATCATCACCGCCAACGGCACCGAGCCGCAGAACCCCCTGCTGCCCGCCAACACCAACGAGGTTGGCGGCGGCCGCATCATGGACCTGCTCTTCGAGGGCCTCGTGAGCTATGACGCCAACGGCGCCACGGTCAACGAACTGGCCGAGTCCATCGACACCGAAGACTCGCAGACCTACACGATCAAGATCAAGGAAGGCCAGACCTTCACCAACGGCGAGGCGGTTACCGCCGAGTCCTTCGTGAACGCCTGGAACTTCGGCGCAGCCGCCAAGAACGCTCAGCTGAACTCCTACTTCTTCGAGCCGATCCAGGGCTACGAGGAGGTCAGCGCGGAGGGCGCCACCGTCGAGACCATGAGCGGCCTGGAGGTTGTCGATGAGACCACCTTCAAGGTCACCCTGAACCAGCCGGAGTCCGACTTCCCGCTGCGCCTGGGCTACACCGCCTACTTCCCGCTGCCCGCCGAGGCGCTGGAGGATCCGGCTGCCTTCGGTGAAAGCCCCGTCGGCAACGGCCCCTACATGCTCGCCGAGGAAGACGCCTGGCAGCACGAGGTGCAGATCGACCTGGTCGCCAACCCCGACTACGAGGGCAGCCGCGAGCCGCAGAACGACGGCGTGACCTTCAAGTTCTACTCCTCCTTCGATTCCGCCTACGCGGATCTGCTGGCGGACAACCTGGACATCCTGGACACCATGCCCAACAGCGCGCTCCAGACGTTCAAGACCGACCTGGGCGAGGGCCGCTACTCCGAGAAGGCGTACGCGGGCAACCAGACGCTGACCCTGCCGACCTACATGGAGGAGTTCTCGGGCGAAGCCGGGCAGCTGCGCCGCCAGGCCATCTCCATGGCGATCAACCGGGAGGAGATCACCGACGTGATCTTCCAGGGTTCGCGCGAGCCGGCCGTCGACTTCACCGCTCCGGTGATCGAGGGCTTCAGCGACGAGATCCCCGGCAACGAGGTCCTCGAGTACAACCCGGAAAAGGCGAAGGAGCTGTGGGAGCAGGCCGACGCCATCTCTCCGTGGCCCGCTGACCAGGCTCTGACCATCGGCTACAACGCCGACGCGAACCACAAGGAGTGGGTCGACGCCGTCGCCAACAGCCTGAAGAACACCCTGGGCATCAACGCCGAAGGCAAGCCGTACGCCACCTTCAAGGAGCTGCGCGCCGACGCCACCGCCAAGACCCTGACCGGCGCCATCCGCACCGGCTGGCAGGCGGACTACCCGTCGCTGTACAACTTCCTCGGCCCGATCTACGGCACCGGTGCCGGCTCGAACGACGCAGTCTACGAGAACCCCGAGTTTGACCAGCTGCTGAAGGACGGCCTGGCCGCCGGCACCCCCGAAGAGGGCGCCAAGGTCATGAACCAGGCACAGGAAATCCTGCTGCAGGACCTGCCCGTGGTGCCGCTGTGGTACCAGGTGGCGCAGTCCGGCTGGAGCAGCGCCGTGGACAACGTGGAGACCGGCTGGAACGGCGTGCCGATCTACTACAACGTCACCAAGTAACCAGTTTCCATTTCGACGCGACCGGGGCCCGGCCAGGCGGCCGGGCCCCGGCCTGCATCAGGGTTTGACCCAAGAAATACAGGTTTGCAAATGCCAACAACGCACCCCCCCAAGCAGCCAGGAGGCCACCCCTAATGGCGCGCTATGTCCTCCGTCGCTTCCTGCAGATGATTCCGGTCTTCTTTGGGGCGACCTTCCTCGTCTACTTCCTGGTGTTCTCCCTCCCCGGAGACCCCATTGCGGCGCTGTTCGGTGACAAGCCTGTCAACGAAGCGGTCGCCGCCCAGCTGCGGGCCCAGTACAACCTGGACCAGCCGTTCATCGTGCAGTACCTGCTGTTCCTGAAGAACCTGGTCACCTTCGACCTCGGCACCGACTTCTCCGGCCGTCCCCTGGCGGATGTGCTCGCCCAGATCTTCCCCGTCACCGTCCGCCTGGCCGTGCTGGCCCTGCTGTTCGAAGCCGTCTTCGGCATCGTCTTCGGCCTGATCGCCGGCCTGCGCAAGGGCAAGTGGTTCGACGCCACCGTCCTGGTCGCCTCGCTGATCGTGATCGCCATCCCGGTCTTCGTCCTGGGCTTCCTGCTGCAGTTCGTCTTCGGCGTCCAATTGGCCTGGACCTCGCCGACCGTCGGCGGAGACGCGAGCTGGGGCAACCTGATACTTCCGGCCTCCGTGCTCGGCCTGGCCTCGTTCGCCTATGTGCTGCGCCTGACGCGCACCTCCGTGATCGAGAACATGAACGCGGACTATGTCCGCACCGCCACCGCGAAGGGCCTGTCCCGCCCGCGCGTGGTCACCGTCCACATCCTCCGCAACTCCCTGATTCCGGTGGTCACCTTCCTGGGCGCCGACCTCGGCGCCCTGATGGGCGGCGCGATCGTCACCGAAGGCATCTTCAATGTCCCCGGTGTCGGCCAGAAGCTGTACCAGGCCGTCGTCCGCGGTGAGGGACCGACCATCGTTGCCATCGTGAGCGTGCTGGTCCTGGTCTACGTGATCGCGAACCTGCTCGTGGACCTCCTGTACGCCTGGCTTGATCCGAGGATCCGTTATGCATAAAGACACCGCCCCCTCCGACATCGAACACTTCGTGGCGCCGCTGGACGAGACTCCCGTCTCGGCCACCGACAGCGTCAAGGAGGACTCCCAGCCCCTGAGCCTGTGGGCCGAGGCCTGGCGGAACCTGCGCCGGCAGCCGCTGTTCATCATCTCCGCGGTCCTGATCCTGCTGGTGATTGCCGTAGCGGCGTTCCCCAACCTGTTCTCGTCCATCGACCCGTCCTCCGAGCAGTGCCTGCTCGCCAACTCCAACGGCGGCGCGGTCTCCGGGCATCCGCTCGGCTTCACCAACCAGGGCTGCGACGTGTACGCCCGCATCATCTACGGCGCCCGCGCCTCGGTCACCGTCGGGCTGCTGACCACCATCTGTGTGGTCATCCTCGGCGGCATCCTCGGCGCCCTGGCCGGCTACTACGGCGGCTGGCTGGACGCCGTCATCGCCCGCCTGGGCGACATCTTCTTCGCCCTGCCGCTGATCCTCGGCGCGATCATCATCATGCAGCTGCCGGCCTTCCGGGAGAACCGCAACGTGTGGACGGTCGTGGTCACCCTGGTGATCTTCGGCTGGCCGCAGATCGCCCGCATCACCCGCGGCGCCGTCATCTCGGTGCGCAACGCCGACTTCGTGGTGGCTTCCCAGGCGCTGGGCGTCTCGCGCTTCAAGGCCCTGCTCAAGCACGTGATTCCGAACGCCATGGCGCCGGTGATCGTCATCGCCACGATCTCGCTGGGTACCTTCATCGTGGCCGAGGCCACCCTGTCGTTCCTGGGCATCGGCCTGCCGCCGAGCGTCATGTCCTGGGGCAATGACATCTCCTCCGCCCAGCCCTACCTCCGGGTCAACCCGGCGGCACTGCTGTGGCCGGCCGCGGCCCTGTCCCTGACCGTGCTGAGCTTCATCATGCTCGGCGACGCCGTCCGTGACGCCCTCGATCCGAAAGCGCGGAAACGATGACCGAAGCAAAGCAGGCAGCCGCTCCGCTGCTGGAAATCCGGGACCTGGCGATCACCTTCGCCACCTCCGGCGGCGACGTCAAAGCCGTCAAGAATGCCCACCTGTCCGTCATGCCGGGCGAGACCGTGGCGATCGTGGGGGAGTCCGGCTCGGGCAAGTCCACGACCGCCCTCGCGGCAATCGGCCTGCTGCCCGGCAACGGCAAGGTCAGCGGCGGGCAGATCCTGTTCGACGGCGAGGACATCACCAACGCCAGCGCCAAGCGGATCGTCGAGCTGCGCGGCAGCTCGATCGGCATGGTGCCGCAGGACCCGATGTCCAACCTGAACCCGGTCTGGAAGATCGGTTTCCAGGTCAAGGAGACGCTGCGCGCGAACGGGCTGCCGCACGCCCCCGCCGACGTGGCCAAGGTCCTGTCCCAGGCCGGGCTGCCGGACGCCGAGTCCCGTGCCCGCCAGTACCCGCACGAGTTCTCCGGCGGCATGCGCCAGCGCGCCCTGATCGCCATCGGCCTGTCCTGCCGCCCGCGCCTGCTCATCGCCGATGAGCCGACGTCGGCGCTGGACGTGACCGTGCAGCGGCAGATCCTGGACCACCTGGAAACGCTGACCACCGAGCTGGGCACCGCCGTGCTGCTGATCACCCACGACCTCGGCCTGGCCGCCGAGCGCGCCCAGAAGGTGGTGGTGATGTACAAGGGCCAGGTGGTGGAGTCCGGCCCGGCACTGGAGATCCTCACCAACCCGCAGCATCCCTACACCCGCAAGCTGGTCGAATCCGCGCCGTCGCTGGCGTCCAAGCGGATCGACACGGCCAAGGCGATGGGCATCGAGTCCGAGGAACTGCTCACCTCCGAGGTGGATGCGGCCAAGGCCGACGACGTCATCGAGGTGCGCAACCTGACTAAGGTCTTCAAGCTCCGCAAGGGCCTGGGCCGGTCGGTGGACTTCACCGCCGTCGACGACGTTTCCTTCAGCATCAAGCGCGGGACGACGACGGCGGTGGTCGGCGAGTCCGGTTCCGGCAAGTCCACGGTGGCCCGGATGGTCCTGAACCTGGAAACGCCCACCTCGGGCAGCATCCTGTTCAACGGCACGGACATGACGACGCTGGACAAGAAGCGGCTGTTCGAATTCCGCCGCCGGGTCCAGCCGATCTTCCAGGACCCGTACGGCTCGCTGGATCCGATGTACAACATCTTCCGCACCATCGAGGAGCCGCTGCGCGTCCACGGCATCGGCGACGCCAAGAGCCGGGAGAAGAAGGTCCGTGAGCTGCTCGACCAGGTGGCGCTGCCGTCGTCGGCCATGCGCCGGTTCCCGAATGAGCTGTCCGGCGGCCAGCGCCAGCGCGTGGCGATTGCCCGCGCCCTGGCCCTGGATCCGGAGGTCGTGATCTGTGACGAGGCGGTCTCCGCCCTCGACGTGCTGGTGCAGGCCCAGATCCTGAACCTGCTCGCCGAGCTGCAGGCCGAGCTGGGCCTGAGCTACCTGTTCATCACCCACGACCTCGCCGTGGTGCGGCAGATCGCGGACAACGTCTGCGTGATGCAGAAGGGCCGCGTGGTCGAGACCGGCACCACGGACGACGTGTTCGACGCCCCGCAGCAGGGGTACACCAAGGCGCTGCTGGCCGCCATTCCCGGCGCCGGCCTGATGCTGCCGCCCGAGGTGGCCTAGCCGCCCGGACGGGCGCGCCGGGCGCCGACGGGCGTCGTTGCGGGCGCGGAGGAGACCGAGTACGGTAGCCTCCGCGCCCTCGGCATATCCGCCGTCGGGTGGCTCCGTTAGGTGCGCTGGACGCTGGGTACTACAATGGCAGGGTGCCTGCTGACGGCGGGTACCGGCGGGCAGCTGTGCCGGCCGCCGCGCAGGGCGCCATGGCGCAGGCGCCGCAGCTGGCAGCGGTCACGGCATAACGGCCGGGCCGCCCGGCGCCTTTCGAATGAACCTCTAGGAATTGAGTCCTCACGCATGTCAGAAACCAACACGGCTGTTAACAGCGCGGTGCGAAGCGACCTTCGCAACGTCGCGATCGTGGCCCACGTCGACCACGGCAAGACGACGCTCGTCGACGCGATGCTGAAACAGACCAACTCGTTCGCCGCCCACGGCGAGGTCGAAGAACGCGTGATGGACTCCGGGGACCTCGAGCGCGAAAAGGGGATTACGATCCTCGCCAAGAACACCACGGTGTTCTACAACGGCCCCGCCTCCAACGGCGAGACCATCACCATCAACGTCATCGACACCCCCGGCCACGCCGACTTCGGCGGTGAGGTCGAGCGCGGCCTGTCGATGGTCGACGGTGTCGTCCTGCTCGTGGACGCCTCCGAGGGTCCGCTGCCGCAGACTCGCTTCGTGCTGCGCAAGGCGCTGGCAGCCAAGCTGCCCGTGGTGCTGCTGGTCAACAAGACCGACCGCCCCGACGCCCGCATTGACGAAGTCGTCGGCGAAGCCATGGACCTGCTGCTGGGCCTGGCCAGCGACCTGGCCGACGAGGTGCCGGACCTGGACCTGGATTCGGTCCTCAACGTGCCGGTCGTCTACGCCGCCGCCCGTGTCGGCGCCGCCTCGCTGGAGCAGCCGGCCGACGGCTCCGCACCGGCCAACGACAACCTGGAACCGCTGTTCCAGACCATCATCGAGCACATCCCCGCGCCGACCTACGACCCGAACGGGGTCCTGCAGGCGCACGTGACCAACCTCGATGCCTCGCCGTTCCTGGGCCGCCTGGCCCTGCTGCGCATCTTCAACGGCACCCTGCGCAAGGGCCAGCAGGTGGCCTGGGCCCGCCACGACGGGACCATCAAGCCGGTCAAGATCACCGAGCTGCTGGCCACCAAGGCCCTTGAGCGCGTGCCGGCCGAGTCCGCCGGACCGGGTGAGATCGTCGCCGTCGCCGGCATCGAGGACATCACCATCGGTGAGACCCTGACCGACATCGATGATCCGCGGCCGCTGCCGCTGATTACCGTGGACGATCCCGCGATCTCCATGACCATCGGCATCAACACCTCGCCGCTGGCCGGCAAGGTCAAGGGCGCGAAGGTCACCGCCCGGCAGGTCAAGGACCGCCTGGACAAGGAACTGATCGGCAACGTGTCCCTGCGCGTGCTGCCCACCGAGCGTCCCGATGCGTGGGAGGTGCAGGGCCGCGGCGAGCTGGCGCTGGCCATCCTCGTCGAGCAGATGCGCCGCGAAGGCTTCGAGCTGACCGTCGGCAAGCCGCAGGTGGTCACCAAGACCATCGACGGCAAGCTGCACGAGCCGATCGAGCAGATGACCATCGACGTACCCGAGGAGTACCTCGGTGCGGTCACCCAGCTGATGGCAGCCCGCAAGGGCCGGATGACCAACATGTCCAACCACGGCACCGGCTGGGTGCGCATGGAGTTCACCGTTCCGGCGCGTGGCCTGATCGGCTTCCGGACCCGGTTCCTGACGGAAACCCGCGGTTCCGGCATCGCGTCCTCCTACGCCGGCGGCTACGAGCCGTGGGCCGGCCCGATCGAGTACCGCACCAACGGCTCGATGGTCGCGGACCGCGCCGGCGTCGTCACCCCCTTCGCCATGATCAACCTGCAGGAGCGCGGTTCCTTCTTCGTGGAGCCGACCTCCGAGGTTTACGAGGGCATGATCGTGGGCGAGAACTCGCGCGCCGACGACATGGACGTGAACATCACCAAGGAAAAGAAGCTCACCAACATGCGTGCGGCTTCCTCGGACAGCTTCGAGAACCTCACCCCGCCGCGCAAGCTCACGCTTGAGGAGTCCCTCGAGTTTGCCCGCGAGGACGAGTGCGTCGAGGTCACTCCGGAAGCCATCCGCATCCGCAAGGTTGTGCTTGACGCCAACGAGCGCCTGAAGGCTGCTCGGGCCCGGGCGAAGGCATAACAACGGCCATGGAGCAGAACAGCCGGGAGGGCACGCTGCGGCGGGCCCTCCCGGTCTCCGTGCTGTTGGGGCTGGTGGCTGCGGTGATCGGGACTGCGCTGCACGGCAGGATCCTCTACCAGGAGGACGGGATGTCCGGGCTGCCGCTCGGTGCGTTCGCCGCCCTGGTGCTGAGCGGTGCCGCTGCGGTGTTTGCCGGGGTGCTCTACCGGCGGCCCGTGATGAGCGCTGTGACCGGTGCGGTCACGTACCTTGTCCTGGGCGCGTTCTCCATGGACATTCTTGGCGGTCCCCTCATCGTCACCGGCACCTCGTCGGACCAGACCCTGCCCATTACGGTGGCAGGGCAGATCTGGCTCTTCGGCCAGGCAGTCGCGACGCTCGCTGCTGTGGTGATCAGTGCGATGGTCCTGGGCCGCCAGCGCCGGGCCGATGCCCGTGCCGCGGCCGTTCCGGCTTGGCAGGGCGGATCGTCCCCGTCGGCGCAGGGCAGCGGGGACTCGCGCCCCTGACTCCGCGGTGTGCGATGAACCGCCGGTTCCTTTGGGAGCCGGCGGTTTCGCGTTTAAGCGGCGGTGGGGCGTTTCGATCACTCCTCCGTCGCTACTCGGGCAGGCTGACGAGGGCGGAGACGTAGCGGTGTCCCGTCGGCGTCGTCAGCTCGGTCCGGTTCAGTCTGCCGTCCCCGCCCTTCCCTTTCACGCCGGCCGAGTCACCGGAAGGGCCGGCCTTTGACCGATTGCCGAGAGGCGCTGTGCCCCCGGGCAGCGTGTCCATTGCCGTGCCGCTCCTGCTCCTCCAGCCGGGTGCCTGCTTGGCGTAGTTGCAGTTCTCGCAGAGTCCCTGGCCGTTGGAGGCCGTCGTGTGGCCGCCCTGTGCGTAGGGCTCGAGGTGGTCGATATGCCGGATGGGTGCCCCGCACCAGGGAGTGCGGCAGTGCTGGTCGCGGGTGGTGATGAAGCGGGCTAGACCGGGTGGAAAGGCGCGGGCGCGGGAATCCATGGCGATCAGCTCCCCGGTTCCGGGGGCGGTGTAAAGCCGTCGCAGCGTAAGGTCCGGGGAAGGCTGCTGACGGGGTCGTCCGCGGGCGGTTGTGGTGTCCGCCGGCTGCCCTGCAATTGTCGTTTCCGCTGTGGTCACGGCGGTGCCGCCGGGGTCCATTGGGCCGGTGGCGGCCGCGAGGGCGGACTCGACCGAGTCTCTAGCCCATGGGGCGGGCACGGTGTCGTAGCCGTGCAGCAGGGCCGGTTCGTTGTCTCCGTGGAGCAGGGCGCGGTCGGTGATGACCAGCTGGACCTCCATCCGGGGCGGTTGTGCGGGGTCCCTGCCGGTGATGCGTTCAATCAGCGTGTCCGCCATGACCTGGCCTCGGCTGCGGGGTTGTCCGCCGGAGCCAGCCGAGCCGCCCGCACCCGGGTCTGCCGAGACCCCCGCATCCGGATCGGCCGCAGCGCGGGTGCGGGCGGTGTCAGCGGCCCGGGAGAGGGCGGCGTAGACGGCGACGCCTTGGGCGACGGGCAGCAGGGCGGTGAGCCAGCACATGGTGTCCGGTGCCGGCCGCAGGGAAACGTAGCGTTCGGCCTCGGCCTTGCGTGAGCGGCGGACGACCGAGTGCGGGTCCAGCCGGTAGGTGTGGCGGCGCAGCTGCCCGATGAGCTGCCGGTCTCCGAGGCGTTCGACCTCGTTCAGGTTCCCGGCGACCAGCCGGTCCACCTCCGCCCGGTCAGCGGGTTCAAGGCAGGCGGTTTCGCGGGCGATCAGTGTTGCCCGCCATTCGCTGATCCGCCCGGCGGCCAGCCCGGCGAGCGTACAGGGCAGTTCCGTGACCAGGGCTTTGGCCAGTCCAAGGTGTCGTCCGCCGCGGGCGGGGGAGTCCCGGCGGGCCAGCGCGACCTGCGTCCCAACGCCCCGGCCCAGGTCCGCGCGCGGCACCCCGGCGGCTTCCTGGGCCTGCCGCTGCGAGATGTCCAGCCGGACGGCTGCCAGCGCCTGCCCGGCGGCGGCTGAGGCCTTCAAGTCCTCCAGCCCGCGCAGCACATCCACCAGCACCGCGTCAGGAACCGAGGCCCGGCCCAGCACCTCGATCAGCTCCGCCACGGCCTGCCCCGCGCAGGACATCAGCGCCTGGACACGCCCCGCACGGCGCTCAACAGGATCTGCATTGCCCTGAACTGGATCTGCGCTGCCCTGACCGCGCCCCGCACTGCCCTGACGAGCGCCCAGCAGACGGGCGGCCGCGGCCGCGTCCGTCTCCCGGGCCCCGCCGGACTCGCTTCCAGAGCCACGTGGGCCTGGCGCGGACAGGAGAGGGGATTGACTAAGGGGCGCCGCGTTCTCCTGCACACTGCTGCATTCCTCGAACATGTGTTCGAATCTATGGCGCTAACATCGTCATCACAAGGGCAGAAATGAGGCTGTGGACGCGTAGGCGTCAGAGAAACCCGCGTATCTCACCCGTACTGGAAGTCAGGAGGCGAGGGCGCCGTGGTATCACCGAGGCCGGCCAGCGGCCGGGTAGCGGCGTCTGGTCAGTGATTGGTGATTGGTGATCGGGGACCGGCGGTTTGTGGCCGGCAGGCACGGAAGGGAGCGACCGCCAAGGCTGCGCCGGCTCAGCGATCGCCGGGCTCCGAATAGGGCGACCGCAGGGCAATCAGTGGCCTTCCGGCTCCGAGCGAGGGCGACGTCGGGGGAGCGGAGGGGGCACGCGCCGGGCAGCTGCAACCGATGACAGCTCAATAGTGGCGACACCTCGTCGGGTCGTGAGGGAAACAGTGCGGCCGTCCGAGTCGCGCAGCTCCCCGACGGCATCGGTAAACCCGCCTTCAACGCGGTACCGAACTACGACCCGGGTGCCGATGGGGAGCGAGGACAGCATCTCCCTCGCGACGCCTCCGCCAGCCGGGCGGAAGCCGACCCCGCCGTCCGCCGCGTCGCTGGCGCCGCCGGCCGCCCCAACGCCGCCTTCGGCAGGCCAATCATCTTGAGTCTCAGGCACCGGACCATGGTACGCCCGCAGGTCCGGGCTGGGAGATAATGGGTCCTGACCACTAACGTGGGAGATGGGCGCCCCGTCCGGGCGATCGCAGATCAGGAAGGCAAGGGCAGTGACGTACGTAATTGCGCAGCCATGCGTGGATGTCAAAGACAAGGCATGTATCGAGGAGTGCCCGGTCGACTGCATCTACGAGGGTGAACGCTCCCTCTACATCCACCCCGACGAGTGCGTCGACTGCGGCGCCTGTGAACCGGTCTGCCCCGTCGAAGCCATCTACTACGAGGACGACGTGCCCGAGGAGTGGGCCGACTACTACAAGGCCAACGTCGAGTTCTTTGATGACCTGGGTTCGCCCGGTGGAGCGGCCAAGGTCGGCAACACCCACAAGGACCACCCGATCATTGCCGTCCTGCCGCCGCAGAACCAGGACGGATGAGCACCTCTGAGGCCCCGGGCTTCGGCCTGGACCTGCCCGAGTACCCCTGGGAGGCCATGGCGCCGTACGCCCGCCGGGCCGCGGAGCACCCCGACGGGGCGGTAAACCTGTCCATCGGAACCCCGGTGGACCCGACGCCGGAGCACATCCAGGCGGCGCTCAGCGCAGCCGCTGATGCGCCCGGCTACCCGACGACGCACGGTACCGCCGCCCTCCGGGAAGCGATCGCCGGCTGGTATGCCCGACGCCGCGGCACCCCCGGGCTGGATCCGGCGGACATCCTGCCCACGGTCGGGTCCAAGGAACTGGTCGCTTGGCTGCCGCTGCTGCTGGGGCTGGGCCCGGGCGACGTCGTCGTCCGCCCGGTCGTCGCCTACCCCACCTATGACATCGGAGCCCGGCTCGCCGGAGCCGAGGCCGTCGCGGCCGACAGCCTGGACGAGCTCGACCCCGCGGTCCGCAGCCGGGTCCGGCTGGTCTGGGTCAACTCGCCCGCCAACCCCACCGGGGCGGTCCGCAGCGCCGAATCGCTGCGCGCCCTGGTGGACTCGGCGCGCGCCCAGGGCGCCGTCGTCGCCTCCGATGAGTGCTATGCCGAACTCGGATGGGGCGAGTGGGACGAGTCCCGCGGCGGGCGGCGCGTCCCCGGCGTGCTGGAACCCGCGGTCAGCGGCGGGGACCTGTCCCTGCTGCTGTCGGTGTACTCGCTGAGCAAGCAGTCCAACCTCGCCGGCTACCGGGCCGCCTTCACCGCCGGCGACGGCGCGCTGATCGCCTCCCTGGTCAACAGCCGCAAGCACGCCGGAATGATTGTTCCGGCCCCCGTGCAGGCTGCCATGCAGGCCGCGCTCGACGACGACGCCCACGTGCAGACGCAGAAGGACCTGTACCGGGCTCGCCGTGAGGTCCTGGTGCCGGCGCTGGAGGCTTTCGGCCTGCGGATCTCCGACTCCGAGGCCGGCCTGTACCTGTGGGCCACCGCCGGTGAGGACACCTGGACCACCATCAAGCGGCTCGCCGAGCTGGGCATCGTCGCCGGGCCCGGCGTCTTCTACGGAGAGGCAGGGGCAGGTTATGTCCGTATCGCCCTCACCGCGGACGACGACGGCGTGGCCGCCGCAGCCCGCCGGCTCACCAACGCATCAGGCAGCTGAACGCCATGTTGCGCTTGGACAACAACCCGGCCGCTGATTAGTGGCCTGCGCTACTAAGCAGGTAGCGTTTTATCGAAACAGTTGGAGCGGAAACCGGTCTGCCGCCCGCCCGAGCGGGAACAGCGGCAGGGGTCCGTACACTCCAGAAGGAGACATAATTGACTGAGCGAGCAAGCGCGCGGCTTCTCTATGGGGAGGGCCCGGAGGACGGACTCGAGCTTCCCCGGATCGCCGCCGCCGAGGGCAACGACGGCCTGGACGTTTCCAAGCTGCTGAAGCAGACCGGCACCGTTACCTACGACCCCGGCTTCATGAACACGGCCGCGACGTCGTCGGCGATCACCTACATTGACGGCGACGAGGGAATCCTGCGCTACCGCGGCTACCCGATCGAGCAGCTGGCCAAGCACTCGAACTTCCTCGAGGTGTCCTACCTGCTGATCTACGGGGAACTGCCCACCGCCGCGGAACTGGAGTCGTTCGACCAGCGGATCCGTCGCCACACCCTGCTGCACGAGGACCTGAAGGGCTTCTTTGGCGGCTTCCCGCGCGACGCGCACCCGATGCCGGTGCTCTCCTCCGCGGTCAGCGCCCTGTCCACGTTCTACCAGGACGCACTGGATCCGTTCGATGAGGAGCAGGTGGAGCTGTCCACCATCCGCCTGATGGCGAAGCTGCCTGTCATCGCCGCCTACGCGCACAAGAAGAGCATCGGCCAGCCGCTGCTCTACCCGGACAACTCGCTGAACCTCGTCGAGAACTTCATGCGCCTGTCCTTCGGCTTCCCGGCCGAGCCGTATGAGATCGACCCCGAGCTGGTCAAGGCCCTGGACCTGCTGCTGATCCTGCACGCAGACCACGAGCAGAACTGCTCGACCTCGACGGTGCGCCTGGTCGGCAGCGCCAACGCGAACCTGTTCGCCTCCGTCTCCGCCGGTATCAACGCCCTCTTCGGCCCCGCCCACGGCGGCGCGAACGAAGCGGTGCTGAAGATGCTGCGCCAGATCCAGGCCGAGGGCATCAAGCCCGAGGACTACATGGAAAAGGTCAAGAACAAGGAGGACGGCGTCCGCCTCATGGGCTTCGGCCACCGGGTCTACAAGAACTACGACCCGCGCGCCAAGATCGTGAAGGCCACCGCACACGACGTGCTGGCCAAGCTCGGCGGCAACGACGAACTGCTGGACATCGCCATGCGCCTGGAGGAAAAGGCCCTGGCCGATGACTACTTCATCGAGCGCAAGCTGTACCCGAACGTCGACTTCTACACGGGCCTGATCTACAAGGCCATGGGCTTCCCCGAGAAGATGTTCACGGTGCTCTTCGCCATCGGCCGCCTGCCGGGCTGGATCGCCCAGTGGCGCGAAATGATGAAGGACCCGCAGACGAAGATCGGCCGTCCGCGCCAGCTCTACATCGGTGCCCCGGCCCGCGACTACCCGCTCGGCTAAGAGCCCGGCGTCGGCCGGTTCCCGGCACGCCAAACGGAAGGACCCCCGGACAATGTCCGGGGGTCCTTCCGCATCTGTGGCTGCCGCGGTGCGCGACGCCGGCCTGCGGCCCCGCCTGCGACGCCGGCCGCAGGCGGGCGAACGGCTAGGCGCCAGCGTAGCCCTGCGGGTTCTGTTCCTGCCAGCGCCAGTGGTCGCGGCACATGTCGTCGAGGCTGTGCTTGGCGCTCCAGCCGAGGTCGCGCTGCGCGGCGGTCGCGTCGGCGTAGCTGACGGCGGCGTCGCCCGGCCGGCGGTCGGTGAACTCGTAGGGGATCTCCTGCCCGGCGGCCTTGGAGAACGCCGCCAGCACCTCCAGCACCGATGAGCCGTTGCCGGTGCCCAGGTTCCACCGGTACACCCCGGCATGGCCGCTGACGTAGTCGAGGGCGGCCAGATGTCCTGCCGCGAGGTCCACCACGTGGATGTAGTCGCGCACGCCGGTGCCGTCGGGGGTGGAGTAGTCGTTGCCGAAGACCATGACCTTCTCCCGGCGGCCGACGGCGACCTGCGCGACGAACGGCAGCAGGTTGTTGGGCACGCCCGTGGGGTCTTCGCCGATCCGGCCGGACTCGTGGGCGCCCACCGGGTTGAAGTAGCGCAGCAGGGCCACGCGCCAACGGCCGTCGGCGGTGCCGAGGTCGGAGAGGATGTCCTCGATCTGCTCCTTGGTGCGCCCGTACGGGTTCACCGCGTCCATGGGCATGTCCTCGGTCAGCGGGACCTGCTCCGAGGCGCCGTACACGGTGGCGGAGGAGCTGAAGACGATGGTGCGCACATCGTGGCGGTCCATGCACTGCAGCAGGTTCAGCGTGCCGACCACGTTGTTGGTGTAGTAGTAGAGCGGCTTGGCGACCGATTCGCCCACGGCCTTCAGCCCGGCGAAATGGATGACCGCCTCGGGCCGGGACTGTGCAAACGCGGCCTCGAGCGCCTGCTCATCGAGCAGGTCGGCCTTGATGAAATCCAGGGACCGCCCGGAAAGCTCCTGGACCCGCCGCAGGGACTCCTCGCTGGAGTTGGCCAGGTTGTCCAGGACGGTCACGTCGTGCCCGGCCTCCAGGAGCGCCAGGGTCGTGTGGGAGCCGATGTACCCGGCGCCGCCGGTGACTAGAATTCGCATGGTTTCAGCGTAACCGACCCGCCGCCGTCGTCGCCGCTGTCACCGGCGCCCTCGAAGCGGCAGCCGCCGCGCGAACCCCGGGACCGGGGCTACTGCCCGGGTTCGGGTGCGGCGACCCCCGCCACAGCGATGGCCACCTCCGAGGCGGAGGCATCCGCCGGTTCCCAGGTGCCCGCGCCGCGCCGCCACTGCTGTCCGTCAAAGGAGACGGATTCGATGGACAGGGCCGCGGCGTTGGCGACGGCCCACTGCGCCACGGACCAGCCGAAGGTTCCCTCGGCCTCCACCAGCAGCACCGAGCCGAACACTTCCGCGTTCAGCGGGCCGTAGGCCGCCGTCGCCGAATCGAGGACGGCGTCGGGATTCCCGACGGCGGCGGCCGGGCCGAGCACACAGCTCAACGCTGCGGGGGACTGACCGGTCAGGGCGGACGCGAAGGCCCTGCCCTCGGACTCGTGGTCCGCATACGCGTCGGGATAGGCGGAGCGCTGGACCTCCTGCGCGGCGACCGTGATCGGCAGCTCCGTGTAACCGGGAACCTCCACGAGGGCGTTGTAGAAGGCGTTGGCGGCGTAGTACGGATCCATCACCTGCTCCGGGGTGCCCCAGCCGCTGGAGGGACGCTGCTGGAACAGGCCACGCGAATCGGGACCGGCCTCATCGCCGTAGTCCAGGTTCCGCAGCGAGGACTCCTGGATGGCGGTGGCAATGGCGATCGACGCCGCCCGCGGCGGAAGGCCCCGCTGAACGGAGACGGCCGCGATCAGCGCGGCGTATTCGGTCTGGGCGGGGGAGAAGGACCATCCGGCGCCGTCGACGGTGGCGGTGCACCGTTCCCGTACCGGGACCGCGCGGTCCCGGCCTCCGCTCAGCGAGGCCAGGGCCCAGATGCCGGCCGTGACCAGCGCCAGCACCAGGGCACCGACGAGCAGGCGGCGGCGCCGGAACACCGCTGCCTGCCCGCCGGCCATTGCCCGGTACCGGATCCGTGCCTAGTTGGCGTGCAGGTCGGCGTTGAGCTCGACGGTGCGCCCGTTGCGCGGCAGGGCCTGGACCGTGCCGGAGGAGGAGTCGCGGCGGAAGAGCAGGTTCGGCACGCCGGAGAGCTCCACCGCCTTCACGGTGCGCGGCTCGCCCTCCGGGTCCATAACCGTGACCCGGGTCCCGGCGGTCACATAGAGTCCGGCCTCGACCACGCAGTCGTCGCCGATGCTGATCCCGACGCCGGAGTTGGCGCCCAGGAGCACACGCTCCCCGATGCGGATCTTTTCCTTGCCGCCGCCGGAGAGGGTGCCCATGATGGAGGCGCCGCCGCCGACGTCGCTGCCGTCACCGACGACCACGCCGGCGGAGATGCGGCCTTCGACCATGGAGGTGCCCAAGGTGCCGGCGTTGAAGTTGACGAAGCCCTCGTGCATGACGGTGGTGCCCTCGGCGAGGTGGGCACCGAGCCGGACGCGGTCGGCGTCGGCGATCCGCACCCCGGTGGGCAGCACGTAATCGACCATGCGGGGGAACTTGTCCACGCCGTAGACGGTCACGGGGCCGCGGGAGCGCAGGTGCAGGCGGACGGCGTCGAAGCTCTCCGGCAGGCAGGGACCGTAGTTGGTCCACACGATGTTCGGCAGCTTGCCGAAGATGCCGTCGAGGTTCACGGTGTTGGGCTGGACGAGGCGGGCGGAGAGCAGGTGCAGGCGCAGGTAGGCGTCGGAGGTGTCAGCCGGGGCGGCGTCAAGGTCGATCTCGGTGTCGACCACGGTGCAGTGGACGCCGCGGATCCCGTCTGCGAGGGACGCGGCGGCGGCCTCCAGCTCGTCGCGGAAGGCGGAGTCGACGTCGAGGGCGCCGAGCGCCGGGCGCGGGTACCAAGTGTCGAGCACGGTGCCGTCGGCCGCCACGGTGGCCAGGCCAAGCCCGGACGCGTTGCGGGAGGGGGAGGCGGTAGAGGTGCTAAAAGTCATGGGCTCCACTTTACCGAGCGGTACTGTGGGACGGTGCGCACATTACCTCCCGCCCTCGACCTGACCGCCGATCCGGCCCTGCTGACCGCTGCGCTGGTGGACATTGAAAGCGTTTCCGGCAACGAAAAAGCCGTGGCCGACGCCGTCGAGGCGGCGCTGCGCTCCCTGCCGCACCTGAGCGTGGTGCGCGACGGCGACTCGATCATTGCCCGCACCGAGCTGGGACGGGCCGAACGGGTCCTGCTGGCCGGGCACCTTGACACGGTGCCGCTGCCCACGGTCCCCGGCTCGCGCGGCACCGTTCCCTCGCAGTGGGACGGCGACGTGCTCTACGGGCGGGGCACGGTGGATATGAAGGGCGGCGTCGCCGTGCAGCTCGCGCTCGCCGCTGAGCTGGCCGCACCCAGCCGGGACGTCACCTACGTCTTCTACGACCATGAGGAGGTCCAGGCCTCCCTCAGCGGACTGGGCCGGCTGGCCCGGCGCTGGCCCGAGCTGCTGGAGGCCGACTTCGCGATCCTGCTCGAACCGACGAACGGAACCGTCGAGGGCGGCTGCAACGGCACCATGCGTTTCCACGCCTCCACGACCGGCCGCGCGGCGCACTCCGCCCGCGCCTGGATGGGGGAGAACGCCATCCACGCCGCGGCGGAGATCCTGGTCCGGCTGCGCGACCATGAGCCGGCCACAGTGACCGTGGACGGCCTGGAGTACCGCGAGTCCCTGAACGCGGTGAAGATCATCGGCGGAACCGCCGGCAACGTCATCCCGGATTCGGCGACCGTGGAAATCAACTACCGGTTCGCCCCGGATAAGGACATCGACGCCGCGGAAGCCTATGTGCGCAACCTGCTCGAGGGGTTCGACCTGGTCCGCACCGACGCCGCCTCCGGCGCCCGGCCGGGCCTGCAGCACCCGGCGGCCGCCAGCTTTGTGGCAGCCGTGGGTGCCGAGCCGAAGCCCAAGTACGGATGGACCGACGTCGCGCGCTTCAGCGATATGGGCATCCCGGCGGTGAACTTCGGGCCCGGCGACGCACTGCTGGCGCACACCGACAACGAGCACGTGCACGCCGACGCGGTGCGGGCCTGCCACGCAGCGCTGCGCACCTGGCTGGGCTAGGTGTACTGAGACAGCTGGGCGCCGGAAACACACAAAGCGGGAGGACAGGCTGAGCCTGTCCTCCCGCTTTGTACATCAATGCCCGGGTGCGCGCTGCTAGCGCACCGGGGCCGGAACGCCTTCCGGATCCACGGCGGCGTCGGTCGCCAGGGCCTTGCCGGCGCGGGCGCCGAGGCGGCGGGAGAGCCGCTGGGCAGCGAAGGTGAGCAGCGCGTTGAGCAGGATGAAGATCGCCGCGGTGACCAGCAGCGCCGGCAGGATGTTGCCTTCACCCGAGGCCAGTCGGCGGGCGTAGGCCAGCAGGTCGGTGTAGCCGATGAAGGTGCCCAGCGCCGAGTCCTTCAGGATCACTACGAACTGGCTGAGCAGGGCCGGCAGCATGGCTACCAGCGCCTGCGGCACTTCGATGCTGCGCAGTGACTGGCCGCGGGTCATGCCGATGGCCAGTCCGGCCTCGCGCTGGCCCTTGGGCAGGCCGAAGACACCCGAGCGCACGAGCTCGGCGATCACCGAGCCGTTGTAGAGCGTCAGCGCCAGCACGACGGCGGTGAACGGCACGTTCTCCGGGTCCAGCGGGGTGGACTTGGAGAGGAACTGATAGAAGAAGATCATCATCAGCAGCACCGGAACGGCGCGGAAGAACTCGACCACGAGCCCGCAGATCCAGGCCACGGGCCTGAACGTGGACAGCCGGCCCAGGCCGAAGAGCAGCCCGAACACGATGGACGTGACGATCGCCAGGGCGGCTGCCTTCAGGGTGTCCAGCAGACCCGGCAGCATGAAGTACTGCCAGGTATGCCACTCAAGGAAAGGCGTCCACTTTGCGGCGTCGAACTGGCCCTTGTCGGCCAGCCCGTTGATGACCAGGGCCAGCAGGGCCAGGACGAACAGGGCACCGGCGATGTTGCCGATGAGGATCCGCCGCCGGGCCTTGGGGCCCGGGGCGTCGAACAGCACGCGCGCGCTCATCGGGCCACCGCCAGCTTCTTCGAGGCCCACGTGGTGAGTAGGCCGATGGGAATCACGATGATGACGAAGCCGATCGCGAAGGTGAGGAAGATCTGCGTCATCAGGTCGGGCCGGAACTCGATCATGATCTTCATCAGGCCGGAGGCTTCAGCGACCGACGCCGTGGCGGCGACCGTGGTGTTCTTCGCCAGGGCGATCAGGACGTTGCCCAGCGGGGCGATCGCACCGCGGAAAGCCTGCGGAAGGATGATCAGCCGTGCCGCGGGCAGGAACCCAAGGCCGATGGACCGTGCCGCTTCGGCCTGCCCGAGCGGTACGGTGTTGACGCCGCTGCGGATCGCTTCGCAGACAAACGCTGCGTGGTAGATGGTCAGCGACAGCACCGCGAGGCGGAAGAAGTTGACGTTGAAGTCCTGCGCGAGGCTGAACTGAAGCTGCGACCACAGGGCCAGGGTGCCGAAGACCATGATGATCGTCAGCGGGGTGTTGCGGAAAATATTCACGTAGGCCGCGCCGAACCACTGCAGGCTGGCGATCGGAGAAATGCGCATGAGCGCCAGGACGGTGCCGAGCAGCAGGGACCACAGGGCGGCCCAGAACGTCAGGCGGATGTTGACCCAGAAGGCCCCGACGACGTCGTAGTTCTCGAAGAGCGCGAGGAAACCTTCCATATGTCACCTCTTCCGTAGAGATAAAAGTGCGGAGCTCGGGGCAGGGCCGCGGCCCTGCCCCGAGCTTTGCCGCCGAGAACCCCGGCGGAGGCGTTTCAGTTAGGCGCAGGCGTCAGCGGCCGGCGGGTTCATTTCGGCGTTGTAGGTGTAGTCAGCGCCTTCGGTGTTCTTCTTGATGGCTTCTTCCCACGCACCGTCGTCCACCATCTTCTGGATGGCTGCGTTGATGTCCTCGCAGGTGACGATGCTGTCGGTCTTCTGGATGCCGACGCCGTACTTCTCCTCGGAGAAGGTGTTGCCCACGACCTTGAACTGGCCCTTGTTCGCGGCGGTGGAGGCCAGGCCGGCGAGGATGATGTCGTCGGTGGTCACGGCGTCAATCTGTCCGCCCTGCATGGCGGTCACGCACTCGGCGTAGGAGGGCTGCTCCATGAGGTTTGTCTCGGACGCCAGCGTGTCCTTGATCTTCTGCGCGGAGGTCGAATTGCCGACCGAGCACAGGTTCTTGCCGTTCAGATCCTCGGGGCCCTTAATGTCGTCGTTGTCGGCGCGGACCAGGAGGTCCTGGCCGGCCACGAAATACGGGCCGGCAAAGGCGACCTTCTCCTTGCGGGCATCGGTGATGGAGTAGGTCGCGAAGATCATGTCGACCTGGTCGTTCTCCAGCATGTTCTCGCGCTGCTGGGAAGGGGACTCGATCCACTCGATCTGGTCCTCGCCGTAGCCCAGCTCATTGGCCACGTAAGTGGCGACGTCGACGTCGAAGCCGGAGTAGGAGCCGCCCTCGTCGAAGCCCAGCCCCGGCTGGTCGAACTTGATGCCGATGCGGATGGTCTCGCCTCCGGAGCCCTCGGAGCCCTCGGCATTGCTGCCGGAGTCGCCGCCGCAGGCGGAAAGGGTCAGGGCGGCTGCGGCAGCCATGGCGGCCGCGGCGTAACGGGTCTTGCGCATGTTGTCTCCTTGCTTTCGGCCGGCCCGTGCGGACCGGCCTTGCCTCAAGGGGTTGCCCCCAATGTGTGAACCTGCAGCTCCGCCGGGACGGCGGCGGATCAGTGGGCGAGGATCTTGCCGAGGAAGTCCTTCGCCCGCTCGCTCTTCGGGTTCGTGAAGAACTCTTCGGGTGCGGCCTGCTCCACGATCTGCCCGTCGGCCATGAAGATGACCCGGTCGGCGGCCTTCCGGGCAAAGCCCATCTCGTGCGTGACGACGATCATCGTCATGCCCTCCCGGGCCAGCTCGACCATCGTGTCCAGGACCTCGTTGATCATTTCCGGGTCCAGGGCGCTGGTGGGCTCGTCGAACAGCATGACCTTCGGCTTCATGGCCAGGGCGCGGGCGATGGCGACGCGCTGCTGCTGGCCGCCGGACAGCTGGGCCGGCAGCTTTTCGGCCTGGTTGTCGACGCCCACCCGCTTCAGCAGGGCCATCGCCTGCTCCTTCGCCTCGGCCGGCTTGGCCTTCTTCACCTTGACCGGGCCGAGCGAGACGTTCTCGAGGATCGTCTTGTGCGCGAACAGGTTGAAGGACTGGAACACCATGCCGACGTCGGCGCGGAGCTTGGCCAGCGCACGGCCCTCGGCCGGAAGTTCCTTGCCGTCGATAAGGATTTCGCCGTCGTCGATGGTCTCCAGGCGGTTGATCGCGCGGCACAGCGTGGACTTGCCGGACCCGGACGGACCGATGACGACGACGACTTCACCCCGGGCGACCTCGAGGTTGATGTCCCGCAGCACATGCAGGTCGCCGAAGTGCTTGTTGACGTTCTTCAGCGAGACAAGGGGCGCATTGGGCGCGGACGTGGGTGTGTCACTGCTCATACGAGCAATCTAGTGGACGCGGGTACGTGTGCGGCGCAGATCACGTTCGGGGCGGAAAATTGTGACGCAAGAGAAACCAAAGCCGGGCCGGGGCGGGCCGGGCGCCGGCGCCTCCGGCAGTGGGGCGGCCCACAGGCAGCCGTTAGCCTAGGGGCATGGCGATAAGTAACGAAGACCGGCCGACCCGTGACCAGGCGCGGCGGCGGGGACCGGTGGAACTGCGACGCCGCGAGGCGCGCGCTCCGCAGTCCGATCGGTTCCTGCTCGACTCCCAGGACGGCGGAGGGTTCACCCATACCGACCCCTGGCGGGTCCTGCGGATCCAGAGTGAATTCGTTGAAGGCTTCGGCACCCTCTCCGAGCTGGGGCCCGCGGTCAGCGTCTTCGGTTCGGCCCGCACCCAGCCGGGCTCCCGCTGGTACCGCATGGGCGAGGAGGTGGGGCGCCTGCTGGCGGAGGCCGGACTGGCGGTGATCACCGGCGGCGGGCCGGGATCCATGGAGGCCGCCAACAAGGGCGCCGTCACCGGCGGCGGCACCTCGGTGGGGCTGGGCATCGAACTGCCGTTCGAGACCGGCCTGAATGAATGGGTGGACCTGGGCATCAACTTCCGTTACTTCTTCGTCCGGAAGACGATGTTCGTCAAGTACGCCCAGGGATTCATCGTGCTGCCGGGCGGCTTCGGCACGCTGGATGAGCTGTTTGAAGCCATGACGCTGGTCCAGACCCAGAAGGTCACCAGCTTCCCGATCGTGCTCATGGGCAGTTCCTTCTGGGGTCCGCTGCTCGACTGGGTGCGGAACACCCTCGAAGCCGAGGGGATGGTGTCTGTCTCCGACCTGTCCCTGCTGCACCTGGTGGATGATCCCGCCGAAGCGGTGCGGATCATCCTTGAGGACAGCGCCGGGCACCAGTCCCCCTGACCGCCCGGTGCGCTTCAGGGGGCGCCCGCGCGGATCTGGCACGATGGTCCGGTGACCTACTTCCTGCTCTTTGTCGCAGTCATCGTTGCCGGGGCGGTTGCCGTTCTGGCTGCGGGCCCGCGCCGTGCTGACCGGGCCGCCGGGGGTCCGTCCCGGGTCCAAAGGTTCGGGCGGGACGCCGTGCCGGCGCTCGCCGAGCCGGATCCGCGGCTGCCGGCCGTCCTGCTGCCCGCGCATCCGGCGGCCGCAGACGTCGCGGACCTGCGGTTCTCCGTGGCGTTCCGCGGCTATCGCATGGACCAGGTGGACGAAGTGCTGACCCGGCTGGCCGCCGCGCTCGCCGAACGCGACGAGCTGATCATCCGGCTGGGCGGGACACCCGATGCCCGTGTGGACAGCGCCCGGCATGGAACCGGCCGCCCGCGGCCCGGCGGGCAGGAGCAGGCATGAGCGACGCCGTTCCCGGCCCGGACGGGCGCCTGCGCTGCCCCTGGGCGGTCGGCCCCGAGGACTACACCGCCTACCACGACACGGAGTGGGGCCGGGAGGTCCGCGGCGAGGCGGCCCTGTTCGAGCGCCTGAGCCTTGAGGGTTTCCAGGCCGGACTGAGCTGGCTGACGATCCTGCGCAAGCGTGAGGCCTTCCGGGCGGCTTTCGCCGGATTCGAACCGGCCGACGTCGCTGCGTTCACCGCCGAGGACGTCGAGCGGCTGATGAACGAGTCCGGGATCGTGCGCAACCGCGCCAAGATCGAAGCGGTGATCGGCAATGCCCGGGCCCTGCTGGCCCTGCCGGCAAATGAGACCCTGGCCGGGCTGCTGCAGGCCCACCGCCCGCCGGCCCGGGCAGCAGCCCCGGCCCTGGCCGAGATTCCGGCCAGCACTCCTGAATCCACCGCCCTGGCGCGGGACCTGCGCCGGCGCGGTTTCCGGTTCGTCGGGCCCACGACGGCCTACGCGATGATGCAGGCCACCGGATACGTGAACGACCACGTCGCGGGATGCTGGGTGCGCGATGCCGGCTGAGGCTCCGACCCCGGTCCATCGGCTGATCGGCGGCGGTGTCCGTTCGGCGTCGGCGGCGTTCCTCCGCCTGCCCTGGTATCTGCAGGTCCTCGCCCTGTGGGCCGGCGCGCGCGCCTTCTCCGCCGGAGTCTTCCTCGCCGTCGCCGCCCGGCAGGGCGAGAACCCCTGGTGGGGGCCCTCGCCCGGGTACCTGGAGTTCATCGACATCTGGGACAGCGAGTGGTACCGGCGCATCCACGACGGCGGGTATCCCTCGGCGGTGCCCCGCGCCGCGGACGGCACCGCCATGGAGAACGAGTGGGCCTTCTACGCCCTGTTCCCGCTGGTGGTGCGGCTCCTCACCTCCCTGGGCCTGGGCTGGTCCGCTGCCGGCGCGCTGGTGGCGACGGCCTGCGGTTTCGGAGCGGCGCTGCTGATCTACCGGCTCTTTCGGCTGCGGGCCGGCCACGGCGACGCGCTGTGGGGCACCGCCCTGGTGGCGGTGCTGCCCGTTTCGCCCATCCTCCAGGTGCCGTACGCCGAGTCGCTGAACCTGCTGCTGCTGGCCGGCGCCCTCTACCTGCTGGTCAGCGGGAGGTACCTGGCGGCGCTGCCGGTCGTGGCCCTGATGTGTCTGTCCCGCCCGGTCGGCGTGCCGTTCGCGGCCGCCGTCGGCATCCTCTTCGTGCTCCGCTGGCTGCGTCGCGGGCGCACCCCCTTTCCCTGGCGGGACGCCTGGCGGCTGGGACTGCTCGCCGTTTTCTCCTGTGCCGCCGCGCTTGCCTGGCCGGTCATCGCGTGGCTGGGCACCGGGGACCTGCTGGCCTACACCGACACCGAGGCGGCCTGGCGGGGCGGAAACCTTGTCCCGTTCCGGCCCTGGCTGGACATGGCCGGCCTGCTCTTCGGCGGCGCCGGGCCGGCCGTGCTGGGGCTGCTGGTGGTGCTCGGGATCCTGGCGTTCACCAGCGCACCGGTCCGTCGGCTGGGCCCGGAGCTCGCCCTGTTCTGCGCGTGCTACGCCCTCTACCTGTTCGTGTTCCTGAACCCGCAGACCAGCACCTTCCGGCTGCTGCTGCCGCTGTTTCCGCTGGCGCTTGCCGTTGTCATGCTCAGTCCCTCCCGGGCCTACCGCTGGAGCCTGGCCGGGGCCTGCCTTGCGCTGCAGGTGGTGTGGGTGACCTGGCTGTGGCGTTTCACCGCGCTGCCCGGGGGCGGCGACTACCCGCCCTGATCCCCGCGCGGAAGGACGGCGCGGCAGGCCGGCACGCTGTGGCCCGCGACACACCAGATTTCGTCCGGCACGGTGATGTACGGAATAATGGAGTCAATCGCCGTGCTCCGAGCCCGGCGGCAGAAGATAACGGGTGACTCGGGGGAGCACCTTGAAAGGGGAACTTCGAACATGGCCGCGATGAAACCGCGTACGGGTGACGGACCGATGGAGGTCACCAAAGAAGGGCGCAGCCTGATCCTGCGCGTGCCCATCGACGGCGGCGGGCGGCTGGTGGTCGAGCTGAACGCCGAGGAAGCCGGCAAGCTGAAGGAATGCCTGCTGGGGGTCACGGGTTAGGCAGGCCCGGTACATGCAGCGCAGGACGAAGGGAACCACGGCCCGGGGCGCGGGAGGATCAGCGCGCCGGGCCGGCGACGCCGCATTGGCCGAAGTGACGGTGCTGCCCAGCCTGCATCCGTCCCGCAGCGGCCCGATGAGCGGCAGCGGGCTTGAGCCGCTGCCTGCCGAGGACGTGGATGTCCTCGCCGTCGCCGTCGCCCCTTCCCCGGATCCGGACCATGAGGAGGACGGCGACGGCGGCGCAGCGCGCCCGGTGCCCGAACCCCGCCTCGGCGCGGTCGAAGCCGCGGTGCGGTACGGCGCCGACGCCGCCGCCCGGGCCCTGGCCGCGGGCATGTCGGGCCGGGCCGGAGAGCTGCTGGTGATTGAACCGCCGCGGGGGAGGACCGACCTGCCCGCACGCCTGTTCCTGGTCGGGACAGGAGATGAGAGCCCGGCGGCGCTGCGCCGCGCAGGGGCTGCGCTGGCCCGCGCCACGCTCGGGGCCGGACGGATCCGCACCACCGTGGTCGACGGGCTTGAGCCGGACCGGCAGCGGGCCTTCGTGGAGGGCTTCCAGCTGGGCGGCTACCGGGTTCCCTCCGCCGCGGCGGCCGCCGGCCCGGAGATCGCCGAACGGCTGGAGGTCACCGGCCTGGACCCGGATGCCGCACAGCGCGCGGACGCCACGGCCCGGGCCGTGTGGCTGGCCCGCGACCTGACGAACACCCCGCCCAACACCGCCACGCCGGCCTGGCTGGCGGAGCAGGCGGAAGCGGCGGGCCTGGCAGCCGGCCTGGAGACCGAGGTCCTGGGCCCGGACGAGCTGCGCGCCCGCGGATTCGGCGGCCTGCTGGCCGTGGGGGCGGGCTCCGTCCATCCGCCCCGCCTGGCGCGCCTGAGCTACCGCCCGCAGCAGGCTGACGGCACCGAACTGCCCCACCTGGTGCTGGTGGGCAAGGGCATCAGCTTCGACTCCGGCGGCTTGTCGCTGAAGCCGCGCGACTCCATGATGAGCATGAAGACCGACATGGCCGGCGCCGCCGTCGCGCTGGCGGTGGTGCAGGCAGCCGCCGCACTGAGGCTCCCGGTCCGGATCACTTCGGTGCTGGCGCTGGCGGAGAACCTGCCCGGTGCGGACGCCTACCGGCCCGGCGACGTCGTCCGCACCTTCGACGGGACGACGGTGGAAATCGGGAACACCGATGCCGAGGGCCGGATCGTTCTCGCCGACGCGCTGGCCTGGGCCGCGCAGGAACTGGAACCGGACCTGCTCGTGGACATCGCCACGCTGACCGGAGCCGCCCAGCTGGGCCTGGGCAACCGGTACGGCGCGCTGTTCGGCAGTGAAAGCCATGTGCTCGACGCGCTTGTGGAAGCAGGGGAACGCTCCGGTGAACCGCTGTGGCCCCTGCCGCTGGTCCCCGAATACGCGGCGGTGCTGGACTCCGCCGTGGCCGATACCGGCCATGTCGCCCCGCCCGGGGCGAAGGTCGGCGGAGGGGCGATCATCGCCGCGCTGTTCCTGCAGAAATTCACAGGCGGGGCGCCGTGGGCACATCTGGATATCGCCGGTCCGGCGCGGGCCGGCGCGGATCAGGCCGAGAACCCCAAGGGGGCCACCGGCTTCGGGACCCGGGTCCTGCTGTCGTACCTGGAGACCCTCGCCGTGGGCCCGGGACAGCGGGGCCGGACGGACTGAGTCAGGCGGTCTTGACGGCGAGCAGCAGGCCGTCGCCCGTGGGCAGCAGCGCCGTGACCAGCCGGTCGTCCTCCCGCACGGCCCGCCCCACCTGGCGCATCACCGTTGTCGAGGCCTCCCGCACCGCCGGCTCGGCGACCCTGCCGTGGTCCAGCGCGTCGTTGACCACGAGCAGGCCGCCGCGCTTGAGCAGCCGGACGCCCTGGTCCACGTAACGTGGGAAGTTGGGCTTGTCGGCATCAATAAAGACCATGTCGTACGCGCCGTCGGTCAGCCGGGGCAGTACGTCCGCCGCGCGCCCGGAGATGGTCCGGGTCCGGTTGCCCGGAATGCCGGCCTCAGCGTAGGCCTCCCGCGCCGCCCGCAGGTGGTCGACGTCGACGTCAATGGTGGTCAGCACCGAGTTGCGGCCCAGTCCGCGAAGCAGGCACACCCCGGAGACCCCGGCGCCCGTGCCGACCTCCACCACGGTCTGCGCCTTGGAGGCCGCGGCCAGGACGGTCAGCGCCGCGCCCGTGCCGGTGGACACCGGCGCCACGCCGAACTCGTGGGAGCGTTCACGGGCGCGCAGCAGGACCTCATCCTCGACAGGCAGGGCCTCCGTGTAGGACCAGCTGGTCTGCTTATCGGCGCGCATCATCTTCACTTTCAGGCAGTTTCGGGAGGATCGGGAACGGTACAAAGTACAGCTCCAAGCTTACGGTGCGCGGACGCTCCCGGCCGCGCCGACGCACGCGGGGCCAGGAAGTCCTTGCCTTGAAAGGCCCGGCATGCTAACAGGCAACTCCCAGATTGTTGGTCCACCATGGACGGAGGAAATCTCACGTGGAAGCAGCCGGTTCGAGGGAGGACGATTGTGACTGTCACGCCTTCAGCGGGAGCCGTGCCGGGCACGGACCCGGGCTGGGTGCGCCCGAGCTGGGAGGAAGTCGTCCAGACGCACAGCTCCAAGGTCTACCGGCTGGCCTACCGCCTCACCGGCAACCGCCAGGACGCGGAGGACCTGACCCAGGAGGTCTTCGTACGCGTGTTCCGCTCGCTGGACCGGTTCCAGCCGGGCACCCTGGACGGCTGGCTGCACCGCATCACCACCAACCTCTTCCTGGACCAGGCCCGGCGCCGCAGCCGGATCCGCTTCGATGGGATGAGCGAAGACGCAGAAGCACGGCTGCCCAGCCAGGGCCCCGGACCGGAGCGCAGCTTCGAGTTCAACAACCTCGACGTCGATATCCAGCGTGCGCTGGAGGAGCTGCCCCCGGACTTCCGCGCCGCCGTCGTACTTTGCGACCTTGAAGGCCTGTCTTATGACGAGGTGGCCCGTGCCCTCGGCGTGAAGCTGGGCACCGTCCGCTCGCGCATCCACCGCGGCCGGAGCATGCTCAAGGACAAGCTGGCACACCGTGACCCGCAGCGCCGCTCCGCAGGCACCCGGCTGGCCCTGCCCCGGATCGCAGGAGCCAACTGATTCCATGCGCCATCCCACGCGACACCTGCGCGCGTTCGTGGACGACGAACTGCCGGATGGACGCCGCCTCGCCGTCCTGCGGCACCTGGAGCACTGCCCGTCCTGCCGCTCTGAGGTCGCCGAGGAACGGCGGCTGCGCAGCAGGCTGCGCGCGCTGAAAGTCCCGACTCCGGCCGCCGGACTGTCGGAAGGAATTCCTCCCGCGACGCCGGAGGCGCCGCGACAGGCTCCGGCCTCCGCCCGCGGAGCCCTGGCTGTCGCTGCCGGCCTCGGATTGGCCGGAGCGGCGGTGGTCGGCGGCGCCTACCTGGTGGGCAACAATGTGGGCGACGTCGCGGAGGGCCAGCGCGCCGGGCTGACGGCGGGCTGGGCACAGGCCAGCACCCAGCAGGAGCTTGGCCCGGACGCGCTCCAGGCGCTGCGGGCCAGCGGCTGGACCTGCCCCGAGCTGGGCGGACTTGGCCTGGAACTCGTTTCCGCGAAGGCCGTCGAAGTGGCCGGCCAGCCAGCGGTCGAACTGCAGCTGGAGGGCCGGGGCGAACGGATCACGGTATATGAGCAGCGGCCCGGTGCGCGCGGGGCAGGCGACGAAGCCGCCGTCAACGCGGTCAGCGGCCGTGCCGTGGGCGAGGACGGCTTTGTGCCGGACCCCGACTCGGTCGGTGCCCAGGTCTGGGAACATCCCGAGCAGCAGGAACTGGTGGTCCTGGCCTCGTCCAACGTCACCTACACCCTGAAATCGTCCCTTCCGGTCCGGAGCCTGCCCGAGGCCGTTCAGGAGCTGTCGCTCACCGAATCCGCGCGGCTGGTGCCGGCGAGCGGGGCGGAACAGGACATCCTGGAACGGATCCTGCGGGGCCTGCGCCTGTTCAGCGAACCGGGCGCTCCGTGAGCCCCGGCGCGGCGCCGACGGGCAACTGGCAGCGCCGACGAAGAAAGCGATAATCTGCAACAGTGTTAGGAATCAACCCCGGGGAGTTCCTCATCCTTGCCCTGCTGGCGGTGGCGATCCTCGGCCCCGAACGCCTGCCGGAGTACGCCTCCCAGCTGGCCCGCCTGGTGCGTGAACTGCGCCGGATGGCTACCGGCGCGCGCGAGCAGCTGCGCGAACAGGTCGGCCCAGAGATCGACGAGGTCGACTGGCGCAAGCTTGACCCGCGGCAATACGATCCCCGGCGCATCATCAAGGAAGCCCTGCTGGACGACGTCGAAGACGCTATCCGTCCGGCCTCGTCTCCGCTCCGCCCGGCCACCCGCACCGCCGTGGCGGGTACCAGGCCCGCCGCCGGCGCAGCAGCGGCACCGGCGGCAGCGGCCGCGGCGTCGGCAGCCATGGCACCGGTGCGGCGCATCGAGCGGCTGGAGCCGGGAACGCCGGCCCCGTTCGACACTGAGGCCACCTAGGAGCGGCTGAAGGTCAGCTGGGCGTGACGCCCAGGTTCAGGCCCGCAAGGCCCCGGGGGCGGCGGGCGAGCTGATCGGCAATACGGCGCAGCTCGGCGCCCGCCGCGGAATCCTCCTCCAGCACTGCGGGGGAGCCGGCGTCGCCGCCCTCGCGCAGCCGGACGTCCAGCGGAATGCTGCCCAGCAGGGGCACATCGGTGCCCAGTGCGGACGTCAGGCGGGCGGCCACCTGCCCGCCCCCGCCGGAACCGAACAGCTCCATCCGCTGGCCGTCGGGCAGCTGCAGCCAGGACATGTTCTCAATGACGCCGGAGACCTTCTGCCCGGTCTGCGCGGCAACGGTGCCGGCCCGTTCGGCGACCTCGGCGGCGGCGGCCTGCGGGGTGGTGACCACGAGGATCTCGGAACCCGGCAGCAGCTGCGCCACGGAAATGGCGATGTCGCCGGTGCCCGGCGGCAGGTCGAGGAAGAGCACGTCCAGGTCGCCGAAGAACACATCGGTGAGGAACTGCTCCAGCGCCCGGTGCAGCATCGGGCCGCGCCAGGCCACCGGCTGGTTCTCGGGCAGGAACATGCCGATGGAGATGGTCTTTACCCCGTAGGCGACCGGGGGCAGGATCATTTCGTCCACGCGGGTGGGCGGCTGCGTGATCCCCATCAGCCCGGGCACGGAGAAACCGTGCACATCCGCGTCGACGATGCCCACACGCAGCCCCAGCCGGGACATCGCCACCGCCAGGTTCACGGTCACGCTGGACTTGCCGACGCCGCCCTTGCCGCTGGCCACCGCATAGACGCGGGTCAGCGACCCGGGCCGGTTGAACGGCACGCCGCGCTCGGCGCCCGGCCCGCGCAGCTGCTCCTTGAGCCGGTTCCGCTGCTCGGGAGTCATGACGTCCATCTCCACGCGGACGTCCGTGATGCCCGGGAGTCCGGACACGGCGGCCTCGACGTCGCCGGTGATGGTCCCGCGCAGCGGGCATCCCGCCACCGTGAGCAGCACGCCGACGACGGCGGTGCCGTCGGGTTCGATGCGCACCTCCCGGACCATGCCCAGGTCGGTGATCGGGCGGCGCAGCTCCGGATCGAGGACCCCCGCCAGGGCGTGCCGGACGGCGGCTTCGGCGCCGCTCATCGGCTGCCCTCGCGGCCGCGGGAACGCCGGCCGCCGTCGTCGCGACCCTCGGCCTCGAGCAGTTCCTCCAGCAGGCCGCGGATCTCGGAGCGCACGTAGTCGCGGGTGGCGACCTCGCGCAGCGCGATCCGCAGCTCGGCGATCTCCCGGGTCAGGTATTCAGTGTCCAGCAGGTTCCGCTCGGCCCGCTCGCGGTCCTGGCGCATGGCGACGCGGTCGCGGTCGTCCTGCCGGTTCTGGGCCAGCAGCAGCAGCGGCGCCGCGTAGGACGCCTGCAGCGAGAGCATGAGGGTGAGCAGCGTGAAGCCGAGGGCCACCGAGTCGAAGCGCAGGGGTTCGGGACCCCACGTGTTCCAGAGCAGCCAGACCACACAGAACACCGTCATCCAGACCAGGAACTGCGGGGTGCCCATGAAGCGGGCGAACTTCTCCGTCGCCTGGCCGAAGGCGTCCGGGTTGGGGGAGAGCCTCGGCATCCAGCGGGTGCGGGCGGTGCGGGGCGTGTCCAGGCCCCGCGCGACGGACTTTCTCTTCTCAGCCATTGGTCCTTCCCTGCGGTCCCGCCGGAGCGTCATCGGCGGCCCGCCAGTCGTCGGGCAGCAGGTGGTCCAGGACATCGTCGACGGTCACCGCGCCGACCAGGCGGCCGCCGTCGTTCACCACCGGGAGCGAATTGAGGTTGTAGGTGGCCAGCATGCGCGAAACTTCGCTGATGCTGGCCGTGTCGAGGACGGCCTCGAGGTCGGTGTCGAGCATGTTGCCCAGGGCCTCCGGGGGAGCGGCCCGCAGCAGCTGCTGGATATGCACCACGCCGAGGTAGCGCCCGGTGGGAGTCTCCAGCGGGGGGCGGCAGACAAAGATGCAGGAGGCGAGGGCCGGAGTCAGCTCCTCCCGGCGCACGTGTGCCAGCGCCTCCGCAACGGTCGCCTCGGGAGGCAGGATCACCGGCACGGGAGTCATCAGCGACCCGGCGGTGTCCTCCTCATAGGAGAGCAGCCGGCGGACGTCGCGGGCGTCCTCCGGCTCCATCAGCTGCAGCAGCTCCTCCTTCTGCTCCTCGGGCAGCTCGTTGAGCAGGTCCGCGGCGTCGTCCGGGTCCATTTCCTCGAGCACGTCGGCAGCGCGCTCGACGTCGAGGGCCTGCAGGATCTGCACCTGGTCGTCGTCGGGCAGCTCCTGCAGGACATCGGCCAGGCGTTCATCCTGCAGCTCGGCGGCCACCTCGATACGGCGCTTGCCGCTCATCTCGTGCAGCGCCTCGGCGAAGTCGGCGGGCTTGAGGTCGTCGTGCTGGGCGACGAAGGCGGTCGCGGCCTGCGGGCCGGTGAGGTCCCAGTGCCAGGCGTCCTCCCAGTCGATGGTCAGCTCCTCACCGCGGCGGCGGCCGCGCAGCAGCCGGGGACCGTCCTGCAGCCGGCGCACGAAGAGCGCGGAGACGTGCCAGTCTCCGGCGCGGTTCTGCTCGATGGCAATGTCCTCGATCGCGGCCTCGCCGCTGCCGTCCTTGAGCACCACCCTGCGGTCGAAGAGCTCGGCGACGACCAGGGTCTCCGCGCCGCGCTGCTCGAACCGGCGCAGATTGACCAGCCCGGTGCAGATGATCTGCCCGGGATCCATGCTGGTGATCCGGGTGATGGGCACGAAGACCCGTTTTCGGCCCGGAACCTCGACGACGATCCCCACCGCCTGCGGCCGGCGGCCGGGGCCGCGGTCCAGCACCACGGCGTCGCGCAGCCGGCCCAGGCGGTCTCCGAGCGGGTCGAAGACGTCCAGGCCCAGCAGCCGGGCAACGAAGACGCGGGTCGGATTTGAGCTCACGCTATTAGGCTACTTTGAAGGCACCTCCAACGCCGTATCGCGGTCCCCGGGCACCGGGTACGCGTTCACTGCCAGCGATCGCGGCCCCCGCCAGGGCCGAAGTGCGAAAGAATGGACGAATGTCGAACCTATTTGCCGCCGGAAGTCCCCGCGACCAGGGCCGCAGCCTGCCTCGCGGAGAGGTTGTCGGCCGCTACACCGCCTATCTCGACGCCCAGAAGGCGGTGGACTACCTCGCGGACAGCAAGTTCGCCGTGCAGAACGTGTCCATTGTCGGCAACGACCTGAAGACCGTGGAGCGGGTGACCGGGCGGCTCAGCTACCCCCGGGTTGCGCTGTCGAGCGCGCTCACCGGCGCCTGGTTCGGCTTGTTCGTGGGCCTGGTCCTTTCGCTCTTCGGTGGTGCCCCCGCCCTCGGATCGCTGGGCCCGACCATCGCGCTCGGCGCGGTGTTCTGGCTGCTGTTTGGAGTCATCGGATACGCCCTGCAGCGCGGGCGCCGGGACTTCACCTCCACCAGCCAGGTGATCGCCACCAGCTATGACGTCATTGTCGCCCCCGAGGCCGCCGGGGAGGCACGCCGCCTGCTGGCGCAGCTGCCGATGGTCGGGCAGGCCGGCCATCCGGCGCCGCAGGGCCAGCAGCCGCACCAGCAGCCGCACCAGCAGCCGTACGGCCAGCCGGGGTACGGCCAGGGCCAACCGGGGCAGCCGCCGTACGGCCAGGGCCAGCCGCCGTACGGCCAGGGCCAGCCGCCGTACGGGCAGGGCCAGCCGCAGTACGGGCAGCCGGGCCAGCCCGGGCCCGCGCCCCAGGGGCAGCCGCAGGCTCCGGAACGTCCTGCCGGATGGCAGGATCCCTACGCAGCCTCCGGCCAGGGCGCACACGCAGCAGGCGCTGCCGAGGCACCGGCGCCCTCGGCCGGTGAAGCCCGCAAGGGCCGGTTCCCCGACCTGCCCGACGGCCGTCCGCGGTACGGGGTGCGCCTCGACGCGCAGGGCCGTCCCATCGGGCCGAACAGCGGGCAGCAGGCTGCCGCAGGGGCTCCGCAGGGAGCTGTCGACGATGCTCCCATGGGCGATGCCGCCGAGGATGCCTCCCGGGGCAGCGCCGCTGCGGACAGCGGGCAGGGACGGTCCGGCGGGGCCTCCTCGCCGGAGTACCCGCAGGACAGCCGCGCGGAGCAGCAGGCGCCCGAGGCGGGATCCCCGGAGGACAGCGGCGCGCAGCAGCGCTGACCGGGGGCCGGATCACCGAGCGCCCGGCTCCCGGAGCCAAGAAAAGAGGAGGGCCGCACCCCAACGGGTGCGGCCCTCCTCTTGTCCGGCGCAGACGGCCCGGTTCAGCGGGCCTGAAAGACGCTGCCCGGGCCCCTACTGGTCGGCGGCGTAGATCCCGGCCATCCAGTCCTCGACCTCGTCCGGAGTGCGGGGGAGGGCCGAACTGAGGTTCACGGGACCGTCGGCGGTGATCAGCACATCGTCCTCGATCCGGACGCCGATGCCCCGGTACTCCTCGGGAACGGTGAGGTCCTCCTCCTTGAAGTACAGACCCGGCTCGATGGTGAAGACCATTCCCTCGGTGATCGTCCCGTCCAGGTACAGGTCCCGGCGGGCCTGGGCGCAGTCATGCACGTCCAGGCCGAGGTGGTGGCTGGTGCCGTGCGGCATCCACCGGCGGTGCTGCTGGCCGGCATCGGACAGGGCCTCCTCCAGCGGTACCGGCAGCACGCCCCACTCCGCGAGGCGCTCGGCCAAGACGCGGACGGCCGCGGCGTGCACATCGCGGAACTTAGCCCCCGGGACCGCGGCGGCGAAACCGGCATCGGCGGCGTCAAGCACCGCCTGGTAGACCCGGCGCTGCACCTCGGTGTACCTGCCGTTGACCGGCAGGGTGCGGGTGATGTCGGCGGTGTACAGGCTCTCGGCCTCGACTCCCGCGTCCAGCAGCAGCAGCTCCCCGGCCCGGACCTGGCCGTTGTTCCGGATCCAGTGCAGCACGGTGGCGTTGTTTCCGGCGGCGGCGATGGTGTCGTAGCCGAGGTCGTTGCCTTCCTCGCGGGCCCGGGCGAAGAAGACGCCTTCCACGACGCGCTCACCGCGGGGATGGGTGATCGCGCGCGGCAGGGCCTTCACGACCTCGGTGAAGCCGTTGACGGTGGCCGCCACGGCCTCGCGCATCTGCTCGATCTCCCACTCGTCCTTCACCAACCGCAGCTCGGACAGCGCTTCGGCCAGCTCGTCATCGCGGGCGTCGAAGACGCCCAGGTCGAGGTTCTCGGGGTCGGGGGCGGTGTTGTAGCGGACCGTGTCGACCAGGGCGTCGACCATCTCGTCGACCTTGCGCAGCAGGCGCACGGAGATGCCGCCGAAGGCCGGCTCGCCGACGTTGCCGGCGATGGCGGTCTCGGCCTCGTCCAGGTGCCGGGTGGGCAGGTCCAGCAGGGCGCTGACCTCCGCCAGGTTCAGCCGGTCGCCGATCCAGAAGGAGCCGTAGCGCGCGTTGGAGTAGAACTCCTCGCTGTCGGTGCCGGCCAGCGGACGGAAGTAGAGGGTGGCGGTGTGGTTGCCGCCGTCGTCGCCCGTGCCCTCGGCCACCGGCTCCAGCACCAGCACGGCGTCCGGCTCGTGGTCCAGGCCGAGGCCGGTCATGTGCGCAAAGCCGGAGTGCGGGCGGAACCGGTAGTCGGTGTCGTTCGAGCGGACCTTCAGCGGGCCGGCGGGGATCACCAGGCGCTCGCCGGGGAAGCGGCGGGAGAGCGCGAGGCGGCGCTGCCGGGCGTAGCCGGCGACGGCGGCCCGCGGCGGCAGCTCGGCGCTGCGCTCGGCCCAGCCCGAGGCCATGAACTCCTTGAAGGCCTCGGAGGAGGGGCGCTGGGAACGGTTGTTCACGCGGTCGCCCAGCGGCTGCCCCTCGGACATCTCTTCGGTCTCGGCGGCGGTCGACGGCAGGGAAGTGGCTTCGTTGTTCACGCCTCCCATGCTCTCACCGGCCCGCGGCGCGGACAAACACCCCCGGGCCGGGCGGACGCGTAGATTGGGAGGGTGAACATCGATTTGCACACGCATTCCACGGTGTCCGACGGCACTGAATCCCCGGCCGACGTCGTCCGGGCAGCTGCACGGGCAGGCCTGTCCGCGCTGGCGCTGACGGACCACGACTCCACCGCCGGCTGGGCCGAGGCCGCCGACGCCGCCGGACGGGAACAGCTCACCCTCATACCCGGCATGGAGATCTCCTGCCGCACCGCCGAGGGCATCAGCGTGCACCTGCTCTCCTACCTGCACGATCCGGAGCACCCCGGCCTGCTCGAGGAGATCGCCCGGTCCCGCGCCGCCCGCGAGACCCGGGCCGAAGTCATGGTCCGCCGGCTTGCCGAGGACTTTCCCATCGACTGGGAGCTGGTGCAGGAGCATGTGGCACCCGGAGCCACGATCGGGCGGCCGCACATTGCCGACGCGCTGGTCAGTGCAGGAGTGGTGCCGAGCCGGTCGGCGGCGTTCGCCGGGATCCTCACCGCCCGCTCCCGGTACTTCGTTGCCCACTATGCGCCCGACCCGGCACGGGCGGTGGAACTGGTACGCGCCGCGGGCGGCGTGCCGGTCTTCGCCCATCCGGTGGCGACGGCGCGCGGCCGGGTGGTCGGTGAGCGCACCTACCGGGACATGATCGACGCCGGGCTGCTCGGCGTCGAGGTGGACCACCGCGACAATCCGGAGGAGGGCCGGGCCTTCCTCCGCACCCTGGCCCGCGAGCATTCGCTGCTGGTCACAGGTTCAAGCGACTACCACGGCACCGGAAAGCCGAACCGCCTGGGCGAGAACACCACGGCCCCGGCCGTCCTGGAGCGGATCCTGGAACTGGGGACGGGAAGCCGTCCCGTCCTGCCCTGAGGCGGACCCTTCCTGCCTAACCGGCAGGCAGGGCCTCCGGCAGGGGCGGGCGCGAGTCCCAGTCGACGACGTCGGCCTTGCCGGCCAGCCTGGCGGCCATGACCTCCACGGCCGCCGGATTCGAATCGACCAGCACGAAGCGTCGGTCCATCTTTGCAGCCACGGCGCCCAGGGTTCCGGAGCCGGCGAAGAAGTCCAGCACCCAATCACCAGGCCGGCTGCTGGCCGCAACCGCCCGGCGGATCAGGCCCTCGGGCTTCTGGGTCGGGTAGCCGGTCTTCTCCCGCCCGGTGGGGGAGACGATGGTGTGCCACCAGACGTCGGTGGGCAGCTTGCCGAGGGCCGCCTTCTCCGGGGTCACCAGGCCGGGGGCCATGTACGGCTCCCGGTCCACCTCGCTGTTGTCGAAGTGGTAGCGGTCGGGGTTCTTGACGTACACGAGGATGTTGTCGTGCTTGGCCGGCCACCGGTTCTTGGCCCGGCCGCCGTAGTCGTAGGCCCAGATGACCTCGTTCAGGAAACAGTCCCGGCCGAAAAGGGCATCAAGCATGACCTTCACGTAGTGCACTTCACGGTAGTCAAGGTGCACGTACAGCGTGCCGTCGTCGGCCAGCAGCCGCCAAGCTTCGGCGAGCCGGGGCTCCAGGAAGGCCCAGTAGTCCTCGAAGGCGTCGTCGTACTTGGTGAGCAGGCCCTTGACCGTGGAATAGCTGCGGCCCTTGAAGCCGGTGCGGTCACCCGTACCGTCGACGCTGCGGACCATGGTGGTCTGCTGGCGGCGCTGGACCCGCCCCGTGTTGAAGGGCGGGTCCACGTAGATCAGCGTGAAGGCACCGTCGGGCAGGCTCGGCAGGAAGTCCGCGTTGTCGGCGTGGACCACGAGCGAGCCGCCGTCGGGATCGAAAAGCGTTCCGCCCATGGGCCGGATCGGCTACTCGCCGGCGGGACGCTGCTGCACCACTTCGCCGTTGCGGCGGCGGGTGCGGCTGCGGCGGCGGCGGGGACGCTCGGTGCGGGCCTCGTCGGAAGCCGCGGGCGCCTCGGCGGGAGCGCCGTCGGCGGCTGCGGCGTCGGTGGCTGCGGCCCGCGGCGCACGCTCGCTGCGGCGGCCGCCGCGGTCACGGTCGGAGCTGCGGCCGCCGCGGTCACGGTCACCGCCGCGTCCGCCACGGTCACCGCCGCGGTCTCCGCCGCGCGACCGGGACTTGCCCGTCTCGCCCAGGTCCTCGATGCGCTCGGCGTCGATGCCGGCCAGCTTGCGCTTGGCGCGGGGCAGCCTGCCCTTGGTGCCGGCCGGGATGTCCAGGTCGGTGAACAGGTGGGGCGAGGAGGAGTAGGTTTCAACAGGCTCGGGCTGGTCCATGCCCAGCGCCTTGTTGATCAGGCCCCAGCGGGGCATATCCTCCCAGTCGACGAACGTGACGGCGGTACCCTTGTTGCCGGCGCGGCCGGTGCGGCCCACGCGGTGCAGGTAGGTCTTTTCGTCTTCCGGGCACTGGTAGTTGACGACATGGGTGACGTCGTCGACGTCGATGCCGCGGGCGGCGACGTCGGTGGCGACCAGGACGTCGACCTTCTCGTTGCGGAAGGCGCGCATGGCCTGCTCGCGGGCGCCCTGGCCGAGGTCGCCGTGCAGCGCGGCGGCGGCGAAGCCCCGGTCCACGAGTTCCTCGGTAACCTTGGCGGCGGTGCGCTTGGTCTTGGTGAAGATGATCGTGCGGCCGCGTCCGGTGGCCTGCAGCAGGCGGGCAACCACTTCGATCTTGTCGAGGTGGTGGGCACGGTAGACGACCTGGCGGATGTCCTTCTTGGTCAGCCCTTCGTCCAGCGGGTCGGCTGCACGGATGTGGGTCGGCTTGGTCATGTAGCGTCGGGCCATGGCCACGACCGGGCCGGGCATGGTGGCCGAGAAGAGCAGCGTCTGGCGGACCGCCGGCACCGCGCCCATCAGGGTTTCGACGTCGGGCAGGAAGCCGAGGTCGAGCATCTCATCGGCTTCGTCCAGGACCACGATGCGCACGTTCTTCAGGCTCAGGTGGCGCTTCTGGTAGAGGTCGATGAGCCGGCCCGGGGTGCCGACGACGATCTCGACGCCGGACTGGAGGGCCTCGATCTGCGGTTCGTAGGCGCGGCCGCCGTAGATGGTGGCGATGCGGGTGCCCTTGCGGCGCGACGCGGTCTCCAGGTCGCCCGCGACCTGGACGGCCAGCTCACGGGTGGGGGCCACGATCAGGGCCTGCGGGGCGCCCGGCGCCGGCAGCTGGTCCCAGCCGTCCTCGCCGGGGGAGATGACCCGCTGCAGGGCGGGGATGCCGAAGCCGAGGGTCTTGCCGGTGCCGGTCTTGGCCTGGCCGATGATGTCATGGCCGCCCAGGGCGACGGGAAGCGTCATGGCCTGGATCGGGAAGGGGTGCAGGATGCCCGCGTCCGCCAGGGACCCGACGATGTCGTCCCGGACTCCGTAGTCCGCGAACGTTGCCTCGGGGGCGACGGCCTCGTCGGCGGCGGCGAGGGTCTCCGTGACGTCAACCTGGTCATCGCTGTCCTCGGCGTGCAGGAGGCCGTCACCTTCAAGCTGGGAAATTTCAGTGTTCAATTACATACCGTTCCGTAAGGCGCCGGGGTCTCACGCTGGGCGACGGCCGGGGGCCGGGTCAGAGCGGACAACGCGCGGGCGCATCCAGTGGAAGCCGATCGCGGGCTAACAACTGCGGGCCGCGCGCCGGTGGCGGCGGCCGGAAAATCAAGATCGCGTAGGTATTGCGGGTCGGGGCGGCGTACGTGCCGGCGTGGGCCGGAATCGTAAGCCGCCGCCGTTCCTTATCCATGGGGATTAAAGAATCTGACGACCGGGCATCCGTGTACTACACCGCCAGTCTACCCGGTGCTCTCCCGCCCGCGAAAAGGAGCGGTTCTTGGGCGCGCCCGGCCCGAATCGGTAGGGTGGGATGCCGGTGCAGTCGAGCGTTACGGGGAGATCATCATGGCAGCAGGCGCCCGCCGCCGTGTCCGCCGCCGCAACCTGCCGCTGCTGGCGGCCGCAGTCCTCGCCGTGCCGGTGCTGGCGCCGCTTTCGCCGTGGCAGCCGCCCGCACACCCGACTCCGCCGCAGCCGGTGCTGCGCACGGTCCTGCCCCGGGACCAGCCCGTGACGTCGCGGCCGATCGTCGCCGCTCCGCCGGAGGGAACGGATCGGCAGGCGTGGAACGCCCTCATGGAGTTCCGTCGGGTCCAGGCCGCGTCGGGCAGTCCGCTGGGCCCGCCGACGTCGGACATCTCCTGCCCCGCGTCCCTGGGGGCCTGCTACCAGCGCTTCCGCGGAAATGTGGTGCTCTGGCACGGCCCCACCGGCGCACGGGCGCTTCGGCCGGAGGTGTTCGAGCTGTGGAGCCGACGGGGAGTCGAGAAGCTCGGCTACCCGGTCTCCGGCGAGTATCCGGCGGGAGAGGACCGGCGCACCGACTTCCAGCGCGGGGCGCTGGTGTGGGTGCCGCGGCTGCAGCGGGTCATGGAGTTCAATCCCGGGGTGGAACAGGCCGCCGTGGTGGTGGGGGATTCCCAGGCCGGCGACCGGACCTGGATCGGGCGCGGGCTCTCGCGGCTGGGCTATACCCCCGTGGTGCGGGGGGCCGGCGGAACCGGCTACCTCAATTCCTACGCCGGCATCGACCGGTATGAAACGGCCCTCGACAGCGGGCAGTGGCTGCTGCCCGCGGGCAACCCGCCGGTCGTCGTCCTCGAGGGCGGCGGAAACGACACCGCCTACCCGGACGCTGCCATCGTCCAGGCCGCCCGCACCATGGTCCGGGACCTGCGGCAGATCTACCCGTCGTCGAAGCTGGTCATGGTGGGGGTCATCGGAGACGGCAAGGGGCGTCGGGCCGCGGTGGACCGGCTGCTGTCCCGCGTCGCCGCGGAGGAAGGCGTGCCGTTCATCAGTCCGCAGGACTGGTGGAAGCGCCACAAGCTCAAGCTCGAGGATGGACGGCACCTGAGCGATTCGGGGCACGCAGCGGCGGCGCCGGTGTTCGCCCGTGAACTTTCAGCCGTGCTGGGCGGCTGAACCGGCGGCCGGGGCCGGCGGGAGAGGGAACGGGGTAGGGGCCGGAGCTAGAGGCGCAGTGCCCGGTCGAGGTCGGCCGCGTCGCGGCGGGCGCGGCGGGGACCGGCAACGGCGGCGGCTGCCACGGCGGCGAGGGCGCCCACCGCTATGGACACCGCCCAGGTGAGCCAGTGCAGCTCGGGATGCGAGCCCAGCCCGGCGATCCGGAGCCCGACCCAGCACAGACAGCAGGCGGCCAGGGAAACGCCGGGGGCCAGGAGGACGCCGTAGCGGCTGCGGCGCCGATCCGCGCCCCAAACGGCGAAGCCCGCCGCAAGAGCGGCGGGCACCATCACGATGAGTTCAACCACACCGTTCAAGGCTGTCGTCCGTTCAGAGGGCCCCGAAGCCGACGCGGCGGACTTCCTCGGCACCGATTTCCACGTAGCCGATGACGCCGGCGGGCACCAGGATCAGCCGGCCCTTCTCGTCCTTGAGGCGCAGCTCAGTGGAATTGTTCATGGCCGCGGCCACGAGGTCGGCGACCTCGTCGGCGCTCTGCCCGGACTCGAACGCGATTTCGCGGCCGACGTTCTGGATGCCGATCTTTACTTCCACGTGGTGCCTCCTAGTAATGCTGACAAAGCAGATGCTGGTTCGAAATCTACCCTAGGTTTCCTTCGGGAAACGGCTGATTCCGCGCCAAGCTAAACGGTAGACCAGCTCGCTGGCGGCCTCGATGTCGAGGTCCCCGCCGGTTTCCAGCCAGTAGCGGGCGCTGACCTGGGCCATGCCGGCCAGGGCGCGCCCCAGCAGCTGGGCCTCCGCCGGCGGAAGCTTGGTGTCCTCGGCGATGACGCCGGCGATGCTGTTGGCGAAGCGGGCGTTGAAGGCCTCGATCCTGGCGCTGACTTCCTGGTCGCTGGTCAGGTCGGACTCGAACACCAGCCGGTGGCCCTGGCTGTCCTGCGCGACGAAGCGGAAGTAGGCGCGCATGGTCTCCCGCACCCGCTCCCGGTTGTCGGTGGTGGAGGTCAGGGCCGTGGTGAGGAACCGGGTCAGCGTTTCAAGGTGGTCCTCCAGCAGGGCGAGGTAAAGCTCCCGCTTGCCGGGGAAATGCTGGTACAGCACCGGCTTGCTGACCCGGGCCGTATCGGCGATGTCGTCCATGGCCGCTCCGTGGAAGCCGTTGCTGACAAAGACTTCCTGGGCGGCGCGCATCAGCTGCCGGCGGCGCTCCTCGCGCGGCAGGCGGGTGGTCCTGCCGGCTGGCTGGTTGCTCACGGGTGGTGCTACCTCGTCTCCTGGTGCGGGCGCCCGACGCCCGCGGCATGAAAGACCAGTCTACCCGGGGCGGCTTTTCCGGACAGCGTGCCCGACACGGCGGCAGCGCCTAGATTGGTTCTCATGACTACCGTTGCCGCCCCGGATCTGCCCGCTCTGGTCGCCCCCGGGCCCGAGCTCACCCGTGAGGAGACCGTCCGCTACTCCCGGCACCTGATCCTGCCGGGGTTTGGGGTGCAGGCGCAGCGCCGGCTGAAAAACGCCCGTGTCCTGGTGATCGGCGCCGGCGGACTGGGCTCGCCGATCCTGCTGTATCTGGCCGCCGCCGGAGTCGGGCGGATCGGCATTGTCGACGACGACACGGTCGAGGAGTCGAACCTGCAGCGCCAGGTGGTGCACGGCATGGCGGATGTGGGGCGCACCAAGGCGGAGTCCGCGCGCGCCGCCGTCCTTGAGCTGAATCCGCTGGTCCAGGTCGACCTGCATACGGTGCGGCTGGGGGCGGACAACGCCCTGGACATCCTCGCCGGCTACGACCTGGTTCTGGACGGGGCGGACAACTTCGCCACCCGCTACCTGGTCAGCGACGCCGCGGAAATCCTGGGCCTGCCGTGCGTCTGGGGATCGATCCTGCGGTTTGACGGACAGGTCAGCGTCTTCTGGTCCGGGCACGGGCCCACCTACCGGGACCTGTACCCGCAGGCTCCGCCGCCCGGCGAGGTGCCCTCCTGCGCCGAGGGCGGGGTGCTTGGGGTGCTCTGCGCCCAGATCGGCTCGGTCATGGCCAACGAGGCGATCAAGTTGATCACCGGCACCGGCACCACCCTGCTGGGCCGGCTGCTGGTGTTCGATGCGCTGGAGATGAGCTGGCGGGAAATCCGGGTGCGGCGGGATCCGGCGAGGACCCCGGTCACGGAGCTGGCGGACTACGAAGCCTTCTGCGGAATCCCGCCGCAGCCGGCGGCGGATCTGCCGGCGGTGAGCGTGGAGCAGCTGGAGGCGCTGCTGGCCGACCGGGCAGCCGGGCGCGCGGACTTCGATCTGCTGGATGTGCGGGAACCGGACGAACGCGCCATTGTCAGCATCGACGGGGCTAGGCCGGCACCCCGGGCGACGCTGCTCTCGGGCCGGTTCCAGCCGGCCAGGGACCGCCGCATCTACGTGCACTGCAAGTCAGGGGCACGCTCGGCGGAGGTGGTGCGGCACCTGCTGGAGCAGGGCTACGGGCAGGTGTGGAACGTGAGCGGCGGCATCCTGGACTGGGTGCGGCGGATCGAACCTGAAAAGCCCGTCTACTAGCCGGCGTCCGGGCCGTACCCTTCGGCCGGACGGCCTAGGCCGTGCGCGGCTCCGCGGCCGGGTCATCGCCGGCCGGGGCGTGCTCGACGGGCCCGCGGGCGGGCGCGGGGGCGTCCTCGCCCACCGTGATGCCGTACAGGGTCTCGAGGGCGCGGACGTAGTCGTCCTGGCGGCCTTCGGCGGCCAGCTCACGTGCCCGGACCGCGGGCACGTGCAGCAGCTGCTTCACCATGCGGCGCATCGCGAATTCGACTTCCTGGGCGGCACCCGTGCACCCGTGCTGGGCGCGGACCTTCTCCAGCTCCGACTCAAGGACGTCCAGGGTGTGCCGGCGCAGGGCGACGATCGCGCCGCTCAGCTCGCGGCTGAGCTGGACCTGGTTGAAGTTGCGGGCCGCCTCGGTGACGATCTCGCCGGCCTGCTTCAGGGACTCGGCCTGCTCGGCGGGTGCGGCAAGCCGCACGGACTCGAGGGTGATGAGGTCGACGCCGTCCAGTTCGCGGACCGCGGGATCGAAGTCGTGCGTCAGGGCGAGGTCGATGATGACCAGCGGGCGGTCGGCTCCTGCCCGGACCCGGCGCACGTCGTCCACGCCGACGGGGGCGTCGCTGCCGCTGCAACCGACCACGACGTCCGCGGCGGCGAGGGCGGCGCCCAGCCCGGCGCGGGACAGCGGGGTGCCGCCGCGGGTGGCCGTGAAGGACTCCGCCCGGCCGGAGGAGGACCACACCGAGACATCGGTGCAGCCGCGCTCCTTGAGCAGGGCCATGGTGGCGCCGGCGTAGGCGCCGGTGCCGAAGACCACGACCTTCTTGGCCGACCAGTCAGGCTCCAGCGACAGGTCGGTGGCCAGGTCCAGCGCGACGGACACGATGGACAGGCCGCGGCTGCCGAGCGAGGTCAGCGCGCCCACGTCCTTGGCGGTGCGCGAGGCGGTCTGGAACAGCCGGGTCAGGGTGCCGCTGGCGGTGCCCTTCTCCTGTGCCTCAATCAGCGCCCGGCGGACCTGCCCGGCGATCTCACGCTCGCCGACGACGGCGGAATCCAGCCCGGCGCCGACGGCAAACAGGTGCTTGGGGACATCCTCGCCCGTGTTGGTGGTGAAGCAGCGGGACACCGTCTCCTTGGGCAGCCCGGAGCGGGCGCTGATTTCACCCACGACGGCGGCGCGCGCCGCCTCGGCGTCGTCGTCCGAACGCGTCTCGCAGTAGATCTCGTAGCGGTTGCAGGTGGCCAGGACGACTGCCCCGGAAACCAGCTGGCCGCTGGAATCGAGCAGCGCAGCCGGGACCTCGGAGGCGCCCGCGCTAAGCCGGGCGACGGTTTCCAGGTCGACGTCGGAATGAGTCGCAGTCAGGGAAAGAAGAGCCACAATGGCTTAATACTAGCCATCGAAGCGGCCATCGACGGCATCGGGGGCGTCGTCGACGGGTGATTTGGGACGCATCCGTGCCGTCCCGACCAGCAGGAGGGCGGCAGCCGGCCGCGCTGCGTGGAAGTAGGCTGTGGGCAGAAGTGACGGAACCGACCCGAGAGCACCAGGTGGCCCCCAGTGGCACAACGCAAGACCAACCGGAGGAACCGGCAGGGCGAGCAGACCCGTACGCAGCTCCTGGAGGAGACCATGCGCCTGGCTGCGGACCACGGCTACGAGGGCACCAAGCTGTCCATGGTGCGGCGGGCGACCGGGTTGTCCGCCAGTTCCATTTACTGGCACTTTTCGGATAAGGACCAGCTCATCGCCGCCGCGCTGGAACATGCGTTCCGCGTCCAGTCTGAGTCCACGCCCAACTGGCTTGATTCCCCCGCACGGCAGCCGCGGTGCGAGGACCTGTTCAACAAGCTCCTGGCCTTCCCCTCAACGGAAAGCGAGATGGATTACTGGCGGTTCGGCCTGCAGCTGGCCGTCGTCCGCCCGCCGGAGGAGTCACCGGCCCGGGCGCGTTTCCTGGAGATCCGCAGGCAGAGCGTCGGATGGCTCGGCCGGTGGTGGGAGCGGGGATTCCCCGGGGACATGGACCAGGGCCGGGACGCCGCGCTGCTCATGGGACACTTCACCGTCGCGCTTCGGGACGGTGCGTTCATCCGGCGGCGGCACGGGCAGCGGCCCCTCGACCAGCGCAGGGTGACCTGGCTGCTCGCCTGCTGCCTGGATGCGGCCGAGATCCGCCTGACGGAACTGGCCCGGACCGTGCGGCTTGACCGTGTCCCGCCGCCCGCGCCGGCGCAGCGGGAAGCGGAGGAGGGCCAGGGCCCGCGGGAGGTTTTCCTGCGGGCCGCCGAGGAGGCCGTCGCCGAGTACGGATACGGGGGCGTCACCGTTGCCAGGGTCTGCGAGAAGGCCGGGCTGCCGCCCAGCTCGCTGTACTGGTCCTTCAAGGACAAGGACGAGCTGATCAGCACCGTCGTGGCGGGGGCCTGCCGGCGCTGGGACGCAGCCCGCCCGACGCTGGCCCCCCGCCCGGAGGACGGGGACTGGTCCAAGGTGCTGGCCGTCCAGCTGCTGCGCACCATGGACAATCTGGCGGCGGAATCCGGGGTCCTGCGGCTGGGCCTGCTGCTCCTGCTGCAGCGGGCCGCCGTCGCCGAGGCCGACCGGCGGAACCTCGAGGCGGTCCTGCAGGACATGCAGGCCATGACGGCGCAGTGGTTCCGGACCGTGCTGTCCCCGGCCCTGGACGACGACGGGCGGGCCGAACTGGCCGACTACCTTGCGGAGTGCCTGTTCATCCTTTTGGAGGGCCTGCTGCTGAGCCGCCAGATCGGCGAACGCCAGTGGGACCCGGAACTGCTGGCCGATCTCATGGGCGCTGCCCTCTACGGGGCCGCCCTGCAGGCCGAACACAGCTGCGCCGTCCCGGCCGGCAGCGGGGCCGCGGCCGGGACGGCGGTCCCGAACGGCTAAAGCGGCCTAGGTGTAGCTCTTACGGAGGTTGTGAACGGCGTGGCAAGAGTTAAATAGGCGAGGGTCTCCGGTTCGATATGGGTTACCACACTCGTATCGTCCAACGGAGACCCTCGTGACCCACGCTAACGCACCCCTGACCGAAACCGGACGACTGCGACTGGCAAAACTCGTGGTCGAGTCGGGATGGCCGCTTCGCCGGGCTGCTGAGCGGTTCAGCTGCTCACCGGCTACAGCGAAGAAATGGGCCGACAGATACCGCACCCGAGGACCATCGGGGATGCACGACCTTTCCTCGCGGCCGTTGTCCTGCCCGCATCAAACGCCTGTGCGCACCGAGCGGCGGATCATCGCGCTCCGGTTCACCCAGCTCTGGGGACCGCACCGGATCGCCCACCACCTGCACCTGCCCCGGTCCACCGTTGAGAAGGTCCTGCGCCGGTACCGCATGCCCCGGCTCTCACACCTGGATCAGTCCACCGGGCTGCCGGTCCGCCGGCCCAAACCCGTCCGCTACGAACACCAGCACCCCGGGGATCTGGTGCACGTGGACATCAAGAAGCTCGGCCGTATTCCCGCCGGCGGCGGACACCGGATGCTCGGCCGGGCCACCGGGAAACGCAACAAGACCCGGACCGAGGCCAATCGCAGGCCCGGCTACGCCTACCTACACCACGCCGTGGATGACCA